>JBBAAR010000001.1:0-257790 GCA_041658185.1 Elusimicrobiota bacterium
TAAAGTTTATAAACTATATTATCAATTTCTTTGTCTGTTTTTTGGATTTCGGATTCCATGCGTTTTCGCTCGTCGGTAATTTTGTCGCCGAATTTCTGAAGTTGCTTGTTTAAGTCAAGCATTTTTTCTACATAGGCGATAAGTTTTTTCTTTGTATTATTATCCGTTTCAGCTATTGGCAAATTTAATAAAGCGTTTTTTAAGACATCAATTGTAATAAAATAATTCCCATAAAAATAATTAATTAATTTTGAATTTAATATTCCAAGAATATATTTAAGCTCAATTGACTTTTTCAATAGTAGCATTCCATCTTTAATATAATATTTTTCATCGTCATAAGTTGCCTCTACCTTTTTTCCCATCCTCGCAACCACTATTTTTTCATTTTCGAATCTCTGTTTGTTCCCGGGTCTTGCAGTAAGTTTATTTTCAATCATTTGGTCTGGGACATACCAAACATATTCCCCTTTAAATGATTTAGAATATCTTCCTATATCCTTACTCCTCAACAATTTCCTATAATTATCATTCTTTGATTCTTGCGATAAAAATTTTTCATCATCACCCGTTTTCAACCCATAACAGAATTCGATAAAAGTTTCAAGCAGTTTGCCTTTTGACTTTATTTTATTCAAAAGCGTATTGGCAATAACATCTGTGTATAACTCAAAATTATAAAGATGATTGGATAAAATTTGTTTTTGACTAAATTTTTTAACAAAAATTGAATTGCCTATTTCATTAAGCGATTCAACTATTATTTTATTGTTGTTTCTTTTACTTTTACTTTTATTTTTTTCTTTTTGCAGTACGAAAATAGTTGTTTCTACGGTTGCTTCCTGAAATACCTTTTGAGGTAGTTGTACTAATTTAACAATCCTACAATTTTCCATTATGTATTTTCTTATTTCAAAAAAACTTTCTAATGATGTCCAAGTATGAGGAACAATAAATGAGAACAATCCCCCTTCCTTTAATAAATCTATTCCTCTTTCCATAAAGCAACTATATATATCCGATTTTGCTTTAAACGTTTTATATTTCTCCCAAAAAAATTCCTTGTCATTTATGGTAATTTTATGAGGTCTCACATACGGCGGGTTGCCGATTATGACATCAAAGCCGTTTTGGGATTCTTCGCTCTGTACATTCTTAAAGGCGAGATTCTTCGGCTTCGCCTCAGAATGACGGACAAAAGGAAATTCTTCTTCCCAGTTGAATGCTTTTTTACCGGCGATTTGGGGGTCGTCAATAAGTGAATTGCCGCATCTGATATTTTTTAACATCGGCAGGCGTTCACGTCTGTAAAGATTTTTCAATAGCAGGTTCACCTGCGTAATTTCTACCGCTTGCTTATCAAGGTCAACTCCGTAGATATTGTTTGAGAGTATTTCAGTTTTTTGAACAGTCCCGAATTCGGATTGTTTTTCGTTTTGTCCTATCCAGTAATTGAAAAGTTCGTCATATGCTGCGGTTAAAAATGAGCCGCTTCCACAGGCGGGGTCAAGAATTCTTAATTTCCGCACATTTTTGGGTTTCGCAGTTTTCAACACTTCACCAACGGTGTTTTTTACTATGTAATCAACGATGTAAGTCGGCGTGTAATAAATCCCTTGTTCTTTTCTGTGCTGGTGGGTTTCTTTCAGTTTTGTCGTTGTGGATGTTTTTTTAAGAATGTGTCCGAGATACTGCTCGTAAATATTGCCGAGAACATCGGCATTTATGGCGCCGAAATCGTAATGAATGTTGCCGTCTTGCGTCTGATACAGCGACTCAATAACTTCTTTCAGAACTTCGTCGTCAATCGTCAGGTCATCGCAAATATGCTTGTCAAAAAGTTTAGAATTGTATCCATCGTCAAACTCGCGGAATATTTTTTTTAGTTCTTCGTTCAAAACCTGCCTTCTATCCCTCACCGCAGAAAGCAGATGCTTTTGTTCAATTCCTTTATCTTCGCAAGTCCTGATAAAAATGAGGCGGTCAAGAATGCGTTGAACCGCTTCGTCAAGTTCCGTTTCAGAAATTTTATTCAGCCGTGGATATTTGAGGATATTTTTTGTGAGTTTCGTTCTTGCGGCAAGCAGGTCGGCGAGAATTTGTTTTGAGACGGGCTGTTTTTTGGTTTTCTTTCCGAATTTTTCAGACCACTTATCAAGTTGACCCGACAAAATACTTTCTTTGCTTAATAACCATAGTGTATCAAAATCATTCAAATAATCCGTATATTGCAAATCAAACGCTTTTGCTTTTTCAATGTCTTCTTTCCATTCGGCGTTGAAAACTTTTATTGATTCAAAATCGGTAAGAATTGCCCAAACAACGCCTTTGTGCCATGAATAATTTATCGCCTGTTGACTGTATTCGGGATTATTGAGGTCGGCTTTCAGAGGTTTCGCTTCAACAAAAAATTTTACGATACCGCCGAGCTTAAACGAATAATCAACCCTGCCACCGGAGATGTTTGTTTCAAGCCCAACTTCGTCCCGGTTCTGTGTGTCCCAGCCGAGTGCCTGAAACAGCGGCTCTATAAAACCCGTTTTTGTTTCGGCTTCCGTGTATTGCGGGATTTTCCCGGCAATTTTTTCTGCCTCGTATTTTTCTACAAGTTTTTGGATTTTTTGTTTTGTGATTTTTTTATCTGATTCTGTCATTAACTTATCACCGTAAGATTGTCGCGGTGGATTACTTCGTCGTAGTCCTTTCGGCAGAGGATTTTTTCTATGTCTTTGGATTTGTGTCCTTTGATTTTTTCTATTTCATCCGATGAATAGAAAACAAGACCTTTGGCGATTTCTTTTTGCTTATGGACAATACTTACAACAGCGCCTTTTGTGAAATTTCCTTCAATTTTCGTAATGCCCGAAGGCAGCAGTGATTTACCTTTTTCAAGTATTGCTTTTGCGGCGCCTTCATCAACGAAAATTTTTCCGGAAACGCTTGCCCCGAAGGCAATCCATTTCTTTTTACCGTCAATTTTAATATCCGTCAAAAATTTTGTGCATTTTACACGACCGGAAATTATATCCGAGATGCAGACATTTTTTCTGCCGTTTGCTATATGTGTTTCAACACCGGATGCAGTTGCAATTTTTGCCGCCGCTATTTTTGATAACATTCCGCCGACGGAAAATCCGCAACCGGCATCGGATGTTGCATATTTTTCAATATCACCGGAAATTTTTCTTATCTCCAAAACCAGTTCCGCATTTTTATTTTTTCTCGGATTCTCTTTGTAAAGGCCGTCAACATCGGTAAAAATTATCAAATGGTCGGCGTTCACTTTTGAGGCAACGATTGCCGAAAGCGTATCATTATCGCCGAAATTTATTTCTTCCGTCGCAACGGTATCATTTTCGTTGATGACAGGAATTACTCCCCACGATAAAAGTTTCAAAATCGTGTTTCTTGCGTTAAGGTATCTGTTCCTATCTTCAAAATCATTTTTTGTAAGAAGAATCTGGGCAACGGGAATATTGTATTTTAAAAGGACATTTGTCCATTTATTCATCAGTCCGACCTGACCAACAGATGCGGCGGCCTGTTTTGAAGGTAAATCAGATGGCTTTTTTTTGAGAGCCAATTTTAACATACCCGTCGCAATAGCGCCGGAGGAAACAATAATAACCTCGTTTTTCATGTTGTGAAACGAAGCGAGTTCCTCGGAGATTTTAGAGATAACTTCCTGCGATGCAACAAGTCCGCTTCCGATTTTTACGACAACCCTATTCTTCATAACTGAATTCATAACTTCCCACCCTAACCGTGTCGCCGGTTTTTATGCCTTCTTCCTTTAGCCGCTGGTCAATACCCATTTTTTTCAGTATATTCTGAAACCTTCTCGCTGATTCTAATTCCTTGAAATTGGTCATCGCTACAAGGTCAAATATTTTTCTGCCTGTAATTTCAAAAACATTTCCCTTTTTACGAATAGAAAATTCCGGCTCGTATTTATAGTGAGTGCTTTTTATTTCAACCGGTTTTTCCTCTTTTACCTTCTCAATTTTCTTGAAAATTGCTTCCAATAGCGGAAGTAAGCCGTCGCCGTTTACCGCCGAAATCGGAAAAACGGTTTTTCCTTTTTTTTTGAAAAGTTTGAGCGCTTTTTCCGAAGACGGTATGTCAATTTTATTGATTGCTATAACCTGTAATGTTTTGGCAAGTTTCAAAGAATACTTTTTCAACTCCTTATTTATCGCGATGTAAGTTGAATAGGCATTTTTGTTGTCATATCCGAAAGCGTCAACAATATGAAGAATAATTTTTGTTCGTTCTATGTGTCTCAAAAAATCATGACCCAAGCCCTTGCCGGACGCAGCACCGTCAATAAGTCCCGGTATGTCCGCAAAAACGAGTGTTTTGTCATAGAAATTAACCACGCCCAAATTGGGCGATAAAGTAGTAAAAGGATAATCCGCTATTTTTGGTCTTGCCTGCGAGACCTTCGCCAAAAAAGTTGACTTGCCGGCGTTGGGATAGCCAATAATCCCGACATCCGCGATTAATTTAAGTTCAAGTTCTGCCGTGAATGCCTCACCCGGCTGACCTAATTCCTTAATACGGGGCGCGGTATTTTTTGATGACTTAAATGACGCATTGCCTCTTCCTCCGCGACCGCCGGCGGCAACAATAAATTCCTGATTGTGTTTTGTTATATCCTGTATAATAACGCCGTTTTTTTTAACAACCGTGCCGAGCGGAACTTTTACTACAAGATTTTCCGCCGATTTTCCGTAACAATTGTTGCCCCTGCCCTGTTCGCCTTCTTTTGCTCTGTAATGAGAATGTCTCTGCAAATCCAAAAGCGTTGTGAAATTTTCATCGCCGACAATTATTACATCGCCGCCGTTGCCGCCGTTGCCGCCGTTAGGACCGCCAAAAGGTTTGTATTTTTCACGAAGAAAAGAAAGGCATCCGTCACCTCCCTTTCCCGCTTTAATAAAAAGTTTCGCTTTATCTATAAACATAAAAAAAGAAACCACAGATGAACACAGATGGACACAGATAAAAATAAGAATTAAGAATTATCTGCGTAAATCGGCGCCTGTCCCGCTTGCGGGATTTATCTGTGGTTAAAAAATAATTTAAGACGGAATTACGCTTACCTTTTTTTTATCACCGGATGCCCATTGAAATTTAAGTTTGCCGGTAATCTTTGCAAAAAGCGTATCGTCTTTGCCGATACCGACATTTATTCCCGCATGATATTTTCTGCCGCGCTGCCTCACAATAATACTTCCCGCCGGAATAACTTCGCCTTCAAAACATTTTACTCCCAACCGCTTGCCGGCAGAATCCCTACCGTTACCCGATGAACCCTGAGCTTTTGTATGAGCCATGTTAACATCAGAGAATTAGAGAATTAGAGAATTAGAGAATTAGAGAATTAGTCAAGCAATATCTAATTCTCTGTCGTTTAAACTAATCCTCTTTCGTATAAACTAATTCACTGCCTCCTAACCTATTTTCACTATCTCCACTTCAGTATAATTCTGTCTGTGACCGATTGTTTTTTTGTAGCCCTTTTTCGGCTTTTTTTTGAATACGATTATTTTTTTGTCTTTGATGTTCCCGACTACTTTACCTGTTACTTTTGCCGAATCAGTGCTGATTTTTTTGCCTTTGTCCGATGTAAAAATTGATTTAAACTCAACCATATCGCCTGGTTTTTTGTCAAGTAAATCCATTTTTATCGTATTACCTTCTTCCACCTTATACTGTTTTCCGCTTGCCTCAATTATCGCATACATAATTACACCCCTCTTTTTTGTTTTATTATATCAAATTATAAAGTTCTGTCAAGTGCCTCCAAGCAAATTCGCATAAATTTAACGCAACTGTCCATGATTCAAAAAAATACCTCTTCAAAGCGATTTTATCCGGTGTTATAAATTTGAGCACGACAACCGCTATAATAATATTCAGAATTGCTATAACGATATATGAAAATATTTTACCGGTTTTTTTTACATCCGACTGACCTATTGATAACGACTCAAAATTCAAAAAAATATGAAAAGAGTATGAAATCCCGACGAAAAAAAACAACCACTCAATATATTTTGAAACGGGAAGAAAAAAAGCCAAAATATAAAAAATAAAAATTATTAAAAAAGTATAGACGGGAAAAAAATACGGCGCCAGAGATATTAAAAAATTGCTTTTGGTCGCAACAACACTTCCGTTTTTTGAAGATACATTAAATTCTTTAATTTTTCCTCTGAACAAAATCGTCCAAAATGCGTGCGTCAGCTCATGACCGAAAACATATACTCTGCCGGGAACAGTTTTTATCAGAAAGACCGCAAAAAAAATCACAAAACCTGTTAGAAACCAGATTTCGGAAGAACTTAAAGGTATCAGCGAAACGGCAAGTTTTCCGAATGATATTAACAGTCCGAATGCGAGCGGTATTAATGATATGGCTATTACTGATTTGATGAAAATTTGCACACTCTGTTTCTTCCTTCGTGTTTCGCCTGATAAAGCGCCCTGTCCGCCTGCTCTATAAATTCCTCTTTGCTTACAACTTTATCCCAGGATGAAACACCAACGCTTGCCGTTATCGGCACGGATTTACCGTCAATCGTGAACTCTTCTTTCTCAATAAGATAACGAAGATGTTCCGCTACCTGTTCCGCCCCCGTTATACCGGTTTCCGGAAGAATTATGGCGAACTCTTCGCCGCCGTATCTTGCAGCAATGTCAACCTTTCTGACATGGTCTGAAATTATTTTTGCAAATTTTTTAAGCACATAATCGCCTTCCTGATGACCGTAGGTATCGTTCACCTTTTTGAAATGGTCAATGTCCAACATCAAAAGCGAGATATTTGAGTTGTATCTTTTCGCACGTATTAGTTCGCTGTCTAACCGATTCTGAAAATACCTGTGAATAAAAAGTTTCGTCAGTCCGTCGGTAATCGCAAGTTCGTATAGTTGGGCGTTGTGAAGCGAAATAGCGGCGCTGTCGGCAAGGTTGCCCAAAAAAACCAGATCGTAATTTCCCCATTCCGTCCTGTTTTTTTTATTCATCAAAATTAACACTCCCTCAGTTCTTTCGCTGACTGTCAGAGGAAGAATGAGCGCCGATTTTATACCCTGTATCTTTTTAGAAATATGGGCAAACCTTTCGTCGGCAGTAAGGTCTTTTACTATTTCTGAATATTTAATTTTTATATCGCAGCCGCCGGCGGGACACAATTCGTTTAAACACGTAATACCGCGGGCAACGGCAGGTGAAAATTTTCCGGTCTCACCACGAACGTACAAAAGTCCTTTTTCAACTTTTGCGATTTCCACAAATACGCTTAAAATTTTATCAAGCAAGACGGATACCTCAAGAATGCCGGCAATATCGCCGGATGCCTTGTGAAGTGCATAAAGGTCGTTTCTCATCATCTCCAGATGTTTTACCGTCTTTCTAAATTCCTCTTCTTTGTCCACGGATTTTATCACTTCAAGACCTATGCCCATAGCCGGGCATATAACATTGTAATCGCACCAGTTGCAAAAAGGATTCGGGGTCGGGTTGAATTCCTTGTCTGATTTAATAGTATCCGCAAGTTGTAGAATTTTTTTCTCGGTCTGATGAATATTTTCTTCGTTTTTTATCAGCGTCATTTTTTGGTCAAAATTTAGAAAATAAAAAGAAAGTTTGTCGGCAATGATTTTATATTTTTTTGCGCATGCAAGTTGATAAATCGCAAGTTGCAAATCATTTTCCATTTCTTCCTGCTTTGGAAGATTCCTGTTTGTTTTGTAGTCAATAATTTCATACCCGTCGGAAGTTCTGTCAATTCTGTCAATTCTCCCGGCAAGAATATTATCCCCTACGGAAATCCTGAAAAAGTCCTCAAGGTAAAGCGGCTTTATTTTTAGGTCGGCGGTATTATAAAATTTTTCCAGAACAGAAAGCGCCTGGCTTTTCCAGTCGGCTTCCTCCTCTTTTGATGCGTAACCCTTGGAAACCCAACTCTGCTTTAATAAATTCTGAAGAGTATCCAGAGTTCTCTTTGAAAAATCATCTATCTTAAAAAACTTTGCCAATGCCTGATGAACACTGTCCCCGAAAGAAAAATATGGTCTTTCCTGACGGTAAAGCGTGCCGAGACCGTCTATAAAATGAAATTTATATTTTAACGGACACTGCTGATAGGTTGAAAGATGGGTATAACTTATGTAAAGCGGATTTGCCATTTTTACATCTCTTTAATTACGGAACGAGCGACCCTTATTTTTTCACCACTCTAATCGCGGAGCGAAGCAAGAAATTTCTGCAGTTTTTGAATTTGCGACCTATACCATTCAGAAGCGACCGAAGGAAGTCCCCGTGGAAATATTTGCTTGCGAGCGACTTTTAATCGTTTAACTTAAAATCACTTGTAATTTCGGAAAGTTTATTTTTTAGCCCGGGCAGACGGTTTTTCAACTCCTCTTGATTTGATAATTTTGCGATGCTGTCAAGTTCATCGGAAATTTCAGCAATTATAATTCTATCTTTTTTCACATAACTTTTTAATGCGTTTGACATATCTTCTACTTCTAATGCTAAGTCTTTTAATTCGTCGCCCTTCCGAAGAGAAATATGTCCGCCTATATGTCCGCCCTTTATCATCGCGATAACTTTTTCAAGGGCATAAATCGGACCTATTATTTTATGAAATCTTATCAAACTCTGAATACCGATGACAACCAGCAAAATTAAGACCGGTATCCACCATGACTCCATAATTGCCGACTGTACCGCACGGATTTCCGATTCGCTAACCAAATTTTCAAGCGCATCGGTGGTATAAATTGTCCTTCTCATTACAACAAGGATGCAAACTGATGTAAAAACAACGGTTAAAAGCGCATAGACAACATACTTAAACAAAAGTTTCGGCTTTACAAAAAATGATTTTTTGAAAAGGTAAAACATAATTATCCTCCTTAAACGGTTATATTATCAATAAGACGGGTTTTGCCGACGGAAACAGCAACTGCGATTACAACTTTTTTTTTGATATATTTTAATTCTTCAAGCGTTTCGGCATCCCGAATATCTATGTAGTCAATTTTATCAACTCTCGGCAAAATTATTTTTCTCATTCCGGAAATTATTTTTTCCGCCGATTTTACATGTTTGTATTTTATCAAATTTTTTGCAGTTTGTAAAGAGCGGGAAAGTGATACCGCCTTTTTTCTTTCTTCGTAGGATAAATAGACATTTCTGCTGGATAATGCCAGACCGTCTTTTTCGCGAACTATCGGGCAGGTAATAATTTTTACAGGAAAATTGAGATCTGTTACCATTTTTCTAACAATAACCGACTGTTGGAAATCCTTTAATCCAAAATATGCTCTGTCCGGTTGAACGATATTAAAAAGTTTAGCAACAATAGTTGCAACCCCTCTGAAATGTCCGGGGCGGAATTTGCCGCACATTATATCCGACAATTTTTCAACCGTTATGTAAGTAAGATAATTTTCAGGATACATTTCAGACGGTTCTGGAGCAAAAACTAAATCCACGCCTTCGTTTTTACATACATTGATGTCTTTTTTAACTGGTCTTGGATATTTGCTGAAATCCTCTTTGGGACCAAATTGTGTCGGATTTACAAAAATGCTGACAACAACTATATCGTTTTCTTTTCTTGCACGACGGATTAAAGAAATATGACCCTGATGTAATGCACCCATTGTCGGTACAAAACCGATTGATTTATTCTGTTGCTTAATCTTTTTTATAAATTTCTGAATTTCTTGCGGATTTAAAAAAATTCTCATTTCAAATACTTTCGGAAAAATTCGCCGACTCTACTCTCATATTCAAGCGGATTTTTGCTATGCGATTCCATATGGTCGGCGCCGGAAACTTCCCAAAACTCTTTGGGTTCGCCGGCGAGAGCATATAATTTTTTTCCTTCTTTAACAGGAATTCTTTCGTCATTTGCACCGTGAATAAAAAATATGGGTCTCGGAGAGATTTTTTTAACATATCTAACCGCTGAAAAATCATCGGGATTAAATCCGAGCCGCAGTTTAGCGAATAAAAATGTTATCGGAGTTAACGGGTATTCCGGGATTTTGTAAAAAAGTTTCGCATATCTTACTACAATATAATTGAAACTTGAAAACGGGGAGTCAACGACTATAGCATATATTCTTTCATCCTGTGCTGCGGTTAAAATTGCAACAGAAGCGCCCATAGATATTCCGTAGACACCTATTTTTTTTGAAAGTTCCGGTTTTTCTTTTTTGAGATATTCAACCGCGGCTGTTAAATCCAGACCCTCCAGTTTTCCGAGCGATGAAACACTGCCGCCGCTTTTGCCGTGATTCCTGAAATCAAAATAGAGGAGATTAAAACCCTTCTTCAGAAGATACATCGTAGAGGGGAAAACATCGGCTTTGTTGGCGCCCCAACCGTGACAGATAATTATAATTCTGTCGGATTTTTTGACGGAACGTGGACGGATAAACCAGCCGGAAATTTCCAATCCGTCGCTTGTCAGAAATTTTACATTTTCCGACTCAAGATTAAAACCGGCGGGATTGATTTCAAGCGATAGTTTGGGAACTTTCAATATCAAAGACGAGGAAAACCATCCCCAGATAAAAAAAAATAAAACAAGAATGACTATAACATTAAAAAATACCGGTATTTTAAGAAATAAAATTTCTTTAATATGCATCGGAAGGATTGGTGCGAGATACTTGGCGTATCAAAAAAAACAAAGGGTTTAATACCTTTTATTTTTTTTCTTTTTCTTCTTTTTTTGCCACAGACGAACCTTCTTTTTCGGCAGTAGGTATGCCGGCGGCTTTTTCAAATATCGCTTTTTTTATCTCTTCTGAAATCTTTGGGTTTTCCTTTAGAAATACTTTTGAGTTGTCCATTCCTTGACCGAGTTTTTCACCTTTATAAACGAACCAACTCCCACTTTTTTCTATCACCGAGTATTCAACGCCGGTATCAACAATGCTTCCTTCCGGCGAAATTCCATCACCGAAAATCATATCAAATTCAGCCTTCTTGAACGGCGGAGCAACTTTATTTTTTACAACTTTAACGCGAACTCTTGTGCCTATTGGAATATCACCATCTTTAATTGTTGTCACTCGTCTTATTTCCATTCGAACTGAAGAATAAAATTTCAAAGCCATACCGCCGGTTGTAGTTTCCGGATTTCCAAACATAACGCCTATTTTCATTCTAATCTGATTTATAAAAATTATTGTCGTCTTTGATTTTGCGACGATGGCGGTAAGTTTTCTAAGCGCCTGGCTCATAAGCCGTGCCTGAAGCCCCATATGTGAATCGCCCATTTCACCTTCAATTTCCGCTCTCGGAGTAAGCGCTGCAACGGAGTCAATAATAATTATGTCAATAGCATTGCTTCTTACAAGTTTTTCCGTAATTTCAAGCGCCTGCTCGCCGGAATCCGGTTGGGAGATGAGAAGTTTGTCAATATCAACGCCAAGTTTCGTCGCATAAACAGGATCCATTGCATGTTCGGCATCAACATACGCGCATGTCCCGCCCAATTTTTGGGCACTGGAAATTATCTGAAGGCAGAGCGTGGATTTACCCGAAGATTCCGGACCGTAAATTTCAATGATTCGCCCTTTCGGAATTCCGCCGACACCGAGCGCCACATCAATCCCGATAATACCCGTCGGAATTGCCTCAACTTTTTGATGCGGGCTTTCGCCGAGCCGCATTATTGCACCTTTACCAAAATCTTTTTCTATCTGTGCAAGCGCCAACTCCAACGCCTTTTCCTTATCCGATTTTTCCGCCTTTGACATAAATCCCCCTATACTTATTTTTTATTTCTTTGACGAGATTAATATGATTTTAACTTCTGATTTTTATCCTGTAAATCCTGTCATACTCTTAAAATTTTATACCAACGGATTTATTATACCAGATTTTCTAAAAAAAACAAGAAAAAACTAAACGCCGCTTAGTTTCCAATCTTGATTTTGTACAGACCTAAAAGATTTTTTAAAAGTATAACGGTTGTAACTGCTCCGACTCCGCCGGGAACGGGGGTGATATAACCTGCCACCTCTTTTGCTTCATCAAATACGACATCGCCGACCGTCTTCATTTTCGGTTTGCCGGTTTTTTCATCAATTATGGAATTGCCTTTTTCATCTTTAATCTGTATTCTGTTTATTCCGACATCTATTACAATTGCTCCGTTTTTCACCATATTACCTTTTATCAAACCCGGTTTACCGACGGCAACAATAAGTATTTCTGCACGCTTCGTATGACTCGCCAAATCTTTTGTTGCAATATGACAGACAGTAGGTGTTGCTGATTCTAAAAGTGAAGAAAGAAGCATAAGTGTTACCGGTTTTCCAACTATCTCGCTATGTCCGACTATTACGGCTTCTTTGCCTTTGATGTTTTCTCCCGTTGATTTTATGCACTCCATAACAGAAAGTGCGGTGCAGGGAGCAACGGTTGGTTTTACATCAGCATATAAAAGTTTGCCGAGATTTGCGGGTGTGACGCCTTCTACATCTTTTTCAGAGGGAATTGACATCTGGATTTTCCTTGAATTTATGTGAGCAGGCAGCGGCATTTGCAAAATTATACCGGTGATTTTTTCGTCCTGACCTAATTTTTTTATCTCGGAAATCAATTCATTTTCAGAAATTTTTTCATCCAACTGAACAAGATTATAGCCCATCCCTATTTCTTCGCAAGAAGCTTTTTGATTCTTAATATAAACACGACTTGCAGGATTGTCGCCGACTTGCACCGCGACAAGAACAGGTTTTTCCGACAGTTTGCCGAGTTCCGACTTTACTTCCGCTTTTATCCCTTCCGCAATTTTGTTCCCGTCAATAATTTTCGCACTCACAGTTTTACCTCCGTTTTTTTAATTATTTTTTCTATCTCCTCAAAAGCATCCTTCATTATTTTTTCATATTTTATTTTTGTTTCTTCCTTAAAATCGGCATCGTCCATAAATTTAAGATTTATGTCTATGTTGAACTTTGCCGATTCAATCCCTGCACGCAAAATGGAAACACCGCAGGCGACATCGCTTAAAAGATTTTTGTTTCCGATTTCTGTTAGTCGTTCCGCCGAAGGCAAGACACCGACGGATATTTCAAAAATTTTACAGGGTACGGACAGTGAATTTTTTAATGCCGATTGTATTTTTTCGTTTCTTTCTTTTATTTCATCGTCTGTATTTTTAGGAAGTTTATATGCGACGGCGAGAACTGTATATGCAGATACGTCCTCGTCTATAAGTGATTGCAGATTACAGATTGCAGATTGCAGATGAACCAGAATATTTTTTATTTCATCCTGATATTGTTCGTAGCCCTTCTTATCAACCGTAAAATTTGCCGTCATCAAAAGGCAAGAGATACCGGTTGCAGAAACCAAAGCAGCGGCGCTCCCGCCGCCGGGTGCAGGCAGTCTTGCAGATAAGTCATCTAAATATTTTTTTATAGATGAATCAAGATATTTTTGAGATTTTCCGGACATTACAATCCTGCGAGTTCAAGTATTTTCGGGACTTTATCGTCCCAGCCGAGCGGCATTATGTGGACACCCTGGCAGTATGGCTTGAGTTCTTTGATGAGCCGGGCAGCAATTTCTATTCCTGTTTGGCCTGATTTTGTTTTTTCTTTATCTTTTCTGAGTTCTTCAATTAAATTGTCCGGGACATAAACGCCGGCGACATTTTCATTCATATATTTTGCCATCCCGACCGATTTTAGAATTACTATCCCTGCCATTACAGGAACACCAAAATTTTTTGCTTTTTCCATAAACTTTACAAATTTTTCTACTTCATAGACCGCCTGCGTCTGGAAAAATTCCGCGCCCGCTTTTACTTTTTTCTCCATTTTTATAAGTTGCGGTTCAACAGGGTCGGAACATGGAGATACAACAGCACCTATTGAAAATTTCGGCGGAACACCATCAAGTTTATTGCCGGCGAGGTCAACACCTTCTTCAAGTTTTTTCACAGTATGAATCAGAGAGACCGCATCTAAATCAAAAACGGGTTTTGCATCTTTATGGTCGCCTAAAGTTGTATGGTCGCCGGTCAATAGAAGAAGATTTTCAATGCCGAAAGCCGCAGCAGATAAAATATCCGATTGAAGAGCAATTCTGTTTCTGTCACGGCAGACAACCTGAAATACGGGCTCCATTCCTCTATCTTTTAGAAAATGACAGGTTGCAAGCGAGCCGAATCTCATAACAGATGATTGGTTATCAGTAACATTTATCGCATCCACTTTGCCTTTAAGATGTTCCGCTTCATTTAAGCATTTCTCAATCTGCCAGCCCTTTGGCGGACCGATTTCCGAAGTGACAACAAATTTTTTTGAAAACAAATCTTTCAGCATCATAAAAATATTCCCGTTTCAATCATTTTTCTATATCGTAAAATGTAGTTTTTCTCAATTCTGCCTTTGGAAACATTTTTGAATAGTCGCGAAGTTTTACCTGCTTCTGTAAATTTTCAAGTTTGTTAAGTTTTTTAAGACGGTTATAAATATTTTCCCAGCCGCAGTCAAGTTCTTTGTCAATTTCGCATTTTCCGTTTTTTGCACCGCCGCAGGAACCGTTCAGCAAAGATTTTGAACAGTTTGTTATCGGACAAATTCCGCTGGTCAAATCCAAAACGCACTCGCCGCATTGGGCACATCTTTCTGCCGATGGCCAAGTTCCCTGAAACCCTCCGAGAAAAACAGTATTATTGGCGGGATGAACATATTTATCAACTACGGATGCTAATGACTGAACTCCGATTCCGCAGGTTAAAGCAACTACTGAATCTGCTTTGTCAATTTTTTCTTTATATCTTGAAATTTTTAATGCCACCAAAAGTTTGTTGCACATAAAATCAACCGTTGTACAACCGTCAACTTTGATTTTTGTTTCCTCAAGTTTTTTTTTAAGTTCACTGCACGCTTTCTCGCCGCCTGTCTCACAGACCTCCGCACAGCCGTTACATCCGACTATGAAAATACTTTTTTCGCTTTCAAGCATTTTTAAAATTTCTTCAAACGGTTTTTGTTGAGAGACAATCATCGTTTTACCTCACATAGAACAGTTTTTATAATTTCCGGAATTTTTATCTTAAGTTCTTCTGAAAGTCCTATCTTTGGGGCAATTTCTTTCGGTTCAACGCCGATAAAAACAATCTCTTTCGGAATAGCCCCAAGTTTTTCAGCAATTTTTAAGGCATCAACCAAATTCAAATCGTGTAATGATGTTTTCTGCATTTCACTATTGTGAAATTGTGAAAACTTGTCCTCGTAGGGGATTGTGAAAACTTGTCCCCGTAGGGGATTGTGAAATTTATAAATTTCCCCGGGAATGCCGCCGTTTTTTACGGCGTCAATAACTACAAGTTTATCTATATCTTTTAGTGAAAGAATGATATCAAGTGCCGATGTTCCGCCGTCAATAAATTCAACATCTTGCTTCTTGTATCTTGCATCTTGCATCATTTTTACAATATGCACGCCGACACCTTCGTCGCCCATCAAAATATTTCCGAAACCGACAACGGCAATTTTAGGTCGCCTTGAATTTTCCAATTGTAGTTCCTCTTAAATCAACCAGATGAACCGCACAGGCAAGACAAGGGTCAAAGGAACGGACAATGCGAACTATTTCAAAAGGATTTTTTTCGTCTTTGATTTTCGTTCCGATGATTGCCTGCTCAATAGGTCCCGGCTGTTCCTTATCATCCTTAGGAGATGCGTTCCATGTCGTCGGCACAACGCACTGATAATTTTCTATTTTTTTGTTTTTGATTTTGAGCCAATGACCGAGTGCACCGCGGGGACCCTCTGTCAGCCCCATACCTTCCGCTTCTTCGGGCATCTGATATTCAATAAAAACGGATTCGTCCGGATTTAACTGTAAAACCCAATTCGCCATATTATCGGCAACAAGTTTTGCTTCAATTGCTCTCGCTGCATGCCGGCCGAGTACAGAAAATAAAACATCCGGTTTCGCTTTCAACTCGGAAAGAACGCTATCAACAAGTTTTTTAGTCGTTTCATCGCCGGAAATATAATTTATTAGAATTCTGGCAAGAGGTCCCACTTCGTGGACATTTCCTTCGTATCTCGGTGATTTAAGCCATGAATATCCGTCTTTTTTATCTTTTTTCGGGATTGTTTCGCAGTCAAGCGGATGCTTGTGCGTCTGTGAATCATCATACCATGAGTGTTTCACATCCTCTGTAATTTTTGATGAATCAACTGCTTTATATGTCAGGTCTGTTGAGGTTCTACCGCTTCTTAAAAGCCGTTTTCTTGAAAGGTAATTCTTTTCGTTGCCTTCCAAATCAAAAACGCCGTAAGCAAGATAATTCCCGCAACCCCTGCCGATTTGAAAATAATCGGAATATTTTTTAGCAACCGCAATAACATCGGGTATATAAACATTGTCAATAAATTCACGCAATTCATTCAGCCGCCACAGAAAATTTGTAATTTTATCCGTTGTCGGTTTTTCCGTCACACCGCCGGCAATTATTCCGACTTGATGAGGCATTTTCCCGCCGAAAATTGCAAGCATCTCATGTGCTTTTCGTCTGATTTCAAGCGCCTTCAAGTAGTGCTGCGTCAGTTCGGTGTTTTCTTTTTCATCAAGACGGTAATCACCTTCATATCTCGGAATAAACGGCGGTATATCCGGCGATTTAACAAAATCAAGCGCCGCAAGATGATAAAAATGCAAAATGTGCGACTGGATAAAATTAGCGCCGAGGATTAGGTTTCTTATTATGCGTCCGTTATCCGTAATTTTGCCGGCAATCCCGAATGCAGAATCAAGTGCAAGTGCGGAAGCGGTTGCGTGACAAATCGGGCAAACGCCGCAAATTCTCTGAGTGATTTGCGAGGCATCACGCGGGTCCCTGTTTTTTAATATTATTTCAAGTCCTCTGAAAAGCGTGCCGGATGAATTTGCTTCTTTTACAATTCCACCGTCAACGATTGCTTCAATTTTCAAGTGTCCTTCAATTCGGGTTACCGGGTCAATTACAATTTTTGTCATTTTTTGCTCCATGCCGTTTTTGTATACATCGCCTCTAAATCCGGAAACTCCGGCTCGCAACATCCGATACAGGGAGACCCATTCTGAATGCACCAGTTGACGCCGGAATTCCAACTCCTTATCGGGCAATCGGCATGCGTATAGGGACCCTTGCATCCGAGTTCATACATACAACCTTCGTCGGAAAACTTTTTTGCAAATTTTCCTTTGTCAAAATATGGTCTGCGCTCACAATTCTCGTGAATAAGTTTTCCGTAAAAAAGTTTCGGTCTTGAAAGTTCATCTAATTGAGGAACTCCAAACAATAAAAGGTTGGCAACCGTTCCGGTAAACCAGTCGGGATGAGGCGGACAGCCGGGAATATTTATTACGGGTTTTTTTATATTTTTTAATTTAAAAAATTCTTCAACGCTTTTTGCTTTTGTCGGATTTGGTTTTCCTTTTGGAATACCACCGAATGCCGAACAGGTTCCGAGTGATAAAATTACAGAAGCATTCTTTGATAGTTCTTCAACAGTATCCTCCATTGATTTTTCTGCGACATCTCCGAAACCGTTTTCCGGAATTGAACCTTCAACTATGAGTATGTATTCGCCGTTTTTATTTTTTTCAAAATCCTGCACCACATCCATTGCCAATTTTCCCGATGCGGTCATTATCGTCGGCATAAATAATAAATTTATATGTTTTCCGGGGACAAGTTCATCCAGCAAAACATTTTTTATCGTCGGACTTAAAGAATTCAAAACAGAGACAGCGCAACCGCTGCAAGCAGCACCTTGAAACCATATAACAGAAAATTCTTTTTTCATTTACTCTCCAAATATGAATTTCACAATTCTAAAATTGTAATTTTAAAACTAAAACAATCCCGTAACTTTGCCGGTATTTACATCCACATCCACACGTCTAAAAGCGGGGTCGCTGCTTGTGCCGGGCATTAAACTGATGTTTCCGGTTACAGGACAGAGAAATTTGGCGCCGGCAAAAACTAAAATATCCCGCACGGGAAGAACCCAGCCCTTCGGCACGCCTTTTAATTCCGGATTATATGACAAACTCAAATGCGTTTTTACCATCATCGTCATAAAGTCCTTCATATCCGGATTATTTTCAAACTTTTTTGCTTTCGCTTCCGCTTCCGGCGTCCATGAAACCCCGTCGGCGCCATAGACCTCTTTAGCAATTGTTTCAACTCTTTTCCTCAACGGCATATCCAACGGATACAGGAATTTTAAGTTAACTTTATCGTTGCACGCATCAGTAACAACATCCGCAAGTTCCATGGTTCCTTCGCCGCCTTTAAGCCAGTGATACGAGACGGCGCAACGCACCCCTGCTTTCTCAACATATTTTTTGACCAGAGCGATTTCATCTTTGGTATCGGTGTAAAAAGGATTTATACAGACGACGGGATTTATTCCCGATTTTTTTATAATACCGACATGATGCAGCAGGTTGACGATGCCGTTTTCCAAAAGTCCCAAATTTTCCTTCGTGTATTCTTCAGGAATTGGTCTGCCCGGTGTTACTTTCGGACCACCGCCGTGCATTTTTAACGCACGGACAGTGCATACAAGCACCGAAACATTAGGGGTAAGACCGCTTAAACGACTCTTTACATTCCAGAATTTTTCAAATCCGATATCCGCCCCGAAACCGCTCTCCGTCACATGGTAATCAAACATTTTCAAACCGAGACGGTCGGCAATAATGGAGGATTGTCCGACGGCAATATTGGCAAAAGGTCCGGCATGAACCATACAGGGCTGGTATTCAACCGTGCTCATAAGAGTCGGGTTAATCGTATTTCTCATCCATGCGCACATCGCACCCGCAACATCCAAATCGGAAGTCGTTACGGGTCTGCCTTTCTTGTCATATGCAACAATAATTTTTCCCAGCCGGTCCCGTAGGTCCTTCAAATCCCGCACGATGGAAAGAATCGCCATAAGTTCCGAACTTACCGCGATACCAAACCTGGAAGCCATCATATAGCCGTCTTGTTTCCCGCCAAGACCTGTAATAATGCTGCGCAATGACTGTGCACAGAAATCAATTATCCAGCCCATTTCTATTGCCGTCGGGTCAATATCAAGCCGCTTTAATTTCCGCTTGGCAAGTTCCGCATCGTCGTAATTTCTTTCATGCTGCATACGAGCGGTCAGCGCCACCATTGCGAGGTTATGGGCATTCATAATATCATTTATATCACCTGTTAATCCAAGTGAAAACTCTGTCATCGGGATAAGCAGCGCATTCCCGCCGCCGGCAGCAGTCCCTTTGATATTCATCGTCGGACCGCCTGACGGCTGACGGATACATCCGCCCGCATTTTTACCCCTCTTGCCGAGACCTTCCAACAGACCCATTGTCGCGGTTGATTTTCCTTCGCCGAGAGGGGTGGGCGTAATGGCGGTAACTTCTATATACTTGCCGTCGGGTTTGCTTTTTAGACGGTCAATTATCTTCATAAAATCTAATTTACATATTTTTCCGTGAGGAATAATTTCGTCCTTTTTAAGTCCTAATTTGTCACGCCATTCGTCGGGCGCCGGCATATTTTTTTCTGCCGCTTCAGCGATCTGCCAGTCAGCCATTTTAGTCGGGTCATAAATCATATTTTATTCCTCCGAATGAATATAAATTTACACTTATTCATTATATTACAAAAAAAAAATATTAAGTCAATAGTCAATAAATAAAAAAACACATATCGGGTTTAAGATATTTTAACACGCTCGTTCCTTCTATTACAACCCCCGGCGATTTTTCGAGTTTTTCAAATGCCTCTTTAAGCCCGTTTTTTAGCCCCGCAGGAGTTGCTTTTAACCACAAAACTTTTTCAGCGCCTGCCTTTTTCATCCTGCCGGTATCCTTATTTTTTTGGTTGATTATTTTTTTGTCGGAAATTAAAGTAAACGGTTCTTTTTGACGGCCGCATACATTACAGTTTTTTTCACCCCTCGGGCAGGAACCCTTCCTTGCGACGGTCACTTTCATCGCCGACCACCCGTTAAGCTGCTTCAAGATATGCTCGACTAAAGCGGTTTTACCTATACCGCTATATCTTCCGGAAACGGTGATGATTTTCATATTTCTTTTAAGAGTGACTGATAATTATCGCCTTTTGTAAGAGAACAAATGAAACTTTCCATTTCCAGATTCACGGGACAAACGCCCGTGCATCTGCCGCAGCCGACGCACCCGTACATATTAAACCATTTTTTGCTATGGTAAAGTTTGCAGTAGAATCTTCTTTTTATCCTTTGCTCTCTTGCAAAATTCGGGTTAAACCCGCCCGCCATGCGGCCGTAGCCCTCAAAGGTGCAGGAGTCCCATGAACGTTTCCGCATTATGCTTTTTGCAGAAACATCGTCATGTACATTGAAACAAAAACAGGTCGGGCAGATAAATTCGCAGCCGCCGCAGTTTATGCAGCGATGCCCGAGTTCTTTCCAGAATTGCGCCGGGGTTTCCTCCGTGAGTTTTTTTTCAATTTTTTTCATGTCGTATGTTCCTTCCATCTGCATTTTGCATTTATTACGGATTGTGTTTTGCTCGGATATCTGTGCATTATTTGCACCTGTAAAATAACCGCCGAATTCCCGAATAAATTCCCTGCCTTTCGCATTTCCCGCCGTTACCAAAAATTCCTCTCCCAAATCGGTGAACTGCAAGTCATATTTTTCATCCAGATAGGGACCGCTCCCGCTTAAAAGACAGAAACAATTTTTTGCAGGCGTATTGCAGGTCAGCGTAATAATGATGCTGTTTTGCCGTTTTTTGAGATAATAAATATCATACGGCTCTTTTGAAAAAAATAAGTCCTGAAATTTCACTGCGTTTGCATCACAAGGACGCACTCCGAAGAAAAGAAATTTTCCGTCGACATTTTTTTGGGGAATTAAAATCTCACTCTGCGGAAAAAAGAAATCCTTTAATGAATTATACGGCAGGACATAATTTTCCGGCAATGCGTCTATCGGCCCGGTTTCTTCAAATAATATATCGCCGCCGTGCTTTTCTTTCGGTGCAATAATAATGTATTTTTTTGCCGCAGCGCCCAATAATTTACAGATGTCACGCTTTTTTAATATTTTCATATTTTTTTATCCTTACGGCACAGACCTTGTATTCGCCGATTTTTGCAATGGGGTCGAACACATCGTTGGTCAATATATTCGTCATATTTTTTGCAAAATGGAACGGCATCCATAAAACACCTTTAATAATTGCCGGCGTGATGCTTGCTTTTACCGTTATACCGCCGCGGCGGCTGGAGACCTCGACGATATCTCCGTTTTTTATGTTATATTCCTTCGCATCTACGGGATTTATCTGGACGAAGTTCTCGGGAAATTCCCTCTGCAATATTTTTGTACGGGACGTCATTGTCGCGACATTATAGTGGAATAAAATCCTGCCCGTAGAAAGGATGAAAGGAAATTCCTTGTCCGGAAGTTCCCGCGGCGGCTGATGTTCTATCGGGAAAAATTTCCCCTTGCCTTGTGAAAACTTTTCCTGATGCAAAATTTTTGTTCCCGGATGTTTTTTGTTCGGGCAGGGCCATTGCAATGTTTCTTTTTCCAGCCGCCCGTAAGAAATCCCGCCGTAAATCGGCGTAAGAGCCGCCGCCTCATCCATAATTTCTTCCGGATTTTCCGGACCAATCTCATATCCCATTGTTTTTGCCAATTTTACGATAATTTCCCCGTCGGGCAGACTGCCGTTTAAAGGTGCGATTGCCTTTCTTACCCTCTGGACTCTCCTGTCCGCGTTGGTAAATGTCCCTTCTTTCTCCGCAAAACTTGCCGCAGGGAAAACCACATCCGCTAACTCTGCCGTCTTGCAGATGAATAAATCATGCACGACCAGAAGTTCAAGTTTTTTCAAACACTCTATTACGTGCCGGGAATTGGGCTCCGACATAACAACATCCTCGCCGACGACATATAACGCCTTGATTTTCCCTTCAAGCATTTTTTCAAGTATTTCGGATATGACTAAGCCGTTTTCAGAAGAAAGTTTTCCGCCCCATGCCGCTTCAAATTTTTTCCTTATATTTTCATCAGAGACCTTCTGGTATCCGGGAAAAACATTCGGTAACGCGCCCATATCACAAGCGCCCTGGACATTGTTCTGCCCTCTTAAAGGGTTGACCCCGGAGGAAGGTTTTCCCACATTCCCGCAGAGCATCGCTAAATTTGCGAGTGTTGAAACATTGTCGGTGCCGCAGGTGTGTTCCGTAATACCGAGTCCGTAGACGATACTTGCCGGCTTTATTGCGGAGTACAACCGTGCTGCTTTTATAATTAAATCTTTCGGCACACCGGTAATTTTTTCGGCATATTCCGGCGTGTATTTTTTGATTGTTTCACAAAATTCTGAAAACCCCTCGGTACGCGACAGGATAAAATTTTTATCCTGTAAACCGTTATGCAATATGAAGTTCATCATCGCATTCAGAAGTGCGATGTCGGTCCCCGGGACGGGTTTCAAATGAAGCGAACAAAAATTTGCCGTCTCTATCTCTCTCGGGTCTATCAGAATTATGGTTGCTCCTTTATCCACGGCGGTTCTCAGCCGCCAACCGATTATCGGATGCGATTCAAGTGTGTTAGAACCGACGACCAGTATGCATTTGCTTGAAGCGAGTTCTTCTATGGAATTTGTTCCGGCGCCGCTTCCGAAAGAACGGGCAAGCCCTGCTACCGTCGGTGAATGGCAGGTTCTTGCACAATGGTCTATGTTGTTCGTCCCCAGGACACAGCGGACAAATTTCTGGAACAGATAATTTTCTTCGTTAGTACACCTTGCGGAAGCGATAAAAGCGACGGATTCCGGACCGTATTTCTCCAGAATTTCAGTTAATTTTTTCGCCGTGAATTTTAATGCTTTGTCCCAGCTTGCGGGCTTGAAATCCGCCGGCGCAAACCGGCGGCCAGTCCTCAAAAGCGGCGTTTTTAACCGCTGGGGATGCGTGATAAACTCATACGCCGTCCAGCCCTTCACACAGAGCCGTCCGCGTGAAACAGGATGGTTTTTTGAAGGGACCACTCCGACGGGTATTCCGCCTTCTGTTTTTATGTAAAAGTTGCAGCCGACGCCGCAGAACGGACAAGTCGTTAATGTGTGATTCATAATTCTATTCCGGTCAGTTCGCTATATTTAAACACGGGGCCATCCGAACATACAAATTTCTCGCCAAGATAACAATGCCCGCATTTCCCGATGCCGCATTTCATATGCCTTTCTAATGAAAGTATTATTTCGGATGCGGGAAATCCGAGTTCAAGCAGTTCTTTAACCGTGAACTTCATCATTACGGCGGGTCCGCATATTATTGCGGATGCATTTCTAACAGGGATGGTTATTTTTTTAAATAGCGTTGTTACAACTCCTACATTTCCTTTCCAATCAGAACCGCCGATATCAACGGTGAGCAAAAAATTTATATCATCCCTTTTTTCCCATAATTTGATTTCTTTTTTGAACAGAACATCTTCAGGTGTCCTTGCTCCGTAAAGTATGGAAACATTTTTGAAACCGCCTCTGTTGTCAAGTATGTAATTTACGACGGGCCTCAACGGCGCAATTCCCAATCCGCCCGCAATTATCAAAACATCTCTTTGCTTTAGCGAGGCAACGGGAAATCCATTACCAAAAGGTCCTCTTATGGATAGATAATCGCCTTTTTTTAGTCTGTGAATTACACCGGTCAGCGCGCCGGCACGTTTTATGGTTAACGCAATTTTTCCGGAAATTGTGCCGGAAATAGAAATCGGTGATTCTCCGGCTCCAAAAATTCCGACCATAAAAAACTGCCCCGGGATGTATCCGGTTCTATAATTTAAGATAAATGTTTTTGTATCGGGTGTTTCCCGGATTATTTCCGAAATTTTTATTTTTTTAGGCAGGTAGTAGTTTTTCATAGTCGTCCGGCGTATTGATGTTGAAAAATAAAACTTCCGGTTTCCCGAATTCCGCTATTTCTTCTTTTTTAATTTTTTTCAATTTAATTTTGTCAAAAAAAAAATTTATTTTGAGATTATCGTCATTAATCATCTTTTCTATTACAGGAATACATTTTTTTGAGTATATCGCAAAAAGCGGCTCATAACCATTTTTAAGACAGGGCACAACCGCATCAAAACCATTTTTTAACTTTATCATATATCTCAGCAGCCGCAAGTTTATATTAGGCATATCGCAGGCAATCACAAAATTATAGAATGACGGGGACATTACCAGCCCCGAATATATCCCGCCCAGAGGACCGCAACCGGGAATGATATCTTTAATTGTCAGGGTGTCTCTATATTTGTGCCTGGAATTATCGGAAACAATAATTATTTTCCTGAATATTTTTTTAAACAGCGCTATCTGTTTTTTTAACAACGGTTGTCCGTTTATCTTCATAAATGATTTGTCAAAACCGAACCGTGTTGATTTTCCGCCGGCAAGAATTATACCTGTCATTTTTTCCTGTAAGCGTCAAGGTACGAATCGCAATAGATATTTTTGCCGAGCAGAAGTTCGGCGGTTATCATTGAATCCATAAGTTCTTTATCCAGAGGATTAAGGATTGCAGCATCAAGCCCTAATGCCAATGCCATCACAAGAAATGTTTTATCAACAAGCGGCCTGTTGAGTGTTCCCTGTGAAACATTTGAAAGTCCAAGAATTGTTTTTGGCGGAGGGTCGCATATAAGTTTGCACTGCCTGATAGTTTCAAGAACTGCTTTTGAATGGTCCTGGGCGACATTGACAGGAAGGATAAGCGCATCAATATAAAGATTTTCCGGCTCTATCTGATGTTCCATCGCCGAAGCAATGATGTTTGTAACAATTTCAAGCCGCGATTCCGCGTTTGCAGGAACTCCGGATTTAGTCATTGTTAAAGCGATAACTTTTGAGTTATATTTTTTCGCAAGAGGAAGGAGCAAGTCAAGTTTTTCTTTCTGACCGGAAGTTGAATTCAAAAATGAGCCGGGACCCGCCAACGAAAGCCCTTTTTCCATAACAGCCGGTTTTGTCGTGTCAACAGCAAGGGGCTGAGCGGTCACTTCGCGAATTACCGTGATTAACCACTCCATATCTTTCAATGGCTCTGCTGATGCAGGTCCCACATTTACATCCAGAGCATCAGCGCCTGCTTCCAATTGTTTTTTCGCAAGTTCCTGAATTATCAGTTTGTTTTTTGTCTGAATCGCCTCGCTTACATTCTTAAACATCCCGTTAATCTTTTCACCGATAATAAACATAATTCTCCCCCCAAATCCAACGCTGTATTTCTATACCCCTATTTTACTTTTCACCCAATCAAAAAATCTTGTCGTCAATTTAACAAGCGTTTCTGCTTCGCTTTCAAGGAAGTCCCTGTCTTCGTATTCTACTAAATTTTTCTTTGATAATATACTTGCAAGTGTTTTACTTTTTTGTTCAATATCCTGTATATTGGAAACCGTTGATAGCAAATCCACTACATCACCGTGGTCTTCGCTTGAAGACCTCAATCCCAAGTGAAAGACCAATATGGCGTCGCAAGCAGAAATTGCACAATGCACTGCATTCAGACCGACGGCATTCCATCGCTTTTCATTTTTTGCCGCCAACATCGTATAATAAAATTCTTCTGCTTTTTTCAAATATACGATATATTTGGTTCTTTCAATTTTTCGTGTTGTGATTCTTTTTGCCGTCATAACAGTTCCGCCAACGGTTTACCCGATAACAATTTCCCTGTTTTGCTTATTTCTTTTATTATTGCCAATTTGCTTTTCTTTTTTAAGTCGGCGGCGGTAAGAATATACGGCTCTATCCGGCTGTTAAATAACTCTATCGTTTTGTCGTTTACCGTATCCAGTATATGTTCAATTGCTCTTCTATCGGCAGGTCGCTTTGTAACTATCATAATATCAATGTCGCTTAGCGGTTTTTCTTTTCTTTTTGCTACGCTGCCGAATAATACAACCGAGACAATCTTTCCTTTAAGTTTCCTGTTTATTGCTTTGACTAATATTTTATTCAGTATTTTCGGAATTGATTTTTCTTTCTCAAATAATTCCGCCAGAATGTTTTTCACGATGTAATTGGAGTCGTTCAACCGATAAAGATGGGTCACCCCGGCACTTTTCAATAGAAGAATCTTTTCGGCGTAAAGATTCTGTAATGCTTTATGACAAGTTGCAGGACTTATATTTATTTCCTTCGCTATCTGCCTGCCGCTCCATTCTGCATGAGTATTAAACAAAAACCTGATAATCTTAATTTTTGTTTCTTGATTTAGAATTTTGTCCAACGGTTCATGAATCCTCATAAATTTGTTTATCCTGTGTTTAATAATTAAAACGTATGTTTAGAAATCTAAACATAGTATATGATAAATTTACCCTTTGTCAATAGCCGAACGGAATTATTTTTTTATTTCAAATCACTGTCCGGTATTGCCACACCCTGTTTCATAAAGTGTTCGCATTCACCTTCCCTCTCCCCCCTGTTTTTTTAAATATTGCCCGGTTTTTTGCAAGTTTCTAAAAGAAAGTGTCGCATTTTTACTACAAAAATATAACTGTTAAAATCGTTGACAGTTGAAGAAATCAAACTTACAACATAGAACCGTCCAGATTTCCTTTCGCCACTTCAACAAAACTGTATTTGCATCATATCAGTACTTATCTATTTTTTAGGAGATTTCAAATTTAATTTTAAAAATTCTTCGTATTTCATTTCCGTTTGCTTCGCCGGTTTTTTAATGGCATCCGATAAATCATAATAGAATAGCGTTATATTATCGATTTTTTCGCCTTCATTATTGTTATATAACGTAGTTATAAGATATTTTTTATCTTCAGAAAAATACATATCATAACCATGCGGCTCAAGTCTTATTGATTTGTCTTTTAAGAGATCATATACAAAAATTTCTTGAAATTGACTATTACAATCATACATAGTCTCTTTTTTAAAAAGGATAAATCCTTTATTATCGGGTCGTTTGTATACGTCATAGTATATTATATTGGATTCTTTGTATTCCATTTTTTCTTCGTTATTTCGTATATATATTTTTTTATAAAGCATCGGATTGCAAACAATTTTTCTTCTATCAATTTCCTGCTTATTCCATTCTATTTGATAATCTATGATTAGGGGTTTATTAAAAGAATAATCCAATCCGGGATGTTGAATACTATTTATTTTACAACCCGTTATTGTATCAGCATTAACGTAATTAACTATGAAAATAAATACGGCAATTATAAATAAAACTTTTTTCATTTTTTCTCCTGCAATCTTCTAAAAGATATACTGGCAAATTTAATTCAAAATGATAACTGTCAAAATTATTGAAATATGGAGAAATCAAAATATCAGAACCGTCCCCATACTTTCTTAATCGCATTATCAAATTGCGAGGGAACTTTCTGCCGCTTCCTAACCCAAAAACAGGCAATCCGACTTTATTCCTTATTGTCAGAAGAAATTGCTGGAAACGTTATTCTTACGCCGGATTAAGGCATGCTTTATCGGCTGTCGTAAAAAATTGTAATATCAATAAACATATTTCACTGCATATGCTCAGACATACTTATGCCACTGAACTGCTTCGCGGCGGCATAAATTTGGCTGCTCTTATGAAACTTTTGGGTCATGTGGATATCAGAATGACTCTGCGATATGCAGGCGTTAGCCAGCAAGACCTGCGGCGGGAATATTTTAACGCTGTTGAAAAAAGCAAATCTATTTATCTCTTGTCGGAACAATCAACCAAAAGTGAAACGGACAAGCCGGAATATATCCTTGATAGCATTGATAGTTTAATCACTAAAATTTATTGTATCGGGAAGGATTCTACCGAAAAGAAATCTAAATTGAAACTGAAGAGAATTGCTGAAAGACTACGCAGGGCTTTTAACGATTTCAAAAAATATGATGTGTAAACAAACAGAGGAATATTAGCGTGGATTGGTCAGTTTTATTGCAATTAACAAGCATTATGATTTTACAAATATTTCACGAAATTGCACAGTTAGTTCTGGGTATGGGAACAGGCACTAATTGTCCCTAATCCTACATCGTGGGATGGTAATCCCACCGCTACATTTTTTTTGTTTCCAGTTTTAACTGTGCTACCTGTATGGATTTTTGTAATTTTTCGGCGAATAACTCTTTCGACGGTAATTTCGTCAGATACTCAGCGACTTTTATTCTGTCCTTCTGTAAAAACAATAACTCAATCTGCTCTTTGCCTTTCTCGGCGCACAGTATAAGTCCGATGGGCGGATTCTCGCCTTCCGCCATATCATGCTTTTCCAGATACCGCAAATAGAGTTCCATCTGCCCTTTATAGTCCACCTTGAATCTCCCGAGTTTCAAATCAATAACCACAAAACACCTGAATTTTCTGTGATAAAACAGTAAATCTATGTAGTAGTCCTCATTATCAACGGTAATTCTTTTCTGTCTTGCTACAAAATAAAAATCTTTGCCGAGTTCAAGTATGAATTTTTCAAGCGCATTCAGTATCGCACTTTCCAAATCCCGCTCGCTATAGGTATCTGCAAGTTCCAGAAAATCAAGTACATATGGGTCTCTGAAAACCAATTCCGGTGTCATCTTGTCTTTTTCTTTTAATTCCTTCAACTGCGTTTCTATGGTTTTTTCCGGAAGTTTTGATAATGCGGTTCTTTCATAGAGCATGCTGTTCATTCTTTCCTGAAGTGTGCGAGTACTCCAATTTTCTTTTTGGCATAGTGTGGCATAAAATTGCCGTTTCAAGTTGTCATCAAGATAAATAAGGGTTTTACTGTGCGACCAACTTAATCTTTCGAATTCTCTCTGCACTGCGGAGAGAATCGGATATATCTCGTTAAATTTAACCATATGCCACAGATTCTGAGGAGAATATCCCTTCCCGTATTTCTGTGCTAATTCTCCACTCAATGAGTGGATTATTTGTTTTCCGTATTCTGCCCTCTCTGATTTCATTATTTCTTCTTTGACTGTTTTCCCGATATTCCAGTAAAGAATAACCATTTCCTGGTTGATTGTTACGGCAACTTTTTTTCTTGCCTGTTCAATCAGAACAGAAATTTTATCAAAAAGACCGGGACGGACTGGCAATTGGTCTTTTTCAACAATATCAGAACCTTGTTCTTTTTCTTACTATGTCTCTTTTTTTCATAACAGAATATTTATTTTACCAGTTTCATTGTTTCTCTTGCAATAAGTAATTTCTCGTTTCTCGTTAAAATAAATATTTTTACTTTTGAATCAGTTGCACTTATTTCACCTTCAACACCGATGATTTTTTCATTTCTTTTAAGGTCAATTTTTATTCCGAATTGTTCAAGTCCGGCAAGTATTTTTTCTCTTATCAGAGGTGAATTTTTTGCAATTCTTCCCGTGAATGAAATCGCGTCTATTTTCCCGCCCAAAACAAAATAGTACGCACCGAGATATTTTCTTGCTCTATAAACAAAAATATCAACGGCAAGTTTTGCGTTTTCATCCCCTTTAATTGATTTTTCCACGACCTCTTTCATTTCGCTGCTGATACCCGAAATACCATAAGTTCCGCTTTCTCTATTGAGGCAATTTTCAAGTTCAGACAGTGTCCAGCCGCTCCTTAAAAGATAATTGATAATTCCTGCGTCCATATCGCCCGGACGGGAGGTCATTACAAGTCCTTCAAGCGGCGTAAAACCCATTGATGTGTCTATTGATTTACCGTCGGAAATTGCACAAGCGCTTGAACCGGCCCCCAGATAAAATGAAATCAATGTTGCTTTGTCTTTTTTCAATAACTGCGCAGTTCTTTCAGAAAGATATTGGTGAAAAGTTCCGTGAAAACCATATCTTCTGATTTTATATTCATAATACAATCGTGAAGGCAGCGCATACCTGAAGGCAACCTCCGGCATCGTCTGATGAAATGCCGTATCAAAGACAGCGACATTTTTTTTGCCGGGGAAAAAGACCTCCGCCGTTTCAATCCCTTTTAGATTATACGGATTGTGCATCGGGGCAAGTTCAAAATCCTTGTAAATCTCTTTCTTTACATTTTCATCAATTACAACGGAAGATGTGAATGTCCATCCGCCGTGAACAACCCTGTGCCCGACGGCAGAAATTTCATCTTTTGATTTGATACAACCATATTTAGGATTTGTAATTATCGCCATAATAAGTTCAAGCCCTTTTTGATGGTCCAAAACCGGCTGGACAATTTTTTCCGTTTTGTCGCCTGTGATGTGGGTAAGAATAGCGGCGTCAAACCCGATGGAATCCAGGATGCCCCGACATAATTCTGTCTCCTGCGGCATTTCAAAAAGTTCATACTCAATAGAATAAATTCTGCAATTCAAGACAAGGATTTTCATTTTCGCCCTCCTAATCGCTGATTAACGCTGATTTGACGCCAAATGAACGCTGATTTTTCAGCGTTTATCCGCTTCTATTTCAACATCAACTTTTGAATATAATTTTTTATTTCCTTAACAGTTGTCGGATGATTTACAACGACAATATCGCTGCCCGCCTGAATATAGCCGACAGATGTTGTCGTTTCCCACAGGACACCCCTTTCTTTAAGGGGACCCCATTCAGGTTTTTCCGTCTCATCTGATTTACATTCCTTTGCCTTCCATGTCTCCTGCCCTACAAAAGTAATTATCGGCTGTGACATCATTTTATCGCCTGATAGTGCAGCAAGCCGTGTTCTTTCAATTATCGTATAACAGTACTCAAACCCATATCCTAACCCGCCTGTTGACGGATGAATTACAAGCCGGTCAGAACTAAATCCCATATCGGTTATTAAAATATTTAATTGCTTTTCAAGATTTATATCAAGCGGGGTTTCTGCAATTATTGAATGGCCGCCTGAAAGAGCCGCGGCTGTAAATGTTTTGTAATTCTCTTTTGTTGCAACACCTAATAGACAATTTTCACCCTTTGCTGCTTCGGAAATACTCATAATAATTGATGAGTCCTTCTCGTTATTGCCGCAGCCCACGATTATTAAAGGAAGGGTTGTCGCAGATAAAACATTTTTTACTGTTTTTGTAATTTCATCGGCGGAGGAGTTTTTTAAGTCGGGGTCGGCGCTTTTAAGTCGCAGGCATATTAAATCACATCCGAACTCCTCGCATTTTTTTGCCCACGTCGCAGGGTCGGTTAATACATCGCCATATTCATTTTTGAGAACATCGGGCCAATCGGTCGGTTCTACATCCCATACCTCCATCGCAATAGCGGGCGGATTGGGAATTGTTCCCTCAAAAAAAAGAAACGGGAGTGTGGACGTACCGCCGAGTTTAACTTTTTTTGAACGGCTTCCTCCTTCCTCTTTTGTTGCACCAATCGTCAATTCATAGGTCCTGCCGGGCCATTTTTCAATTATCGCAGATTCCATTTTGTTCCCCCGAATACCGCTAAACTAACGCTAAATGTTTTTTTGTGTCTGTTTCGCACTCTTTTTTTTCGCGGCTGTTTCGCGCGTTTTTATTGATGGAAACATGTCCGAATTTGTGTGCGGTAAAAACAGTGACGCCGTATAACTATTCATAAATTCATTATCGGTACTTAAATCAATATATGTCATTTTCTGTGCAATATCTTCAGCTTTTTTCATCGCACTATTTGACAGAAGACACATTTTACAGCCCGTTATTGAGCCGTTACCTATAAATGAAAACTTCTCTTTCGGCAAATCCGGAAGAAGCCCGAGTATAATTGACTTTTCAATATCAAGGGCATTGCCGAGGCCGCCGGCGATAATTATCCGTGAAATCTGGTGAAAGTCAATACCCATTTTTTTAATTAAAACTTCTATGCCCGAAAATATTGCCCCTTTTGAATGTATAAAATTTTTTATATCTGCATGGGTAATTGAAATGTTTCCTGTAATAAAAAATTCATAACCCTCATCAGTTTTTTTAAGATGTTTTGACGAACCGCTTACAAAATCGCCCGATTTATCAATAATACCTTTTGTAAAAAGTTCTGCGACGATAGAAATAATGCCTGCACCACAAATGCCTCTCGGTAATGTATTACCAATCGTTTTGATTGAAATTTTATCGTCGATAATTCCGAAATTTTCTATTGCACCCGTTTGTGCCCTTATCCCGCATTTTAATCCGCCGCCCTCAAAACAGGGCCCGGCAGAGGTTGAACAGCACACAAGAAAATCCTTGTTGCCCAAAACAACCTCGCCATTTGTACCCAGGTCAATAAAAAGCGTAAGTTGAGAAAAATTACTCATCCCGCTTGCTAAAACGCCCGCCGTAATATCACCGCCGACATATGAGGAGACACACGGCAGACACGACAGAAGCCCTCTCGGATTTATTTTTATACCCGCTTCGGCGGCGCGAATTACGGGAAACAAATTTGCGACGGGAATATACGGCGAGCGTCTGATGTTTGACGGGTCAACCTTTAATAAAAGATGAATCATCGTCGTATTACCGGCACAAACAACACAGTTGACATCGTTAAGCGAAATTTTATTTTCTATAATAAGCGAGATTATCAAATCATTTATTGCATCAACAACGGTATGATGCAAACGGTCAAGCCCTGACAAATCTCCCGCATGAATTATTCTGGTTATAACATCTTCTCCGAAAGAAACCTGCGGATTATACATCGCCTTTGCGGAAAGAATTTTTTGTCCCGAGGGTGGCGGGATCAAATTAACAAGATACGCAACTACCGTTGTCGTACCTATATCAACGGCAATCCCGAAATTTTTATCGGATGTATCGCCGGGTTCTACCATCACAAGTTCCATGGTGCCGTTTCTGTTTCCGAGAGTAACCGTAATATTAAAGTTTGCCGCTCTTAAAAGTGAAGGGAGTTTTTTTATATTCGCAAGTCCCATCTGCATAACGGGACCTGCGGTTTCCGACTTTTTTATTTCTCTGAAGATTCTTTCAAGGTCGGCAACCGTATCATCAAATGATGGTTTTGGCAGTCGCAGGTGAAGTTTTGTTGAAAGCGGACTTACCTTAAAAAATTTTTCTTCAAAAACCGCAGGGGTTATATCGGTCGGTTCAGCCGGCGTATAAATCTCTTTGCCTTTTATTAAAATTTCTGCCCTTTCAACACGGGATTCTTCGGGAACAAAAACCTCCATATCTGCTTTACAGACAGTCCGGCAGGCAAGAACATATTCGTCGTTCTTTTCTTTCTCGTCCGTAAAAATTTCGCCTTTAACAATTTTGACTTTACATCTTCCGCAGACACCTTCTCCGCCGCAAGAGTTGTAAATCTGGATGCCGACCATCATCGCAGCAGATAATAAATCGGTTCCTTCCGTGACAATTATTTCTTTATCAGACGGTAAAAATTTTATTTTGCAAGACATATTATTTTCACATTATTTTTCTTATTTAATCATCTGACTAAACGAGAAAGTGTTACTTCCAAACAGTTTTAAGATATTTGGGAAGCCCAGATGCCTCTTTGGGACCGACGAGAATTTGCCAGCCGGTTAAATCTTCCAGTTTTCCGCTCATTACCGAAACATAGCCGGGAATTATTATTTTTTTGTGTGAGACACGGCTTGCAACATCAGTTTTTTTCATCCATGTATCAATAACTTCGGCATTGAATTTATCCGCAGCCCAAGCGGTTAAAACGGACATTCCATCGGCATCACAGACCAAAAGCCAGGCCGGGATTTTTGAATTTTCAATTTCAGGTGAGACAGTAAAAAATGTCAGGGAAAAGTTTGTTGTAACCAAAAGAGGCGATTTATCGTCGGGATTTCCGATTTCATAAAGTTTCGGTTCCATCATTATCGGTTTTTGCGGGTCGGTGTAAATGTTCAGACGTAAAGTAATTAAAGGAAGAAGTTCTTCGGGTTTGTCCGTTTGGACAACAAGTATATTGGCATATTTAAGGATATATGTTGCGGCATCAATTACATTATCGGCGAAAGCGATAACGGGAAAACCGAGCGGTCTGAAATTTTTTTTCAGGGCAAGCCGTCTTATCTGGGTGAAATCCTGGATACATTTTGAAATATCTCTTGAGCCGCAGTCAAGCACAATATCCTTAATGCCTGCGGCGGAAACCTTTTGTGAAAGCAACGCAACTTCTTCAATAGTTTTTCCATACACACATAAAGGAACATTATATTTTTTTGCGATATTAAGCATTTGCTCAAAGTTTCCTTCGGTAAGTTTATATAATAAAGGTTTTTTTTGTGAGATATTTTTTAGCGATTCTTCAATTGCTTGTAGGTTTTCACTAATTAAAATTAAAGGCAGTTCTATTTTTTCAGAGAGTTCTTTTGAAACAGATGCAAATTTTTCGGGGTTGTTAGAATCGTTTCTCACAGCAACAAGATTTATACCGACCATCATCCCAACTCTTTCAAAATTCAGTTTTTTTATTTTCTCAATTTTTGCGGAAAGATTTTGTTCATTGTCTGAAATTGAAACGGCAATCGCTGTCGGATGATAAAATGTTTTTTCGTGACGGAAAAGCACCGTTTCACCGCCGACTTCTATCTTTTTTTCACTTTCACCTATTGTGATGGTCGCCATCGGCGGAAGCGAGGCGGACTCCAATAATTGTTTTGCCGTATCACTGACATCCGGGCATTTGTCCAAAGATGTTTTTTTCCCAGCCAAAGACATAGCAAATGCAAGACAGGTCGGAAATCCGCATTTTTTACAATTTGTTTTCGGTAAATGTTTGTAAATATCCAGCCCTGACAACGCCATAAAATTCCTCCGATAATTCTTATTTTTTTTAGATATTCCTCACATACTGTTCAGAATGACAACACAACTACATAGATCGCCCCGCAACCAGGACTTCTCCCACGGGGACTCCCTTCCCGGTCGCTGCGACGGCACCTCGTAACGACATCTACATCAAGGGTTCCATTGTGAGTGCCGGATGATTAACTTTCTGCAAAAATTCTAAAAGTTTTTCGGTATCCGTCGCAACCGTTTCGTCGCCAATTTTATCAAAGAAATCAGGAATACCCTCTTCTTCGCCGCGCTTTTTTATTTTTTCGGAAATTGCTTCTTTCAATTCTTTCGGCATCCATACAATTCTTTTTAAGCCGCCGTCAGCTTTTATGAATTTTTTTGATGTGATATAGAGACGCCCGAAACCCATAAAACCGGGTGTTTGATTTCCGCCGCCGACAGAACCGGCAAGAGTAGAAAATGTCATACCGAGCGGCGTCATTCCGGAGTACTCGCGGTTGACAACCATAAAACCGTTTGCTTCCGGAACTATAGCGCCTATGCACTCAAAACAACCGCAACTTGTTTCGGGAAATGTCATAATTGAATATCCGTGAAACTGCTCTAAATGACCGTTTGATTTTATTTTTACATAATCATTAATGCCCTGCCACTCGCCGCGCACTCCGTCTAAAACCGTACCTTTTTTCACGGGCTGATTGGGACCGGTCGGATTTATTTCAAAAGACGCCTTGCAGTCAAGCCAGTTGTAAGCACCGCAGAGTCCGAGTCGTTCCGGTTTCACAATGCACAGATGATTTGGCGCGAACGATTGACAGAGCGTGCAGGAATAAAATGTATCAACCGACTCGTCGGTCATAGCGCCTATTCTTTCATCACGGATTTTATATGCCTCACGAGCAGAAGGCAAAAGTTTTTTTACATCGTCTTCTTTTGTATAAATTTTTATCTGAACTTTGTCAACAATCGTTCCGAAGACCTCATGAATTCTTGCGTGAATAATTGTGCCTATGTGTTTCAACTTAAATCCCTTTGACTTTGCTTCTTTGGAAATCCGCAGCCATATCAAATCACGCTGGCCGGTGTGCATTATTCCCTGCGCCTCATTTAAAAATGTGTGAATCTGCCGTTCAACAATTGACTCAAACTCTTTCTGCATTTTTCTGCCGGCAACTTCAACATAGATACCCAAAGGAATTGCAGCGCCCTCTTTTACATCGTCTATTTCCGGTCCGATAACCTCAATTTTACCGTCGGTAATTTCATCGGTATTTTTTGTCGTCACATATTCAAATGCAGTTGAGTACTTGCTTCCTGCCTCAAGATGTGTCTGGGTTTTGCGAACCCTTTCGCCCTCAAATGCCGCTGAATACGCGACAGGAATTGGAATCTCCGAAACCTTTACTTTCACGCCTCTTACTTCAATACAAACGGGAACAATTTTTTTGTGGTCAAGTTCGGAAACCAGATGCTCATATGTGCAAATTCCCGTCGGTCTTATCTCAGGAATATCAGTATCGGCGATTATCGGAAATCCCATATTTATTGCACCGGCGCCTGTTGCATATTTAACATCATCAATTTCGCCGAGTGTAACTCCGAATGCAAAAACCCTGTCCTTACAGTACTTCAAACATTTTAATGCTTCTCCTTTTTTAAGTCCTCCGAAAGTTAAAGCCCCGCGAATTGCCCAGTTGAGAGGATAAATTCCTGTAATTGTATCTCTGCCATAAGGGACTATGTAATTATCCCAGCCCATCTCAACATTTTCTTCTTTTAATTGGTCAATGATTGAGCGTCCATTTGTCGACGAGCCAACGAATGAAAGAATCTGCCTTTTCTGAAATTCTCTTACAATTTCAACCGCCGTTTTATTGTCGGGTGCGGCACCGAGTATAGCAGCGAAACCCGGCATCCTTCCGTCAACAAGTTGAATTCCCAATTGTCTTAAAATCGTATCCGAGAAAAATCCAATGCAGTCCGGCTGGGGCTCCTGTTGATAAAGATACCGCAGGCCGACTATAATCTCCTCGGCAAAAAGTGTCGCGACTCCGCTGTCAAGCGTATCCCCCAAATAAGGAAGGTGAAAATTCTGCGTCGGTTCATTGTGCAGAAGTGATTTTGATTCTTGTAAAACTGGTTTTATATCTCCGAGCGTTTTGACTTCAAGTCCTAACAAAGCATAAGCCATCGGGAAAAAATATGCAGTATCCGGAAATTCAACCTTTTGTCCCTCACCTTTTTCGGCAATTGCTTTTACTAAAAAATCCTCAGCATCCTTAACAATTTTTTGGGCGCCTCTTATCGCAGCGGTAGCAACAATTTTTGACATTTTTCTCCCTCCAAGAAACACGCGAATTGGCGCTAATCTAACGCGTTTATTCGCGTGTCTTTTGAAACAAATAAATCATATATCTTAAATTCTGTCTGAATTTTTCGGGATTAAGTTTTTCGGGATTTTTCTGACGGATATCTTCTGCAACTTTTTTAATTTTTCGTCTAAAAAGAAACTTTATAACTTTTGTGGTCTTTGGGATTTCATCATATGCCAATGAAATAAGTGCTTCCGTAATAGGAATTATAAACTTCCTGTAATAATGCTCCCCGATTGAAAGTGTCGGCAGAACATTTTCAGTAATATCTTCGTCTCTAACAATCTTGAAACCATTTTTTTCCGCTTCATCAAGAAATCGGGATAAAACGGCGCAGTTTCTATAATACCCCGTTGCTTCTTTTCTGAAATAATCTGATATCAGAAGATAGCCGTCTTTATTTAATATCCCTTTACATTTTTCAAAAAGTTTTTTCAAACTTATATATTGTGAACTTTCGCTCATAAGTATAATATCAAATTTTTTTTCGGCAGAAAATTCTTCAAATTTTGTAAGATGAAATTTTACCGCACCTTTAAATTTTTCGTTGATTATCTGCCGGTTGTAAAGGTCAGGGCTTAGGCATTCAACATTATACCCTTTTGAAATAAGTATCTCGGTTGAAATACCCGTTCCGCAACCGACATCAAGAATTGTCATAACCTTTGACGGAATATAGTCTAACAGTTTTTCAGTATATTTTAATTGAGCATTTTTTAAGTCCTCAATTGTCAATGTGTTTTGTTCCGCGTCCGTTCCGCGTCCGTTCCGCGTTTCTCTCTCAAAATATCCGAAATGAAATGCGGGAAGTCCGAGAACTTCTCTACAAAGTTTTAACGAATAATCAATCTTTCTATCTTTTGACCGCATTTATCCGCTCCGCAAAAACCTCATCATATTCTTTTTCAAAAAATTTGTCTTTATGCTCTTTAATCAACGGTAAAATTTTGGCAAAATTGAAATTGTTTTCTAATAATCCGGTTTTTATAGATGAAACGTCAATCTTTTTCTTAAGCAGTGATCCGTAGACGCCCGCATTATCAACATCACCCGCAAGCACAAATCCGACAATCTTGTTATCTTTAAGCACAAGTTTTTTGTAATTTTTTCTGACGATAAACTCATATCCCTCGCCTTTTGGTTTTGTAATACCATATGAAATTGTCGGAAGTCCGAAAAACTCAACCGAATTCATAGCCAGAGAACCATCATATTTTATATTTTTCCCCGCCATATTGAGTCCTGCAATTTTTCCTTGAATAACGGCATTGGGCCACAGAGCATTTATTGTTTTCTCACCCGTAATCAAATCGGATGTCTTAGCAACATCACCTGCGGAATAAATATCAGAAACGGTCGTCTTCAGTTCATCATCAACAATAATTCCCCATTCGGTTTTTATATCAGTGCCTTTTACAAGTTCTGTGTTTGCCTGAACACCTTTACCGATAACAACAATTTCACAGTCAATCTTAACGCCATTTTCAAGCACAACTCCGTTAACATCTTTATTGCCGACTATCTCTGTTGCAGATAAACCGGTAAGAATTTTAATTCCCTGTTTTTCCATTTCCTTCTGAACAAAAGAAGCGCCTTCTTCATCAAGTATCTGGGAAAGAACCTGTTTTGATTTAACGACAACAATTACTTTTACTCCTTTTTTATACAAAGCATAAGCAGCGCGAAGCCCTATGAGGCCGCCGCCGAGCATAACTGCTGTTTTTGTTTTATTGAGACGTTCTTCAATCTTTTTTGCATCAGCGATATTTCTTAATCCAAATACGCCTTCTAACTGAACGCCGGGAATCTTTTCCGTCTTTGAACGCGAGCCGGTTGCAATTAAAAGTTTATCAAATGGAACAATAGTGCTGTCTGAAAGTTTAACTTTCTTATCCGGTAAGACCAATTCAACCTTTTTGCCGAGAATTGCATTGACATTATTCTTCTTATAAAAATCATCATCCCTGTATTTCAATTTTTCCTCAGAAATTGTTCCTGCAAGATAATAAGAGAGAAGGCATCTTGAATAAATCGGATAATCCTCGTCCGACACAATAGTTATTTTACCATTTTTATCCGTTTCTCTTATTGACTCTATCGCAGAGATACCGGCGGCACTTGCACCAATTATCACATAGTTCATTTTTGCACCTCTTTAATCACCAGCGATTTTGTCGGACAGGAAATAACACATACCGGCCCCTCAGTCCTGTCTTTGCACAAATCACATTTCAAAGCGAGTTTTGTTTGACGAGAAATTGCAGCAAACGGACAGACCATTATACACATCCAGCAACCGACGCATTTTTCTTCGTCGTGTTGAGTGGAGCCATCTTCTGCTTTGTACATCGCAGCCGACATACAGGCAGAAATACAAGGTGCTTCTTCACAGTGATGACAGGCATTAGAAATTATTATCTCATCAACCGCCTGAACCTTTCGTCTGTTGATAGGAAGCGGTTCTTCTTTTATTGCTAAAAAAAGTGTTTTACTTTTTGAATGTTCAACGGCACAAGCGATTTCGCAACTCCTGCAGCCGAGACATTTTGAAACATCGCAATAAACTTTCTTCATTGTTTGTCTCCAAAAATTACTTTGTGTACATCATCGGTTTAAGTTTTAATAATTCTCTTTTTTTATTCAGATGCTCTATGATTAATTTTGCCGCTTTTATCGGGTCGGGCTCAAATGCAAATTTCCCGCCGACGGTATTTTCAATATCGTTTGTTAAGTACTCTGTCAGATTTTTCCCACCCATAACAGGAAGCGGAAGCCCTAAAACTGTATAAATTCCGGATGCGACGGCATAAAATCCGATACTCACCGCCTTTTCAGACATCCATTCGGGCGCCGCGGCGGCAACGGGCAAGTCGGAAATATCCTCACCCAATCCTCCCTCTGTTATAACATTGCAAAGTGTTGTCAAAATTCTTGAAATATCCACACACGCACCCATATGCAGAACAGGCGGGCAACCAACCGCCTCACATATTTCTTGTAATCCTTTACCCGCATATTTTTTTGCGGCCTCCGGAAGAAGTAATCCTGCTTTCGCTGAAGCAATTGCGGAACACCCGGTTGTGACAACCAGAACATCATTTTTTATCAGTTCCTTTGTAAGTTCAATGTGCGCCCAGTCGTGTTTGATTTTGGGATTATTACAGCCGACAATACCAACCGCGCCGCGGAGCCGACCGGAAATTATAGCATCATTGAGCGGCCGATAAGTTGCCCTGTATTTCCCGCCGAGCATCTTAAAAACATATTCAGATGTAAAACCCGCTATAAGTTCCATTTTTTCTTTCGGGATATTCACAAGTTCTTTTTTTCTATTTTTGTAATTTTCAATTGCGAGCCGAACAATTTTTTTTGCTATCGGAAGCGCTTCTTCCTCTGAAAATTCTATGTGTTCAACGCCCGGAAATTTTGCTTTCGGTGAGGTTGAAACTACTTTTGTATGAAAACAACCCGCAATTTTGCCCAACGCCGGCATCACACACTGGACATCAGTAATAAACACTTCAACTGCACCTGTGATGATGGCAAGTTCCTGCTGTAAAAAATTGCCTGCAATCGGTATTCCTCTTCTCATAAGAATTTCATTTGCAGTACAGCATATACCCGCAAGGTTTATTCCTTTTGCACCGTAACTTTTTGCAAGTTTCAAAAGTTCTTTATCCTGTGAAGCGGTAACTATCACATCCGAAAGTGTCGGCTCGTGTCCGTGAACAATTATATTTACTTCATCTTCTTTTATTACACCAAGATTTGAGACGGAACGAATCGGAGTCGGGGAACCGAATAAAATATCCTGCAGGTCGGTGGCAATCATACTTCCGCCCCAGCCGTCGGAAAGTGAGGCACGGATTCCCTGCTGGATTATATTTTGGTAGTCGTTATCAACTCCCATTGTGGTCCTGTGCATAATTTCAACAACTTCCCTGTCAATTCCCCTCGGTGTGAGTTTATTTTTTCTCCATATTTCCTGCCTTTTTTTAGGTGCCCGTTTTGTAAACTGTAACTCGCCGTACTGCTGCCCGAACTCGGCAAAACATTTCTCTGCAACATCATGGGCGATTTCTTCTATTTTTCTGTTTTCTGTTTTTATGTTCAGTTCCTTCGCCAGATCAAAAAGTTTTTCCTTACCTTTGATTACATACCCTTCCGTTTTCCCTTCGGAAGTTGCAAGAAGCGTATGAGCAACATCCCTGCCGTGGTCGGAATGCGCCGCCGCACCGGCAGCAATCATCCTTACAAGATTTCTTGCTGCAATCGTGTCGGCGTTTGCCCCACATATTCCTTCTTTAGCACCTTCACCAAAAGGGTCAATTCTGCAGGGACCCATCACACAATTCCTGCAACATACCCCAAGTTGTCCAAACCCACATTCCGGTTCCATTGCTTCATACCTATCAAAAACAGTGGGGATACATTTATCACAGGCAACACACAGGGTTTCTTTTACCGACGAATCAGCACTTTTTTCATTATTCATTTATTTTCCTCCAAATTAGAAATAATTTTTTCCATTTCTTTATCTAAAATTTTATTATCACTATCTATTACACCCCGATTTTTTTCTAAGTCAGTATTGTAAGGAATAAACAGAACAATAATTTCGGAAAATTTATTTGTAATAAAATCCCTGTCTCTATCATTACGGATTTTGTTCGCGATTATTAAAACTTTTTTTATGTTCAACTGTTTTGCAAGCGTCAGAATTCTTTTTGTCGTTTCAATACTTGAAAATGACGGCTCTGTTATTATCAGCATCGCATCAACTGATGCAGCGGTGCCGCGGGACAAATGTTCAATGCCCGCCTCCATATCCATAATAACAACTTCGTTTTCTTTCAATAACAGATGTGAAATCAATGATTTAACGAATGCGTTTTCGGGACAGAAACAGCCTCCTTTGGCGGGTTTCATCTTTCCCATTAACATCAGGTGAACTCCGTTATGTTCAACGGAAAATTTTTCCGGAATATCGGAAACCTCCGGGTTCATTTTAAAAAAAGGGACAGAACCGTTATTTTTTGTAAGAGTTCGTTCCTGAATGATTTCTTTAAGTTCCACGATTGGCTGAAGTTTATCGGGATAAGGATAGCCCAGAATTGTCGCAAGATTGGCATCGGGGTCGCAATCAATAAGCCAAACATCCTTTCCTTTTTTACTTAAAGAAACGGATAGTGAAGCAGATATGGTTGATTTCCCGGCACCGCCTTTTCCCGTTACAGCAATTTTACTCGTTTTACTTATCACAGTTTTGATTTTATCAAACTGACTGCTATTTGTCAAGGGCTTTTCTTTGTCACTTTGGAAAATTTTTATCTTTTCGGATATTTTTTACCGTTGCCTTTTACTTTCATTTACCGCACTTTTCTCTCCTCTGTCAATCGCTGTAACAACTTGATTCTATCTTGAATAAGATTATTGTCTGGTGACAATCTTAAAGCGGTTTCATATTCTTGAAGTGCCTTATTATATTCTTTCAGTTCATCATATAAAATACCTAAATTTTTGTATGCATTTGCATAATTCGGATTTATCCTTATCGCCTCCCTGTATTCTTTCTCCGCTTCTTCATATCTTTTTGAAACATACAATAAAATTCCGAGATTGCTGTGTACTTCTACATAATTCGGATTTATCCTTATCGCCTCCCTGTATTCTTTCTCCGCTTCTTCATATCTTTTTGAAGTATACAATAAAATTCCGAGATTGTTGTATGCTTCTGCATAATTCGGATTTATCCTTATCGCCGTCCTGTATTCTTTCTCCGCTTCTTCATATCTTTTTGAATTATACAATAAAAGGCCGAGATTGTAGTGCGATCCTGCATTATTCGGGTCTATCCTTATCGCCTCCCTGTATTCTTTCTCCGCTTCTTCAAATCTTTTTAAATCATACAATAAAAGGCCGAGATTGCTGTGTGCTTCTACATTATTCGGATTTATCCTTATCGCCTCCCTGTATTCTTTCTCCGCTTCTTTAAGTTTATTTGAATTTTTCGATAAAACCCCAAAATTGTTGTGTGCATTTGAATTATTAGGATATTTTGAAATAACATCCTGCCATATTAGAATTGGCTGTTGATAAAGTTGATTTCTTTTTATTGTCCCATAACTAAGCAGAAAAATATGAACGCACATTAAAAAGATTGAAAAATTGGAAAGATTAAAAGATTTGAAAATTGAAAAATAAAGAAAAACGAGAAGGAAGTAAAATCCAAAACCTGAAAGATACAGACGATTCTCAACTAATACACTGGTGGTAGGGAAAAAACTGGATGTCGGAGATAAAATTATAAAAAACCATAATACACAAAATAATAATATCTTTGAATTATTTGTTTTCTTTCTATAAATTCTATAAATTAACCAAAATATTCCCGCAAGAGATACAAAGGATATTATTGTTTTTAATTCTAAAATCCTCACAGGGTTGATTAGATGGTCCGAACAAAGTCTATTAGGGACGAGTAACAGTCTTAAATACTTTAAAATTATATATGGTTGAATAATTAAATATGAATATCTATTCCATGTACCTCCTGCCTTTGCCTCTACATCTCCTATACCGCCAAGATAAAAATATCGGAATAATACATAAATAATCAGCAGTATCCAAAACGGTATATGATAATACTTTTTTTCAATGGTTTTTTTTATGCTGAAGTCACTCAGGAAAATATAATCAAAAATCAGCACTACTGCCGGTAAAGTTACTGCAATTTGTTTTGATAAAAGAGCGAATATAAAACACATTAACGAAAAAACATATAGTTTCTTGTTCTTTTCAAATGTTTTTATGAAAAACATTAAAGACGAAATATAAAAAAATGTGGCTAAAATATCAGAACGGCTAAAAATGTATGTTACTGCGGATGTGTTTATAGGATGAACGGCAAAAAACAGTGCCACAAAAAAAGAAAAAACAACGAAATCTTTTTTATAGAGATAAAAAACGATTTTTTTGGTCAGAAAGAACAGCAGAATTGCATTAAATATATGTATAACAAGATTAAATAGATGATAACCAAAAGTATTTAATTTGCCGAAATAGTAATTTAATGTGAAGGTTAAATATACTATCGGACGGGAGGGATCGTTCCTATTAAAAAATCTAATTTTACCATATGGATAGACAAGTTTTGTTTTGAGATTACTCAGTTTTTGTATATCGGTGTTTTCTACAATTTTTGATATATCGTCAAATGTAAACGGAGCATTTAGTGAGTTATAATAGACACCCGTTGTTGCCAAAACTATTATCCCGATTGCAATCCATTGTTTCCAAGGACGACCTTGAATTCTATTCTCTGAAAGTTTTTTTTCTGTTTGGTGCGTATTTTTTTTTGTCATAATTTGAAAGTTCCTTTATTTCCGTGTTACGCCAGCCGATGTCAAAAACATAACCTTCCTGCCCGCCTTCCAGTTTAATGTAATCGCCCACCCTGAGCTGTTTTGAAAGCGTAATATGAAATCCGGCAAAAAGATTTGAAAGTGTGTCCTGCAAAGCGAGTGCGACTGCAAGTCCGCCGACGCCCAACGCAGTGATGATGGGCGCGATTGAAATGCCGAGTTTTTCAAGCAGGATGAGAAAACCGACGACAATTACCGTCCACCTTGCAACGTTCTGGGTTAAAGACGACATCCGGGGTGCGCCTTCTTTGCCCGTGACATAAACATTTATCACTCCGCCGATAATTTTGGCGGCAGCCAGCGTAAATGAAATTATCCACAGCGAAACCAGAATTTTATCGGCAAGTATAATGGTTTTGTCCGGGACTGACGTCGTTTTAATCGCGGCTGAAATTCCAATTATTACGCACCACAGCATAAACGGATTTTTTAGCGATTCTATTACGATGTCGCCTACATTTGTCTCCGTTTTTTTTGTGATTTTTTTCAAATACAAAAATAAAATTTTTCTGACGATAACTCCGGCAATTATCACTATAAACAAAACTGCAAGCGGGTTGAGATAAACCAACCAGTTCATTTTACGACCTCCGATATGCAAGTCATTTTATCAAATCAATTGCTTTTGTAGCGAGCGATAATGTAATGAAAAACCCTGTTAAGTCGGTAATTGTAGTAAGTACGGGGCCTGTGGCGACAGCAGGGTCAACTTTTATAAACTTCAAAAATAAAGGAATCATTATTCCGACGAAACCCGCTATGTAAATGCTGCAGAACATCGCCGCACCGGCGACAAGCCCGAAATACGGATTCCATTTCCACAGATATGCAAGCAGGGCAACCTCAAGTCCTAAAACGATTCCGGTAATAAGTCCGAGAAGCGACTGCCTTTTAAAAATCTTCCAGAAATCTTTTGTTGAAATTTTTCCGAGTGCAAAACCGCGGACAATAAGCGTTAGCCCCTGAAAACCGGTGTTGCCGCTCATATCGGAAATAACAGGCATCAAAACTGCAATCGCAACAACCGCCTGAATTGTTCCCTGATAAATCGCTATGACGCTTACGGCGATTACATCTAAAAGCATATTAAATACAAGCCAAGGTAAACGCTTTTTTAGCGACAGAGATAACGGCGCATCAATTGAAAGGTCGTCGGAGGAAATACCGGTAATTCTAATCAAATCCTCTGTCGCCTCTTGTCTTACGGCTCTTGAAACATCGTCGGCGGTTATAATGCCTAAAATACAATTTTTTTCATCTACAACAGGTATAGCAAGAAAATTATATTTCTGAAAAAAATTTGCCGTTGCTTCCCTGTCCAATATATGAGGGACGGAAATAACCGATTTTTTCAAAATATCTCTGATAACGGTCTGAGGCGGTTTTGTTATTAAATCCCGGAGTGAAATAACACCTAATAAATGATTCTGGTCATCCACTACATAAATATAAAATGCGCGGTTTGTATCGGGCGAATCCTTTCTGATTTTGTCTATGACAAATTCAATCGCAACATTTTGATTGAAAGCGGAAAATTCAATCGCCATCATTCCGCCGGCGGTATCCTTGCCGTAAAGAAGAAGTTGGGAAACCTTTCTGGCTTTTTCCGTTTCTATGTTTTCAAGAATTTCCGCCTGTCCCGATTTCGGAAAAACTTCAAGAACATCTACCATCTCGTCGGAAGGCAAATCACCTATTATCTGTGCAATTTCGTCAGGCGGGACTTTTTTGAATATTTTTTTAATTTGTGAACTATCCGCAGAACGCAAAAAATCGCGCCTTTCCTGAACTGATAAATTTTTCAGATTTGTTATTTTATAGTTTTGCATATATCGTCGGTATCGTCGGAGACGACAAACCTATTCAATCCCTAAAGGGACTCCCTGCGGTCGCTACTTTCGTCCCTAAAGGGATTTCCTTCGGTCACAACTACGCAACTACGAAAGTAGTTGACTACCAATTTTTTGATTTTCTTTTTTTGTTAAATTATTTTATCAAAATCCCTGCAATTGTTGCCGTCATGAACGTAGCAATGGAACCGACTATCATCGCTTTCAATCCTAATTTTGCCAGATCGTGTCTCTTGTTCGGAGCAATCGCAGAAATTCCTCCTATTTGTATTGCTATGGATGAAAAATTTGAAAAACCGGCAAGCGCGTAAGTTGCAATCACGATTGAACGGTAAGACATATGCGTACCCTGTTTTAGCAGGTCCGCCAACTGAAGATACGCCACGAATTCGTTCACACCCGTCTTGACTCCAATTAACTTTCCTACCTGCCATGCGTCCTGGACCGGTACTCCCATCAACCACGCAAAAGGCGTTCCAATAACACCCAAAACGGTTTCAATGGTAAGTATAACAGGTGCATTAACCAGCCGGCACGTTCCGACAAGAATTGCATTCAGCAAAGCTATCAATGCTATAAAAGCCAGAAGCATGCAGGCGACGTTCATGGCTAGCGCGAGACCTTCAGAAGCGCCGCGGGCAGCTGCGTCTATGACATTGGCATCTATTTTTTCGTGGACCATTTTTATATGAGAGCCGCCGGTAAGCGGTTTCTCCGTTTCAGGCATAACTATTTTCGCACAGGCTAAAGCCGCGGGCGCAGACATAACCGACTGGGCAATCAGATGTCCGGCGATGTCCGGAAAATACTGACAGAGCATTCCTACGTAAGCCGCCAAAACTCCGCCCGCAGTATTGGCAAATCCGCCTACCATCACGGCAAGAAGTTCCGAGTTGGTCATATCCTTTACATACGGTTTGACGACCAGCGGGGCCTCGGTCTGGCCTACGAATATGTTCGCGGCGGTTGAAAGCGTTTCCGCACCGGAACACTTCATAGTTTTTTGCATAGCTATCGCGAATATATTGACGACCCACTGCATCGCTCCGAGATAATAGCCGACCGTCATAAGCGACGAAAAGAAAATTATGGTGGGCAGTACATTAAAGGTAAAATTTACCATGCTACTGTCTATTTTACCGGAAATAAACGAACTGAAAAGAAAATTCGTACCCTGCTGGGAAAAGCCCAACAACGCCATTGCGCCGCTGTTCAATTTCTCAAACAGCCAAAGCCCTGGGCCGGTTTTCAGAACCAATATTCCGAATATGAATTGAAGACCTATTCCCCAAACAACCAACCGCCAGTTTATTTTTGAGCGGTTGTTTGACATCAGATAGCATATTCCCAAAAGCGCAAATAGACCGAAAATCGAGATTAACCGTTGCATAATGCTCAACGGTACATGTTCCTGCCGCATCTTTTCTATATGGTCCGCTATCGCCTGGGATTCCGCACTTTGGTTTTTGACGGTCGTCGTGGATACCGCCTTTCCGGCGTCCGCCTTAGTGCCCGACGCGAAAGAATTCATTACCACATATCCGACTGTCGCGCATAAAACGAAAAACACCCAAACCATACTCAGTTTCGTCCACTTTTTAGGCAGAATCATAATCCCTCCCTATGCGACTTAAAACGTATAATAGCCCATCCGGCTAAAAAAATAAGTTCAATCAAAGTCACTAAAATCCAAGGTTCTATTTTGTGCCATAAATTATTTTCGTAGATATAAAATAGCGGCGGAAAAGCCAAAACCAAAAGCAGCAAATTCGTTTCATTTTTAAGAACTTTGTCCCAATTAAAAGGTCTTTCCGGTTTTCTGAAGTTTTTTATTCTCGGAAAAAACGCAGGAACAGATTTTTTGTAGTCATTGTATGCCGAGCCGAACTTATCCGACAGATATGATTCCTCCGCTTTTATTATGAAAAAATACTCAACGGCAAAGAAACCGACGATAACTGCGAAAAAATATATTTCCCACCACATTACCGCTAATCCAAACCACATTAAAAAATTTGCGAGATAAAGCGGATTTCTGCAGACCTGATACATCCCATCGGTAACGACCTCTTTTACATCAATGTTCGTACCGCGTCCGCTTGTTCCCGGTCTCTTGTAGCCGATAACAACAACCCTTACAAAAAAACCGAGCAATGCGAGGATAAAACCGAAAACATCAAAAAAAGCATCTGTAATTTTTGAGTCAAGCGATATTTGCGGACTTGTAAAAATTATTAGTATCAGCAAAATCGGAACAAAAAAATAACTCCTGTATTTGAAAAATATATTACCTATGATAACTGTCCAGTTTTGTTTTTCCATCTCAAAAATCCATTATATCAAAAGCGATATAATTAAGCGCTTCAACAATTTCATCGCTTTTGTTGAATTATATCAAACGGCGATATAATTCGGGTTTGACTTTGCCTCGCCTCTATAATTATAGGAAATTTAGATTCACAACACAACACTTTTTTTTCTTAATGCATGGCATTGTATATTTACCGCAACCGGAAGCGATGTAATATGCGTTGGTGCGGTTTCAATCAAAACTGCAAGAGATGTTGTTCTGCCGCCGAGCGCCATCGGGCCCAAACCCGTCTTATTTATATCGGCAAGAATTTCTTTTTCTAATTTTTGATAAATTTTTTTAGGGTTTTTAGAATCTAATTCTCTTAAAAGCGATTTTTTGGCAAGAAGTCCGACGGTATCAAAAGTTCCTCCAAGCCCGACGCCGACGACAACCGGTGGACAGGCGTTAGCGCCGGCGTTTTTAACCGTCTCAACTATAAAAATTTTTATATCCTTAACTGTCGCCGAGGGAGCAAACATTTTCAATGCCGACATATTTTCTGCGCCGCCGCCTTTGGCGAGAACAGAAATTTTTAATTTGCTTCCCGGAACAACTTCAGTATGTATTACGGCAGGCGTATTGTCGCCGGTATTTTTTCTTTCAAGCGGGTCAGCAACAATTGAGTTCCTCAAATATCCTTTTTTATACGCCCGCCTTACGCCTTCGTTTATTACATCGGTTAAATTACCGCCGACAATTTGAATATCCTGACCGACCTTCAAAAAAACAACCGCCGTGCCGGTATCCTGACAGAGCGGAATTTTTTCCCGGCGGGCAATATTTTCGTTTTTGAGGATTTGCTCAAAAATCATTTTCGCCCGCGGATTTTTTGCCTTGTTGCGTGCAATTTTTATTTTTCTCAAAACATCACGGGGAATTGAAAAATTCACATCAAGTAAAAGAGTTTCCACAGTTTCAGCAATTTTGCGAGCGGATATTCTACGCATTCAGATATTCCTCATTAAATATATTTCCCTTGTTGAGAATGCCTTTCGGGTCAAGCACTTTTTTTACGGCAACCATCTGTTTTATTCCTTCTTTTCCATACATAATCTCTAAATACTGACGTTTGATTTTTCCGATCCCGTGCTCTGCAGAGACAGTGCCGCCGAGTGAAACAGCTTTTTTGGCAAAATCCAGATGAAGTTCTTTGGCTTTAAGAAACTCCTCATTATTCCTCGGAAGAATGTTCATATGGAGGTGATTTTCACCGATATGACCGAATATAGTGTTCTGCAACTTCATCGGTTCAAGTTTTGATTTATAATACGAAATCATTTCCAAAAAAAATTCAGCCGGCACTGCAATGTCTGCGGAAATTTTGTGAATTGCCGGATATTTTTGTTTTGTTCTTGCAAGAGTTTCGTTTATGGTCTCGGGAATAGCATGCCTGATTTGTCTTATTTTTTCAATGTCTTTTTTTTCAAAACCGCCCCAGGTATTATCCATTGAAGAATTATTTTTTTTTAGAAGTTCTTCTATCGCCGACATAGTATTTCCCAAATTATCATCGGTATATTCAATTTCAAAAAAAATTGCGGCATTTTTATCCGAAGGTAAATCTGCAATTTTGGGTCTTAGAAGTTCAAACGCACCTTTGTCAAAATATTCAAAAACGACTGCCGATGTAAGCATTTGCTTACATTCAAAAAAGAAATTCATTGCATTTTGTTCTTGCGGGAAAAAAGCAAGCAATGTCATTATATTTTCCGGTTTTTTTGTTAATGCAAGTTCTACTTCGGTTATCACTCCGAGCGTTCCCTCGCTGCCGATAAATAAATCTATTAAGTCCATATTTTTTTTCGCATAATAACCCGCTGCATTCTTAACGGAAGGCATTTTATATTGAGGAATTTTTATTTTTTTGATACTTCCGTCCGGTAATTTTATTTCCAAATCATAACCATTTGCAAAAATCTTTCCTCTTTCAATTGATAAAACATTGCCGTCGGACAAAACAACCCGCAAAGACCGGACCCAGTTTCTGGTCGGGCCATATTTGAAACTTCTTTCCCCGGAAGCATTTGTAGAAACGGTGCCGCCGATTTTTGCGGTTGATTCGGTAACATCAACGGGATAAAAATATTTTTCGCCGGGGAAATTTTCGTTTTCCAAAAATTTATAAAATTCGTCAAGCGATACCCCGCTTTCAAGACGGACACGGTATTCGCTGCCGGTTTTTTTTACGCCGAAAATTTTATTAAATTTTTCAAGCGACATCAAAGCTCCGGCAACAGGCACCGCGCCGCCGACGACGCCCGTTTTGCCGTTGGAAATTGTAACGGTTATGTTTTTATTACGGCAGAATTTCAGGAATTCGCAGACATCACTTTCATTTTCAGGGAAAGCCAGATATTCCACATCCCCGAATGAAAGTTTTGATTCGTCCTGTAAATATGCTAAAAATCCTGAAATAATGTTTGCTTTTCCTTCAATAATTCTCATAAGGGTTTTATCAGAAAATTGGGATTATCAACCACTGAAATCGTTTTATTGCCGAGATATTTTTCAAGCCACAATTTTAACCGTTTTTCTACAGGTTCGGATTTATCACCCCAAAAAACAAAAGGCAAAAATTCGTGATCTTCTTCAATTATACCGTCTTGAATTATGTGTAAATTTCCCCATCCGACAAAATGCAATATCTGAAAAAGGTCAACCGGCTTTTGCTTGCCTATTTTAAAATCTTTTTTCACGGCATTTATCACGCGAACCAGCGCTTTTTTTATTCCTTTACTTTTATCCGGGTATCCGTTCAGTTCGCCCATCCCTACTTTCATAAGATTTTTGAATTCTTCATTGCCCCAACCCTGATTGCACGGAGCGACATTAAGGACGATTCCGCCTTTTTTAACGGCGTGATATGCACAGTGGGTGGCCTTGCCCATCTGATAAAGATTTACCCCCCAGTGGCTTGCGCCGGAAATAACAATATCCGCGCGCGCTTTTATATTTACCGTCCAGACATTTTTAAGAACTTCCGCCGCTTTAAGATGGCTTTCAAATGTCTCGCCGCCGTTTAAGTAAACCAAATCACCGTCGGTATCAATGATTGATGTTATTGTATAGACCTCCCGTTTATTTTTTTTCAGCGTTTCAATAACCGCTTTTACGATTTTTTTCTTCGTCTCAAAAACGGGATTGCCGTCTATACTTCCCAAATCAACATTGTGCGCAAACCCGCACTCGCCGAACATTTTTAAGTGCTCGTAAGTTATGGTCTCCATATCGCAAATTCCCGGACATAATGCCTTGGGACCGCCTGCGATACCGGCAAAATAATGGTTCTCTACATCGGTCAGCGGAATTATAATATCGGAATTAAAAACTGTTTCGTTGATTTTTACCGTTAAGCCGTCAATTTTGCCTGCTTCAACATTATTTTCCCTGCATTTGTGAATTACATAATTTACCTTGCCGAACATTTGAACGCCTAAAATCTTTTTGAGTTCTTCGTCGGTAGACGGACGATGGGTGCCGGTTGCGATTACGACTTTAATTTTTTCGGAGGGAATTTTGAATTTTACCGTGAGTTTTTCAACCAAAACCGGAAGGAGAAGCCGCGTGTGGATGTTCGGTCTGTCATGGTCGTCAACTATTATTGACAAATTTCCGCCGCGATAATTTTCTTTTATAAGAATACTTAAGGGCTTCTGGTTGCCGACCGGTTTTTCAAGCGCATCAGAGAGATTTTGCTCGACATTTTTGATAACGGGAAGTTTCTTAGGAAGAACTAAAGGCAGGAATTGCCCGTTATCAATCGCTTTTTGCGGAATGAAATCTGACAGGGTCTTTTCGCCGTAATGAAGTACGACATCTTTTGATTTAAGCATTTTTATAATTTCTTGATTCTTTCCCAGAACTTTGCCGATAGTTCGCGGGATTGCCGGCAGATTTGTTCTTCGTTTATACCTTCAAGTTTTTTGTCTTTCATAAGAGTTTTACCGTTGCAGATAACCGTATCCATTGTCGCGTCAACCATTCCGAAAATCAAGTGTCCCAAGAAATTGTCTTTTGACAACGGTGTCGGCGGCGTATAGTCAAGAACAACCAAATCTGCGGGAGCGCCAACTTCAATTTTTCCCAGCTTTTTTCCGAAAATTATCTCCGAGATTTTTGAATTGTTCTGCAAAAGCATTTCTGGGGCTTCGCAGAAAGCGACTGTCGGGTCTTTTTTATTGTGACGGTGAATTAAGTAAGCACACCTCATCTGCGAAAGCATATCTGACGACATCCCGTCCGTGCCAAGCCCAACGGTAATGCCTTTTTTCATCATAGTAAGGACGTCTGCGCAGCCGACCGCATTATTCATATTGCTTTCGGGATTGTGCACCACATTAGTTTTTGTTTCCTTCATTATATCCATTTCTTTATCGTCTATGTGAATGCAGTGAATGAGTATCGTCTTTTCACCGAGGGCTCCGAATTTTTTCAGCCGCTCAACGATACGCATTTTGTATTTTTCAACGGAATCCTTTTCGTCAGCCAAGTCCTCGGCGCAATGGATGTGCATGCCTACATTGTATTTTTTCGCCAAAGCGGCGTGCGCTTCCAATGTGTCATTATTGACGGTAAACGGAGCGTGAAGTCCGACCATACCGGAAATAAGTTCGGGTTTCTCATTTTTAATTTTTGACAAAAATCTTTCGTTTTCTTCAAGCCCTTCTTTTCCTTTTTTGTACCTGTCTGACGACCCAAAACATAAACATGCGCGAATTCCGATTTTTTCAACCGCTTTCTGAATCTCATCAAGCGAACCGATCTGGAATTCCTGCGATTCGTGATGGTCAATGAACGTTGTCGTGCCGTTTTTCACGCACTCAATCAAAGGGATTAACGAGGAATAATAAATATCTTCCGCAGTCAAAACCCTGTCAAGTTTCCACCAGAGTTTTTCAAGGACTTCAACAAAGTTTTTTGCAGGGGTCCCCGGGATATACATCCCGCGGGCGAAAGTGGAATACAAATGGTGGTGCGTGTTGATAAATCCGGGAAGAATTATTCTTTTTTTTGCGTCAATAATTTTCAGCTGAATTTTATCACCCGATGTCTTGAAAACTCTTGACCTTACCTCGTCCGTCTTGCCTATATCCTTTATGAACCCGTCTTCAAACAAAACACCGCCGTTTTCAATAACTTCCGACGGCGTAATCACCGTCCCGTTACACAACAAAGTAAGCATAAAACCTCCATAGTGAAAAATTGTACCTGTCCCTTTTTTTCCTAATCTTTTATCATTACAAGAAGCATTTTGAATTTTATTTCCGCTTTGAGTGAATGCGGTTTGTTCGCAGGCATAATCACCGTTTCGCCTTTTTTTGCCGATAGAGGTTTGCCGGAAATTGTAATTTTCACTTTACCGTCAAGAATATAAACCATCGCATCAAACGGAGCGGTATGTTCGCTTAAACCCTGCCCTTTATCAAATGCGAAAAGCGTTACAGTCCCTGTCTTTTTATTGATGAGAGTGCGGCTTACGACGGAGTTTTTTTGGTAACTTATAAGATTTGCAAGTTTGAGCGACTTCGCTAAAAGAACTTCTTTTTTTTCATTTGCTTTTTCATTTTCTTTTCTCATCTATTCTCCCCGACACTTACAAGGGTTATGTGAAGATTATGTGAAGCGTCCCTATTTTCTATTTTCCCTTTTATCTTCTTGGAGAAATCAGAGCCGTCCCAATTATATTATTTTAGACTGTTCTTCTTTTTCTCTAATTCTATTAGTGCTTCAGTACAACTTTTTCTTACCATTGGGTCTTTATCATTAAGATATTCTGTAAGTATTTCAGATGCGTTTTCCGCTTTTGTATTTGCCAATCTTTTTGCAGCCCTGTATCTTAAAGCTCTAATATTTGGATTATTCTCAGTAATTCCTAAAACGTCTACTAATACTGGACCATATTCTTTTTCTTTAAGCCTCCATGAATCCACAATAACATCCCTTGCCATTAACTTCAATTCTTTATTCTTTGAATAATATGCTGCAACTAATTTATTGGCTTTCAATTTATCATCATTTATAGTTTCTATTTTTATTATCTCTTTTAACCCTTCAATGAAACTTTTTTCATTATGTTTTCGTAAATCAATTTTCCCTTGAAGTCCATGAAAAATTATCATACCAGGTTCAAGGAAAAGTATTGCGGCTTCACCTGCTTGCGGATAAACAGCTGCTTGACAAGTAAATGGCTCATAAGTATCATTTGTTATTTTATAATCTATCTGCAATATCTTTTTATTATAGATTCCTTTTAACACCTCTTTTACTTTATAATTGACATATCTACTATATTTTCTTGCACCACCTTTGGCTTTATGACCTGTTTCAAAAGTATCGTAACTATTTGCATATTCTACTAAAACAATTAGATTAGAACGTTCTATTTTTTCTAGTAACGTAAAAATTCTTATCATTGCAATAATTTGAGTATTTAACAAAAACAAAACTATTGAAATTATTAAAATTCTTTTTTTCATATTATTAAAGTGTTGACTTCTGTTCAATTATGGAGTAATCAGGCACAATCCAAAACTAATGATTTTCGCAAAAATCTAAATTTTATTGCTGCGGCTTTTCCGTTCCTCTTTAAATTCCTAAGCGAAGCAAGAAATTTGTAAGGAACCTTGAGGAGCGACTTCGCTTTCAGGAGCGACGAATAGAGCGAAATCCGACAGGGCGGTCGGATGAGCGTTTCCGACAAATTTGCTTGCGAGCGACCGTTAATCCTCTTTCAGGGCGGATTTTTCTGCGAAAGTTCTGTCGCGCATTGACAAAGCACCCGAGAAACATTTTTGGACGCAAATGCTGCAGCATATACATTTTTCCGCATCTGTCACAGGATGTTTGTCTTTATCAAGCGAGATTGACTGATACGGACACCTTGAACAATTACCGCAAATGAGATATATATCCGTATTGCAATTTGTGATATCCGATTTTCTTTATCCCAAAAATCCTTTTATCTGCTTACGCGGTATTTGTAGTGGTTCAGGAGGATTTAATAAATTTTGTAGCATTCTAAAAATATATTTTATCTGTGCGTCGTGTTCCTCAATTTTTTTCTGTAATTCTTTGTGGGTCACTAAAAATTCCCTTAATTTTACAAATGTTCTCATAATTTGAATGTTCACTTGTATTGCTTTATTACTGTTTAATACACTTGAAAGCATAAGAATACCGTGTTCTGTAAAAACAAAAGGTTTATATCTTAAACCTTTTTTATCAGATTTGGAGGTGACAAATTGGCACCTCCAATTTGCAAATTCTTTTTCTGATAGTTCAAACATAAAATCAATAGGGAAGCGTTCTATATTCCTTCGCACCTGTCTTTTTAAGTATTTTACCTCAACTCCATACAACTCTGCTAAATCTCTGTCAAGCATTACTTTTTTGTCTCTGATTAATAAGATTTTACTTCCAATACGGTCTTCTGGAATACTGATTATTGAATTTTTCTTTTCCATATAATTTTATTTTACGATTTTTGACAAAAAAATCAAGACCGCTACAATTCGTGGATTTACATCCGCCGCTACTAATCCTCTTTCAGGGCGGATTTTTCTTCGGGAGTTCTGTCGCGCATTGACAAAGCACCCGAGAAACATTTCTGGACACAGATGCTGCATCCGATACATTTTTCCGCATCTGTCACAGGATGTTTGTCTTTATCAAGCGAGATTGACTGATACGGACATCTTGAACAATTACCGCAGATAAGACACACATCCGTATCGCAGGATGAGATTTTTTTCACGGGCGTCAAATCCATAAAACCGGTAATCGGTTTCGGCAGCGCAATACCAATCAATTCTTTCATTGATTTTATTCCGCGCTCTTTCATCAGGTAACTGGTGCCGTTGACAAGTTCATCAAAAACTCCGTAACCGTGTTTGGTTACAATGGTGCAGAACTGGACCGTTTTTACTCCGAGCGCAAGAAAATTCATCGCCGATTTGTAATCCATAGGACCGCCGTTGCCGGAAACCGCAACACCCAAAGAAGATACGCTTGCAAGCGTGAGATAACTTATCGGAGTTACCCCGTCGCCGCTCATACCGACGACAATGCCTTCTTCCCATTCCTTTTTATTGCCCGGTCTGAAACACATCGTCGGAAAAGTATTCGCCAGAGTTATTCCGGCTTTTTTGTTCGGATATTTAGCAAAAACTTTTTTGATAGCATTCGCAATCGGGACTATGGACGTAACCGCAGCCGTAAGTTTGAAAAGTTTCGGGATTTCCGGGTCGCCGACCTCCATCACCCAGTCAATTATTTTTGCAGTCAGCGCGGCATTCTGCGAAACAATGTCGCCCTCAGTTCCGTCACCGCCCTGCGGGCAGGAAAGCGAATATTCTATTCCCATAACGCCGGACGCCTCAAGTTTTTTTGTATTTGACTGCCAGCCCTTTTTATCATTTTCATCATTGCCGGTAACAGGCCCGCCGGTTGAAGCCATCGTCAGACGGTCGGGATATTCTTTAACCAGTTTTTGAATTTCCTTTACCACCCTGTCAAGATGATGACCCGAAACATTGTCGCAGTTCCCGTAAGTCAAATCATTGAAAGCATGCATATATTCGCCGGGGATGTGAATAGGCACGTTGTCAAACGAGGTCTTCATTATGCCGCCCGACCAACCCGCTTCGTACGCTTTTTTCATCTGGTCGTAACCATCGGAAGGAGGTGCTGCGGAAAGCAAAAACGGCGTTGAAATTTTTCTGCCGAAAAAGTCGGTTTCAAGAGACACAGGAATTTGCGTGTACCCCTTCAGCACAACATCGCTTTTCACTTTATTTTTGAAAACAGGTTTTTTCAACCCATTGATGTATGCATCAATTTCCACTGCCGTATTTTTTCCTGCGGCAGTCGCTTCCACGACGGTAGTCGGACCCTGTACGGAATCGCCGGCATAAAATACGGATGGGTTATCTGATTTTTCCTTTTTAGAACGAGCACCGATTGCAATTATTACCGTTGATACATCGTTTCTGACCTGATTTGTGCCCGGCACTTCTTTTATATCTTTGAGATTAAATTTTACGCCTTTTGGAAGCGAAACTTTTACCGTCTCAAGACCTGAAATATCTTTGCCTTTTTTAAGAATTGCCGTAACCCGCGTCCTTCCCGTTATTTCAATATTGTTTTCAAGAAGTTCATTCATCTCTCTGGGCGTCAGCGGCATTTCGCCGACAGTTTCCAGAGCGAGCATTTCAACATTTGACGCGCCGCCTGCGGATTTCGCTGTCATCGCAGCGTCTGCGGCAGTCGCGCCGCCGCCGATAACCGCAACCTTGCCTTTAAGTTTATATTTTTTCGGATTTTTCAGATAATCCAATCCGACAATTGCAAGGTCTTCATTTTCAATACCCGCTTTTATCGGCTCGGTAAGACCTGTTGCCGCAAGAACTGCGTCATAGCCTTTTTTTAACAGTGTTTCCAGATTTTCTATCTCTGAATTTAATTTTATGTTTATATCGCCGAGTGTTGTCAGGAATTTTAGATCCTCTTTAAGCATCTTTTTTTCTAACCGGTATTCGGGAATCAGATTGCTCATTCCGCCTGCAAAATTTTCTTTTTCATAAATGTCAACTTTATAGCCGAGAGAACCGAGAACGGACGCAGCGCCCAAACCGGCAGGTCCCGAACCTATTATCGCAACTTTTTTCCCGTTCGGTTTCGGCTTGGAAAATTCAGCGAGCCCGCCCAACTCCCTGGCTTTTTTTACAATTGTCGCCTGGACGGCAGGAATATTCACCGCAGAATCAAATTTTTTATGAACGCAGGCGGCAACACAAAACCTGTCGGGGCAGACCATGCCGCAGACGCCGCCGAACGGATTGTTTTTCATTATTTGGGCGGCAGACCTTTTTATATCCGAATTGCCGAAAACCCTTGCAGCCATAATAAAATCAGCCGCCGAACAGTCGCAGGGACACTTCTCCTTGCAGGGTTTCTCCTCGCAGAACTCGCATTTCGCAAATTCATTTTTTAATTGCGCATCCGTCAAAAAAAGCCCGTCATAAACAGATTTTTCAGCCATCTTCTTCTCCTCCTATCTTTTTAAAAATTTTCCGTAACTGCTAACCGACGTAAATTTGCCGTTATCATAAATTATTTTTCCGCGAAGCAGCGTCATAACCGTTTTGCCCGTGATTTTCATATTCTGATAAGGACTCCAGCCGCAGTTTGTATTAAGTTTTTTGTAATCAATCCGCCACTTTACCTTCGGGTCAAAAATTGTTAAATCGGCATCGCTTCCGATTTTTATGCAGCCCTTTTTAGGATACAGCCTGAAAATTTTTGCGGGGTTTTGAGATGTCACTTCCGTAAGTTTTTTCAGCGTTATTCTTTTTTTCACAACGCCTTCCGAAAATAAAATCGGAAACGATGTTTCAACCCCGGGCATACCGAACCTTAAATTCCTGAAATCATTTTTTGCTTTCTGCTTATCTTTTTTTGAAAATGCGCAGTGGTCGGTTGCAACCGTTTTCACGGTATCGTTTTTCAGACCGTCCCACAACGCTTTATTATCAGACGGTAATTTCACCGGCGGACAGGTCGCAAAAAGATAACCGTCTTTTTTTTCGAAAACATTTTTATTCAGGACAAGATACTGCGGACAGGTTTCAATAATAACTTTAACGCCTTTTTTTCTCGCGGTCTCGGCAATTTTTACAGCGCCTTCCGTAGTCGTATGAACAACATAAAGATTTCCATTAGATTTTTCAGCAAGAAATACCGCGTGATTTACTGCTTCTTCTTCCGCAATGTTCGGTCTTGTGTAATAAAAATTTGAAACGACCGTTTTTTTACAGTCAACAAAACTTTTAATAAATCCGTCTATAAGAGGGCTGCTTTCGGCATGAACTTCTATAAGTGCCGAAAATCTTTTTGACGCTTCCAAAATTTTCAGCAACTCGTAATCGCCGACGCCCCAACCTTCCGTTTTCGGCATAAAAACCTTAAATGATGTGATGCCGTATTTTACAAGTTTTTTAAAATCGCTTTGACTCTGATTGTTCCAGTTGACGATTTGCGAATGGAAAGAATAATCAATATATGATTTTTTGGCTTCAATCTTGCGGCGGGTCAGCGATTCAAACATCGTCTCGTTTTTTAGAGGAATTGCATAATCAATAACTGTTGTAACTCCGCCGGCAGCAGCGGATTTAGTTCCGCTTAAAAAATCATCCGAAGTTCTTGAACCATATGCTTTAAGACCAAAATGGGTATGGGCATCTATAACACCGGGGAAAATATATTTATTTCTTGCATCTATAATTTTGCAATTTTTCAGGAATTGGATTTTTCCGATTTTTGCAATTTTTTCACCGGATATAAAAATATCCGCATTAAATATTTTGTCAGCGGTTATAATTGTTCCGTTTTTTATAAGAAGGTTCATTTTTATTTTTTTAGGGGTCTGTTTTTTTCGTCGAGAAAAACAATCTTCGGTTTGTATTTTTTTGCTCTTTCTTCTTCAACAAACTCATTTGAAATAATTATAAGCTCGTCGCCGACTTCGCCGAGACGGGCAGCGCCGCCGTTCAACTCAATGCATCCCGAGTTTTTTTTACCGACAAGCACATATGTCTCAAATCTGGCGCCGGTGGTTTTGTTAACGACCAGCACGATTTCATAAGGATAGATATCGGCAAGGTCCATAAGGTTTCTGTCAATTTTTATGGAACCGAGATAATTCAGATTTTTGCCCGTAATTTTTGCCAACTGTATTTTTGACTTTGCCATCATTCTGAACATTTTATCACCCCTTTAATAATAAGCGAGGGAGTTGTTGAGCAGAACCTCACGGAGTTCCGCATTCGCATTCAGCGGAACGAGTGAGAGCCCGCCTGCAGAGACGAGGCGTTTCTGCAAGACAATTCCCGAGCGACTATTCAAGCATATAATCTTCAAACGGAATTTTTTTCTTTCTTAAATCCTCTTTCCATTTTTCAAGCGCAATAGGCATTTGTTCTTTTGACATTTTTACCCATTTTGAGTTAGGCGGAGAAAATTGCTCAACCGACGTCTGATACCACACATATGCCATTTTCCAGTCATTTTTCCGGGCGGCTTTGTCCGCTTCCATATATGAGTGTTTGGCACGAAACCATACATCAAGATAAATCATAATGTACATCGCTATAACGGTTAAAATTACGGCACCGGCAGAACGGACCCATTTTTTATTAAACATAATCATTTACCTCCCCAGCGAAGGAGAAATTTTTGTAGAACCTCAATTTGCGACTTATTCGTTCCAGGAGCAAATTGCAGAGCGAGTTCTGACGAGCGTTTCAAAAAAATTTGCTCCGAGCGATTTTTAAACATCGTATCCCCCTAAAATTTTTTTTATATCTACCGCAAAAACAGCGGGGTCGAGCGGTTTGGAATAAAAACCCTTCACATTCGGTTGTGACTTTACAAAATCATAAGTCGTGCCGTCGGCAAATTTACCGGTAATAACAAATACCGGAATATTTTTTGTGTTTTCATTTTGCTGAAGCGATTTTAACACCTGAAACCCGCCCTGTTTAGGAAGCATAAGATCAAGTACAATGATGTCCGGTTGCGCTTCAGGAATTTTTTTAAGCGCTTCTTCGCCGTCTAATGCGGTAAAAACCTCAAGATTTTCTTTTTCAAGAATATGTTTAAAAAGTTCAACTATATTGGGGTCATCGTCAACAATAAATGCTTTTTTGTTCATAATTTGCAATTTTATCAATTTTTTTACTGTTTGTCAATCCCGCTTATGAAAATTTTAACGGACGGACTTTTCCCCGTATTTTCCCAGATGTCGGTTGCACAAACCCGAATAAAAAGTGCGGATGCGTCGCGCTTTTTGTTCTCATATCCGATATCTGCCGATAATTTTTTAGGATTTAGCGAAAATACATACGGAGCAGTGTAAAAAATTAAACCGTGTTTTTTCCAAATTTTTTTGTCTTGGGAAATTTCAAGCCAGACCTTCTGGATTTCGTTGGCAAGCACGGAAGCATAAATTACTTTTTTTTCGGCGAGCGTTTCGCCCTCTGTTATACCCATTAAACCGATTGTTATATTTTGTGATAATTCCGGGACAAATTTTATTGCGATAGCCGGTTCAAAAACAGTTATCGGCGATTTAAGTGTTGTCGTGCTGTAATGCTGCGGCGGGGCGCCTTTTATTTCGTCATTGATAAAACTGTTGGTATCCTTATTGCCCCAGGCAGCAGCGATTATCGGACTATTTGAAGAATCGGTTAAATATGCGGATGTTGACCAAAGAGCAATATAATTTTCGCCGCCGAAATTTATTTCGTCTGACCGGACTTCAGTCCAAAACCATCGGGATTCGCCGGCCTGCTCAATGGCAAGTTCATTATCGCCTTCAAAAGGAATATCATCGGTAGCTGTCAGAAATCCCCAATTTGATTTTTTCCACGACGGTGTTGATGACACCGCCATAAAAATATCACCCGGAATTGCTTCTTTGTCAAGCGCGGGTTTTCCGTTATTATAAACTTGCTTTGATTTCATCCGCCCGAGTTTGGCTCCGATAAAAATTTTTTTGTAATCTGAAAAATTCCCCGGTATGAATATTTTTTCTATCCAGACCCTGTTGTAACCGACATACCAAAAACCGTCCCATCCTCCGCCGTTGGCAAAAAGCCGGTAATCATTCGGGTTTCCCGCAGCAGAAAGATAAAGAGGATATGAAATTGTCGTCTGACCGTAAAAAAAAGTGAGAACGTGAAAAAGTAAGAAAGTGAGAAGGAAAAACCTAATGGTTTTTAAGCCACACTTTAACTGTCGCAGCATTTGAACCTCCCGGGTTTAATTGAATGTATTTCTGAAAATATTCTTTTGCTTCTTTGTTATTTTGCGATTGCGCATAAATCACGCCTATGTTGTAATAAATATCGGCGGACGACGGTGTGTACTCAATCGCCTTTTTATATTCTGTAATTGCATCGTCAATTTTACCGTTCACAAAATTTTTATAACCTTTTCTCTGATAAATTTTTGACAGTTGTATCAGTGAATCCGAATCAGTTTTATCGTATTGGTACGCTTTCTTAAAATACTCAATTGCATTGTTGTCATCTTTTTTTTCCAGATACAAAAGCCCCATATTATAATATGCCGGCGAATATGTTGAATCAAGTGAAATCGCATTAGATAAAGAATGTAAAGCGTCATTAAAATCTTTTTGCTGTCTTAAAATATCGCCGACATTATTGTGAAGCCAGATAAGTTCGGGACCAACTTTAAGCGATTTTTTTAATGCAAAAACTCCGTCTTTTTTATCGCCCGAATCAATTAAAAATTTTCCATAAAAATAAGAATATCTGGCAATAACTTCCTGTTCCCTGTATCCGTATTTTCTCGGCAACTCGCGAATTACATAAAAATCCCGGATGTTTTTGTTTGACTTTTTTTCCGCCAGAGGCGAATCCGTCCATAACAAGCCGTTCAAATAAAGCGATTTATTTATTTTCGCCGTATTGACGGCAGAATAATATATTTTTGAGTTTCTGTCATGGGCTTTCAGCCCCCTTTTTGATAAAAATATATTGTTATATGAGTCAATTATTTCAACATCCGGCCTTTTTTTAAGAACATTTGTCAGATAAGAAAGCGTAAAAATGGTTTCATCAACTTCCTCGTGAAGATATAGAACGCTGTTTCTCTCGACGGTTTTTAATATATTAACCGGATAATCGTAGGCAATGAAATTATATCTATTTGGCGCAACTGTATAATAAAAACCGCTGAAATTAAATTTACTCCAAATAATTTGAAACGCCAATAATATTAAAACACCGTGTAAAAAAAATCTTACATTTCGCCATTCGCAAATTTTGTAGCCAGCCCAGAGCGCCGCCATAATCCATGCGGGAATATAATACGGAGTAAAAGCGTCAATATCCTGCGGCGTGAATTTGAAATTGAGTAAAATTATCAACCCGAGCGTGTTCGCCAGAAAAATAAAAACAGTAAGCAGGGCAAATTTAATATCTTTTTTAATCAAACTTATAAGTCCGAATACGGAGAGAACGGCAAATAGTCCGAAGTTTTGTACTAACTGACTAAAAAAATTTCTTATAAAAATAAGTTTAGTTGTAAATCCGACTTTTGCCGCCAACTCCAGTCCTTTGTATTGAAACCTTCCGATATGAGCAATAAAATTTTTGAGATTTTCGGGATTGCCCCAGTCAATCGGCGGATTTGCCGACGAACGAACAGGAAGATAAAGATATAAAAAAAGTCCGGGCAGAAAAAATATGAGTAAAGACAGTATCGTTTTCAAATTAAAAACTTTCGGATTTTTCCATATCAAATAAAACGCAAAAACCGGGCCGAAAAGAAACATAATGTAATGATTGGCAAGTGAAAGCCCGTAGATAAAAACCACAAGCCGTAAGTCGGATTCAGTAAGTAATAAATAAATTATCAAAACGACAAAAAATGCGTTGAGCGTGTAGACCTCGGAAATTATTGACTGCGACCATAATGTTGATGAAAGGCAAAGTACTATCGCCGACGCCGATAAAGCGTGGGCGGCGGATAATTTTTTTTCATTATTTTCCTCTACTATAACTATTTTTTTAATTATAAAATAAAAAATAGCACAAGTACAGGCACCAAAAAACGCACTCATCAAATTGATACGGTAAGCGATATTTCCGAACGGAATTATTATGGTAAAAATTTTGCCGAGAATTGTCCAAAGCGGATATCCGGGCGGATGGGCAATCCCCAATGTATAGGCAGCAGTAATAAGTTCTCCGCTGTCACCGACCGAAATGGCAGGATGAAGGGTGAAAAGATAAAAAAGAAAAAACGGAAAGACAAAGATAAAACCCGGCACGGACATACGACATATTTCGGAGTAAAAACGATTTGCATTTAATTTTATCATTTATGTTTTTCGAAATCTATGACGGTAAAATTCAACAATCTCTACGATCTTATAATATAATATTTCCCCTTAATTTGTCAAGTGCTTTTCTGTTTTATTTTTTACTTGACAATTTTTTGTAATTGCATTATAATGAACATAAAAATGTAACTACAGGTTAAACCGGTATGGCTGAAATTATAAATATAACGAATATCAGAGACAGGTTGCCGAAGACAATAGACGATATACAGCGGGATGGTGTAGGCAAAATAATAATTACAAAGGACTACAATACTGAAGCGGTCTTGATGGATATCTCGGAATATGAAAGCAAATATTTATCCAAAAACCGGCGGATGCCGGCGTTAATGGTTCTGGGAGCAAAAAAATGCCCCGACACAGACGTTTCCAAAACAATAAACGTCCTAAACTTTGTATGCAAAAAATATTATTCAAAAATAATATTTGTTTACGGTAATGATACAAAAAAATATCGTTCTAACTTCAAAACAGACGATTTAAGAATCGTTTATAACAAAAGAAGCAATTTACCTATTATTACTTCATTGAAATGCGGTATTACAGCGCTTTCGCTATCTGACAAATATTTCGTCGTAGTATTTCTTTCTCAGCCACAGGGTAAAAAGACACTGATTACAATGAGTAATGTCGCGATAAAAAGCGGCAATAAAATAATTATCTCTCGCAGAAATGGGAAACCAATCCATCCAATAGCGTTTTCGGCGGATTGTAAAGATATACTGTTAAAAACAAGAAAAGAACTCGGAATACCGTATATAATAAAAAAATTCAAAAACGAAATAAAATATATAGATATTTAGGCGGAGGAAGAAATGAAAAAGTGGTTTTTGGTTTTTGTGAGTTTTAGTTTGTGGATGGCGGCGCTTTTCTCTGAGGATACTTTTCCGACGATAAAGCCAACGGGATTTGCCAAGGTAAGATACACCGTTGATACAACCGCCGGGGCAAAAGACAGTTTTTCAATTGCTCAGGCAAGGTTTGGTCTTAAGGGTGACATCGCAAAAGAGATTTCTTACAAATTTACTATGGAAACAACAAACAAGGATACGGAAAACAACAAATCACTCTATGACGCTTATATGGATATAAAATCAATTCCATATTTTGCAGTTCGTCTTGGACAATTTAAATATAAATTTTCACTTGAAAATACAACAGCCGACGAGGATTTAGAGTTAATAAACAAATCTGATGTGGTGAACAATTTTATTAGTCCAACGAGAGATATTGGTATTGAAATATTAAAATCACTTTCTGTAAAGTCACTGAAATCGGACTTATCCGTCGGTGTCGTCAACGGTAGCGGTTCAAATTGTTCGGACGATAATGATAACAAGGCAATTATCGGAAGAATTTCCCTTTCACCCCTCAAAGATTTAAGTTTCGGCGGGTCAATGTATAGCGGTGCAACAGGTGTAAATACCACCGCAAAAGACAGATTGGGTTTTGAAATAAAATATGGGTATAAAAATATTTTATGCAAGGCAGAGTATCTGCACGGTAAAGACGGCTCAATTAAAAAAGAAGGCTATTATTTGACTGGCGGTTATGAAATTTTACCGAAGACGATTTTTCTTGCGAGATATGATATGTGGGATTCATCTCTTAAAGTTGCAGGGAACAACAATAACAGATGGACTTTTGGATTGAATTATTTTCTTGATAAAAACGTTTTAATACGGAATAATTATGAAAGAAAAACGGAAGCGACGGCGGTAAAAAACGATTTGATTATGACTGAACTTCAAATTAGATTTTAAGGATGTTATCAGATGAAAAAAGTATTTGCTGCTATAGGTATTTTGTTAGTTTTGGCTAATTTTGTCTATGCGGCGGAAGAATTGTTTTTCTTCTGCGGGGCGGCTGTTGCAGTACCTATGCGCGAAATCATTAAGAATTATGAGAGAGAAACAGGAGTAAAAGTTAACGTTATTTATGGAGGATCCGGAACGCTTCTTTCACAGATGGAGTTGACAAAAAGAGGTGATGTTTATCTTTGCGGCTCGCCAGAGTATATTGCTATAGGAATTAAACGCGGGCTTCTAATAGAAGGAACCGACAAAATCGTTTCATATCTTGTTCCGGCCATAATTGTTCCGAAGGAAAATCCAAAAAATATTCAAAAACTTGAGGATTTAGCAAAAAAAGATGTAAGAGTAGGAATAGGAAATCCGGAAACGGTATGTTTAGGACTGTACGGAATAGGACTTCTTGATTACAACAATCTTCTTGAAAAAGTTTTGCCGAATGTCGTTGTGTTTGCCAAAAGCTGCGAGGATACCGCAACAATCTGTGTCTTAAAAAAGGTTGACGCTATAATCGGCTGGGATGTTTTTGAAAGTTGGAATCCGAGAGATGTTACGTGGATAAAAATTGATGCAAAAAAAATACCGCAACTCTCTTATATCCCGATAACGATACCCGTTTTTGTAAAAGACAGGAAACTTGCAGAAGAATTCATAAATTATGTCATAACATCCAAAAACAGTAAAGAAATTTGGAAAAAGTATAATTATATTTCTGATATAAAAAAAGCAAGAAAATATGCACCTTATTCAAAAATCGGCAGTGACTATAAACTGCCGGAAAAATACTTTAAGTTTATAAAAAAATAGGACACGGAAAAGACAGATAAAGATTTATCTGTGTAATCGCCTTTGAAAATCTGTGTAATCTGTGTTAAAAAAATGAAGAATAAAATCTTTAAGATTGTTCTCTGGTCTTTCCTGGTATCGCTTGTTTTATTTTTTTTAATTTTCATTTCCGGGCTTTTCCAGCAGTTAAAAATTACATCTTTCCAAAAACAATTTGCGACGGGTGAAATACTTTTCGCGATAAAACTTACACTTCTAACAGCAACCGTTTCATCAACTATTGCCTTAATATTTGCGGTTCCTATTGCCTATATTTTGTCAAGATATAATTTCCCGTTGAAGAATCTTGTTAATTCAATCATGTATCTTCCGATTGTTATTTCACCGATTGCTCTCGGCGCGATGCTTCTTATTTTCTTTACTACACCTATCGGAAATTTTTTTGAAACACATCTTTTCAGAGTTGTATTTGAAGTCCCTGCGATAATTCTTGCACAGTTTATTGTAATTATAGGACTGGCGGTTTCACTTATAAAATCCGTTTTTGATTATATAAATCCCGAATATGAACTTATTGCAAGAACACTGGGTGCTTCACAATATCAGACATTTTTCCGTATTCTATTACCAACCGCTAAAAAAGGAATAATATCTGCATTTCTTCTCGTCTGGGCCCGAGCGGTCGGAGAGTTCGGCGCAACGGTTACGCTCGCGGGTGCTACTACAATGAAAACGGAGACATTGCCGGTTGCAATTTTTCTTTCCTTCGCATCATGCGATATCTACAATGCAATAATTTTAATACTCGTTTCGCTTTTTATAGGAATAGCAGTTTTATACGGGATACAACTTTATGCTGAAAATAGAAAACCTCAACTGTAAAATTGGGAATTTTTATCTGAAAAATATAAATCTTGAAATCAGGGAAACCGAGTATTTTGTTCTTTTGGGACCGACGGGAACCGGAAAAACTACTTTGCTAAAATGTATTCTCGGATTGAACAAAATGACATCCGGCAAGATATTCACAGATGATAAAGAAATTACAAATTTTCTGTCTGAAGAAAGAAACATCGGTTTTTTGCCGCAAAATTATCTGCTGTTTCCAAATATGAATGTTTCCGAAAATATCGCTTTCGGATTGAAAATTAAGAAAAAATCAGACGAAACAAAAAATGAGGTCCTGAAAATTGCAAAATTGTTGGATATAGAGTCGCTCCTTAATCGTGAAATAAAAAATCTTTCTGGTGGCGAAGCACAGCGTGTAGCACTTGCAAGAGCGTTAGTTGTAAAACCGAAAGTTTTGTTACTTGATGAGCCCTTCTCGGCAATTCACGAAGGATTGAAAAATGAATTATGGTTTGAGTTAAAAAACATATTAAAAAAATTAGGAACTCCGACAATACACATTACTCACAATCTTGACGAGGGTTATGCGGTTGCCGATAAAATGGGTATAATTATTGACGGCGAAATTATTCAGCAGGGTACAGCAGAGCAAATTTTTACAAAACCAAAGAATGAAACAGCAGCAAAATTTCTCGGACTAAAAAATATCTTTGACGGAAAAATCATTTTGCAGAATAAACAGAATATTACTTTGGAATATAAAAGCATAAAAATAATTGTCAATAGTAACATCAAAAAACTTGAAATTGGTCAAAATATAAAATTTTGTATAAGACCCGATGCGATAAAAGTGATAAAAGAGGATTATCCGATAAGAGAAGAACTAAAAGAAAATATGTTTGATGCAGAAATTATATCTTCCTATTTTTTTTCTGATACTTGTATGATGAAACTGCGAATTTTTTCTCATAACGAAGATGCCGTATTTTTTGCAAAGTTTCCCTCCCTTATTTATAAAAGATACGACCTCAGGGACGGATTAAAAATAAAAACAGCTTTTTGGAAAGAAGGAATAATAATTTTTGAAAATGAATAAAATAATGTTGACAAAATAAAAAAATTATTATAAAATTACTTTAATGAGCAATAATACCGTATATCTTCCTAAGAATCTACCTGAAGCGTTAAAAATACTTAATAACAGTAAGGAAAAGATTTTATTGCTTGCCGGCGGCACTACCATTCTAATAAATCCAACCGAGAACGCTTCATACATAGAACTGGACGGACTGAATCTGGATTACATTAAATCAGACAAAAACAACATTTCGGTCGGAGCAATGACAACAATCGGACAATTATCAGTTTGGCCGCAAGCCGCAAAATATTGGAACGGTTTAATCCGGAAATGTGCTATTACAATAGCATCAACGCCTAACAGAAATATGATTACGGCAGGCGGCAATATAGTTGGCTTACGACCATGGTCGGCGCTCGCGGGAGTTCTGCTTTTGCTGGACGGTAAAATAATCACGGCAAAAGGAAAAAATTATCCGGCAAAGGAATTTTTTTCCAAACTTCCGAAAACCATATTGGGAAAAGATATCGTTACTGAAATCAGAATTCCGCTGGACAGCAAAGATTTAACCGGCGGATGGAAAAAGTTTTCTCTTACCGATACCGATTATCCTATTTTAAGCATGGGCGTACTTTATAAACTAAAAAACAAAAACACAATTGAAAACATAAAAATAGCCGTAACCGGACTGACAGTTCTTCCTCAGAGATTTATAAAAACCGAGAAACTGCTTAAAAACAAACAACTGACGGCTCATACGATAAAATTGCTGATAAAATCACTTCAAAACGAAGCGGTTATCGGCGCGGACATCCGTGTTGCATCAGAATATAAACGGGAAATATTAGGAGCAATCTTTCTTGAATTAGTCGCTCGCAAGCAAATTTCTTTGGTCGCTCCAAGATAAAAAAGGTTAAAAAAATGAAAATTGAAACTACCGTAAACGAGCAGAAAAAAGAACTCAATGTAAAAAATTATACCGAACCTCTGCTTGATGTTTTAAGACGGCATAATTATCTCGGCGCAAAAGAAGGTTGTCGGCAGGGGCAATGCGGGGCGTGCGTCGTGCTCGTAAACGGTTTGCCTGTTAATTCCTGTATTTATCCGGCGGGGCGGACAAACGGCAAAAAAATCACAACTATAGAGGGACTCGGCAAACCGAACAACCTGGATAAAATACAGCAGGCATATCTGGAAACAGGGGCCGTCCAGTGCGGATACTGCACGCCGGGAATGGTATTAAGCACCAAAGCGCTGCTGGATAAAAATTCTATGCCGACGGAAGATGAAATAAAACTTGCATTAGACGGCAATCTTTGCAGATGCACGGGATATGTAAAAATTATTGATGCGGTGAAACTTGCGGCAAAAAGATACAAGAAAACTTCGTAACCACAGATGGACGCAGATGGACACAGATAAATTCAAAAGATAAAAATGATTTGTAGTTTTTTATCTGCGTAAATCGGCGACTGTCCCGCTTGCGGGATGTATCTGCGGTTAAAATTTTATGGCAAATACTAAATTCAGTCAAGTCGGAAAAAGCAAAATAAAGGTTGACGGACAGGCGCTTGTCACCGGCCAGCCGGTGTTCGTAGGTGATTTTATCATACCGGGCATGCTATGGGCGAAAGTTTTATGGAGTCCGCACGCCCACGCCAGAATAAAAAAAATAGACACATCCAAAGCTGAAAAATTGCCAGGCGTAAAAGCCGTTCTCACATATAAAGACGTCCCGCGAATTCCGTTCACGACAGCAGGGCAGGGTGCGCCGGAGCCGTCGCCATATGATTCTTTCATATTAGATAATAAGGTAAGGTTCGTCGGTGATAGAGTGGCAGCGGTCGCGGCGGAAACGGAAGAAATCGCAAACGAGGCGCTGAGACAGATAAAAGTTGACTATGAGATTTTGGAGGCGATACTTGACCCGAAGAATTCCAGAAAAAAAAACGCCCCTGTAATCCACGACGAGAAAGAAGCCCACATGCCGCTGCCTCTTAAATATGACCCCAAAAAAAATATCTGCGCTCATATAGATATAAAAATCGGCGACGCGGAAAAAGCCTTGAAAGAATCTGACTATGTTATTGAGCATGAATACGATATTCATTACGCGCAGCACACTCCGATAGAGACACATATCTCAACCGCATATTTTGACGTTCACGGGAGAATGGTGATAATAACAAGCACTCAAGTCCCGTTCCACGTGCGCAGAATAGTCGCAAGATCGCTGAATATTCCGGTACAAAAAATCAGAGTGATAAAACCGCGTATCGGCGGCGGTTTCGGAGCAAAACAGGAAGTTCTTATTGAGCCGTTAGTCGCCGCACTTGCGATGAAAACCAATCAGGCGGTATGCTTAAAATACACGAGAAGCGAGGAATTCGTATCCTCAAGATGCAGACATCCTCAGATAATAAATCTTAAAACCGGCGTAAAAAAAGACGGCACATTTTCCGCAATAGATATGAGAATACTTCAGAATAACGGAGCGTACGGTTCCCACAGTTTAACGATACTTTGCAACACGGGCAGCAAAATTCTTCCGCTATTCAAATGCAAGAATGTAATCTTCAACGGAGATGTTGTCTATACAAATCTTCCTGTTTGCGGAGCATACCGCGGCTACGGCGCTACCGAGGGATATTTCGCGATGGGAATCCAATTGGACGAAATGGCTGATAAAATCGGCGTTGATATCGTGAACTGGTGCAAAAAAATTCACATAAAAGAAGGCGAGACATCACCCGTTTTTGCGGCGCTCGGCGAAGGAGTTGAAGGCGTTGAGCAGAATATTTCTTCCTGCGGACTTGATAAATGCATTGAATTGGGCGCGAAAGAAATCAACTGGTACCAAAAAAGAAGAAAAAAACAAACAGGCAGATACAGACGCGGAGTCGGAATGGTAATAATGATGCAGGGCTCGTCCATTCCGGAAATAGATATGGGCGCCGCATTTATGAAAATGAATGAGGACGGCTCGTTTAATCTGCTTATAGGCGCAACGGACCTCGGAACCGGCTCAGATACTATTATGGCGCAGATTGCAGCGGAAGTTCTGGCTACTGAGACGGAAAAAATGATTGTTTATTCGTCCGATACCGACTTAACGCCTTTTGACGTCGGGGCATATGCGTCAAGCACAACATATCTTTCAGGGCAGGCGGTAATAAAAACGGCTCAAAAAGTAAAAGAACAGATACTGAAAGTCGCCGCGGAAATGCTTAAAGAACCGCTGGAAAATCTTAAAGCGGAACATTCTACGGTGATCGGGAAAAACGGAAAAGTTACCTTCTCTGAAATCGCAAATTATTCGCTTTACACAAAACATCAGCACCAGATAATGGCAGGCGAGTCGCACATCACCCATAAATCCCCCCCGCCGTTTTCGGCTCACTTTGGCGAAGTGGAAGTAGATACTCTGACCGGCAAAGTGCGGGTTATAAAATATGTTGCGGCGGTGGATTGCGGAACTGCAATTAACCCGATTTCGGCGGAAGGTCAGACGGAGGGCGCGGTTTTAAACGGCTTGTCATATGCGCTCTGCGAAAGATACATATTCAACGAAAAAGGCAAGATGTTAAATCCCAATTTTAATTATTACAAAATTTTTTCCACGATGGACCTGCCGGAACTTAAAACGATTTTGGTGCCGACTTACGAACCGACCGGACCTTTCGGAGCGAAAAGCGTTTCCGAAATAGGAATTAACGGCCCGTGTCCGGTGATTGCCAATGCTATATATGACGCCGTCGGAGCGCGTCTATATAATGCCCCTTTCACGCCGGATAAAGTGCTTGCGGCAATAAAAAAAATCGCTCGCTAGTAAATTTTTCCCTCGCTTGCGATAAAAAATAGAAATATGAAATACACGATAGAATGTGAAGTTTTCGGGGCTTTGCAGAGAAAAAACAAAAAAAATAAATTTTCGTTGAAAATCAAGGAAGGAACTACCTACGAGCAACTCCTGACAAAATCTTTAAAATTCTCACCGGAACATTTAAGACATCTCACCGTTATTTCAAACAGCAAATCAATAGGCGACTTTTCGGAAAAAATTCCAAACAAAGCAAATATTAAAGTACTTATGGCCATCGGCGGGGGTTAAGAAAACTTAGAGAATTAGAGATTAGAGATTAGGAAAGCCCAAAACCTCAATCTCTTAATCTCTGTCGTTACCCTGTATTCTTAAAGATTTTCCGGTGGTTTTGTTTTTCACTTTCAAAATTTCCGCGATAATGCTTAAGGCAATTCCGGCGGGAGTTTCGCTGCCGACATCAAGGCCTATTGGCGAATAAACTTTGTCTGTAATTTTTATTCTCTCTTTTTTCAGACGGTCAAAAATCGCCCCCACCTTGGTTTTGCTTCCTATCATACCGATATAATAAGCAGGAGTTTTCATCGCTGCTTTTATGCATTCATAATCATACAGATGCCCGTAAGTAATTATTACGATGGCTGTTGAGCCGGTTATTTCCGTCTCTTTGAGCGCCGAAGAAAATTTTTTACAAACTACTTTTGAGGCATTCGGGAACCGTTTCTCGTCGGCGAATTCCTGCCTGTTGTCAATAACGGCATATGAAAACCCCAAAATATCGCACATCACGGCAAGTTTTTCTCCTATATGCCCGCCGCCGCAAATTACCAGATCATTTGACGGGACCAGCGCCTCAAACATAATCTCCGCCTGACCGCCGCACAACATCCCCAGCGTAATCCCTCTTTCACTGTTCTTTTTTATCGTTAAATCGTAAGTAATCTTTACAACTTTGTTTTCACCCGATGCAAGAAGTTTCTGCGCCTCTCTCACCGCATTTTTTTCCAGACAGCCGCCGCCGATGGTCCCGAAAGTTTTACCGTCCGGCAGAATTATCACTTTTGCGCCGAGATGCTGCGGGACCGACTCGGAAGTATTCACCAGCGTCGCCAGAACAAACGGCTTATTCTCCTTCTGCAACTCCGCAATCTTTGAAAAAATATTCTTCATGCTTTATCCTGATTTTTTAAAAAACACCCCGTCACCGGTTTTGCCCGGGAATTGAAACGCCGACAGCATTACACACCGGACGGACTTGGCGATAAATGATAAACCCGTCTGTTAAGTGCCGGTTTCAACAGTGTATTTCTATTTAGAAATTCGCGTTGACGAGGACCATGAAAGGCAGAGCGCCTTTTTTAATTATATTGACAAGACCGATTTGGACACCATTCATGTATTCCGTTGAATTGATGAATCCGAGCTGCAAACCCGTCATATTATCCGCTTGATTGTAGAAACCGTACTGAACTCCGGTGACCTCTTTCCCAATATCAACAAAACCCGCCTGAAGACCGACCATTTTCTCTTTGGTTCCGGAATAAATCCATGACAACTGTAATCCCTGAACTTCTTTGACATTATCCCCGATTAATCCGAGATTAAGTCCGTGCACTGTCTCCTGCGAGGGAATACCCACGGTCGGAACCAGTGAAACCTTGACGGGCGTCACATCGCCGGCCGCGTATGCTGCCATAAACCCAACTCCAACCATAACTGCAGTCAAAAAAACCACCGCACATTTTTTCATACTTACCCCCTTTTTTTCATTTTGAAATCCAATGCATAATTCCCTAAAAACATTATAGTTTATTCTTTATAATTTTGCAAGCGAATTACTACTGGAGAAGAAAAGCGTGCATTTTCGCTGAAAAAATATTACTATTAAACTTGCGTCAAAGTTATAGAAATTAATCTTACATTACTAAACAGAACCGTCCCGATTATCCTAACGAAGCCGCCGCAATTTCAAATTCAATTTCCGTTTTAGGCATACTTTTCTTACCGAATTGCAATTTAAATTTCTTATCCGCTCGGGCAACAAGAAACAGCAGAGTTCCTGTTGCTTCCGATTTGACGTCAAAATTATTTTCCATCTTATAATTCTCAAGCGGAATATTACCGCCGGACTCATTTATTAACCGGACTTCTTCGTCATAGAACATAATAACCTGCTTGTTGGAATTATTCTTGACCTCTAAGTTGAAGAGCAAGTATTCTTTCCCTTCCGGAGCATTTCTACCTTTCAACTCCATTCTTTTTTCTGCTGAAACAATCTTAAAATCAATCCCCTGGTAATTTGCTGTTTTGTTAATATCAACGATTTTGGATTTTGCCGCGGGAATTGGTTTCTCTCCTGCCTTCACAGGTTTGAACTCGGGCAGATTGCTATCCACGGCATCATCATATTTCCACTCCCCAAATTCCTTTTGTTCTTTGAGCCATTTTTGATACTTGGCAGGGTCGTAATTTTCTTTTCTTCCAGTCTTCTCTTCTATAATCTTTGCAAATTTCTGATACTCCTGAGCGGCATTCCTTTCCAGCATATCGCCATAGAGGAACTTCGCTTTGCTCTGTTCAAGCGTTTCCTTAAGTTTATACGCCTCTTTAAATCTCTGGTCAATGGCACTTGGCCCTAAAATATCTTCCTGGGTAACCGCCACCTGCTGTTTAAAACCTATGGCAACACATTTTTTAGTTTTCTTATGCACGACTTCCATTGGAGAGGATTCAGAAGCAACAACTACCGCACCATCTTTACCGACATCTATCCAGAACACAGCCATACCTTGTGGAAATCGCAATTCGGCGGTCGGAGTTATTACTTCCTTTTCTGTAGCGATATTAAAGAGTCCATTTACTAATTCCACTTTTTTTATCAAGCCCTTAATCCATAAAATAATCTCGCTTTTCGGAAAGATAGTAACCATTGTTCCGGTTTGAGTGTGCCCCGGTTTATCACTCAAATCAACCACATATGATGCAGCGCCGGTGATTATTTTGTCTCCGTCTTGCAATGTTACGGATTTCTTGAATGGTATCGCCTCAGCCGCTCTTTTTTTACCGTCTCTTACTAAAGAGACACCGCCGATTGTATAGGAAATTTTTACATCTGACATTTTATACCACCTTAAAGGCTGGGAACATATTGAACGGAGTTGAAATGGTTGAATTAATGAATTGAGGATTTACAGCCGGACGGGGCATATTCAACCGCCACAACAGTTACGTTATTTTTGTGCCGCATTCGCCGCAGAACTTTGTCTCAAGCTGGTTTTGCGCACCGCATTTCGGGCATTTATTCATACCTAACGTAACACCGCAGTTGTTGCAAAACTTACCTTCGCCGGCAGGTTTTCCGCATTTAGGACAAATCGTCTGTTTGCTTTCTATTTCGCCGGTGAAAACCTGGCTGGTCGCGGCTTTACCTTTGATATCGTCAACCATTTTTTTGGCTTTTGCGGCGGCTACTTCCACATTAACCCGCGGAGCGTCATCAACGCATAAACCTTCCTGTTCGTTCCAATCGTTCTCGCAGACCCAGTGTTTGCATTTTGGACACCGTTTAAAATATCCTTTTGCTTCATTCTGCGCAAGTTCAAAAGCCGCTTCATGCTCTTTCTGCCAATCCGCAGTCATCCCGGTAAATTTTGCGCCTATGACATCCGCACCTCTTTCAGCGCCGTATCCGATATTGTACTTTCCGGTTATCTGGGCGACGGCGCCGATGATGCTTCCGATACCCTTGATGAACTTACCTTTTTTACAGGTTTTTGATTCAACAAACTTCGTTTTGTATCCTTCCTTGCAGCAGTCGCAGTAAAATGTGAACTGAAAACCCTCCTGGGTGGAATTGTCCGCAAAATTGCTCGTGAACGCTTGCATTGCCATATCAATCCTCCTTTTAACGACAATTATATCTGATTACACAGATTTTTGAACACTGATTACTCTCGTTTCTAAAAGAAAGTGTTGCATTTTTACTTCAAAATGATTATTGCCAAAATTGTTCAAAGATGGAGAAATCAAAGTATTGGAACCCCATACTTTTCCATACTTTTGTTTCACATTTGAGAAAATTAACTTGCATCTTCACTTCAATGTTCTTGAAATTTTATTTGATTGTTCTAAATTCATTCAGGAGTTTTTTAAGGTTAAAAACGGCTATAGTTGTGATACGGTCTGACATAGCGTATGGTAATATCAGATTTTGATTGTGAATTAATGCGCCGCAAGTATAAACAACATTGGGTACATAACCCGCTCTCTCTGTTTCGTTCGGTATAATGAGCGGCTCTTCCAGCCGCCCTATGATACGCGAGGGGTCATCTCTATCTAATAGAATCGCGCTGATACAGTATTTTCTGACAGGGCCGACGCCGTGAGTAAGAACAATCCACCCGTCATCAGTTTCTATAGGTGAACCGCAGTTGCCGATTTGAACAAATTCCCATTCATAAGTCGGTTTCATTATAAGGCGCGCCTCATGCCAGAAATGAATATTATCTGAATACATTAAAAAAAGATTTTCGTTGTCCTGACGTGAAATCATTGCATATTTCCCGTTAATTTTTCTGGGGAACAATGCCATTCCTTTATTTTCCACAGCCCTGCCGTTAAGCGTTATCATTTTGAAATGACGGAAGTTTTTTGTCTCTAACAGCTGAGGTAAAATTGCTTTGCCGTCATAAGCCGTGTATGTCGCATAGTAGGTTTTACTGCCGTCATCATCCGTGAAAAGTACAAACCGAGCATCCTCTATGCCGTTCTGTTCCGTCGGAGAAGCGGGGAATATTACAAAATCGGACAGTTCCTTGGATACTGGAATCTCGGCTTCATAGTTGGACAGGGCAAGCCACAAAATTTTATCGCTTGTAAATTTATCCGTTTGTGTTTTTTTCCTGTTACTGCTGAATGCCACTTTTTTTAAACTATCCGTTAACTCCAAAAATGTAAATGTATCTTTCAGTAAATCTAATACAGCTAAAGAAAAATCATTTTCAAGCCTCATTTCAAAAAGTTTCATATAGAAACAATGTTTATCATAAATCGGGTTCTGCACATGTATTGCGGGCACAGTATATTTTCCCGGACTATAAATAGTTATGGAGTTATTTCTATCAATAATACCGGTTCTGAAAGTTAACGACGAAATATGCCCCTCGCCTGTTGCCCTGAGGCTCATAATAAAACGCAAAGTTCCTTGCGGGAGATTGGATTGATCGGGATGGGGAACTATGGAAGGATTGAAAAGAGCGGCTGATTCAAAAGTGTATTCACCCGTAAAGTATGAACCGATTAATAATTTTCTTTCTTTAGACGGCTGCAAGTCGGTAAATAAGAACGGACGGACTATTTCATAATGTTCAAGAAATATTGTTTCTATATTTTCATAGCGGCCTGAAAAATCATTCAATACTTTATTTAGTTGGTTTGTGACGGAATCTTCGGGTAAAGCCATTACCCGCGAGATAATATTAATAACCTGCAATTCGTTCCTTGGTATAAAAGGTCTTTGTATTATTCTGGTTTGGTCAGGTGTCAGTAATATATTAGAATTTTCTGCAAATGACGCAATAGTTGCCATATGTTTCTCCGAAAAATTATTTAGATGTTGCTATTTTCTGGCTTTCAAGTGTATTTTGCATTGTTGTCATTTCTGCCAGCGAAATGTAAAAAGAAAGACTTGATTCTGCTCCTTCGTTCTGGTTGATACGGTCAACGTGGAGAGCATCACGGCATCCCCCTGTTGATGAATCATATAGAGAGCTATCCAGATCATTTCGTCCCATGAACCACTGAAATGCTTTTCGCGCTTCAGTATACCACATATGATCTCCGGTGGTACGAAAAGCCTCAAGGCATGCCGAAATCATCGTGTGAGTTTCGACCGGCTGCTGGTCGGCTATTGAAATTGTCTCTCCCCGTTTGTAGAACCCGTCAGACCCGACAGGACGGAAACGGTTTTTTGGCGAAGTTTGAATCTTAATCAGCCACAGAAGAGATTTAAGTCCGGTTTCAAGCATTTCTTTATTTTCAAGCCACCTGCCGCTCAAGATAAGCGCCTGAGAAAGCTGTGCATTGCAATACGTAACAACCGGCTCGAACCATGGCCAATCCTTGTCGCTGTGGACACGGTAAAGTTCAAAGAGTTTTTTGGCTAATGTCTGGCGTATCTGACGGACACGGCGGTCTCCGTCAAAACATCTGAGATATTCGTGTATGCCTATGATAGCAAATGCCCATGCCCTTGGAGAAGAGAAATCACAAACAGGCGGTAATGCTTTTTCAAAAATTGTATTTGCAAAATTTCTGAATCCTGCGTTCGTAGTCCTGCCGATGCAAGTACCTAATGCCCAGACAGTCCTGCCATGAGAATCTTCCGAACCCATCCCGTTCACTTCATCTGCCCATGTCCGATTATAATTCATATAATTCCTGAAGCGGCAGGTTTTTGCGTCAAAAGCACTATTGAGGAATGCAAAGTATATAGTCGCCATATCCGTAAGTTTTGTCTTATCGCCTTTTTTAAGTTCATCAAGATAGATTGTCAGAATAAGAGCCCGCGCATTATCGTCGGTACAATAACCTTCTGCAAGATTAGGTATATTGTATATCGCATGCTGTATAATTCCGGTTGAATCAGTCATTCTGTATAAATGGTCAAGTTTAAAAGCAGGTAATTCCGGTAATTCCTGGTCAAGTGAGGGTAGGACAAGTTTTTTATAAATAAGTGTGGGATGTTTTAATCTGGCTTCTTTGAAAACGTCCAAGTAAAGCCTGCCTACATTGTTCCATATCATTTCTCTGCCGAGTATAAAAGCATTTTTTCGCAGAGCGTTCCGTTTATTGTCATTACGAACTAAGTCCAATACTTCCCTGGCTATTGCATCCGGGTCATTAAAAGGCACGATTATTCCTCTTCCTTCATCAAGCAATTCTGCAGCATGCCAATAGGGAGTTGAAATCACAGCATTACCGGCGCCAAAACAGTAAGCAAGAGTTCCCGAAACAATCTGTTTTTCATCAAGATAAGGGGTTATGTAAATGTCAGCTGTAACAATGAATTCCTTTAATTCTTCCATCGTAACAAACCTGTTATAAAAAACCACATTTTTGGCAATTCCAAGTTCTTCTGCAATGTTCTGCAGTTTTAAACGATATATTTCACCTTCTTCACGTACAAGACTGGGATGGGTGGCTCCGAGAACCACATAAACAACATTTGGGTATTCTTTGACAATGGAGGGTAACGCGTAAAGAACATTTTCTATTCCTTTATTAGGCGAAAGAAGTCCGAAGGTCAGCAGAACAAACTTACCGGTCAGGCCAAATTGGTCTTTGTAGAAATTAGAATCAATGAAGGGAATGTCCGGAATACCGTGCGGGATTAAACGAATCTTGTTTTCGGGCACTTTGTAAATTTCTTTTAAAAATTCAACTGATCTTTTAGTCATAACCACAAAGATATCTGATAATTCCGTTAATCCTTCCATGACATGTATTTGTTCGGAGTTTGGTGTTTTAAGAACAGTATGCAGAGTGGTAACCACAGGCATCTGTAATTTTTTCAGAAGTGTAAGGATATAAATACCTGCAGGGCCGCCGAAAATACCATATTCATGCTGCAGCGAAACAACGTTTACAGCATTGATATTGATATAATCTGCGGCACGCTTATATGAATCAATTTCCTGTTCCTTAATTTCAAATCTGACGCAATCAGGATAGTTATATCCTTCCTTAATGTCATTAACCGGAATAGCAAAACAATGAATATTATGGAATTGCTCCGCGATAGATTCATAGAGGGTAGCTGTAAATGTAGCAATACCGCATTTACGGGGTAAGTAATTGCCGATAAAAGCAATCTTTTTTATTTCAGGAATATTATACATCTGTTTTTACCTTAAAATGAAATTTAAAAAAATTTCTTTTTTTGCGTCATCCAAATGATTTTTTCTTTCTTCTTTGAATCTTGCTTTGATATATTTATCTATTTCCGCTTCACCCTTTTTTGTATTTCTTTTCAAAATATTTTTAGTTGCAATCATACCTCGAATATAATACTGAAAATAGTTTGCCTTTTTTTGCCCTTCAATCATTAGCAATATAGGAAGCGATAGAGATTCAAGCAACTGGTCAGCGCTAATTTTATAATTACCTAAAAGTCGTTTTAATCCCAACTCTTTTATTTGAGTAAAGCACTTTTCAATTTCTTCTATTTCAAAACCTACACTTCCTAAATCCATATTAAATACCCGCTAACATCTGAATTTATGCCGACATTATGGCGGCTAATAATCTTTCAAAATTTTTGTCTCTGATTTGTCACCATGTAAAAGAAAGTGTTGCATTTTTACTTCAAAATGATAACTGTCAAATTCGTTCAAAGGTGGAGAAATCAAATTTACGCCACTTGCGACTTTAAAGAATTGAGGACCGTTCCCAATTCCCCAATCTTTTTCTCATATCAGGTGTTTTTTTGTAAAAAAGTTAATAAGTTCTTTCACTTCTTCGTCTTATGAAGATGATTTCAATAAGTTTCTCTGTTGTGTCAAATCTGTAACCAATCCTAAAATCACCCTGTCTTATCCTGTAATAAGATTCCTTACCTTTTTTGATTTTATTCACTCCCACTGGTAACGGATTCAATTTAAGAGCCTTAATATTATCAGCAATCCGTTGGAGGTCATCTTTGTTGATATTTTCAATATCCTTTTTAACGCTTTTCTTTAAAATAAGATTAAACATTTATACCTTTATGCTTTAAGTATTTGTTCCATTCTGCTTCACTTATTGAGGATTCATTCTTCCGGGCCTCTATAATAGCAATATCTTCCGCTTCTTCTTTTGCTTCCCTGATTCTCTCGGCAACTGCCTCAGTAACAAAATGAGATATTATAGTTCCGTGTGTCTTACGAAGATTTTTTAGTTCTTCAATAAGATTTACAGGCATCCTAACGGCCAATAATTTTGTCATCTTTACCACCTCCACTATCTAATTATAACATAGTATAACAATTTTGTCAAGTAAAAAATGATTGTTGTGAATCTTTTTATTTTAAAGTAAGGTTTTACCACAACCAACACTTTTCAGTCGGCCAAAAAAGAAAGAACTTTTTGGCACGCCGTAGTATTTTAGGGTATTTATTTTTGGGCTGGAGTTTCTGCGGGTAGACCGTGCCGCACCAGTAAGATAGGGAAAACCGGACGGGCCTATTTCAATCATGTAATCGTTGAGAAAAATTGTATCTGTCCCCTTTTTCCCTAGGAATAAGGATACCGCAGGCGGTAATTGATTTTTTCAATTCTTCCAATTTTTCTTTGTCTTCTCTCCCTCTTAAAAGCGGACTGGCAAAATTTAATTTATCCAGCCGGATTTGCACAAATTCCATAAATCATCCCTTATTTTAACGGTTTCCCGCATTTTACGCATTGAGCGCCGCTCGGCGGTTGTTCCGTTTTGCATTTCGGGTTATTACAGGTAACCAGCAGGCGTTCGCCGCACTGACTGCAATAATCGCCGAAGAAAGTTGTTTTGCCGCATTTCGGGCAGGCAACTTCAAGCAATAGTCCGCAGTTGGAACAACTCTTCCAGTTATTTTCAACCGGGTTTTTGCATTTCGGGCATCTTTCGGGTCCCAAGGGATTAACTTTACCGCATAATGGGCAAACGTTTGATTCGGCTGGCGTGAGTCCTGAGCAGTAACGACAGGGGTGCTTGTATCCGGGCATAAATATAACCTCCGTTATGACAACTTTTGCTGATGTACCATCGGACTATCCGTTTTTCGTCCATCTTTCGGAATCATTTTTTGAATCAACGTTGAATTTCAGGAGGTCCGACACGTCTTTTTTCCACTGGTCAAAAGAGGAATGAATAATTCTTCCGATAAAAAGCTCGCGCAGGGTTCTTAACTCCGGAAGGCGTGCGATTGAAAAATTATACCGCATATATTTCGGGTCTTGCAGTTTTTCTTCGGTTAAATAAATCGGTTCCCGACGGAAATTTATCGCAATCATGCACGAGTTTATGGTTTTTAATAATTTATCGGCTTCTTTATCCATGAGTCCGGCATCTTTCATATTCGCGTAATCTTTTCTCGGACATATCCTGAAAAAATAAGTTGCCTTCCCGCCTTCTTCCTCGGAAATTGCTTCCATCGCGACTGCATTTCCGCCGGCATTACCGGATTTTTTTGAGAGGTCGCCGCATATCGGGAAAAGAAACCAGACGTAGTCGCCGGTGAGTGCGCCCATTAAACCCCTTTTAAGTCCTATGCAGAGTTTATCCCGGCTTGAAAGATTTTTCAGAAAATCATATTCATTCCAGAAATCAAGGCTTTTTACCTTTCTTTCAAGTTTCTCCCATAACGCCGGCGAAACCGAATCTATGTTTTTCTTGGATACTGCCTTTCCGTCTTTCATAAGCCGTGCGGCTTTTCTTATGCTTTGAGAATCTATATCCGGCGCGAGTTCCTTTAAAAGCGACTGGGCTTTAAGCGAAAGTTCGTTTATTGCGTCTGCGAGTTCTTTTTTAACGGAGTCATATTTATTTCCCAAACTTGAAAATATGAATTTGTCGCCGGAATCGCACGTGATGGTAATTTTATAATCTTCCGCCGAAAATTCCAGTATGCCGCTGTAGGGTATCCTTGTGATTTCCGCTTTTTCCGGCGTAAAAACAAGAGACGTTTCAAGGAGTTTTATTTCGCACTCAAGGTTACCTCCCCGCAGTTCATTTAAGACGTACCTTTCCACTTCGGCTTTTATACCGGATTTTACTATGGATTCGCCGATAAGCATATCCTTTTCTATCAGTTCGTTCCTGAGTTTGTTCAGGTATCTTATGAAATCTTCGTATTTATAGCCGAGACCGTAAAGTTCAAGTTTCTCGCCGGACGAAGTAGGGATATGCAACTTATAATCTTTTGGTGAGATTTCTATGAGTTCGCGGTATGTGAACATCAGGGGTTCGCCGGTTTCCGGCAGTATGGAAAGTTCCTCTTTAGAAAGTTTTGATGCGGCTTTTCCTGAAACCGGTTTTTCGCTGCCTGATTCAAAAAAGGAATATTCCAAAGAAAATTCTGCTACGGCATCGTTATCATCAGCCACAAAAAAACTCCTTATTCACAGCGCCGATTTATGAACCTATAACTTTTTTATTTTTATTTTCAAGCGAGCGAGTGAAAAGCAAACTTGTTTGTTTTTCCGAGTGAGCGCTGAAAACAAAGGGTTAAATACCCTTTATTTCTTTTCTACTTTATCGTTTTGTTTGATATCTTTTCCGTCTACGATTTTTGCTTTTGAATATTTTTCCTTTACCTCGGTTATTTTTATCTCGCCGATTTCAGAGTCCTCGCCGCCCAGCGACTCCCCCGTTTCCGGGTCTTTCATTTCCTCGCCTTTTCTTATTACCTTAAAAACATCGTTAACTTTGATATCTGCGTTTGTTCCGCCGTTGATAGTTACCGACCCGTCCGCGACTTTGATGATGGCACCTCTCCATCTTCCGCCGAGATTTTTGGTTATCTTTTCAACTGCGTCTTCAACGGCGCCTCTGGTTGCCTGTCCGATAAGAGAAGTTGCAAATTCCGGGCTTCCTACTTTAACATCCGTCGGGAACAGGTCTCTGTTGCTTAAGCCGACTGCTTTCGTACTTTTTTTACACTGGCCTGTCGCGGCAGTGGTTATTTCAGCCGTTGTTGTGTTAATTACTCTGATATCAAGCCCTACCGATGCCGTATGGTTTATCACCTGAACGCCAAAAGCGCTGGTTTCGGAAGATTTGAGTCCGTATTCATTAACGCTTCCTATAATCATGTACTCTACACCAAGAATCTTGCCGACGGCAGCAGCTGTCTGAGCGGTTATTGTCCCGGACAAACCGAGTTTTTGTTCCTCCATAACTTTATCCAACTCCGCTCTTTCTATTACTTTGAATTTTTTTGTTTCAACTAATTTTGTGACTAACATATCCGCAGTACCGCCCTCAAGATCATTCAACGACCCACGGTATGCTGTCTTATTCTCAAGTTTCATAACAGCAATGCGGGGTAAAGCAGCAAACACCTGCGATGATACAAAAAACGACAAAACTACGGATAACATCACTCTATTCATAACTGTTTCCTCCCTGAAAAATTTTGTGTCGTCCCATCCGAAAAAGTGACAGGTCCTTTTTTTAATTATAGTTTTAATTTATAATTTGTCAAGAAAAATTATTTAAAATCATGGTTTTGGGTTTTTTAAACCGTATTTCTGGAAATCCCCCGTACTATCAAAATCATTCACTGTGCCGGGGTCGTGAACGACGACATATTTCACTTTTTCAGGGTATTTTTTAATTATGGCGCGGGCGCCGCCGGCGAGCTTTTCAGTTAAAATTTTTTCAAATATCCCTTTCGGAAATATCGCCGGATGACCTTTGCGGTAATTAAAACTGGGAAGACAAATTTTGTTTTTGTCTTTTTGGAAGGCGGACAAAAGTTTTTTATATGTTGTTAATTTAACCAGCGGGTGGTCAACTGGCGTAAAAATTATACCGGCGCAATTTTCGGGCAGATTTTTTATCGCTAACTTCAAAGATGTCAGTTGCTGCGAATTGTAATTACGGTTGACAAAAACATTTATGGACATTTGTCCGTTTATTATTTTTTTTTCTTTAAGATATTTTTTAACGAGGTGGGCTTTGTACCCGAGAACGATAACGACATTTTTAATTCCGGATTTTTCAAAATTTGAAATGATTGTTTCTATAAATGTTTTTTTGCCGGTTTTAAGGAGCGATTTTACTTTGCCGCCGAGCCGGAGGCCTGAGCCTGCGGCAAGAATGATTCCCGTTACGGAGAGATTTTGAGAACTATCCATTAAATCAGTCCTTTACAATTTCATTTAATGCCTGTTCAAATAAAGGACAGATAACTTCTTTTCTATACTCGGCGGTGGAGCGAAAATCATCTATCGGAGAGGCGAGTTTGCGGATTTCATCTTTGCATTTTTCCGTTAATTCCGGCGAAACCTCGTAACCTGCTAAAATTTTTGATATGTTTTTTACTTCAATTATCTTAGGTCCTACGGCGCCGAGCGACACGCTGATATAGTCCACTGATTTATTTTTGACGCCGGCAAAAACCGCCACGGACGCTTTGGCGATTATATGTGATGAGCGTCCGCCGATTTTTTTAAAAGTTCCGGCGAGGAGGAAACCGTCTTTTGCGCTGATTTTCGGGATAATAACTGCTGTAATGAGTTCACCGTTGGCAAGTGTTGTCTTTTTGGGACCTGCAAATACATCTAATATATTAATCAACCGGCTGACTTTTGGATTGGTAATTTCAACTTTTGCAAAATGAGCCGCAAGAGGAGGAAGGGCGTCGCCGGCAGGAGAAGCATTGGCAATATTCCCGCCGATAGTCGCCCTGTTTGCTATCTGCGGAGTCCCCATCACTTTTGCCGCAGCAACCAAATCAGGACAATATTTTTTCAATAATTTGCTTTCTGAAATACTGCTGAAAGTCGTAAATGCGCTGATTTTTATATTTCCCATTTCTTCAACTATGCCGTTCGCTTCGGCGCCTTTCAGCAAAGTGATATCAACAAAACAACTATTTTCGGCATCTACCAGCCCGTCTCTTAAATAATTAAATAAATCGGTCCCGCCGGCAAGGAAATAAATTTTCTTATCCTGCGGTATTTTGCTCCATAAATCGGTTAATGAAACCGGCTGAATGTATTGCGGGTAAATCATTTTTTCCCTCTTAAAAATACCGCCGCTTTTTTTACTGCGCTGAATATTTTTGAATAACCGGTGCAGCGGCACAGATTACCGGAAATCGCGGCGCGTATTTCTTCGGAAGATGGCGTTAAAGTCCTGTCAAGCAAAACCGAAGCTGCAAGTATTATGCCGGGAATGCAGAACCCGCACTGGACGGCGCCTTCTTCAATAAAAATCTTTTGGAGCGGGTGAAGTTCGCCTTTTTTAGATATGCCGGCAATCGTAATAATGTTTTTGCCTACCGCCTGACCAACCGGAAAGATGCAGGAATTTACTATTTTGCCGTCTATAATCACGGTGCAACTGCCGCATTCACCCTGCTCGCAGCCCGCTTTCACTTCAATATGATTAAGGTCTTCGCGCAATACTTTTAGCAGCGTTTTGAGCGGATTGCAGAACACCGTGACCTTTTCGCCGTTCAAGATAAATGATAAGTCCCTCGCTTCACTCGGGACAAGTTTTTTTTCCATAATTTTATTTTTGTCTTTTTATATCCAGCAGCACTTCGGGCGTTGCGGGTAATTTATTCGTCCGCCACCCCGTGGCATTATAAATTGCATTCGCTATAGCCGTAGCCGGAGTAATCATCGGCGGCTCGCCGAGCCCTTTTGCGCCGTAAGGACCGTCGTGATACGGTTCTTCAACGATTATCGGAATAATTTCGGGAATATCGGACGATGTCGGAATTAAATATCCCGCGAAACTCGGATTTATTATTACGCCGTTTTTAAGCACGAGATTTTCCGTTAAAGCATAGCCCATACTCTGAATAACGCCGCCTTCAATCTGACCTTCGCAGAGCTGCGGATTTATCGCCTTGCCTATGTCATGCCCGCTGACCAGTTTTTTTACGCTCACCTCGCCGGTTTCCGTATTAACTTTTACAATTGCCGCAGTCGCCGAATACGAATATGCATAATACGCCTTGCCCTGACCGTTTTCCTGAGAAAAAGTTACATCTTCGCCGGCGTACCAGCCGTTTGAAGTAAGATTTATTCTTTTACCGTAACATTTTTTGACAACGTCCTGATAACTGACTTTCTTTTTAGGGGCGGCTGATAAAAAATAATTTTTACCGTCGGATTTAACGACTCCGCTTTTTACATTAAGCATTTCCAGAACCATTTTATCTATTCTTGAACGAATAATTTCCGCTGCGTTTTTTACGGCATTACCGGACATCAGCGTTGACCTTGATGCGACCGTAGGTCCGCTGTCCGGAACACGGGTGGTATCCGGCTTCATCACCCTTACAAAGTTATACGGAGCGCCGAGCGTTTCCGCGGCAATCTGCGAAATAACCGTAAACACGCCCTGTCCGAGTTCAGTGTTGCCGATGGCTATTAAAACGGTGCCGTCTTTTTGGACCTGGACATAACTTCCCGCGCGGTCTAAATATTTTCCGCCGGCGCCGAGACCCACCCCATAAAAACTTGCCGCAATGCCTATGCCTGTGCGAATCGTGCCAGTGCGTAATTCCGGAGGCAAATATATTTTATCCCAGTCCGATTTTTTTACGACTTGCCTGACGACTTTCTCCAGTCCGCAGGAACGTGTGATTTTCTGGCCGGTGGCAGTCCGGGAACCGATTCTCATCATATTGAGCCGTCTCAATTCCAACGGCGAAATGTTCAATTTAACGGCTAATTCGTCAATCAGCGATTCATTGGCAAAAGTCACCTGCGGCTGGCCGAAACCGCGGAACGCGCCGCACGGCACTTTATTTGTGGCAGCGCAAATCGCTTCAATTTTAACATTGGGAATATTATAGGGACCGGCCGCATGAACGGCGCCGCGCCATAAAACCACCGGACTTAAAGTTGAAAACGCACCACCGTCTAAAATATATCGGACATTAGCCGCGGTTATTTTTCCTTTTTTATCGGCGCCATATTTTATTTCAATGTAACTGGGATGGCGTTTTGACATTGACTGAAAGTCCTCTTCGCGGGAATAAATAATTTTTACCGGTTTTTTGGATAAATAAGCCGCAAGTGCGGCGTGCCCCGCAACTATTGAAGGGACGTCCTCTTTACCGCCGAAGCCGCCGCCGGTTGTCACCTGTACTATCCGCACTTTATTTTGCGGAACATTAAGAATATGAGATATTGCATCGTGGATATAAAACGGACACTGCATAGAACCGTAAATAACAACTCCGCCTTCCGGCGTAGGATCCGCTATCATCCCCTGCGGCTCAAGGTAAGCATGCACTTGATAGTTAGTGGTATATGTCCCGCCGACTTCAATATAGGCATTCTTAAACGCCTTTTCCGCATTGCCTCGGACAATATCGTATTTCCTGAAAATATTATCGGTGCCGAAAATTTTAACAGCATCTTTTTTTAACGACTGATGAACATCGGTAATAGCCGGCAGTTCCTGGTATGTGACCTCCACTTTTTTGGCGGCAAATTTTGCAATCTCCGGCGTTTTTGCGACGACGAGCGCAATCGGCTGACCGTGAAATAATACCCTGTCAGAAGCTAATAGCGGATAATCATTTAACACAAACGGGACTTCATTTTTGCCGGGAATATCCTTGTGCGTATAAACCGCTACAACACCGTCTATTTTTAAGGCAGGAGCGGAATTTAATGACTTTATATTTCCGTGAGGTACCGTTGAACGGACAGTGGCGCCGTAAAGCATATCGCCGAATTTATAATCGTCTATGTATTTCGCGATGCCCGTGACCTTTTCAAATACATCGTTTCGGGTTACGGACTTACCTACTGAATGGAAATTATCTTTAGATATGTTTTTTTTCATAATCTGACGAGAATGCCGAAATTATCCTTCAGCAATCTTGGGATTTACAATTTTTATATTTTTTTAACTTTGACTTTTTTGAATGCTTTGAATATGGCATCGTATCCCGTACACCTGCACAGATGACCGCCGAGCGCTATTTTTATGTCATCGTCGGTGGGATTTTGCGTTCTCTTAAACAGGGCTTCGCCGGCCATAATAAAACCGGGTGTGCAGAAACCGCACTGCACGGCGCCTTCTTCAAGCATTGACTTCTGCAACTCCGTAATACCTGCGTCGGAAACGGCTTCAACGGTGATTATTTCGCTGCCGGACGCTTCAACTCCCAAAATGAGACAGGAGCGGACTGGCTTGCCGTTCATAATTACAGTGCAGGCGCCGCATTCGCCGTTGCCGCAGCCGCACTTCGTGCCGGTGAGTTCAAAGACATCCCGCAGTACTTCAAGTAGCGTCATATTAGGGACGAGCTCGGCAGTTTTTATCTCACCGTTTAATTTGATTTTTATATTATATTTCATTAAAACGTTACCCCGAAAATTTTAGAAATTCCGGTTTTCAGAAAATACTCTACCATAAAGCGTTTGTATTCCGGAGTGGCACGCAGAGATGTTGCCCTCGGATTTATCTCGGAATTTATAACGGCTGCCGCCTGTTTTATCAAATCCAAAGTGATTTTTTTGCCCGACAAAATCTCCTCCGCTTTTTTTGACCTGTAGGGCGTGGGCATAACGGTTCCGAATGCCGCACGCACCTGACACTCCCCAATATTTTTTAAATTCACAACCAGAATAGAGCAATTGACCGATGCCAGGTCCATACCTTTCACTCGCTGTCTCCTCATATAATAACCTGCCGTCAACTGCGGGTAAAAAGGAAGAATTATTTTTGTTACTATTTCGCCGCGCGCAAGCACCGTATTGTTGGGACCCGTAACGAATTTATGGAGCGGAATGAGTTTTTTGTTATTATTGCTGGAAACTTCTACCGACGCATGAAGTGCTGTAAGAGGCGTAAGTGTCTCGGCGCCGGGCGAGGCGTTTATTATGTTGCCGCCGACGGTAGCCCTGTTCCTTATTTCATAACATCCCATAATTTTTGCGGCATAACTTAAAAGCGAGTACGGGCCTTTGAGCAGAGGTGATTCGGCCAGTTCGTTCATAGTCGTAAGCGGACCTATTTCTATGCCTTTGTCGGTTTTCGCCACGCCGGAAAGCCACTTGATTTTTTTCAAGTCCACAACGACTACGGGTTTTATTTTACCGGAACGGATGTTGACGATGACATCGGTACCGCCGGCAAGTATGCGGGCGTTTTCATTACGGTTTAACGCCGTGAACGCTTCGTTTAACGTCTGAGGTGCAAAATAATCAAACCGCGAAAACATATCTATTTTTCCTTTAATTTTATAAGCAATTTATCGGCTGTCATAGGCAATTCAAAAAACTCAATGCCTGTTCCGTTGCTTACAGCGTTGCCAACCGCCGACGGTAAAGCCACAATTGCATGCTCCCCTAAACTCCTGGCGCCGAACGGGCCGCCTGCCTCCGGCGTCTCAACAAAAATTACATCCATCTCGCAATGGAAAATATCTTCAGGAGTCGGGATTTTATAATCGGTGAAATGGTCGGTTCTCATTTTGCCGGTATCGGAATAAATTATACTTTCGTATATTGCGGAACCCAACCCCTGAACCATCGCACCGACAATTTGTCCGCGGGCAAGTTTGGGATTTATGATTTTTCCGGCATCTATCGCAGTTACCATTTTCAGCGGAGTTATAACGCCGGTTTCCCTGTCAATTTCTATTATAGTCGCCTGGCAGCCGCCGGTCCATTCGCCCACGCATCTGCCCTGTCCGGTTTCCCTGTCTGCTGTCTGGATGTTAGGCATAAAATAACCGTAGCCGACGACAGGTCCCCCTTCGGTATGCCCGTCCTCAAACATATAACCGTGTATAATCCGCTCTATCGGAATTTTCTTTTTCGGTTTGTTTTTTACAAAAACTAAGCCCTTTTCATAAACCAGATTTTTCGCAGGCGTCTTAAAAACATAAGCCGCATTTTGTTTTATTTTTTCTATTGCGTCCTCGCAGGCGGTAACTATCGCATTTCCGACCGACCATGTGCCGCGGGAAGCGACCGTCTGCCACTCGTAAGGAGAGAACTGCGTGTCGGTTTCCCTCGCCATATGTATTTTTTCAAACGGGAGCTGCAGTTTTTCCGCGCAAATCTGGCTAAGCACCGTTAATGCGCCCTGCCCGTAGTCAATAGTTCCCATAGAAAGATTGATTGAACCGTCCGGCGCAAATTTTACTATCGCGCAAGAGGCGGCATTAGTTGTCATAACAGGCGACTTCATAAAACAAGCAAGTCCTTTCGCGATGATTTTATTTTCTCTGACAACTTTTCTGTCTTTATCAAATTCAATTGCAGCCGCTGCTTTTTTGATGCAGACATCCAGCCGTCCATTGTGTTTTTGTATAATCTGACCTATCTGGTTTGTCCCGCCCGGTTTCCAGCAGTTTTTAAGACGAATCTGAACGGGGTCAATGCCAAGTTTTTTTGCGATGATGTCAAGTTGCCGCTCCGTCATCCAATTACCCTCGGGATGACCGTACCCGCGGAATGCTCCTACGAAAGGCAGGTTTGTATAAACGCCGTAAGCGTCTATTTTGATATTGTCAATCATATAGGGCCCGCAAGCGTTCTGACCGCCGCCGCAGACGACAGGCAGGCAGTAATCCGCATATGCGCCGGAGTTAAAATACATCTGTATATCAACCGCAACTATTTTTCCGTCTTTTTTCACGCCCGTTTTTATTTTCCCGCGCATCCCTCTGCCTAAGAGCGAGCCGTAAAACGCTTCTTCTCGCGATAAAATCAGGCGGACGGGACGGCCGGGGACGAATTTTGAAATATAAGCGACGAGAGGTTCTATGGTTACGTCCGATTTGCCGCCGAACCCGCCGCCGACATAAGGCACCCGCACCCGGATTTTGTTGTGAGGCAGTTCAAACATTTTTGCGAGCACTTCCCTGAGGACAAACGGCGATTGACTGGACGCCGTTATCTCTATAAATCCCTCTTTTTTCCACAAGGCAACGCAGGAATGGGTCTCTAATTGTGTGTGACTTATATGCGGAAGCGAGAAATCGTTGGAAAGTATAAGGTCGCAGTCCTGGAATCCTTTTTCTACTATACCTTTTTTCAATTTGTAGTGATGAAAAATATTTGTGCCGGCGGCGGAGTGTACGAGCGGCGCATCTTTTTTTACCGCATCATAGACGTCAAAAACGGCAGGCAGCGGCTCGTATTCAATTTTGACAAGTGAAGCGGAATATGCGGCAATCTCTTCGTCGTCTGCAATAACCGCCGCGACCGGCTCACCGACAAACCTTACTTTTTTAACTGCAATCGGCGACTGGTCGCCGGTAATTACTTCTATTTTTTTATCGCAGGAGGCGCCTGTAACTATTTTTTTTACACCTGCTATTTTTTCCGCGGCAGAAATATCTATTTTTTTTATCCGGGCGTGTGCGTGAGGCGAACGTATAATCTTGGCGGTAAGAAGCCCTGCAAACTTGAAATCCGGTGTGAACTGCGCTTCGCCGGTCACTTTTTCAAATCCGTCGGAACGCATAATATTTTTACCAACAGTATTAAATTTCATATTTTATATCTATATTTTAGAAAAAAAATATTATTTTGCAAGTGGTTTCTGCTGTTTCTAAAAATTTTTATTTGTTTTGAGGTTTTTTATTTTCAAGCGAGCGAGCGAAAAGCAAACTTGTTTGTTTTTCCGAGCGAACGCTGAAAACAAAGAGTTTACTATCCTTTATTTTTTTGGGCTTGCTAACTTTTCTATTGCCTGTTTAACTGCCCCGATAACTTCCGTATTTTCATCTTCAACCATGACCGCTTTTTTAAGCGGCTCAATTGCCGATTTATCCCCTATCTCTCCGAGTGCTTTTGCAGATTCAGCTCTTACTGTCGGGTTAACATCAGTAAGATTTTTTATCAAATTCACAACGGCAGATTTAAGTTTCAGCGAGGATACCGATTGAATCGCCGTAAGACGGACGCCTTCGGCTTCGTCGTTAAGATGCTCAACTATAATTGATTGTACCTCCGGTTTATCGGAAAAAACCATCAGTGTTTTCAATGCCGTAATCCTAACGACAGGACGACCGTCGGTAAGAAGTTTTTTCAACGAAGGAATGGAAGAGTCGTCCTTAAATTTTGCAAGCGAATTTGCACTATCAATAATCATTCCGCCGTCAGCGTCGTTAAGCGATTTGAGCAAATGCGGAACTGCCTGTTTATCGCCGATTTCACCGAGTGAAACAGCGGCGCACCGGCGGACCTCTGTATTTTGGTCTTTGAGCAAACTGATTAAAGGTAACACAGCATTTTTATTTTTTTCGGTTCCAAGAGAAATTGCGGCGTTTCTTCTTATGAGCCAGTTTGCATCTTTTAGTTTTTGAACATTTGTCCTTTTGTCGGTTTTCGGTTTTTCGGTTTTAACGGGCGCTGGCGTTTTTTCGGCACGAGCCGGAGCGGTTACATGCCCCGTAGATTTTTTTGCTTCATATTTAGGAGACACTTTGGTTACAGCATCTTTTTTCTCTTCTGCGGAAAGGACAGTGAGAAGTAAAAAGTGAAAAGTGAAAAGTAAAACCATAAACTGAGAAATCTTCTGTCTGTTTTTCATATTGCCTCCAGTTACTCCAACATTTTTTTTGCAATTCTGTTTGTCTTTTCGTAAAGTTTTTGCTCGTCGCAATTTACCAATTTTCCATTTTTAACTACTATTTTACCGTTGACTATGGTCGTATCAACAATATCCGAATCGCCGCAAAAAAGCAAAGATGCAAGAACATCGTGAATACCGCCGGCATAACCGATTTTTTCAACGTCAAATAAAACAATATCCGCTGCCTTACCCGACTCAATTGCGCCTATGTCATCCCGTCCTAAAACCTGAGCGCCGCCGCGGGTTGCCATCCATAAAACATCTTCGGCAGGCATTGATTTTACGCCTGATTTCAAACGATGAACCAAAAGACATGTTTTTAATTCCCGGAGCATATTTGAGGAATCATTTGATGCGGAACCGTCTACCGCAAGGGAAACGGGGACTCCGTTTTCAATCATCTTTCTTACCGGCGCAATACCGCTTCCTAACCGTAGATTTGAAACTGGACAATGCGCAACGCCAGTTTTTGTTTTCCCCATCAATTTTATTTCATCGTCATTAAGATGGATGCAATGAGCAAACCAGATATCATCTCCTAACCAGCCGACTTTTTCCATATAAGCGAGTGGTTTTAAGTTGTGTTCTTCCAGACAAAATTTTTCTTCATCAATCGTTTCGGCGATATGCGTGTGACATTTTATTTTTTTCTTGCGGGCAAAATTTACCGTCTCCTTTAGTAACTCCGTTGTAACTGAAAACGGCGAGCAGGGAGACAGGGCAATCCGGCACATTGAAAATTTCTCGGAATTGTGATATTTGTCCACTACCCGTTCGGAGTCCTTCATTATCTCGTTTTCCGTCTGAACCACATCGTCCGGCGGAAGACCGCCTTTCGACTGACCTCGCGACATTGAACCGCGGGTAGGATGGAATCTAATCCCGATTTCCGATGCCGCTTTAATTTCAAAATCCAACAAATCCTTTGGCTGGTTTTTCGGAAAAATATAAAACTGGTCGGTTGATGTAGTGCATCCAGTCAGCAGCAGTTCACCCAAACCCACAATCGCCGATGTATAAACCGCATCCGGAGTGATATTTTTCCAGACGGTATAAAGATATTTTAACCAGTCAAAAAGTTCGGCATCCTGGACTTCCCGGATGTTTCTGTAAAGCGTCTGGTACAAGTGATGATGAGTGTTGACAAATCCCGGAAGCACAACGCATTTTGAGGCATCAATAATGGTACAGGCAGAAGGCAGCGGGTGTAGGGTGGACGGTAAATTTTTACCGACGAATTTTATTTCATTATCTTCTATGAAAATATTACCGCCGGCGATTTTTGTTCTCTTATTGTCCATTTGAACAACAAGTTTTGCATTTTTAATCAGAATGTTTTTTTTCATTTTCGTAACCGCAGATACACACAGATTGTCGCAGATAAAATCTTTTTTGAACTTATCCGCGTTCATCTGCGTTCATCTGTGGTTTCACTTTTTAGATAATTCCTGCAGTCTTTCGGTTGCTTTTTTAGCCCACTGGGTATCACTATATCTTTTTTTCACAATTTCATAATTTTGTTTTGCATCTTTAATAAATCCTATTTCTTCCGATGCGCGGGCAGACATGTAATGGGATTCCGGGACATATTGTGAATCGCTGAAAAGATAAACCACTTTCAGATATTCTCGCGCAGCTTCCTTGTATTTTTTCTGCATGAAATAACAATCCGCTGCCTTTTTCTGCGCAATAGCGCCCATATCCTCGTCCGCTGTGCTCAACAATCCGTTCGTCTTCTCGGCCTTGCCGATACCTTTATTTTTAGAAATGCTTGCGGCAAGTTCATAGTTCTCAATCGCAGCAAAATAATCGCCGCTCCTTTCAAATTCGCTGCCCCGCCTAAGATACATTTCAGCAGCAGCAAGCGATTTCGGATACCTGTAAAGTATCTCGCTGTAGCATTTCTCTGCCTCAAGTGTATTACCAGTTTTTTCATAAGCAACGCCACTGTTATATTTCATCATCGCAAAAATTTCCGAGTCGGATGTTTCAAGTTTAAGTCCGATATTATAACTCTCAATTGCTTTGCGATAGTCAGACGACTCAAGGTAACAATTTCCGATATAAAACATCGCCTCGGCATAATTTTTTGATAACGGATATTCTTCAATAAACTTTTGAAATGAATTTATGGCGACAGCCGGCACGCCGGTTTTGTAGTAAATTTTAGAGCGCAAGAAATTTGACTCTTCCGCAATATTATGCTCTGGAAAATTAGATGCAATCTGTTCAAAATATTTTGCGGCTTTATCATAATCTTTTTTTTTGTAAAAATATTCGGCAACTTGATAGGTAATTTCCGGCGAGAGTTGCGACTTCGGATATTTTTCGGAAAACTGGATGTAGACCGCCATTGCATCAAAAACGGCTCCCTCAGATTCATATACGCGGCCGACGGAGTAAAGCGCAAACTCTGCCGGCGTTGATGCAGGATATTTTGTTAAAACTTTTCTGTATGAATTTCTCGCCTGCTTGTATTTTTTTAGATTGAAATAACTGTCGCCGAGACGAAGCCATCCGTCGGCAGCATAATCGGATTTCGGATAATTCCGGACAAGCGCGGTAAAAGAAACGGCAGCTTTTTTAAAATTTTTGTTTTTGAAGTGGAGCATCCCGACCCAGTATTGTGCATCGTCGGTTATTTTTGTACCGGGGAACCGTTTTACAAAATTCAAAAAATAGTCGCGGGCTTTTTCGTAACTGTTTTTTTTATAATAAACAAGTCCGATACCGAGCCGCGCAAGCAAGGATTCGTTTGTATTGGGAAATTTTTCTGTTATGCGAACATATTCTTTAAGTGCGTCATCAAGTTGCAAAAGTTCCGACATAGAATCCGCTCTATAAAGATATGCCTTTTTCAGAAAATCTTTATCTTTCTTTGTAGCGGTAGAAATTACGGCATCAAAAGACTCAATAGCAGATTTACAGTTGCCATCTTGAAACTGTTTAACGCCTGTATTATATATCTGTTCAATGTGTGACTGGGCATAAAGACAGCAGATAGCGAATAGGAAGTAGAAAATAGCAAGAAACAATAAACTTTTTTTCATACTGAGAAATTATATAAAAAATTGGGAAATTTGTCAAGGCGAGCAAACAGGATTTGTAGATTCCTTTGCGATAGAACTGATTGATTTCTGATCGGTGCCGTTGGCATACATACTGAAAAGTTCATATTTACCGGTCCTGTCGGAAGAAAATATTATACGCCGGCCGTCACTGGAAAATGAGGGGTTTTCGTTTGAGCCGGAATTTTTCGTCAGTTGATATTCCTTGTTTGTGCTTACATCCATAACGTAAATATCAAAAAGCGAGCCGGTTCTTTTTGCAAATGCAATCGCACCGCCGACGGGAGACCAGCAGGGCGAATCATTATATCCGCCGTGTGTAATTTTTCTCAAATTTGTACCTTCTATATCCATAATATACAACTGCGGATTGCCACCTCTATCGGAAACAAAAGCAAATTCATTGGAGTTGGGTGAAAAAGATGCGGCAGTATCTACCCCCCTTGAATATGTAAGCCGCTTGTTAATTTTACCTTCCGCCGTAAAGAGATAAAGTTCAGGGTCGCCGTCTTTTGAAAGAGTGGCTATAAAATACTTGCCGTCGCAGGATGCGGAACCGGTAATGTTTAATCCCTGATATGTGATAAAAGGAACGGATCTGTTTTTTTCGAAATCATATCTGAATATATCCGGATTGCCGTCTTTGTATGTAGTGTAATAAATGTATTTTCCGTCGGAAGAAAACTTAGGCAAAACGGAAATTGAATTATTGTAGGTAAGCCGCGTAAGATTTTTGCCGTCGTAATCAACGCACCATATTTCTTTGCTGCCAGACATAGTGTTTGAAAATGCAATTTTGGAAGAAAAACTTATCTTCTGGCCGGTAAGCGATTTTATTATATCCTCTGAAAAATTATGGGCAAGTTTTCTTGTTTCATAGTCGGCATATTTATATTCTTTGTCAAAAATTTTTTTAACAGAGACAACATCCCAGCAGTATCCGGAAAGCGTAATTTTGTTTGATTTTATTTTTGATTCAAATTTCACTATGGTATCTATTCCGTTTGCGACGGAGATATCACGGTCTGTTTTGTCAAAATCAAGTTTTTTCGCGAATAATTGATCCGGCGGCAGAGAAATTAAATTAAAAATTCCGGAATAAACAAGGTCTTCGGAAACAATTTTCTGAATATCCGAAGAGAGTTTTGAGTTATCCGTAGGGTAAATAAAAATGTTTGTTTTTCTACCGCCGGATTTAAGTTGCAAAAAAATATCGGCACCGGAAAGGCAGGTTAAAGGTATAAGGTTAAAGGTTAAAATTAAAAAGTAAAGTTTTTTCATATATTTTTTAGCCACGAATTAACACTAATTTGCACGAATAAATTCGTGCCTACAATCTTTATTATTCGCGGCCATTCGTGTCCATTCGTGGTTTATTTTTTTCATTCAACTTCCTGAAAGTTCAAACATAAAATAAACACCGAGATAATCGTCGGCATAACCGGCAGGTAAAGGCGGAAACGGCGCCGAATTCGTAATCGCTCTTATTGCTGACCTGTCTATAAAAGAAACGCCGGCGGATTCTTTTACCGTCAGATTTTCCACTTTGCCGTCTTTTAATATCTTAAAATATACCAAAACTTTTTTTGGGATGCTTGACGGATACGGCTCCGGATTCCAGTTTTGTGCAACCTTGTTTCTTAAAATGTTGACATAGCCCATATACGGGAAATTGCCGGCATCAACGCCGATACCCGTGCCGTTGCCTGTGCCGCTTCCCGAAACCGTGCCGGCGCCCTCGCCTTTTCCTGTTTCTTTCTCCCACTTCAAAACATCTTTTTTATCTATTTTTGACTTCTTTGAAACAACTTTACCTGCCACAATATCACCGGGTTTTACAACATCCCCAGATTTTTTCGCCGCCGGTATTTTTTCTGCAGAAATACCGCGGCCCGCAGAACTTCCACCTTCGCCGCCGTTTCCGCCTAAACCACCGGAGCCGACGCTACCGTAACTTGAACCGATTACCTGTATGGGAATATAATAAATTTTTGACGATGATTTGGAAACGCGGGATAAAACTAAAAAAAACAAAAAATGAACTGATATGGAAATAATAAAACCGAATTTTATGTCTGTCATTGAGATTTTTTGAGAGAAGAAAGATAATTCGCTGACTGTCTGGCTTCGGAGGTTTTTGGATAATTTTTAACAATATCTTCAAATAACATAATTGCTCCCGATTCTTTTTTAAGTTTCAGAAGTGAATATGCCTTTTTCAGTTTTGCCGAGGGTATTTTTTCCGATTTCGGATAGTTTGCAATCAGTTTGTCAAAATTTTCAACTGCTTTTTCGTAATCGCCTTTATCGTAAAAACATACACCTATCCAAAACTGTGCATTTGAAACAAGCGTGCCGTTCGGATACTGCTGAATATATTCCTGAAATCCTCCGACTGCCAAATCGTAATTTGTCATAGTATAATCGGTATAGGCAGCACCGTAAATCTGGGTCGGAGTCGGCTTTGTTTCTTCCAATTTTTTTGTAACTTTTTCGGATAACAACGAAAGTTTATTTGTGAAATCCACATTCGTATCTTCAAGTTTTTGACCGAAAATCACAAATCGTTCGTTGGTCTCCTCTATTTTTGAATTTAGTGTTTTTATATTGGCATTCAGGTCTTCCATCTGAACGGATAAGTCCGCCTGATTTTTCTGCATTTCGGAAAGTTGATTCTGGAGTTTTACTATGTCAGATTGAAGATTTATAACATCTTTTTGTGTCGCAACACAACCGGAAAAAGAAAGGTAAAAAGTAAAAGGTAAAAGATAAAAGATAAAGCGGAAACCAAGAAATCTATTTCTCATTTTAATTTTTTAACCTTTAAACTTAACTATTTCTTTACAGGTTCCGTCTTCTCGGATTTTGTGCTTTCCGGGATTCTACCGAGCATATCTGCACGCCGGTTTTTTGACCAGGCCGCTTCGTCATGACCTGAGTCAACCGGTCTTTCCTCACCATATGAAATTGTCGCCATGCGGTTCCCTTTTATGCCGAGTTTCATCAGATAACTTCTCACCGATTTTGCGCGGCGGTCGCCCAATGCAATATTGTAATCCGTCGTTCCTCTCTCGTCACAATGTCCCTCAACAATAATTTCCACATCTTTATTTTCTTTAAGCCACTTTGCGTTTTGGGCAAGTATGTTTCTTGCATCAGAGCGTAATGTCGCATCATCGTAATCAAAGTAGACCGTCTCAAGTTGTGTAACCTTTTTATACTCTTTTCCCCTTAAAGACGGCTCTTCAACTACTTTTTCAACCACCTGTTGAATCGGCTCCGGTGGTCTCACAATTTTTTTCTTGGCGCAGCCGGTAAATACAGTGAATAGTGAGTAGTGAATAGTGAACAGCAAAAACAAAATTAACAACTTGACCGCTTTTTTCATAAAACACCTCCAAAATTTATGTTTAATTCTTGTAGGATGATTTTAACTAATTTTTGAGATTTTGTCAAGAAGAATCGGGTTAAATAATCTGTTTTTCTAACTTGACGGATTTTTTGCCGAGACGAGTTCTGCGAGTTCATTTTCTAATTCCGGCGGAAATTTTTTCCCGAACTGTTTGAAAAATTTTCCGGTATCCTCTAATTCATTTTTCCAATCGGCGATTTTTACCTCAAATAGTTTTTCCAGATTTTTTTTAGGTATGTTCATGCCGCTTGTATCCAAATCTTCTAAATCGGGCACAAGACCTACGGGTGTGGAAACCGCTTTCACTTTGTTATCTACACGGTCAATAATCCATTTCAAAACCCTGATATTATCTCCGAAACCGGGCCAAATAAACGAACCGTTTTCATCAGTCCTAAACCAGTTGACGGAAAATATTTTCGGCGGATGTGATAATTTTTTTCCTACATCAAGCCAGTGTTTGAAATAATCGCCCATATTATATCCGCAGAAAGGTAACATTGCCATCGGGTCTCTTCGTACGCCTGCTTTCAAACCTGTAGCAGCAGCAGTCGTTTCGGAACCCATTCTTGCACCCAAAAACACACCATTCTGCCAGTTGAAACTTTCAACTACGAGTGGTATAAGTTGCGATCTTTTTCCGCCGAAAATTATCGCGGATATCGGAACACCTTTGGGATTGTCAAACTCTTTTGAGAGTGTAGCAGAATTATAAACTGAGACGGTAAATCTTGAGTTCGGATGCGCCGCTTTCGTCCCGCTTTCTTTTGTCCATTTGTTGCCCTGCCAATCAATCATATTTTCAGGCACCGCACCGTCAAGCCCTTCCCACCAAGGTTCGTTTTTGTCCAAATCAACACCGGTATTCGTAAAAAGCGTCGGGAAAAATTTTCCCGCTTTAAGCGTTTTAATCATATTCGGATTTGTTTTAAGCGCCGTACCGGGCGCGACGCCGAAATATCCGGTTTCAGGATTTATCGCCCAGAGCCGCCCGTCGGGACCTATATTCATCCATGCTATATCGTCTCCGATAGTCCACACTTTGTAGCCGGGAAGTGCTGACTGCAACATCGCAAGATTTGTTTTTCCGCAGGCAGACGGTAATGCCGCAGCGATATATGTAATTTTTCCTTGCGGGTCTTCTACCCCGATTATCACCATATGTTCGGCAAGCCAGCCCTCTTTAAGTCCGAGACAGGAAGCGAGACGCAAAGAAAAACATTTCTTTCCTAAAAGTGCATTCCCTCCGTAACCGGAGCCGATACTCCATACGAAACTCTCATCCGGAAAATGCATGATGAACCGTTTGTCCGGGTCAAAATCACCGACGGAATGAAGCCCTTTTACAAAATTTTCAGAGTTGCCTATTTTTTTGATAACATCGCTGCCCAACCGCGTCATTATTCTCATACTTACCGCGACATAACTCACATCCGTTATTTGAACGCATGCTTTGGAATAAGGAGAATCAGGATGACCCATCATATACGGAAGAACATACATAGTCCTTCCTTTCATACAGCCGTCTGAAAGTTTTGTAAGTTTCATCTTCGCTTCGTCAGGGCGCATCCAGTTGTTGTTAGGTCCTGCCGTTTCTTTGTCGGGGTGGCACACAAATGTTAATTGTTCCGTTCTTGCAACATCAGTCGGGTGGCTTCTGTGATAGTATGCATTAGACCATGTTTTTTGATTTAACTCGGTAAATACCGGCTCGTCGTTGATTTTTTCTTCCCGCATTCCGATTCCAACGATTTCCCTTGCCTCTTTTTCGGAACCGTTACACCAATAAATTCTCTTTGGCTTTGTAAGTTCCGCCTGTTTTTCAACCCATTTCTCAAGTGGTGTGGACATTTATATATCTCCTGTGAAAAAAGCCAATACCAAAAACATAAATCCTTTATGATATTGGCTTACGCAGTTTGATTATACAAAAAATCTAAACAAATATCAAGTTTTTTTAGTAAAATTTAAAAAAGGGACATAAAAAAGGGACAGGTACTTTTTTGTGTTTGTGTTTTCGTTCATTTCGCAGCCGCGCTTTTCTTCTTTGGTCTGCCTTTATGCGACCACAAAGATTTTAAACCCGATACTTTCATTGCTTCCACAAATTGTTCGCTCCCATAAGCACCAGATCTAAAAAATCTTTTCAATTGACGTTTTTCTTTATGTCCGGATGCGACAAAATCACGATATAATCGTCGTCTTTGTTCCGCAGTATCGCCCAACCCAAGATACTCTGGACTCAAATCCGTTATACCATCATTTTTTCCTAATGCATACACCGTATAACTAGACCATTTGTAATCTTCCGGTTTACTGACCATTCCCGCTCTTACCGCATTTAGTTCAATATACCGCCCGCATTCAAGTAGATATCTACCGCTTTCAATAATAAAATTTTTAAATCTTTCCTCCCAAAGATGCCCGGTCCCACCATACTTTTTTCTGTAATATTGCGCATAGAGAAGTTTTATACTTTTCAGTGCATCGCTCAATTTTTTGCCGGTTTCCGACTCAATTATTGCGTGAAAGTGATTGCTCATCAATTTATAATGATAAATTTTAAGTCCATATCTTCGTTTGTAATACTTCACTAAACTTAAAAACTGCTTAAAATCTTTTTCATCGTGAAAAACTACTTGGCGATTATTCCCTCTGCTTAAAATATGGTAAATCCCGTTTTCTATCGTGAATCTTGCTCTACGCGGCATTTTCGTTTCCCTCCGTATTAAAAATTCAAAAACTCATAAAAATTGTACCTGTCCCCTTTTTCTCAAATCAATATTTTTGCCGCCGAGAAATTCAAAATTGTCAGTTAACGAACCATGAGGAATATTCACTGCATGAGGAGGAACTGCCTGGTCTTGTGTCAGATGACAAATGTTACCCATGTAATAATAGACACCAATCTTTTCTCCGGAAAATTTATATTGCTCTTCATATAAATTTTTTAAGATTTTAATTTCCCATAAATCTTTTAAATCTTTAACATTAGCACCCATAGGAGTAGTATGCGCACTTTCTGCATCAAAACCATTACTACCATTTACAATGTCATTTGAAAATTTAACTATATCCGGATATTCACCAAGCTCTGATAAGAGACTGATAGATTGTTGAGCAAGAGGACCATGTGTATCAGGTAAAACAGCATTCCAACCAAATGCTGAAATTTTCAATCTAAATAATATCCAAGGGACTAAAACAAATAGAAATAAAAAATTTCTTTTTTTAATAATCATTTCTTTTGGGGAATATAATCTTTTCTTCTCAAAGAAAGACCTTCTAATGCGAGATCTATCTCTTGTTGAACTCCTTTATCTTTTTCAGTTTTGCGAAGGTCTTGTAAAATACGTATTATTTTTTCTCTCGCAAATTCTCTACCAATATCTCCTAAAGAACTTATTGCAGAATTTCTATTTTCAGTATTGTCATCAGTTTTAATAACTTCTAATAAAATATTAATTGATTCTTCGTCTTTAATGCATCCCAATTGTATTATTGCACTATCCTGTTCACGCGGAAGTTGCATAAGTCTTTTTAAAAAAGGAATGGCTTTCTTGGAACCACTATATCCGATAGCGGATATAATGGTCCATTTTAGAGAACCTCGGTCCCTACCTATTTCACCAAGTTTTTTATCTCTTTCATAAAATTCATAAAGTTTTATTAAGTTATTCAAACTATCTTCATCATTAGTTTTTCCAATTATATAGCCAATTGATATAACAGCATCTTCTCGAATTTGTATATGCTGATTGTCATCCTTAGCTATTTCAAATAATTGTGGAATTGCTTCCTTGTCTCTAATTCTTTTTATCACCGAACCAATGTTTTGCTTGGTTTCTTCATTTGATGTTTTAGCAATTTCTATTAACTTTGGTAAGATTTCTTTACCATAATAACCAAGTGTTTCAATTAGAGTCAGTGGCATAGTACCTTCATAATAATCTCTTGGTTGTTTATGTGAATCTATTTCTTTAAACTGTTTTAGTAAGATTGGTAAAGCTTTTTTTGATCTAATAACCCCACACATTTTTATTCCTATAAATTGTGCACTAAATTTAGTGTCACGAAGCATTTTTACAAAAATTGGTTCTAACTGTTTATCTTCTGGAGTTATCTTTTCTAACACTTTGTATGCAGTTTTTGTCATATCTACATCATTCATTGTTAGCATATTTGTTACAAGTTTAACTTCTTTTTCTGTTTCTGGCTTTTTTTCTGCTAAAATTTTTAATAATTTATCTTTTTCTTCTTTTACTTTTCGTATTTTTTGAAATTCTTGCCTATTATCTTTTTCAAATTCCAATGCTTTATTACTATATGTTTCTTTGGAAAGACCACTAACACCTTGCATTTGCTCTTTCCATTTTTTTCCTATGTTTTCTTCCAATTTATCCACATCTTTATTCATTTCTTTCCATCTATTCAGTTCTGTTACTATTTCGTCCATCGTGTATTTATTTACTTCCGTTTCTGGAATCGTTTGCACCGACATGGTAGATGATAAAATCGTTTCTTTACTTTTAACGTTTTTCGTTTCATCTTTAACGACCCTTGTTGAACTCTCCCCCCACCCCAACCCGACACCCACCACCATCACAACCATTAAAATTATTTTTCTCATAAATTCTTAACCTCCAACATGTTTTTTAATTTTTAGTTATACTAAATTTGTCTTTGAATTCCTATAACAGTTATTTATCAACCCGTCATCTATCTTGTCATTATTATTAGCGTCTATGTCAGGAGAGAAGTTTTTATCACCGTCTTGAACCTTTACCCATAGTGTATATTCGCCTTTGCGAAGGGCTTCCCCTTTTACTGCACCTGTCCAGTTAATATTAAATTCTCTCTCCCGATTGAGATTCAGCGGATACCTTTTCGTGTTCAATTTTATCATACCAAATTTTATTATTTTGTCAAAAAAAATCATAGCAATTGTGGAAAAGAAATCTTTTTTCACTAATACTAACGGTGTTACTATTGTTTGTTCTGCAACCTCCATCGGCTGAATAAAAGATTTTTCACACCAGTGGCAAATTTGTTCTTCATCAGGGCAATAGTTCTTACAATGCGAACATTGCTTACTCATATACATACACTCCGTAAAAACAAAAAAGCCAAGTTACCTAAAACAACTGTGCCCAATTATTGAACACAGCATTATCTTCGGTAACCCGGCTAACTTTTATCCTTCGGCAACTCGGCGAACTCTCAAAAAGTCCCGTGGTTTTGCGTCCCCGACTCGCGTCGGCTCTGGCTTTTGCCAGAGGGTCTTCTCCCGCCTAACGGCAGGTCAGACCGTGTGCCTTTATCGTGTTAACTTTATCTAATTTTCAAAGAAACAAAAAGCCCCTGACTTTTTCGCCAAGGGTTTATAAGGGTATTATGTTCTGAATTTATTTACTTGAACGTAAGAGTAGGTATTATTACACTTCACTACTGCTCCCTTACTTTTACTTCTTTTACATCCGCTATAAGTATAAAGTATTTTAGGCGTTTTGTCAAGCACTTTTTGCACTTTTGGAAAATTGTACCTGTCCCTTTTTTATTTTTACAACATTTCTTTTAGGTATTTCGTAGTATAAGATTTTTCGGATTTAAGTATATTTTTGAGAACGCCTTGATACACAACCTCGCCGCCCTTGTCGCCGCCGTCAGGACCCAAATCAACGAGCCAGTCGGCAGTTTTTATCACATCTAAATTGTGCTCAATAACAATAACTGTATTGCCCGCATCAACGAGACGGTGCAGAACCTCCAAAAGTTTATGAATATCAGCAAAATGAAGCCCCGTCGTCGGCTCATCCAAAATATAAACGGTCTTTCCTGTCGCCCTTTTTGTAAGTTCCGACGAAAGTTTTACCCTCTGCGCCTCGCCGCCGGAAAGCGTTGTCGCCGACTGACCCAATTTCATGTATCCCAATCCGACATCGTAAAGTGTGAGCAGTGTCTTTTTTATCTGCGGAATATTTTCAAAAAATTTCTGCCCCTCCTCAACGGACATATTTAACACTTCCGAGATATTTTTGTTTTTATATTTTACGGAAAGCGTTTCCTCGTTGAATCTGGCGCCCTTGCAGACCTCGCATTTTACATAAACATCCGGTAAAAACTGCATCTCTATTTTAATAGTTCCGTCGCCGCCGCACGCCTCACACCGGCCGCCTTTCACATTAAAAGAAAATCTGCCCGGCGTATAGCCCCTCATTTTTGATTGCGGAAGTTTGCTGAATAAATCCCTTATATGCGTATAGACGCCGGTGTATGTCGCGGGGTTGCTCCGGGGCGTTCTTCCTATCGGCGATTGGTCCACTATAATAACTTTGTCAATGTTTTGCCAACCCAAAATATCTCTGTGCATTCCCGGAATTTCTTTTGAGTTGTAAATTTTATGCGTCAGTGATTTGTATAAAATTTCGTAGATGAGAGTTGATTTTCCGCTCCCCGAAACGCCGGTTATCGCCGTAAAATTTCCCAGCGGAATTTGGACATTTATGTTTTTTAGATTGAACTGCGCGGCGCCTTTTATCTCTAAAAATTTTTTAATTTTTCTTTTTGATTTTTCCGGAATGGGAATTTCTAATTTGCCGTTTAAGTATTTTGCCGTCAGAGATTTTTCATTTTTGAGGAAATCCTCAATTTTGCCTGCGAAAACAATCTCGCCGCCGTTTTCTCCGGCACCTGGACCCAAATCAATAATATAGTCGGCGGACCGAATCGTTTCTTCGTCGTGTTCAACCACAATTAGTGTATTACCGAGATTTTTTAAATTTGAAAGCGTGTCCAAAAGCCGCCTGTTATCCCTCTGGTGAAGCCCGATGGTCGGCTCGTCCAAAACATACAAAACACCGACGAGACCGGAGCCTATTTGAGTCGCTAACTGTATCCTCTGCGACTCGCCGCCGGCAAGTGTGGATGACTCCCTTCCCAATGTGATGTAGTCAAGCCCTACGTTTTCCAAAAATGAAAGCCGGGCAGTTATTTCTTTTGTTATTTCTTTTGATATAAATTTTTCGGTTTCGGTTAATTGAACATTTTTAAAAAATTCAAGCGCATCTTTTATTGACATTCCGGTAATTTCTGAAATATTTTTCCCGCTGAAGGTAACTGCGAGCGATTCGTCTTTGAGACGATGACCGCGGCATTTTTCGCATACTTTTGAACGCATAAATTTTGTGAAAATTTCTTCGCGGACATATTCCGACTCCGTTTCTTTATACCTTCTTTCAAGATTCCCGATAACACCCTCAAATTCACTGTCGCCGTATAGCAAAAATTTCTGATTTTCGTGGGAGAGTTTCTTAAAAGGAGTATCAAGCGAAAAATTATGACGGCGGGCAAGAGCGCTTAAAAGAGAAAAATAATAATTTGACCAGGCACCCGACCAGCGATGCCTTTTTGTTGTGATTGGTTTTGACCACGGAAGAATTGCACCGTCATAGACGGACAAATTTTTATCCGGCACAACAAGTCCTTCGTCAACCTCTATTTTTGTACCGAGCCCGTCACATGTAGGACACGCACCGTAAGGAGCGTTAAATGAAAAAAATCTCGGCGAAATTTCCGGAATACTTATACCACAATTTGTGCAAGAATGATGCTCGGAGAAAGTCAGTTCTTGTGTGTAGTTGCTTGATTTATCAAGCCCAATAAATTGGGCAACTACAATTCCGTTTGAAAGTTTGAGAGCCGACTCTACGGACTCCGCTAATCGCGATTTTACCGACGGAGAGATTTCCAGCCGGTCAACAACGACTGAAATATCATGTTTTTTGTATTTTTCCAATTTCGGCGGATTTTCAAGTTCTACGATTTTGCCGTCAATTTTTGCCCTGATAAAACCCTTTTGTAAAATGTTTTTAAAAAGTTCGTGATATTCGCCTTTTCTTCCCTGAATAACCGGCGATAAAATAATTATTTTTGTTCCGGCAGGAAGTTTCATCAACTCCGAAACAATCTGCTGCGCCGACTGCGGCTTTATTTCTTTTTTACATTTCGGACAGTGCGGAGTGCCGACACGGGCAAAAAGTAAACGCAGGTAATCGTAAATTTCGGTAACAGTTCCGACGGTGGAGCGGGGATTCCGCGAGACCGCTTTCTGCTGGATTGCAATTGCGGGCGACAAACCGGAAATGTAGTCAACATCCGGCTTTTCCATCTGCTCCAAAAACTGCCGGGCGTACGCCGAAAGCGACTCAACATACCGGCGTTGACCTTCGGCATAAATAGTGTCAAACGCAAGCGACGACTTTCCGCTTCCCGAAAGCCCGGTGATAACAACAAGTTTATTTCTCGGAATTTCAAGGTCTATATTTTTAAGGTTGTGCTGCCGCGCGCCTTTAATAATGATTTTATCTGAAAACATATTTTATTAGATGTAAAATCCGAAAAAAGTACCTGTCCCCTTTTCCCCCCTTTTCCCTCCCCTAAGTTAGTTTTTGTTGCGCTTTGCCCGAAAAAATTATTTAAATTCTTTGAGGCGGCGGGAGATAAACAACGCTGAATACAAACTGCGGAAAAATCCCGATTTGTAAGTCAGTCTTGAGTAATAGGAGATAAAGTAAAGAAATTTATCACTTAAGTCATAAATAATGTCAAACGGCAGGTTGAGAATGATTTTTTCGACCGGCATTTTTAGAAAAGGAAACTTTATTATCAGGTTGGCGGTGTTTTTCAATCTTATGATGCGTTTACCTTCCGGATTGTTCCTGAGGATGATGCTGCTTTCGTGAAAAGTGGAATCGGCTCCGGATACATCGACACTGCTGATATACCCCTTGTCCAGAGCATACTGCGCCAGTTCGGTCATGGGAAGTGTCTGGTACACCGAAAACCACGCCCATGCCGGTTTTGCTTTTATGTTTATGTTGACGGTATCCCAAACATCGCGCAGGGTTTCATCCGGCAGACCTATCATATTGAACGTTGCAAACGGTATTTTGTATTTATGCAGAAGCGACGCACAATTAAGTATATGTTCATCGGAGATATTTTTTTTCAGGACTAAATTTCTCAGTTTTTCATTGCCGCTTTCTATACCAAAGTAGACAAAATAACAGCCCGTTTCTTTGAGAAGTTTCATTAGGCTGTCGGTAACCAGATCTGCCCGGAGGAGGCAGGCAAAGGGAAGGTTTATTTCCTTTTTATAAGTATTTAAAAGTTCAAAACAGTAATCCTTTTTGAAAATGAATGTGTCGTCATGAAAAAAGAAACAGGAGGGATTATACCGGTTTTTTATATTTTTAAATTCGGCGATAATATCAGCAACAGAGCGCATCCTTACATAATTTCCCTTACCCTTATAAAGTTCCCTGTAGGCATGTGTGGAACAAAATGTACAGTCAAAAGGGCATCCTCGGCCGAACATTACTTCCTGCCGTTTATTTTTGTAAATATATTTTATGTCGCGATAGATTTCCCGGTCGGGGTGTGGCAGAGTATTGACATCACAGAACGGCCTTATTTCGTTTTCGTATATTTTCCCGTTCTTTTTTACTGTCAGATTTTTTATTCCGGTGTAGTCCTTGCCGCTTTGAAGCGCCTGAAGTAATTCCAGAACTGCCGCCTCGCCTTCTCCTCGGCAGATTATGTCGACACCTTCGGGTTTTATCATATCCGGTACAAATGTCGGATGGGGCCCTCCGAAGATTGTCAGAATCTTATCACCTAATATCTTTTTTATTCCTGCGGCAATGGATATGTTTCTGTGGTGAAAGCCGGTGGTACAGTAGAATCCTATTACTCTCGGCTTTTCGGCGAGAGTTTTTTTAATAATATCCTGCATGGTACCTATCACGACATCCGTTTTGAACCCGTGTTTTTTGAGACAGGCGGATATCTGCATGATACCAAGCACCTGTTCATAATAATTCTGTACAAAAAGTATATCCATAATTATGTGAACTTCCACGGATTTATATCAGTGGAATTCTGCTTATCCGGTTAGGGAAATAGGGGACAGGTCCTTTTTTTATCATAAAATTGTATCTTTTGGTTTTGAAAATTTTTTGGGTTCATCAATGTTATAGTGAAGTCCGCGGGATTCTTGACGGGAAATTGCAGATTTTATTATAAGTTCCGAGACGGTGGCGATGTTTCTTAACTCAATCAAATCCTGCGTTATGATAAAATCCCAATAATACTGGTTGATTTCTTTTTTCAGGTTTGATATTCTGGCAAGCGCCCGTTCAAGCCGTTTGTTTGAGCGGACAATTCCGACATAGTTCCACATCAGCCGCCTGATTTCATCCCAGTTATGCGAGATAACAATCGCTTCGTCGGGGTGTGTTGCGTGCCCTGGTTTCCAGGATTCAACCTTTTTAGAAAAAAGTACCTGTCCCTTTTTTATTTTTTGTGATGCCTGATAAGAAAACACAAGCCCTTCAAGAAGCGAGTTTGAAGCGAGCCGGTTCGCGCCGTGAAAGCCCGTGCAGGCAACTTCTCCGACGGCGTAAAGTTGCGGGACATTTGTCCTGCCGTAAATATCCGTTAAAACTCCGCCGCAAATATAATGTGCCGCAGGAACTACAGGTATCTGTTTTTTTGTGATGTCAATTCCGAAAGAGAGGCATTTTTTATAAATCGTCGGAAATCTTTTTTTGATGAAACCGGACGGCTTGAAAGAAATGTTAAGAAAAATACAGTCGTCGCCGGATTTTTTTAACTCCGAGTCAATTGCCCGTGCGACAATATCACGGGGCGCGAGTTCTGAAAGAGGATGGTATTTTTTCATAAACCTTCTGCCTTTTGAATCAACCAAAACGGCGCCTTCGCCGCGGAGCGCTTCTGAAATTAAAAATGACTTTGCTTCGTGATGGTAAAGGCAAGTCGGGTGGAACTGCATAAATTCCAGATTTGCTATTTTGCATCCGACCCTATAAGCCATCGCAATTCCGTCGCCTGTTGCCACATCAGGATTTGATGTGTAAAGATAGACCTTTCCGGCACCGCCTGTTGACAAAATTGTAACACCCGCCAAAAATGTTTCAACAACGCCTTTGTTTTTATTGAGAATGTATGCCCCGCAACATTTACCGTCTAACTTTATCAGATTTACTGCGACAAAATCTTCAAAAATTTTTATATTTTTTTTGTTTTTTACCTGATTGGCAAGCGATTCCTCTATTGCTTTTCCCGTGTGGTCGCCGGAATGTAAAACCCTCCTTTCGGAATGCCCGCCTTCAAGCCCGATGTCCGTGTCAAATTTTACTCCCCAGTTTTTCAGTTCTTCAATTCTATCGGGGGCCTGCTCAACAACAAGTTTGACGACATCTTTTTTACAAAGTCCGGCGCCGGAAATTAGCGTATCCTTTATATGTTTTTCAAACGAGTCATTTTTTTGACATACGCAGGCGATTCCGCCCTGGGCTTCCGTAGTATTTGCATCTGAAATTCCTCTTTTAGTAATGATAAAAACGCTGCCGAATTTTTCAAGCCGCAGGGCAAGTGAAAGCCCGGCAATACCTGAACCGATAATCAAAAAATCAGATTTATACATTGTTTTTCTACCTCTTTAATCGCGGAGCGAAGCAAGAAATTTCTGCAGGTTTTGAATTTGCGACCTATACCCTGCAGGAGCAAATTCTTTGAGCGACTACAAAGGAGCGACCAAAGAAATTTGCTTGCAAGCGACTATTAATCTTTTTTGCCGATTTTAAGCATCCTGTCAATTGTCAAAAATGCTTTTTCTCTTATTTTTTTTGGAACATCCATTTCGGGTTGTTCATTAAGAAGCGACTCATAAAGCGATTCAAGGTTGTTGTACTTCATATTCGGACAGAACATTTTCCGGCTGGCGGGGATAAAATTTTTATCGGGGTTTTCCTTTTTCAGACGGTGTAAAATCGCCGTTTCGGTGCCTATAATGAAATCATTTGACGGTTCCGTTTTCACATATTTTATAATACCTGATGTTGAGGTAATTTTATCGGCAAGTTTCAGAACATCCGCCGTGCATTCCGGGTGCGCAACAAATTTGGCGGCGGGATAAATCTTTTTTAACTCCAAAACATCCTCTGTTTTTAGATTTTCGTGAGTCGGGCAAAACCCGTTCCAGATAATCATTTTTTTTGAGGTGAATTTGGAAACATAATTCCCGAGATTTCTGTCGGGTAGAAATACGACGGTATCGGCTGAGACGGAATTGACCACATCAACGGCATTTGACGAAGTACAGCAGATATCACACTCGGCTTTGACATCACAGTATGTGTTAATGTAGCATACGAATGCCGCTTTTGGATTTTCCTTACGAAGTTTTTTCACGTCCTCGACGGTAATCATATTTGCCAAAGGGCAGCCGCTCCTTAAATCCGGCAGAAGAACCGTTTTTGCCGGCGATAAAATTTTTGCCGTCTCCGCCATAAAATTTACTCCGCAAAAAACAATAATTTTGGCATCGGTTGACGACGCTTTTCTTGATAATTCCAGGGAATCGCCGACGAAATCTGCAATATCCTGAATTTCAGGCAGTTGATAATTATGCGATAGAATCACCGCCCTTTTTTCAATACGCAGACGATTTATTTCTTCAATTATATCCATTTATTTTCTCTCAATTTTTTATCGGAAAGGAAAAGATATTATAAAAAATTCTCGCTTATTTTCAGGTAGATATCCGCTATGACGGGGTCAAATTTTATGCCTTTTTGCGACTCGACGGTTTGTCTGATTTTTTCTTCCGGATAAACGGAAAATCTCATATCTTCAACCGCTTCAACAAGTGAAATTATGCGGCTCCCGACGGGAATTGCCTCTTTTTTTAAGCCGTCGGCGGGAAAACCTGAGCCGTCATACATCAGATGATGATATTTTATCAAACCGGCGGCGTCCTTCAAAAGATTTATATTTTTTATCATCTCGTAACCCTTTATAGGATGAATTCTGTTGCTACTGTGTTCCAAAATTGAATAGTCCGGCTCAGCGATAAATCCGACATCATGCAAAACAGCGGCATAGTAAATATCTTTATACTGAGAACCGGTGATGTTGAGTTCTCTTGCAATTGCGGTTGAAATTTGGGCGACCTTAAAACAATGACCGGAAAATCTTTTATCATTTGTCTCAAACGCAATAGTTAATATCTCAAAAACATTGGCGAAAAAGTTCTGCTGGTCTGAAATATTTTTAGCGTTAACTATCGCAACCGCCGCGAAATTAGACAAACTTGTTAAAATTGTTTTGTCCGTCTCGGTAAAAGGCGATCCGTCAATTTTATTAAGAACCTCCGCGACGCCGACAAGTTCATCGTTAACAATTAAAGGAACGCACAAAATTGATTTTGTTCTGAAACCCGACTCGGAATCAATTTTTCCGGTAAATCTATCATCTTTTGTAACATCCTGTATAATCAGCGGTTGTTTGTTTGCTGCGACCCAGCCGGCAATACCTTCGCCGACGGGAACTTTCAGTTTCGTAAGGATTGTGCCTTTGTCTCCGCTTGCCACCTTGAAGTAAAGATTTTTTTTGTCATCGTCCAAAAGCATAATTGAAGATGCCATTGTAAGCGTGAGTTTTTCGGCAGCAACGCCGATTTTTTTTAAGATTGAATCAACATCGTTCGTTGCCGTAATAGTTCTGGCAATTTCAAAAAATTCGCTGAAATCCGAATTATTTTCTTCTTTTTGATGAACCGGCAGAGTTGGTGCAACGGCAGGACTACCGACGACAGCCGGAGTTCCGCAACGGGGACATTTTTCGTATCTGAATATAAATCCGCAATTAGTGCATTTTGGCATGATAACACCAGAGAATTAGAGATTAGAGATTAGAGAATTAGGTTTTTTTCAAATTCACTAATTCTCTTTTGTATAAACTAATTCTCTGCCTCTTATGTGGCGGCGGTCATTACTTCATCAAGAGTTGTAACACCCATCGTAACCTTTACCAGACCGTCCTCCACCAACAGACGCATACCGTGTTTGACAGCCATATCTCTTATGGGGCCAACGGAGACCTCTTTTATGCAAAATCTTCTCAACTCCTCGTCCATAACTAAAAGTTCGTGAATAGCCGTCCGCCCTTTCATTCCGCTGCCGCCGCATTTGGGACAGCCGCCCTGATGCACTTTCATAAATGTTGCTTTTGAATAATCGATTTTATGAACGGTTAGTATTTTTAATAAGTCCTCCGACGGATTTGTATCCGGTTCTTTGCAGGCTTTACAAAGTGTCCTTATGAGCCGCTGGGCAAGTATGCACTCCGTCGTGTTAGCAACTAAAAATGTATGGATTCCCATTTCAGAAAGACGGGAAATCGCCGACGGTGCATCGTTCGTGTGAACAGTTGATAAAACCAGGTGCCCGGTCATCGCCGCCTCCATCGCAATCTGCCCGGTCTCTTTATCTCTGATTTCGCCGACCATTATAATATCGGGGTCCTGTCTGAGAAATGCGCGGAGAGCCATCGCAAAATCAAAAACCTTATCTCCCATTTTTAATTCCGGATTTACCTGAACCTGCATAACTCCGTCAAGATTATATTCAACAGGATTTTCGGCGGTTAAAATTTTTTCCGTAGGGTCTTTTATCGCGGCAAGGGCGGCGGAAAGCGTGTATGATTTACCGCTTCCGGTGGGACCGCATACAAGAATCAGCCCGTACGGTTTAGCGAGTGATACCATAAATTTTTCAATAGTATCCGGCAGAAAACCTAATTGCTCCAATTTTGCAGACGAGCCGGAACGGTCCAAAATTCTCATAACCGCGCTTTCGCCGTAGACAGTGGGAATTATATTGACACGGAACTCAATCGGCTTGCCCTTTGCTTTAACCTGAATTCTTCCGTCCTGCGGGACTCTGCGCTCGGTAATGTTCATTGAGCCCGTCATAATTTTTATTTTTGCAATCAGCGCCTGTTTGAAAGATATTGGAATTTTGAAGGTTGAACGTCTTAAATTACCGTCCACACGGTATCTGACATTAAGTTTTTTTTCCATCGGCTCTACATGTATATCGGATGCTTTAAGCCGGATCGCTTCCAGAATTATAGCATTGACAAGTTTTTCAATCTCAGGCGCAGATGTATCAACCTGCATAATATCCATTGATTCTTCGGTAAATTTGTCAACCTGCACCTCGCCTTCGGTATCAAGACCGGCTATAAGTTCCGCCGTAAGTTCTCTTGCTTCATCCGCATCGGCAGCACTTGATATAGTTGCTGTTTGTTGTTCTTCTTCGTCTTCTTCCGGCATCGGAGCCGCCTCTTCAACCCCATATGCTTTATTCAAAACGCCTTTTATATCCTCGGGCAGCGCAAGATACGGCTGGACATGAAAGCCGGTCCTTAAATTTATATCCTCAATGGCAAATAAATCCCGCGGTTCAGCCATCGCTACGAATAAAATGTTTTCTTCCTTCGCAAAAGGCACCGCATTGTATCTTTTTGCCGACTGCTTGGGCATAATTTTGACGATATCCTGGTCAACATCCATAACGGATAAATCAATCGCCTTGACAGCCCACTCGTTTGAAAGAAGTTTAAGAACTTTGCCTTTTTCAACAAGTTTCATATCAACTACTGCCTGTTGAAAAAGGGCGCCGGTCTTTTTTATTTCTTGCTCAACCGAGGTTGTCTGCTCCTCGGTCAGGACATTTTTGTCCGATAGGATTTCCTTGCATGATTTTTTTTTGATTGCTGTTTGTGCCATAATAACACAAAATTAAAGGTATAAATTAAAGGTTAAAATTTAAACCTTTGACCTTTAACCTGCCTTTTCAGTACGGTGTTTTTTCTATCGGTGCGCCTTCTTTTACTATTGTCGGCGTTATGAAAATAACAACTGTTGTTTTTATATCGGTAAATGTCTTGTGCGAAAAAAGTTGTCCTAAAATCGGTATATCTGATAAAAACGGCACGCCTGAAGTTGTTTCCTCTTTGAAATTTCTTTCCAACCCTGCGAGTGCAAGCGTTTCACCGTCTCTCAAAATTACCGATGAAGATGCCTTTCTTGTTATGAGTGCGGGAAGGGAAAATCCTGAAATAACGACGCCGTGGGCATAATCCAAATCGGAGACATCGGTAAAAATTGAAAGCCCGACCTGATTATTGTCAAGCACAGTAGGCAAAAGATTGACGCGGGTACCGTATTCCTTCCACTCAACATTAACTTCGTCTCTTGTCACAACCGGATATGGAACTTCGCCGCCGACGGTAAAAAATGCATTTGTCTCCGATTTCGCTATAATTTTCGGTTTCGCCAATAAACGCGCCGCACCTTTTGAAACCAAAAGCTTTATATCCGCCGAAAGTGATGTCCATCTGGCAAACTCGCCCACCCTGAACAACGCCGGCACATCTGTTAAAATTCTCGGAACGCGAGAATCGTCAATATGGGCAACTTCACCCACCTGAATTGTATCAACCCATTTAATTCCGAGAGTGCGGGCTGACTCGTTTTTTATTTCAACCGCTTCAATTGCGATGTGGACAAGTTTGTTTTTTCTTTTGTTAATCTCGTTGAGCGCCGACAGGTCCTCGTTTGACGACTCGTCTGTAATCGCCTTAACCACTGCCGGCGTGCCTTCGCAATAAAGATAGATACAAGATACATGATACAAGATACAAGTAAAAACTACGAAAAACAAAATGCCTCTGCCTGCATCTTGCATCCTGCATCCTGCATCGCTTTTCTTTTTCATAAATCCTCCATAACTTTCAGTTCGTCACCGACCGAAATTATATTTTTTGAAGTTTCCGATTTTATTTCCAAAACTGAATCCGCACGGAAAACAGGCGGACTGAGCCGCCACGGCTTTATGTTTTCTGTAATTTTGACAACTTTGTAAAGACCTTTATCTGTGTAATCTGCGTTCTTTATCTGTGTAATCTGCGTTCTTAAAAATATCACATCTATCGGAAACTTCATAAAAAACATATGAATCCAATTGCAATTTTTAATAAGAAGCCCCTCGTGCGCCTCTATATTTTGTCGTCCCAAAAGCCCTTTTGTTCTTTCACGATAACTTTCGGCTATTTTTAAGTTCCCAATAATAACTTTGTTTTTTGTAATATTAAACAATTTCACTTTTTTAATGTTTTTTTGGCTTTTGCAAGGGCATTTTTGGCACGCTCATGATTAGGATTATATTTTAAGCATGACTCCCATTCCTCAATCGCTTTGGAGATATATCCGGAAGAGTATTCTTTTAAACCGTTATTATAGTGTTCTTCCGCTTTTTCAAAATCCTTTTTTGCAGCGGTTGATTTAGAAACAACCGGGGCAGACGACTCACCCTTTTTTCCCGAAGAGGACGGTTGCGGCTTTGTTTTTATCTGCGATTCTTCTTTTTTGACTGGAACAATTTCAGGTTGTGTTTCTTCTATTTTTTCAGATGGGACAAACGCACTTATTTTTTCATACCATTGGCGAACTTCAATATCCTCCGGCGTTAAAAGAAGAATTTTTTTTAGATTCACCGCAGCCGATTTATAATCGCTCTGAATATAATACAAAACCGCATCACCGTAATACTGGTCGCGACCTACAAGATTTTTCTTTTCAAGGTCCTCTTTTATTTTTTTGGGTATTTCATCCAAATCATTTTTCGCCGAAGAATTTTTGGGGTCCATTTCAACAATCCTTTTCAGTTTTTCTATGCAATCAAAAAGTTTATTGTTGCGCCAATCCGTTTTTGCCTGTCTATAAAGCGCATCTCCTTCCAGTTCTTTTTCGCGGCTTGTTTCAGTTAACCGACCTTCCGAGGGTCGTCGGGACCCGACCGGGCTTAACGATGACGGCTTTTCAGGAATAGAATCCGAATTATGCGGACTCCTTTTTTTTGTAGATACGAAATCCGCTTTGTTATTATCGGTATCAAATCCGTAATCCCGACGGGCAAGTGAATCGCCGTCATTTTCAACCGGTGACTTTTCATACTCCGTAGCATTAAGCCCGTAGCCCACTTTGTCAATTTCCTGACCGTCATAATCAATTACCCGGATTGAACCCTCCTCTGAAAGAAGTCCATAAGGAGAATTTTTCGTTAAATCGGCTTGCAATCCGGAATAACTCGGTTCGGAATTAGTAATAAGGAAAAAACCGTAAGCCGGAATTTTTTCATCCGTCGGGATTACCGCTCTTGTTACCCAACTTTTACCCTCGTCTGTCGGTTTAAACTGTACCCGCCACTCGGAAATGTCTATCTCTCTGGCTGTCGGATTGTACAATTCAATGAATTCATCTTTAGTGGAACGGCTGCTTCCGGTGGAAAACTGTGATATAACGACATGGTTTGACCAAGAGCCGTAAAGAAAGGTTAAAGGTATAAGGGTTAAGGTTAAAATTTTAAACCCGTTCAATAACTGATAAATTTTCTTAACCATAATTTATACCTTTAACCTTTAATTTATACCTTTCCTTATTCATTCTTTCCCCAACGCTGATTTTGCTTTTTCTATATTGACCTGCGCTTTTTCATGCGAAGGATTATATTTGAGACATTTTTTCCATAAATCAATCGCTTCGTTGAGATGTCCTGCGGCATATTCTCTCAAACCCTGATTATATAAATCCTCCGCTTTTTCGTAATCAATTGAAATTGCTTCCGGCTCTTTTTCGGATGTCCTTTTTTTACGAGACGGTTTTTTGATCTCGCGGCCGGCTTTTATATCCTCAATCTGCTCCAAATAAAATGTCGCCGAAACATGTCCCGGGTTCAAATTTAGAACGCTCCTGAACTTTTCTTCCGCTTCGGCATATTTTGCCGAATTAAAAAGTTCAACGCCGTCTTCATGAAGTTTCTTTATTTTTGACTCTTTTTCTTCCTGCTTTTGTCTCTGATATTCCTCTGCTAACTGCCCCTTTGTTTTGTTGAAAAACTTTCTTACCTCCTCGTTTGTAGGAGTTATCGCGAGACATTTTCCCCATTCGCGCATTGCAGCGGTTAAATCATTATTTATAAAATATAACATACTTTGTGCATAATAAACCTCTTCGCTTTTGTATAAAATTTTTTCGTCAACTTTGTATTTTATTTCGGTGTACATATCAGAAAGCCGCTCCCGTGATTTTTTGTGATACGGGTCTTTTTCAAGCACTTCTTTGTATTTTTCAACGGCAAAAAGAAGTTTTTTCTTTTTTCTGTATCTTTCGGCGCTTTTATAGAGATTGTTTATTTCTTTTTTTGTATCTTTTGTTTGTGCGATTCTTTGAACTTGTTGAGGCGTTTCGTCGTCAAGAGAAATTACGCTGGACTCTTCCGAACACAGATTACAAGGATAAAAACCACAGATTACACAGATAAAAATCAGCGATATATGTCCGCGTCGTTTATCAGCGCCGTAGATCCGCGTTTTCTTAATAAAACACGATAATAATTCCGATAATTTCATTCGTGGTTTCTTCCTGAACCGTCGTAACCGCCGCGGAGGTCTTCAAACTTATCAACTCCGTTTTCATAATCTGGTTGGGTTTTGTCAAAGACGCCGACAACATCTCCATCAGTTCGGCATTTTTATTTATCTCCAGAATATGCCGACCGATATTGCCGTCCGCCATCGTTGAAAGTATAGCGCAGGCAGGTGAGTTTATGTAGATAATTTTGTTGTCCTGGTCCAAAAATATAACGCCCTTTGTAAAATATCTGCCTATTGACTGTAAAAAATAATTAAACCTCATCTGGGTAAATGAAAGTTTGTCTTTGTAGGTGGCATAATTGGTCTTCACCGTCTCCATCGTCGTTGAAAGCACTTTCGCAAGCGTCCCGATTTCGTCTTTTCTTGTTCCAATTTCCTTGAAAAGCGGATCGTCAAATTTTTCATCGGCGATAGCATCCGAAATAACCATAAGTTCCGATATTCCTTTTCCCACATTAAAAGACACCACATAAACGCCTATGGCAACCATTGCAAGCATAAGAATTACAATCAGAACCGCTCTTTCCCTGTAAGAATCCATTATCTGCCCTATTGATTGCGACGAAAAATCAACCCGCAGATACGCCACCTTTTTCATATTAAGAATTATTGGCATTGAAAAAACATAATAATCGCCGCCGACGCCCGGATATGTCTGAACGAGAAAATCATTTGATGTGACGACTTTTACCGATATAGGGTCGCCCTGCATAACCTTTCCTATTTCCGCTTTTTCCGTGTGAATCTGAACGCGCATCTCCGGGTCCAGGATAGCCGCTTTCATAACATCCGGAAGTTTTTTTATTCGCCCGATGTATGATAAAAGAAGCAGGTCGTCCTTCGCCTCTTTGGCATCGCTACAGGCATACGCATATGTCTGGACTATTGTCTTGGCATTGGAAGAAAACTGCTCCATAAGAACATTCTTCTGATAGAAATACATAATAGTCCCGAGCACAACAACAAGCACAAAGAAAAATGCAATCTGAGCGATAACCAATTTTAGAACAATACCGATTTTTGGTCTGTCTGATTTATCCATAGTTAATACCAGAGAATTAGAGAATTAGAGAATTAGATTTTTTTCCAATTCACCAATTCTCTGTTGTATAAACTAATTCTCTTTCGTTTAAACTAATTCTCTGCCTTTCTAACCGAAGCTGCCCTTCAAATACTGTAAAAGTATCGGACCGAACAGCATCAAAAATATAGACGGTAATATGAAAAACACCAACGGAAAAAGCATTTTAATGGGTGCCTGCTGAGCTAATTTTTCCGCAAGTTGAAATCTTTTTATTCTCATCTGCTCCGACTGAACCCGCAAAACGGGACCCAACGATGAGCCGAGTTGCTCCGCCTGAATAAGTGCGGTCGCCACCGTTGAAAGATTCGGCTCCTGAACCCGTGCTATCATATCCTTCATAGAATTCATCCGGGATTGCCCAAGCCGTATCCCCTGCTGCATAATCGTCAACTCTTCCACCAACGGCGTTTTCTCCATTTTTGAGGTAACCTTTGAAATCGCCGCGGTAAAATCAATTCCCGCCTCCATTGAAAGCGTTATCAAATCAAGAACATCCGGCAGAGTTCTGACGATTGTGTGATGCCGTTTTTTTATTAAATCGTTTAAGAATAATCTAGGGAAAAGTCCGCCGATAAACAAAAATGCCAGCACAATAAGTAAGTCCGTTTTTTTGAGGAACATAAACTCCATCATCAAAAAACCCAATGCACAAATCATCGTAAATGCGATGAAACCGTCGGGAGTCATATTGATGGGATTGCCGGCCATATCAAGTTGCTTTTTGATAATTTCCCTCCGCTTAACAATCCAATCCCAATTTATTTTTGATACCTGTCTTACAATCGTTTCAATAATTGAGTTGGAAATTTTCGTCAGCGGCCGTACCGCTTCTTTTTTCTCGCCGAACCGTCTTCTCAAATCAACAACCTCGCCTTTCGGCCAGAAATTTAAAATCAAAATATAAATAACTCCGCCGACTAATAATGAAATTATGAAAGCCATAATAACACAAAATTAAAGGTATAAATTAAAGGTTAAAATTTTAAACCTTTGACCTTATTTCAACCTTTAACCTTAAACCTTTAACCTTTTTTCAAATGTCTATCGTTACAACTTTATTGATAATCAAAGCGCCGATGCCTATCATCGTAAGAACTACCGCTATAATCGCATATCCCTCAACGGTCGTGAACATAGGTCCCATTAAATCGGGTGCAACCAGATAAATGAAAAATGACAGCACAAAAGGAAGTAACGCCGTGATAGCGCCCGAAAGTTTTCCCTGGGCGGTTAATGCTTCAATTTTCCCCTGCATCTCGTTTCTTTTTCTCATCGTCTCAGAAAGGGTTGTGAGCGCCTCCGACATATTTCCGCCGGTTTCTCTTGCAATATTTATTGCCGTCATCGCTATCCTCATTTCTTTGGATTTTTTGAGCCGCTCCGAGAGATTGTTCAACGCCTGCTCCATTGAAATACCTAATTTCAATTCCTGTGTTACCGTCTGAAACTCCTCCGCCAACGGCACTTGTCCCTGCTGGGCAATTACCTCAATCGCCTGGGCAAATGACAGCCCGCTTCTTAATGAGTTGGAAATAAGCACAAGCCCGTCTGATAATTGCTTATCAATAAGCCGCAAGCGTTTACTTTCCTCTCGTTTCAGCAAAATTATCGGGAAGAAAAAACCGAAAATACCGAATACAAGCGTGAAAAAAACATTGGTTGTTAAAATATATCCGCCCAAAAGAAAAGCTCCAAATGACATCATCCTGAATTTCTGCGCCTGACGGCTTTTCGGATTCTCGGCAAATTTCGCGAAGAGTTGTTTTATTGACGGCGCTTTTTTAATCTGGTCGCCGGCAAAATATGTCGCTTCTTTTACTTCGTCGCCAGACAAAAGCCGCATCACGAGCAGAAAGAAAAACCCGAACACGCAAACGATAATCAAAAAAGTAAGAAAAATTATTAGCATAAATTTCTACTGCCCGCTTCCATTTTCTCTCTCATCGGTATGTGCCAGCAGTACAAAATCCCTGACTGGAATCGTATCGCCGGGGCGGGCATCAATATATTGACTAATCGGTTCATCTGTTCCAGGATCTTGCGCACCGGTAAAATAATTTCTCTGCGAAAATGCCTGCAGGGTATATTTATCCGCAGAAGCCTTAAAACCTATGACCCGGGTCACCTCAATAGAAAGTTCATACAAACCGTTTGCATCCGTCACTGCAGTTTCCGAATGTCCCACGCATCTTACAACTGCATCCCGCAGAGGACCATCCACAGTATATCTGGTATCTACAATTGCGCCGGTACCATCCGTTATATCCACTAATCGCGCCTGCAAAACTTTTCCCTTAAATTTTACTTCATCCTCAAAACAGCCGGTCAATAAAAAAGGTAAAAGTAAAAAAGTAAAAGGTAAAAAGTAACGGCTGAAAGATTTTTTCATAAACACCCCCAATAAACATCAGAGCGGAGAGCGTAGTTTTCTGTCCTCTATGCTCTATCCTCTGCCTCATCTGAATATTCCCATATCAAAAGATAATCCGTGCGATTTAACCTCGCTGATAAATGACGGTATAACTCCCGTCGTACTGAAATCGCCGTCAACCTTACCTGTTGCGTCAATTCCGGTCTGCTTATAGACGAAAATATCCGCTAATGTGATTGTATCTTTTTCAAGCCCCGTAATTTCTGTAATGTGCGTGATTTTTCTCGTTCCGTCGGAAAATCTGGATATTTGAACGATAACATCAATAGCGGCGGAGACCTGACTTCTTATCGCATGCATGGGTAAATCCATTCCCGCCATAAGAACAAGCGTTTCCAGACGACTCAAACAGTCACGGGGCGCGTTTGCATGCACGGTTGTTAACGAGCCGTCGTGGCCCGTATTCATCGCCTGCAACATATCCAGCGCCTCGCCGCCGCGGCACTCTCCTACGACAATTCTGTCCGGTCTCATACGGAGCGAGTTGACCACAAGACGTCTGATGGTAATTTCTCCGGCGCCCTCAATGTTGGGAGGTCTGCTTTCAAGACGAACCCAGTGTTCCTGCGGAAGTTGGAGTTCTGCAGCATCTTCAATAGTTAAAATCCTTTCGCTTGCGGGAATAAAACTTGCTAAAATGTTCAACAGCGTTGTTTTACCGGAACCTGTTCCGCCTGAAATAATTATATTTTTCCGCAGTTGGACGCAGATCCTTAAAAACTCAATCATCTCCGGTGTGATAGAACTAAAATTGAGCAAATCCTTGAATGTGAAACGCTCTTTTGAAAATTTTCTGATGGTGAGGCAGGGTCCCACGAGAGATAAAGGCGGAATAACGGCATTTACCCGGGAGCCGTCTTTTAAACGCGCATCAACTAACGGAGAGGACTCGTCTATCCTTCTTCCTAAGGGTGTCACGATTCTTTCAATAACATTTAACAACTGCTGGTTAGTCGTAAATTTTTTATTCGTAAGAAAAATTTTTCCGGCGCGCTCTACATAGATTCTGTCGCGACCGTTAACCATAACCTCGGTGATGGTCGGGTCGCGAAGGAAATCTTCAAGAGGACCCAAACCGAGCGACTGGTCTAAAACCTCCATCACAAGCCGGACTCTGTCAACACGGGCGGTAAGTTTTTCACCCTCGGAATTTAATATGCGTTCAATCGCTTCCTGAACCGTTTGTCTTGTTTCCGCTAATTTTTGTTTATCACCCGACGGCGAAAGTTCTATTCTTCTTTCTTTCATCTCGGCGACCAGTTTGTTGTAGACGCGCATTTTTAATTCGTCCGTCGGAGGAAGAAGATTTCCGGAGGAGGATTTTACGGCGACAACCTCTTTTTCGCTTCGGGATGTCCGATGCTCTTTCCTTGTCTGCTCCATCGCATTTTTAAGTCCGACAAATAACCCGGCGCCTTGTTCTGCGCGGATGGTTTCTTCGGCAATGGTATTGACGATTGAATAAATCCCTCTTGAAAATGGCGAGCGGGTGGATGCGGTAACGGCGGGAACGCCTCTGTTTATTGACAGAACCGCGGAGTCGGCGTCAAAAGGAATAAGCCATGCCGGTCTCTGCTTGATGTATTCCGAAACCTGGTCAACGCTCAAACCGCCGGCGATGTCCGCTTTATTTAAAACAACTTTCAGCATCTGAGTCGGATAATGATTTATTATAAACTGCTGCCAGACCTTTTTCGCGTGATAAAGAGATGCGAGTTCGGGTGTGGTAACCAGAACAACCATATCTATATTGTCCATAACTGCAATCTGCAAATCGTTGAAACTTCTGCCGATGTTGACAATAACATAATCGTAGACGGAGCCGAAAAATGAAACCGTTTTTTCCGCATATGACGGAAGGATTTTAACCGAATCGCCGGATTCTGAAACTGCTGAAAGAAAATCAATTCCCGAGGAGTGTTCTACGACATAACCCTTCAACATCTGGGGCGAAAGTTTATCTATGACGGAAAGTAAATCCAATAATGATTTAGTTTGAGGAACTGCTAATAGCAGCGCTATCTCACCCGCCATCGCAAAATTGAAATCCAAAAGCGCCACCCGTTTTTTTGTCTGAGATTTGAGTGCTACGGCAAGATTAATAGCGACCAGCGTCTGTCCGACGCCGCCCTTTGAACCCATCACAGCAATTATTTTTCCTGACATATTAGAACCAGTGATAACGGCAGTGAACAAAAGTGGTGAAACAGTGAACGAAAGTGAATTGCACTTCCTCTCACTTCCTTTCACTTTCTTATACTGCCCTATTTAGAGAACACTCCCATCGTAGTTGCACCGACACCTACGATGTTATGGTCGTTTAATCCGCGCAGCACCAGCCGAATCGTGCCTTTTTCCAAAGCAAGGGCTACCGCCTGTGCCTCGTAAGGCGAAACAGCCAGCGTGACCGTCGGCAGTATATCTTCCGACGGAGCGGACACATCTGCGATATTGGTAACCGACTGCGTTTTGGCAGCGGATGCTCCCAGAATATTCTGTTTCCATGCGAGAACAAGGACATTCTGCAAAACCGTTACGGATTTATCCTGCTCGTCAATTGTGCAAATCACATCTACATAATTTCCGGGCTTTATCAGTTCCGCAACACCCGAGGCAGAATCAACATTTATTGAAATTGCTCTTTTATTCTCGGGAACAATTATCGCAAGCCCCGTATCTTTACCGGGAGTTAAAAGTTTGGTGGAAACAATCTGTTCGCCCTGCATTACAGGAACCGCAGTCGCATAACTTTCATTTATAATTTGCGACACCGAATCAAGTGCTTTGGGCTGTTTGTACGCAGCGGGAACTTTTATCACATCAACATTATACTCTTTCAGGAGAGTTCCCTCGGCGATATCACCTCTTGCAATAAGCACCTCCGTCATCTGAGCACCGCTGCGATATTTTATTTCCATACTGCGGACAAGCATAAATGTTAAGATAACGGCAAACAAACCCATAACGACGGCAATCAAAAGCACCTTTTTGTTTTTCATAAATCAATCCCTCCGACCGAGTATGTCCGCTTTGGCGGAAAACGGTGAAATTCAGTTAGAATTATGATATAAAAAATAAACGGAAATGTCAAGAAAAAAATAAAAAAGAAACCCGACAGGATTTACAGGATAAAACAGGATAAAAATCAGATATTAAAATCCTGTTAATCCCGTCAAAAAATTTTTATCTTTCTGTTGTGATTTTGAGTGAAGTACCGTCGGTAAGAAGCGTAATTGTCCCGTTTTGGTCGGTCCGATAAATGTTTACGTTTCTGTCAACAAGTTTTTTTACGGTTTCGTCGGCTGGATGTCCGAAAGTATTGCCCCTTCCGGAAGATATAACGGCGATATCCGGAGATACCCTGTCAAGAAACGGAGACGAGGTGGATGTTTTTGAGCCGTGATGGGCGATTTTTAATACGGTGGATTTTAACTCGCCGCGCCAACTGACAAGGTCGTTTTCAGCTTCAAGTTCAACATCGCCTGTAAAAAGAAAGGATACATTTTGATATGTAATCTTTAGGACAATTGAAGAATTGTTCTCGTCGGATTTTGTACCTCTGTATTTACTAAGTGGTCCCAAAAACTTCATTAAAACACCGCCGCCCAAATCAACCGTTTCACCGACAGTCGGAACAACATATTTCGCCTTGGCATCCTTAACCTGCTGCAAAAATGTTTCATACAACGGATATGATTTCGGGAAATTGGCGTCATAAACAACTTTCGGAAAAATTTTATTTTCCATAAGCGTAACAAATCCGCCGTAATGGTCTGCATGCGGATGGGTGGCGATGAAATAGTCAATAACAAGCGGTAAATGGTAAGTGGTAAGCGGCTGAAGTTCTTTTTGTAAATAAGGAATTATTACATTTTTCGCAGCATCCTCTTTTTCTTCGCTGGTTCCTTCACTTTCTTCAATAATATATCCTGGCTTTCCGCCGGCATCAATCAAAATTATTTTTTTAGAAGGCGTGAATAAAAGCGTTGAGTCGCCCTGTCCAACGTCAAAAAATATAATTTTTAAAACTTTTGAAGGGTCACTGAACTCCTTGGATTTTGAGGACGGTTTAACAGCAAAGTAAATTGCCCACACAGATATGCACCCGATAAATAAAATAGCGGCGGTGATGTTACCGGCGTTAAAAATCTTTGATTCCTCGCCGGAACGGGCTTTTTTTGCCTCATCCTGTAATATCTGCCTGTACTTTTTAAATCTTGATTCCATTTTAATACCAGTGAGTAAGTGAGTAGGAAGTAGTGTAGTTGCCGAGTTTGCTCGGCTGTTTGTAGTTGCAGACATTATATCTGCATAAAGCCAACCAAGGTTGGCAACTACTACTCGCTACTTACCTGAACATCTTCACCAAAAAATACTTAAACTTTTCCAAGAACCCGACGGCAAAACTTCCTTTATCCAAAAGTTTACCGGGCAAGCAGTTCAAAAATTGAGACGGTTCAAATTGCTGCGGCTTTCCGTACCACTTTCTTGTATCCGCATATGTAAGAAACAACCGCTCTTTTGCGCGGGTGAGACCCACATAAAAAAGCCGGCGCTCCTCGTCAAGCCGTTTTTCTTTTTCTTTTTTTGAGATTTTTTCACCGGAAAAATGTTTTATCGGAATTATATTTTCTTCAAGCCCGATAAAAAATACGGCGTTAAATTCCAGACCTTTGGCGGCGTGCAGCGACATCACATTGACATAATCATTAACCGTTTTCAGCGCCGACTGCTCGGTTGATTTCCCTCGCATAGATATGCTTTCAATAAACATATCAATTTTCTCGTATAGGGGAAGATTGCCGCCGCGAACCCGCTCAAAATCAGCCGCTTCCTCCTTTACTGCGAGAGCGAATCTTACCGACTCTTTTCCCTGTTCCGACTGGAATGCGCTTTTCTGATAATAATCCAGATAACCGCCTTTTTCCAAAATATAACCGATTGCATCGGACAAAGACATCTGAGGATTGCTATCTGCTATGTCCAAAAAAATCTCAAAAAGTTTTAGGAATTTCTTTTTACTACTTTCGTCTATTAAGCGGCGAAGCATATCTTCAAGAACTTTTCCATCGGTAAAAAGTTTATACGGATGCAAAATATGCGACATTATCTCGTTTTCAATGGCGGAAAATAAAACCGGCGGCAGATAGTAAAGACGCTTAATATCGCCCTCAATAGAAGAACCTTCAATAACAATCATCGGCATCGGTTCGGTAAAAATTTTTTCATGCAGTTTAATATAAAAGTCTAACACTTTAATGTATGAGCAAATATCCTGCACCTCTTTTCTCTGCCAGAAATGCGGATTGTATATTATAAATGGGATTTTTTTGCTTTCTAAAATTTTTTTTGCGACTTTTGATTGCTCGTGTGTGCGGTATAAAATCGCGAAATCATTCCATCTTAAATGCGAATCTTTTTGTTTTATCCGCTCCATTTCAAACACGCAGAAATTGATTTCATCAGTTTCGTCTTTTGCTTTATAGACGGTAATCGCATCGCCGAAGTCCAAAGAACCGTCATTTTTTCTTTTAACCGGCTCAATCGTTTTAACGAGATGTTTCGGCTTGGACTTTTTGAACACCTCGTTTGCAGCGGTGATAATTGTTGCAGTGGAGCGGTAGTTTTTTACAAGTTTGATGTTGGTGCAATTCGGGTAGTCCTTTTCAAAAAATAGAATGTTTCTGATGTCGGCTCCTCGCCAGGCATAGATTGACTGGTCGTCATCGCCCACGACAAAAAGATTTTGACTCTTGCCTACAAGTTTTTTGCAAAGGGTGTACTGCGCGTAATTTGTGTCCTGATATTCGTCCACAAGAATAAACTTGAACCGACGCTGATACCATGACAGCACCGTCGGGAATCTGTTAAATAAATCCACGACAAGCATCATCATATCGTTGAAATCAATAAGCCCCTGCTGTTTCAAAGTATTCTGATACCTTTCATAAACGGGAACGATTTTCTGTTCTTCTTTTGTTGCCATTTTTCTTAAATTTTCAACATTAATAAGTTCGTTTTTCCAGTGCTCTATTTTCATTACAACGTCGTCGTATTTCACATTCGGGTCGGTTGCAAACTCCAAATCAAAGCATGGCTTCAAAACCTTGTATGGGTTTTCTAAAATCTTAAATCCCGCAGGCATACCGATCCTCTCTGCATTAAGCCAAGTCCGTCCGTCGTCGGTAGGAGATTCTTCCTTTAAGATTTTAAGACAAATTGAGTGAAATGTTCCCACCCACATTTTAGAAATCTGTTCAGAAATTGTCAGGTACTGTTCTTCCGTCATTCCCTCTTTTACAGAGAGAAAAAATCTTTTGATACGGGCACGCATCTCTTCCGCCGCTTTAACGGTAAATGTAAGTGCAAGTATGTTCTGCGGATTAACTCCGGATAATATAAGGTAAATAATTCTGTATGTAAGGGCGGTCGTTTTTCCGCTGCCGGCGCAGGCAAAAATAAGGAGCGGGCCGCCGGTTTTATGATTGTGAAAGACCGCCTCTAACTGCTCCGGATTAAGTTGCTGTGAAATTGTCAGAAGTTGTCCCACGCGGGAAGCCGGCTGTCCCGCCCGCAGGATTACCGCAGAGAGAGCATCATCCAAAATGCTTTTTTGCTTTTCGTTCAAATCTGAAATCCTCAAGTTATACAACCGGGCAACATCCGGCGGTAAACCCGCGAGCGGGTCAACTTTATTGAAATTATTTATGGCATCAACCGTGTTCATTTTATTTTCCCAACTTTTTTATCTGATTTTTTGCCTCCGCATCATACTTACTGCCTTTTAGTGCTTCCCACTCTTTTACGGCATCATTTTTGTTATCAAGTTTTTCATACATAACTGCCAGTCGGTGTCTCATATCAATTGCCTGCGGGTTTGTTTTAACACATTTTTTTAAGATTCCCGCTTCTTTTTTCGGCTCGTCTATTTTATTCCAAATATCCGCCAGACGGCTGTAAAGTTTTACTTCCTTCGGAAAAACCTTTATCCCGTAATTTAAGTTATCAACGGCTCTATCAAGGAGATTGTCTTTCATATACTCTTCGCTGAGAGTCAGGTAATCGGCAGGAATTTTCTGCCTCAGTTTCAACATAAGATATATCTTTTCCCGCCAGATAGTGTACCAAACATCCACCGTCTCATTATAGGCGTTTATTATAGAATTTCTTGTAAGTTTTTCAACCTGCTTTATCTGATTGCCGGGATTGTCAATATATGCATCCGCGATATCTGAATAGTGGTCGTATCCGTATTTTGCATCGGCGGAAAACATCGTCGGAATATCAGAAATATAGTTAGGTTTCCTCGGGACATATTTTATATTAAGGTCCGCCGCATTGTCCTCATACCTTTGATGAAAAGTATCCTCAAACTGTCTCTGGTCGCAGTGCAGCGGCTGATTCGCATCGGATATGTAATGACTGATTTTCCCCAAATCCAAAAAAAAATTTTCGTCAGTTTTTCTTTCGGGTTTCAGAAGTTCATCATTTATTTTTAGAGTCATATACAGACATATCTCTGAATTGTGAGGGCGGATTTCCCCTTCGTCGTAGACATCCGGATAGATGCTTCCCTCTCTCAATTTTGATTCGTTCTGAATAAGAAAATCCCTGAACTTCGTCGGTAAATATCTGTTTCTTGCCGCCTGGGATGCGATTCCTCTGTGAGTATTGTGAATCCAGCCGAAAAGGAAGGTTAAAGGTATAAATAAAAGGTATAAATTAAGGCAAGTAAAAGATAGAAAATTAAAACTAAAATTACGGCAAAATATTTTAACCTTTAACCTTAAACCTTTAACCTTTATTGTTTTCATACCAATGCCTGCTGACACTCTAAGGCGAATTCACAGACGGCACACCTATGATGCACATTGTGATTCCTTATAAGTTGAGAAACTTCGCTTTTGTAAATTTTTTTCTTGACATCTGCGATTGCCCTAACACGCTCAAAAAGTTCATTTTTTAATTCATCGGAATTTTCAACCGAATGTTCTTTATTATCGTCGTCAAGGTATCTTATAATTCCTCTTTTTACGGGAGAGGAAAAACTTTTTTCTACCATCAAAAAATATGCCGCAAGTTGAAGAGAGTGATACTTGCTCATTTCCGCCGGCGACTTTCCGCTTTTCAGGTCAACAACAAAAACCTCTTTTGTTTTTTTGTCCTGCATCACGAGGTCGGGTTTGCCTATAAGAACCACAGTATCATCAATTTGATAAGAAAGAAGTCCGCCGTCGCTTCCTGCATAAATTATGGTTCCATCACCGTAATTTTTTTTATCCCGCTCGCGGGACTCTTTATTCTTTTTGATTTTATGTTTTGCCGACCGAAAAACAACATCAATAAAAATCAAAGCAAACAAAATTGCCGATACGGTAAGTACGACTAACTTATATTCAAGAAAAAACTCTCTCATTTGCTTCGTATTCTCTCAAAAAGCCACTTCAAATTGCAGTACTCCCAAGAACCGATTTCCGACGGGAAAATCTTTGTCTTTTTCTCAACAATAATAACCTCGTCTTTTTCCAGTTTTTCGAACTCACTCACATCAATTTCCATAATAACACCAATTACAAATTGAGAATTAAGAGTTAAGAATTAAAATGTTAAAAACCATAATTCTTAATTTTCAATTTTCAATTCTTAATTGCTTCTCTATTGTATACCTATATTCAAAATCTCACCAGCACCGGTCTCTCCCTGCGCAGAGGAAATATCAAAACCGGTTTTGCCTAACTTTGTTGAAAAATTATATTTTTCTCCGTCTGAAATAATTTCAACGCTTCCCGATGTATCGGTCCGGCAACTTCGCGTGCTGCTTACGCAGACGGCAAACCTTTCAAGAGCGGGCACCAAATCTGATTCATAAAAACTTCTGCCTTTTAAGTAGCCGAATTGAATAATAACGGCTTCCGGCGATACCGCACGGATAAACTCGTCTGTCGAGGCATACTTATGTCCGTGCGATGGAGCCAAAAGAACAGTTGACTTTACTGTATTAGACGATTTATCAATCAACGCCCACTCCGCATCCCGCTTTATATTTGATGTAAAAAGAAACGAAACTTTACCGTGAATAAGTTTTAACACAACGGAATTATTGTCTAAAATGTCCTCGCCCGACTGAAATCCTTCAGCAGGAGGCCACAAAACTGAAAGTTTCAGACCTTTTTCCTCGTAAATTACATCTCCCGCTTTCGCTCTGTAATGTTTTTTCGGGAGTTCCTTATTGGCGTTGTTTTCAATTGCTTTTAAGAAATCATAATAGTCGGAGTACATCATAGAAACCCTGTTATCGTAAGGCGTAAGGGACAATTTCCAATCGCCAAGGTTGGTTAAAAACTCGTTGTAAGTCATACCGAGCGCGAACTTTTTCGGGTCAAAAACATCCCACACCTCGTCCACCGGTTTTTTTTCCATCACCGACGGAAGACCGCCTATATTTCCGGTTTCCGGTGACGTAAGAACAAGGCGGTTGAGCTTCATAATTTTATATTTTGAAAAAACGGGCAGAATCGTTGATATGCCGAAGTTCCATCCGCCGCCGCTGCCGCCGTCAATAAGAATATTTTTTCCCTTTGGCGTCTGAATGATAATAGATGAACCGAAACCGGCATCAAGAAATGTAACTTTCAATTTTTTCCTTTGGGGAATAAAAGTAAAATACAGTGTTAAAACAATAACAAAGCAGAGAGACGCGCCGTAAATAATTTTTTTTCTCACTTCCGGAATGGAAAAAATATCCCGCGTCTGATAATAAACGCCTTCCAGAAGATAAAAAATCGGTTTATACAGAATAAACACCATAACGGCAACATAATACCAAACCATCTCTGCTGCCGTCGGCGTCTTAACGAACGGGTACGGGAACCTTATTGCAAAAAAATGCGCCATATCCAGAAAAAATTTCGCAAAAATATAATTCGCCGAGTTGATAACAAACGCGATATTCAGACCCAACGCCGGAAGACCCAGTGAAGAAAATAAAAGTTCAAATAAATTAGCGATAAGCCCCAGCTGAACTATGTACCCTATCAAAGGTATTGCGATATAATTTGCATATATGCCGGAAACCGGAAACATCTTAAAAAAGAAAGCCGAAAGCGGAATCATCATTCCTATCTGTATCGCCATTTGCGCAAATGTGAACTGAACAAAATATTTCGGCAGCGAAACAAAATCAAAATTTTTCAGAGGATATTTGTTATTTATAATCTTTGCAACGGCAATTGTCAAAAATATTAGTATCACATAAGTTACTGAGAAAGTTTTATTCAAAAAAATATCCGGATTTACCATTGAAAGCCCCGTTGAGAGAAGAATCCAAATAAGTATTACAAGAAAAGCCCAACCGCGGAACAAATATCTGATGACATCTTCAACGGGTCCGGAAATATGGACCAGCGACCATACCGCCACAAAAGATAAAACGAAAGAACCGTCGGGCAGCATAGTCGGATCAAAAAATAGAATAATAAATGCGGCAACCGGAATGGTAATCGCCGACGACATTCTCATACCCATTCCGCCGAATGTGTAAGCGAACTGACCTATTGACGACATAAGCGCGGCTCTTTTTGTGGCGGGAGATGCGCCGGTAATTATGGTGAAAAGAATAAGCCCGAAAACGAGAATAAACCAGCGGGGCTTTTTGGGAACTCTGAAAACATTGCATATCATCAAAATTAAAATATGGACAAAACCGACATGTAAACCCGACACAGCAAGGACATGTCCTACGCCTGTCGCCTGAAACTCCATTTTAACTTTTTGGGGAACGCCGCCGCGGCTTCCGAGTGTGACACCGCCTAAAAACGCCGACTCTGGATAAAGCATTGTTTTTCTTATAATAAGCAAAAATCTTCTTTTTAATTTAATCGCGAGGCGTGTAATCCAGTCGGTATCGCCGGAACCGATATATTGAATCATCTCCGTTCGTCTGGCATACATCACGGCAAAAATGCCGCGGGCTTTCAGATATCTACCGTAATCAAAACCGGAGGGGTTTCTCATCTCCGACGGCGGAAGCAGCGCCGCATCAACCTTTATTTTGTCGCCGTACTCAACCGTATCGTAAAATTCCCCGATGGTCGGATATATGGTAACCAGAACAAAACCGGTTTTTCCCGTCAGAGTTTCGCTGCTTTTTATTGCGCCCCAACCGGATTTTGAAGGCTTTTCAATTAACTCAGGCTTAACGGTAAGTTTCGTGCTATTATCACGGGCATCCGGTTCGCGGACAACGGTTCCTGTAATAATGGTTCTGTCAAAAAACTTTTCATCAACAAAATGTGAAATATGATTTTTATCTGAAATATCAACAGCGCTGTAATAATTTGCGGCGGCAAAAAATGCGGGAGTCAAAATCAAAAGCGGAATAGCATATTTTGTTCTCTTAAAAAGTATGTAAAGCACGCCGCAGACGCCGCTCAGTGTCCAGAGCGTCATAACTGTTGCCGGCGGAAGAGCGCCTGAATGAATTATCATCGCAGCGGCAACACCCGCTACAAAAGCATAACAGAAAATCGTAAGTTTTTGCGCCATGTTAACACCAGAGAATTAGAGAATTAGAGAATTAGATTTTTTTCCAATTCACCAATTCTCTGTTGTATAAACTAATTCTCTGTCTTTCATCAATCCGGAACGAATTCGTGCGTTTCCATCTTTAATCTTTTCGGTTTTATATTCCTGCCGGCTGGCGTATGTTTGCCTGCGACCGAAGGGAGTCCTGTAGGCAGTCCTGTTGATATAGAAACCTCATCCGTATCTTCAACGACTACGGCTTTAGGTTTCTGAATTTTTTTAAGCACCGTCTCATCATTTATATGCGGGTAATATCGCGCATTTGATTTATAGACGGTAGCGAGATTGTGCTGCGGCTTGAACTTGATAACAAAAGCACCTATTACCAAAGACAGCACAATCATAAAAATAAATAATTTAGAAGTCGTATCCATAATAACACCAGAGAATTAGAGAATCAGTTTATACGACAGAGAATTAGTAAAATCTTAATTCTCTAATTCTCTAATTCTCTATTCCCTATCTTGCTCCGTATCCGTTGACTCTTCCGGTGCGGTTTCTTCTTTTTGCTCCGGAAGTTCCTCCTCTTCTATTTTTTCAGTTCTGCTTTGGGGAAGAGGGAGCGGCTTGCCGAATTTTATTGCAGTTGAAACATAGTGCGAGACACCTAAATCGGAGTGCGGGACAAAAGCATAATCCAGATAAAATTTTCCGAACCGCAACCCGAACCCGCCGGTAAAACCCGTGTAATCATCAAATTTCCTCTGATTTATTTTCCAGCCCAGCCGAAGCCATAACGGTTCCGAAAAATGGTATTCCAAACCGAGCCGCTGTCTTAACCCTGCATCATTCGGCTGAATAACCTCAACAAGCAGGGTGGTTTTATATGTAATTCCCCAGGAACCGCCCATTTTAAGCGTTAGAGGAAGCGGGTCACTTTCATCAATAAATTTCATCCCCTGCCCTATATTTACGACGGAGATACCCAGTGAAACCTTTTGTCTCGGCATTACAGTGAATGCACCTAACCCGAAAGATGCGCCGGATGCAGTTTTGTCTTTAAGTTTTTGAGAGATATTTCTTACCGATAAACCCAGTGAGAAATCCGGAGTTATTTTATACGCGAATCCGCCCATAATAGACCAGTCAATTATATAAAAATCGTTTCTGTCAATACCATAGATATCCCTTTCGGTATCTTTTGAGTTAAGATATTTTCCGTTTAAACCGAAAACGAATTTTCTTGTAGGTAATGCTACGGCAATGGATTGCAGGGTTGTATCCTCAAAATACGCCAGATGCGATAACGACAACTCATTTGTAAAAATGTTTCCGAGACCCGCAGGATTGTATTCAATAATTCCTGAATCTTCCGCAAAACCGGTGTATGCTTCGCCGAGGGAGGCGGCGCGGGCTGAAACGGGAATGTTCAAAAACTGTGCGCCGCTGGTGCCGGGAGTAGCGGAGTAAAGGGTAAGTGAAAGGAAGTGAAAGAAAGTGAAAAGAAGTGAAAGAAAGTGAAATAAAGTGCACTTACGTTCACTTTTTCTCCACTTGTGTTCACTGTAGTTATCACTTTTGTTCACTGTTTTTATCATTTTATTAAAGTTATCTTTCCTCTGAATTTTTTTCCGCCGGTATCAATTACATAGTAATAAAGCCCGCTTGCAACTTTATCCCCGTTTTCATTTCTGCCGTCCCAGATTGCCTGACCGGACGCAGGAATAATTTCAGTAGGATTGGTCAAAGTCCTGACTGTTGTTCCCGACATATTATAAATTCTTACATCAAAAGCCCTGCCCCAGTAAGTAAGCGGCAGATAAATATTTGTGTATTGCTGACTGCCGGGATAAAACGGGTTTGGGAAATTTTTTGCTTTCTCAAAAACGGAAGCAGCGCTAACGCCGCTTATGTATGCGGTCATAACCGGTGATTCCGCGGATATGTTCGTTATGGAGATGCCTGACGGCACGCCCGAGTTGGCATTGCTGTCCGGTATTGAATACGGTGAAAATGAAACTTCATTGTCGTTCAGGGAATAAGCGGCACTGTCAACACTGCGGTCCAACGCAAAATTAGGAACGACACCCGGTACTTCCACCCACGCACGATAATATGAATTATCAGGCGGGCCGTCATTCAGGTGGCCCGTTCCGTCCGGCATTCCCTCGTCAATATGCCAGATAAGAATACCCGCTTCGGGCAAAGAGGCATCATAACCCGATTGCTGTCTGTTTTCAAGCAGAAAATATTCGCGACTGCCGGGAATTATTATGCGATATAAAGAATTGAGCGGGTTGGTTTCAAGTTGATTTATTGAAATTGTGCCCTCACCGTTTACATCAGTTCTTGAAAGCCATCCTGCGACACCGTTGGTGGCATCAGCGTCAATATCGTATTTAAGATACCCGCTTATATGAGAAGGTTTGGAACCGGCGGGAGTGCCGAGCCAACCTCCGCCTGACATAAGACACCAGTCGCCGACCGGTTCACCGTCGTAATCGTAATCATATAAATCCGGCGCACCCAAATCATGAAAAAACTCGTGTGCAAAAGTTCCCATCGGGGAAAATTCAGAAAGCATTGTGTAGTCGGAAATTTTTTTGCCGTCAACGGTCTTTTCGGCATCAAGTGAACTTTTGTGAGACCAGATATCGTTCGGATCTCCGCTTGATTCCTGACCGGCACCTGAATGAATTATTATTAAATGGTCAACATATCCGTCGTTATTTTTATCGTATTGGGCAAAATCTATGCCGGAATCGGAAGCGGAGATTGCCTCGTCAACCAATTCCGAAACGAGGACGTCTTTGTTCGTCCCGGCATCCGCCCCATAATACGTTCTACTAAAATCCGCCGTGTACCACTGGTTGCCGGCAACGGTACCTGTCACAGTAAAATTGTTATATGATACCTCTTCGTAATAATTCCTCATACTACCCGTCGGGGTTGAAAAAAGCAGTTGGAAATAGTATGTAGCGGGGGTTAGTAAGCCGGTAGTGTCCGAAAAATTTATAAGAATAACAACCGCAGATGTCTCGCCGGAGGTTGCCAGTTGGGCGATTTTTCTAAGATGCGCTGATTTTCTGGCTCTGCTTTTCAACAACCTGTTTTGCATTATTAAATCCCTTCTCACAGAAAGATGTTTTTTAATCCCGGGCGACGATTTTCCCGCTACATCAATTGTCGGATAAAGTTGTCCGGCAGTATCCTGCGAGGCATAACACCACCAGCCGGCTTTATTTTTCATAACCGTATAGCCATCGGCTGTTTCAACCCGTGAATAATACTCGTCGCCAAACTGCCGGGCATGAAAACTCGTACCGTCGGGCTGAGTTATATTAATCAAACCCGGTTTTGCCGGCACACCGTAAAGGCAGAGCATAGAACATAGAGCGTAGAGCGTAGTGAAAATAAGCAGGGATCTTGCAAGTCGCTCTGTCCTCTGTGCTCTGTCCTCTATCCTCTTAATTGACTTTTTCACCATCTGAACCTCGTAGTAAGCACAAACCTTTGTAAATCCTCGTCATATCTGTCAGCCGCAGGCGTTTGGTATGACCTTATTGCAAACTCATAACCGAAGTCAATATCAAATTTTTCCATTACATATCCGCTGCCGAAAGAAAAACCGTAAAAAGTCGGAATTGCTTCCTTTACTATATCGGACATATAATACCAATTATAAACAGTATTGTCCCAATTCTCGTAAAACTCCTGATACTTAAAACCGCACCTGACCGGAATCCAGTCATTCAGCCACATTTCAAGTCCTAATTTTAACTCGTCGGTTTTTTCATAACCGGCAGGATGCTGTCTTCTGTTATTGGTGTCGGCGCCATTTATCGTCTTCGTTACGAATGTCAAGACATTCCAGTTCTGTCTCTCCCAGTCGGCTGCAAAAAGCGTTCTGAACTTGTCCTTGAACCGGTAAGAAAAACCGAACCCGAACTTCTCCGGATATTTGAGGTCGCCTTTACTGACGGTTTTTGCGGCTGCTGAAACTGCGGTAGTTAAATTGCTGTCGGTCTCGGTCTCGGTAATGTCATATTCAACGGTTGCGGGTGTTTGGTAAAATCCGCCGCAGGTGTAATTTGACTGATTAAAAACAAGCCCGTATCTTGCACAATGTCCAGCGTATTCGGTGGAAATATCGTAGGCACTTTTCAAACTCGGCAGATTGTTGCTGTATGAAGTGTATTCGCGCGACGCTAATGGCTTGCCGCCGAGAAGCCCGTAAGAAAATCCTACCTGCAGTTCGTCAGCAATTTTTAAACCGAATCCGACATCCGTTTTTCTTAAACCACCGGAAGCGACTATATCGGTATCCGAAATTTTCTGCATTGTCTGAGAAAAGGCTGTCCAGGAAAACCTGTAAGAATAATCCAAAACGGGGGAATTATTTACGCCGAAAATAAGTGTGTTCCGTACAACCGGAACGGCAATACCAAGACCGGCAAGTTGAAAATAAACATTCTCGTTGGTTATATCAAGTATATTTTCTTTTTCATCAAATAAAACATAAGAAGGAATAACGGACACAATCATTTTATTCGCGGTGATACCTACTATCGTTGCGGGATTTACCGCGAGGGCAGAGGCATCATTTATAGTTGTAATTCCGGTTGAACCCATACCGACGGAGCGTGCGGAAAAACCGGAAACAACATCTCCGAAATTATTAAGTCCGAGTTGTGTGTAGCCGTAAAGAGAAAGTGAACAAAAGTGAACAAAAGTGAACAAAAGTGAACAAAAGTGAACAAAATTCCACTTTCTTTCACTGTCTTTCCACTTCTTTTCACTGTAGTTCACTGTATCTATCACCATTTTATCTTTCCCGTTAACAAAAATCTTTTTGTGTAATCGTCAACCGTCTCCAGATTTATGCGGGGATAATCCACATCCTCTGCGACATGAAAATGCCTGTCTTCAAGGGTGTTTCTTCTCATAAAATACTGGGCTGAAATATCCCAATCAATAATCCAAATCTTAAAACCCGCACCGCCGGAAACAGCCACCGTCTGGGAACCCTTTCTTGAATAATCCGGAAGATACGCAATCCCGTACCTGAAAATAAAATCCCTTCTTACCTTATGACGGGCGCCGGCCTGCCAGGACAATGTATCTGCCCACCCGAGGTTTGTCCAGACGCCGCCGGTAGCTTTCACCCGGGCTGCAGACCACTTTGTGTGAATAAAATCAAATGAAAATGTCGGCTCACTGACACCCGGAAATTTGAAGGTCAACCCGTAAGATATCGCCGAAGGATATTCGTATTGATATTTGATATTTGTTAAAGTTGCCGCACCTGATATATTGTTTTCCAAGTTTGTTTTTAACTTATCCTCAATCTCTTTTTCCGGACGATACGAAACGCCTATTTTAGTTCTCGGGGTTACTTCATATGATGCTCCGATAAGATACAGCGAACCGCTTATTGAATGAGTCGTCGTTGTTGATATGTCCGCGATTATTTGTCCCCTGTTTGAAAGGAGTGTCCCGTAGTCAATCTCCTCAATTTTGCCCTCCGGCTCACCGTATAAATTCCATAATGATATGCCTATTGCAAGAGGTTCAACCGGATAATAATTCAACCCTCCGCCGATTGCATAAATCAACCCCCGGGATGTAATTTTATTTGTTTCGGTGCGCTGGGTTGACGAGTAATTGTTCTCCTCATAAAAATAGTTGAAATCGCTTAGTTCCGTTTCACACACTGCAACCGAAAGTTTGTTTTTTATTACCGGCTGGGAAATCCCGATACCTGAAAACCGGCCGAAAGAATTCTTGTTCGGCACGGTGGTACCGGCAGAATCATTTCTAACTTTTCTTCCATAAATTGAAAGAAGACCGCCGGATAAAACAAACTGTCCGTTGTCAACGGAAATAGTCGCCGGATTTATAAAGACAGATGCCGGCTCATCATTAACAGAAACAGCAGTGCCGCCGGCCGCCGCAGATGCCGCCGTAAAACCTACCGCATTATCGCCTAACTGTAAAAACGACCCGCGATAGGTGTAGGAGTAAAGAAAGGTTAAAGGTATAAGGTTTAAGGTTAAAATTAAAATAAGAGCAGAGCGGATTTTTTTGACGGTAGATGTAAAAATACTTATCAGTTCATCTGTTTCTGCAAACAAGTTTTTTACATCTTCTTTTTGAACTAATCCAGCACCAAGTAATAATCTTAACCAATATCTTGTTTCATTTGCTTCTTTGCGTGAAATGTTTATACTATGAGAAAAATCCTTTCTTGTTAATCCGGAATACGCTTCTTCAATATTCGCTCCGACTGATGTACCTGAGCGAAGTATTTGGTCACCCAAAGTTTTGGCTATCTGGTTTTGGGGTAATTTCTGCACCAGTTTTATTATTTGTAAAGCGAATTTATAAGTCCGTTCTTTTAAATTCTGCATATTTTAACCTTTAACCTTTTATTTATACCTTTTATTTATACCTTTAACCTCCGACGCTAAAGCGTCGGCTACCATTTATATCCTACCGTTGACAAAAGTTTTAACCGGCTTTCAACCACATCGTCAAATCCGGTTAATTGCTGCGAAATCCTTTCTTGCGTTGATTGCCTCCACGCATATTCTCCCGCCACATCAACAATAGCCCGTCCCACAATAATTCCCAATCCGAATGAAACGGAAGGCAGCGCTTCCGACGGATTCGGGTAATCCGGCAGATACGAAAAACCGTACCGTAAAGTTGTTTTTTGCGACGGCGAATGTTCTAATCCCAAATGATATTCCCATACATTTTTATACAATGGATTTTTTTTGTCTTTCGTTTGTTTTACATTGTTGAGTTTGGTTATCCAGTATCTGGAATCCCCCCAGTTTGAAAAAATCGCATCAAAAGTTATTTTTGAATCGTTACTGTCTTTGAAATTATAATTCGCGCCGAAGCCCAGATTATACGGCATTTCAAATATGGAATCGGTGGCGGTAAAAACACTGCCGGTACTGTCTTTATCATTTACTTTCAGAGCAAAATTTGAACGATACGCGAGCCCGAAATTAAATTTATCCTCATATATAAAATTACCGCCGAAAATGAAACTGTCGCCCGTCAGCGTCTGGTAGTCGGATGTCTTCTTAGGCAAAGCACCCGTCTGTAAGTATGTGTAGTCGGTTAGGTTTTCACCTCTTCCCCAAAGATATGTAAATCCCATAGATACCCAGTCAGCCATCACCCAATTCATACCCAGCGCCCAATTGTGAAACCCGCCCGCTTTTTCAATTATGTCGTTTGTACCGGCCGAAGTATCCGCTTCCTCAAAATTGTAGTCGGAGTTCAAGTCGGAAAAAAAGCCGAAACCAAAAACAACATCGTTCCTTTTTGACGCAGACCATAAAATTGATGCGGAAGGCATTTGAAAATACAGGTTATCCGTTGTTACATAATCGGTGCTCAAATAAGAATGATTCCTTTTGTCAAAAAACAAAACAAGCCCCGGCGAAACATTTGCAAGACCCTTTTGCCCGGCGTCAAGTTTCATCAGCGAAGGATTGGCGTATAATGATGAGGATTCATTATTAGAGGCAACACCGGCGCTGCCAAGTGCTAACGAACGGGCCGAAAGTCCGCGTACCGGCTCACCCAGGTTCCAGTAAGAATCAAGGGAAGAATAGCCGGAAAGGAAGGTTAAAGGTATAAATAAAAGGTATAAATTAAGGCAAATAACTTTAATAATATGATTTTTAATTTTCAATTCCATAATTTTAACCTTAAACCTTATACCTTTAACCTTTCCCCTCTACCATTTATAATCCACCCTTACTTCCCACTTATTGCCGTAGCCCGGGTCAACCGTATTATAATACTCGTCGTTGAAAAACTCATCCGCCGACCACTTGTATTTATCTGTGAACCTCATTTTTATCTTAGCGTATCTTGAAAGTTTGTCGGTTACCTGAAGCCAGAACTGACGGGACTCCTTCCCGCTTTTTCTTAAATCACTATCGGCAAACTTTAACTCGCCTGCAATTTCAAGGTTTCCTGTTATATCATATGTGGTGCGGGTAGTCACTTCATCCTTTGGAAGATATAAAGTCGGGGTACCGGCATAATCTTCTATGTATTTGTATTTTATAAGCAAATCGCTTACTTTTGAAGGTCTGAATTTCAACTGGAAATTAGTGGTCACCGTCATTTTTTCCGAATACTCCACATTTTTGTAGATGTCCTTGTCTTTCCATTTCCTATCGATTTGAATATTCACTCCCCGTGGGAGTTTCCAATTGTATTTCAGGTAAATCTCCCTGTCAGTAGTGGGCGTTTCATAGATGGTATAATACAGACCGGTGACCGTATCCTTTTGGGTTTTTGCAATGTGGTTGAACTGGTCAACATAAAATTTCAGTTTCATCGTCCGTGTTAGTTTTGAGTTAAACTCAATGTAATCGCCTTGCTCGTCGCGGTCACGGAACCTTGTTTTATCGGTATGTTTTGAATAACCCCGCGCCCACGGGTTGTAAAAATCAATATCGTAATCACGGCGAGAATAAATCATATCAATTTTGCCCATTTTTTTGAATGTTTTTATGTACCAGGCATTGCCCCAGCCGTGAACCTTTGCCATCTCGCCCGCTATATTAAAACCCTTGTAACCGGTTACGAAATTAGTTCCATAGACGGCAAACGATTGTTCCGGCGGCCAGCGCCAAATTTGTATGTCCGTATCGGAAAATGTTGCCTCTCTTTTTGAAGTGTAGACCGTGCCGCCGATATAAGTCGCATCAATATTAGGTGTGGCATCCGCTAATTTATATGTCAAATTACTTCCCACAAGCGTTTCCTCATAGACATCTTCAAGCGTGACATAATGAAGCGCACCGTCATCCATTTTAACATATGTCTTGAACGCATAACCGCCTTTTGAATAAAACTCCGTCAAATCAAACCGGCCCTGCTTCATCCGTGCGCCGAAGCCCTTTAATTGCTGTTGGGTTGAACCCAGCGTATATTTGTCTTGTAAGACGATATTACCTCCGGACAAACTGTAAATACTTGTCTGCGTCTCTTTTGAATATGTATCGTCGGGATAAAGTCCCTGGGGCGATGATTTTCCGGACGTATCAAATACAAGCCGCTGTCCGAAGCCCGCCCGGAAATTGCCGAGATACGCCTGCTCTATAACGGGTCCCTTTTCATAGCCGATGTATGATTTGTTGAGACGATAACCGTGTTCAAACTCGCCGCCGGTAATGTCCCTTGTGTAATAATAATTGACGTACCTGACGTCGCCTTCTATAATTGCCCCGAAATTCATATATCTTCCGAACTTCAATAGCCGCAGGCGGAACAAGTCATATGTCCTCGGATAGTCGGTCGTTGCCATTTCCACTTCCAAGTTTGATTTGGTCCTGAACACGATATCCCCTTTTGTTTTTATTTTTTCCGGCTGCTCGGCGGCAATAAAAATTTTTATATTTTCGTAAGCCACGTCGTCTATAATCTCCGGGTTGATTAAATCCTTTATATCTTTGTAATAGCCGTGTTTTAGACGGTAATTTACTATTTTTGAGGCATCCGGAGCGGTTAAACCTGGTAACGACTGCAGCTGGAAAACATCGGCAGTATTTATGTCAATTTTGTCGTCATAGATAGCTAAAAGATTCTCATATGTTTCATACTCAATATCTCCGTCCTGATACGCCTGTTCAATATCCGAGTCGCTTTCCCACTGGGAAGTATCGTCGGGATCATCCTCGGCGGAATGGAGAAAGGTTAAAGGTTTAAATAAAAGGTATAAATTAAAGGTATAAATTAAAAGAAGGGAAAAAATTTTAAATCTTGGCGCCGTTTTTTTATTGTTATTTTTTTCGTCCATATTTTAACCTTTAATTTATACCTTTAACCTTATTTTATCTCTATATTATCCTTTACTTCATCAATTATATCCGCAGATATGCCCGGAACTTTTTTCAAATCATCTACCGCCGGCATCGGGCCGTTTTTCTTAATATATCTTAAGATATTTTGTGATTGCACAGTCGTAAATCCCAAATCCCGCAGTTGAGACATATCCGCTTTGTTGATGTTTATCTTCCCTGACGGAATCGATTCCTCCGGCGCCGGTGCCGGTTCAACTTTCGGTTTCGTTGCCGGAGTAGGTAGAACTTTAGGAGCAGGGGGGACAACCTTTGGCACAACCGGGGGCGGTGTCACTTCCGACTTCCCGCCCGCCGCAGGTGCTTCCGGCTCTTCCGCATCCGGCTGGGGCTCTTCATTTTCATCTGAAACGGTCGGTTTAGCAGGAACTGGTTTTTCACTTTCTTCCACTTTTTCTTCACTTTTTTTCACCGGTTCTTCCTTCTGCCTCTCCTCCACCGTTATCAGTCCTTCAATTTTTGAATAAACCCTTCTTGACATCCTCGGAACATTTAATATATCCTCAATTGAGTTGAATTGCCCTTTTTCACCGCGGTAATCAACAACCCGTTTTGCCATCACTTTGCCCATACCCGGAAGTTCCGCTATCTCATCCGAGGATGCAGTATTTATATTGACTTTTCCGGCAGGACGAACCGCTTCCTCCGTCACCTGTCCCTCGGCCTTCCGCCCGTCTACCCTCTTCCTGGTTGTCCTTGCCGCCTTTTTCGTCTTCGGAGCATATTTAATGGTCGCCTCTTGCTCGCCGCCCCATTTCATAGAAAGTGAAACTACATGCATTGCATCAAGCGTGGCGTGGGAAGAATAGCCGTAATCAAAATAAACCGTTTTATAATTTGTTCCGAAACCAAGAGCATATTTTGAAGGATTTGTCTGAAGACCCGTGCGAAACACGAAAAAATCGGTGAGACGGAATTCCGTTCCGATGTGGACGGCGACCGGTTCGTCTATTATTTTCTCAAAATCCATCGCAAAATTCAATCCCGGAAGAGGTCTGTAAAAAATCCCGGTTAAAAATTCTTCCGTCAGATTTTCATTCCCTTTTGATATCTCCGGCTCGTTTATGTTTTTGGCGGAAACACCGAGGGCAAAGTCCCCTGAAACCCTTGCCAGAACGCCCAAATCCAGCCCGAATGCGGAATCACTGCCATATTCCTTGATTTTTATACCCATTGATTTCAAGTTATATCCGAACATTATTCCTTCCGCCAGCCCGAAGCCGTGAGAAAAAATTAAAACGCTTTCTTTGTATTCGGAGGGACCGAAATCTGAATATAAAAAACCGATGTCGCCGTAGCCCTGAACGGGAAATGCGAATTTTACATTGGTATAACCCAGCCCTTCAACGCCATAAATATTCGTATATGTTGAGGCGAACTGGAACGCGGGTATCAGACGCAATCCCGCCGGGTTATAGTCAATAGCGTTGGTGTCGTTGGAAAAACCTACGAAAGCCCCGCCCATCCCGATAGGTCTTGCCGAGGCGGGTTTTTGCTCAAAAGCAGGGTAGAGCGGAGAGCATAGAGCATAGAGCATAGTAAAAAAGAGCATAGAGCATAGAGCGTAGAAAGATTTTTTTGAAAACATTTTAATTCTCCTTCAACTTTTTCGTCATTGAATTTATCAGTCCGTTTAACATCTTGGAAATTTCTTCAAGTTCTTCATATAATTTTCTAAATTCTTGGTGTTCTAAATACTTTTGACCTAATGCTACTTCAAGCAACGGAACACATTCATATGCAGAACCTTTCGCTATTCTCAAAAACTGGATATATTCTTTTCTGGAATATCTACCATTACCCTCAGCAATATTTGCGGCAATAGAAACAGATGCTCTCCGAAGTTGGTCGGTTAATCCGAAACATTCTTTTTTAGGAAAATTTGCAGACACTTTATAAATCTCATTTGCAAAGCTCATAGATTTTTTATATACCGTCAAATTTTCAAAATCAAACATATCTACGCTCTGTCCTCTACGCTCTCTGCCCTTACATTTTTCTTCCCACCACAATTCTTTTTGAGGATGTTTTTGCGGCGCCGGTTGTTTTATCCAAGGACTCAATGTTGACTATGTAGATACCGGTTCTGACTATGTTGCCGTCATCGTCTTTGCCGTCCCAAGTGACGGTAGCGGCTGCGCCGCCGCCGTCGGAATGGTCAAGAAGTATCCTAACCTGATGCCCGGAAACATCAAAAACCCTCATCGTTATTTGGCTGTTCGCGGGGACAAGATATGCTATTTTTGCCTGACTGTAAGTTCCGTCTTTATAAGGTGAAAACGGCGACTGGAAGACCTCCATCGTCTTTGTCGTAGTAATCAGCGTTCCGCCGTAATCGCCGTAGCCGGGAGTTGTTGAACTTTCCGACCAGTCGGCTTTTGTATCTGTGTCCATCGGTGCGAGTGTGGCTGTGGTAGCAAGACGGTACATTGATTTTGAAGTTGAACCGCTCCACGCAAAAGAACCGGCGATATATCCTGCCTCATCCGTTGCCTCCGGCGACCACTTGCCCGCCGTAAAAGCGGCATCATATGCCGCCGTAGCTCCGGTATAACTCGTATCGCTGTTGGCAAAACTCATAAAATCAACAATCGTATCATCGGCATTTTTTAGCGAGATGTTGTTGTCCGTTCCGGTTAAACCCGGGGACGTCTCGTCCGAGAATAAATCAATATAGCCGCTGGCGTTTTCGTCGGCAGCCGTTTCGTCGCGGGTCTCACCTCTGATACCTGTCGCGCTATTTCCCTTGGATGCCCATAGAACTATAAACTTATCTTTTGCGATAGTTCCCATATCGCCGGGGAATGTCTTAATTAAAGTCGTGCCCTCGTATATTTTTACGCTGCTGACATCAGCAGAGGCGGCAGTAACAAAAATCTCAATAAAATCACCGCCTGAAATTCCGGGCGCAACTTCAGTAATTTTTCCGGTTATAGAACCTGTTCCGCCGGAGGCGGTAGCGCTGGAAACAAGCCTTCCCAGATTTCTGTCAGCATACCCCAACCAGTCGGATTTTGCATTTGTTGTATCAACCGGAACGCCGTACTCGCTGGTTCTGCGATTAAGCGTTATTTTGGTGTCCATTAAACCCGCGGTATTGTCCACGGAATTTACCTCGTGTTCCGACACTGAAGTAGCCGCAGGCACCCACTGATTTAAAACGACCGCCGCATCATACTCTACGTCATAATCAAACTGACCGTCAACTTTGGCAAAAGGGACAAAATCAATCATTGTGCCGGCGGCATTTTTGAGAGTTAATGTATTCTCGGTAGCGACAATTGTTATGGCGGAAAAAAAGTCCCATTGCCTGTTTCCAAATGCGTTGATGATTGGAACAGCAGCGTTTGTGCCTGACTTAAAATGTGCAATTATGTAATCCCCGGAACTTACTGCCACTGACGGAAAAGTGAAAGTCCCTGAATTTGAAACCGCAATCGCGCAACCGCCGATATTTGCGGTTGATTCAATAACATAAAGTTCCACCGCATCATAGTCACCGCTACTTGACTGGCCCGCATCTATTTCGGTTATAACCGCTTTTATTGAACCGGTACCGCCGCCGGCGCCGCCGGTATTTACGGCTCCGGGAGAAGTTGACGGTTGAATAGACCAGTCGGATTTTGCCGTTCCGGTATCGTCAGTATCCGTTGAACTTGAGTCCCTACCAAATGATTTTCCGACAGCGATACTGCCTGAAGCTACACAATCCGCTTGGCCGCTTCCCGTCCATTGAAATTCGGCGACGGCATTATTTAACGCTGTGTTGTTGGCGGTTGTCCAAGTCGCATCCTGGTTGGCAAAAGCCATTGCATCTATCGCATCCGGCGTATTGGCGGCATTTCTTAATGTTAAAACAGCATCCGTATTAACCAAACTGGGATCTGCCGTATAAAAATCCCAGACATTGTTTGCACCTTTGCCGGAAATGTCATCTTCGCTATTGCTGGTGCCTTTGACGCCAAAATGAAGAAGGATATAATCGCCGACACCCGCCGTAGTAAATAAATTAGGAAATGTTTTATTGGCAACGGTTGCCCCCGTACCAGCTACCACCCAGGTACTTCCCTGAATTATAGCGGAACCTTCCTGCAACACAAGATTTGAATAATTGCCTGCAACGGCGACATAAAACTCTATCCATTCGGCGCCGGCTGCTTCGGCCGGTGCGACCTCGTTTATCATTATCGGTGATGCGGAAAAAACGAATCCGCAAATGCCGAGAAATAAGGATAAAGTTAAGATAAAAAATCTCTGCCCGCCAGAGGCGGATTTCGCCCCACAGGGACTTCCGTTGGTCGCTTTTTTCAGCATTTCACCCTCCGAAAACTCTATATATTAAAAAGCAAGTTAAAAGTCAAAAATCAAAAGCAAAAAACAGTGCATATTTTTCACCTTCAATTTTTAACCTTTAACTTTGAACCTTCTATTCTATTCTTCTTCCGATGACTCGCTTGCGGATGTTTTGTATTTATCCATAAGCGCTTTTTCCACGGCGTCTTTCAGTTTTTTATTTGTGATTAAAATCTGTTTTACCCATTTGCCGCCGCCTTCGGGTTTTCTTGAAGGCCACGAAATCCAGGGACCTTTTCCGCTTTCCATCAATTTGCATTCAATCCGGACGGCATTATTGAAATCAACCGCAGCAAAAACTTTTAACGCTGATGCACGGGTAAATCTTGAATATTTTGATATTTTGTATGAAATTTGTTTTGACGCTTTTGCCGACGGTTTTCCTGATTCAACCGCCTTTTCTATCTCGTCCTTCGCCTGTTTCGTAAGCGTCTCAAACTGCGGATATTCTTTGCCTGCTTTTGAAACATATGTCGGATATTTAAGAGAGATGCGACCGCCGACCTTAATCACCTGAATCTCTTTTACCTTGATGCAGTCGTTGAGAACAATCGTTGCCATTTCCTTTACCGCACCGCCGTCCTCTACCGGCGCCTTTTCAACGCTGGTTACATAAATTTCGTCAGCCGCAAAAACCGGAACTGCAAACGAAACCGCTAAAAGACAACCCAACAATAAACCAAAAACTTTACGCATTTTTGCCTCCCCTTAACACCAGCGAATTAGAGAATTAGAGAATTAGAGAATTAGTCAAGCAATATCTAATTCTCTGTCGTTTAAACTAATTCTCTTTCGTATAAACTATTTTACAACCAACTTCCCTTTTATCTGATTCAATCTTGCAGCAGTAATTCCCTGTACTTCCAATAAATCCTCAACCTTCTCAAATCTTCGGTTTTTTCTGTAATTGACAATGCTCCTCGCCTGAATCCAGCTGAACCCTGCATCGTGAAGAACATCAACATTCGCAGTATTTATGTCCGTTAGGGACGAGCGGAGAGCAGGGAGCGGAGTTTCTGTCTTCTGTCCTCTATCCTCTATCCTCTGTCCTTTCATTTTCTGTTTCGCCTGTTCAATCTTATTTTTTGATTCTTTATGGTTCGGGTCAATTTTCAAAACCTCTTCCCATCCGGCAATCGCAAGTTCGTATTCGCCATTCTGGTAGTGTTTGAACGCGGCATCGTAACGCTGTTTTTTAAACTCCGATTTTTCCTGCTCGGTTAATTCTTTCGGTTTTTTCTCTTCCGTAACCGCCGGGGGCTTACTTGTAACTGCCGGCGGACGAACGGGAGAAGGCATCGCCGGAATAATCATCCCCTCATCTTTTGCCTTTTGCTCTTTCCTCTCTAACTTCTTTTTATCTTTTTTCGGCATTGAATACCTGAATGTCAGAGACAGCCGGTGGCTTCCTGATGTATCCGCCAATTGCAGCGGGAGCAAAAACGCATAGTCAAGTTGCAACCCGGACTCTTTGAACATTTTATTATACGAAAAACCAAGCGAGAGTTCCCTGTCGTTTCCGCCGAAACGGGCAGCCCAGGTATTGTAATTAAACCATGTCTCAACACCGCCGGAAATTTTCATATCGGCATCGTTATCGGCAGGTTTTCTGTAAGAGACATCAACCGTAGGGGTGATATTTTCAAAAAACTTCCAGTCGCCGATGCGATAGGCAGTTCCGAATTTTACAATCATCGGGACTTTATCCTCGGTTTTAAGTCCTACATCCGGTTGTAAAATATTTAACGCCGAAAGTCCGAATGAAAAATCGGACGGTTTCAATAAAAATCCTATGTCCGGAGTAAATCCGCCCGCGGATGTTTTGTCAAACACCGGGTCGGCGATATTTTTTGTTCTGTCATCAAGCGTATAAGAATGCGTAAGATATTTCAAGTTAAGACCGGCCATAAACGGAAATCTTATGCCGAGAGAGGAAGCAATATCGCATGAATAACTTGCCGAAATCGTGTTCTCCCTGTAAAATCCCCATAGTGCAAAATCGGTTATTGTAAATCCAAAAGCCCCTATTTCCGTCGGATAAACTCCGGCTGCAAACATCTGGGAGAGATTTACATCATCAATTCCCATAAAAAGTTTGTTGTACATAAATGTCGTTTCCAGCATTTCAAGTTGAGCAATTCCCGCGGGATTCCAAAGCGTTGCCGCCGGCTCGTTGGCAATAGCGGTAAATGCGTTGCCCATTCCGCCCGCACGGGTCCCCCAGCCGGTATCCTGGAAAGCGGCAAAAGACAGTGAACAAAAGTGAACAAAAGTGAACAAAAGTGAACAAAAATAAATGCTTTTTTTCACTTTATTCCAATTATTTTTTCTCTGGTTTAATATTTTAATCATTGTTTCTTAACTTCCTTTCACTTTCTTCCACTTTCCTTCACTTCCTTTCACTGTCCCATCACTTAGCCAACACCACTGCGCCGGTGCGCTTTTCGCCGCTTACCGCTTCAACTTTATAAATATAAACGCCGGATTCCAGGACATTGCCGTCGTCGTCTTTACCGTCCCAGTCAAGATATGCCTGGTTATTTCCGTCAACAGTTCTAATCTTTTTACCGGTAACATCGTAAATTTCAATTTTAACTATATTGCTGTCGCATATAAAATGAGCTATATCGTTTTTACCGTCAACGGTAGCGGGAGTAACGAATTTCTCGGATGCCGTAGGTTTAACGGGTATTGCACCCTTCGGGAAAACCGCGAAAAGTGTGAAGTGGTCCACATAGCCGGAAACGGTATTTTTCACGGTATCAACAGTTCCGCCGATATAACGCCACTCCCAGTTATCCCAATAGTATATGCGTAAATTCGTCTCCAAAATGCCGGGACGGTCGTCAATTTCACCGTCGCTGTTCTGGTCAAGGTATCTTATCGTTAAAATTATCGGTTTTTTGAAATGTGTGTTGTCGGGTGTGAAATCAAAGCAAACAATGGGCGCAGTGCTGACCGATGCAATAGTGGAAGTGTTTTCATTTTTGAAAGCCGAGGGGGGAGGCGTTAAATCACCGGGGTAACCCTCCTGTAAAATCGCTATAGGAACATTTGTTGCAAGCGCACCGGCTGGAATTGTAACGGACGTTTCACCGTCCGTCTGGTCGCCGTCGGAAACCGTCAGAGTACCTCCGCCGGCTGTCAGTGTTATAACTGCCGTCTGAGTTTTTACATCAACCGTCGGGGCGGTCGCAGCAGTTTTTGTATCTCCGTTAATAACAATATACCCGTAGTTTGATGCGACATCCTTTGCCTCAATATAGTATTTGAAATCAACCAGAAACGCCGCACCAATAGGACCTATTTTGAAAGTGTAAAGGTCGCCGATGTTGGTCGCCGTTGAGACCTCTATCCAACTGCCGCCGGTCAACTGGTAATAAAGTTTTGCGGATGTAACCGGTTGAATTGAACCGTTATTATCGGTATCAGTAATGGTAGCGACAAAAATCGCATAGCCGCCTAAAACATTAATTTCTGTTACCAGCGTGTGCGTAACGGTCGGCGGAACGGTATCGGGATTGGCAACTTTTTCGTTTGAATAAATTGACTCAACACCGTCGGTATCGCGAGTTGTGAGCACATAGTAATATGCTTTCTGAGTGCGGGGTGAAACAATCGGGTCGGTATAACTCGTTCCCGTAGAAGTTGAACCGGCAAGCGTGTAAGGGCCGCCGGAAACGATTGAATAATAAATTCTGTATGACGAGAAATTGCTTGCCGTAAAGTCCGGCGAATGCGTCCAGACAAGATTGATATTACTTCCCGCATAATTCGCCGAAACAAGAACCGGCGGCGCAATAAACGGTGCGGTTGAGACGGCAGAGGAATACCCGCTTTCAAGTGCGATTGAATAAAGTCCGTTCAACTGGTCCCCTTTATCAACCGCTACTATTCTGAAATAATATGTCACGCCGTTTGTTAAACTTGTTATGTGAAGCGGATTAGAAGAACTGTATAGTGCGGGATAATTTGTTGTAGAACATAACACAACATTACCGTCAAATTTTGTAGCAAAAGTGAATGTCGCTCTGTAGACCCAGTATTTTTCTATATCATCATTGCCGGGTTTAAGTGTTGAATTTGTCCACCAGATATTAACGGCGGTATTTGATGAAACAACAGTCACTGCGGTCGGTTCATTCGGTGCCACATCATATGCGGCGGCATAAGAAAGCGTATTTACAAAAGTTCCCGTTGACCAACCCGCCCAGTTGCTGGCAACTTCATCCCTGTATTTCAGCGCAAAATAATATGATGTTCCGGGGTTAAGCCCTGTTACAATAGTAGAATACGGCTCCCGGGTTACAGTATTTGTTGACACATCAGGACGTATTGTTGCATTACTAAAATCCGTGTCATTTCCTATCGGATTTGTAGAGTACGCCACCCGGTATTCGCCGCCGGAAACGTTGCCGACTGTTCCGTCGTCGCCGGGAGCCGTCCATCTCAAGTTGACCTCGCCGTCATTTGTTCCGGTTAAAGCAGTCAAGTCGGAAATGTTATTCGGCGGTACGGTCTGGACATATGCATATGCGGAGGTGTTTTGTGTAAAAGGTGCATCGGCGGTTGACTTCCACACAGACCAGTTTGTAGAAATTTCATCCCGCGCCTTTATCGCAAAATGATAGAGCACATTGTTTCCTAAAAGCCCTGTTACTACTCTTGAACAAGCCGTTAAAGGCAATAGCGAAGAAGTTGATATCACGATAGTATTTGCAGCAGACACTGAGCCATAATTTGAATTGCTTATAATATCTGTTGATGAATATTTTATTTCAAATGCCGCATTGTTAAGCGTCCCCACAGTTCCGTCATCGCCGGGCGATGTCCACTGCAAAATTATCTGCCCGTCATCGCTCCCGGTTAAAGCGGTCAAATCGGAAATATTATCGGGCGTAACGTTCACAACGGTTGCATATGCGGAAGTGTTGACGGTTAAATCATTTGCTGATGAAGTCCACACGGACCAGTTTGTAGAAATTTCATCCCTCGTCTTTATCGCAAAATAATACAGAACGTTGTTACCTAATAAATTATATATGGTAGTTGTACAGGCAGTTAATGGCTGAAGTGAGGTCGTTGTAATCGTAACGGTATAACTCGGTGCCGGCGGAGAATCGTAATTGGAACTATTTATAATACCTGTTGAAGAGTATTTTATCTCAAAAACGCCGGTAAGATTGCCGACCGTCCCGTCATCGCCGGGCGATGTCCACTGCAAAATTATCTGCCCGTCATCGCTCCCGGTTAAAGCGGTTAAATCAGAAATCCCGGCAGGCGGAAGGGTATCAGGCGGTTGTTCCGGCGCCGAAGAAGAGTTTTTGGCAAATCTATAAGTTGAATGAAAAGTGTAATCTGCGTCGTTATTATCAGAATCATAGCCGCATCCGTTTGGCGAATTGGGTTTTCTTTCGTAGGATTTTCCGGATGCAAGCCCGCCGGATGAAACCAGGGTTCCTTCAATAGAGTTAACATTCCCGGCATTTTGGGCTATACCGTCAATTTTTACACTGGCGGCATCAGTTATCATAACACCGTTTGACACCCCTATACTGGCAGAATATGTTGCATCGGGCGTGGCATTGCCCGCTGGCAGAATGCCTGCAACAAACAAGAAATACCCATATGCCGGAATAGTTGAGTTTGCCCCCCATGCTATCGTTTTACTTGACAGTACCCCTAAACTGGTTTCAGTTCTCAATTTCAATATCCCGCCGGCACTGGGAAGGTTCTTCAAATCAATGTCATTGTTTGTGGGATTGTACAATTCAACAAACTCATTGCCGGCGGCATCCGTACCCGCGGTTATCTGGCTTATCACTATGTGGTTCGCCCAGGTATTTGATGCCTGAGGCATCGTCATGGTACTTACCGGAGACGCATATGCCGTTTCTATCCGGTCGCCGTTGTACGCCCACACACTGAAATAGTAAGTTGTGTTAGCGGATAAATAATAGACAATAGTTGTTGTTGCAGTAAGTCCTGACGCAAAATTGACAGCGGTTGTGGACACATAAAAATCGGTGGCAGTTGCATATTTGACGCCGTATTTTGTCGCCGGGGACGGATTATCATTGGCGTTCCAAGTGAGATTTATAGAAGTTGAGTTATTTGTCGTCGCTGAAGGACTTGCCGGAGGTGCAGCGGCGGTATATGAAGTTATAGACACAGACCACACACTGCCGTTGGCGTTATTTGCTTCGGCAAATCTTGTATATTGCGTGTTAGTTGAAAGCCCGACCTCTGCCCAGTAGGTCGTGCCTGTAAATGCGGCATCTGCAAGATTCCCTGAAAGATGCATCGCAGTATCCGACCCGCTGGACAAATAAAGCCCCGTCTCATTAGTTGAATTATCGTCAAACTGCCAGTAGATTGCGGTTGTACCTCCGAGTAAAGAAGATATTTTCAAATTAGAAGGCGCCGTCGGAGGTCCCACTTTCGTTGTTGTGCTTGACTGTATGTATGCCGTCATCGTGGAAACTTCGTTGTATGCCCACACGCGGAAATAATATGTTGTCTCGGCGGAAAGTCCGAATGCGGTAGTCGTGTTGCCGGTAAAATTATCCGCAAACACTATGAATGTGCTTATGGCAGGCCCGTCAAATGTATCGGTGGTTGATTTGGCAACGCTGTATCTTGTCCAACTCGGATTGTCGTTGACATTCCACTGAAATGTTGCGCTTGAATAACCCACGCAAGTATTTGTAGGGAATACCAAGTTTGTGGGCGGTCGGGCAAGAGTGTATGCGGTCGCTGCATTTGATAACTGGCTTTCGCCTGTAGAATTTGTCGCAACGACAACCCTGCAATATGATGAGTTTGCAGATAAAATGTCTTCAATCCAAAATGCGCTGACCGACGGTAAAATTGACGAAACGGCAACGCCGTAAGGCGAAGTTGCATACCTCACCCGATAGCCTACTCCCCCGCCGGCATCCGTCCAACTCCACTTTATTGAGTATGTTGACTGTGCAATTCCCGTAAATCCGGTCGGTGCAGAAGGCGGCGCCAGCCACGGTATCGTGCTTACCTCAACCACCGAAAAACTTTCTTTCGGAACGCTGTAAAGCCCTTGCCCCTGGTCGCCTTTATCAAAAAGTGAAATGTGATAATAATATGTTGTAAGATTTGTAAGCCCGATATCAACAAACGAGGTAGTCGGATAACCAAGCAGATAAGTGAATGTTGCGGCAACATGAACATAACCGCTATCATTTCTTTCCGGCTCGGTAAATGAGGCACTGGACCGATAAACCCAGAATTTGTCGTAATCGTTGACGCCGGCTGGCACCGCGGGATATGTCCATGTAAGCGAAATGAATGTGTCCCCTCCGACGGCGGTTGATGTAACAACGGCATTCGGTAATAAATCCTGCGCGGCGGAGGTAGAGGCGGTATTTGTGTAAGTCCCGGTTGACCAACTCGCCCAGTTGTTTGATTCATCTCTATATTTCAATGCGAAATAATATGATGTTCCGGGATTAAGTCCGGTAACCGTTAACGAATACGGTTGACTGGGCACGGTCTCGGTCGGTTTCACAATTCTGTAATTTGCCGGTATATTTGAGAAATTGGTTTCGTTTCCGATGGCATTTGTTGAATACCTCAAATCATACTGCCCGCCGGAAATGTTACTTGTCATACCGTCGTCGCCGGGCGCCGTCCAACTCAAAATTACATCCCCGTCGTTTATGCCGGTTAAACCCGTCAAATCCGAAATCGCCGCCGGCGGAGTGGTATCTACAGCAGAAGTAAGATTCCCAATAGCCATATCAAACGACTGTCTTGTGGAAAGCGAGTTGGTTTCTACTGTGGTTACAGCACCCCACGAAGCGCCGCCCCACTTCTGCCATCTGACGGAACTATCGGCACCGTTTGCTATTAGATATATGTCGTCGCTTGTTGCAGAAACCTCTCTTACAAGACGATACCACTGCCCCTGCGCACCGGCTCCAAAGTCGGTAGCCTGTGCAACGTTGGAAAAAGTCAATCCTCCGGATGCTCTCGTTGCATATGAAGGCGGTGTAAAAGTGGAAGACGAAAATGCGATAAGACAATCTCCGCTCTGTCTTTCGTAATTTATATCAAATCTTTGTTGAGAAGAACCTGTTGTATTCCCGGAAATAAAGGCACCGTTTCCCCATGTTGTGCCATCCCAAATTGCAACAGCAAGTTGCGGTGTAGTACTGCCGGGTTTGAAATAGTTAAACGCAAGTTGTATTTCGTTAGCGTTTGGTTTTGTGACAAGCCGTACCCACTGTGACCTTGTTGAGTAAGTAACGCTATACCCTACACTCATAGGAGATGCCGCCCAATCGCCCGCGGCGGTCCACGTTGAATAACTCAAAGAAGTCGCGTTGTTCGTATCAACCCAAACAGCCATCGCTTTTCCGGAATTTTCCACTGCCAAATCAAAGCTACGCGCCATTGTTGTGCTATCGGGCGCAGTTGCGTCTCCCAACACTTTTTCTGCCCCCCAAGTTCCAGTATCCAAATCAAACACAGCAGAAATTATACGCTGACCGGCAGTCGCGGAAAGTGCGACGAGAACAACTTTATTTGTACCGGGTATGGGCTCGAGGCGAATCCACCGGTACGTTCTCGCGCCCATTCCAGTATCTCTATCAACGTTGTCTATAGTGCCGGCGGTTGAATACCATATTCTGTATGCAACCTGCGGGGCGGAGCTTCTATAATAAACTGCGATTCCCCTCTTATATGTGGAATCGTTGGCAAAATATGTGAAATCGAAGTGCTTCACACCGGCCGCACCGGTACCTGCTTTCCAGCAAGCCGTAGAACCGGTAATCTGCCATGAAGTTCCATTCCAATACTGGGTCTGATAAATACTACCGGAGCCGCTAAATGTCATTAAAAAGGATTCTGTTGTATTAGGGTTATGACTGACTAACCAATGACCTGTCTGGTCAACACCTGCATATTGAGGCGTTGCCATTGAAAGTTTGGTTTCGGTGCCATCAAAACCACTTGCTGTTGATGTAGAATATGAAGGCGGGAATGGACCGGAACCAGTTGAGGAACTGAAATACACCATTGCACCTTCAGTGGCATTCAAAACAACCGGAGTTGATAAAATTAAAATAATGGGGACAGAGGAAAGTAAAAAGACAGAGATTAAAAGATTACGAGATTGAGAGATTAAAAACCGGCGTGAAATAAATACAGAGATTGCTTCGGCGACGCCTCGTAACGGCACTTTCAAAAAAGGGACAGGTACTTTTTTTATTGCATCAAATATGGTGTTAGACTTTAATTTCATTGCGGGTTTCTTAAAACGACAATTTATATTTTTGTGCTTTTTTACTTTTTCCGTTTTTCACTTTACCGTCGGTAGAACAAAACCTATTCAACTGGTTTCGCAACTACGGAAGTAGTTGAATACTGACTCAAAAAAAATATAGCGCAAAGAACCAATCACATTTTTATTATTTTGCTTTTGCCAAAATTAAGTATACCATAAAAATCCAATCTTGTCAAGGGTTTTTTTCGGTTTCAATAATAAATTTTTTACCGTCGGTTCTAACGGTAATGTTCCCGTCTTCATCCGTCCTGTAAATACTTATATCCGCATCCTGCAATTTTGCGAGAACTCCGGAATACGGATGCCCGAAATTGTTTCTTGCACCGACGGAAATAACAGCAATTTCCGGATTAACCGCTTTTAAGAATTTTCCAGATGTTGATGTCGCGGAACCGTGGTGGGCAACTTTCAATATATTTGATCTTATTTTGTCACCATAAATTTGGAGTACATTATCCTCCGCTTCATATTCCATATCTGCCGTAAAAAAGAAACTTACATCTCCATAAATAAGCCGGATTATTACAGAATTGCTGTTTTCTCCCTCAAAATAAAAATCCTTCGGCGGAGCAAAAACTTCAAACTTTACCGACGGGTCTACGTCAATAACATCTCCCTGCCTGACAACAGCAGTAACTATTTTTTTCTCTTTTATTACGGCGTGCATTCTTTCATTTTCAGGCGAGTCGGATTCAATGCCGTTTTCGTAAAGAACCGTCACCGGAAATCTTCTTAAAACCGCGGGCATCCCGCCGATGTGGTCGCCGTCGGGATGGCTTGCAACCACAAAATCAAGTCGCTTCACATTATGGCTTTCCAAAAAAGGAACGACTATTTCTTCGCCGGGTTCTGCCGACGCCGGACTCCAGTAGGGAGTGCCGCCGGTATCAATTAAACCGTTTTTTCCGTCCGGAGTTTTTATGAAAATCGAGTCGCCCTGACCGACATCAATAAATGTAACAACAAGTTCCGGGACTCGCGGTTTATATTCATTCGCCGGAACTTCAAGATATACCTTCGGTTTTGGCGGTTCTTTCGGAAGTGTCGTACACCCGGTAAAAAAACAATTGAAAATTGAAAATTGAAAATTGAGAATTAAAATCAAACATATACCATAATTCTTAATTCTTAATTTGTAATTCTTAATTGTCTCTATATTCATTTCTTAAATCCCAGCGATTTGACCGTGTATGTTTCGCCGTCGGTTGAAATAAAAATCGTTCCCTCTTTGTCGGTTCTGTGAAGTTCAATATTAAAATCATTAAATCGTCTCACTGTGTCCGGATGCGGATGTCTGAATCTGTTGTATCTTCCGCAGGAAATAACGGCGATTTCCGGATTGACCGCATCAAGAAAATACTCGGTTGAAGATGTTTTTGAGCCATGATGCGGAACTTTTAATATAACGGACGAAACTTCCGATTTTTTATAATTGCCTATCAGCTCGTCTTCCGCAATCGCTTCCGCATCGCCGGTGAATAAAAAAGATATATCTTTATATGTAATCTTTAACACTATTGAATTATTGTTAGGGTCTTCAAATAAATGGTCTTTCCTCGGCGATAAAACTTTTACGGTTAAATCCGGGTCCCAGTTAAGAATATCGCCCTGCTGAGCAATCTTATACGATATTTTTTTCAATTTTATTATTTGAAGAAATTTTTCATATATAGGCGAGGAGTATGAAAATCCGGAATCGTAGACAATACCCACTGGAAACTTTTTCATAACGCTTAGCAGACCGCCGATGTGGTCCGCGTGTGCGTGAGAGGCAACGACATAATCAATTGTTGTGATATTTTTTTTGACTAAAAAAGGAATAACTATTTCTTTACCGGCATCAAATTCGTCGTCGCCGACGGCACATTGCCCGGCATCAATAAGAATGTTTTTGCCGTTAGGCGTTCTTATAAATGCGCTGTCGCCTTGACCGACATCAAGAAAATATACATACAGATTCTTTGCGGGATGTCCCTGTTGACCGTAAAAAACTTGTATATTTAATGCAGTTATTGCAGTGACAAAAAGTAATAAAACTCTTGGTTTTGATAATTTTGATAATAATGTTTTTTTCATTTATAGTCGGTAAAACAAAACCTATTCAACTACTTTCGTCCCTAAAGGGATTTCCTTCGGTCACAACTACGAAACTACGGAAGTAGTTGAGTGCTTATTAAAAAAATTAAAATCTCACGCCGATGCTTGCCTTATTTGAATAACCCAAATCTCCGGCATTTGAAAACGCATAATCAAATATAAAATCCTGTTTCTGGCTATAGACAATACCGAAACCGAATGTTAAAGGTTCAATACCCGTTAAATCATCCCGGAAAAGTTTATAGCCAAGTCGTAACACAAAAATTTCTGATAACATATACTCAAAACCTATGCCTGCCGTCATATCGGATATAAACGGATAATCCACTTCGGTATTTACCGTCACTTTTTCTTCAAACAATTTCAAAGAAAAACCTGCCTTTAATTTTTTAGGCAAATCAGATTTATCTCCGGGTCCCATACTCCCGCCGAGATTCAAAAGAGAAATACCGAAATTCAAAGGCATATCATTTATCTGGGTCATATACAAACCGCCAAGGTCCGCGGCAAAACCCGTCCCGGATTCCGAATCAATTTTTTCAGATAAATATTTTAGCGAAACGCCCAACGAAATATTCTGAAAAAATTCGGCACCGTAACCGACATTTAAACCGATGTCCTTCACGTCATAACTTCCGGCTTCCTCTTTCGTCTCTTCTCTTTTTGTAATGCTTCCCGAATTGAGATACATAATTCCCACGCCCAAACTTCCTGTTTGGCCAAACGGCATCGCATAACTCAAACTTCCGACCTTTATATCCTGTATCCATGAATTATAAGAAGCCAGCAATTCATTCCATGTTACGAGTGATAAACCCGCGGGATTCCAGAAAATTGCCGATGAATCATTTGCAATTGCCACATAAGTTTCACCGAGCGAGGAAGGACGGGTGCCATATGAAAGTTTAAGAAATTCAGCGGAAGTTGTACCTGCCGGTTTCGCGTATAAAATGTAAAACTGTCCTATAAATATCAACTGATATAAAATTATTTTAATAAATTTTCTATATTTCATTTTTTCTATTTTGTATCAGTAAAACAAACCCTGAAGGGACTCCCTTCGGTCGCTACTTTCGTCCCTAAAGGGATTTCCTTCGGTCACAACTACGAAACTACGAAAGTAGTTGAATGGTTATTTCTCAATTCTTTGATTATGTTTTTCTACCGCTAAAAAATACGGCTTAAGAACTTTCAATAAATCAACCGGCATTCTTCTTTCCCGTTTTGTATCTATTATTGAATAATAAATCCGGTTTTTTTCCCGCCTGTATTTTACTATATGTGCATTTTTTAATACGGTTAGATGTCTTGAAACAAGCGGCAAATTTACCCGCAATTCATAAACAATTTCAGAAACACTTGCCTCTTTTTTCTTGTACAGAAACTTCAAAATTTTCAAACGAACAACGGAGCCCAATGTAGTAAATAATCTTGCATAATTCAAAGCATTCCTGTCAACCGTTATCATTTTTCCCCCTTTATAACCGCGAACTTTTCAATCGCAAAAAATGTTTTATCGGAGGTGGCCGCCTCAATTTTTAATATGTACAGACCGCTTGCAACTTTTTCACCGTCATCATTATCACAATTCCACAAAACCTCATTATAAACACCGGGAGTTACTACCGGTGTAATTTCTCTTGCAATTTCTCCGGAAAGAGTATAGATTTTTACCGTTACCGACGTTACATCCGAAGAAATTTCAAAACCGATTGCAGTTCTATTTTTTGCAGGCGACGGATAAACAACAACTTTATCAACCGCTTTTTTTGACGGGGTGGAAATTGGCCCGACATTTTTGTAAATTCTCTGAAATTCCTCGTAGTACTCTTTTGCAATTCCAGTTGAATAAATTACAAGCGTATTTTCATCATTAAGTGTATTGGCACTGTTGGACCAGTTGTGAGAACCGGTTATAACCTTTGCATTCGTAGTAAAAGGGTCAATCACTCCGAATTTGTGGTGAAGATTATAATTTATGTTGCTGGCATCGGCATTATAGGTAACATACGCGCCGGTCGAGCGAAGTTTTGCATATGTGGACTGGCTGTCGGTTTGCGTAATGTCAAAAATACCGTAGACTTCCACCCCTTGTTTCATAACATCAACAAGCGAATCGTATATTTGTGAATCATCGGAATTGGTTGTAAAACTGAACAGACAAAAACTAACTTTTTCTTTGGCACCCTGAATACTTTTTGTTCCTCCTGTTCCTTTTATTTCATTTGCAATTACTTTATTCGTTCCGCCTGTAACGGGAGTACTATATGGCGAAAAATAAATTTTGACCTTAACACCGTTGACATATTCCGTTTTCCCGTTGTTTGATGTATTAATTACGTTAACCGCTTTTGAAGAACCAAAATGAGAAAAACCCGTTCTTAACGGCGTCCCATACATTTCAACAAATTCATTTTTGTAAATTTCAGCAACGGCAGTTGAACGAATTACAACAACATTATTATTATTTTGATATGTGTCATTATTCGTAGGATTCCACGAACCCGTCCAGACAGACGAACCCTCAATTACACAAAATTTGTTATGAACTTGACTGCCCGATGAAGTGCGTATCTTATAAGATGTTGTAATACTACTGGTAAATATGCTTGCATTTGTTGCATCGGCATCGCAAATAAAATAAACGGTACAGCCGCGATTTAATGCGGAATTCAAAGCGGCAATTGCCGTTGAATTATCTATATCATAAAAAGCAGCATAAATTATTTTATTGTTTACCGAAGCCAGATAGTTTTTGAAACGGAAATCAAGTCCCGGACTGTTTGCATCGCTGGTACCGGTCGGTTTATTAAAATAGACCTCAAAACCAGGCGGGATTTCACAAAAAAGATTGGTGAAAGGAAAAAAGTAAAAGATAATAAGTAGAAAAATACTTAAAAATTTAATTTTCATTTTGATACCTTTCCAACTATAATTTCAAAACTACTTTCGTACTTTCGCAACTACGAAAGTAGCGACCGTAGGGAGTCCCTTTAGGGATTGAATACCTTTTTAAAAAAATTATTTTTTGTTTGAGCGACTTAACAATTCTTGCTGCAATTTTTTCACCCTATCAAGCGATTTTGACTCTGCTTTTTTGTTCGGATTAAACTCAACATCAAGCCACATGCCTTCATGCAATTTGAACTTAAACTGTTTTACCGGAATTATCATTTCGCCGCCGCCTACTATTAAAACGGCTGTTTTTCCGTCTTCTATCCTATCTATTACCGCCCGCATAAAATCCTCCGGCAATATTTTTAAATACGATTATCTGTTGCTAAATATTTGCTTGGCGTATCCGCGATAAAATGCAGAACGCTCTTCTTCGTTCGGTATTTCCTTCCTCGGAATAATTACTGCATTCTCGTTTTTTGGCACATCAAATGACTGCTCAACAAAAAGTTTCACTATAGCGGCTGGGACCGAATAAAGCACATCAAATTTGTCTTGCTGTTTTTTACCGTTTGTAATCTCTTCCGTCCTTGTTAAAGTTCTCTGAAAATTATTTTTTATAAGTTCTATTATTTTTGCAACATTCGGCGACAATAGTGTAATGTCAATTTTGTCTACGGGAGTTGCCCAAAGATTTATGGACTTCAACTCTTTCAATTCGGCAGGGGATAATTTTACGGGTGGTTCAAAATATACAAGTTTGATTTTATACGGAATTCCCAAATATAACGGGTCGGAATTTTCCATAGTTATCGGCGAACGATATTCCATATCTGTATTGACACCGTTATAGAAAACACTATATCCATTGTTGAGATAGCTGTCAGTCAGTTGATTAACCGACCACCAGGCAAGACAACTTTCCCAAGAACTGAAACAGGGTCCGAATTCCTTAAAAAGAAGATACCGCACATTATCGCAGGAAATATTTATTACATTTGAAAGTTCTCTGTAAAAAGTTGATTTTCCTCCTCCGGCAGCACCTATCGGAATTATTAGAACGGGACCTTTACTGATAAGCGTTTTTTCATCCCAGTTGGAGTTATTTTTCAGAGAATATTTGATGAAATTCTCTATGTGTTTTTTCCCTTCTTCATACAATTTTGCCAAATCAAAACCGGTTATCTGTGCTTCAATAATTGCAAGGAAAGTGTTTATTATGCTATATGGATTAAGATGAAAACAATTAGAAAAATCTTTCATCCGTAAAATCGCTTCTTCAAAATCCGGCTTGTTTTTTATTAGAAAAATTCCTTTCTGAGAATTTACGGCAAAAATGGGAGAGTTGTAAAGATTTTTGGCCAGGCGCAAATTTTCAAGAATATCACCGGAAGTAAGCGAAGCGTCAATTATATTATGAAGACATATATAAACATCTTTTTCATACAGGAGGGAGTTGTCGTTTTCAACAACATCTAATAACTTTTTAAGACCGTATCTATCGGCAACTTTTTTCAATAAATTCCTGGTTTCACTGTGTCTCTTAAATTCTCTTTTTTCCATTTAATCTCCCCCCAATCTTTATATTAAAATTTATTTTCAAGCGAACGAGCGAAAAGTAAACTTATTTGTTTTTCGAGCGACCGCAAGAAGTCCCTTCAGGGGCGAGCGCTGAAAACAAAGGGTTTAATACCCTTTATAAAAAACCAAAAATCAATAAAATCAAAAATTACAATTACCGATGATAAAACCCTAAACTACTTTCGTAGTTGCGTAGTTGCGAAAGTAGTTGAATAGTTTTTAAAAAAATTATTCCCCTATTTTCAGCGCATTGATTTCTGTTTTAAATATCTTGTTCAACTCCGCCTTATTTTTGTCCGGAATAAACAGGGCATTAATCCCATTATGTATTATTTTTATCAAATCGGATACATCAAAACCAAGACGGTTAACCGCCACATTATATTCATTTGTAAGGTCAATTCCGCTAACCGATCTATCATCGGTATTTATAGTAACTATTACGCCGTTATCATAAAATTTTTTTATAGGATGGCTTTCAAAATCAGCGACAACATGCGTTTGAATATTTGATGTAATACACATTTCAAGCGGGATTTCTTTTTCTTTTATTTCTTCCATAAGATTTGTGTCATCTATTAAATGTACGCCGTGACCTATGCGGCTTGCCCCAAGTTCCACTGCTTCTCTTATACTTTCGGCACCGGCTGATTCACCAGCATGCACGGTAAAAGGAATTTTATATTTTTTAGCAAGGACAAACGGCTCGGCGAAATCCCTTGTCGGATATCTTGTTTCATCACCCGCCAAATCCAGCGCAACAATACCGTAATCTGCGTATTTTTTTGCCAATTCTACCGTTGTGATATTCGCTTCTTCAGGATTTGAACGATAACAGCATAAAATCAAGCCGACGCCAATTTTGAAATCACGGCTGCCTTGACGTAATCCGTCAAGGCAAATTTTTACGACATCGGTTATCTTAAAATTTTCGGATGCCTGAAGAAACGGTGCAAAACGCACTTCAAGATATTTAATGTTTTCAGAAGCGGCATCTTCACAAAGTTCATAACCGATTTTTTCCACAGCGTACGGAGTTTGCAAGAGCGGGTAAAAAAATTCAAACGCCTGCAAAAAATCGGTTAAACTCCGGCAATCAGGGGATACCTGAACATACTTATTCAATTCTTCAACATTTTCCGTCGGCAGTTTTACCTTTTGCTTTTTGGCAAGTTCTAAAATGGTTGATGTCCGAACGGAACCGTCCAAATGACAATGCAGTTCAACTTTCGGAATTTTTTTAAGAACTTCTGTTGATACCATTATTATTCCTCGTCATCCGGCTCGGGCAAAGCCTCTTCCGTTTTTGGAGATTTTTTCTTTTTTATCGTCTCTTTTTTATCTTTCGTTTCAACCTTTTGACCTTTCAATTTAGCAATTTTTTCTTTTGCATTTTCTGCTTTTTTGGAATCAGGGAAGTTATTTATAACTTTCTGATATTCCTCTATCGCCCTTTTATTATTTTTTATTTTTTCATAGCAATCACCTAACTCAAACTGTGCATTAGCCGCTTTTTTTGAATCAGGATATTTATCTATGACGGTCTGGTATGTTTTAATCGCACTCTCATATTTCTTCTGTTTTTTCTGGTAAATACCGCCAATCTGCAAAATTGCATCAACTGCTTTTTTTCTTTCCGGAAATTTATCTATCACCAGTTGGAACTCCTTAATTGCAACATCATAATCTTTCATTTTTGAATAACAGGTCCCTATATTATACTGCGCATCAGACGATTCTTTCGCTTCGGGATATTTTTTCAAAAAATTCTGATATGTTTTTATGGCTTCCGAATACTGCTTTTCTTTCTGCATCGCTTTTGCTTTCTGAAACAAATCATCTGTTTCGCAAAACAAAATGCCGCAGGAAAAAATTGCCAATACCAACCCTGCCAAATACTTTTTTCCGCACAAAGCGGATTTCACTTCGCTCAACACCGCGTTCAACATTTTTACCTCCCGTCCCGCTTCAGCGAGATCACTTTTTTTATTTCAAACATGATTTTTTCTATCTTGGGAATAAGATGGTCTATGCCCGGAGCATCGGTATCTATAACGAGGACCGGTATTTTTGATTTTTTCAATAACTCGTCTTTATCATCGTGAAGATATGTTTTTTCCATTTCCTCCCGGGAAACCAGATGGTCGTCGGTACCCTTGGCAAGAGCTGCCTTATGCCTTGCAACATTTCTCTCCCAACAGGTCTCAAATGAACAATCGGAATAAATAATTATTGCATTGTCCAGGATTTTTTCTGAAAAATTTTTCATCGACGCCGCATAATTCGGACGGGAAAACTCTATGAAAACAACGCGTTCATCTTTTTGCAACCCGCGAACATCCTTATCAACCTGCCGTAAAATTTCATCCCAAATACTATTATCGGTTACTAAATATCCGCCGTCGGGCGTTTTGCGGCATCTTTTCCATTTGCCTGTTTTTTCATCTTCCTGAAAAATATTCCACAACTTCGGAAAATCGTCAACTCTTAAAAAATCGTTGCAGATTTTTTCCTGACTTAATTTAGCGGTTATCCGGCGAAAGATTTCCGATTTGCCGCAGCCCGGCCGACCTAAAAGAAAAACATTTAAACAATTCATTAACCCATAACCTCCCTTACATATTCCGCTTCCTTTTCCATTAACTCCCTTGTATTTAATAGTTCGTCAACTTCTCTCACCGCCGTTTCCATCACGACAATCTCAACTTTTTTGTGTCTAAAAATCTCAAAAAGTTTTTTAAGATTTTCTTTTTTGAGAAGGCCCGCCTGATAATGCAAAGGCGGATGAAATTTTTTAACCACGGGTATATAATCGTTAAGATGGACCTGAGAGATATATTTATCGGGGATAGTCTCCATTATTTGCTCCGGCGGATTGGGGACTTGCTTGCCAAAATCTGCCCGAGTGAACCAGTGACCTATATCAAAACAGAATTTTACATTTTTTCCTTTCGGATCTATCATCTCAAGAATTTCAAGACATTCTTCAACATCAACCAGAATTGAATCAAATGCGGTATTATTCTCAAGATGAAACATTATTCCCTTTTTTTGTGCGTACGGCACAAGTTCTTTGAGAGAGCGGATAAGGTTTTCTCTGACCAGTTTCCTGTAAAGTCCGACTGCCTGATAAAAAGGAACGGAACCGGGGTGCATAACGACATTTATACAGTTCAATTTCGCGGCAAAATCAATATATCTCTTTAATAAATCAACCGCCATCTCACGGTCCTCTTTCTGAAATGCGCAGACGGCACTGCCGATATATGTGTACGGAAGATGGAAAGAAAGCGTGATATTTCTTTTTTCTGCTTCTTTTTTTGCTTTGGAAATTTCGGATGACGGCATTTGAAGATACGGATTTGGAATTCCTCCGTCCAACTCAACATGGTCAAGTGAAACCTCCGACGCAACCTTAACCTGGTTAATAATATCCTTTTTGGCTTTATCCTGCACTTTGGCATCCATATCGGCGACTGTAAGCGTACCGGCTTTCAACTGCTTTTTTTCGGCTTCTGTTAAAAACGATGTGTTCAACAAATTTGTGAAATCTCTTCCTATTCTCATAATACCTCCGTTAATTTTTTTCTGGATTTATTAAATCCGGCAATCGGCAAAAACCATGTTTCTGACGGTAAAATCAATTCTATTCAACTACTTTCGTAGTTGCGAAACTAGTTGAATACCTTAAAAAAATCAAATGTATTTTTCAACCAATAATTCAAGTTTTTTCTTTGTTTTCGGATTTATCGCTTTTGGGGACGTCATTATAGCATATTTTAGCGCATCTTTGCAAGAACAATTTCTTTCGCCCTGTAATTTTACAATAACACTCTTCACAAGTTTTTTTACATTTGTCGTTAAAACTTTCATATTCGCCATAACCTTTTCCGCCGAGACCTCTTCGCCCTCTTTCCAGACATCGTAATCGGTCGCCAAAGAAACGGTAGCAAAACATATTTCGGCTTCACGGGCAAGTTTTGCCTCGGGCAAATTTGTCATCCCTATAACTAAAAAACCGAGCGAGCGATAAACTTTTGATTCCGCTTTCGTAGAAAATTGAGGTCCCTCAATACAAACATAGGTGCCGCCGTCATGAACTGGAAGGGCAAGCGATTTCGCCGTTTCAATTAAAATTTTTCTTAACTGCGGGCAATACGGTTCGGCAAAACCTACATGCGCAACAATACCATCGCCGAAAAATGTAGAAGGTCTTGATTTTGTCCTGTCAAAAAGTTGGTCGGGAATAACAAAATCCCTCGGTTTTATTTCTTCTCTCAGCGAACCGCAGGCGGAAATGGATATAATTTTTTCAACTCCGATTTTTTTAAGAGCAAAAATGTTGGCCCGCGAGTTCACTTCCGACGGCATAATTTTGTGTCCCACGGCATGACGCGGAAGAAACGCAACTTTCACGCCTTCAAGTTCGCCGATACGAATTTTATCGGACGGCAAACCGAAAGGAGTTTTTATTTCCAGCTCTTTCAGTATTTTTATTCCTTCAATTTCGTAGACACCGCTTCCGCCGATAATTGCGATTTTTACTTCATTCATTACTTTTTACCTCCGGTAAGATTTGAATAAACTTCAAAAAAATCCTTCATAGTATTAAAAAGTGAAACACCCGAAGATCTAGTTCTAAACTCTGCCGCCATCGGGTGACCGCCGCCGGAAATTATACCTTTATTGCCGAATTTTGAAACAAGTTTTTCAGTCATCTGCGAAGCAATATTGCCGCAGTGAATTTTATCGGTGTTTGCGCGGAAAGAAATATGTACGCCGTTTTTTTCGCCGAGCCAGTTAAACATAATAAGTACCGCCGGATTGCCCAGTTCGTAAAGTTTTACCGAGCCGACCATCGGCATCAAGGAGACATTGCTTCCCATAAAAATATACACACCGGCACCGTCAACTTTGTCCAGAAGCGCCGCATTATCAAACATATTTTTTGATTTATTCCAGTCATCAAGAAAACATTGATATATTTTCCCGGCCAAATCTTTACGGGGCATTTGTCCCACAAATTCGTCAAGCGAACCGTAATCTTTTGCGTTGAGAGCAAGAAGCGTTTCAAATGCAAAGTTAACCTGTTTTTTGTTTTTTAATTCGGGGATATTATCGTTATAAAAATACTGAAATCCGCCTCCTGATAGTGCAAAATAAAATTCTCCTATCTGGTTTAATGCCGTTGTTTTTTCTCTCTGATTAACTTCAAACATCGTCGGACGGGATGATATTTTTTTTACAAGGTTCGGAAATTTTTTTGCCGCTTCGTCATAAAACTGTTTCGCCAGCGGCGCTACAATATCGGTCGCCGGTTCAATCGCCCAATCGCCTTTTAATCCTATAAGCGTCAAAAAATCATCAAGGTCTTCTCTTAAACCAAGCGCCTCGGATATCATATTGCATAAAATCGCAGCCGAGCAAAAAGTGTAATTCGGCACGGAAGGATTGAGAATTACGCACCTTTCAGGCAACGCCCCTATTAAAGGATGATGGTCAATAATAACGACATCTTTTATCAAATCCACATATTCGTTGTAATAGCCCATTGTTGCCTTATCAATTATAAAAAGTATGTCATATTTTTTTTGTTTGAGTTCTTCTTCAATGCGAAATTTTTCTAATTCCATAGTTTCGGGAATTTTTACGGTTATATCGGCACCGAGTTTTTTCAGCATTCTAAAGATTATTGCACCGGATGTCAGCCCGTCCGGATCATCGTGAAAAAAAACAAGGCATTTTTTGCCTTTTACATTTTTCAATAATTCAACCGTTTTTTTGAAACCTTCCGATTTTTCCAATTGCTCTTTTACAAATTCAGAATAACTCATTTATCACCTCTTTTTCAATCTGCTTTCTTAAATTTTCCATACCAGTTTTTCCGGAAACGGTACTGTCAATAACAATCGTTTTCGCCGGAACAATTTTCATTAACTCTTTTTCTGATTTTAGATATACCTGCTCATAATCGTCGGTTTTGTAATATGTTTTCATCAAATCCAACGGAACTATATGGTCGTCGTGCCCGTCCTTTTTTGCTTTCTGAAATCTTGCGACATTTCTTTTGTAACATTCCTCTAAAGTGCTGTAAAGATACAGGATAATGGAATCATCCAGAACATCTTTTGTGAAATTTTCAAATGCATGTTGATAATTATCACGCGCAAATTCTATGAAAATAATTTTTTTGTCAGCTTTTTCTTTTTTTACCAATTTACACAAATCACTAAGCGCCTCGTCAACAACCGTCCAGTCGGTAACCGCGAAACCTCCGTCTTTCAGGATATGCCTTTTGAACTCTTTGTCTCTGGCAAGAATTTCTTTAAGCGTTAAAAAATCGTCAAGCCGCGGGGCATAAATTTCTTTTTTTTCCAAAATTTCTTTTATTATTTTATAAACCACAGATTTTCCGCAACCCGGTCTGCCCAATAAAAAAACAAAATGTTTCACTTAAAAATCTCCTTTACATATTTCATCTCTGCATCTATTATGTTTTTTCTGTCTTTTACCTGTTCAAGCATTTTGAATGCCGTTTCAAGTAAAATTAATTCCGGATTTTTCGTTTTAAGAATTTTCCAGTAATTCTCAAGATTTTCTCTCTTTAAAGGACCTTTCGTTTGATTCAAGGGCGGGTGGAATGTGAACTGCTTCTGCGGGTCCCATGATGACGGAACAAAATCGTTCAGGTGAACCTCGCATATAAAATCATCGGGAATAATTTTGAGGATTTCTTCCGGGTTTTTGGGAATTTCTTTGCCTTTTTCGGCGCGGGTGAACCAGTGACCGATATCAAAATTAAAATAAATTTTAGCACCGTTGGAACGCACCGCTTTTACAACTTCTATGCAATCTTCCGGCTCAACGAATAAACTATCAAATGAAACATTATTTTCAATGTGGAGTTTAAGCCCTTTATCATTGGCATATTTTCCGATCTCCGTGAACGATTTTACGACCGAGTTAAAAAACTGTTTCATGTAAATATCTGAAATCATATAAAACGGAGCGGTGCCGGGATGCATTACAAGATATTTGGCACCGACATCAGACGCAAAATCAACATAAACATTTTGGAGTTTTACGGCGCACGAACGGTCCAATTCCTGCAAACTTGAAATAGAAGAACCGGCATTGGAATAAGATAAATGAACCGACAGTGAAATACCGTTATCCTCGGCGAATTTTTTTATTTTTTTCCGGCTCTCTTTTGAAAACTCCGGATACGGGTTCGGCACGTCGCAGTCAAGTTCTACATGGTCAAGACCGAGTTCTTTCGCTTTTTTTATCTGAAACTCAACATTTTTCTTGAACTTAACAAGCCCGAGCGCGTTCATAGAAAAAAGCGACAAAGTTCCGTTTAGGATTTTTTCCTGCTCCCCTTTTTCCAGCACATCAAATACAAAAGTGTTAGTAAAGTTTCTGCCGATTTTCATTAGGACTCCTTAACTATATTTTTATTTTTTTGACAACTTTTTCACTACTGAAAAAGTTACGATTTTTGAATTTTAACAAATTTATTTGATAAAGTCAAGTTTTTTTAGTAAAATATATTATATTATGAAAAAACCGCTGATAGCAATAACAGTTTCCTACATACTAATTATCGTGCTTATGGAAATGCTCGGTATTCTTAATAAAATTCCTGCCGGCAATATCGCAAGACAATCAACCGGAGACACCGCAGTTATCACAGGTAAAATTATATCCGAGCCGGAAGAAAGCGACAGTAAAACATCTTTTATTCTAAAGACAACAAAAATTAACGGCACAGACACGAAAGGTAATGTTTTGGTGAATTATTATGCTGAAGAAAATAATTTTTCCTACGGCGATATCGTTGAAATAACCGGAAAATTTTTCAGACCGGATACGCCATCGGTTCCAGGAACTTTTGATTATAAAAAATATTTATTCAGAAAAAGAATTTATGCATTGTTGTCGGTTTTTAAGAATTATGACATTCAGATTATAGACAGAAAACCGTTTTTTATCCGGCAGTTATCATTGAAATTGCGGCAACAGATTCTTGAATCTTATAAAAAAAATCTCCTTCCGCAACAAGCGGCAGTTTTATCCGGCATAACTATCGGGGAAAAATCCGGGCTTACAACTTACATCCAGAAAATTTTTATTGACGCGGGCGTAATGCATGTCCTGGTGGTCAGCGGTTCAAATGTGGCATTCGTATCGGTAATTTTTTTCTGGATATTCAGAAGTATTCTACGGTTAAAAAAGAAAATCTCACTCGGCCTTTTAATCCCCATTATCCTGCTTTATGCGATGATTACCGGCGCCAATCCTCCTGTTTTACGGGCAACAATAATGACGCTTATCGTTATTTTTGCCCTGCTTTTATCAAGAAACGCCGATATTTATCAGGACATATTTTTGGCGGCGCTTATAATTTTGATTTACAATCCGCTTACATTATTTGAAGCCGGTTTCCAGATGTCTTTTGCGGCAACACTCGGTATAATTTATTTTTTTCCGATTTTTCAGTCGGCTATGAAAATTCACAAACTTCCGAAATTTTGCAACTGGTTTTTAAGCGTTTTTCTCGCCTCGTTTTCCGCACAAATTGCAATCGCACCGTTACTGGCTTATTATTTCAACAAGGTATCCTTAATAGCGCTTGTCTCAAATCTTGTGATATTGCCGATGATCGGGATTTCGCTCGGCGCAGGTTTTGCTTTGTATTTTGCAAGTTTAATCGGAACGCAGTTGTTATTTATCGTATCAAAACTTACGGGTGGAGTGGTGTCTGTTATAACATATCTGGTTGATATGTTCGCAAATGTTCCTTATTCAACGGTAAGAATACCCACGCCCTCAATATATTTTATACTGCTTTTTTACATAATCGTCGTCGGGCTTCCGAAAATTAAAAATTATATCTGGAAACGAATCGTTATTTTGTCATTCGGAATTTTGATATTCCTGCCTGTATTGAATTATTTTTCAGAAAATAAAAAAAATCTGGAAATTACATTTATAGATGTAGGACTTGGCGATGATGTCTTGTGCGAATTTCCCGACGGCTCAAATATGCTTATTGACGGCGGCGGCGATTGGGGAGCAAAATATGATATCGGTGAAACGGTTATTTCTCCGTTCTTGTGGAATAAAGGCATTATGAAAATTGACACCATAGTCCTTACCCATCCGCATATCAACCATTTTCAGGGACTTATTGCTGTTTGTAATAATTTCAAAATTAAAAAATTTATTACGACCGGTGAGGTTTCCAAAGAAGACGAATATCTGGAATTGATGAAAATTTTAAGAAAAAAGAAAGTTATTGTTGAAAAAATATCTGCAGGTGTTCATTTTAATATCGGAAATATATCTGTTGATGTCTTAAATCCTGAAAAGATTCTGCCGGAAACCGACGACAACTCAATAGTTATGAAACTTTCGTATAATGATTTTTCAATTTTATTCTGCGGCGACATTACCCGAAAAACACAAAACATTCTTACTGAAAAAAATATTAATTCAACTGTTCTGTTTGTTCCAAGCCATGGAAAAAAGAAACTGCTTTTGGATTTCTTGTTAACAATTTCCCCGGAATATGCTATAATATCAACCGATATGCCGGCATCATCAGTCCTTGAACAACTTAACTGGTGTAAATTGTTCACCACATCCGCATCGGGGACTTTAACCATTTACACCAACGGACGATATTGGAAAATAAGGGAAACGATTAAAGATATACCCATGGATATGATAATTCTGGATTGGGAGTAAAAACTATGAAAAATATTTTTATTATTGCAAACAAGGAAAAACCGAAAGCCGTTGAATTTTCAAAAAAAATATCCGGATGGCTTAAAAAACAAAAAATAAAAACGGATGAAAAAATCGCCATTGTCTTAGGCGGCGACGGAATGATGCTTAAGTCCGCACGGGAACTGTCACCAAAAAATATTCCTTTATTCGGGGTCAATCTCGGAAAACTGGGATTTCTCGCGGGAACCGATTTGAAAAATGTTTTTATATCTGTTAAAAAAATTATTAAAGGCATCTACAAAATTGAAGAAAGGAGTATGCTGAAAATAGAAATACTTCGGAACAAAAAAATAATAAACAATTTTATTGCCTTGAACGATGCCGTTATAAAAAACGGCAAAACTGCAAGAGTTATAAACTTAAATCTCAATATCAATAATAAACAGGTCACGGAAATAACCGCCGACGGACTGATTATTTCAACCCCCACCGGTTCAACCGCTTATTCGCTGGCGGCAAACGGGCCTATTGTTCATCCAAAAACACAAAATATAATCATAACGCCCATTGCCCCGCACACTTTAAGTCAAAGACCAGTAATTATTCCGGATAATTTTATAATAGATGTAAGGGTAAATTCTAATCATACCGATGTGATTTTATCAATCGACGGACAGATTGACTTGACGCTTTCTGCCGGCGATATTGTAAAAATACAAAAATATAAAACGCCCGTGAAACTGATTACCGTAGGTAAGAATGATTATTTTGAGGTTTTGCGGAAAAAACTTAACTGGGGAAACAGATAATGCTGGACACATTCCTTATAAAAAACTTCGCCATTATTGATGACATAACAATTGATTTTGGTACGGGCTTGAATATACTGACGGGCGAAACGGGTGCCGGAAAATCTATAATTATAGATGCTCTTGGACTAATACTCGGCGACAGGGCAAACACAAAAATTGTAAGAAAAAATGCACAGAGTTGCGAACTGACCGCAAGTTTTAACATTGAAAATCTTAAATCGTTGAAAAAATTACTGGCTGAAATAGGTGTCCCGCAGGAAGACACACTTATTATCAAACGGGAAATAACCGCCGACGGAAAAACCAAATGTTTCATAAACGGTTCCATTGCATCGGTAGGGATGTTGCAGACAATCTCATCCGCACTTGTGGATATACACGGCCAACACGAGCACCAATCGCTTATTAAACCCGACAACCAAAGAGATATGCTTGACAGATACGGAAACCTTGAAAAATTAAAATTGGAAATAGCGAATGTTTTCGGCAAATTCACATCGCTTAAAAACCAGTTATATGAACTGAAAAATTCGGAAAAAGACCGCATCCAAAAACTTGACCTCTACAAGTATCAACTCAAAGAAATTGAGGAAGCAAAATTATTTGAGATGGATGAAAACGGCCTGGAAAATGAAATTAACCGTCTGAATAATGCCGAAAAACTTTTTAATTATGCGAACGATATCTATTCGCTCCTATACGAGTCCGACGGGTCGGCGGTTGAAAAACTGGGCATTGCAAAAAAACATATAGAAAATCTTGCGGCAATAGACAGGCAGGAGTTTGAAAACACTGCAATCATCAACCGGACAGTTGAAGATGTAAAATCTCTCGCAGATACATTCCGTCAATATAAGGAATCCGTTGAATTTAACCCAAAACGGCTGGAAGAAATTATTGTAAAAATTGAACTTATAAAAAAACTGAAAAGAAAATATGCACCGACTGTAAAAGAAATTCTTGATTACGCAGATAATATAAAAAAGCAAATAAACTTTTATGAATTAGCGGACGAAAACATCGCTAAACTTGAAAAAGACGGAAGAGCGGCAGAGTCAAAACTAAAAGAAATATCTATTGAACTTTCGGAAAAGCGGAACGCGGCAGCAAAAAAACTTTCAAAAGGAATTGAAGCGGAACTTGCAGAATTAGGAATGGCAAAATCAAAATTTTTTATTTCTGTTGAAAAGGAAACTGATGAAAACGGGGACTATCACTTTAAGTCATCGGGAATTGACAGAATAGAATATAAAATTGCAGCAAATGTCGGCGAGGACTTAAAGCCGCTTAAAACGGTTGCATCGGGCGGTGAGATGTCGCGGGTTATGCTTGCCATAAAAACGGTGCTCGCAAAAGCGGATGATACTCCGACTTTGATTTTTGATGAAATAGATGCCGGGCTTTCGGGACCGATGGGACAGGTAGTCGGAAAAAAATTAAGCGTTCTCTCCAAAAACCATCAGATACTTTGCATTACCCATCTGCCTCAACTTGCGGCATTTTCATCGGAACATTTTCATATATCAAAAATTACGGACGGCGGAAAGACGAAAACATTGGTTTCTAAACTTAACGCGGGTGAAAAAGTTACAGAATTATCACGAATGCTCGGCGGTGGCATTGAATCCGAAACATCAATAAAACATGCTAAAGAACTTATAAAACAGACAAGAAAATGAACTATAAAAAAACTTTTGGACCTATAATTATTCTTTTTACTTTTTTAACAATTACCGTGCTTTCGTTTGTTTTCAAAAATAATTTTGTCGGCATGTTTGCGTTGTTTTTTGTTTTGATAATAATTTCGCCGGCGGCAGTATCTGAACTTCTGATAACAGATTTGATTGCTCTTTTAGTGAGTTTGACGGGACTTATTGGAATGAGTTTTACCGACGGCGTTGAAAGATTTTTTCTTTTGGGCGAAATTGCTGCCGTCTGGGGTTTTGTTTGGATTATTCATCTGTTTAATGACAGGGCAAAGTATCGGGAAGCAGAAAATAAAAACAAATTAACCGATATGGCGGCGGAAATTGAAAAAACAAAAAAGGAATTTTTTGCCAATAAAATTAAATTAGAAAAAATTTCATTGCGGATTGCACAATACAAAAATTTGACTTTTGCCACAAAAGAAATAACAAAAACCGATAATTTGCAGGAATTGAAGGAAAAACTAAAAGATATAACAAAACGGATATTAAAATGTGATAATGCACGGCTTACAACTTTTCTTCCGACCGACGACAGGCCGCCGGATATTTTTGACGCATGGGTCGTGCAGAAACAGTCGCCGCTTTTAATTGCGAATACACTGCGTGATTATCGTTTTGATTATTCTTCCATTCCAAAATCAATAAAATCAATAATAGCCGTTCCTATTTTTCACAACAAAAATATAATCGGCATTATAAGATTAGATTCGCAGGAAGAAAACAGATTTTTGCAGGAAGATATGGTCGTCGTCAACTTACTCGTGGGTGTGGCGGAAATGACGGTTGAAAATATAACACTGCTTGAAAAAACAAAAGACCTTTCAATTATAGACGGACTGACCGGTGTTTATGTACGGAAATTTTTTGATGAACGACTACACCAAGAAATAACAAGGGCTTCCCGGTTCAAAACCCCTCTTTGCGTAATACTTTCCGATATTGACCATTTCAAAAAATTCAACGATACATACGGCCATCAGCAGGGTGACGAGGCGTTGAAAAGATTTTCACAGATTTTAAAAAATAATTGCCGTGAAATGGATATCGTGACAAGATACGGCGGCGAGGAATTTGCGGTAATACTGCCGGAGACATCAAAGAATGAATGTATGGAAATTGCCGAAAATATACGAAATAATTTTCAAAATGAAATCATTAACGGACAGCATATCACCGTATCTATCGGCATATCCGCATATCCCGACGACGCTACGGAACACAGCCAACTTATACGAAAATCCGACGAACGACTCTACATTGCGAAGTCAACGGGACGGAACAAAATTGTATGGAAAAATTAATTATTTTTTCACCTTTAATAACATTTATTATCGGATATAATGCCGGAATAAATTTTTCCCGTATATTCGCGGTATTATTTTCCGTTTGTGCGGTAATTTTCCCGAAGGCTTCGTATCTTGAAGGTGTAGTCACGATTTTGGCATTATTTTTAACGGAATTTTTTCTTGAAAAATTTTACAGGAATATGAAGTCATTAAGACGGCTTTTTAACGATAAACTTAGGGATTTGGTGGACGAACTTTCATCGCTTAAAAAAGATTCTGATACGACGAAACTGGTACTTGTTCGTAACGAAAAGGTTATTAAAAATATTCTGCACATTTACGAACTTTCAAAAGACATTGCATCTTACGTTGATTTAGAAAAAATGTTTTTACTTATTGTTCAGTCGCTGGACCAGCAGTTCACCATAAAAGATGTCGTTATGAAAATATTTGACGGCAATAAAATTTTTTCCAAAGGGGTCTATTCGGACAAAAAAGGCGCATCTTTTGATATTGATGAAACCGCCAAGATTCTTAAAATTTCAAAAAATATAATTCATCTTCCGATGAATATCGGCGATAAATACTTCGGGGTTATCTCGGCAAAAATTCCTCCTCTATTTGAAAAAGATGCTGAATTTGTGAACGAAATATCTGCATTTGTTGAAGAACTTAATCCTGCCGTACAAAGAGCAATCCTCTACTTAAAAGTGGAGGAAATGTCACGCACCGACGGACTAACGGGACTTTACAGGCGGGGATATTTTAATGAACGGCTTAAAGAAGAGGAACTGCGCGCAAAAAGGTCAAACGGCAGATTTTCAATTCTTATGACGGACATTGACCATTTCAAAAAAGTTAACGACACCTACGGTCATCAGGCAGGAGATATGGTGCTTAAAACGGTGACAGAAATTCTGAAAAATTCTATTTATGAGACGGATTTTGCGGCACGATACGGGGGCGAGGAATTTGTCGTGATTTTTCCAAAAACGGACCCGGAAGGTCTGAAAATCAAGGCTGAAAAAATCCGCCGAAAAATAGAGGAAACGGAAATTACCGTCGGACTTGAAAAAATAAAAGTGACCGCCTCATTCGGTATAGCCCATTATCCGAAAGACAGTCAAGTCGCAGAAGAAGTTTTACGCTGTGCCGATATGTCACTTTATAAATCCAAACAAACTGGCAGAAACAAAGTAACGGAATTTGAATAATATCGGAAAGATAATTTTAAATCTTTCTTTTCATCGCGCAGAATTCCCCGCACATTGAACAGACATCTTTGCTTTTTGCAGAAATCCGTTTTTCAAATTCAGAAGGATTTATTGAAAGCGCTTTTTGTTTTTTCCAGTTAAAATTTTTTCTCGCCTTTGAAAGTTCATAATCCATCCGGAGCGAATTTTTATAACCCCTTGCAATTTCAGCAGAATGAGCGGCTATCCGGGAAGCAATAACGCCGTTTTTTACATCTTCTAAATCCGGTAATGTTAAATGTTCGCTGGGTGTGACATAACACAGAAAATCGGCGCCGTAATAACCGGCCAAAGCACCGCCGATGGCAGAGGTAATATGGTCGTAACCCGGTGCAATATCCGTCGTTAACGGTCCTAAAACATAAAAAGGCGCGTTATGGCAGTATTTTTTTTCAAGTTTGATGTTTTTTTCAATCTGATTCAGTGGAACATGACCTGGACCTTCAATCATTGTCTGAACATTTCGCACTATCGCATATTTTTGTAATTTGCCGAGTGTTTTTAATTCTTCTATCTGGGCGGCATCGGTATTATCAGCGATACAACCGGGACGCAACCCGTCGCCCAGAGAAATTACTGCATCATATTTTTTTGCAATATTTAAGAGTTCGTCAAAATTTTCATAAAACGGATTTTCTTTTTTATTGTGAAGCATCCACTCGGCGAGAAATGAACCGCCGCGCGAAACAATTCCGACAAGCCGTTTTTTCTTTTTAAGAATTTCAAGGGCTTTAAGCGTCAAGCCGCAATGCAACGTTACGAAATCAACACCATCGGAAAGTTGTTTTTCTACTTCTTCCAACATCTGTCCGGCGTTTGCACTTTCGGCAAATCTTTTTTTTCTGTGCGACAATTCGCATATCAATCCGTAGAGCGGAACTGTACCGACGGGCACGGATGACGTTTCAATAACCATTTTTCTTATTTTTGAAATGTTGCCGCCCGTTGATAAATCCATAACGGCATCCGCACCGTATTTTATAGCGGTTAAAACTTTTTGTTTTTCATAACGGATGTTGACATTCATCGGCGAGGTCCCTATGTTCGCGTTGACTTTTATTCTAAGATTTCTGCCGATGCCGACGATACGGAATTTAGTATTTGATTTTCGTCTGTTATTTTTTAAAATAACTATTCTTCCGTTAATAACACTTTTTTTAATAAATTCGGCGGGAACTTGCTCATATTTAGCGACTTCCCGCATTTCACGCGTTGTAATATTTTTTTTAGCAGATTCTATCTGTGTCATATTATTTTTTTTACAATTTCTTTCTCTATATCGTAAACCGTAAATCTTATTTTTTTAAATTTTGAACCGGCAGAAGCAGAAATAATTTTTGAGAATTCCTCAAGCACCCGCAGGGATTCTTCGGCCCTTTTTATATTTGAGACGACGACAGAAAAACTATTTTTTTTACGGGGCTCTTTTGTCCGGCGGAAAACATCGTTTTTACTGTCCCGGGATGAAACTAACTGCGGATAAACAGTTCTTGCTATTTTGTCAATCTTATGTCTTTGTTTTTTTATTACCGACGCCAAATTCTCATCAGACATTACAAATCTTGAAAAGTCCTCTATAACCCGCAAACCCTCTCTTGACCTGTTCAGGTTAGCATCAATAATTCTTAATATATTTTTTCTCATTTTAGAGATTTTTCAGTTTTTCTATGATTTTGGTCGTGGAGCGGCCTTTTGCAAGCGGGATTCTTACAACCTTTTTTGCGAATTCACTGCCGACGATTTTTTCGCTTTTCCAATCGGCGCCTTTCACTAAAACATCAGGCATGATTTTTTTTATAAGTTCGTAAGGTGTGGGTTGCAAAAATTTCACTATGAAATCAATTGAAGATATGGCTGAGAGAACTTCTGCTCTTTCATTTTCGGAAATTATCGGACGGTTTTTGTCTTTTATTTTTTTTACGGACGAATCGGAGTTTAACCCGACTATTAAAATATCCCCGAACGATTTCGCTTTATTAAGGAGACGGGTATGACCTATATGAAGAATATCAAAACATCCGTTAGTAAAAACAATTTTTTTGCCGGATTTTTTTAATTTTCTGACGATTTCGGAAATTTGATTTTGGGATTTGATTTTAGAAAATTTCATCTTCAACCAGTTTGCAAATAATATGCCCGACGGTAATATGCACTTCCTGAATTCTCGCGGTTATGTTTGACGGAACTTCCAAAGTTATGTCACAAACATTTTTTAATTTACCACCGGAAGAACCTGTAAGTCCCACCACAACCGCACCCTGTTTTTTTGATTGTTTTGCTCCCTCTACAACATTTTCCGAATTTCCGCTGGTGGAAATCGCAATCACTACATCTTTTTTTTCAACCGTTGATTCAACCTGTCTTGAAAAAATTTTATTAAAATTGTAATCATTCGCAATTGCGGTAATTGCGGATGTGTTTGTCGTAAGTGCAACCGCATTAAGTGATTTTCTCTCTTTTTCAAAACGGCTCACAAATTCCGTTACTATATGCTGGGCATCAGCAGCGGAACCTCCGTTTCCGAAAATAACAACTTTTCCGCCGGTGCGGTAACATTTTATTATCTCTTGAGTAATTTTTTCAATAGTGCCGGAAAGTGATTTTGATTTTTCTTTTACGGCAATGCTGTCATTGATAATTTGTAAGATTTTCTGTTTCATTTTTTTACTCTTTACGCGGAGCGAAGCAAGAAATTTCTGCAGGTTTTGAATTTGCGACCTATACCCTGCAGGAGCAAATTCTTTAAGCGACTACAAAAGAGCGACCAAAGAAATTTGCTTGCGAGCGACCTTTTATTTCTCATTATAAATCCTTTTTTGAATGAAATTCGTATAAATCTCTCCTTTCTTAAAATAGTCATTCGCCAAAGTCGTCTTGTGGAAAGGAATGGTTGTTTTAATTCCGGTAATTTCAAATTCCGAAAGTGCGCGTTGCATCCTCGCAATTGCTTTTTCTCTTTTCGTGTCTATAACCAATAATTTTGCTATCAAACTGTCATACGCAGACGGCACGGTATAGCCGTTATAAATATGAGTATCTAATCTTACGCCGGGACCGCCGGGAAAAATTACCGATTCAATTTTGCCGGGGCTCGGGATAAAATCTTTTTCCGGGTCTTCCGCATTAATTCTGCATTCTATAACATGCCCTTTAATTACCACGTCATCATAATCATATCCCAACTGTTCGCCGCTAGCCAGACGAATCTGTTCTCTAACAAGGTCAACTCCGGAAACCATTTCCGTTACCGGATGCTCAACTTGAATGCGAGTGTTCATTTCCATAAAATAAAAATTTTCTTTTTTATCAACTAAAAACTCAATCGTGCCGGCGGTAAAATAATCAACGGCTTTTGCGGCAAGCCGAGCATAATGTCCCATCTTTTTTCTCAATTTCGGTGAAATGTTAGACGGCGATTCCTCAATCAGTTTTTGATGGCGTCTTTGAATTGAGCAGTCCCTTTCCGGATAAGATACTACATTCCCTTTTATATCGCCTAAAATTTGAAACTCAATGTGCTTCGGTTCTTCAAGATATTTTTCGAGATAGACGTCCCCGTTTCCGAACGCCGCTTTCGCTTCCGTCTGTGCGGTAATGATTGCATTTTTAAGTGCGTCCTCCGACGGGACAATACGCATCCCTTTACCGCCGCCGCCGGCAGATGCTTTTACAATTAAAGGATACCCTATTTTTTTTGCAATCTTAAAAAGTTTCGGGGTTTCGGCGGTGATACATTCTTCCGTTCCGGGAATAGTCGGAATTCCAGCTTTTTTCATCGTCTTCTTCGCCGTTGATTTATCTCCCATCTGCTGAATTGTGGTTTTGGTGGGACCTATAAATTTTATATTGCACGACTCGCAGACATCGGCAAAATATGTATTTTCCGATAAGAAACCGTAACCGGGATGAATCGCATCGGCGCCGGTTATTTCCGCGGCGGAAATTATATTTGCAATGTTCAGATAACTTTCCGAAGATTGTGCGGGACCGATACAAACCGATTCATCGGCAAATTTTACATGAAGGCATTCGGCGTCAATATCGGAATGCACGGCGACAGTTCTTATGCCCATCTCCCGACAGGCACGGATAATCCTTACCGCTATTTCGCCTCTGTTCGCTATTAAAATTTTATTGAACATAATTCTGTGTAATCAGCGCTTCTTATCTGCGTAATCAGTATCCACTTCAAAAAGCGGCTGCCCGTATTCAACCGGATGATTATCGGCGACTAATACCTTTACGATAATTCCTGCAACTTGTGAAGTTACTTCTTTCATAACCTTCATCGCTTCAACTATACCGACCTTCTGGTCTATTGATACAAAATCACCTTCTTCAACGAGCGGCTTCCCGCCGGGCGTCGCTGAACGCAAAAATGTTCCAACCATTGTTGATTTAATCTGATTTGAAGATGATGAAATTTTGGGAATTGATTCTTTATCACGCAGCTTTGATTCTTCCGTAATGATTTTATCCGGCGACTCATCTGAAAAAGAAGAAATATCTCTCCTTCTGAAACCTGATTTTTCGCCGCCTTTTTCAAACCAGATTTCTTCTATATCGGTGTCTTTTATAGCGTCAAGAATTGATTTTATTTTTTCTATTTCCATAAATTATTTGCTGACCCGTTCCACATATTCGCCGGTGCGCGTGTCAATTTTTACAATATCGCCCTCTTTAATAAAAAGCGGTACATTGACATCAATTCCGGTTTCAAGTGTAGCGGGTTTTGAGCCGCCGGTAACCGTATCACCCCTGAAGCCCGGAGCGGTTGAGACAACTTTTAATTCCACATTCAAAGGCAAATCCATCGTTACTAATTTATCATCAATGTAAAGTGCTTCAACCTCTGCATCAGGTTTTAAGAATTTTACGAGATCGCCAAGTTTTTCCTTCTGCATCGCTATCTGCTCATAATTTTCCATATCCATAAAAGTATAATCATCGCCCGAAGAATACAGAAATTGTTTTTTCTTTCTGGATAATGAAACCTCTTCAAACTTTGTGCCCGATTTAAAAGTTGTCTCGGTAATCGCACCCGTCTCAAGATTTTTTAGCTTTGCACGCATTATTGCCCCGCCTTTTCCGGGTTTATGATGCTGAAACCATACAACGATACACGGCGAACCGTCCACCTTTATAGTTAGCCCATTTTTAAAATCAGAAGTATCTACCATTTTGTCAAAACCTCGCAACCGCTTTTTTTTACTAAAACTGTGTCCTCTATGCGAACGCCGAATCTGTCGGGAATATAAATTCCCGGCTCAACCGTTACAACCATTCCTGCTTTTAATACCGTTTTGGATTTCGCAGAAACTGACGGCTCCTCGTGAATATCAATCCCCACGCCGTGGCCTGTTCCGTGAATAAAATATTTTCCGAAACCGTTTTTGATTATGAAATTCCTTGCAGCAAAATCAACTTCTTTACAAGATGCACCGTCTTTAATAACATTAATCGCTTTTTTTTGCGCCTCGTTTACAACCTTAAATATGTTTTCAGCGTATTTATTTATTTTACCTAAAAAAAATGTTCTTGTCAAGTCGGAATTATAACCGTCATAAACACAGCCCAAATCAATAAGAACTACATCGTTTTTTCGAATTTTTCTATTCGTCGGTTTATGGTGAGGGTCTGCGGCGTTATCGGACGATGCGACAATTATATCAAATGCCGATTTTTCAGCGCCGGATTTTCTTAAAAAATATTCCAATTCGTCGGCAAGTTCTTTTTCCGCAATTCCGATTTTAAGTTTTTTTTCGGCATATTCAATTGCTTTTTTAGAAATTTTACACGCAGTTTTTATTTTTTTAATTTCACTTTGGTCTTTTATCAGACGAATGTCTTCAATAAAATTTGAACAGCTTTCAAACTTAACACCTTTAATCTTTTTGAGTTTCTCCAAACGGGCAACTGAAATCCAGTTATCAAATCCTATTTTTTTATTTTTATATTTTTTCAAAAAACTATCGGACGCTATCTGTATTTTGCAATTCGCATATTTTTCCGCCGACGGATAACTTAACTCCGACACAACCAAGTATATATCTTTTCGGGAAACAAAAACAAAAGAATTTTCCGCTCTAAAACCCGTTAGATAAAAAATGTTTGACGGGTTAAATGAAATAAACCCGTCCATCTTCTCCGAAACAATTTTCCTCTGTAAATTTTTTATTCTCAAATTCATTTATTTATAAGCTCTATTACGGCAAGAACGCCCAAAAGATAGGAATTAACTCCAAAGCCGGAAATTTGTCCTGTAGCGGCGGCGGCAATCAATGACTTATGCCTGAATTCCTCCCGACGGTAAATGTTGGAAAGATGAACTTCTACGACCGGAATATCTATTGCGGAAACTGCGTCCCGTATTGCGACGGATGTATGTGTGTAGGCGGCGGGATTTATCACAATTGCATCATACTTTTTAGGAGAACTTCCTATTGCATCAACTATTTTGCCTTCGTGATTTGATTGTAAAAAATCAACCGAAACTTTTTTTTCTTTCGCAAGTTTTTTGATTTTTTTATTTATATCCTCCAGCGAAAAATTTCCGTAAATATCCGGCTCTCGTAACCCAAGCAATCCAAGATTGGGTCCGTGAATAACAAGAATTCTTTTCATAAATTCCCCCATTTTTTAAGACGATAATATCTAACAAATGTTATATGCCTTCTTTTTGTTCTTCTAAAACTTTCCTTATAATATCTTCCGGCACATCATCTTTTATTACAGTTCTTCCGGGGCGGCCATTAGGTAGCACGAAACGGATTTTACCGTCCTGCACTTTTTTGTCAAAGGCGAGCTGCTCAATTATTTTATCAACATTTATACTATGCTTTATAGGAAGTTCTGCGCGAATTAAAATCTTTTCAATACGTCTCACCCACATTTTATCAAGCAATTCCAATTCAAGGGCGATTTTTGCCGCACAAACCATCCCGATTGATACCGCTTCACCGTGCAGATATGTTTTATAGTTTGTTGCCGATTCAATCGCATGTCCTATCGTATGTCCGAAATTCAGAATAGCCCGCAATCCCTGTTCTTTTTCGTCAAGTTCCACTACCCACTTTTTTAACTGACAAGCACGCCATACGGTGTATTCAACCCGCTCTAAATGTAATGATTTTATTTTTATCAAGTCCCTTTCCATCACAGTGAAATATTTTTTATCTCGGATGATTCCATATTTTATCGCCTCGGCAAGCCCAGCATTGAATTCCCTTTCAGGAAGTGTTTTAAGCGTTGAAATATCCGTATAGACCATTGACGGCTGGTAAAATGCGCCTATCATATTTTTTGATTTCGGATGATTTACGCCGACCTTTCCGCCGACGGAAGAATCTACCTGAGAAAGAAGAGTCGTCGGCACCTGAACAAACGGAAGACCGCGCATAAAAGTTGCGGCAACAAAACCCGCAATATCGCCTACAACGCCGCCGCCCAAGGCAACTATCACAGAGTTTCTTTCAAGTTTATTGTCCATACAAATTTGATATAAATTGTTAACCGTTTCAAGCGTTTTGTATTTTTCACCGTCTGGAATTTTTGTGATTGATGCAACAAATCCGGCATTACTCAAACTTTCCATTACCATATCGCCGTAAAGTTTGCCGACGGTAGTGTTTGTTATAACAAGCACTTTGCCCGAAAAGTTTTTTTCTTTCAGAGCATCGCCTATATGCGTCAGCGGAACGCCGATGTGTATCGGATATGTTCTTTCGTCAAGTTTTACTTCTACAATTTTCATAATCCCAGATTTTTTACTATTTTTTCTGCGGCTTCTTTCGGTGTTGTATCCGTCGTATCAACAGAAAAATCGCATTTTTTGTAAAATGGTTTTCTTTTCGCCAAAAGTTTTTCTATCTCCGATTTTTTGTCTTTGACATTAAGAAGCGGGCGAACGGAACTTTTTGACGCACGCATCAGAATTTTTTCTACCGATGTTGTTAGGTTAATGATTTTTCCGTTTTTTTTGAGAAAGTCAATATTTTTCTGTCTTAAAACGATTCCGCCACCGGTGGCAATTACATAATTGTCCCAACTGCCGACCTCTTTTGCGAGTTCCGACTCAATATCGCGAAAAAACTTTTCACCTTTTTTTGCAAAAATTTCCGGGATTTTCATTTCAACTTTTTCTTCTATCAAATCGTCGGTGTCAATAAACTCCATTTCCAAAAGGCGGGCGAGTTCTTTTCCTACTTCTGATTTTCCCGTCGTCATAAAACCGGTTAAAATTATATTCACTTTTGTGATTTTATCAAAAATATCTTGAATTGTCAACCAATTTTAAGTATAATAAAATTATGATTAAAGCATTTCTTACGGATTTAGACAATACGCTGGTTGATTTTATGCGGATGAAGAAAATGGCGGTTGAAATGGCATGCAACTATATGATAAATGTCGGGCTTGATATCCCGTTTCAGGAAATGTACGACGAGATTTTCAAAGTGTACTGGTCTACTAACATTGAAAGTCAATCGGCAATAGAGCAGTCACTTATCAACAAAATCGGAAAAATTGATAAAAAAATTCTATCCAGCGGAATAATCGGATACCAGCGCGGGCGGGATATGGCAACATACACTTATCCGCATGTTGAAACAACCATCAGGGACATTCTGCGTCTGGGACTGAAAATAGGCGTAATTTCCGATGCACCGGCTGAGCAGGCGTATAATCGTCTGGCACGGCTTCATCTTACGCCATGGCTGGATATAGTTGTAACTTTTGACGATACCGGCGAAAGAAAACCATCCACAAAACCGTTTTTGTTCGCGCTTGAAAAATTAAATTTGACTCCAAAGGAAGTGGTCTATTGCGGCGACTGGCCTGAAAGAGATATTCCTGGAGCAAAATCAATAGGAATGGTTACGGTTTTTGCAAGGTGGGGCGAGCACTCCGACGCACCGCCTACGGGCGCTGACTACGATTTGAAAGATATTTCGGAAATCGTCGGTGTTATAAAAAAACTGAACGGGAAAAAAAACTTTTAAACCTGCCTTAAAACTTCTTTAATCTTCAACTTCTTCCGCAGTAAGTCCTTCGTAAAATTTAAGAAAATTTGTTTTGTCTTTCGCATCATCACCCTTCTCCATCAGTTTCATAGCGACATCGGGATGACGGTTCAAGATTCCCGTAATCATATACGGTATGGAATAACCCCATGTAATTTCTTTGCTTAACGGCAAAATATCACGGCTTATAACTTCCAATAACGGGCGGATATTAAACTTCGGATTTTTCAGAAAACTGAGCAGAAGTTCAAGCGGACAATTGCCGGCGGCACGGCCGAGACCATAAAGCGTACCGTCAAGATAGTTGGCGCCGCGAATAATACCGGCAATCGTGTTGGCAAAGCCGAGTTGCTGATGATTGTGACAGTGAACTCCTACTTCCTTATTTTTAAGATATTTTTTGAATTTATCCACAAAGAAATCTATATCCTCGCTGTAAAGCGCTCCGAAACTGTCAACGATATAACACGCGCTTATTTTTGTTTCCTTTTCTATCTGCTGTAACGCCTCGTCAAGTTCGCGCTCAAGGGCAACCGAAATAGACATTATGTTTATCGTCGCCTCATACCCTTTGTCCGTCGCATTATTTGCAAGTTTGATTGCTTTATCAATATCCTTGACATATGTCGCCACACGGACGACATCCACAACACTTTTTTCTTTTGGAAGTATGTCCTCCGGAACGGCTTTGTGGGCATCTTGCATAATCGCTATTTTGGTTTTGTCGGATTTTGTATCATCTACAATTTTTTTAAGATTTTCCTCGTCGCAAAAACGCCACGGACCATATTCATCTATGGAAAACATCTGCTTACTGTTTCTGTAACCGAGTTCAACAATATCTATGCCTGCCGCACAAACGGATTTATAAACATTTCTGACGGTCTCAAACGAAAACTTTGACTTGTTCATCAACCCGCCGTCGCGAATAGTACAATCAACTACCTTGATTTGTGGTCTATACATTTTTTATCTCCTTTGAATTTTACGGATGAATTTGATTTTTGAATCTTCCCTGATATTTTGCTTTGCCGGTAGTTTCCTGAATTACCAACTGACAGATTTTTGTACCCGGATAAACCGCAAGAGGAATCGGACCCATATTCGTAATTTCAAGCACCTGTTTATTATTGATTCCCGGCTGAATTAAACCCGCCGTAACATGGACCATCAGACCCAACCGCGCAAAACGGGAACGACCCTCAAGCCACGCACAAAGATTTTCGCCTAATTTTATTCTCTCCCTTGTAATACCGTGGACCACATCGCCGGCGCGAATGACAAAATAATTCTTCACCTTAACAAGTTTCGTGATTTTTTCATAATCGCTTTCTTCGTTAACATGATAAATCCCGCGGAATTTTTTGAACACTCTGATTTCGTCGCCCAAATACAAATCAATTGATGCAGGTCCCACCTGCTCCTGTGAAAACGGCTCAATCTCAATGTTGCCGCTTTTAATCTCTTTTAAGATTTCATCTCTCGTTAAAATTCCCATCAGCCCTCCAATTTCTGAGAATTATACAAAAAAAATCTTGACAAATCAAGAAAAATTTTGTTAAATAGTAAAAATTTAGAAAAGGAGGTTTTTCGTTATGAAAAAAGCACCGCCGGAAAAAGTGTCTCAGGAACAGGTTGTTTTTAAGGTAGAGGAACTGGAGCCGCTTTTGTCGCCGGACCCGATGATTGTCCCGCCGTTTGAACCAGCGGCAATAAAAGTTAAGACAGGCGAGACGATGTTAATCAGACCGATGAAAAAGGAAGAATCGCCTTTGCTTTTAAATTATCTGAAAAAAATTATGGAAGTTGACCATGATTTTTATGATATCGTTGGTGCGAGGGTTTATGCTGAAATTCTCGGTTGGGTAAGAAACCGCTTGAAAGACCCGTATCAGATGGTAGGACTCATTGACGGTCACCTGGTCGGTTTTTGCAACGGACGCCTTATGAACGAGGACATAAGCATTTCGCTTCACACGATGGCATACAGGAGAGGCATTCGCGCAGGTGCAATCCTTTATTATGCAAAATGTGAATATGCTTTTGATACACTTAAACAAAAAGAGTTCTGGTCAACATTTGAAAGTTATAACGGCTTAAAGAGATGGGGTATCGGAATGGCGCAACCGTCCTATCCATGGCCGGATATTCAGCATGAACTCGGCGGCGCAAAAGTATATTACATAACAAAAAAATACTGGGATACGACCGTAAAAAGATATTTGCAGGATATGATTCAGTCAAAACTTGAAAGGCCTGTTTCAAAAGAATTGTTAACGAAAAACGAAAATATAATAGTTCCGGAAAAATTGGAAGAGGACTAAAAGAATAAAGCCGTAAGTCATTTGTAGTTGCCGAGATTGCTCGGCTGAAAATAAGCCAACCAAGGTTGGCAACTACTATTTTTGGCTTACGGTTTTTTGAACCCGCCGAATCACCTACGGAGATTTCGCATCTAAGCAAATGAGCGTAAACGAAAAAATCCTTGTTGAAAAATCACAAAACGGAGATACTCGCGCTTTTGAGCAGTTAATCAAAATGCACGAGCAGAAAATCTATAATCTGCTTTTGAATATGACGGGCAACAAGACCGCTTCGGAGGACTTTTTACAGGAAACATTTTTGAATGCCTGGCAAAAAATAAAAAGTTTCAGGGGTAACTCGGAGTTTTCTACATGGCTTTACAGGATTGCCGTCAATATCGTATTAATGAAACGGCGAAAAAGAAAAGTGATTCGCACCGTTTCCATGGATGCGCCGATTATTACGACAAAAGGTGAAATCAACCGCGATTTTGCAGATGACTGGTCAAAAAGTCCGATTGCGACTTTGGAGAATACGGAACTTAAAAACAAACTGAATAAAGCGATTGGATTACTTCCTGAAAAATATAAAACTGTCCTCATTTTGCGTGATGTGGAAAATATGAGCAATGAGGAAGTGCAAAAGATACTGAAAATTTCTTTGCCGTCGGTAAAATCGCGGCTTCACAGGGCACGACTGTTTTTGCGCGAAAAACTTTCCGGATATTTCAGGGGACATTGATGGAACATAAAATATTTTTACAATTATTATCGGATTTTATTGACGACGAACTGGATTTTGATTTATCGGATGAGTTTGAAAGGGAACTTGAAGATGAGTTCTGCTGCTGTTTTTTTAACACTTTCAAAAAGACGGTTGAATTATGCCATCAGATAGAAATGCAGGAAGTCCCGGAAATTCTGCATTACCGCATCATCAGAATTATAGAAACTACCACTCAAAAAAGACCTGCTAAAAAAACAGGAAAGCGTAAGAACAAATAATCTGAAAGTTTCTCAATTAAAAAAGCCGATTTCTAACGAGCACTTTTTCAATTAGTCCAATTGGTCTAATTGGAATTTTTTATTTTTTTCGCTGGTCGTCCAAAATTTTCACGGCTTCAATTGCGATTTTTATTGCTTCGTCAACTCCGACTTTTTTTACAATCGGCTGGTCGGAATAAGTCAAACCGATAATAGCAAGAACCTCACCGGCATAAACTCTTTTAATGGACGAAACAACAAATAATGCAGCGGACTCCATTGATGTGGCAAGAACATTTGAGCGATACCATGCAGTCCACATTTGTTCGTTGTGAGCGGAAAGCGGCAGGTCTTTCGCACCTTCCGTGTAAAAAGCGTCTTTGCAGTGTGAAATTCCGGGATGGGCTTTTATTTTTAATTTTTTTGCCGCTTCAATTAGAGCGGCGGTCACATCAAAATTTGCAACTGCTGGATATGAAAGCGGGACATACTGGCGGGTCGTTCCTTCTTCGCGAACCGCGGCGGTTGAAATAACAACATCACCGAGCCCGACCTCTTTTTGAAGCGAACCGGCAGTTCCTATTCTTATGAAAGTATCCGCACCGATTTTTATCAGTTCCTCAACTGCAATTGCAGTGGACGGACAGCCGATACCGGTAGATGTGGTTGATATTTTTATTTTTTTACCGTCGTAGCCGGTAATGTTTCCCGTGAATGTCCGGTACTCGCGGTTAAACGCCATTTCTTTCGCATCGTCAAAAGATTTTGCAATAAGCGGTGTTCTGCCCGGGTCGCCCGGCAGCAAAACATATCTTCCGACATCACCCTTACCCAGTGCTATGTGATACTCTTTTCCTTTTTCCATTAAATCCTCCATAACTACGCTTTTTTATTTTTCAAATGCCACAATCCTGCAGATTGACGATTCTCCGCCGACAAATCTCCACGGGAAACATCCAACGGTTGTTCTCTTGTTTTTGAACCTGTCTATTTCTCCGCCCAGATTTTCAGCATGAATTATATCCAGCGGAAAAAGAACTATGTGCATCAGTTGATAGTGGTCAGTCGGAAAAATATCGTCAATTGATTTTTTGAATTTTTTCTGGAAATATTTTTCGCACTCGGCGGCCTGCTTCGGCATCCACTCCCTAATTTTTGTATTCATCGGATGGTCGGCGCTGCCGCAATCAAGACCTATCCATTTTAATTTTTTCTTGATGCACCACTGGGCAAATTCCATCGTCGGTCCCGGGTGTTTCACCATATAACGGATTTCATCCGCTTCCGGCTGGTCCCACGAATATTTATGATAACCGGTATTGATGATAAGAATATCCCGCTCTTTGACTTCAACACGGTCTTCTATGTCCTTTGAAGTATAAATCCCGTAATCCTCGGACATATCGGACAAATCAACAACCGCCGCATCACCGTATAAATCTTCCAGCGGAATTGAGGCAACATCCCGGCCGTGAGTGCAGAAATGAAGCGAACCGTCAAGATGTGTCCCGACATGATTGCTGGTCGTAATCAACTGCCCGTTTGCCCCATTCGGCGCCAGCCGTTTGAAAAATTTAATTTGCAGCGGTTCGTAAGTAGGCCATGCAGGTGTTAAATGTGATAACGGCTGTGTCAGGTCATAAAGTTTCATAACTCCTCCCATTTTCTATTCTTTTATCAGTTTTTTTTCTGTCTTTGTTGTTGCCACAATTTTTCCTTTTCTAATCACATACAAACGGTCTGCCTGTGTTCTGAACATTTCCGGAATTGTTTTTGCATCAACGATATTCAGATTGGCGGTTTTACCGACGGCAATTCCGTAGTCCTTCAAATGCAAAATCTTCGCCGCGTTTTCAGTTATCATTTTATAAAGATAATTTATCTGCTCGTGTTGAGTGAACTGCGCCGCATGGGCGGTAATCAGTCCGCATTCCAGCATATCTCCCTGTCCCCAAGTCGGGTAAAAAGTATCCTTGACGCAGTCCTGACCGTAAGAAACATTTACGCCGGCTGCAATTAATTCGTTTATACGGGTCGTTCCCCGTCTCAGGTTTTGGGTGTCATACCTGCCCTCAATCATAAGATTTGTGACGGGATTTGTTATCATATGTATGCCTGCTTTTTTAACCCAGCCAATCACTTTTGCGGCATAATATACATCATATGCGGAAAGTGCGCATGTATGCCCGGCGGTAACTCTTCCCTGATAATTTTCCTTTATTGTTTTCCATGCGAGATATTGAAGCGTCCGTGAGTTCGGGTCGTCGGTTTCGTCAACATGCATATCAATATCTTTGTCAAATTTTTTTGCGATTTCAAAACAGATATCTATGTGTCTTTTTCCGTCTTCGTCGGTCATCTCGTTATGCGGCATTCCGCCGACGACATCGCAGCCCTGTTCCATCGCCTGATAGAGCAATTTTTCCGTTCCCTCGTCCTGTAAAATTCCTTCCTGGGGGAATGCAACAATTTCCAAATCAATAAGATTTTTATATTTTTCGCGGGTTGCAATTAAACCTTTCGCAGGCATCAGTTTTCCTAATGTATCAACATCAACATGCGTTCTTATAATTGTGGAACCGTGTAAGATATGCCAATCAATAACCTTGCCGGACCTTTCAACGATGTCATTTACCGTGTATTTTTTTTTCCTCGCCCAGGTAAGTTCAATTGATTCTTTAAGCGTGCCGGTTATATTTTTAGGGGTTGAATCGCTGATGAGACATTTGTCAAGATGAATATGCGAATCAATAAAAGTCGGCGTAACAAGATTGCCTTTTGCGTCAATCGTTTCTGTGTCTTTTGCCGAAATTTTTCCGATTTTTACGATTTTGCCTTTGCTGATTCCGATATCCGCAATTTTACCGGTTTCTAATTTTGCATTTTTGATAATTAAATCCATAAAAAACCTCCGGGAATTTTATTATACTTTACTAATCTAAAAAGTCAAGACACTTTTAATTTTCAATATATTATCGTCTAAATCAAGCATGCTGTTAATCAGTGCCGCTTTTTGGAAATACTTCAAATCGCTTATTTTAATTTCGTCTTGCACAATTTTTCCATCCGACAATAATTTTTCTCTTTTCGTTCCTTTTAGTAAAGGTGTTGAAGGCGTAATCCATTTTTTACCGTCAGAAAAAACCACATTACTGAAAGATGTGTCCGTTATTTTTTTGTTTTTTACTATCAAAATATCGTCGCAGTTTTGCTTCAATTCCAAAAGTTCATTCAAGCACTCGCGGTTTTCATATTTATAATTATATTCTATGCTGTTGCAGACGACAACTTTCAAACTTTTTATTTTTCTTTTGCGATAAGGCAAAAATTCCAGTTTTTTTATGGTATCGGAATAAATTAAGCGGCATTTGTATAAACCTGATTTCATATCCGACGGAACTTTTATGATATTTTCCAGTTTGATAAAATCACGACAGCCGAACAGTTCTTTTCTTGAATTGTTCAAACGCAAATTATGAAAAAATATGTTGCACAGAATTCCTGCTTCAATTTTAATTGTTTCCAACAATAGGCACATAGACCTTATCAATCAATTCCTGATATTCCGATTTTGCATCGCTGTATGTAGTAATGCCGCCGCCGCTTTTGTAGAAAATTTGAGAGCCGATTTTTTCAAGGTATCTTATCATAACCGCACAGTCCATGTTTTGTCCGTCAAAACAGCCGAAGACGCCCGTGTAATAGCCGCGCTCATAATTTTCAACTTCTTTAATAATTTCAACCGTTTTTTTCTTCGGGGCGCCAGTTATTGAGCCCGCGGGAAGCAACTTGAAAATTATATCGCCGATTTTTTTATTGTAATTTTTTTCAAGAACGCCTGTGATTTCGGAAGAGACCTGCAGAATATCTTTATCCGGTGTTTTTATCCTGTCAATATATCTGAATTTCTTAACTGCGACATTTTTTGCAACGATGCTTAAATCGTTCCTTATCAGGTCAACTACCGTTATATGCTCTGCAAACTCCTTTTTGTCCGATAAAATTTTATTTGCGGCATCAGGAATGTCGGCGTCAATGGTCCCTTTCATCGGATATGACGAAATTTTGCCGTCTTGTATTCTCACAAATATTTCAGGCGAAAATAGAACCAACTTATCCTTGTAAAACAGTTTATATTTTGCCGTGCTGTTAAAAAAAATTTCCCTGAACGTAAGATTGGTTTCAACTTTCGTCGGAAATGTCAAATTTACAAGATACGTATGCCCTTCGTAAAGATGTTTCTGTATTTTATCAAACGCTATTTTGTATCTACGGAAACTTATGGGGTATTTTCTGAAAACTATTTTTTTATTTAATTTTAATTCCCCGTCATAATTTTTTATTCCATTTATATCATACAAAATTTCATCGGATTTTATTTCAGCCAACGGCAGGACAACCGGTTTTCTTATCTCAAAATCAATAATAAACAAAAACGGGATTTTATTTCTCCCGTAAAAATTCATTTTCCGTATAGCCGTATAACTGTTCATAGTTCACCGGTGCAATGACTTTTCCGACGAGCACAATTATAACAAAAAAAACAAAAAAATCAACCGCCGATATTCGCTTCCGTATAGAGCGGATTCCGAACCGCAGATCGTTTTTTCTGCAATGAATGGTAACAATTCTTCATTGCACGATACTCATTCCGTAACGCAGAAGGTCTTTTCCTTAACGAAAAAGACACATTCCTTTTAGAATACCGGATATTACTTAAGGAATGTGTCTTCTTCTATTCAGAACACCGCTGCGGCGACAGGACTGACTGCCGGACAGACAGGGAATATCGTTACTACGCCGTTTTTTTCCCTCTCAACGCTTCGTTTGATATCTCATCACGCAGGTTTCTCAACCGCTTTGAAAGAGCGTCGCCTTTTCCCAATGCGCCGACAATTAGTTCAATTACGTCGGACGCCTTTTTATAAACATCCGCAGTCGCTTTCGTAGATACCTCCGTTGATTTTCTTGCCTCCGTCTGCGATTTGAGTTGTTTCTCTTCCGCAGAAAAGGCATCGTCAACAAGTTTCTTCAACTCATCCGATTTCGCTTTGATGTTAACACCGGTTTTCTTAAGCGCATCGGCATTTGAGTTAAGAATATCAAACGCACGTTTTGAAAACTCCCGCTTCGTCGTTTCCGTTAACGCCATTTTTCATCACCTCCTTTTTCACATAGTGAACTAAAGTGAACAAAAGTGGTGAAAAAGTGAACGAAAGAAAAATCCACTTCCTTTCGCTTCTTTTCACTTTCCTTCACTTCCTTTCACTGACTTATGCTGATGTCGTCAACAAACATCTTTGCACCGGGAGCGGTTGAGAAACCCTCTATCTTCAGTTTGAGAACACCGTTCCTGTTGGGTGTGCCGGAAACCTGCAACTGTTCCCACGTGTCCGCAGATGCACTCATCGTTGCATTGCTGTTCACTCCCAGATTGTACAGTGTTAATTTTGGCTTTGTTGCACTGCCGTAACTTGCGTTGTATCTCACATATGCGGTTATTGTTACAAGTTGTCCTGATTTCGCAGCCACTTCCCACTCCCATAAACCGTCTCCGACAAATCCGAAACTGTTCGGGCCCGTGCGGGTCGTTATCTTCTCCTGATACGTGCCGGGTTTTGTCCGCCAACTTACCGTCGCAGAATTGTTTGAACCCGTTTCGTTGAGCGCTTGTACGTATCTGCCGTATTGCTTGTTCCTTGTCAAGCCGGTTTCCTCATAATATGTTGTGTCAGCACTTAACGTCGCGAGCAAGCCGCCGGTTGATGTATAAATCTTGAAATTATCCTCCTGTGATGCTCCTGATGAATTGTCAGTCCAGTACCAGGTTATTTTTGTGAACGTGTTTGCCGTAACAGAACTTATTGCAGGCGCACTCGGAGTGACGGCGTGCGCGAAAAGATTATCAATGTAGAAAGTATTGGCTGCATCGGCGTTGACTATCGTAACTATTATTTTGTCTATCACATCCTTGTTGGCGTTAGATACCGCTGATATATCCCAGGTTACTGTCTGATAAGTATCCGCCGGTGTGATGTTCGGTGTTATTTCCGTAGTTGTTCCGCCGGAGTCGTGGACACCTATTTTGATATTGCTTCCCGTTCTTGAAGAACGAATATCAAACTTGATTGTTGTCCTATCTGATAAATTTATCGTAGGCGAAACGGTACGGGTAAGTGTTTTGTCTAATGATGTGGTGAGCGTTGAAGTGGACTTCAGTGCGTAAGAGCCCTGGGTTTTGAGGGTGGCTTCGGAAAAATCTTGTAGTCCCGGAATTGGGTATCGCACTATCACGATGCCGGAACCACCGTTGCCACCAGGTGGTCTGCTTCCGGCTCCATTTGAACCGCCACCGCCACCGCCGGAACCTGTGTTTGCTGTTGCGTTTTCACCAGCAACCCCATCACCACCTGCCCCTCCACCACCTGAACCTCCCGCTCCACTGGTTCCACCTCCATTCTCTTGACCTCCTCCGCCACCTCCAGCATAAAAACCACCTACACCAGTTCCAGTTGCAGATGCCCATGTTGAATATGAACTTGTACCCGATCCACCATTACCAGCGGTACTTGCATTCGGGGCTGTTTGACCAGCACCACCCGCTCCACCCCCACCTCCTCCCGCATACTGGGGATGGCTGTTTGTTGCTCCACTACCTCCAGAATTTCCTTGCCCAGAAGTTCCAGAACCAGCAGTGCCGGTTGCTCCCCGACAATTTCCTCCGCCTGATCCACCATTAAAACCAACTCCCGAATTGACCCAAAATGTACCGCCGCCACCACCGCCTATTGCAGTATTAGAATTAAATATGGAGTTTCCGCCACTTTCACCATTTGAACTATCGGTTGTTGACCCAGCACCGCCAGAACCAACCGTCACGGGATATTCTGTACCGCCAATTACAGGACTTGAATTAACATAAAGCACACCGCCAGCACCGCCGCCGCCGGCCGCATAACTACCACCACCAGCGCCGCCAGCAACCACAAGCACTTCTACATTCGTAGCGACATTTATTGTGAATGTTCCGTCACTTGTAAAGGTATGAATGCGGTAACCGCCAACCTCTGTTATTGTTCCTCCAGTCGCAGAAACACCGGCATTACTCAGATATGCCGCTTGTGCGTTGACGTCTGAATTATACTCCATATAATCAAGTTCCAGCGGAGCGGCTGCTACGGATGTCGGAGCAAAAGCGAGCATACTGAGGATAAAAATCAAATAACCAAGTTTTTTAATCATATTTCACCTCAAAATAGGAAATAAAAAACCAGCCCACATACTTGTGAACTGGTTTCTTTCTTTTTTACTTCTATTTACCTTATCCTTACAAGGATAGATAGATAGATAGATAGATAGATAAGGAACTTAAATAACGAAATTTATGCGTTTTAGTGATATTTGTCTGCGTTTTCATACTATTATTATACATAATCTATTGTAACTTTTGGGTAACTTATTTGTAACTTTTTTGTGACTTTATTTGCAGGCGTTATTACTCTGAAATATATTCTTTGATACCAGGGCAATTAGCCGACTACCACTTCTACCGGTTGATTCTTTTTCCAGACCTTTGAAGCAAGGAAATTTATTTTTTCAAAGCCGATGACCTTGCCTTTTTTATCTTTCTTAAGAATTACCTCGTCGGCAGTTTCCTCGCAAACAACCTCTTTTTGAGGTTCGTCAAACCACACATCAAGAGTATTTGCTTCTCTATCAAAAGATATTTTTATTTTTCTTACTTTTTCCATATTTGCCTCCCGATTTTCATGTTACTTGTAAAATATGCGGTTATTATATAGCCAGTCCCGTTTAAATGTCTGACGACAACGCAAAGATAATAAATTTTAAACTCTTTGTAATAAAGATAGACGGAAGCGTCTTTACTGCTTAACCTTATGAAATCAGGTTCTTTTAGAGTTTGTTTTATCTCTTTTTCGCAATGTTCAACCGACGGATGTTTTTGTATAAGTTTGTTCCAATATGTTTTTGTTGTTCTAATTCGCTTATCAAGTTTTGAAACTATTTCAAAATATACTTCATTCATATATTGATAAATCCTGTTAAATTTATAACAAATTTTCTGGGTTTTGTCAAGCGGTTTTTCAATAATATCATAAAACTGGTGGAGGTGGCGGGAATCGAACCCGCGTCCGAAAATACTTCCTGACGGTTACTACAGGCGTAGTCGGTGTTTTGTCTCGCATTAAACCACTTCCGCCGACAGAATCTGTTTAACGCCAGCTGCTGAATTTCGCCATCGGTAACGCAGCATCGCCGACAACTATCCTGCTTTATGACACCTTACCCCGACCTCGCAGAAAAAAGATCGGGAAGGCGGCTCAACGCGGTTTAAGCGTGAGCAACTACCGTTGAATAATTGGCAGTTATTTTGTGTAACCGATTTTTAACGCAGCCGTTCGGTTAACTGCGGCCTGCAACACATCCGGACGAATATTCCCGTCGAGCCCTGTTCACCCCCAGAAAGTCAGAGAATTAGTTTAAACTACAGAGAATTAGAGAATTAGTTTTGAAAAACTTGCTTTTTTTTATCTAACACTTGTATATAAGAACTTATACCTCTGGAAAGACCTTCATATTCGGTATCCAAATGTTTAAATTCAATATCGCTAATATAACTTTAACTTTTGGCTATTCTTAAGTGACTCCTTAACTCTTCAACTTCACCACGTGCAATATACAAAACTCTTATTTTATCTGCAAAATGATATCTGCCGTGTGACTCCGCAATATTACTAATTACAGATATTGCTGAATTTTTTATCTGCGATGTTAAACTATATTTTTCTTCTATTGGAAATTTTGCTGATACTTTATAAACTTCCTGAAGCAGTTCAAAACCTTTTTGCCAAATATTTAACTCAAAAAATGCTTTTGCCATTTCTAATTCTCTAATTCTCTAATTCTCTTGTTTTCTTCCCTTTCTCTAATTGCTTCCCTTTTATCCCAAAGTTTTTTGCCTTTTGCGACTGCTATTTCAACTTTCACTAAACCGTTTTTAAAATATACTTCCGTCGGAACGATTGCAAAACCTTTTTCATTAACTTTATTTTGAAGTTTTATTATTTCTTTTTTATGAAGAAGAAGTTTTCTGGGTCTTTGAGGATTATATTCTAATTCCAAACCGCCGGAAGTAAATTTGTACGGGCTTATATTTATATTATACAAAAAAATCTCGTTTTTCTCAAGACCGACATAACCGTCTTTCAAATCAACTTTTCCGTCTCTTGCCGATTTAACTTCACCGCCGTCAAGTACGATGCCTGCTTCAAAAGTTTCAAGTATCTCAAAGTTAAATCTTGCTTTTCTGTTGGTTGCAATTATTTTTTTGCCCATAATGTTAATTTTACCAAATTTTTTTAACTTTTACAATTTAATAAAATCCCAGGGCAGTGTTTTTGAATTTTCAATTTCTTTCAGTTCATCTTCTGGATTTATGCTGCATTTTGAAAAAGCATCAAGCCATTTTTCGTAAGAAAAAGTTTCGTTCCAGTTGTCAAATTTGCAACCGTTTTTATGTGCTGCTTCTAAAACAGGACATAGTTTTTCATCACCTCTGGCAAAAATTGCTTCAATAACGGACATTTCCGGTTTATGAGATTTTACTTCTGCGGGCAGTTTCTTTTTCAGATAAATCCGTTTTTCGTTAAAATAATCAGGGTTGAAAAATTTTTCTCTTTCAAAAACAGTGTGAGGTTTCGGAACAAACGGGGAAATAGTAATGTTCAGGTTAAGTTGCGGTGTCTGTTTTTTTATACTTTTTACAATTGATACAATTCCCTCAATATCCTCATTGGTTTCCGTCGGCAGTCCGAGCATAAAATAAAGTTTTATCAAACGCCAGCCCGATTTATGCGCATAATTTGTCGTCTCCAAAATTTCCGCATCCGTAATAAACTTTCCGATATGTTTTCTTAACCGCTCGGTGCCGGATTCCGGCGCAAATGTTAGAGATGTTTTTTTGAAAACAAGGGTTTTGACAGCTAAATCAACCGATGACGGATGACATCTCAAAGAAGGCAGCGCAACCGCCACTTTTTTTTGGAGGCAAACTTTCAGGACATCATCCATCAACTCATTTATTTTCGGATAGTCGGAAGTTGAAAGTGAAAGGAGCGATATTTCATCGTAGCCGGTTGAAGCAAGTCCGCATTCTATAATTTCCAAAATTCTTTCTTTACTTCTAAACCTCCGGGGAGAATACAGTTTTGATGCCTGACAAAAAGAACAGCCCCTTGCACAGCCCCGCATTATTTCAACATTGAGGCGGTTTTGAGTTATATTTAAAAACGGAACAACGGGATTTACCGGATATTCCGCCGATTCTAAATCAACAATATTTTTTTTGATTATTTTTTTACCGTCGTGAAAAGAAGGCACATACACCGATGGTATTTCCGAAAGTTCTTTCAGTAATTCCGATTTATTTGAGATTTTAGATTTGAGACCTGCCTGCCGGTAGGCAAGGTTTGAGATTTGAATTACGACATCTTCACCGTCGCCGATAACAAATGCGTCTATAAATTCAGAAATAGGCAGAGGATTTACGCAGGCAGGACCACCGGCAATAATCAGCGGATATTGAAACTGCGAGTCTCCCCGCTGATTTGTTTTCAACGGTATTTTTGACAAATCCAAAATGTTAAGAATGTTAGTATAACACAATTCATGCTGGATATTAAAACCGATAATATCAAATTCATTAATCGGGGCTTTCGTTTCAATAGAAAAAAGCGGAAGATTATTTTTCCTTAAAATCATTTCCATATCGGCGGCAGGAGAAAATGCCCTTTCACAGACGACAAATTCGGTTTTGTTCAGGATATTGTAGATAATCTGCATTCCGAGGTTGGACATTCCTATCTCATAAAGGTCGGGAAAAACAAGACAGAATTTCAGCGGGGGGCGGTTAGCGGTTAGCGGTTGGCGATTGGAATTCCATTCTTCGCCGATATATTGAGACGGTTTTTTTACAAACGGTAGTATTTTTTCTAAATCCATAAAACACCAGAGAATTAGTTTATACGACAGAGAATCAGAGGATTAGTTGGAATGTGGTTTTTATCTAATTCTCTAATTCTCTAATTCTCTAATTCTCTGCCTTTCTAATACGCATATCTTCTTATGTGAATATTCATCAAAAGTCCGACGGCAATCATATTGGCAATCAAGGAACTGCCGCCGTATGAAAGAAAAGGAAGCGGCACTCCTGCGACCGGCATAATTCCGGTAAGCATTCCGAGATTTAAAATAATGTAATATGAAAACATCACAACAATTCCTACCGCCGTCAAACTTCCGAATCTGTCGGCTGCATTTCTGGCAATTATTATGCCCCTGGCAATTAAAACGGCATACAACAAAATAACGATAAACGAAAAAATAAGACCGCCTTCCTCAGAAAGAACGGCAAAAATATAGTCGGTGTGCTGGTCGGGAATAAAACCTAATTGCGTTTGTGTCCCCTGAAAAATTCCTCTGCCTGTAATCTGCCCGCTTCCTATGGCAATTCTTGACTGTAAAATATTATAGCCGCTGCCTAACGGGTCAAGCGACGGGTCCAAAAAAACAATCATTCTTTTTCTCTGATAGTCCTTCAAATAACCGGAAATTTCCATCGCTGAAATAAGCCCGAGAAGAATAACTAAAATTACAGTTTTATATTCCTTAAATGCTACTTTGAACCTTAAAAATTTTATAAAAAACCAGACGAAAATCGTAAGCAACAAAACCGTGCAGACGTAAATAATTTTGAAATTTTTTATTAAAAAACCGTAGGAATTGTTTATCGTCAGATATATTTCTAAAAATGGAAGCCCTAAACTTATCGCAAAAAATATAATTGCAAAATTTATTATTTTTTTCGGGAGACCTCCGGCATACATCATACCGAGAAAAATAGGAATAAAAACTGAAGCCGACGAAAAATCCGGTTCAAGCAAAATCAGTATTATGCAAACCGATGCGTTCATTATCGCAGTAAAAAGTTTAGAAACTTTTTTCATTTGATACCGGTTTTTTTCAATAAATCCGGCAAAATACAATATGAACGCTATTTTTGCGATTTCAGACGGTTGAAACGCAAATTTACCTAAATCAAACCATGATTTTGAACCACGAATGCGAATGCCAAAAAAAAGAACGGCAAAGAGAAGTAGGAGCGCAAAAAAATAAAAATGTTTTGTGTATTCGGAATACAATTCGTATCTTACGCTTACAACCAAAAGCATTACAGCAACACCAATACCTAAAGCGGTTGATTGTTTTGCGACATAAAACATGGGATTACCTGTCCGCAACTGCGCCGAGAATATAAAAAGTAATCCTACAAATGCTATCAAGAGCACATCTATAAATAGAATCCAGTCAAATTTTTTTAATATTCCGGTTTTCATTGTTTAACCACTCTCTGCTCGGTATTTTTACCAAATATCTCCGCGAGTATTTTTCCGGCTATAGGAGCTGCTACTTCACCGCCGCCGCCGCCGTGTTCAACCATAACTACAAGTGCTATTTTTGGTTTTTCAGAAGGGGCGAAACAAACAAACCATGCATGGTCGCCGCCCTGAGGATTCTGGGCAGTGCCGGTTTTGCCTGAAACAGACAAACCAATTATTTTTGCATTCTTGCCTGTACCGTAACGGACTGCATCCATCATTCCTTTTTTTACAGCCGCACAATAATCTTTCGCAATATCCAATTTTCTTTTTATTTTAGGTACATTTTCAAATTTAACATTACCCTGCGCATCAATTATTTTTTTAAGAATATGCGGCTGAAAAATTATTCCGTCGTTTGCTATTGCTGAGGTGAACTGTGCTATTTGAATAGGCGTCGTCCATATATATCCCTGACCGACCGACATATTAACGGTGTCGCCGTCATACCAGTCCTGATGAAGTTTTGCTTTTTTCCATGATTTATCCGGAGTAAGTCCTTTTTCTTCCGACGGTAAATCAATATCAGTTTTTTTTCCAAAACCGAATTTTTCCGCCCAGTCGTTAAGTTTTGTGGGACCCAATTTCAAGCCTATCTCATAAAAATAAACATCGCAGGAATGAGCCAATGCCTCGGAAAGCCGCATATCGCCGTGGCCTTCTCTCGCCCAGCAACGGAATCTTTGCTTGTATTTTCCCAATTCAATAAAACCCTTGCAATTTATAACCGTCTGCGCGGATATAACGCCGCTTTCAAGTCCTGCAAAAGCAGTAACCATTTTATAAACGGAACCCGGAGGATATTGCCCCTGCAATGCGCGGTTCCATAACGGTTTTTTTTCTGACCTTAACAGATACGGTGCCTGCCAGTAATTCAGACCGGAAATAAATATATTAGGATTATAATCCGGATACGATGCAAGTCCGAGAAGTCCTCCGGTATTGGGGTCAATTGCTACCGCAACCCCGATATGACCCTGCATATTATTTGAAAGAGCCATTTGAATTTTTTTGTCAATTGTCAACACTATTGAATCGCCGTCAACCGGTTCTACCGTTTCTAAAATTCTTTTCTGGACGGCGCGTGCATTGACCTCTACCTGACTGCCGCCGTCAATACCTCTCAAAATTTCATCGTATTGCTTTTCAATACCGTTTTTACCGATAATATCGCCTGCTTTTAGATCCGGGATTTCCGACAATTCGCCAAGCGATGCCTCCCGAACATAACCCGTTAAATGAGACGCGGATGTTCCCCATTTATAAACCCTCACAGGTTCAATTCTAACCACAACACCGGGAAGTTGCGGAATTTTTTCGGCAAGACGCATTGCCTGATATTTTGAAATGTTTTCTGCGATTTTTATAAGTGAGAAATTTTTGCCCGGAATCGTTTTTGTTTTGGAAAGTAAAGTACGGGCGAACTCGTCGTTTCGTTGCAGCAACCGTGCGACTTTTGTTATTACAATTTTTACCTCTTCATCCTCCATTGTCTGACGGGAAAACAGAACCGCAAACGAGGGCTTGTTGTCAACAATAACATCCATGTTTTTGTCAAAAATTTTGCCGCGGGTAGCAGGTTGGGGATAAATTACAATTCTGTTTTCATCCGATATTTTTCTGTATTGACCGCCTTTTATTACTTGAAGCGAAATTATGCGGAAAGAAATAATTCCCAATAAAAAAAATATACCGAATTGCAGAACATTGAGACGGCCCGAGAATGATTCAGCCGAATAACCTAAATTTTCACCTTGCCACATGTTAACACCAGAGATTAGAGAATTAGAGAATTAGTCAAGCAATATCTAATTCTCTGTCGTTTAATCTAATTCTCTTTCGTATAAACTATTTATCTATCCACATCCAGACGGTCAAACCAGAGAAGCCACCACTTCTTAAAAATTAAAAAAAATACAGGACTAATTATTACGGGAACAATAAGCCATGTAATTGAAAAAATTCCGGGGATACCGGTGAAAAGAACCTCAATTATTAAGTTAACAACCTGCGAAACAATGACTCCCAGAAAAACAATAGAAATTTGTGCGAGCGGATTTTCTTCGTCTATTCGTTTCGGAATGCGCCCCGACAGATACCCTATAATTGAGTATGAAAAACTCAAAGTCCCGAAAGTAGTGGCAAAAAAAACGCCCTCAATGAGCCCGATAAAAAATCCGACTGTGCATCCGGAGTATGAGCCCCTGTATAATCCGATAAAAATAATAAAAAAAAGTCCGAATACCGAAAATTTAGAAAACAGAATTTCAAGAAAAATTATTATTACGACGGTAATAAAATAAAATAGGAACTTTTTCATTATTTGCTCCGCAAACACACTGAACTGACTCTGAACTTATGCACAGAACTGTTCCGCTTCTGTTCCGTGTTTCTCACTCAATAAAAACATCCGTCAACTGAAATGCCGGTATATACGGTTTTATAGATGCCTTCTTGAAAGGAAGATGACCTGTCTGGTTTATTGACACAATAATGCCGATAGGGATACCTGAAGGAAAAATATCCGATGCAGAAGAAGACACAACCTCGTCGCCTATTTTTATTTCCGCATCAGAAGGGATCCAAATCATTTCCAATTCTGATGTCTCTTTACCTATAACAATTCCGTCAACGGCACAGGATACAATCCGAGCGGGAACTTTTGAAATACGGTTTGTAATCGTTAAAACCATTGAGACATTTTTTTCAACATTTGTTAACTGCCCGACCACTCCGAATTTTCCTTTATAGAATCCAAAAACTGCCCTGTTATCCGATAAACCATCCTCGCTTCCCTTGTCAATAATCAATGATTTATAATACTGCTGCGGCGGTTTTGCTATTATTCTGGCAATTACTGTTTTACGGTTTATGTTTCTTTTGTAGCCCAAAAGTTCCGTTAATCGCCTGTTTTCAATTTCAAGCGTTTTCAACTTGACCAAATCGTGCAACAATTTTTGATTTTGGTTTTTAAGTTCAAGAACTTCCTGATGGGAGTTGACCATTTCTTTTATATTACCGCCGAGATTCCCGACGGAGGAAGCCGCATAATTTACTTTTGAGTACGGAGTTACGACCATATAAAATAAAAAATCCCGCATTGCCTTGACTGTGGGATTGATATTGAAACTCAAAATTATTACGGATATTACCAGATAAAGCGAAAGTAAAACAATGGGATTTTTTCTATACACATTAAACACCAGAGAATTAGAGAATCAGAGAATTAGATTTTTTCCCAATTCACTAATTCTCTTTCGTTTAAACTAATTCTCTGCCTCTCATTCAAGCCGTTTTCGTGCTTTTTTTATATTCTCAAGTTCTTCTAAGTATTTGCCCGTTCCCAAAACGACACAGGTGGTAGGGTCTTGCGCGAGATAAACGGGAAGATGTGTTTCTTTTGAGAGCAGGTCAGTCATACCGCGGGTTAAGGAACTGCCTCCTGCAAGCACAATTCCCCGGTCAACCAATTCCGCCGCAAGTTCAGCGGGGGTTCTTTCAAGCACCCCTTTTACCATTTCAACGATTGCTTTAACCGGTTCCATCAGTGCGGTTCTTATATCCTTACTTGAAACATTTATCGTCCTCGGAAGACCCTGTATTACATCAAGCCCTTTAACATCCATTGTCTCCTCTTTTTGAAGAGGAAAAACAGACCCTATCTGTATTTTGATATTTTCCGCCGTTCTGTAACCGATTGCCAGATTGTGGTTCTTCTTGAAAAATGAAACGATTGCTTCGTCAAATTCATCACCGGCGATTTGAATTGAATCGGAAACAACCATTCCGCCCAAAGAAATAACGGCCGCCTCAGTGGTCCCGCCGCCGATATCTACTACCATATTACCCGTCGGCTCGTGAATAGGAAGACCCGCACCTATTGCCGCCGCCATCGGCTCTTCAATAAGATAAACCTCGCGGGCGCCTGCCTGTTCCGCAGCCTCGCGGACAGCACGACGCTCAACCTCCGTAATTCCCGACGGGATACCGATTACAATTCTCGGATGAAGAAGTGTTTTTCTGTTGTGGACTTTTTTGATAAAATACCGAATCATCTTTTCGGTAATGTCAAAATCGGCAATGACTCCGTTCCTTAAAGGCCTGATGGCCTCAATTGATGCGGGAGTTTTTCCGACCATTTTTTTTGCTTCTTCTCCGATGGCTTCTATTTCCTGAGTTTCCTTGTTATATGCAACTACCGACGGTTCTCTCAGAACGATACCCTGGCCTTTTACATATACGAGTGTCGTGGCTGTGCCAAGGTCAATTCCCATATCATTTGAAAACAATGAGAAAATAAAATCAAACATGTTAACACCAGAGAATTAGAGAATTAGAGAATTAGAGAATTAGATAAAATCTTCTACTTAATTTACTAATTCTCTTATTCTCTTTCGTATAAACTAATTCTCTGCCTTTACTCCACCAACTTCACAACCGCCATTTCGCTGCCGTCGGAAATTCTGCGGCCCAATTTGTAAATACGGGTATAGCCGCCGGGACGGGATTTGTATCTTTCCGCCAGAGGACCGAATAATTTTTCCATTGCAACCGGCGATTTTATATCTGTTAAAACACGACGCCTGTTTGCCATGCCGCCTTTTTTCGCTGATGTTATAATTTTTGAAACAAATTTTACCAGTTCCTTTGCTTTGGCAAGAGTGGTTTTAACGGACTCATTTTCAATAAGTGAAACAGACATATTTCTCAGCATTGCAAAACGATGCTCGGTTGTTCTTCCTATTTTTCTGTTTTTTTTGTTTTTCATAGTAACACCAGAGCGTAGAGCATAGAGCGTAGTTTCTGTCCTCTGCCTTTACTCTTTTAACGAGACCCCCAACTCCTTAAGTTTCATTTCTATTTCATCAAGCGATTTCCTTCCGAAATTTTTATAGGCGAGAAGTTCATCCTTAGTTCTCTTAGTCAACTCCCCTATGGTTTTTATTTTTGCCTGTTTCAGACAATTGGCGGCGCGGATTGAAAGTTCTATAATTTCAACCGACTGATTTAGAATATCGCCGGAAAGCCCGACGGATTCTGCCGGTGTTGATGACACCATCGCCTTTGATGTCGCTTTTTCTTCTTCATCATAACTTATAAAAATTTTAACGGAATCGCTTAAAAGTTTCGCTGAAAAAACAATCGCATCTTCGGGATTTATTGAACCGTCGGTCCATACCTCTATAATCAGACGGTCATAATCGGTCGCCTGACCCACGCGGGTGTTTTCAACCTCATAATAAACTTTTTTAATCGGCGTGAAAACGGCATCCACGAGCATCGTGCCGGCGGGTTGACCGGGTTTTTTATTTTTTTCGGCGGGCGAATATCCCTTGCCCTTTGCGATATCAATTTCCATTTGAAGAGTTCCGCCGGATTCAAGCGTAGCAATGACCTGATCGCCGTTGACAATCTCTATGTTTGAGTTTGCTTCAAAAGATGACGCCAAAACCAAGCCGCTTTTTGAGGCGGACAATTTAAGCGTCTGGATTTCGTCGGTGCCGTAGGTCTTGAATCTTATTTTTTTAAGATTAAGTATTATGCCCATAACATCTTCAACAACACCCGGCAGTGTTGCAAACTCGTGTGAAGCGCCTTTTATACGGGTGGATATAACGGCCGCGCCTTCCAACGAAGACAAAAGTATGCGACGGAGCGAGTGCCCTATCGTGTGCCCGTAACCCTTCTCAAATGGTTCAACAACAAACTTTCCGTAAGTCAAATCAGAAGAAATGTTTTTTTCAATCTTCTGAGGTCCAACTATGTCAGGAAGCCGCATTTTATATAACCCCCATAAAAATCAAATTAAAGGTATAAATTAAAGGTTAAAATTTTAACCTTAAACCTTTAACCTTTAACCTGCCTTATTTGCTGTACAACTCAACAATCAACTGTTCCTTAGGTCTTTCCTCGTCGTAAGGAACGGACATTTCTTCTCTCAACGGTTGTCTTACAATCACGCCGGATAAATTAGAAACATCTAATGATAGCCACGGTGACACGCCTTTTTTTGAAGATGCATCCGCGGATTTTTTAACAAATAAATTTTCTTTAAGTTGAGCCGTTATTTGGATTTTATCATTTACTTTCGTAGGGTATGACGGTATGTTTATTATTTTATCATTAACTTTTATATGTCTGTGAAGAACCAACTGCCGTGCGCCGGAAATTGCCGGCGAAAGTCCCATGCGTCTAACGACATTATCCAGCCGCATTTCTAAAGATAACAAAAGATTGAAACCGGTCATGCCTTTATGTTTCGCCGCTGTCTGGAAATATCTTCTGAACTGCCTTTCCATTACCCCATATGTTCTTTTTACCTGCTGTTTGGCACGCAACTGACCCGAGTACTCCGTCGGCTTTTTCATCATTCTTCTGTGAGGGCCGGGCGGGCCTTTCTTTTTGGTGACGGGACACTTGGGCGTGTCGCATCTTTCACCTTTTAAGAATAAAGGCATTTGCTCTTGTCTGCATCTTCTACATTTAGGTCCTAAATATCTTGCCATAATTAACACCAGAGAATTAGAGAATTAGAGAATTAGAGAATTAGATTTTTTTCCAATTCACCAATTCTCTGTCGTATAAACTAATTCTCTTTCGTTTAAACTAATTCTCTGCTCCTCTACACTCTCCTTTGTTTCGGCGGTCTGCATCCGTTATGCGGAATAGGTGTAATATCTTTGATAAAAGTAACGGATAAGCCGGACGATTGTAACGCTCTTATAGCCGTTTCGCGACCAGAGCCGGGCCCGGAAACAAAAACCGCGACCTGTTTCAAACCCATTTCGGACGCTTTTCTTGCACAATTTGCCGATGCAATCTGGGCGGCAAAAGGCGTTCCTTTTTTCGTTCCCTTGAAACCGGATGAACCGCTGGAACCCCAGTTTATGACGTTGCCCTTATCGTCGGTAATCGTGATGATTGTATTGTTAAAAGAGGATTTGATATAAACTCTGCCGCTTGTTGAAAGCAGTTTTTTCCTTGATTTATGTTTTGGTGCGACGGCAACGCGTTTAGTATCCGCTTCTTTTGTTTCTTTTGAAGCGGAGGCATCTTTTACCAACGGCTTCGGCGACTTTGATTCTTTAGGAGTTGTCTCTTTTGGTTCTTTAATTTCTTTTGATTTTTCTTCAGCCATAATAAAATCAAATTAAAGGTATAAATTAAAGGTTAAAATTTAAACCTTTAACCTTTAACCTTTAACCTGCCTCACTTCACTTCTCTTTCTTTCTTAACTTCTACCTTAACCGCACCGACCGTTTTTCTCTTTCCTCTTTTTGTTCTCGCGTTTGTCTTCGTTCTCTGACCTCTGGCGGGCAAATTTCTGCGATGCCTCATTCCTCTGTATGTTCCTATCTCCTGTAAACGCTTGATATTGCTGACGATTTCACGGCGCAGGTCGCCTTCAACCTTATACTCTGATGAAATAATTCCGGCAAGTTTTCCTACTTCCGCTTCCGTTAAATTTTTTACTCTTTTTGACGGTTCAATCTTTGCCTCGTCTAAAATTTTTTTTGCAAGGACCCTTCCTATCCCGTATATGTAGGAAAGACCGATATCTATTCTTTTCTCTTTCGGTAAATCAACACCCGCTATTCGTGCCATGTTAACATCAGAGAATTAGAGAATTAGAGAATTAGATTTTTTTCCAATTCACCAATTCTCTGTCGTATAAACTAATTCTCTGCCCCTATCCCTGTCTCTGTTTATGCTTCGGATTTTTACAAATAATATACAAAACACCTCTGCGTTTTACAATCTTACAATTTTTACAAAATGGTTTTACTGATGACCTTACTTTCATATTTTTTTACCGTCCTTTCTCCCTGTAAGTAATTCTTCCTCTCGTTAAATCATACGGCGAAAGTTCAACTTTTACTTTGTCGCCGATAATAATGCGGATGTAATTCATCCTCATTTTTCCGGAAATTCTCGCCAGGACGCTGTGCCCGTTTTCAAGTTGAACACGGAACATCGCCGACGGTAGAACCTCTTTTACTATCCCTACAACTTCAATTTTTTCTTCTTTTTGCATTTTGTTATCGCTCAATTATATCTTTGTAAGTATTTCGGCACAAGCATTATTCACTAAAACAGTATGTTCAAAATGCGCTGAAAGTTTTTTATCAATTGTCTCAACCGTCCAGTTGTCCGCAAGTGTTTTCACATGCCAGTCACCCTGATTGAGCATCACCTCAATAGCGAGACAGGAATTCTCAGAAATTCTGGGACCGACACCGGCTTTGCCGTAATTGGGTATCTGCGGGTCCTCGTGCAAATCCCTGCCGATACCGTGTCCGACAAAATCCCTGACAACGGAAAAACCGTTTTTTTCTGCAGTCGTTTGAATTGCCGATGAAATATCGCCCACTCTACAACCTGCGATACAACTTTTTATCGCGTTACAAAGTGCAACTTCGGAAACGGACAGGAGTTTTTCGGCATCCGCAGAAATTTTCCCGACAGGATATGTTCTCGCAGTATCACCGTAAAAACCGTTATATTTTACCCCGACATCAATTCCTGCAATGTCACCTTCTTTTAACTTTTGCTGGGACGGGATACCGTGAATTACGACTTCGTTGACGGAAATACATATAATTCCCGGATAACCGCGGTATCCTAAAAACGCCGATTTTGCACCGAGCGATTTCAGCTTTTTTGCGGCGGCATGTTCAAGTTCTTTCGTTGTAATCCCGGGTGTTATATTTTTTCCGACTGCTTCTATAACTTCCGCCGCAAGCCGGCATGCGTTACGCATACCAATAATTTCATCCGGCGATTTCGTATAAATCATAACGCAGCGGATATATCGCGGGATATTTCGGAAACGGAACGGTTGCCGTCAACAGTCACCAAAATGCCCTTGCTTTTATAATATTCAATGAGCGGTTGTGTTTCAATGTAATAGACGGAAAGACGGTGCCTGATTGTCTTTTCAGTGTCATCCTCTCTCTGGAAAAGCGTTTGACTGCCGCCGCAGTTATCACAAACACCGTCAATTTTCGGCGGGAGCGTTTCCAGATTGAACTTGGCGCCGCACTTTTTGCAGATTCGCCTGGAAGAAAGCCGTTTTACTATATTTTCTTCCAATACATCCAGCGAAATTACCTTATCAATTTTTTTTCCGATTGATAGAAGTAAATTGTCAAAACCCTTTGCCTGAGGAAGCGTTCTCGGAAACCCGTCTAATAAAAACCCGTTCTTGCAGTCGTCCTTTTTAATCCGCTGCTCAACTATTTTAAGAACTATATCGTCTGAGACAAGAGAACCCTTTGACATAATCTCGGTAATTTTTATCCCGAGGGGACTTTTTGATGCGACCGCTTCACGGAATATCTCGCCGGTGGAAATTGACGGAATCCCTTTATCTTTCGCTATGAATTCCGCCTGCGTCCCCTTGCCCGCGCCCGGTGCACCGAAAATTATCAGATTCATTTTAGCATCAGTGAACTAAAGTGAACAAAAGTGGTGAAAAAGTGAACGAAAGAAAAATCCACTTCCCTTCACTTCTTTTCACTGCCTCTCTCATTTCACATTAAACCATCTGCCCTTAATTCTGCCTTTTTTTAAGAATCCGTCGTAATGTCTCATTATAAGGTGCGACTCTATCTGGCTGATGGTATCAAGCGCGACTCCGACGACAATCAAAAGTGCGGTGCCGCCGAAAAAAAACGGGACATTAATAAATTTTCTCAAATAATCAGGCAGTATTGCCACGAATGCGACAAAAAGCGCGCCGCCCAAAGTAATTCTTGCCAAAATCCATTGGATATAATTAGCCGTCGGCTCCCCCGGTCTTATACCGGGGACAAACCCGCCCCACTTTTTCATATTCTCGGCGATGTCCTTCGGATTCAGCGTGATTGAATTATAAAAGTAACAGAAGAAAACTATAAGTGCGGCATACAAAACTTCGTACAAAATGCTTCCTCTCATCCACCAATCAACAAATTTTTTCATAAATCCCGAATCACCGGTAAACTGTGCGAGCGTCATCGGAACCGACATCAGCGAAACCGCAAAAATTACGGCGATTACTCCCGACTGGTCAACTTTAATAGGTAGAAATGTTGACTGCCCGCCGTACATTTTTCTGCCGACAACCCTTTTTGCATACTGGACGGGAATTTTTCTCTGGCCCGTTTCAACCCAGACGACAAGCGCCATTATCAGGAAAACCATTCCTAAAATCAAAATGCCGGTAAAAAGCGACATCTCGTGAGTTCTTATCATGTCAAAAAGATTTTTAACTGCAGACGGCAGACGGTCAACAATTCCGGCGAAAATAATCAAGGAAATTCCGTTGCCTATTCCGCTTTCTGTAACCTGTTCACCAAGCCACATTATAAAAACAGTACCGGTGGTCATCGTCAAAACGGTGATGAAAATAAACATTGCGCCGGGATTTGCCACTACGGACGCACCGCCGGGGGCTTTCATCGGCATTATCATAAAAAGCGTCAGCCCCAGCGATTGTATAACGGCAAGAACCAAAGTTGCGTATCTCGTCCACTGCGTAATTTTTTTTCTTCCGGTTTCGCCTTCTTTAGAAAGTTTTTCAAGATATGGAACCGTTGCCTGCAAAAGCGAAAAAATAATTGATGCGTTGATGTAAGGCATTATCCCCAAGGTAAAAATTGAAAGCCGCGAAAGGGCGCCGCCTGAAAACATATCCATAAATCCAAAGAGCGTGTTTGACTGCTGGGCGAAAAATGCCTTGAACGCTGCGATATCAATTCCCGGAATGGGTATTGCCACGCCGATTCTGTAAGCGATAATTATAACCGCGGTGAACAAAACCCTTTTTTTTAATTCCGGAACCTTGAAAATATCGCCGAATGATTCAATCATTTTATTAACACCAGAGAATTAGAGAATTTTTTCTCTGTCGTTTAAACTAATTCTCTTTCGTATAAACTAATTCTCTGTCTCTATTATCCCGCCTGCTTTTTTTCCGCCACTGAGACGTTGGCGGATCCGCCTGCGGCGGATATCTTTTCAGCTGCACTTTTTGAGAATTTATCCGCAGTAATTTTTAACGGTTTTTTTATTTCACCCTCACCTAAAACTTTCAGAGGCAATTTGCCGTCTATCAGTCCTAATTCTTTCAAGATTTTTTTGTTGATTTCGGTACTCGCCCCGACGGGACTTCCTTTGGTCGCTTCGCTCACTTTTTCGATGGTGTCAATATTTACAATTTCATATTCTTTCTTGAAAATGTTTGTAAACCCCCTTTTGGGAATACGACGCATGAGAGGCATCTGCCCGCCTTCAAAGCCCGGACGGGTGCCGCCGCCGGACCGGGAATTTTGTCCTTTCATTCCCCTTGTGGCGGAACCGCCATGACCGGAACCGCGGCCGCGACCTACAATTTTTCTTCTATGTTTTGAACCAACTGCTGGTTTTAAATCTGATAGTTTCATATTAATTAGAAACGAGACGTTAATGACGAGTTAGAACCTCTATCCCTCTGTCCCGCCGTCTCTGCCTTTCTTCCCTCTCAATTTTTCTACATCTTCCCTGTTTCTTAACTTTTGTAAGCCGTCAATTGTGGCATAAACAACATTAAACGGGTTTGATGACCTCAATGATTTTGTAAGTACATCCTTAACGCCCACGGCCAACAAAACTGATCTCACGGCGCCGCCGGCAATTAGTCCGGTTCCGGCGGATGCAGGTCTCATAAAAACCCTGCCGGCACCGTAAGCACCTGTAATCTCATGCGGAATTGTCGTATTTTTCAAAGATACTGTAAACAGATTTTTTTTTGCGGAAGCGGTCCCCTTTTTTATTGCCGACTGAACCTCTTTCGCCTTGCCTAACCCGACACCAACGGTACCGTTGCAATCGCCGACTACAACAAGCGCATTAAAGGAAAACCTCTTTCCGCCTTTTACAACTTTCGTCACACGACCTATTGAAACAACAATTTCTTTTTTTATATCCATTTTAACACCAGTTGAGAGTTGAGAGAACTTAGTTTAGAGAAATGTCAAAATCTCTAAACTCTAAACTCTAAACTCTAAACTGCCTTTTAGAACTTCAATCCTGCTTTGCGGGCACTATCGGCAAAAGCCCGAACCTTCCCGTGATATATATATCCGCCGCGGTCAAATACGACCTGTTTTATTCCGGCCGCTATCGCTTTTTTACTCGCTGCTTCCCCGAGAGAAACAGATGCCTTGATATTTGCGGCATTTTTTAATTTAAGTGTTGCAGACGAAACGGACAATAAAGTTTTTCCCTTTAAGTCATCAACAAACTGAACATATATATTCTTGTTTGATTTATGAATTGCCATCCTGGGTCTCTCGGCCGTCCCGGAAACCTTTTTCCTTATTCTTATTTTTTTTCTCAGATGTGATTGTGATTTTTTAGATAACATATTGACCTATTTTTTTGCGGGGGCAGCGCCGGCTGCACCCGGAGCACCGACTCCAATTGCCGATTTGCCCGGCTTCTTTTTTATGTATTCTCCGTAATATCTGACACCCTTGCCTTTATATGAATCTGGCTCTTTACTCTGTCTTATTTGTGATGCCACCAGTCCCAATTTTTCTTTATCGGTTGATTTCAGCGTTATAAGAAGCCCTTTCGGGTCAGTGGCAATATCCACACCGTCGGGAATGTTGAACTCAACCGGATGAGAATACCCCACCTGTAAAGTTAATTTTTTTCCCGCAAGTGTGGACTTATATCCGACACCCTGTATTTCCAACTTTTTTTCAAAAGGCGTAACGACCCCTTGCACCATATTGTTGAGCAGAGCCCGCGTTGTTCCGTGAATCGCCTTGAAATCATCCGAACTTCTTTTTAGAATAATAGAATTATTTTCAGTTTTGATTGAAATTTCGGGCCGGAACTTTCTTTTGAGCGTACCGGCGGGACCAGCCACAGAAATTTCGTTTCCTGTTATATTTATTTTTACATTATTCGGTATCGGTATCGGACTATTTCCAATTCTGCTCACTTAACATCAGAGCATAGAAAACTATTCTCTACGCTCTCCTCTCTCCGCTCTATTCTCTGCCTCTCTTACCAAACATAACAAATCACTTCGCCGCCGAGATGTTCCTCTCTTGCTTTCTCATCAGTCATCAGCCCTCGGGAAGTTGAAATTATTGCTGTTCCTATACCTCGTAAAACCCTCGGCAGTCGTACCGCTTTCCTATACACGCGCATTGATAATTTAGAAACCCTTTTGATATCCGTTATCATAGGTTTTTTGTCCAGCGAGTATTTCAAAAAAATTCTCAAAATACCCTGCTTTTTGTCGTCAAGCCGTTTGTAATTTGAAATATATCCCTCTTCCTTCAAAATTTTGGAAATTTCTTCCTTTATATTTGAAGCCGGGATATCCACTTTTTCCTTGGCTTTTCCACTGGCATTTTTTATCTGACAAATCATGTCTGAAATAGGATCGTAAATCATTTTAACATCAGTGAACGACAGTGAACGGAAGTGGTAAAAAAGTGAACAAAAGAAAACTTCCTTTCACTTTCCTTCACTTCTTTTCACTTTTTCTCACTGCCTCTCTCTTACCAACTCGATTTTGTAACTCCCGGGATTAAACCCCTGTGTGCAAAACTCCTGAAACAAATTCTGCATAAACCAAAATCTCTCAAAAATCCGCGCGGCCGGCCGCAAATACGGCATCTGTTATATCTTCTTGAAGAGTATTTAGGAGTTTTTCTCTGTTTGATGATAAGACATTTTTTAGCCATAATTAACACCAGAGAATTAGAGAATTAGAGAATTAGATTTTTTCCAATTCACCAATTCTCTGTTGCATAAACTAATTCTCTTTCGTTTAAACTAATTCTCTGCTTTTTTCCTGAACGGCATTCCCATCATTGATAGAAATTCTTTTGCATGTTCGTCGTTTTTTGCCGTCGTCACAATTGTTATGTTCATTCCTCTTGCTTTGTCGGACTTATCAAGCACAATTTCCGGAAAAATATACTGCTCGGTTAAGCCCAGATTGTAATTACCGCTTCCGTCAAATTTGGACGGTTCAAGTCCTCGAAAATCCCTTATTTTTGGAATAGATATGCTGACAAGCCGGTCAAAAAATTCATACATCCTGGCGCCGCGCAAAGTAACTTTAAGACCGATGGCCATACCTTCCCTTAACTTGAAAGCTGATATTGATTTTTTGGCGCGACGCAACAGCGGTTTCTGTCCTGTTAAAGCGGCAAGTTCCGCTTCTGCAATATCCATCGCCTTCGGATTTTCTCTGGCATCCGAAACACCCATATTGATAACTATTTTTTCAAGTTTCGGAACTTGATGAATATTTTTTAGGTTCAATTTTTTCATCAACTCCGGAATAATAACTTTTTTATATGCTTCTTTTAATCGTGCCATTTTAATACCAGAGATTAGAGAATAGAGCGTAGAGCGTAGTTTCTGTCTTCTGTGCTCTGTCCTCTATCCTCTATTCTCTGCCTTTTATACAATCATTTCTCCGCATTTCCTGCACAAACGGGATTTTTTACCGTCGGGCAATATCTCCCATTTCGGTCTTGTCGGCTTATCGCACTTCGGACAGACAAGCATAAGCCGTGAAACAGGCAGCGGCGCTTCTTTTTCTTTGATGCCGCCCGGGTCAGACTGCGTCGCTTTTGTATGCCTTTTTACAAAATTAATCTTTGCAACAACGGCAGTTTTTTTATCCGGGAAAATCTTTAGAACCTCTCCGGTTTTACCCTTATTTTTACCAGCCAAAACAATAACTTTATCTTTCTTTTTTATGTGCATTGTTTGCTCCGCAAACACACTGAACTGACTCGGAACTTTACACAGAACAGAAGCGGAACTTTTCTGTGTCTGTTCCGTGTTCCTTTACACCACTTCCGGTGCTAACGAAATAATTTTCAGGAAATTTTTTTCACGTAATTCCCTTGCCACCGGCCCGAAAATACGGGTCCCGCGCGGTTCGTGTTCATCATTTATTATAACCGCAGCATTATCGTCAAATTTTATGTAACTTCCGTCGGGTCTGCGAGTTTCTTTAACGCATCTCACTATTACCGCTTTGACCACCTCGCCTTTTTTGATTGTCGCCGTCGGCAACGCATCAAAGACGGAAGCCACTATCACATCGCCGAGCGACGCGTATTTTCTGTAACTTCCGCCGAGCATGCGGAAACATCTTATTTTTTTAGCTCCGGTATTGTCTGCAACTATTATAATTGAACGTTCCTGAATCATATTAACACCAGAGAATTAGAGAATTAGAGAATTAGAGAATTAGATTTTTTCCAATTCACCAATTCTCTGTTGTATAAACTAATTCTCTTTCGTTTAAACTAATTCTCTGCCTTTTACTATTCTCCACCTTTTTAGTTTTGAAATCGGTCTCGTTTCTATTATATCAACCTTATCGCCGAGACGCGTTTCGTTGTTTTCGTCGTGGGCATAATATTTTGTCCGATGACGAATAACTTTTTGGTAAAGCGGATGGCGGGTAGTCCATTCCACCTCTACCACCCTTGTTTTATTCATCCCGTCTGAAATCACAATGCCTGTTTTTGTTTTTTTCATTTTTTTACACTTTTTTCTTTTACTATCGTTAAAATTCTTGCTATCTGACGTCGCAAATATCTTATTTCCAACGGATTTTTAAGCGGAGTTGTCTTGTGCCCGAATTTAAGATGGAACAACTTCTCCTTAGATTCTTCAAATCGCGATTTTAATTCATCCGAAGTAAGTTCTCTTAAATTTATATCTTTTTTGTCTTTTGAATTTTTCATTTTTAATTTTGAATTTTTAATTGACGCTACTGTCCTCTTTCCAAAAACTTTGTTTTTATAGGAAGTTTATGGGCAACGAGAGTAAATGCCTCTTTTGCCTCATCCTTTTTTAAGCCGGTAATCTCAAACATAACCCGACCCGGTTTGACGACGGCAACCCATTTTTCAACAAGCCCCTTGCCTTTTCCCATTCTGGTTTCGGCAGGTTTTTTTGTGTAGGGTTTGTCGGGAAAAATTCTTATCCAGACCTTTCCGCTTTTTTTAATTGCCCTGGTCAATGCAATTCTGGATGCCTCAATCTGATTTGCCGTAATCCATGCGCGTTCAAGTGCCATAATGCCATATTCGCCGAAACTTACCTCTGTTCCGCCGGATGCATTGCCCTTCATCCGTCCGCGCTGCTGTTTTCTATATTTTACTCTTTTCGGTGACAACATTATCTTCTTCCTCTTTAATTATTTCCTCGTCCAGTTCCGGCGGCTTCTCGTCTTTAACTTCAATGTCTTCCGGTTTTTCAATAAGACGCGCATCGGCTAACATTTCTTTTTCAGTTTTTTTGAAGAGTTCCTTTTTAAATATCCAGACCTTAACGCCGATGATTCCCATCGTCGTAAGTGCTTCGGCAAAACCGTAATCAATATCAGCCCGGAATGTATGAAGAGGAACTCTGCCTTCTCTCAGCCACTCCGTTCTTGCTATTTCGTTTCCGCCGAGGCGGCCGGCAACCATAACCTTTACGCCGAGAGCCCCCGAAGCAAGCGCTTTTTCAATCGCTTTTTTCATAGCACGACGGTGAGAACCTCTCTTTTCAAGTTGAAGAGCGATGCCTTCGGCGACAAGTTGGGAGTTTGTCTCCGGTGATTTTATTTCCATTACATTTACAATCGTTTTTTTATCGGAAATTTCTTCAATTTCTTTTTTGAGCGATTCAATATCTGCGCCGCGCTTTCCGATTATAAGTCCGGGGCGGGCAGAAAAAATGTTAACTTTTAAGTATTTTCCCGCTCTTTCAATCGTAATTTTTGAGACGGCAGCAAATTTCAGCCGCGCTTTTACGAATTTTCTTATCCGGAAATCCTCTTCTAAAAGGTCAGCCATATTGCGACGCGAGAACCATTTGGAATCCCAGTCGGCAACATAACCTAATCGTAAACCTTTTGGATGAATTTTTTGTCCCATATTAACACCAGAGAATTAGAGAATTAGAGAATTAGAGAATTAGATTTTTTTCCAATTCACCAATTCTCTGTTGTATAAACTAATTCTCTATCCTCTATCCTCTGCCTTTCGTATCTCCCACGACAATCGTCAAATGGCAGGTCTTCCTTTTATACGGATTGCCCCTGCCCTGAGCACCCGGACGCATTCTTTTTATCGGAGGCCCCATTGTAGCAAACGCCTTTTTAACGAAAATTAACTCCGGATTTTTGAGATGACCGCTGTTTGCAGCAGCCGATTTTAAAGTTTTTTCTATAAGGGAAACCGAGCCCTTCTTAACAAATGACAATATTCTAATTGCCTCAGAAACCCGTTTCCCTCTTATAAGTGAAAGCACCTGATTTACTTTTCTGTATGGATTTCTCGCAAATTTTGATATCGCTTTTGATTCCATGTTAACACCAGAGAATTAGAGAATTAGAGAATTAGAGAATTAGATTTTTTTCTAATTCACCAATTCTCTGTCGTTTAAACTAATTCTCTTTCGTTTAAACTAATTCTCTGCCCTTTATGTCTTTTCCAACGCCTCTTTTGTATGCGCGGCGCCGTGACCTCTGAAAAATCTGGTCGGCGAAAATTCTCCGAGACGATGACCCACCATATTTTCGCTTACATAGACGGATAAAAACTTTCTGCCGTTATGAACGCCGAATGTGTGACCGACAAACTCCGGCGGAATTACAGACGCACGAGCCCAGGTTTTGATAAGCGTTTTTTGTCCTGTAGCATTGAGCTTTTCAACCTTTTTAAAGAGTTTTTCGTCAATATACGGACCTTTTTTTGTTGAACGACTCATAGTAACACCAGAGAATTAGAGAATTAGAGAATTAGATTTTTTTCCAATTCACCAATTCTCTGTCGTATAAACTAATTCTCTGCCTCTCTATCTCACTCCCTTTGGTCTTCTGTTAATAATATACATATCGGTCCACTTCTTTTTTGAACGGGTTTTGAAGCCCTTCGCCGGCTGACCCCATGGCGATTGCGGCTGATTGTTTCCTTTTGATTTTCCCCGACCGCCGCCGTGCGGATGGTCAACGGAATTCATAGCAGTTCCTCTAACCGTCGGTCTAATTCCCAGATGCCTGCTTCTGCCGGCGTTTCCCAGAACTATATTTTCATGGTCAAGATTGCCTATCTGTCCTATCGTCGCATAACATTTTACGGGAATCATTCTTACTTCGCCGGATGGCATTTTTATATGTGCGAAATCGCCTTCCTTAGCCATAATTTGTGCAACACCGCCGGCAGAGCGGACAAGTTTTGCACCAAGACCGGGTACAAGTTCCAAATTGTGAATTTCAACTCCTACGGGTATATTTGAAATGGGCAGCGAATTGCCGACTTTTATTTCCGCTTTTTCCCCGCTTTCAATTTTATCGCCGACTTTAAGGCCTGCCGGACAAATAATATATCTTTTTTCACCGTCGGAATATTTAACCAATGCTATCCGCGATGAACGATTGGGGTCGTATTCAACGGCAATAACATCCGCCGAAACATTTCTTTTGTCCCTTTTGAAATCAATTATCCGATACATCTTTTTATGACCGCCGCCTTGATGCCGGACGGTAAGATGCCCTGTATTGTTTCTACCGCCGGTTCTTGGAAGCGGCAGCAATAGCGACTTCTCCGGAGTTTTTTTTGTTATATCCGAGAAATCATCACTTGTTATGAACCGCCTTGACGGCGTGTATGGCGTGTATGTTTTTATACCCATTTTAAGTTCAGGTTAAAGGTTAAAATAAGGTCTAATATTTAAAATTTTAACCTTTTTTCAGACACCTTCAACTATTTTTATCGTCTGTCCTTTTTTTATATTCACAATCGCTTTTTTGAAGTCGGACCTATAGCCCGCATGTGCACCCATTCTTCTTAATTTTCCCGGCAATATAGCAGTACGGATTTTTTCTACATCAACATCAAAAAGCTGCTTTATTGCCTCTTTTATCTGTCCTTTCGTGGCATCTTTTGCGACGATAAACTGGTATTTATTTTCTTTCTCTTTTAACTTCGTTGCCTTTTCGGTAATAACCGGTTTTTTTATTATGTTGAAAGGATTGAGCATCTGTCTAATGACTCCTTTGTAAATAAAATTTTATCCGCATTCAAAACATCGTAAGTCGTCAAGTCCGTTACATCGTGTAAAAATAAATTTGCTATATTTCTTGATGCCATATTCAGCGTTTTGTCCCTTTTTGAAACAAGAAGCACCTTTTTTTTTAATTTCAGGGTCTTTATTATCTCGGCAACCGATTTTGTTTTGGGTGTAGCTATTTTAAGTTCATCAAGCACCATAATTGAACCGTCTTTTGCTTTTGAAGAAAGCGCCGACAAAAGCGCAAGGTGAACTTTTTTCTTCGGCATTGAATAAGAAAATTCTCTCGGTTTTTTAGCAAAAATCACGCCGCCGTGACGCCACAGCGGTGAACGGATACTTCCCGCCCGGGCCCGTCCTGTGCCTTTCTGTTTCCATGGTTTTTTGCCGGAACCGGAAACTTCTGCCCTGGTTTTTGCCGAGTGCGTTCCCTGACGCCAATTTGCGAGATACCATGTAACCACCTCATGCATCAGCGGAACATTTATCTTCGCATTAAAAATATTTTCCGGTAATGTCGCACTGCCGGTTTTTTCGCCTTTTATATTATAAATATTTGCTTCCATGTTAATATCAGTGAACGACAGTGATGAAACAGTGAATAAAAGTGAACAAAAGAAAACTTCCTTTCACTTCCTTTCACTTCCCTTCACTTCTTTTCACTTTTTCTCACTGCCTTTTTGGCTTCTTTCTGCACAACTACAGGTTTCACTTTTACTTTCTTTACCGTCTCGGTAATAATAACCTGTCCGTTTTTTACGCCCGGAACCGCGCCTTTCACCAATAATATATTTTTTTCCGGAATAATTTTTACGACTTTTAATTTTTGAATTGTAGAACCGACGCCGCCCATTCTGCCGGCCATTCTTAAGCCCTTCCTAACTTTTTGAGGTCTCTGCGCACCGATGGTTCCCGGAGAGCGAAGTTTGTCCGATTGTCCATGTGTAACAGGCCCTTTGCTAAAACCATGTCTTTTTACCACTCCCTGAAAACCGTGTCCTTTTGAGACGCCGGTTACATCCACAAAATCACCGGCGGAAAAAATATCAGTTTTTATTTCCTGATTTAATTTATAATCAGCCGGATTATCAACGCGAAACTCTTTCAAAACTTTAAATAATCCGGTGCCGGCCTTTTTGAAATGACCGATTTTCGGCTTATTAAGTTTTTTTTCTGACACGGTTTGATAGCCGACCTGAACTGCGTTATAGCCGTCGGTCTTAACAGTTTTAACTTTGGTGACGACACAAGGACCGCAGGATATCACCGTCACAGGAACCGCTTCCCCTTTTTCCAAATATATTTGTGTCATACCGATTTTTGTGCCGATTATTGACTTCATATTTAACGTCAGAGCATAGAGCATAGGACATAGAGCACAGAAAACTATTCTCTCCGCTCTCCCCTCTACGCTCTGCCTTTACGCCTTTATCTCCACATCCACACCTGCCGGCAAGTCCAGTTTCATTAGTGCATCCACCGTTTGAGGCGTCGGATGAATTATATCAACAAGCCGTTTATGGATTCTCATTTCAAACTGCTCTCTGGACTTTTTATCGGCATGAGGCGAACGAAGAACGGTGTATTTTTTTATTCTTGTAGGCAAAAGAACGGGACCGGAAATAGACGCTCCCGTGCGCTTCGCTGTCTGAATAATTTCGGAAAGCGAGGTATCCAGCATCTTATGGTCATATGCCTGCAAACGAATTCTTATTCTCTGTGATTGTGCCAACTGTTCCGTTTTCGCCACTTAAAATCAGAGAATTAGAGAATTAGAGAATTAGAGAATTAGTCAAGCAATATCTAATTCTCTGTCGTATAAACTAATTCTCTTTCGTATAAACTAATTCACTGCCCCTTTTATTCTATTATTTCTGAAATCACACCCGAGCCGACAGTATGACCGCCCTCTCTGATGGCAAACCTCAATTCCTTCTCCATAGCGATGGGCGATATGAGTTCTCCGACTATTTCCACATGGTCGCCAGGCATAGTCATTTCAACGCCTTTCGGCAAATTGACGACGCCCGTAACATCGGTCGTCCTGAAATAAAACTGCGGTCTGTAACCTTGAAAGAACGGAGTATGCCTTCCGCCTTCGTCTTTTGTGAGTATATATACCTGCGCTTTGAATTTTTTATGCGGTGTGATAGTTCCGGGTGCCGCTATTACCTGCCCGCGTTCAATCTGTTCTTTTTCAACTCCTCTTAAAAGCACCCCGACATTATCACCGGCCTGGGCTTCATCTAAAATTTTTCTGAACATTTCAACTGATGTGACAACCGACTTTCTTGTCTCCTGAATTCCTACCAGTTCAACCGCATCGCCGGTTTTCACTTTTCCGCGTTCAATTCTGCCGGTTGCAACCGTTCCTCTGCCCGTAATTGTGAATACATCCTCAACGCTCATCAAAAACGGTTTGTCAGTTTCACGTTTCGGGTCGGGAATTGTGGAGTCAATCGCATCCATCAGTTTCCAGATTGACTGTTCTCCGAGCTCGCTTGTATCACCCTGCATTGCTTTCAGAGCGCTGCCGCGGATAATCGGCGTCTTGTCGCCGGGGAACCCGTATTTATTTAAGAGGTCTCTTATTTCCAGTTCAACCAAATCAATAAGTTCTTTGTCGTCCACAACATCAACTTTATTGAGATAGACGACGATGTGGGGAACATTTACCTGACGGGCAAGAAGAATATGCTCTCTGGTTTGAGGCATAGGACCGTCGGCGGCTGAAACGACAAGTATTGCTCCGTCCATCTGAGCGGCACCTGTTATCATATTTTTAATGTAATCGGCATGACCCGGACAGTCAATATGGGCATAGTGCCTCTTTTCCGTTTCATACTCAACATGTGAAATTGCGATGGTCAGGATTTTTGTTTCGTCGCGGCGGCCCTGTGACTCCGACGCCTTCGCAACCTCGTCATAACTTATGAATTTTGAAAAACCCTTTTTCTCCTGAACCTTCGTTATGGCCGCTGTTAGTGTGGTTTTACCGTGGTCAACATGACCGATTGTTCCGACATTGACATGCAACTTCGTCCTTGCAAATTTTTGCTTCGCCATAAAACACCTCCGTTTAAGTCAGAGAATTAGTTTATACGACAGAGAATTAGAGAATTAGTTTATACAAATAATCTCTAATCTCTAATCTCTAATCTCTTTTTCATACTATTCCCAATATCTCCTGCGCTAATTTTTCAGAAACGGTCTCGTAAAATGCCGGCTCCATCGTATAAGTCGCCCGTCCCTGGGACAACGAACGCAGCGACGATGAATAACCGAACATTGCTGCCAGAGGAACAGAACCGTCAATTGTATGAATTTTTTTATTGGTTGACATATTCTCAATCCTTCCGCGGCGTGAGTTTATATCGCCCAGAATATCGCCAAGATATTCGTCGGGTGTAATTACTTCCAATTTCATTATCGGCTCCAATAAAACGGGGGACGCTTTTTTAAGCGCTTCCTTTGTCCCGATTGATGCCGCCATCTTAAAAGCGATGTCCGATGAATCAACCTCGTGATATGAGCCGTCCAAAAGTGTTACCTTGACATCCACAACGGGGAAACCGCCGAGGACTCCGGTTTCAAGCGCTGAAATAATTCCATCCTCAATTGATGAAAAAAATTCACGAGGGATTCTGCCCTCTCTGATATCATTTATAAATTCAAAACCCTTACCTTTTACATTTGGTTCAACCGTCAAAACAACATGCCCGTACTGCCCGTGACCGCCGGTCTGACGGATAAACTTTCCGGTTGCCTCAGCGGTTCTTTTTACCGTTTCTTTGTAAGCAACCTGAGGCGCGCCTATGTTTGCCGCAACGGAAAATTCCCGCTTCATTCTGTCAACAAGAATTTCCAGATGCAATTCACCCATTCCGGAAATAATCGTCTGGCCGGTTTCAGTGTCTATTTTTAACTTAAATGTCGGGTCTTCCTCGGAAAGTTTGGAAAGTGCTTTGGAAAGTTTTTCCTCGTCTGATTTTGTCTTCGGTTCAATCGCAAGCCATATCACAGGGTCGGGAAATTTTATGTTTTCAAGAATTATCGGTTCTTTTTCATCGCAGAGTGTATCGCCGGTAAAAGTTTTTTTGAAACCTACCACACCCGCTATATCGCCTGCTATTACTTCTTCAACCTCTTCGCGGTCGTTGGCGTGCATTTTCACAAGTTTTGCTATTCGTTCACGGTTAGCCCTTGTTGAATTGTAGATTGAATGTCCTCTTTTGATAGTCCCTGAATAAACTCTGATGTATGTCAGACGCCCCACAAACGGGTCGGTCTGGATTTTGAACGCAAGCGCTGATGCAGGCGCTGTTTCATCAGCAGCCCTTTTTATTTTTTCAGTTGATTCGGTTTCGGGATTTAGCCCCTCAATGGCAGGAATATCAAGCGGCGAAGGCAGATATGAAACAATCGCATCAAGTAAAAACTGAACGCCTTTATTTTTAAGACTAGAACCGCACAGGACGGGAACTATTTTTCCGGAAATTGTCAGGGTCCTTACCGCATTGATGAGTTCCTCTTCGCTAATTTTACCGTCGCCGCTTACGAACTTATGCATAATATTATGGTCTGCGTCGGCGGATGCCTCAATAAGTTTTGCCCTGTATTCTTTAACGAGCGGGCGAAGTTCCTGCGGAATTTCTATTTCCTCAAATTTTACTCCGAGTTCGTCGGTATATTGAAACGCTTTCATTTTTATTAAATCAACCATTCCGGATAATTTATCTTCACTGCCGATTGGTATCTGTAAAAGCACCGGGTTTGTATTGAGTTTTTTCCTCATCGCATCCACAACACCGAAAAAGTTTGCGCCGGTCCTGTCAAGTTTATTGATAAATGTAAGACGGGGAATTTTGTATCTGTCCGCCTGACGCCAGACCGTTTCGGACTGCGGCTGGACGCCGCCGACACCGCAGAAAACAACGACGGCGCCGTCAAGGACGCGAAGAGATCTTTCGACCTCCGCGGTAAAATCAACATGACCGGGAGTGTCTATGACATTGATGGTGTGCCCCTGCCATTCCAATGTTATCGCGGCAGAAGTGATGGTAATACCCCTCTCCTGCTCCTGTTCCATCCAATCGGTAGTGGTGGTTCCTTCATCAACGTTTCCGATGCGGTGAATTTTTCCGCTATAAAAAAGCAGCCGCTCGGTGGTAGTTGTTTTACCCGCGTCTATATGTGCTATAACTCCGATATTTCTGATGATTGATAAATCAGTCATTTTATTTTTACTGGTCTTTTTTTCAATTTCTAAAACAGGCATAATTAACACCAGAGAATTAGAGATTAGAGAATTAGAGAATTAGTCAAGCAATTTCTAATTCTCTGTCGTATAAACTAATTCTCTTTCGTTTAAACTATTTCCCTGCCTTTCTACCAACGATAATGTGCGAACGCCTTGTTTGCCTCCGCCATCTTGTGGGTATCCTCTCTTTTTTTAACGGCGCTGCCGGTATTGTTGGAGGCATCAATTATCTCGGAAGATAAACGCTCACTCATCGGCTTGCCTTTTCTACCGGCCGCATACATCAAAAGCCATCTGACGGCAAGAGCAATTCCGCGGTCGTGTTTTACTTCAATAGGAATCTGATATGTTGCACCGCCGACACGACGGGGTTTTACTTCTAAAAGCGGTTTTACATTTTTTATCGCACGCTCTAAAACCGTCATCGGTTCCTGTTTTGTTTTTTCTTTTATTATATCCATCGCATCGTAACAAATTGTCTCGGCATGAGAACGTTTCCCGCATTTCAGCATATCAAATATAAATCGGGAGATGACCAAACTGTTGTATTTATAGTCAGGTTTCGCAGGTTCTTTTTTTATTTTTCTCGCTTTTCTTGACATATTAACACCAGAGAATTGGAAAATCAGTTTATACGAAAGAGAATTAGTTTATACGACAGAGAATTGGTGAATTGGAAAAAAATCTAATTCTCTAATTCTCTAATTCTCTATTCTCTATTCCTTGCCCCTACACTGTCGGTGCCGGTGGTGCTGCCGGAGCTGCTGCTTTTACAACACCCGCTTTCGGCTTTTTCGCACCATATTTTGAACGACCTTGATTTCTTCCGCTGACGCCTGTGGCATCAAGAGTTCCTCTAACTATATGATACCTGACGCCCGGTAAATCTTTTACACGACCGCCCCTGACCAGAACAATTGAATGTTCCTGCAAATTATGTCCGATACCGGGTATATAGGCGGTAACTTCAAAACCTGATGTAAGTTTTACCCTTGCAACTTTTCTTAAAGCAGAGTTCGGTTTTTTCGGCGTGGTCGTATAAACCCTCGTGCAAACACCCCTTCTCTGGGGCGACTCAGCCAACGCCGGGGTTTTACTTTTCCGCCTTGATATCAACCTGCCGTTTTTAACTAATTGATTTACAGTTAACATATTAACATCAGAGCATAGTGCGTAGAGCATAGAAAAATATTCTCTACGCTCTCCCCTCTATGCTCTATCCTCTGCCTTTTTAATATAAGAAATTTAATTATACAAAAATAATATAAGTATTGTCAAGTGTTTTTTTTATTTTTTAAATTTTTATATTTACCGGTACGCCGTTTCTATTTATTCTTTTATCCCGCATTGTTATTGCGCGGGGTGCGTTTTACTCGCTACGCTTTTGGATTTTTTTCCCTGGCGGAAGCCCCTCTAAAACCCGTTCCCGCAGGAATCAAATGGCCGATAATAACATTTTCTTTCAAACCGACTAAATTATCAACTGCGCCGCGCACGGCCGCATCGGTCAGGATTCTTGATGTCTCCTGAAATGAAGCAGCGGAAATCCAGGACCTTGAAGAAAGCGACGCCCGGGTAATTCCCAAAAGCACAGGACTTGCTTCAGCGGCGACGCCGCCTTTCGCCTCTACCTTCCTGTTTTCCGCATCAAAATCAAATTTATTTATAAGTTCGCCTTCAAGGAAACTGCTGTCGCCGGATTTTTCTATTTTAACATTCAACAGCATCTGCCTTACGATGACCTCAATATGCTTATCATTTATTGTTACGCCCTGCAGACGATAAACCTCCTGGATCTCGTTGACTAAAAACTCCTGCACGCCCTTGACGTCCAAAACATCCAGTATGTCATGCGGGTCAACGGAACCGTCGGTAAGTGTTTCGCCGACCGTTACCCTGTCGCCTTCGTAGACCATAAGATGTTTGCCCTGCGGGATTTTATATTCTCTTTTTATTCCCGATTCGCTTTCAACAGTTACAAAAGTTCCTTCTTCGCCGGAACCGATCGTCACCGTCCCTTCAAGTTCGGAAATAATCGCCGTGTTTTTAGGTTTTCTAGCGTCAAAAAGTTCTGCGACCCTCGGTAAGCCGCCGGTAATGTCCTTGCTTTTTGCATACTCGCGGGGAATTTTTGCTATAATATCCCCTGCTTCAACCGGCTGGTTATTGTCAACAACAATGTGCGTCCCTACGGGGAGCGGATATGTCGCAACCTTTTTACCTGCGTCGGTAACGGCCACCTGCGGATTCATTTTCGTTCCGGGATGTTCAATAATTACCCGCTCTTTCTGCTGTGTGATTTTATTTTCCGCCTCGTGCATTGTTGCGCCCTCAACGACATCTTTTAGATGAACTAATCCCTTATGTTCCGTTATAACTGGCATCGTGTATGAATCCCATGATGCAACTACTGTGCCTTTCGGAACTCTTGTGTCCTTCACATATTTTATCTCGGTGCCGTAAGGAAGTTTGTATGTTTTTTTCCACTTACCCGAAACAAGTTGCATCTCCGCATTTCTTGAAACGACTATTATTTTTCCGGAGCGGTTTTTAATATGTCTTAAATTGAAAAATTTTACCGTTGAGTCCTTCTCTACGACAATACTTGCCTCTTTTACAATTCTGGATGCGGTGCCGCCGATGTGAAAAGTTCTCAACGTCAACTGCGTGCCCGGCTCGCCGATGGACTGCGCCGCTATGATTCCTATCGCCTCGCCTTTTTCTATCGGTCTGGCGGAGGCAAGATTAATTCCGTAACACTTTGCGCAGATGCCGTTTTTTGTCTCGCAGGTTAAAACGGAGCGGATTCTAATGGATTCAATACCGGCTTTAGCAACTTTTTCCGCCTGTTCGCGCGTTATTATTTCATTCTCTTTTAATATGAGTTCTTCCTTGTAGTCGCCCTGCGGGGTCTGAATAACGCCGACGATATTATCAAGAGCGCATCTCCCGACTATCCTTTCAACCAACGGCTCTATTGCCTCATCACCCGAAACGATGGCGCCTACTTTTATTCCGTTCAACGTGCCGCAGTCGTCCTCGGTAACGACTACATCATGCGCGACGTCAACTAGACGCCGGGTTAGATAGCCGGCTTCCGATGTTTTAAGCGCGGTATCCGCAAGACCTTTTCTTCCGCCGTGGGTTGAAATAAAATACTCCAGAACGGTAAGTCCTTCTCTAAAATTCGCCTCAACCGGCTGCTCAATAATTTCGCCGACCTGTCCTGTCAGCCGTTTTGCCGGTTTAGCCATAAGACCTCTCATACCGCCCAACTGCCTCACCTGCGCACGGCTTCCCCTGGCGCCGGAGTTTGACATAATAAAAACGGAATTGAACTTCGGCTCGCCCTCTTTGTACGGCTGATTTTCCTGCTCTTCCATTTTATCAAACATCCTGTTGCAGATTTTATCGGTAGTTCTCGTCCATTCGTCAACGATTTTTTCATACCTCTCTTTATTCGTTATGACGCCTTTCCTGGCCTGTCTTTCAAACTCCTGAACTTTTTGGCGGGCTTCACTTATCATTTTCGATTTTTCCGGCGGGACGATTAAATCGTCAACGGAAATTGAAAGACCGGAGAGCGTTGCGTGACGGAAACCCATTTTTTTAATTTCGTCCAAAAGTAAAACGGTCTTATCGTTGCCTAATTTTTTGAAAGAGGATTCCACTATGTTTGAAATATCTTTTTTTCCGATGCTCTTATTGGTAAAACCCAACTCGGCGGGAATTACACTGTTGAATATCACCCGCCCTACCGTCGTGTAATCAGTCCATTTATCTAATTCTCTAATTCTCTGATTCTCTAATTCTCTGATTTTATTTATCCCTCTCACCTTTATTTTTGCATTAAGGTCAACCTGTTTATTCTGATATGCAGTCAGCACTTCATCCGTATCCGAAAAAATCATTCCCTCGCCCAGAACACCCTCTTTGGGTTTTGTAAGAAACGCACAGCCGACAACCATATCCTGACTCGGTGCAACTACCGGTCTGCCGTTTGACGGAAGGAGAAGATTATTTATTGAAAGTATTCTTTCCTTAACCTCTTTTATCGCCTCTTCGGATAACGGGACATGAACAGCCATCTGGTCGCCGTCAAAGTCGGCGTTGAACGCCGTACAGGTTAAAGGATGTAGCCGGATTGCCCGACCCTCAATCAAAACCGGATAAAATGCCTGAATGCCCATTCTGTGCAGGGTAGGCGCGCGGTTCAGCATAACCGGATGATTTTTCGTGATATTTTCAAGTATGTCCCAGACCTCCGGTCTTTGTTTTTCTAAAAATCTTTTTGCGGCTTTTAACGAGGAAACCAGCCCGCGGTTTATTATTTCTTTAATGATGTAGGGTTTGAATAATTCAAGCGCCATTTCTTTAGGCAGCCCGCACTGGCTCAACTTCATCTCGGGACCAACAACTATAACGCTTCTTCCGGAATAATCAACTCTTTTTCCTAAGAGATTCTGACGGAAACGACCATTTTTTCCTTTGATGACGTCTGAAAGTGATTTCAAAGGCCTGTTGCCGGCGCCCGTTACTATTTTTCCCTTGGCCCCGTTTTCAAAAAGAGAGTCAACCGCCTCCTGCAATAACCGTTTTTCATTGTGAATCATAAGTTCCGGCGATTTCAGCGCTTCCAGATGACGGAGACGGTTATTCCTGTTTATTATTCTTCTGTATAAATCGTTCAAGTCCGATGCGGCGAATCTGCCTCCTTCAAGAGGGACCAATGGCCTTAAATCAGGCGGAAGAACAGGAATTGTGGTAAGAACCATCCATTCGGGCTTAAGTCCGCTTTTTATAAACCCGTTTATCAGACGAAGCCGTTTGACAAACTTAACCTTGTTCGCCTCTGACTTCCCTTTTTTAATGTCGGCAGATATTTCCTTCGCCTCTTTTTGCAAGTCGGTACTTTTGATTAACTCTAAAACAGCACCCGCACCTATTCCAACCTTAATTTTTAATTCCGGGTCGGCTTTATATTTTTGATATTCTTCGTCGGTAATGAGTTGTTTTTCATATACCGGCAGTTTGTTCTCATTTTTTTCAATTGACAAAATCACATACATTGCATAATAAACGATTTTTTCAATTTCTGAAAGTTTCATATCCAAAAGGGTTGCAATTTTGGAAGGATTTTTTCTCATAAACCAGATATGCGCGATTGGAGTAGCAAGGTCAATATGACCCATCCGCTCCCGGCGGACTTTTGATTCCGTGACCTCAACGCCGCATCTGTCGCATACAATACCCTTATGCTTGACCCATTTGTATTTTCCGCAGTTGCACTCCCAATCGTTGACGGGTCCGAAAATTTTCTCGCAGAAAAGCCCATCTCTCTCCGGCTTGAATGTCCTGTAATTTATGGTCTCCGGTTTTCTCACCTCGCCGTAACTCCACGAACGGATAACCTCCGGCGATGCGAGAGAAATTTTGATTTTGTCAAACTCCGCATAATTCAACTGCGGGATCGCTTTCCTTTTCGGTTTCATCTGCGACATTTTTCTCAACTGATTTTTGATAAATTTAGCCACATATACCTCGCTACGCTCGGAAGTTAAAGGTTTAAGGTTTAAGGTTAAAATAAGGTCTAAGGTTTAAAATTTTAACCTTTAATTTATACCTTTAACCTTTTAATAGTTCTATATTCAATCCCAACGACTGTAATTCCTTCACCAAAACTTTGAATGATTCCGGCACACCCATCTGAGTTATCGGCTTGCCGTTTATTATCGCTTCATACATCTTTGTGCGGCCGGCGACATCGTCGCTTTTTATCGTCAGAAATTCCTGCAGCGTATGCGCGGCGCCGTAGCCCTCAATCGCCCATATCTCCATTTCGCCCATTCTTTGGCCGCCGCCGTGCGCTTTTCCGCCCAACGGCTGGCGGGTTATAAGCGAATAGGGACCTGTTGAGCGGGCGTGCATTTTATCGTCCACAAGATGCGCTAATTTCATAATGTACATATATCCGATTGTAATTTTTTCGGAAAAAGGAACTCCGGTCCTGCCGTCGTAAAGCGTGATGCGGCAACTGTCATCCGGCAAAAAGTCCTTTCTTACCCCTTTGGAAATTAAATGTTTTTTAGCAAGCGCTATCTGCTGTTTTATTTCTTCCTCTTTGGCGCTGTTGAATACGGGACATATCGCCTGATAATTCATCTGGATACCCGCCCAGCCGAGCATCATCTCCAAAATCTGCCCTACATTCATTCTGGAGGGAACGGACAGCGGCGATATTATCATATCAACCGGCGTACCGTCGGGAAGATAGGGCATATCTTCAGCGGGAAGAATTTTTGCGACCACGCCTTTATTGCCGTGGCGGCCGGAAATTTTATCGCCGACCTGAATTTTTCTCGTGGTTGCGATGTAGACCTTGACGATTTTATTTACGCTTACGGGAAGATCGTCGCCGCTCTTCAATGCATCTTTATCAAATCTTTCGGCTTTCTTAAATTCTTCCTGCCGTTTTTTAAAAAGTTCTTTTGCTTTTATTATCTCCTCTTTTTTCTGAGCCGCGTTTATTTTTGCCTCTTTTGAAGAAGTCCGTTCGGACAGCGATTTTACCGTCTCATCATAAACCGTTTTGGCATTTATAAGTTCCTTCTTATATTTTGATTCAATCTCTTTTACCCGTTTTTTAGTCTCTTCCCTGGACAATTTTTCTTTTCTCTCAAAAATTTTTACATCGCTGACTTTTCCATAAACGCCCGGCGGTACGCGGAGCGAAACATCCTTCGCCTCTTCCGATTTTTTGCCGAATATCACTCTTAAAAGCCGTTCCTCCGGTGTCGTCTGCTGGTCGCCCTTCGGCGTAATTTTTCCCGCCAGGATATCTCCCGGCTCAACATTACTTCCGACGACGATAATGCCGTCTTCGTCAAGGTTCAGCATCGCATCTTTTGATACATTAGGAATATCCTTCGTTATTTCCTCGGGACCCATTTTTGTATCCCGCGATTCGGCGATAAACTCCTGTATGTGGACCGATGTGAACATATCCTCGCGGACTAATTTTTCAGATACCAGAATGGCATCCTCGTAGTTGTAGCCCTCCCACGACATAAAAGCAACCAACATATTTCTGCCGAGAGCAAGGGAACCGTCTTTTGTGGACGCACCGTCGGCAATCGGCTGACCTTTTTTTATAGAATCGCCTTTTTTAACAATCGGTATCTGGTTTATGCAGGTGTCCTGATTGGACCTCTCAAATTTTTTAAGTTTATATACGTCAATAACGCCTGTTTCCTTATCCTTGATAGCAATCTGACGGGAATCAACGCTCAAGACCTCGCCGCTTTTTTCGGATACAACTACGGCGCCGGTATCCTTCGCGATGTTATCCTCAATGCCCGTTGCTACTACCGGTTGCTCGGGCGAAATAAGAGGAACCGACTGCCTCATCATATTTGAACCCATAAGCGCACGGTTGGCGTCGTCATGTTCCAAAAATGGTATGAGTGCGGCGGAAGTTGAAACCACCTGCAACGGCGAAATATCCATATAATCAATTTTATCCGGTGTGACGAAAATGAACTCGCCGCCGTGCCGGGAAGAAACGCTGTTTGTAGTAAATCTTCCGGATTTGTCAATGGGTGAATTCGCCTGTGCGATAATAATATCGTCCTCTTTATCGGCTGTCATATATTCTATCTCGTCGGTAACTCTGCCTTTTATGACTTTTCTGTAAGGCGTTTCCAAAAGCCCGTATTCATTTACTCTTGAATAACAGGCAAGCGATGTGATTAACCCGATGTTTGCGCCTTCCGGGGTTTCAATCGGACAGATTCTTCCGTAATGAGTGTAATGGACATCGCGCACCTCAAAACCGGCGCGTTTCCTGTGGAGACCTCCGGGACCCAGCGCGGAAAGCCGTCTTTTGTGAGTCAGTTCCGCCAGAGGATTTATCTGGTCCATATATTGCGATAACTGCCCCGTGCCGAAAAATTTCTTTATAATGCCGATGACCGGCTGAGTATTTAATATGTTCCGCGGAGTCGCTTGAACTCGCTCTAATGAGTTCATTTTTTCTCTGGTTAAACGAACCATATGGGCAAGACCGATACGCATCTGGTTTTCCAAAAGTTCACCGACTGCCCGTATTCTCCGGTTGCCGAGATGGTCTATATCGTCAATCTTACGGTCGTCGGCGCTCCCCAGCCCGTTGTTCAAGTCAATCATGTATTTCATTGTAGCGACTATATCCTCAACGGTAAGGGTTTTTTTGGTTTCTTTCGGGGTGCTTTCGGCAAAACCCAACTCTTCAAAAATTTTCTTGAATTTTCTGTTTATCTTAAACCTGCCTACTTTTGACAAATCATATTTTTTAGGATTTTTTAAGATGAGGTTTTCAAAATATTCCACCGCCTGGTCGGGTTTTACATATTCCATTGCGCGATTTTGACGGTAGATATACATTATCGCATCGTTTCTTGTTTTAATTTTATCCAGCGCGAGGGTTTCCGAAATGGTCATATCTTTTACGACTGATTCCTGCAATTTTATTTCTGTAATGATGACGGGAACGGATTTTATTTTGCCGGACGAGCGCATAATCGTCAGCAAATCCTCTGTGATACGGCGGTTCGTTTCCGCCAGAACCTCGCCCGTTTTAATGTTCACTATGTCCTCCGCAACAATTCTTCCGACGGCTGCCTCGGAGAGCGGAATGTTTTCCTTTTTGTAGAAAAACTTTAGAATATCAGAATCCCTTTCTATGCCTATGGCTCGTAAGAATGTCGTGACAAGAAACTTTTTCTTTTTGTCAATCCTTACCCATAGTATATTTTTGTCGTCATATTCAAACTCCACCCATGCACCGCGATACGGAATAATTCTGGCGAAAAAAAGATGTTTCCCGTAAATAGAAATAGGCGTTTCTTCATCTTCTTCAAAGATAACGCCCGGAGAGCGATGCATCTGGGTCACAACAACCCTTTCAACGCCGTTTATTATGAATGTCGCTTTTTTGGTCATCAAAGGAAGGTCGCAGACATATACATCCTGCTCGGAGATTTCCTTCGGAGTTCCTTTTTCCTGTCTTGCTAATAAACGGAATGTCGCTTTTAGAGAGGCGGCATAATTTGAGTCGGTGAGCAATGCTTCCTCTTCGGTAAACTTCGGCTTAGCCAGTTCATATGAAACGAATTCCAGAATGTATTCACCGTTGGTTGAGGCAATCGGAAAAACATCCAGAAATGACGCCTGAAGCCCCGACAACTTTCTTTTTTCCGGCGGGACATCTTCCTGTAAAAACTCCTTAAACGAATCCTTCTGAACCTCTATCAAATCCGGCAGGTTAATAATCGGCGAAAATTTGGCGAAACTGATTCTTTTCATTTGAACTCCAGGAAATAGCAAGTAGGAAGTAGTTTGTAGTTGGCGAGCTTGCCCATAAAGGGACTTCCTTCGGTCGCTCGCCTGAAAATAAGCCAACCAAAGGTTGGCAACTACCACTCGCTACTCGCTACTATTTGACTTCAACAGTTGCACCCACGTCGGTAAGTTTCTTTTTGATTTCCTCTGCCTGTGCTTTCGGAATGCTCTCTTTGACCGGTTTCGGCGCTGCCTCAACAAGGTCTTTTGCCTCTTTCAAACCCAGACCCGTAAGTTCGCGAACCACTTTAATAACATTGATTTTTTGAGCACCGGCAGATGTAAGAACCACGGTGAAATCAGTTTTTTCCTCAGCTGCTGCACCGCTACCGGCAGATGAAGCCTGCGGTCCCGCTGCAAAAGAAGCCGCAGAAACGCCGAACTTTTCCTCAAGCGCCTTGACCATATCTGCTAATTCAATAACGGTCATTTTAGAAATCGCTTCCAAAATCTCGTCTTTTCCGTTTGTAGCCATTTTACTCACCTCCATTTTTTCTTGAATTTATTTTTTATTGCTTGCCGCTTTCAACACAACTGCTAAATTCCTCATCGGAGCGGTCAAGACATTCATCAACCTTATCAGCGGTGATGAAATGCTGAAAACAACCTGTGCTATGAGTTGTTCTTTTGAAGGCAACGATGCTATTTTTGCCACATCGGTTGCCGACAAAAATTTATTATCAAAATAACCCGCCTTTATTTTCAGTTTATTGTTATTTTTTGAGAATACGGAAAGCGTTTTAATAGTTTTAACCGGGTCGCCTTTTTCAAGAATTATTGCAGTTGCCCCCCGGAGATGTTCGTCAAAATTATCAATTTTAAGATTTTTGAGGACTTTTGCGACGAGGCGATTTTTAATAACGCGGAATTCCGCATCGGTGGATTTTACTTTTTTACGCAGGTCGTCAAGTTCTTTAACCGTCAGACCCTGATAACCGGCAAAACAAAAATTTTTAGCCGCAGTTATTTCTTTTTCAAACGATTTTACGAACTCCTGTTTTTCCTGTTTGGTTTTAATCATACTTTACTCCGTATTTTCATACAAAAAAAATATCTTCTTCGAGAACGCAAGAGAAGATACCTTCTTTTGTCTCGGTTGGGTTATCCCTCAACAATCTCGGGACAAGTTTTTTTAAGTCGCAAGTGCGGCCCCAACTTTCTACGACTATAACAACAATTACAAATTGAGAATTAAGAGTTAAGAATTAAAATGTCAAAATCCACAATTCTTAATTTTCAATTTTCAATTCTCAATTGCCTTTTATAAAATCCCGGTGGCGACCTACTCTCCCGACCGCGAATTAGCGATAAGTACCATCGGCCCTGGTGGGCTTAACTTCTGTGTTCGGAATGGGAACAGGTGTTGCCCCACCGGAAACACCACCGGGAAAATTTAATTTTTACTGTTTTTCTACAAGTTTTTTCAGGGTTCTGGAAACATCAAACATTTTGATAATTACCATCACATTACTTACCGCTATGATAATTCCGAGAGCCATAACCAACTGATAAATGTCTTTCAACATATCGGGTTCCATTTTCCCTCCAGTAACACCAGAGCATAGTACATAGAGCACAGAGGACAGAAACTACGCTCTCCCCTCTCCTCTCTACGCTCTATCCTCTGCCTTTAATAAACCAAATAATATGGCCAAGTCGAACGGCCGATTAGTACAGGTCAGCTCAATGGTTTACACCACTTACACCCCCTGCCTATCAAACACGTAATCTACATGTGGCCTTCTTACCCCTCCCCCAACCTTACGGTCGGAATCAGGGTTGTGAAATTTTGTTTTGAGGTGGGTTTCATGCTTATATGCTTTCAGCATTTATCCCGTCCGAACTTGGTTACCCGGCGCTGCCGTTGACACGACAACCGGTACGCCAGAGGTTCGTCCAATCAGGTCCTCTCGTACTATGATCAGCTCCTCTCAAATTTCATATCACCCGCAACAGATAGGGACCGTACTGTCTCACGACGTACTGAACCCAGATCACGTACCCTTTTAATTGGCGAACAGCCAAACCCTTGGGACCTACTCCAGCCCCAGGATAGGGTGATCCGACATCGAGGTGCCAAACTTCCTCGTCGATATGGACTCTTGGAGGAAATAAGCCTGTTATCCCCGGGGTAGCTTTTATTCGTTGAGCGACGGCAATTCCACTTTCAAACCGCCGGATCACTAGGTCCTGCTTTCGCACCTGCTCGACATGTACGTCTCGCAGTCAAGCCACCATATGCCCTTGCACTCGAGGCGCGATTTCTATTCGCGCTGAGGTGACCTTTGAACTTCTCCGTTACATTTTAGGAGAAAACCGCCCCAGTTAAACTGCCCATCAAACTATGTCCTTCGCCCAGATATATGGGACAAAGTTAGAACCACAGAAATATCAGGGTGGTATTTCACTGTTCCCTCCGCCCAGCCCAAAAGCCAGACATCAAAGGGTCCCACCTATTCTACGCAGATGTTCCCGTAATTCAAAATTAAATTGCAGTAAAGCTCCACGGGGTCTTTCCGTCTTGTTGCGGGTAGTCAGCGTCTTCACTGACAGCACAATTTCGCCGAATTCATCGTTGAGACAGCGCCCCCATCGTTACGCCATTCGTGCAGGTCGGAACTTACCCGACAAGGAATTTCGCTACCTTAGGACCGTTATAGTTACGGCCGCCGTTTACTGGGGCTTCGGTTCAACGCTTCTCCCTTACGGGATGACATCTCTCCTTAACCTTCCAGCACCGGGCAGGCGTCAGACCCTATACATCATCTTACGATTTTAGCAGAGTCCTGTGTTTTTGTTAAACAGTCGCAGGGGCCACTTTCTTGCAACCCTTTCAAAACTGATTTCCGACAGTAAGAATCCGGCAGTGTTGGGTATAACCCCTTCTCCAACCGTATCCGACTGCTTTCCACCAGCATTACTCGGGCACCTCTTCTTCCGAAGTTACGAGGTTAGTTTGCCGAGTTCCTAAACGATGATTCAATCGCGCGCCTTAGTATTCTCTACCCATCTACCTGTGTCGGTTTGCGGTACGGACATACCCTAAACTCGCTTTATGGATTTTCTTGGCAGCGTGGTTGAAACGCTTCATACCCCTTTCGGGGCACTGGTCATCCCGCATTCCTGCGGGGCAAATCCGCACATTCAAACCGCGGACCGCTCTACCCTTCTGCGTCTCCATAAAACTGATAACGTCTAAGATATGGTTCAGGAATATTAACCTGATGCCCTTCACCTACCCCTCCATTACGAAGGACTCGGCTTAGGACCGACTAACCCTGAGTCGACGAACGTTGCTCAAGGAAACCTTAGATTTTCGGCGGGCAGGATTCTCACCTGCCTTCTCGCTACTTATACCTGCATCCTCACTTCCGTTTCGTCCAGCACTCCTTACGGTATGCCTTCACTCTAATACGGAACGCTCCCCTACCCCGTCAATGCTCCGCATTGAAATCAAAGGTTTAAGGTTTAAGGTTAAAATTTTAACCTTTAATTTATACCTTTAAACTCAGTGCGAAGCACTGACAGCCGTGTTTTCGGTATGATACTTGAGCCCCGGAAATTTTCGGCGCAGAACCGCTTGACTAGTGAGCTGTTACGCTTTCTTTAAATGATGGCTGCTTCTAAGCCAACATCCTAGCTGTTTGAGCAATTCTACATCCTTTGCCACTTAGCATCAATTTTGGGACCTTAAACGACGGTCTGGGCTGTTCCCCTTTTGCACGTGAAGCTTATCCCTCACGAACTGACTCCGTTGTTCTGGAATATAGGCATTCGGAGTTTGGTTAAATTGGGTAACCCGGTTAGGGTACCTACTCTATCCAGTGCTCTACCACCTATATTAAACACAACAGGCTAGCCCTAAAGCTATTTCGGGGAGAACCAGCAATAACCAAGTTAGATTAGCCTTTCACCCCTAACCCCAGCTCATCTAGGAGTTTTTCAACACTCAACAGTTCGGGCCTCCATCCCGTGTTACCGGGACTTCACCCTGTCCAGGGTTAGATCACTTGGCTTCGGGTCTATTAAATCGAACTAATCGCCCTATTCAGACTCGCTTTCGCTACGGCTCCACCTAATGCGTTAACATCAGATTTAACCTTGCTCGATCCAATAACTCGCAGGTTCATTCTTCAACAGGCACACCATAATGCGTTACGGCACTAATAGCAACTGATTACTCAACTACATTCGTAACCGTCATAGCACTCTGGTAGCTTGTAAGCATACAGTTTCAGGTTCTTTTCACTCCCCGTCAGGGGTTCTTTTCGCCTTTCCCTCGCGGTACTAGTTCACTATCGGTCAGATGAGAGTATTTAGCCTTGCCACGTGGTCGTGGCAGTTTCACGCGGAGTTTCACGTGCTCCGCGGTACTCAGGATACCGCTTCGAGTTCTGATTTTTTCGCCTACGGGACTATCACCCTATATTGCCGCTCTTTCCAGAGACATTCGGCTAAAATCAGATTTTTTTACTCTACTTATGCGGTCCTACAACCCCGCCGTGCAAGCACGACGGTTTGGGCTCTTCCGATTTCGCTCGCCACTACTTTCGGAATATCTGTTGATTTCTTTTCCTCCGGTTACTGAGATGTTTCACTTCACCGGGTTGTCCTCCTTAACCTATTTTGAATTTCAGTTAAGGATTTCATAGATTACTCTATGAAGGGTTTCCCCATTCGGAAATCGCCGGATCAAAGGTTGTTTGCACCTCCCCGACGCTTATCGCAGCTTACCACGTCCTTCATCGGCTTCATCTGCCAAGGCATCCACTGTACGCCCTTTACTACTTGACCATATTATTTGGTCTCACACATTTCTGTATGATTTAAGACACTTTTCTACCCTATATCCTCCGATTTATCGGAGTCCCGTTTTATGACGGATTTTATCAAAGAACCTATTTTTAATTCTTAATTTTCAATTCTCAATTGTCTTTACTGGAGGTGACCAGGGTTGAACTGGCGACCTCATGCTTGCAAAGCACGCGCTCTCCCAACTGAGCTACACCCCCGCAAAATTTTGCGTAGCAAAATTTTGAGTTGATTAGAGATTAGTTAAAGGTTTTTTTATTTCTAATTCTCTTTTGTATAAACTAATTCTCTAATTCTCTGCTTCATTACTGGGCCCAAGTGGAATTGCACCACTCACCTCGCGCTTATCAAGCGCGCGCTCTAACTAACTGAGCTATGGGCCCGATGAGCGAAAAGTCCCCTTGCACCCATTTTTGGGTCTTTGAAAGAACGCTTATATATCTAACTACAAATTTATTCTCTGAAAACTGAATAGTGTGATGAACGACCTGTGCACCTTCGGTGAGGTTAAAGGTTTAAGGTTTAAGGTTAAAATTTTAACCTTTAATTTATACCTTTAACTTCGCACGAAGTGCGCTTTTTCTCCTTATAAAGGAGGTGATCCAGCCGCACATTCCCGTACGGCTACCTTGTTACGACTTCACCCCAGTCATAACCCATACCATAGGCGACTTCCTATCCCTTGCGGGAATCGGGACATCGGCTTCCGGTACAAATTACTTCCATGGTGTGACGGGCGGTGTGTACAAGACCCGGGAACGTATTCACCGCGACCTGCTGATACGCGATTACTAGCGATTCCAACTTCATGAGGGCGAGTTTCAGCCCTCAATCTGAACTGGGGCCGGCTTTCTGCGATTTGCTCCACCTTGCGGTCTTGCTTCGCTCTGTACCGGCCATTGTAGTACGTGTGTAGCCCTGGGCATAAAGGCCATGAGGACTTGACGTCATCCCCACCTTCCTCCCCGTTAACCGAGGCGGTCTCCTGAGAGTGCTTCCCTTGCGGGAGTGGCAACACAGGACAGGGGTTGCGCTCGTTGTAGGACTTAACCATACATCTCACGACACGAGCTGACGACAGCCATGCAGCACCTGTTCCGGCTCCCTTGCGGGTCGTTACTGTTTCCAGTTCCTACCACCGGTATGTCAAACCCAGGTAAGGTTTTTCGCGTTGCGTCGAATTGAACCACATACTCCACCGCTTGTGCGGGTCCCCGTCAATTCCTTTGAGTTTCAACCTTGCGGCCGTACTCCCCAGGTGGCTCACTTAATGCGTTAGCTACGCCGCAGAAGGGGTCGATACCTCCCACAACTAGTGAGCATCGTTTACGGCGTGGACTACCAGAGTATCTAATTCTGTTTGCTCCCCACGCTTTCGTCCCTCAGTGTCAGTAACGAGCCAGAAACCTGCCTTCGCCATTGGTGTTCCTCCTAATATCTACGCATTTCACCGCTACACTAGGAATTCCAGTTTCCCCTCTCGCACTCAATCCTGACAGTTTTTTGGGCAATTCTTTCGTTAAGCGAAAGGATTTCACCCAAAACTTATCAAGACACCTACAGACGCTTTACACCTAGTAATTCCGAACAACGCTTGCATCCTACGTATTACCGCGGCTGCTGGCACGTAGTTTGCCGATGCTTATTCATCCCTTACCATCAATCCCACCCATTCTAAAACCTTAAGAAAATCTTCTGACAGGATTTACAGGATAAAAATCAGATGTTAAAATCCTGTTAATCTTGTCAATTGTCTTTAAGTTTCAGGATGGATGGGACTTTGTCAGGAATAAAAGGAGTTTACGATTCAAAGAACCTTCATCCTCCACGCGGCGTCGCTGCGTCAGGGTTTCCCCCATTGCGCAATATTCCCCACTGCTGCCTCCCGTAGGAGTCTGGACCGTGTCTCAGTTCCAGTGTGTCCGTTCACCCTTTTAGGCCGGATACCCGTCATCGGTTTGGTGGGCCGTTACCTCACCAACTGCCTGATAGGACGCAGGTACGTCATCAAGCGTCTTATCTTGCGATAAAACTTTTACCTCTGTCGCATAGTGCGACCGTGGTCTTACGGGGTATTAGTACGGCTTTCGCCATGTTATCCCCCTCTTGACGGTTGTTGACCTGCGCATTACTCACCCGTTTGCCACTAGTCCCTGCGGTGTTCTGCAGAAACCCGTTCGACTTGCATGTGTTAAGCACGCCGCCAGCGTTCGTTCTGAGCCAGGATCAAACTCTCCAAAAAAATTCTTTTTAGATATGTTTGAAAATAGGCTCTACATTTTTGAAATTAACTTTTGTAACTTTGTAACCTCATCACAACTATTCAGTTTTCAAAGAACAAATTAAGCGATAAAAAACCACTGCTCAACTTTTTGCCGCCTTTTTAACCGGCGGCATGTTTGAGTAAAGTTTTACGCCGTTTTCAAATTATTGATGTCCTTTAACGGACCTGTAGATACGACATTTTTCGTACCTACTATTACTATAACAAAAAACTAAAAGTTTGTCAAGTACTTTTTTTATTTTTTTAATTTTTTATTTTTGAGGTAAGCGCATCCGGATTTTTTACCGTCTAAAAAACGAGATTGTCACGAGCCGACAAGTCGGCTCTCGCAATGACATTGCAGACCAAGGGGCTGCGGCTACAATCGGCGAATAGCAATTCGCCCGCTACAAGTTCCGCGGCTGTTCCGTGTGCCTATCAAAACTTTGCCCCGAAGGAAACTCTGTGGGTATCGCCTAAATCGCCGAACGGGACGAATGCATAATCAAGCACTACTCCCCAGATTTTAACACCCGCGCCGACGCCGAGACCGACTATGCCGCCTAAAGATGAGGTGTCATAGCCGAAACGGTAACCGCTCCTTAAAGCCAGAACATTCTTTATCCAGTACTCCGCACCGACGGAAGCATAGAGTTTGTTGTCAACAATGTACTCGTCTAAATCAACCGCTACCGTCAAATCTTTTATTGCTTTGTATGCTGCACCGACTTTAATGTTTAGCGGAAGCGGGTCGGTTTCGTCAATAAATTTCACTCCGTAAGATATGTTCTGGATGTTGAAAGCGAAAGAAAGTTTTTCGTCAGCAGGATAATATGCGGACAAATCCAGTGCAACGGTAAATGCTTTTTCATCATCTATTGTCTGATTGATAAATTTCAACCCTCCGCCGACCGCAAGATTTTCAAGTATTTTATTTGCAATATCTTTTCTGGCATAATCCAAAAACAGTGCCATATCGGTAGCACCGAAATCACCTAATTTTGTTTCGTCAAAATCCCGCTCTTCAATATCGGTCACCTGAAGATATGTGACGCCGGCGCCGACATAATGTTTTTCGGAACAAAGACCCGTATATCCGATAAATCCGGCGTTGACATCCTCAAAATATTTCAGATAAGTCGCCGAGACCTCTTTTTGCCCGGAGCGGGTTAACGACGCGGGGCTGTAATAAATTGAGTTGACATCGTCCGACACGGCGGAAAAAGCGCCAGCCATCGCAAGCGGTCTTGCTCCCATTCCGATTTTAAGGAACTGGGCGCCGGTGGTTCCTAATCCTTTCCCATATATAGTTGCTTGATTGAGCAAGCACATAAGCCCAATAAATTGGGCAACTACAAATAACCTAAAAAACTTTTTCATAAACACCTCCCGAAAGACAGGGAGTAGGTAGTAGTAAGTAGGGAGTAGTTAAACCAAAAACCACTTCCCACTTCCCACTTCCCACTTCCTATTTTATTATTGCTAATTTAAGCGGTTTTCCTTTATTTAGCGTTTTTGTTCCGACTTTTAACAGTGCGAAATATACGCCGGACGCGCATTCGTCATCACGGTCGTTTCTGCCGTCCCAATCAACATAATAGATAAAACCGGCATCACGGACACCGTCGTCCAACTCTCTGACAAGTTCGCCGGCAAGGTTGTAGATAAAGATTTTGACATCACCGGATTTGCCGGCAGGCAGACAGTATTTGAGCATCGTTCCTTTTGTTGAAAGATTTGTGCCCGCAAGCGTTGAATTGGTGTCTGCAATTTCACTGCCCGGGTGAACAAGCGTAACGGTCTTATCTTTCAAATTAAACGGGTTGGGGAAGTTGAACATCTGGAAATCACCGTCCCAGGCAACACCTGTCGGCGGCGCTTTTTTGAACACCGCAAAAACACCGCTCTGAGAAGTTGATGCAGCGCGATTAACGACAAATCTTCCGTTTTGAACAACCGCATGACCAGCAAGCCGTGTTGTGGACGTTGAACTTACGGCGTCGGCGATTGACTCAACATCAATTGAGACCGTTCCCGAAACCGGGTCTATCGTTTTGTTGCCCGGCACTAATTCCCAAATCCTTTTTTCCGAATTATACTGATAGACCTTTAATTTTTCAAGGTCGTCTTCGCCGACTTTTTCCTTATCATAATTCAAAGAAAGTGTTACCGATTTATTCATCTGTGAATTTGAAAGGTCAACCTGATAAACATCGCCAGCAACCGAAGATTCGTCAACATTTATAAGTTCGGTCGCGATTGAACTGTCCGTTCCTTGTAACTTAAATGACGGGATGTTTGACGAAAATCCGCCGATGGCATAAGAAGGCGCACCGCGGCCCGGGGAAGCGGAAACGGTTACCGTTGAAGCGGTGAGACAACCGGCATCAAGCCCTATCTGAGTGTTGTCGTCGCCAAGTTCGTCAATTGCGACATCATCGCCCTCGGCTATTCCTTCGGCAACATCTTTTTTCGCCTGCCGCTTGACATTCCCGCCGAATTTTATGTCATCCGTATTTTTCTTACCGCCATCATCGGAAATAACGCGCAGATTGTAATTCTGGTTAATGTTTGACTCCAGGAGATTTACGTAAAGCGAATAGGTGTTGTTGGGGCCTGATAACGGAAGCGCCTGGATTGCTTTGTTGACATCATAACTGTCGCCTGAATTATACCAGCACTCAGGAGAAGCGACCAGTTTTTTGGGTGATTCAAACATAAATAAATACTTCCTGGGATTGTCCGTCTTTTTAACTTTTATTTTCAATTTTGGCGGCAATGATTTTAACTCAAAATCCTGAGTGTTGTAACTTGCGGTGGAGGTTATTTCAACATATTCAACTATTTTGCCGGGATTCATCACATAGACCTTGTAGAGATGTCCGGAAATCAAACCGGAAATATAATAACCTCCGTTTTTATCCGTTTTGGCTTTGTTAACAGGTAGATATTTAGTCGGATTTTGCGTGTTGTATGTTTCATCATAACAAGCGATTTTGGCGTTGGCTATCGTTTTCGCAAAAGGTATTTTTTGAGAGAAAACTACTCCGGCAAGCACCGAATCGGCCTTCGTTAATTGAAAATTTTTGGCTGTCAGAGATTCGCCGATGCTGATTTTGTCACCGGAGAGCGCATAACCGCTTTTAGAAACGGAGAGCCGGTAAATACCTTTCGGGAGTCCGGCTATTGAATATGCGCCGTTTGCATCGGTAACGGTATATTTCTCAACTGATTTATGTTTTGCAACGACCTCAGCGCCTTCTAATTTTACGCCGTCGGTTGAGGTAACTACACCTGAAATTGAAAGACCGATGCCGGACATAACATCAAAATCCAAATCAAGAATGACGGGCGCAGTTGAATAAATCACAACCTCTTTCATAAACGGCGGGTAGTTGGGCGTTTCCGCAAGCATTATGTATTTTCCCGGCGGAAGCATATCAACGTAATAGTAAGCGGGAGAGTTTGTCATTACAAAATTTTCTTTTGCTACTGTCGGTTCCCCAAAGAAAGCCATCCAAGGAAGCAAACTTGCTAAATCGTTTTTAGGTCTTGCACCGGAAAATCCGCGCCAGAGACCATTTATATCGTAAAGCATAACGGTAGGAATGTTCTTGAATATGGTATCTTTACCTTCTTTTTTGCCTTTCTCATAGTCGGCGGGTGTCCATATATTGTTTCCTGTAATTTTTCCGGTAATTTTTCCCTTTCCTGAAACCGCACCCTCAAAAGGAATATATGTGGTTGCATTCGGCTGGAGCGGGTCATATTTGATTTCAATATTTTTTGCTTGAGAAATTATGGTGATTGTCTGGTGTTCGGTACGCAAACCACCTTCATATATATTTCCTTCTCCGGGGCCACCAAACATTTCATATTTTATAAGGTAAAGGTTGTATCTTCCGGGAGCGGCGAGAGTCGGCTGCCAACCGAGTGACTTTATTTGTCCCGGCTGCTGCGTGTACGTTGAAATAGAGTATTCAAAACTCATCGGTGAATCGGAATTAGTGTCCATAATGGCATCTATTTTATGACCTGTTAAAACATCGTCGGAATTAAAACCGACAATATAATAATATCCGGTTGTCCCTGCTGCTATAGGCACTTTGCTCATATCGGGTGCTATCGCTTCGCACTTTACTCCGTTTGTAAGCGGTATTTCAATATATGTTTCTTTGTTCGGTGAAACCATTACATCGTTTATTTGCGTTGTCCGCGGCCATGTATAAGCGGAGCCGCTGCCATAAGTTGAAACATTATAAAGTCCGGGAATAAGCCCTGTTATTTCAAAAACGCCGGAATCCGGAACATTAATATCACCGCCGCTTACTCTGGAATTGGCTCTGACCTGTATCCATCTGCCGTTCATATCATTAACCGGTTTGAAAATCGTACCGTCGGGCAGACGCACCACGCCTCTTATTTTTCCCGCCGGCGCTATTGCAAAATCAAAAAGAACTTCGCCTGAAGTCACATTTGAAAAATCAACCCGTGTATCAAACCTGTTAATAATTCCCCAGAATTCCGATTTAACGTCAACCCAGTATTGCGCGCCGGCAGAAACCGGTATTTCATAAGTTTTTGTTTCACCTTTAGCAAAAGTACCTGAAATTGGTTGAAATCTGGATTTTGATTTATGGGTTGACCAGTCGCCCTGAAATTCCTCTCTTGCTATTACAAGAATCGGATTTTCTGGCAGAATATTTGCCGCTTCAAGGAATTTTATCGTCCCTTTGATTGTGCAAGCCGCAGTGCCTTCCGTCTGGATATTTATAACAACATCATTCGGAGCAGATATCACCGCATTAGGAACTCCGGAAGCGGAGTAAACAAACCAGCCGGGAGCGCCGTCAAATTGATTTTCGTTTGTGATAGTAACACGGACATCGTTGCCGATGCGCAGACCGGTATTGGAATCCATCTCCCGCGCACCCCAATCGCCTTGATTATTAAAAATATATTGTATACCTATCAAATCGGAAAAAACTGCGAGATTTATATTTCCAGTTGATAAACCGATGATGTTAAATCTGCCATCGGCGCCGGTTCGGACACGGGCATTTGTCTGGGAAGCGGAGTTCCATGTAGTTGAAGAAAACATATCGGTTCCCTGCCATCTGTCCCAATCGCCCCATATCTGAACATTTGCGAAAGGAAGCGGAGTGGCGCCCGCACCCACCGTTACTATTCCTTTAAGCCGTCCGTTAACCGCAGGAAGAACATATTTGGTATTATTCTTACCGTAACCATCTATGTATCCCGCCGGAAGTGAAGGAACAACGATTTTATTCACACCATTATATGTATAGCCCCTGATTGAACCGCCGCCGTCTGGACCATCGCCGACACCTTCATATCTCAGTCCGTTTATATTAATGTAATAGTTACTATCTGCGGGAACATTATAAAATGCAAATCTGCCGTTTGAGTCGGTCATCGCAAATGTCTGCCACTTCGGACCACTATAAGTATTCGGCGGCTGGCAGTATAACTGAACATTCATATCTGGAATTCCTTTACTGTTGGTATCTACGACAACACCTTCAAAAGCGAGGTTGCCTTCCGGCGTGATGCCAGTATCCTGAGTCTGCGCAGCCATCGCTTCCTGGGATGAAAAATCAAAATTGACTGTTGCAACTCCGTTAGTAGCAAGAACCGTAGAAACCGGTTTGTTCATTCCCTTATTCTGTTGGGGTGAAAATATGTTAACGATATAGGTGTTCCCGGGTGATGCGGGGATGTTAAAGGCAGAGATAGTAGCCGTATTTGTGGAAGAGCCCGGTATAAACTCCATTATAAATGATACCGGCTCGTTAGTTGTGACATTTCTGATGTCGCCTACAACAGGCGCTCCTGTGGAAATATTGAGAAGTCCGATGTTTATAGTTCCGACATTTGAAATCGTTTCGTTCAATTGGAGGGAAATCGTCATATCTCCCGAAGTCCTTACGGGAATCGCTCTTCCCATCATTACCTGGTCTCTGAGCGAAGGTCCGCGGCCATGTTTGGTCGCAAAAACCATATAATCGGTGGCAGCGGCAATAGTTAAAACGGCTTTTCCTGATGCATCCGCCAAACCGAAAACCGAATCCGGAGACGGGTTGCGCATACTGTCAAAGTTCAATGCCGATACCTTAGCACCCTCCACGCCGGTATCAACGGTTAACTGAACGGCAAAAACACCGCAAGAAAGTGAGAGAGTGAGAAAGCAAGAGAGTAAAACCAAGCCGAAAAACTTTTTCATAAACGCCTCCTAAATTTACAAACTGAGAATTTGCTACTATTATTATTTATAACAAAAGACATTAAATTTGTCAATGTGAATTTTTACACATCAGTATTCCCAGTTCATTCCTACAAAATAATTTGATGTGTTGTAATTATACCTGTAATTCGCCTCGTATCTGTTGTTGGAAGTCGCATCACGGTAATTCGCAGCCGTTTTCATAGAGACCGATTTATAGACGGGAACTGTCAAAGAAAGTCCGGCAGTGTTCGTGACCTGCGAAATTTCGGATGTTTTATAGTTTCCTTCTTCATCCTGCGACGGACGATTTATATACTTTCTATAGGCGATGTCCCACCAGAGATTTAATCTGGAATTCTTTTTTAGCAAAAATGTCAATGACGGCGTTACATTATCCTGAATAAAATCGTAATAATTTGAGCTGTACTGTGTCCTGTTGGCATCGTAAGAGTTTTGGTTTGAATTGTAATACTGGACGGAATTATAAAGCGCCGCCGTAATTTTCGGCAGATTTTTTGCCACCCCCAACGTAAGCAGATGGACTAAATCGTTTCTTTTTTTAGAGGAAAAACTTCCGTCGCTTTTTACGAGCGTCTGGTCTTTGAAATTTTTGTAAGCGATGTCGTAGGAAATTTTGCCGACGGTGGTATCGTTAAACGAATGCAGTCCTTCAACAAAAAGTTCGTGTGTTGAGTAGTCCAGAACATCCTCGCCGGCATTTTCGGAAATTTCAGTGAACGTCTGCGTATCAATTATATCAGCCGACTGTGAAACAAGCGAGGAATAGTTCGGATAATTCATTATGTAAAAATCATAACCGGTTCTCAAATTCCAACTTTCATATTTTTTTTCGGCTTCAAGACCGGCGACAATGCGGTTGTAATCAAAAAGCCCGTCGCCGAGTTTTTCATCTTCCGTCTCTTTGAGATATTCAAGTTTGTAGCCGGCTTTTACTTTCCCTTTGAATGTATCGGAAAATTTGCGGGTAAGTTTAAGCGTTAACGAGTTGTCCAAAACCTCACGGGTTAACGTGCCGCCGCCGACCAGTTCCTTGACATCTTTTGTGTTGGAATAAATCCCCTGATATATCGGAAGGAGTGCGGTGGCTTCTGAAAAATTGATAACCGGCACAAAAAATATATCGGCGTTTCCGGCGAATGAATCCTTGTCTCCTTCAAGAAAATACTGGCCGCCTAAAATTGAAATGTTTGCGACAGGAGTGATTTTAATATCAGCGGTAAGTGGTAAGTGGTAAGCGATAAGTAAAAAACTTAACAAAAAAACATAACGGTATTTTGACATAAAAATACTCCTCTCTTTGTAGGCACGGTTTCAAGCCGTGCTTATTGGCACGATGAAACACATCGTGCCTACATGTTAGTTTGTTCCGGGTGCTTGACTTAAAGAACTGGGGAGTTGTAATATCCCCGCATCGGATAAAAGTTTTGAGGAAAAAATCAGGTCAATTCTTTTTCCGAATCCGTCGGCCGTGCTATATTTATCCGAAAACAATGATGATGTATAAACATTTTCAAAGTTGAGCGTTAGGATTTTTTCCTTTATTTCGTCGGCGGAAGCACCGGAAGAGGCGATATCTGAAAATGTCTGAACTTTTCCGTCGTCGTTTATGATGTAGTTGTGTTTTTCAACCGTTGTCCCGTCGGCATACAAGTCCTTATATGCAAAATGAAAAGTCGTTTTACCGTCGGGCATTTTGTTGAATGTGGAAACGGCAGGGTCGGTATGGCTTTCGTATTGGCTTCCCGGAAGAAATGTGAACTCGCTCGGTTTAGCCGTGTTGTCACCGTCATCAACAAACTGCCACATAAGTTTTCCGCGGCCGCTATTTTCGGTTGAACCCTCGTTGCCTATGTAAAATTTATAATCGGAAAAAAACAGCGACCAACCGGCAGGCGAAAACGGGTCGTCAGCAACCATTTTTCCGCCGGATGCCTCTTCCAGAATTTTATCATAAGTGTTTGACATAACGGAATCTAAATTTGTCAGATACCACTCGGGCGGAGTTGAGCCCTCTTTTTCAAACATATATTTCGTGGCATCATTTAAGTCGGTCGGGAGTTCCTTATTAAATGTAAAAAGAATTTTTCCGAAGTCAAATCTGTTTTCCCTTTCGTTCAGTACGACATATTTGAATTGGTTTTTGACATCCGTCGGACGATAAACATATTCTTCCAGCCGGACACGCGATCCTCTAACATCCATCAGCACTTTACCATTCTGGTATTCTGCAAGTTTTATTTCATCCGCGGCTCTTTCTTTGACTGCATCGCGGGATATTTCCATAAAAATTTCTCGCTGCGCCTCGGACTTGAAATCCTCTTTTGTTTCTTCTGACTTCTGCGTTTCTTTTTCCAAATTCTGCGGTTCTTTCGGCGCTTCGCCCTTTTGAATTGTCGTGAACTCGCCGGGATTAACTAAAACCTCTCCACCGGTTATTTCTTCCCTCGCAGAGACAACGCCCTCGTAGACCTCAAGGCGCGTAAATAAATCCGCCGAAACATCAACTGCAAAATCTGTGCCTCTTACCGCGCAGATTGCCGTCGGTGTCTTAATTTCAAACTTCTGTTTCGCTTTGAGTTTATTTACTTTGGCGCGGATTTTTCCCAACCAGATTGAAAACATTGATGAATCTTCCGTAAGTTCGTTCAGCGACACCTCGGTTTTTTCTGAAACGGTAACCTCGTGACCATTTATCATAATTATTGAATTAGAGACCGCCGAGGTTTTTATTACATCATTTGTGTTTAGTTGTTGTCCGACAATTGCCGCCGCACTATTTATAGTTACCTCGCCTGAAACGGAATTAATTTTTGCTTCACCATAAAGGCAGAGAGTAAGAGAGTAAGAAAGTAAGTAAGTAAGTAAAACCAAACATAAATTTTTTTTCATATACACCTCCGCAACTACATTTTTTAATCTATAAAAAGTATAACAAAAAAATGCCATTTTGTCAATGTGAATTTTTACACACCCGACAAACCGAGGTGAATACGGGGACGGTTCTGGTATCCGCTTGCTATCTAAAAGAAACTCTATTTTTTCGGCTGGCCGCCGTGAGACCACACGGTTTTTAATCCCCGTTTTCCCATTGACTCTATAAACTCTTTCGTGCCATATGCACCCTGCTTAAAAAACCGTTCTTCTTGTCGCCGTTCAAGAATCCCGTCTTTTATGTATTCGCGGTATCTTGCCGCCCGGTGTTCTTTGTCTTCTCCCAATCCTTCATATTCAGGATTCATATCAACTATTCCGGATTTCACCTCATCGGCATACGCTCCGTAGCTGCTCCACTTGTAATCACCGGGCGATTTTACCATTCCAGCACGCACCGGATTTAGTTCCACATAACGGCCGCATTCAAGCAGATACTTGCCTTCCTGTATCAAAAAACTCTTGAACCTGTCCTGGAAAAAATGCCCTATCCCTTTATAAAGTTTCCGGTAATATCTCGCGTAGGTCACTGTAATACGCTTCATTGCTGCGCTTAATCGGACGCCATCTGGCGACTGGACAACAAGGTGAATATGATTATCCATAAACGCATAGTGATATATTTTCAATCCGTATTTCTTTTTATTGTCCTTCAGCAATTCCAGAAAACAACTAAAGTCATCGTCATTATTGAATATCCGGGCTCGGTTATTACCGCGGAGCATTATGTGATAAGTTCCATTTTCTACCGTAAATCTTGCACGTCTAGGCATATTTTTGCTCCGTCCACTCTTTATCCAAAGTCAGATATTATTAAATACTCGGTAATATTCTTGGATACCAGAACCGTCCCCGTTATATTTCCTTCGGCATAAATACCGTAACTGCTCCATTTGTATCCCTCGGGTGATTTCACCATGTCCGCTCTAACCGGATTTAATTCCACATACCGCCCGCATTCAAGCAGATACTTTCCTTCCTGTATCAAAAAACTCTTGAACCTGTCCTGGAAAAAATGCCCGATGCCTTTGTAAAGTTTTCTGTAATACCTTGTGTATGTGACAGTTATGCGTTTCATCGCTGCACTTAAACTGGCTCCATCGGGCGACCAGATGATAATATGCACATGATTATCCATCAGCACATAGTGATATATTTTTAATCCGTACTTTTCTTTATTGTCCTTTAATAACTCCAAAAAATAACTGAAATCATCATCATTTTTGAATATATTCGCTCGGTTGTTTCCCCTCAACATTATGTGATATGTCCCGTTTTCTACTGTAAATCTTGCTCGTCTGGGCATACTTTTACACCTTTTTACTACATAATACCAGAACCGTCCCCGTTATATAAATAGTATAACCTACAGCGTTGAATCAATTTCTATTTTTTTACAGATAAAATCTTTATATGTGAACCAATCTATAACTGTTCAATATCCCGGCAAAGGTTTTCTTCTTTAACCTGATTGTTCTGTTAATTTTTACCTCTTTATAACGGTCCAAAGTACTGTTCCCTTTAAGTTTCTCTATCGGTGTTAATCCCGCTATCCCCTGATGCGGACGATAACTGTTATAGTATATGCTGTATTCATTAAGTAGTTTTACTAATTGTTTTTTGCCGTAAATGAATGTTTTACTTAAAAATTCTTTCTTGAGGGATTCAAAAAATCTTTCTATCTTTTCGTTTATGCGAGGCGTATAAATCGGTGTTCTTTTATGAAGTATTTCATATCTTTTAAGAAAAGAAGAAAAATCGGCCGAGAAAAACTCTTTTGCATTATCTGTAAGTAAAGAAAGCGGAACTCTTTCCCATTTCTTTATTGTTTTTTGGACTGTGTCCTGTATCCAGAAACTGCTCCTATTTAAACTTACAGAAATATTCAGAATTACTCTTGAATAATCTTCAATTATTCCAAGTATGTATACCGGAAATATTCCGAATACCTTAAATATTGTAAGGTCAATCTGCCAATTCTGGTGGCAAAATTCGGTTTTTATCTGATGGAACGGTCTTGTTAAATTAAAATCAAAACTCATGTTATTTCTTTTTAAGATGTTTTTTATGGTTGTAGCACAATAGTTTATTCCCGACTTCTTTAATTCATCGGAGATTCTTTTATATCCCCAGGCGGGATTTTCTGCCTTTATCCGACAGACAATTATTTCTATTTCGGGAAGGACTTTTTGGGGAGTGCGCGACGGTCTTGTCAGTTTGTCTTTAAGACCGGCGAGACCTTCTTTTTGGAATCTGCCTAACCATCTCTTTATAGTCCTAACTGATACAGGACAGAATTGTAAAAAATATCTGATATTTTTATTCGCATATTTGTTTAAACTTAATATCAAACTGAGTTTCTCCCACCAGAACCATCGTATATTCACACTCTTACTTATTTTCTCCTGTAAAACATTGTTCACTCGCCTCAATAGAAGATTTTCCGCCCTCAATAATCTTATTTCTTCCATATCGGTCTCAATACCTTACCTTTTTGTTCTTGCTATCGCTTTTTTAATTTCTACACTATGCCCGATTTACCTATCTCAATATTTATTTTCACAAAACCAATCCAACTAATACTAAAATTATCTTTTTCATTTTTGTTGCCTCATTAAAATAAAAAGCCCCTGACTTTTTCGCCAAGGGTTTATAAGGGTATTATGTTCTGAATTTATTTGTTTGAACGTAAGAGCAGGTATTTTTACATCTCACTGCTTCTCCCTGATATAATGTTCAGTCCCAGTATATGGGACGAACAGATTTAAAATAAATATAAGTTATTAACATGTACAACCGCGAATTTTTTCAAAAATTTTTGTATAATTATCATCGGTCGATATCTTTCC
>JBBAAR010000002.1:0-194834 GCA_041658185.1 Elusimicrobiota bacterium
AGATATCGACCGATGATAATTATACAAAAATTTTTGAAAAAATTCGCGGTTGTACATGTTAATAACTTATATTTATTTTAAATCTGTTCGTCCCATATACTGGGACTGAACATTATATCAGGGGGAATTATGTCTAAAGAAAAAAGAAAACACAGGCGTCTGCCGACGACCATTGTGGCGGATATTTACAGCGGTGAAACCTTTGAATTAAACGGAAAGGGATGTGTTTTTGATTTGTCAAAATCAGGCATTGCATTTGAAACCAAGATTAAACTTGATGAAAAAAAGCCGTTTTTTATGCGACTGAATATACCGATGGAAGTGATGTGTGAAATTCTCCGCACCGAAGAAAAAGACGGTATCTATCGGTATGGGGTTAAATTTTCAAAACTGAAAATGTCCGATGCCGTAAAACTTAAAAAAATAGTTCTGGAAGATTGAAAATGGAACCACAGATGAACGCAGATGGACACAGATGAAAGTCAAGAACTATCTGCGTAAATCGGCGCCTGTCCCGCTTGCGGGATTTATCTGCGGTTACAAAAATAATATGGAAAATCTTTTTGATGATTTGAATCCGAACCAGCAGGATGCGGTAAAATGCACGGAGGGACCGCTTCTAATTCTCGCAGGTGCAGGTTCCGGGAAGACCCGCGTCATAACTTACCGCATCGCGTATCTTCTCCAAAACGGGGTTAATTCCTGGAACATTCTGGCGATGACATTTACGAATAAAGCGGCCGCCCAGATGAGGGAAAGAATCAATAATCTCGCAGGGCAATCTGCATCAGATATCTGGATTTCCACCTATCATTCTTTTTGTGCAAGGGTTTTACGCCTTGAAGCGGCTTATGCCGGTCTGAACAAGGATTTCACAATTTACGACGACGATGACTCTAAAAAAATAGTTGAGGGCTGCCTTAAAGAGTTGAATTATGACGTTGAAAAATTCAAGCCGTCCGTTATTTCCGGAATGATTTCATCCGCGAAGGACAAACTTTTGGATGCGGAATCTTATGGCATTCATGCGGGTACAACACCCGATCCTATGAAAAAAGTCGCCGCCGGTGTCTATGAACTTTATCAGAAAAAACTGAGCGAAGCGAATGCCGTTGATTTCGGCGACCTTCTGCGGCACACCGTTGAACTTTTTAAAAACGCCCGAAGCGTGCTGGAAAAATATCAGGAAAGGTTCAAATATATTATGATTGACGAGTATCAGGATACAAATTACGCACAGTATGTTCTGACGAAACTTCTGGCTGCGAAATACAAAAACTTATGTGTTGTAGGCGACGATGACCAGGCGATTTATTCCTGGCGCGGCGCCGATGTAAGAAACATTATGGAGTTTGAAAGGGATTATCCTAAAACGACGGTTGTGTATCTTGAACAAAATTACCGTTCTTCCAAAAATATACTTGAAACGGCGGGGAAACTGATTTCTTTCAATCATCACAGGAAGCCGAAACAGTTATGGACAAATAAGCCGCAGGGGTTGGACGTTATTTATTCGGAGTTTGCGGATGAATTCGCAGAAGCCCGCTCTGTCGCAGAAAAAATAAAATCACAAATTTCTACGGAAGGAAAATCGCTTTCGGATTTTGCAGTTTTTTACAGGACAAATGCGCAATCCAGGCTTTTTGAAGAAACGCTTACCCGCTACGGAATGCCTTTTGTTGTCGTCGGCAGCCAGCGATTTTATGAACGGGCGGAAGTAAAGGATATCCTCGGCTATTTGAAGTTAATTAATAATCCTTCCGACAACATCGGTTTCAAAAGAATAATCAATACGCCGGCGAGAGGCATAGGAAAAGTTACGTTTTCATCAATAGAGAATAATGCCGTTAACTCCGGGAAAAATTTGACGCTTTACGAGTCGGCAAAAGAAATGTATAAAGACGGTCTCCTTCCGAAAGCGGAAAAACTTATCAAACTTGTTGATTCAATGCTCGCAGAAAAAGAAAATATGGACGCCTCGGAAATTGCAAAAATAGTAATTGATGAAACCGGATACATTCAACTTTTAGAGGCACAGAACGACATTGAATCCCGCGGTCGTATTGAAAATATTCAGGAACTTGTGTCGGCAATTGTGGATTTTGAACAGAACTCCCGTGATAAAAGGTTGGCGGCATTTATTGAAAATATTGCCCTTGTTTCCGACGTGGATGTTTGGGACGAAAAAAAAGATTTTGTTACCTTAATTACGCTTCATCTTGCCAAAGGACTTGAATTTCCGTGTGTTTTTATCACCGGTCTTGAGGAAGGACTTTTCCCGGTCGGTAATTCCGCTTATTCTCTGGAAGAACTTGAGGAAGAACGCCGCCTGTGTTATGTAGGGATGACCCGCGCAAAAGAACATCTTTATCTTTCGGGTGCTTCGCAGCGAAGGGTCTACGGACAGTTGCGCTGGTGTATCCCTTCAAGATTTGTGAAAGAAGCAGGACTTAAAAAAGAGTGTTCCGGCCCGGTTTTCAGAGATGAAACTCTGATTGGTCCCGGACAGGATACCGTGCAATTGAGTGTTGTCGACGGTAAAGCAGGTCATTTTTACAGAGGTATGCGGATAAAACATTCGGAGTTCGGAGAGGGAAAAATTTTAGAGGTAAGCGGCGCTGCTGACGACTTAAAAGTTATTGTTCAGTTTGACGCCGGATTCTGGAAAAAACTTCTGGTAAAATACGCCAATTTGGAAAAAATATGAAGATTACAATAAAAGATGTTGAATATGTCGCAAAACTTGCACGGCTTTCGTTAACGGTTGATGAAAAGAAGAAATTTGCCGGGCAGTTGAATGCGATTTTGGAGCATATAGACGAACTTAACAAATTAGATACCGAAGGTGTCCCGCCGACCTCACATGCGGTTGTCATAAAAAATGTCTTTCGCGAAGATGAAATGCAAAAATCCGGATTGACCTCCGATATACTTTCTAATGCTCCTGAAAAAGAGGATAGGTTTTTCAAAGTCAAAAAAGTGATAGAATAAGTATAACAAATGTTATACTTTACAGACGATAGAAGTTTAATGTAAGAAAAAATCACCGACGAGAAAGTAATACAAATGTAGTATTTCTCACTCGGTAAAACTTGTATGGAATTCAGCAATTTAACTGCCTGCGAAATTACAGAAAAAATAAAAAAACGGGAAATTTCCGCGAAGGAAGTTGCGGAACATTTTCTTAAAAAGATTGAAAAACTTGACGGAAAAATCAATGCCTTCAATTCCGTTTTTGCCGAAAAATCACTTAAAAAAGCGGATGAAATAGACGGAAAAATCAAAAAAAATGAACCTGTGGGTATTCTTGCCGGTCTTCCTATTGCCATAAAAGATAATATGTGCATCAAAGGTGAGAAAACAACCTGTTCCTCAAAAATTCTTGAAAATTATATCGCACCTTATAATGCAACGGTCATAGAAAAACTTGAAAAAGAGGATGCAATTTTTATCGGCAAGACAAATATGGACGAGTTCGCAATGGGTTCATCTTGCGAAAACTCAGCATTTTTTGCCACTAAAAATCCTTGGGATTTAGAAAGAATTCCTGGTGGTTCGTCGGGCGGAAGCGCCGCCTGCGTTGTAGCCAATATGTCCACAGTATCGCTCGGCTCTGATACCGGCGGTTCTATCAGACAGCCCGCTTCTCTTTGCGGATGTGTCGGATTAAAACCAACTTACGGAAGGGTTTCAAGATATGGGCTTGTCGCTTTTGCATCATCATTAGACCAAATCGGTCCTTTTGCGAAAACGGTAAAAGATGCATCACTTATTTTACAAGTGATTTCCGGCTACGATGAAAAGGACTCAACATCCGTAAGAATCCCAGTTGAAAATTATCTTTCAGAAATTGAAAAAGACATTAAAGGATTAACAATCGGACTTCCGAAGGAGTATTTTATTGACGGTATGGACAAAGAGGTTGAAAAATCCGTTTATGATTCCGTAAAAATTTTTGAAAAAGCGGGCGCAAAAATAAAAGAAATATCGCTTCCGAATACAAAATACGCCGTCAGCGTTTATTACATAATTGCACCATCGGAAGCATCCGCAAATCTTGCAAGATACGACGGCGTAAAATACGGCTTCCGCGCGGCTTCGGATTCGCTTATTGAAATGTATGAAAAAACCCGGGCACTCGGTTTCGGAAGCGAAGTAAAAAGAAGGATAATGCTCGGAACTTACGCGCTTTCGTCGGGTTATTACGACGCTTATTATCTTAAAGCACAAAAAGTTCGAACACTTATAAAAAATGATTTTGACACTGCTTTCAAAAATGTTGATGTAATTCTGACGCCGACAACGCCTTCACCGGCATTCAAAATAGGCGAGAAAATATCCGACCCTTTACAGATGTATCTCTCAGATATTTTTACTATTTCCTGCAACCTTGCCGGAATCTGTGGAATCTCTTTGCCCTGCGGTTTTTCGTCGAAAGGGTTGCCGATTGGACTTCAACTTTTAGGAAAACCGTTTGATGAAAAAACAATTTTAAGGGCCGGGCACAACTTCCAGAAAGAAACCGATTATCATCTGAAAAGTCCTAATGTATAAAAAACTTCCCTATTTTTTGGTTCCTTTACTTATTCTGATTTTCTACCTGCGCATTTTCTCAACAATAAAAATAAAAAGCGATACTTACGATGAACTGAAATGCCTCAAAGCGGGCGAGTATTTAAGCAAAGGCGCCGGCTGGGTTGTAGAGGCGTCCGTTTTTCATCCGCCGCTTTCGTATTATATTCACGGGTATCTTCTGAAAAACAGGTTTTTCAAAAACACCGACGAACAAATTTTTTATGCGCGGCTGATTATGGCTGTTTTTGCCGCTCTTTTCGGATTTTTTGTTTTCAAATATGCCGAAGAAAAATTTGGGACACCGTCGGGACTTGTTGCGCTTTTTCTTTTCACATTCTGCCCGAATATAATTGCATTTTCCTGTTTTGTCGTGCCTGATATTTTGGTTGCCTTTTTTATATTTTTGGGATTTTACACTTACGAAAAATCACTTGAAAAAACGAAGGACTTCTTCGGCAAAAAATCTGTTTTTGCGGGGTTGATTTTCGGCTTTGCACTTCTTTCAAAATACACAGGTATTTTTCTGGTTCCGATTTATATTTTACTCGGGCTGAAAAAAATAATTTTTGAAAAACTTGAAATCAAACATTTTGTAAAACAGTTTTTTGTTGTCTGTGCCGTCGGACTTTTTGTTCTAAATTTGGGCTATAAATTTACGGGAAGTTTTAAGCCGCTAACCGATTTTTCGTTTGAAAGCAAATTTTTTTCAAAATTGTCGGAAATACCTGTTTTGTCAGAAATTCCGCTTCCGGTTCCCGCCCCGTTCGTCTATGGTTTTGACATACAGAAACACATTTCCGAAGCGGGACATCCCACATTTCTGCGAGGTGTTAGAAGCATAAAAGGTTGGTGGTATTATTTTATTGTCGCATTTTTGATAAAAGTTCCGATACCGTTTTTGATATTGTTGTTGGTTGCAATCTTTTATAAACCGAAAGAAAAAATCAATTTGGCAGTTGCCATTTTAATACTTACGCTTCCCTTTGTTTTATTCACAAACAGCAATCCCGGGCTGCGATATCTAATACCTATTTTCCCGTTTCTGTTCATTTATGTCAGTGATTTAATCAACATAAGAAAAAAGGTTTTTACCGTCGGCTTATGGTTTTTATTAGGATGGTTTGCCGTTGAGAGTATTTTAATTCATCCGCATTATATTGCTTATTTTAATCAGTTGATAGGCGGTCCAAAAAACGGTTATAAATACCTTGCCGATTCAAACATTGACTGGGGGCAAGACAGATTTCTGGTGCTTAAATATCTCAAAAAAAATCCGGAAGTAAAATTAAACCCAGTTGAGCCGACTGTCGGGAAAATTCTTATAAATGTAAATAATTTGCAGGACGTTTTTTCCATTGAAGAAAAACACAGATGGCTTAAAAATTTTGAACCCGTCGGCAATATAGGATATTCATGGCTTTTGTATGATATAAAGTTAGACGATTATAAAAAACTTTCGAAAAAAATTCCCGGCGATTATTACTTTAACTATTTGCTGGGATTTTTAACGGGAGATAAAAAATTTCTGGAAAAATCAATTGAATTGAACCCGGGATTTACGGATGCGCGGCTGAAACTCGGGCAACTTTTATCGTCTGAAAATAAAAACGAGCAGGCAATTTTGGAATATAAAAAGATTTTGGAAGAAAATCCGAATAATTATCTGTCATATAAATATCTCTCGGAAGAATATAAAAAAACCGGAAACAATTTACCCAGCCCTTTCTCAAGGGCTTTTCAGAAAGGGCGGGGTTTAGCCGCCGAATACGAAAGAAGATATAAAGTAGCAAAAATATTAAGTTCGTATATTGTTGTGATTTCAACCGCCGAAAATTATTATAAAAATGAGGTTGAAAAAAACCCAAAAGACGCAAAATTTATAAACAATCTCGGTTTTATCTTCTGGATGAAAGGAGATTTAGATAAAGCGATTTTTTACTTTGAAAAAGCCGTTCAATTACGACCGAATTTTATAGATTATTTAGGCAATCTTGCCGCAGTTCACCGTGAGAAAGGCGACAGAAAAAAGTATTACAAATTAAGAAATGAGTATTATCAGAGATATAATCTTATATCATCGGCAAGAGTTTCGCAAATACAGTACGGCGATGACAAAATGATTCTGGAAGATGTATTTATTTTACCTGTTGACGAATGAAATCGCTTGACCCCGTTAGAAGTGGCACATCGTGCTACGATACTTCTAAACAGGAGTTGACAAATTCAAAAAATATGTTATACTTTTATAAGAGGCATTCAACTACTTTCGTAGTTGCGAAACCAGTTGAATAGGTTTGGATTTACAGTCGGGAATTGTTATTTCTAATTTTGAAGATTTTGTAATTTTAAGTTTTAATTCTAACCCTTAACTTTTAAATGGGAGGTTTTATGAAAGAGAAAGTTGAAAAGGCACTGGAAAAAATCAGACCGTTTTTAAAGAGAGACGGCGGTGATGTAAAACTTATTGATGTCACGCCCGACGGAGTTGTAAAAGTAAAACTTCTGCTTGCCTGTGCCGGTTGTCCCATGGCATCAATGACATTGAAAAACGGAATTGAGAAGGCGATAAAAGAGGAAGTTCCCGAAGTAAAATCTGTTGAAGCGGTGTAAGTAAAAAATTTTATCCAAAAATACAAAAGAATAAAAAGAGTACCGGCACGGTAATTTTCAGACGGTAAATCGTTCGCTCCGGAATTTTATTTTTTGATGTGTAAAAATAGTACTTGACAAAAATGCAAAAATTGTTTATAATTATAGTGCCGAAGCGATGAAATTGCTGGGGCGCTTAATTATATCGCTTTTGATATACTTAAGTAGCGGAAACGAAAATAGCAAATGCCGGTGTAATAATCGGCAGGCGCAAAGTCGAAGTCCCGAAAAATCGGGAGGCTGGACTGCCGAAAAATGACACATTGAGGGAAGCCGAGTTCTCGGCAGTTCTGGGGTTTTGCAGTTGAGCGGAATGTTTCGCTGTCGCTCAACATGACATTACCGGGAAGTCGGCTTTCTTTAGCCGACCCACGAATATGAAAGGAAAAATGTTGAACAGGAAAATCGCAATCATCACAATAATTTTTTCCGCTCTGATAGTGGGGTTAGGGATTTCTTTTGCTTTCGGAAATACAATCAACCCCAACTGTCCCGATGAGATAAAACAGGCAATTCAGAGTTGGGACAAAGGGCTTGATGAAAGGGATGTCAAAAACAATGTAGTCGCCCAATTCATTGGGCAAACGCCTGATAAATCAGGCGACTACAATTTGCGGACACTTTTTTTAACATCCCTAATCACCCTTACATTCAACACACCGGTTCACTCTCAAATCATTGTTTCAAACGCGATACAAAAATTATTCACAATTGCCAGACACTATCTCCGCCTACCGTCTACCGTCTACCCTATCCCCTCTTTAGTTGCCGTTTTCACCGCTCTCAAACGCTATTTTGAAAAAATATTTCTATTGCTATTGGGTTTGATTTTACCGGTAGTTTGTTGTTTTACACTTTCTCACTTTCTCACTTTCTCACTTTCTCACCGACTTTACTATCGTTTCCACAATCTCCGTCTTTAATTTTTTAACCCGGCTATCAGTTTAGAATAAATGGTCTGTGCTTTTATGCACACGGGCTATTTCTTGTGGACTGATATTTTTTCGCGCGCGTGCGTGCGTGCATGCGTTCGGAGTCCCGACGGAAAAAATGAAAATAATACCCAACTGGTTATTAAATAAAAATTCAGCGATTAAGCGATTGTTGTTATTGCGAGGGCGAAGCCCGTGGCAATCTTTAGTAAAAATCGTTTACAGGCGGGTTTTACACCTTTTTAGGAGAGTGTTTTTCTTTCCGGTCGGAGTAAAAAAGGAGAGCGCCAAAAACCAAAACAACAACACTAAAAAACAAAAAAATAAATGTGAGTTTATCCATTATCAATCACCTCCGTTAAAAGCTGCGCCTATGCTCAAGAACAATACAAACAAAATCCCACCGGTAATAGCCATTAACCATGAAAATTTATCTGCAAGCGCAATATTGCCGATGATTAGTGTTATTGCGTCCACCTGCGCCAGATTAAGAAAAACTTTTGCTAAACCGTCTTTCTGCCGTCTGTTAAATTTCATAAGTGACATTATACCAAAAGCAACAAATTTTGTCAAGGGAAAAATTGGTTTATGGAAATTAAGAACCGTCCCCGTATTTCTCCCCGTATTTCTTTTAATGTTTATTTGTCTGATAAATCAGACCGCTACAAAGGTTTATGCGGATGATATAAAATGGGGAAATTTTCAGGGTCCTGACCCTACTGTTACAGGCAATGGAATGGTTGATGATAATGCCAATACCGACCAGAATAATATGACATTACTTGCTGCCAGGGGTATCGGTTCCGGTGAACCGTCTATTGCGGTTGGTGTTCGTTTCAGAGCACCTAATAATATGACAATATCAGAGATCGGTCTCTATTTCGGTGATACAACTATCTCTGCCATGGGTTACAGGGTATATATTACATCAGGTGTTGCAGATGGCTCTTCACCACTCAATTTCTCACTTATAGGGGTTGGGACTGATGGTCTGACAACGGGTTGTATCGGTTATTTTAATGACGATGGTACCGGTGCAACCTCAGGTGTATGGAGAGTAACCGGTCCACTTGCCGGTGGGTCCGCATGGATTAAAGGCGGCGAGGTCTACTGGATAGTTGTTTCTTCCAGACCGGGCGGTACAGCAGGTGAAGCTTACATACAGGGTTATGTTGCCGAAGGACAGAATACATATAAATACTGGCAGCAATACGGGTTAAATACAAACAATCTTAAACTTTATGATGACCAGATGATGTGTGCTTACAATATGACCGCTGATAATAATGATGCTTATACAAATGCAGCATCTTTAACGCCCTGTATCGCTATAAAATCAGGAGATGGCGGAACTATTTCAAATATGGTTGAGGATACATTAAATACTTCAATAGTGGATGATGGTTCAGGAGGATTCAAAAGACAACTGATAAAAGTATCAACTTGTGATTTTAAGGCGGATGCTATCGGGCTTTATCTTTCCAAAAGTGCTACCGCACCCACGCAACCATTAAAAGCGGTTCTTTATAACAGGCAGGCAGGGACATTTGTAGCAATTGCAACCGCTACTTTTAATGCTGCAGATGTTCCTGTTACTACTAATATGAACTGGATTGAGTCATATTTTGTGCCATCCGTAACACTTGATGCAAACCAGAATTATGCTATTGTGTTTCATGCACCCGGTGAAGCAAATGATTATTATGTTCAGTTCATAGGCGGTAATGAACAATATGGCGGGATTACAAATAACCTGTCATTGACTTTTGAAGGCAATACTGATGGTAAAGGGCAGACCCGTCTGGCTGGCGACCCGTTTTCTGATGCGGGCTGGGCTGATGTTACAACCGGCGAGGCAGGCGGTGATTATGCGTTTTATTTGGTTTCTGATAAAACAAACCCGAAAGGCGCTATTATTACACCGCCGGAGGGCAGTTATTACAAATCACTTTCTACGATTTCAGGCACTTCAGTAGATGGCGGCGAATTAGGCAGATTCGGCATAAAATCATTAGAAATTGCGATTAAAGCGGTAGATTCAAACTGGTGGGATTTTGCAGCGGGCGGCAACGGTCCTGGTGATGGCGGCTGGGATGAAGGTCTTGCAGAATACACTTCCGTAACACTTCCGCCTTTAACAACAGGGCAGTTTGTATGGAATTATAATTTCAACAATCAGTGGATGAGCAATATGCAGCATATAGTAAGATGTAAAATAACCGATTTTGCAGATAATGTCCTGACTTTTGACAGAAACCTTATTGTTGACCGCTCTTCGCCTTCTGCAATTTGCACATTGCCAACAAACAATCAATGGGTAAGCACATATGATATATTACCTACCATTTCAGGAACCGCATGGGATGATTCAATTTACGGCTCGTTTTCGCCGAATTTTGATGGTATTCAAATACGGTTAGCGCATTTAAACGGCGGGACTTCTTATTACAACGGTGCTTTTGTTGAACCAAACGGAGAGTCAGCAACTGTATGGCTTTCTACAGAATCTGCTGGTTCCTGGAGCACATCAATCAGCGAATCAAAACTGAAAGGTGTGTGGGGGAAAAGCAGGTTTGCGATGCCGTGGAGTGTTGAAGGTTCGTCATATCAGGTAACAGCAAGAGGACAGGATAAAACCGGTAACAGAACAGCCATTGCACTCTATCAGATGACAACTTTTTACTATGACCCAAATCCGGGTATTTCTACGGTAACTTATCCCAGTGGACCTTCCTGGGAGAGTATCTCAAGCCCGTATTTCATTGGTGATGCTACCGATACTATTTCTGCCGAAAATTCAACTAAAAAAGTTTCGCTTGGTACGAAGGTTGAAGTAAAACTGTTGAAAAAAGCAGACGGTACATATTGGCAGGATGATGGCTCATGGGTCGCTACGCTTCCTGAAGATAGATGGCCATCAACAATAAACCAGGCAGATTCAAGTTATGCGGTTAATAAGGGAACATGGTCATTAAAAGGCCCTGTTGGTCTTCCAACCGGCAACTATCATATGTTCAGCCGGGTTGTGGATAATGCAGGCAATATTCAAACACAGTTTACGGAAACCGGGGTTTATCGTTCAAGCGTTTCATTTTCTGTTGATGCTGCTAAACCGCAAACATACATAACTATTCCGAAAAGTGATGCAGAGTCATTAGCAAGAACCGCACCTTTAGCAACTATATCAGGGACCGCTGAGGATTCGCCTACAGGTAGCCCAGCCAAAGTAGCAGAAGTGCGGTTAGCAATACTTAATCGTTCAATCGGTAATGGCACAACCAGTTTCTGGTCGCCCGGGAACAGCCAGTGGGTAGAGGGTTCTGTAGCAACTCCTTCAACATATGTTGTCTGCTCTCTTGATACCGCATTTACACCTGCGAAATGGGGTTATGTGATGCCGGGCGGTGCGTTAACCAGCGGGCATAAATACGAGGTATTTGCGTGGGCGAAAGACAGTGCGGGAAACTGGCAGGATAATCCTACCGCCTACCGCGGTCTCAACTATGTTGCTAATTCAACACCTTCTGTGAAATGCTTCTGGTGGGAAGTGGATAAACCGTCAACAACAATAACCTCGTTTTCGCCGTTTGGTTATCTGCCGTCAATGAGTTCAATCGGAGGGACCTCTGTTGAAAATTACGGAAGCGGTCCTGCGAATACGGTTGCAAAAGTCCAGGTTCGTATTTCAAAAACAATAAACGACAATACGGCATTGACATACGGCGTATCGGCGACAACAGGGACATTTGAGACAGACGCAGGGTTCACGAGTTGGCTTGACGCCGGAGCAGTGACCTCGCCCTGGGAGGTTACGGTATTATCAACACAGCCGTTTGACAGCGGCGGTTCTTATATTGTCCGTTCAAGGGCATATGATAACACATACAAATTTGATGCTGCCGAAGGCGGGCCCGGTAGTGCGTTCTCCAACACCGAGAACTATTCGCCGGGCGTCTGGTCGGTCAATCGCTCTTCTTTTACTTTTGACAATGTTCTGCCATATGAGAATGATATTGTTTTTCCCGCCGCGGGTAATTCACGGCTGAATAACAACCCGATGACATTCAACGGCTACTCAAAAGATGCGGTTGCTATGGCACAGACCGGCTCCATAGAGTTCCAGTTGATTGAAAACCGGCTTGAAGCGAATGCAAGATACTGGAAATCAGGCACTAACGATTGGTTTGATTTCGCGAATGCCGACTGGGCTAATGCTGACTGGTGTGCGCCGTCAATAGAGGTATGGGCTACTTCATCAACCTGGACAAAAGCATTTGCTTCCGGTAAGTTCGCAAATAACGCTATATATTCGTTAAGAACAAAGTCAAAAGACAGAGCGAGTAATTATACAACCCTTTATTCAACAAGAACATATACTTTTGATACCACAGCACCGGAGACAGCAGTTACCAATACCAAGCCGCCTACATACATAAATAATACATATGCATCACAAATAGAAGGCACCGCACTGCAGACGGATTATCAGTATATTCAGTTAAGGACAAGACGGTATTATGATATGTACACTTGGGAAGGGACTGTTTTTAATGTTGACGTCAACACAAAAACAGTAACCGGATACGGCGGCAACAACTGGTACTATGTGAATATTTCTACAAAAGACCTTACTGATGGCGCAACTTACGGGATACTCTGCTGGGGAACTGATGTTGCTACTAATATTGAATCCACAGCAGCCAAGCCGGACTATGTATTTTATTACGATATAACAAGACCTACACAGACCATCACAAAGCCCGCACAGAACGAAGTTGTAACATCGCTGCCTGCAATTACCGTTAATGCGGGCGACACTGTGCCTGCTGCAAATCGTGTAGCAAGCGGTATTGTTGAGGTAAAGATAAAAATAGTGGCAACTCAACTTTATTCAAACACAACATACTGGAGCGGCACGCTTGTTGGTGGATGGACACCTACTGAGACATGGCTGCCGACTGAAGCGAGTGGTAATAACTGGGTGTATCCACTTGCGGGCTATGTAATGCCGTCCTTCACCGATGACAAACTTTACGAAGTAATCGCAAAATGTAAAGATAATTCAGGTAACTGGTCTATTGTGTATTCAACAAACGGGTTCAAGCAGGACCAGACATCACCGACGCAGTCAACAATACTCAGACCATCAGCAAACAATATCTTTTTTAACCAACTAACAACACTTTCCGGACAGTCACAGGATTCCGCCAACACCTCCAATATCACACGAGTAGATATCACAATCCGGGATATGACACTTGGCTCAACTTATTGGCAGGGTTCTAATAATACCTGGATACAGACATCAACAGTAACGACAAAGAATTATGCTGCAACACCTGTGACCTGGCAGTATGATGTTTCAGCAGTAAATCCTTTTACAACAGGGCGTCGGTATGAAATGACTGTAAAGGCTTATGATGCGCCCGGCAACGGCGAGGCAGTGCCGCCTACCCGCTATTTCTATTATGATGTTTCGCAGCCGACTACGACCGTAATAACTCCAACGCCGGGAAGTATAGTGGCTTCACTTCCTGAAATTACAGGTCGTGCCGGCGATAACCCATCGGTTCAGGCAGGTATCCAAAAAGTTGAAGTCCAGATATATGACGGCGCCCAATACTGGAGTCCCTGGACAGGTAGTTGGGGCGGTGTCGGCGTATGGTATTCTTCTTCACCGTCAGATGGTAATATTTACGCCGCCGGTATATGGAAAACTACGGCACCGTGGACTTCCGGCAGTAAATACTGGATAAGAAGCAGGGCATATGACGGCTCCGTCAACCAGAATGAAACAGGCGGCGGACAGTACGAAGACCCGAACTACGAAGCGACATTTACATATGACAATACCCCGCCGTTGATAAAACTTGTTACGCCCGCAGCAAGCAAAACACGGCTCAGTTCTCTGCCTACTATATCAGGCACCTGTCAGGATGGTATAAGGATAAATACATCAGGTCCTATAGAAATAAACATACAGAATACAGGCGAGGTCGGCGCTCAAGTAACATGGAATGGCACCGGATGGAATGCCGGTTCGGATGATGGTTTATGGCTCGCTACAAATACATTTGTAGGCGGCTATTCCGGTGGCGGCGGGCAGGTATCAAGCGGCACCTGGAATTACACATATCAATATGTGCTGAATGCATCAACCCCTTCACCGCCGAGTAGATACCAGTTAAGAATACAATCAAGAGACGAAGCGGGAACATATTCGGTAATTTATTCAACAAAATTCTGGTATGATAAAGTCAAACCGGTTTCGGAAGTGACAAACCCCGGCGCAACTTATATTTCTCAATTAGGCACTATTTCCGGCACTTCTTCGGCTGACACAAATCCGGTGATTTCAGGAGTACAGATAAAAATCAAACGCCTCTCGGATAATGCTTTATGGGGTGGTAGTGCATGGGATGGTGCCGGATATAACAATGCAAGTTCAGTTGAGGTATATTCATCAAGCGGTATATGGGTATACAATCCCGGTACACCCGTAGCACTTACCCCTGGTACGTCATACCAGATATATACATTTGCGACTGACCAGGCGGATAATATAGAAAATGAAAATACGCATCCGATATTCTGGTATGATACGACCGCGCCGACAACAAAAATAGAATATCCGCTCAGCAACGGTGAGACAACGGGTCTTCCGACACTGTCCGGGACCGCTTCGGACAATCTTTCAGGCGTTTCACAGGTCCGGATAAAAATTCAGGATGATTTTACAACGGATGGCGGGAAATCATGGAATGGTTCTGTTTGGGATACAAATGATAACTGGGTTACTGCGGGTCTCGGCTACAATGCATCAATTGGTGTTTCAACTTGGACATACATATATTCCGGCGCTTCGCTCAACGATTGGTATTGGCTCACCTCAAAGGGATATGACGGCGCTACTCCTATAAATACTCAAACAAGTTATGCGGTTGGTACATCATCCAACAGGTTTATAGCGGATACTTCATTTACAGGACCGACGATTATAATGAGACCGAAGTCCGATGATGATTCAATTGCCAGAAAGGACTTGACAACAATTTCAGGAACATCTTATGATACTCGCTCGCATTATTTGGTTCAGGCGACGCTTCAGTGGTTGACCTATAACGGGTTGACAAGTGCCACGACTTTTTGGGACGGTTCGCAATGGCTTCAGGGAGCAGTTAACGGCTCTACAAAAGTTGTCTGTGAAAGAAGCGGTTCAGGAACAGAGATAAACTGGTGGTATGATTGCACATCGGCGATGACCAGCGGGCACAAATACGAGACCCGCGTTTATGCACGGGACAATGCCGGTAACTGGCTTGCCGAATATGGTGCTTATGTTAAGGGTGGTACGGATACGGTCAAGCAGTTCTGGTATGATAGTTCAGTCCCGGCATCAACTATTACGGTTCCGTCAGGCGGAATAATATCAATGCTTACAGACCCTGTATTAGCAACAATTTCCGGAACATCCGTTGACAATCCTTCATCAGGTGCCAGCGGTGTGGGTAAAGTAAAATGGTGTTTATCAAATGACGGCGATACCCAATCGTTCCGCATCTGGTCTGTTTCATCAGGAACCTGGGAAACAGGACTGTATTATAATGATGGTGAATCAATATCCGGCGCCTGGAGTCCCTGGAAAGGTTTATTTTACAGCACCCAAGCATTTAATAGCGGCTCAACATATCGTTTGAGAGCAAAAGCGATAGATAATGCGGTTGCCTCAATCGGCGAAGCGTCCGGTTCCGGAAATACGGAGGCGGACAAATCATATTATGACAGCCGATTCAGATGGGATACAGAAGCACCTTTATCAAAGATAGAAAAACCTACCCTGACGGAAGCCCCTCCCGGCGGTTCGGGACGACTAAACTCGCTCGCAACCGTTTCAGGAACTGCGGATGACGACACCGGCACCGGCAAAATAAATTCAAACGGCGTAAAACTCAATATAAAAGATGTAACCCAAAACAAGATGATGCAGTCGGATTATTCATGGATAGCAACTCCGGCTGACGAGAACAACTGGCCATGGGTTGATACGCTCTTTTACGGTGTTTATCCGGGTTCTTGGACTTATAATTATTCCGTGGTCGGTTCAACTAATAATGATGTATATCAGATAATAGCGAAAGCGTGGGATGCTTCTAATCCTGCAAATGCCCAGACGGTAAATATTACTTCCCGGACTTTTGTGTGGGATAAGACAAACCCTGTAACCACGGTTACAAATCCGGCGGCAACATACATATCCGATTTAGGAACGCTTACCGGCGCATCTTCTTTTGACACAAAACTTTCGCCGGGGATACAAATAAAGGTGAAAAGAATGACTGATGACAAGACATGGCTCAACACCGATTGGGCTTCCGGCGATAACCCGAACTATGTCACGACTAATGACGGCGGCGGCACTAATCCTGACAACTGGAGTTATAATGCCATAACCAACTCAAATCTTACAGCCGGTACTTCTTATCAAATTACAACCTGGGCGGAAGATATAGCAGGAAATGTTGAAGCACAGGCAGTAAAGCGGACATTCTGGTATGACAACCAGAAGGCATCTGCGACAATAGTTTTTCCTGAGAATGACAAAGAGGCGACCGGTTGGCCTGTATTTTACGGCAGCGGCTGGGATGATTTAGCAGGGACGGATACTATAAAGATAAAGTTACAGCGAAAGGTGGACGGACTGTTCTGGAATGCCGCTTCCGGTGCTAACGGTTCCTGGGGCGGTGAGATATGGAATAATAGCGAGGTATATGGCTCGTCTTGGGTATATCGGTATGGCACCGGTAATGCTACTCTTAGCGAGTGGTATTATTTAACGGTGAAGGCGGCAGACAAAGCGTCGCCTGCAAACGAGCAAACCGTTTTTGAAACAAGCCCGGAAGCGGTTAAGTCATCATGTACATTCATAGTTGATGACAAAGCGCCGACCAATCTTAAATTCACAATACCTAATCTTGATAACGAAGGAATAGCGAGAAAGGATATTCTGACGTTTTCCGGTTCTTCTTCCGACAACCGCACTCATTCTAAAGTTGAAATGACTTTAAGGGATTTAACATGGGGGACAAGTTTCTGGTCGGGTTCGCAGTGGCTTCAAGGTGTTGATAACGGCTCAACCAGGGTGGTCTGCGGTAAAACGACCGGCGCGCCGCCTGAAACAATCACATGGAATTATTCCGTCGGTGCATCAACGATGGTTTCGGGACATAAATATGAGGTTCGCGTGTGGGCAATGGATACTGCCACCAACTGGACGGCGAATTCCGGGGCATATGTTCAGTATCCCGGTGCAGGTTCAACGGATACCGTGAAACGGTTCTGGTATGAATCAACCGAGCCGGATTCGGTAATACTCAGTCAATCAGAGGGTTTGAGGTATTCAACATTATTGACAATATCCGGCACCGCAACAGACACAGGAGCAATTAATAATTCCGGTGTCGCCGATTTATCCGACGGCGGAATAAAGATACAGATTTCAAACTCCGACGACAGCAAGTTTTATTTTAGATGGGCATCTTCAGGTACGATGCAGGCATCCGGAAGTGTCAACTGGATAACGGTCGGAGATTATTCTGCTCCCCCGGTGTGGAGTACCGCAGCGCTTGCTGCGTGCGCCGATTTTATTGACGATTCAACATACAAAATAAAAGTAAAGGCAACCGATAAAGCTAGACCTTCGGCAAATGATACCGCAACGAACCTGGGAAATGAAGAGGTATCAATATCTTCAATAAACTTCACATGGGATAACCAGGCGCCGAAGGTTTTAACGACAATGCCGTTAGGTAATGCGGGGAAATTCAATTCAATGACCACAATTTCCGGTACTTGCGTTGATAACGGTGATAAGGACAATCCCGCGGGTAAGATGGCAACTTCCGGAACGGCGGAGTTAAATATAGTCAACCTGACCGGCGGTAAAGCAACCTGGAACGCAGGCGGATGGTGGGATGCCGGCGAACTCCCAAATCAATGGGTATCAACTTCAACTTTTATCGGTTATTCTTCCGGCACCTGGAACTATACGATGAAAAACAGCGATTGGACAACGGCGAACCAGTACCGAATAAGGGTGAGGGTAAAAGATGCGACATTGCCATCACCGGGGCTATATTCAGCAGTTAATGTTTCCACATTTACATATGATACCGACAAGCCGGTTTCTACGGTTGGTTATCCGGCAACATCACCTGCATACTTGAATACATTCACACAATCAATAAGCGGCAGTGTTGATTCCGATGCAACATCCGTCAGTATAAAGATAAGAAGAAATGACGGAAAGACCTGGCAGGTGGGCAGCAGTGATTTTGCTTCAGATACAAATGATATTTATTCTCCTTTAGGTAACTGGGATAGTGTGACGCCTGCGGCCGGCAGTTGGAATTATTCCGCACTTATAAACAAAACTACAGACGGCTATAGATATGAGATATTGACAAAGGCGCTTGATGAGGCGGCGAATGAGGAAATTATCACCGGCCCGCTTAAAAATTTAACAACATTTTTCTTTGACCTGACAATACCGGTTCGCTCAACAATCACATATCCGACATCTACGCCTGAAACGGCGATATCAATAATTCGCGGCGATTGTTCCGACTCTTTGCCCGCCGGCGGTTCTTTCGCTACCGGAATTGCCGAAGTAAATATAAGGGTGAGGGATACGGTCCAGGGCAATGCGACATACTGGACAGGCACAGGTGAAACATGGATAGAGGATAACACGCACAATGCATACTGGCTTACAACCACACTTTCTGCAGATTCAACCGGCTGGTGGCGCGCGACGGTTCCGACATGGACATCAGACAGGGTATATGAAGTAACAGCGAAGGCAAAAGACAAAGCACTCAACTGGGGAACGAATTATTCCACCCAGACATTCAAACGGGATACCGCCCCGCCGACAGTTACTATCGGGAAGCCCTCAACCGGCGGACTCTACAGAAATTCATTATTGAGTATTACCGGCAATGCGACCGACCCCGGCACCCCCGCCACGTCAAAAATAAAAGAGGTCCATTATGCAGTTCGTGATTTAACGCTCGGTACGACTTGGTGGACGGGTAGTTCGTGGTTTTCAGGTGATAACACAACCTTTTGGATTACACTTTCATCAACGCCGGTTGAGTATTTCGCTGACGGAACAAATGTAACATGGTCAACGGGTGCGGTTAATTTTGCTTCAGGTCATTATTACAAAATTTCCGTCCGTTCAAATGATGTTGCGGGAAATATGACAACGGATTCAAACTGCGCGATAAAATATCTCTATTACGACTTCGCCGCGCCAACGACAACAATCACAAATGTAACTAACGGGAATGGCTACTCAACCCTGCCTTCTATTTCCGGTCAGGCAGGGGATAACGGAATTCCCAATCAGTCGGGTGTGAAAAAAGTTGATGTTCAAATTATAGAGGGTGCTAATTACTGGTCGCCGTGGACCGGCTGGGCGGGTAGTGCTGTTTGGTATTCTTCGTCGCCGAGTCAGGGAAATTTCTATTCTGCCGGCGTCTGGACAACTTCCGCCTCCTGGTCAAATGACAAGACATACATAATCAAATATAAAGGTCATGATAATTCGTGGGATGAAAACGAGGCGCAAAACGGGAATGTTGAGTCGGAAAATACAAAAACATTTACATATGATACACAAGCACCAATCTCTACAACAACTTTTCCGGCGGCACCGAACGGTTTGACAATTAACGCACTTTCTACGATTTCAGGAACCGCGGAAGATACCGGCTCCAATCCCAATATAGCGGTAAAATTAAACAGTGTGAAAATCAACATTTATGATATTGATTTGAACCAGACATTAAATGCGGCTCAGCAGTGGGTCGGCGGGGAGTTGGGGACTTGGCTTACATCTATAAATCCGCAGGACAACTGGACAACCTGGTATTACACAATAAATTATCCGACTGCCACCTGGGTTGACGGTGTTTTGTACAGGGTAAAAACAATGGCGACCGATTTAGCAAATACGGACGAGCCAACTTATCCAATTAGAACATTTAGAATAGATATATCTTCGCCTTCATCCGTGATAACTGAGCCGGATGCACCGATAGAAAGAGTGCTTGAAAAAATATTAGGAACTGCTGCTTCTGATACAGTTACAACAAAAATCCGGCTGAAAAAGTTTGAGGGCGGAACGACTTATTGGTGGACGGGTATCGGCGGCAACTGGATAAATGCCGGCGGCGGCGGTGATGACGAGGCATCTTCCGTCTGGAAACTTTATAATGACGGTTCATCGGCTACGAACTGGCGTTATACCCACGCCGATTTCGCCAATTCTTCCGCATTCACAACCGGAACCACTTATTATGTAACCGCGCGTGCTTGGGATAATGCTACAAACTGGAAAGATTCGGCAAGTTGGCAATTCAGGTTTGATAACATCCCGCCCACATCTTCAATTGCCGCGCCTCCGGCACAATATAAGCCGCCGTCTACATTAGAAGGAAGATACAAGACACTACCGATAATTTCCGGATATTGTTCAGACCAACCTGCAGGCGTACAAACATTATATTTTACACTTACTGATGGAACATCATACTATCAAAATGTAACCCTTGACTGGTTAACAACCGTATCAACCTGTACTGCAACATTATCCGGAAATGCAACCTACTGGCAGAGAGGGACTGCAGGCTCACCAATTACAGGATATACAACCGATAAACAGTATGCATTAAAGGTCTGGGGTAAGGATGCCGTTGCTAATGAAAATTACAGCACATATTTTGCTTCTCTTACATTTATATATGATAGTCAGGGACCTGCTACGACCATAAGATATCCGGATACACCGAAATTAAAATCACTTGTAACAATTTCCGGAACCGCGAAAGAAACGGAAACAAATTATCCGGGGATTGTCAACAATGTCCGAATTGCAATAAAGGATTCAACACTTGGGAATGCTACCTATTACAACGGGGTTTATTCTTCATCTAACTGCTGGGTTAATACGGGTGAACAGTGGATTGATGCCACCGGCGGCGGTGCACTACTTGTTGCACCATGGACTTACGGCTTTACCGTCAATTACGAGACCAATGTCTGGGTTGATAATCATGAATACATAGTTTATGCAAAATCATATGACGAGACAACGCAAAACGAGGGTTCTGCCGCCAGCGTTACATTTACTTACGATAGAAGCGCACCGGTTTCTTCAACAACATTTTTTACGGACGGCAAATTCCTTCAGCCGTTTACAACGATTTCCGGAACTTGTGCGGAAGATACAAAAACGGATGGTGTCGGAATTTCGCTAAAAAAAGGTGCTCAATACTGGACAGGTTCCGGCGACACCTGGTCCGGAACTGAACAATGGCCGGCGGCTGCAACAGTGGGTTCTAATCCAAAGAGATTTAATATAAACTTTAATACTGACTGGTGGATAGATGGGCAATTGTATTACATAAAATCATGCTCAACCGATACCGCTTATAATGTTGAGACAACACCGATACAGAAATCATTCACGATTGATTCAACCACGCCTACGCTGACAACTATAAAACCGGCGGCAAATACATATTATCAAAAATCCTCACTTGTTACAATTTCCGGCACTTCCGTTGATTTGGCGGGGAGTAATGCCGGAAAATTCAACAATAATCCAATAAAGGTCTGCATTAAGAATATTTCAGCCAACAAATACTGGGAAGACAACAATTGGAAGGACTGGGCAGCATTGACCAGCCAACCCCCGTGGCAGACAGCGTCATGGACATTTTATGATATTGCAGTAGCAACAGCCGGTTATTGGTCATATTCAGTGGCAGAATCTTCGTGGACATCAGGAAAGAACTACATGGTTTGGGTGGGAGTTAACGACCAGGCGACAAATAAAGTTGATTACACGCAAGCCGACATTCAGGGTTCAAACGGCGGAATAACATTCTATTGTGATTCAGATGCTCCGGTAACAGATGTTCAAAATCCCGCTAATGCTTCAAATCTGAATAGTGATTCCGCACCTGCGTCTAAAATTTGGGGAAATTACCTTGAGCAACCGGGCTACAATCCGATTGCATTTTATAATTCGGGTAACAGGGCTGTTGCTGTAAAAATAAAGAGAGAGCCGGCAATTGGCGGTAACGCATGGTGGGACACTTCTGATTGGACTGCACTTGAAACATGGAATGATAACAGTTCTGTTTGGGTTGATACCTGGACATATTCCTGGGGCGCGTCAAATATGACCAATTACTCAACATACTATATCTATCTACAAGCATATGATAACGCACTTCCATATCCGGGTAATTTGGAAACAACAGGCGGCACTGTAAAATCACAGTTTAAGTATGATATAACAAAGCCGACCTCATCCGTTTCGGTTCCGCCGACAGGAACACCGCATTATAAATCGCTTCTGACAATTTCCGGGTCTTCATATGATGATTTTTCCGGTATGAGTAAGGTGCGTGTTGAGGTTTATGATGTTGACGGTAATGTCTACTGGTCAACCGCCGGCTGGAAAGCGTCCGGCGAACTTTCTTCAACTTATTTTGATACGCAGGGTTTACAGCCGTGGACTACTTCCTGGGCAACAAATATCTGGACAAATCATCGTCAATACAGGGTGAAAACAAGGGCAAGGGATAACTCCCAAAACGATGAGGACGAAAAAGCGGCAAATACCAGATACTTTATCTATGATACTACCGCACCTGTTTCTTTTGTTGTGATGCCTTCAACAGTTCCAACGATGCCGCATGAATACAATACTACCTCAATGCCGACAATTTCAGGAACCTGTTCCGATATGTTGCCCGGTTTGGTTGTCGGCGCATCAGTTGCATTTAGATTGACAGATGTTAATAATGCCGACATTGCTAATGGTTGGTGGACTGGTTCTGCATGGACAGGCCCAAGCCCGTACTGGCTGAATACCCCTGAATTTACGGATATTGGCGGCGGTACTTATACATGGAAAATAAATACAACTACCGCTACATGGAACAACGATACATGGTATCGCGTTTATGCGTTGGCGATTGATAAAGCGGGAAATATGGAAAACAACGGTTCTGCCGAGGACAATTTCCCGAACGGTTACTCCTGGTTCAAATACCGCGTACCCGAACCGGTTGCATATATCAATTTCCCGGGTACAAACAATCTGCATTACCGCCTGGGGCAACTACCTTCTATTTCCGGTAATACTACCGAAGGGACTGATGATATTCAAATTCTGATTAGACGGGATACGCCGGGTGTTGGCGACCCGCCGGGTATTCATTACTGGAATGCACTAACTTCATCCTGGACAGTGACTGAAAAATGGAACTCCAACGAGGACGGAATACAATACCTGCCGCTTACAGTGGGCTGGAAATATGATATTGGTGATTCCACCTGGACTAACGGCGCCGCCTATACATTTTTGGCGAAGGCACATATACCGTCACCGGATATATGGCAGACCGTACCGACGGAAAGAGCGGGTATCGTTTATGATACAACACTTCCGGCATCGTCAATAATAATTCCTGACAGCACTGTCGGATATTACAGGTCATCATTAGCAATGCTTTCTGGCAATCACTCGGATGCCTCGCCGGGCCAGGTGACAAAAACAGAAATAGAACTGAAAAAAGAGGTTACACCCGATACTTGGTACTGGCTGGATGTGAAATGGGCATCCGGTACCGCTATCACCGGCGGTAATGAATGGAGGCAGTACACTTCTTCGGATGCTACAAAATGGTATTATAATTCTTTGTCAAATTCATGGACAACAAATCAAAAACACACATTGCGTTGCCGCTCCACCGACAAAGCGGGCAATATACAGACCAGTTTTGGTTCGGTTAATTTCTTTATTGATGATTCTACTCCGACCGCTAAAATAGAAGGACCGGTCAACGGTCAGGTCCGTTCTTCAATTGCAACGATTTCCGGAACGGTTGATGACGGTGCGATATCCGGCTCAACATTAGACCAGCAACTCAAAGATGTCCGCATCCGTATAAAAAATGAATATGGTAACTGGTATGACGGCACTTCCTTCACTTTTCCGACTTCAACATTCGTCGTCTGCGGATTATCATATGGTTTAACACCTGCAACATTCACATTAACCGGTGTGCCTTGGACAAATGCGAAAAGATACACGATTTATCTTGAAGCGATGGACAAAGCAGGAAATATCAACGATACTTACGCTGTCGGCATCACTTCCGTGACAATTATTTCGGATATATCGCCGGCCGGGAATCCTTCATCAGTGGTTGGAAATCCCTATCCCGCGGAAGGTGTCTCATATTCAACACCGGTAGCGGGAGGCGACTTGCAATGGTCGGGCACCTGTTTAGACCCCAATCCGGGGAATAATGCAGGGATAGAAGGTTCCGTTCAGGGCGCGGTAAAAGCGCGGCTTCTGAAACTGACCTCACCGACAACTGACTACTGGAATGGTTCCGGGTGGCAGGTGTGGTATTCGTCCTATCCGTTTATAAACGGGCCGACTACGGATGCCGGCGGGAATAACTGGACATGGCTGTTCTCAGCCGGTGATACTGTTTCCGATAAACAATATATTATCAATACTCAGGCACAGGATAAAGCATTGCCGTCAGCAAATATAGAAGGCAGCGGAGTCAGTTATTCCACAAGAACATTTATTATTGATAACACGCCGCCGGTGTCGGCAAGATTTGAGCCGCAGAATAATACATTCAGAACTTCACTTGCCACGATTTCCGGCACAGTAAATTCTTATATTTCCGGAACTTACGGCGTCGGGATTGCTATACAAAAAAATTCTAACAACTGGTACTGGCAGTATGATACGACAAACTGGTATTCAACTGTAACCTGGCATACAACAAATGTAACCGGCTCTACTTGGACATTTTCAAATGTTCCTACATTTGTTGATGGTCTTCAATATCACATAATTTCAATGTCAACAGATAATGCGAAGAATGTTGAAGTCACAGGTGCTTCATCAACAACATTTACCTGCGATAAAACAAACCCATCCGTTTCAATATCTTCGCCTATTACCGACGGGAATTATAATTCTTCCTTTGCAACTATTTCCGGCGTTGCCGGTGATACGCTTTCCGGAATAAATAATGTCAAAATAAAAGTGAAAAATAATACTGATTCTAAGTGGTGGGACGGCGGTAAGTGGGATGCGATAATAGAGGGGAATGCTCCCTGGCTCGCATGCACTTATTCCGGAGGGAACTGGAATTATGACAGCATGTTATCAACCTGGGTCGCCAACAAACAATATCTTGTCAAAGCAAAAGCTACCGATGTTGCTACGAATGAGACAATAACTGCGGACAGATATTTCACTTTTGATACGCAGTCGCCGATTTCTTCCTCAACCGCCATAACGCAATCGTATTACAACAATACGCTTGCTACACTTTCAGGCACCGCGAACGATGCAATTGCGACACCCAATTCAGGACTTTCCGCAACCGGTGTAAAAATAAGAATCACAAATGTGTCTGCCGGTAAATATTATAACGGCGGAATTTCGTGGAATACGGATTCAACTAACTGGAGGGATTCAGCATATTCGGCAATTGACGAAAAATGGACATTGGTTATTGATACGAATGCGTGGGAACAGGACGGCTTGCAGAATACATTTAAAGTTGAATCAAAGGCGATTGACAGGGCGGCGAACGAGGAGACCGTCGGATTAGGTCAGACCGACCAGTTTATTTATGATGTCTCCAAACCGACAACTACCGTTTTCAAACCGATAAATAACGGCTACTACGGTAAGAATAATAATCTCCCGACAATTTCAGGGACCTGTTCGGATACGGGAAGCAGTGTTAATAAAGTTGAAATTGTTCTTAAAAATATTGACGGTTATTACTGGAACGGTCAGCAACAGCAATGGAAATTGGCGTCGTTGGGTATTGTTTGGTCAACAACTACTCTTACAAGTGATAAAACGACCTGGTATGTAGAAGTTGCCACAACAAATTACGCCTCCGGTGTAAATTATTTGGTCTGGGCGCGGGTTTATGACAATGCGGGAAATATCAGCACATATGACGACGGTTCAATAACGGGAAACTCCGGCGGGCATCAGTTCAAATGGGATACCGATAATCCGAACTCATATGTTAATTATATTTCCTCCGGGCAACCTATCAATTTTAGACCTTCCCAGGTTTCAGGAACTTCATATGACGGACTAACAGGTTCTGAAGTTTCCTCAATAATGATAAGAATTCAACGTAAACCGGAGGAGACCTGGTGGTATGGAGGCAGTTGGCAAGCCAATGAGCAATGGTATTATAGTGTTACTAATATGGCGTGGTATTTTACAACTCCCGTTGGTTTGTGGGAAGATAACCATCAATATACTATATGGACAAGGGCAGCAGATAATTCCGGAAATGAAGAGGGAAACGGGACAGGCAATGCAAATACCAGCCGTGCATCCGTATTTATAGTGGACTTTTCATCACCGACTACGACAATTACGGCGCCCGGACAGGCATATTACAAAGACCTTTCAACTTTATCCGGCGGTTCATCAGACCCGAATACTTTTGCTTCCGGCGTCAAAGGTGTTGATGTTTCAATTCATGACGGAACAAAATACTTCAACGGAACAACATGGGTGACAGGTTCCGAAACATACATTAAGGCGTCAACGCCGACTACCACGACATGGGAATATGTGATTAACACATCAACATGGACGGACAACGTTACATATTACATAAAGACAAAAAGTTATGATTTTGCAACAAATACCCAGACGGTTGCGACTGCCTATCAATTTTTAGTAGACCGCTCATCGCCGACCGCATACATTACAAATCCGCCGGATGGCACGGAAGGACTTGAACAACTTCCGACCATTTCCGGGACATGCAATGATACTTTACCCGGCGAGATTGACAAAGTTGCAATTTATGTGAAAGGGTTAGGGGTAACGAACCCGTATCTAAATCTTTTCTGGGGAAAACACGGCGATGAGGTTTGGGAATGGGGAATATCTGAAGATATTTGGACGACTACATCAACGCTTACGACCTGGCAGTGGCCCTCAAATGTTTCATGGGCATCCTCAATGCAACAGTATGAAATCGGGGTAAAGCCGGTTGATAAAGCGGGGAACGGGACTTATCGGGTTGATGTTACCACATTTACAATAGGCCCGCCGGCACCATGGACTATTATTCAGGGATTGACCGCAAACGGCTCCTATTCATCTCTTACCATTATTTCAGGAACAAGCGGGAATTGTACGGAATCGCCCGGCTGGGTCGGGCTTGGTATAAAACGGCTTTCTGGTATCAATGACCAGCGGTGGAATGGTTCTGCGATATCACCATTCTGGCAGGTGACTGGCTCTTCATGGATAGCGACTTCAAATGTCCCCGCCTGGCAGATAAATATGCCTTTAATGTTTGTTTCTTATTCATCATATACCGTTCAATCAAACGGTAAAAACCCGCAGAATGTTACGGAAGAAGGGCTCGGCTTTCCGTCGCCGAATGTCACATACACGATTTACTATGATACATTTGCGCCGGTATCTACGGTTTTGGAACCGAACTCAAGTTATGAAAAATGGCTTGATACTATTTCCGGAACCGCTTTGGACGGTATAGGTGCGGGCGTCAATAATGTTGACTCCAGAATTATATGGACATCCTCAACGACTGCCGAGTCGGTAAATCCCAACTGGAATTCGTCTTTACAGAAATGGACGACGAATACTTTCTGGATTACGCAGGATTTCTCGTCGCCTCCAAACTGGCAATTTACGCTCACTTACCCGACGAATGTCTGGGCAAACGGCGGCGAGTATAAAGTTGTCCCGCGGTCAACCGGCAAAGAAATCCCCGCGCTTGTTGAAAGCGGCAATGCGGGTTATACTTTCAAATACGATATTTCCACCCCGACTGCGAAGATAGAACTGCCGGTTAATGATAAAACATATACATCAATCCCGACGATTTCGGGCACTTTATCAGATACGCCTTGGGGCAATTCAGCGGTCTCGGAAATAGCGGTTGCCGTCTATAACCATGTTCTCGGAAAATGGCTTACGCCCGGCGGTGCTTTCAACCTGAACTCCGCAAACTTCTTCACAAACGGCGTCAATTTTGTAACAAATGTTGTCCCGTCAACATGGACTTATACGGTTGCCGGGACATTCACACCCGCGAATAATGTCAAATATACCGTTTGTGTTAGGGCGAAGGATATCGCCGGAAATGAGATGAATAATTTTGTACTCGGCACATCTTCAAATACATTTATTTATGATACCGCTAAGCCGGAATCTGCTGTTGTCAATCCCGGTGAGGGCGATAAACGGAACTCAACAACACTTGGAACAATTTCAGGCACTACTTACGACCCCGGCACATATTTTGCCGAGGTTTCATCAGTTACAATTATGATAAGAAATACTGATGACGGAACATACTGGACGGGTTCAGGATGGGCACAGTGGTATTCAACATATCCTTATATTGCAGGTGTTGATACGGAAACGATTACTGCGCAAACACTGAAATGGAGTTATGAAGATATTATTCCGAGCGATTTAACATCCGATAAAAATTATGCGGTCAATATTATGGCGTTTGATAAAGCGCTGCCGGATTCAAACGATGAAAATGTTGTTTTAACAAGAACTTTTGTCTACGATGCCACGCCACCAACTGCATCACTTACAAAACCGCCACAGCCGAATTTATCATACATAAAAGAACTTTTAACGATTTCAGGGAATGCTAACGGCGACCTTGCAGGACTTAAAGCGGTGCGTCTGACTATAAAATGTCTATCTGGCAGCGAACCCGCGTTAGACGACTACTGGCAGGGCGGCGGCGGCGGTTGGCAGGCGTATAATTCAACGGCGTCCTGGAATACGGCGTCAACGGCAAACGATTGGACATATACGGCGGTGCCAAGTTGGGAAAGCGGCGCGAAATATGAACTGGAACTGAAAACGACCGACTATGCAAATAATGTCCAGACGGTTATAGCAACTACGACATTTTTGTTTGATGACACCGTGCCGACATTATCAGTTTCAGCGCCTTCAAATGACGGCAATTACGGTCCTCAAAATCAACTTTTGACATTAAACGGAAATTGCAACGACCCGGTCGGCGCAGGCGGTTCGGCATCCGGATTAAATAAAGTCACTTTGATATTAAAAGACACAACGCAGTCAACGACATATTACAACTGGGCAACGCAGGTTTGGGAGAATGCTCCGACACTAACAGTTAATCACTCTACTAATACGACACCTTCTGCGGGTGCCTGGTCAATAACAAAAACGCTTGGAAACTGGGGTTGGGCGACTGCAAAACGATATGAATTAAAAGCATGGTCAACCGATAACGCCGGCTGCGTTTCATCAACATCAACCTATCAGTTTGATTACGACGACCAGCCGCCGGTTTCAATAATCCAAACACCCAACCAATCGCATCACAACAATTCACTTTCTCAACTTTCAGGGACAGCGTCTGATACGGGCGCTTCGGAATTTTCAACGATGAAAATTATGGTGAAGTGGGACGACCAGACGAAATACTGGCAGGGTTCTGATTGGGGCGCTTCTGCTGTCTGGGTAAATGCAACAGGTGTTGCACCGTGGACTTATTCAATACCCGTTTCATCATATACGGACAATAATTATTATGTCGTTTATTCGTCCGGGATAGATGACTCACAAAACTATCAGACCGTTATTTCTTCCTACGGTTTTTACTATGATATAAAACATTCAACGACAATTTTGACAATGCCTAACAGGTATCAGGGAACCGTTTTACAATACCAGCCGTTTGCAACTATTTCAGGCACATCTTTTGATGAAAATTCAAATGCATCCGGCGTTCAGGTTACAAAAATTGCCGCCTATAATTACAACGATACAAAATTCTGGAACGGTTCTGCGTGGACGGCTTCTACGCATTGCTGGACGACGGCGACATCTCTTACGCCCGGAAACACAATCTGGCAGTTTGTTAAACCGTGGACATGGTCGGAAATACAGTACGATGTGTATTCGCAGGTGATTGATAACGCCGGAAATGTTTCTTCCCATATATCAACTTCAACATTTAAGATTGATTCATCTTCGCCGACATCTATAGTTACATTGCCGGTAACTGCTACAGCGCGTACGGCAGCGCCTGCCGGCCCGGTTACGATTTCAGGGACTTCCAGCGATGTTAACGGCGATGTCAATGTTATCAAGGTCTACATAAAACGGATGTCGGGTGCGCCGAAATGGTGGAATCCGTCCGGCGGCGATTTTGATTTGAATAATGAGAATGTTCCGCCGATAAGTGCTTCCGGTGCTGCTCCGTGGACTTATACACATGTCGCATTCATAGAAAGTAAGTTCACGACCGGTGCAACCTACTGGGCATATTCTTCTGCATGGGACAATGCGGGTAATCAGGAAACACTGCCCGGCGGAGCGTCGTCATATTTTATCTGGGATGTAACCCCGCCGACATCAACCGTGACGAATACAAATATATTAAGCGGTTATGCGAATTCATTAGCGACGATAAGCGGCTCAGCGGAAGATGTAACGCCGACGACACCAGCCGGCGCCCAGAAATCAGACGGGATAAGCAATGTGCAGATACAGGTATCATCATATACCGGAAGCGGATGGTCTGAAGTAACTAACTGGATAGATAAGAGTGGAATAGGAGTAAAATCAGGTACTCAAATCTCTACCTTTACCTATACTACTTTACCCGCGCATACAATATCCGGCAAGAGATATTTAATAAAGACAAGAGCGAACGATAACGCACTTCCTTCAACCGGCAACGCCGAAAACGGCGATGTCAAAACCGGCTATACGATCGTGTATGATACCAATCCGCCTGTCAGCGGAATTTCGTATCCTTCCGCGGGCGGTAATTACGGGCCGCAGAAGAATTTAGCGACGATGTCAGGTGCGGTATCTGACAAGCCGGATGCATCGGGCAGTGTATTTAACACCGGAATATCAACGGTTCAGGTTAGGATATATGGCTATACAGAAGGTCAGTATTACAACGGGACGGCATTTTCGGGTAGCGGGACATTTTGGCGGTCTTGTGAGGTTTCAGCCGGTGTCTGGAATTATCCGGGCAATGCGGGCGATGGTGTGCCGCCGTTTTCAGACGGACAGTATCAGTTGGAAGTAAGGGCACAGGACGGAGCGCAGAATTACGAGTCAGCGATAACGACGATAACGGTTAAATATGACACGATGGTGCCTACATCAACTATAACGATGCCGTATCTTGGCTGGCACAGTAATTTTGCTACAATAAGCGGAACGGCGATAGATACAGGTGTAGGTGCGGCTAAGGCGGATGTGCAAAAGGTGGAGATCTCGCTCCAGCGGGACCCCGATACCGGCGGGAACTACTGGGACGGCGGCGGCTTCAACAATCCCGGCGAGACACCGCTAACAACGACTAAGACGGATATCGGCGGCGGTATCTGGAAATGGACTTATGCGACGGTGCCCGACTGGACAACATATAACGGCATCAAGATGAAAGTGAAAAGCAAGAGTTATGACAATTCAAATAATGTTGAGACGCCGGGATTATTACAGCAAGCGACATTTTATGTTGATGTATCAACACCGACGGTCAACATATTAAGTCCGGTGGTAAATATATCAACGATTTCTACATTAACAACGATATCCGGCACAGCGAATGATACACCGGCGACAGGTCAGATAAATGATGTCAAAATCCGTATTTACAGGTTTATAGATGAGAAATACTGGAGCGGCAGCACATTTAATATAGACAAGACACTTTCTGAGACCGCGTGGTTTATTCCCGTGACAACAAATTCAGCCGGGAGCGAGTGGAAGCATCCGTTTAATTCTACCGACTGGAACAATGGGTATCTGTACAGGATAGAGGCGAAGGTGAACGACAGAGCGGGCAACTATCAGACAAACTATTCAACGCGTGAGTTCAGGATTGACTATTCTTCACCGACAAGCAAGGTGGAGTTGCCCGTTCATAGTTCGGTTATTTCACAATACACAAAGATAACGGGCACAGCGTCGGATACCGGCGGGTTAAAGAGCGTAAATATATCGGTGGTTCGGCTGGATACAAACAAATACTGGGAGTCGGCAGTCCAGAAATGGAATCAGAACACGACTTACTGGATAGAGGTAACGCCCGTAAGCGGCTGGACGAGTTGGGAGTTTCCAAATACACAGATAACCCAGTCGGACTTAACCAACGGAGTAAGTTACTGGGTGACGACGATTTCTACGGATGTGTCGCAGCCGCCGTTAGTAGAAGTTCCTTCATCTGCCCGTGGTTCGTATTTTATCTTTGACACGACACCGCCGGTGAGTGATGTATTAAGTCATATTAATGGCGGGAAATACAATTCAATAAGTACGATAAGTGGTACCTGTAATGACGTCCAGCCGAACACACCTTCCGGTGCTGTGTATTCAAATACAATTTCATCGGTTCAAATATCATTACAGAATTTTTCACTTGGGACAACATACTGGAACGGCAGTAATTGGATTGAAAGCGTTTTCTGGAACTGGTCAAGCAACTTCGTTGCCGGCAACTCAACCTGGACATATACGGGAATAACCAACGGCGATTTTCGTTCGGGCTATAAATACAAAATAAAGACGCGGAGTTATGACGGCGCGATTCCTAATAATGTGCAGTCGGTGTTAAACGAATACACGATAATTTATGACACCCATCCGGCAGATACGGCGCTCACACTTCCTGTTGAGGCGGATAATTACGGAGGCCCTAACAAGACGGTATCAACAATAACGGTTACATCGGTTGACTATCCGACGACTGTTGGAACTGTGATATATAACTCATCAACATCAATAGTCGCTGTCCGTGTATCTTCCGGGACAACCGGCGCCGATTACTGGACCGGCAGTGCCTGGGGCGGCGGCTCAGGTAACTGGCTTTCCACTACATATGACGGCAGTGATAACAAGTGGAAATTATATTATTCGTCTTTACCTGTTTGGGGTAATCATTCAACATACAAAGTGGAGACAAAAGCGACCGATAATGCGGGCAATGTAGAAATATCTTATGCCACGTCAACATTCAAATATGACACAGTAAATCCTACATCAACGGTATCAATTCCGTATAGTAGTTTCCACAGGTCAATAACAATATCAACCGGGACCTGCGCCGACAGTTGGTCAGATATAGAGAAGGTGTATGTTCAGATATCAAGCATAACCGGCGGGACTGCATACTGGCTTGATTCAGCGAATAACTGGTCCGGTACTGATAATAATAGCTGGCTTGATGCAACTATCAGCGGTTCTAACTGGACTATTTATTCGTCATCAATGCCTAATGACGGCAGTTGGGATAGCGGCCCGCAATTCACAATTAAAAGTAAGGCGAAGGATAAATCAAACAATGAGCAAAGCCCTGTTGCGAGCCGGAGTTTTGTAATTGACTCATCAACGCCGACGGTAGAGATAGTAACGCCTGCAAACGGGGTAACCTCAACGTTACCGGTGATATCCGGAACGGCGAATGACACGCCGTCAACAGGGCATATTAAGGATGTGAAGATAAGGATATTCCGTCAGACGCTAACCGGCGGACCGAGCAACAAATACTGGAATTGGGGTGAAAGTATTTTTGATAATACAGCCGCCGAGGATGCATGGTTTATACCGTCGTCAACAAACTCTGCCGGCACCGCGTGGAGCCATCCGTTTACTAATTGGACAACATCATCAACATACCGTATAGAAGCAAAAGTTGACGACCAGTCCGGCAATTATCAGTTATCATACAGCACGAGGACATTCACGTTTGACGATTCATCGCCGGAAAGCAAGGTAATTCTACCCGCGAATAGCAGTGTGCTCTCTCAATTAACAAGTATTTCAGGAACTGCATATGATGCCTCGGGACTAACCAATGTGCGGGTAGCGATACAACAATTATCAGACAAGAAATACTGGGTGGACCCGACAGACAGGTTTGCTCAAACCACTACGAATTATATTTTAGTGACCCCGGACAACGGATATTTCAACTGGAAATATACAACACTGACAAGCGCTTATTTAACCAACGGGACAAGTTACTGGGTGACAAGCATTTCTTCCGACACCTCAAATCCGCAGTTAGTGGAAATACCGTCTGGTGCTCGCGGCTCATATTTTGTGTATGATACGACAGCACCGACATCTAATATATTATCGTTGGTAGATACGAAGTCGTATTCGGCGATAACATTATCAAGCGGGAGTTGTTCTGATGTTCAGCCGACACCTTTACCGCCGGGTGCTGCGTATTCAAACATAATATCGTCGGTGGAAATATCAATACGGAATTTTTCATTAGGGACAACATACTGGAACGGGACAAGTTGGCAGGAAAGTGTTGTATGGTCATCGGCGACTAATTATGCAGCCGATAAAAGCACGTGGACATATAATAATATGACAAATGCGTTCAAGAGCGGTTGGCAATACAAATTCAAAACGAGGGGCTATGACGGTGCGTTGCCGAACAATATCCAGACGGTATTTAATGAATACACGGTTGTATTTGACACCCATCCGCCGACATCAACGGTGGATTATCCGTCATCTGCAAATCCGAACTATGGACCCAACAGAGCGTTATCGTCAATATCCGGCACCAGCGACGACCTGTTATCAACGCCTAACAATGCGGGAGTGAACAAAGTTCAGGTGAGAATATCATCTTCAACGCAGTATTGGAACGGAACGACTTGGGACTTTTCATCAAGCAATTGGCTCGCCGCCACAGGAGTTGCAGAGTTCGTATATTCATCAACGCCTGTGTGGGAAAACGGCGGGACATACACGGTAGAATCAAAAGCGATAGATAATGTAATACCTTCCGGAAATGTCCAGGCAGCATATTCAACTATAAATTTCAAATACGACAACGTTAAGCCGGTATCACAGGTAACGGAGCCGAACAGCCAGTTTGAGAAAGACATAACGACAATATCCGGTAATGCGTCGGATAGTTTCTCTACAGTTGAAAATGTTTCTGTGCGGGTTTCCTCATATACATCCGGCGGATATGTAGTCCAGCAGAACTGGACAGTTGCGCAGGCGTCAACCAGTTGGACATATCCGTATTCAACATGGGTTAATGGCGTGAAATACAAAGTAGAGTCGCAGGCGAAAGACCGCTCGCAGAACTTACAGACCACACCGAACAGTTATGAATTTACTTACGATATATCCGTTCCGACGGTAACAGTTGTTACGCCGAATAACGGTGCGTTAAATCCTTCAGGACTTACATCAATATCCGGGACCGCACTTGATTTCCCGACGGGTACTTCGCCCGATTTAACAACAGCGTTATTAAAAGTTCAGGTCAGGATAAAGCACCAGACGGGACCTTACTGGAATCCGTCGCAATCAACTTACAACATTGATTATGCGACTGCCGCATGGTATGATGCGAATTATCTATCTCCGGATTGTACTTTCTGGATGGCGACAAAACCATCATTCACAAATAATACGTCATACTTTATTGAAGCAATCGCATATGATAAAGCGGGCAATACGCCGATATATGTTTCAACGAGGACAATAAAGATAGATGAGCAACCGCCGACAAGTTATGTCAACACGCCGGGCAACCAGGTCATCAAAACAATAGTAAATAATCTTATTGAAGGAACATCTTCCGACGGTGAGACAGGCGTGGCAACCGTGAAGTTTTATCTGAGAAGGAACACCGACGACAAATACTACAAGAGTGATATAGACCCGGACTTCTCCGAGACGGGAGTTACATTTAATACGTTATCTCCGCCTTTGAATAATTGGACATTTAATATTCAGGTGGCGACATTTACATCCGGCACATCATATTGGGCGTACACTTCCGGACAGGATGACTCCGGCAATGTGGAATCAACGCCCGGAGCTGGAGCAAAAACCTTTGTGTGGGACATAACCCCGCCGACATCAACCGTGACAAATGCGAATGTATTGACTGGTTATGCAAATTCATTAGCGACGCTCTCAGGAAGTGCGGAAGATGTAACGCCGACGACACCCGCAGGTGCTCAGAAATCGGACGGGATAAGCAATGTGCAGATACAGGTATCGTCATATACAGGTACTGCGTGGTCTGTGATAACCGACTGGCCAACGGGTTCAACCAGCCAGGGCGTAAAAGCCGGGACACAAATATCCACATTTACATTTTCTACATCGGCATCGCACCGTATTAGCGGAACCAAGTATCTGATAAAGACGAGGGCGAATGACAATGCACTGCCTGCCTCAGGCAACGCCGAAAACGGCGACATCAAAGCCGGCTACACGATTGTATATGATGAACTTCCGCCGTCTACCAGTATTTATATGCCGGTTAATACACAAAATTATGGGCCTTCAAAAGCACTTGTTACAATTTCCGGTTCTGCGTGGGATAATCCTGAAACAGGAGTTGGTGTTTTCAATACAGATGTTTCATCAGTTCAGGTTCGTATTAATGACGGCGGCGGTGATAGCAGCTACTGGAACGGCGCCACCGCTTTTGATGGCGGTGAAAATTCGTGGTTCAATGCGAACTGGTATGTCGGTGCATCTTCTTACAGTTATACATCGCCGAATTGGTCTGATGGAAAGCAATACACGGTAAATTCAAGAGGACTTGACCGCGCGGGAAATATTGCGATTGCTATTTCAACAAATGTATTCCAGTATGATACACAAAAACCCACATCAACAATTTCTCTGCCATATGCACAATGGCATGATAATTTTTCAGTGAGCACCGGCACGGCGCAGGACCCTGACACCAGTTATGAATCGGATGTCAACAGCATACAAGTTGCAATCAAAAATCTTGATGTTGCCCCACCGAATAATTTCTGGAACGGGTTAAATAATTTTAATGCTAATGAGGCATCATCGTGGAGAGTGACAACAAAATCCGGCAGCAGTCCCATCTATAAATGGACTTATCCATCCGGTGATACGATGCCCGACTGGTTCAGTTATGACGGCGTAAGAATAGAATTCCGCTCACGCGCAATTGATAAATCAAACAACACCGAACTTTTCCGTGCGACAACTTTCTGGGTTGATGTTTCTTCGCCGACCGTTCTCAACTTGACGCCCGCTCAGGGAACCACAAGAATTTCTTCGCTTTTGACGATTTCAGGAACAGCAGTTGATTCACCGTCAACCGGAAAAGTGAACACGGTAAAAATCCGCATAAAGAGAGAAACACCTCTGGCATACTGGAATGGCAGTGCATTTAGTATTGATTTAACCGATCCGGAGCAGGCGTGGTTCACACCATCATTGACGCCCGATTGCACAATCTGGTGGTATGGTTTTGACCCGGCGAAATGGGAGGACGGAAAACTGTTTGAACTTAATTCAAAATCAATAGATAAAACGGGGAAATACTCACTGACATTTTCAACAAGCAACTTTACGATTGATTATTCCTCGCCGACAAGTTTTGTCGGAATACCGTCAAACGGCAGTTTTGTAAAAACATTCTCGCAAATTTCCGGTTCCGCTTCCTCAAATGATATTGCAAATACATATATTTCCGTAAAAAATCTTTACAACAATCTATACTGGGATGGTGCTAACGATTTCAATTCCGGACCTGTTGTCTGGCGTCCCAAATCAACACTGAATAACTGGCTTTCTTCCGCAACATGGAATTATACTGTTTTAACACAGGATAAACTAACTTCGGGCGTTTCTTACTATGTAATGAGTTTCTCGTCGGACACTTCTTCGCCGTCTTTAATTGAAACACCTTCTGCTGCAAGGGCATCACTGTTTGTGTTTGATTCTACGGAACCATTTACGGCGATTTTAACTCCGGACAGTGCATATCACAACTCGTCGTTAACGGCGATTTCCGGAACTGCCGAGGATTACCCCGCATTTTCCGGCGCAAGGATTTCAACGCCTTTGACGAATGTTGATATGTACATAGTCAGACACGGCTCTAATTCCTCAACGACAGAAAAATATTTCAACGAAACAAATTTTGTTGAAAACGGCGGTTTGCCTTACTGGATACCGGTTTCAACCGCCAACCAGCCCGCGTGGAATTATTCTGTAGGTACGGATTTTTGGACACCGTCGTCATCATATACAGTAAAAGTTAAAGCAACCGACCGTGCATCAAATGTCCAGGGGACACAGTTCTCTTATACAAGCAAAACATTCTGGTATGACAATGTGCTTCCGACATCAACGGTGACGCTGCCACCGTCCGGCAATCCGCCTTATAAAACTCTTACGACAATTTCCGGCACCTGCGAGGATGAAGTGGCAACGGTGAGGACGATTTCAACGATGACCGTTCTTATTCAGGATGTCACACTCGGCAGCACATATTACAATGTTGTCGGCGTTGCGTGGGTTTCCGGAAGCGAGTATTGGGGCAATTACGCTTCAACAAACTCTGTTGGAACTCAATGGCAACTATCGGTTCCGGATTCCGCGTGGACAAATACTCACCAATACAAAATAATAAGTAAAGCGAAAGACCGTGCAGGCAACTGGGAGACATCGTCAACAGAGAAGACATTCGTTTATGATGTAACCGCTCCGACATCGGTTGTCGTTGTTCCTGCAAAAAATACCGGTTACAAAACTTTACCAACAATTTCCGGGACAGCATCGGATGCTTACAATTTATCAGTCGTCAAATTGTCAATAAAACAGAACGAACCGAACGGATATTATTATTCCACAGGGAGCAGTTCATTCACAGCTGCAACTGAAACATGGTTTGATGCGAAGACGTTAGACGGCTGGGCAACATGGTCTTCTACAAGGGCATCCGCAAATTCCTGGAACGATATTTTAGAAAGCGGAAAGTGGTATATTTTAAGGTCTTCTGCGACTGATATTGCAACCAACTGGCAGACAATTTCATCTTCTAATGTGTTCACTTTTGATAATATTGCACCGCTTACGGCAGTTGTGACACCGGTTCAGTCATCAACTATTTCTGCCTTGGGGACTATTTCAGGCACGACTTTTGACGGCGCATCAGGACCATCAGCAGTAAAAATCTCTATCAAAGAAATAAATACTAATCGTTATTGGCAGGGCGGTGCATGGGGCGGCGCCGGCGGTAGTGAAGTGTATCTGGTTGCTTCAACCGGTGTAGTTGTCGGGAGTACCTTGACATGGACATATCCGGGCTTCATCGGCGGAACGACACCGGGATGGAATCCCGCAGGTGCTGACTATGATATGCATGTCTACGGTATTGATAATGCAGATAATCCTGAGATTGTTTCTTCAACCCGAACTTTCCATTTTGATGCACAATCACCGACGACACTTGTGACTTACCCGTTAATGAATGGAACATCATTCTTCCATAATTTGCCGACGATTTCGGGCACTGCATTAGATAACAAAGCCGGTATCGCTTCCGATGCAGTAAAAGTTGCAATTAAGAAATCCGGCGGGGATTGGTATGACGGCGCTGATTTTGTTTCACCAACGCCGCAGTGGTGGGTTGCAACAGGCACATATCCATGGACTTATTCAATTGTAGATGCAAATTACGCGGATGCATCAACCTATATTGCATATTCATCCGCAACTGACAGGGCAACGCCTGCAAATTTACAGACAGCGGTTTCGTCCAGAACATTTACTATTGACCGTTCATCGCCGACCTCAACGGTTATTGCTCCGGCAAATGATTCAATTATAAACTCACTGACCTGGATTTCCGGAGATGTTACGGATACGGTCAGCGGTCCGAAAAATGATGGGACTGGGACAAAAGTGATGCTCACATATCTATCAGGGGCAACAACAAATTACTGGACCGGCTCCGTTTGGACGACTACGGAATCAACGGCATCAACAACCGGAACGGAAACATGGCAGCTCGCCGCGCCGAATTTTGCGGGACTTTCACAGACGAGGTTCTATGTTAAATCCGTTACCGAGGATAATGTCGGACTGCGCCAAGAAACAAACAACACAAAGTCATTCGTATATGATGTTACAGCACCGACATCCGCAGTTACACTTCCTGTCAATAATGAGTATTACGGTCCGTCCAAAACACTTCCGGCAATATCAGGCACATCAAACGACCCGTATACCGTGACGGCGGCGTCAATTTCCATACAAAAATCTTATCAGAGCGGTTTACCTTTGCCAAATACGTTCTGGATGTTCTCATCTTCAAATTGGGGCGAGACGCAGGAATGGAAGATTTGCACGCAGTTAGTCGGCGGCAGTTGGGCAACATGGTATTTCAATGTTCCGGATGCCGCACCCAATTATATCTGGTCTAACGAGGGTGTTTATAAAATTTATGTAAAAGCAAAGGATACGGCCGGTAATGAAAGCAGCGGGTCTGCATTTTATGTTCAAAACATCAAATATGATACAACATTACCGGTTTCAAATATTTCTATTCCAAACAAACCATACTATGGACAGAATCTAACGACTATATCAGGCGGCGCCTCTGATAGCGGCGGTTCTTCACTTCAAAAAACGCAAATTCGTATAACATGGCCCGCCCAGGCAACCCCGCCGAGTCACGGTGGTGCGGAATATTGGAGTACTTCTCTCAACAACTGGACATCTGATTCCGGCAGTTGGAACGATACCACTCCGCCTGCTGCGACATGGAAATATACTCAAATCTCAACTTCAAATTACACGGAAAATCATTATTTTGTGATTGAAAGCAGGGCGTTGGATAATTCAAATAATACACAAACCAGTATTTCTTCATATACATTTACTTTTGATATAACCCCGCCGGATTCGTTGCTTACAAAACCGAATCCATCTATAAGTAAATATAACGCCATCCCTACAATTTCAGGTACCACATCTGACAATTACTTAATGAAGACATCCACGCCGGTTGAGATAAGTATAAAGGAAATATCAACATATGGTTACTGGGACAATACCGCAGGTAATTATATGGGCTTCTCCCCGAGGGTCTGGAATGTTGTTACTACGACGGCACCGTTCCAACTTACTATAAAAACAAACGGACCGTTTGGTACGCCATGGTTGAACACCGGAAGTTATGAAGTTGTTTCTAAAAGTTATGATATGGCCGAAAATGCCGAGGTGTCTTATTCAACTGCTACATTTATATATGACATTTCAGCACCGGATACTCTTGTTGTTATGCCGTCAACCGGAGCGGCTAAAACATATCTGGCATTGCCGACCATTTCAGGAACCACCGGGAGTGATGCTGTTTCAGTCAGGATTGCCGTTCAGAACACAACGGACAAAAAATACTGGGACAATTTTGGCGACGGTTTATGGGTGGATGGCTATAAAGACAATCAGCATGCTGGTGTAATTGTTGCCAACACATGGAAGTTTTATAATCAGAACGGTTCTTTTAATGCTGATGATGATTGGCCTGCTTGGACAAGTAATACCTCATACTATGTCTGGGCTTATACGGTTGATGACGCTACCAATCAGGGTCCTGTGCTTTCAACCGCGACATTTATGTTTGATAACACGGTTCCGCAGTCGGCAGTTGTGAAGCCGGCCCCATGGCCTTCTTACTACAAACAGGGTTCTATTACAACAATTTCAGGTACTGCTTCCGACCAGACCAGCACAGTTGTTTCACCCGTAAAGTTTCAGATATTAGAAAACGACCCTGTCGGGAATACTTCATATTATTATTCCGGCGGCGCCGGTGGGTTCAATAATGCCGCGGAAACACCGCTGAATGCACCGTTTGTCGGCGCCTCTTCAGGAACCTGGAGTTATGACGATGTATTTCTTGGCGGTGCTTACCAATCCGGCAGATATTACAATGTCCGCTCATATGCGAAGGACTCAACCAATAACGAGCAGTCAACCAATACAATTACATGGAACAGATTTTTGTATGACACCGCCAAGCCGACTTCAACTATTACAAAACCGCTTGCGGATACTGCCTGGCTGAAAACCGATATTGTTACGATTTCAGGCACTGCATCAGATAATGTAGAATCGCCGAAACATTATTCCGGTATCGCAGATAATACCAAAATAGAACTCTCAATACTTAAAGAGCCGAATTCTTATTGGTACAGATGGACCTCTTCCGGCACCTGGCAGACAGGTGTGAACTGGTTCAATTCAGCCAATTATGATGGTAGTAATCTATGGTATTATGTATTCCCGCAGCCGGACGGCTCCGATTTTGACCCCGGCAAGTATTATCAAATCAAAACCAGAATAACCGACAGAGCCGATAATCTTTATAATACACAGACGGCAAACAGATTCCTGGTTCGCGCGGATGCCGCATACTTTGTGGTCTCACAGATAAATGTGCCTACTGCAGGCGGCTCATCCGACCTCAAAGTAGAAGTGTTTAATAGTGAAGGCGGTCTCGCGGTTGACTATGATAAATGGATTGAGTTTTACACGCCGAACGGGCCCGAGGGTTCTGGACTACTACCGTCGACAACCAAATTCTTCGGCGTTTCGGAAGGCGGCGTGAAATGGATGTATGCTTCACAGGGCTGGGGTGTAACACTGCGTAAAGCTGCAAACAATACTGCTTTCAATCCGGGTACCAGAACCGTTTATGTCCGAGAAGTCGGCGCGCCGGGCATCAACAGTCAATCACCGCCGGCACCTACGGCATCACAAACCGGAATAGTCGTTAATCCGCTGCCTTGGACAAAATTGAGAGTGCTTGTGCCGTCTCAAACTCGTGACCCCGGTAATACTTCAACCAATGGTAGATCCGGAGGCATTGCGACACAGACAGCAGGGAATTCCTTCACAATTATTGCTGATGCCTGTGACGACTACTGGAACCTTGTTGATACCGGTACTCCTGTTAATGTTGCTTTTGATGACGCAGACGACCCATATGCTATTGATGGCGAGGGCTTGTATCAAATCACCGCCGGCTCCGTCGTCGTTTCGGGATTAAAATTCCGTGTTGCCGGTAACAATAAAAACATAATTATCTCAACATATACTAAATCCGATACTTCCTCAAATATAGATGTCAATTATGACTCTGCCAATAAACTTTTAGTTCTTGCTCCCGGTGAGACGGCGCAGCCGGGGTCTTTATTAGGTAAAACCGGTGCCGTTGTTGCCCAGACCGCAGGTGCTCCATTTGATGTAACTGTAAATGCCTGCGATTTATACTGGAACAAAAACCTTGCTGCGTCTCACATTACTACAATGACGACTACTGATGTTTATGATACCGAACCCTCAACACGCGCTTTGACGAACGGTTCTACAACATTTACGCTGACGCTTGTTACTGCCACAACTCAATATATTTCCGCACTTGCTACCGGTCTTACTTCAAATACGACTTATGTTTATATCAAACCGAATCTTGCAACACGACTGCAACTGTTGGTTCCCGGCGAAACGCTCGCACCCGGTAAACCTGGCGGAAAAAATCAGGTCTATCAAACATTTTCCGCTGGTGTGGATTATGTTGTTACAGTCAACCTTGTTGATAACTGGTACAATATCCAGAAGGATACAGATATGCCGTCAGTCCGGGTTTATACACTTTCACCGACTGATGTTGACCAGACATATTCACTTATAAATGCTACAAGGACATATACGATTAATTTCACAGCTGCCGGAAACAGGCAAATAGAAATAGATAATCAAACAGGATACCTCAATTATGATGCCAGTGCGTCTACTACGGTTGTGGTGATACCTGGTGTTGCCGACCGCCTGCGGCTGCTTATGCCGGGCGAGACAGCACAGGGCTATCCGGCAGTTACGGGAGGTAAGATTGGGAGTCCGTCGGAAAGAACAGCGGGTGTCAATTTTTCAGTAACAGTTCAGGCCTGCGATGTTCGCTGGAATACAACAACTTCCGGAGGCAACCAATCAATAAGGGTTACAGCACATTCTTCCGACCAACCCTATACACCTAATATATGGACGGATAGTTTAGCATCTAACGGTGAGAAAATCATTTCCGGTATTTATGTGAGGAAAGCGACACCGACTACTTTCTATGTTGAAGATATAGATATTACGGAGCCTGAGATGTCAACTCAGACGGTGTATAATGTTTCCGTCGTGCCAGACCCGACAGCCAACCAGTTGAAACTTCAACTTCTTGTTCCCGGTGAAACTGCAATGGCCGGCAAGAATACCTCCCCGCTTGGCAAAACAGGAACACCTTCTGAAAGAGTATCCGGTACGCCTTTCACGGTAACGGTAAATCTTGTTGATGCTAACTGGAACAAATATAACGACGGTCTCACTGTCGGCGCAACTGTGCAGATAACAACGGATGACCCGTATGATACTCATCCGTCTTCAGCAGCGCTCAGTTTCGGGGTGAAGACATTTACCAATACTTTAATAAGGGCTGCGACATGTCTTATAACCGCGGCCGATGTGGACGGTATCGGCGACCAGTACGAGCAGGATATATCGCCGCAGGTGACTACTGTCTCCGGCAATCCGGTTAAACTTCAAATTCTCGTTCCTGATGAAACTCCTGTCCAGGGTTCCGGAAAGAGCGGGTTCGTCCAGAACCAGACGGCGGGAATTAACTATACTGTTACCGTAAGGGCATGCGATACTAACTGGAACCTTGTTACAACAACCGCACCTACCGTTTCGTTGATATCAAACGATAATTATGCCGAGATAGAAACGGCGCATGCATTAACACAGGGTGCGACTACATTTACCGTTTCTTTAAGAGCGAATACCGCCGAAGTGGCGTCCAGAAGTTTGACGGCAACTTACGGCGGGTCTATGTCGCAGCAGCAGTCCGGCAACTTTATTGTTTATTCGTCCGCACCTGTAAAACTTCAGATTCTTGTGCCTGGTGTAACTGCTGTTGAAGGAGATGTCTCAAATAACGGGAGAACCGGCGACCCGGATGAAATGACTGCAGGTATCAATTATACTGCAACAGTTAATCTGACCGACCCCTATTGGAATAAGGTAATTTCACTTGGCTCGGACACAACGGTCCAGATAACCGCCTCGGCGCCTTATTACAATCAGCCGGCAAGCAATTATCTTGAAGACGGAACACGGTTGTTCACGCTTGCGGTTCTTTCATCCGGAAGTTGGACGGCAACCTCGTCGGATGTTGACGGCGTTCCCCCGATTTATACTGCCGATACATCCGCATTAATACCGGTTATTTCTTCCGGTGCGGTCAAATTACAGGTGCTTCTGCCCGGTGAAACAGCAGTGCCCGGTAGCGGGAAAACGGGTACGCCGTCTAACAGGACCGCCGGGCTTCAATTCACGATAACGGTTAACGGCGTTGACCCGAACTGGAATATAGACGGCGCCGCAGGGCATCTGGTTACGGTTGTAACTACCGATGAGTTTGATGCGAATCCAGGCGCCAATACTCTTTCATCAGGTCAGAGAACGTTTGACATAGTAGGCGGGAATAAAACAGCGGGAACACTTGTTCATAAAGCAACTGCAACCGCCTCCGGACTTAATGCCGGGTATTCCTCCTATTGGACAGTTGTTGCTTCCGCTTCGGTTCGTCTGCAACTTTTGATGCCGGGACAGACCGCAGTGCCGGGCTCTTCAGCGGGAAAAACAGGAACTCCTTCCGCTCAATACTCAAATGTGCCGTTCAATGTTACCGTCAACGCAACCGACCTGTATTGGAATAACTCAATAACCGGCGATGGCGATACTGCCGTCCGGCTTACTTCAAATGATGAGTTTGTATCCTTGATAGATAATAATTTAGAAAACGGGACAACGAATTTCTGGGTAACATTAAAGAAATCAACGCCCACCGCGCAAATTACAGTAATTGATAATTCAGGCGGCGCTGTGAGAACCTCAACATCTGCGTTCTGCGTCGTCAATTCATCTAATGCCGTAAAACTTTTAATACTTATGCCGGGTGAAACATATCTGCCGGGTTCTACGACAACCGACGGCAAAACCGGTTCCATTTCAACACTTACCGCGGGAACTCAATTTCAGTTAACGGTTAAGGGCGTAGATGTCAACTGGAACACGGTAAATATAGCCCAGCAAATTCGTGTAGAAACACCAACCGATATTTATGACACTAATAATATTGACCAGTGGCTGCAGACGGGAGGGCTATGGTCTGGAACGACTGTCTACTGGTGGACATTCAAAACGGCGTCCGCCGCTCATCAGATGAAGGCGCTGGATATAGACGGCGACAGCACGCTTTTAAGCACATATACTCAGACAGGAATAAACGTTACTGCCGCTCCTGCCGCACAACTTCAGATAATTTTGCCTGGTGAAACTGCGGTTGCGGGAGACACCGCGAATAACGGAAGGACCGGCTCGCCGTCCACTCTTACCGCCGGAAATCCGTTCACGGTTACGGCAAATGCTGTTGATAATAATTACAATATTTCAAGTTCCGCTCAGCAAATAAAAGTAACTTCTGACGATACAAACGCGCCCGGTCCCTGGACCAGAATTTTGCAAAGCGGAACCACCTATTTTTCGCTTACGCTCAATACCAGCGGATATGTTACGCTCACGCTTGCCGACGATGAGTTAGGTACTTTGCCGAATTACCCGCAGGATGAGAGAAGTGCAGCGGTTATTTCCGGCGATGTCGGCAAACTGCTTGTGCTTATTCCAGGCGAAACGCACCAGCCCGGAAATACATCAGTTAATGGAAAAACCGGTACGCCCGGCAATCAGACGGCAGGCATAACATTTATGGCGACCTGTTATGCAACGGACAACTGGTTCAATATAGTATCCACCAATCCCACGCTGCCCGTCCGTTTAACTACCGACGACCCGAACGATACACCGAGTTACATTGATTTAACTTTGACTGCCGGCACAACTTATTATCCCGTGAAATTGAGAACTGTAAATAATTCCACAGACGGTTCAATTTGGGTAATTACCGTTGCGAAAACCGGGCTGGTTTCATCAACATCAACCGTGAAATTAGGACCCAACAGCGGTGATAACAAACTTCAGATTTTAATGCCGGGCGAAGTTGCGCAGCCGGGGACCCAGACCGGCAAGGACTCAACCGGACTGCAGACCCGCACCGCCGGTGTTTCATTCTCGCTGACCGTTAATGCGGTTGACAATCAATGGAACTGGGTTAAGTTCACCGACTGGCCGACCAATTCAAATCAGAAACAGGTTACCGGTGTTTCCGTTGTGACAACCGACCCATATGATGCAGACGATATAAATAACCAGGACATCACCAATCTCGGTCAGCGAACATTCTCACACGCATTTGTTACAGGTGGGAGTCCGGGAAAAACTTGGAAATCAACCGCAACCGCTTCGGGATATACATCCGATTCATCGCCTTGGGTAACTGTCGTCTCATCCGGCGCGACAAAACTTCTGGCGATTCTGCCCGGCGAGAGTTGGCTTGAAGGTTCTCCGACAGGTAAGACGGGAAACCCGACAGCAAGAACCGTTTATAATACATTCACAGTAACTGTCCGCTCGGTTGACCCGAACTTCAACTATGTAAATTCATCAACACATACCGTGAAAGTTACGACAAATGATATTTTTGACAATGATATAGGAGAGTTGGCGCTTAATAACGGTGAAAAGAATTTTAACATTCAATTATTTACGGCGCAGATGTCCTCAATCACCGCACAGACAGTCGGTGTCTATTATTCAACGCTTACGCTTTCAAACTATACCTCGCAGGAATTTTTATGCGTGTCATCGGCTCCGGTGAAATTGCAGGTTATTGTTCCCGGCGAAACGGCTGTTCCAGGTTCATCAAGCGGATATACCGGCGAGGCATCCACAAGGACAGCGGGCGCACCTTTCGTAGCAACGGTTAATCTTGTTGACCTGAAATGGAATGTCACAACCACATATGCGCCGATTGTTTCTGTTGACACGGATGACATATACGATGCAGAACCCGGCAATTTGCAACTTACAAACGGCACGACATATTTTGTATTCACGCTGGTTAAGAAATCCACCGGGACAACAATTATCGCGTACGCTACCGGTTATTCTACCGGCACCTCACGGTTTGTGCCGGTAACTTATGGCAATCCGACGAAACTTATGGTTCTGGTGCCGGGCGAGACCGCTTTACAGGGTTCTCCTAACGGAAAAACTGGCACGCCTGCCAACCCGTTTGTTGTCAATTCAACATTTACGATAACGGTCAATGCCTGCGACCCGTATTGGAATATAGTAAAAGATACAGATCCAGTTGTATCTTTAACTACAACTGATTTATTTGATGATGAAACATTATTACAGGGTGCGTTAGTTAAAGCCGACGGTTCAAGGACATTCAATATCACATTCAAAACCGGAAATATGCAGGGATATAATTTGAGTTATGCGACGCAGACGATTTCCGTAAGTCCAAGCGGCTCTGTGCTTACTTCAACAATAACTCCTACTCTTACTGTCAATCCGGCGACACAGGACCGATTGCTCGTATCGGTTCCGGGAGAGACAATTATTTGCGGAACAACTACTGCAACCGGAAAAATCGGCTTACCCAATACACAAACGGCAGGTATCGGTTTCTGGATTACCGTCAACGGCTGTGACAACCAATGGAACAGACAGCCGAATACCGTAGCGACGGTAAAACTTTACACGACCGACCCCAATGATAATTCTTACGAGCCGTCAGCGTTTAATTTGCCCAACGGAACGACAAATGTTTATATTACAATGGTAACTAACGGCGCGTGGAAGATTTGGGCTGAGGACCAGGACGGTACGGCTGTCGCCGTTTCAACTACTTCTGATATTACGATAGATGCCGGCGCTTTTGTTTCGCTGAACCTTTTAGTTCCGTCCCGAACACAGGTTACGGGTGTCGGTAATACCGGCACTGTCCAGCCGCAGACGGCCGGCGTGCCGTTTCAGGTAACTGTAAATGCCAGAGATTCCAATTACAATACAAAAACAACAATTACAGATACGGTCAACATTGTGACCGACGACCTATGGGATACTGAGCCGTCAAATGTCGCCCTTGTTTTAGGGACTACCTGTTTCTGGATTGATTTGCGGACAGCAAGAGTAAGTTCTGCCTGCGCCACCGACATTAGCGATTTCGGCAAAAACTCATCAACTGCGGCAATAACCGTTTCTCCGAGAAATGTGACACCTGTATTTTTGCAACTTGTTATGCCTGGTGAAACCGCTGTTCCGGGAAAAGGCGAAGCGCAAGTTGGTTCACCTATTGGCGGAAAATCCGGGGCTCCTTCTCAAAGAACTGCCGGCTCTCCGTTCACTATAACATTAAATGCCTGTGACAGATACTGGAATAAATTTACATCTTATGAACCGGGGCTCGGTTCCGATTGGCCGGCCGTCGCAAAAATTGAAACGACCGACCAGTTTGATGCGGTGATTTCGTCAAAAGCACTGACAAACGGAACCACTGTAGTAAGTTTAACATTCTTCACTGCCGGTGTGATTTACTCAACGGCAACTGACATAATATCTGGTGGACCTGAGTGGAATAGTTATAGTTCGTCGGTTGCGGTGGTTGCCAATTCCGGTTCAACAAAGAAAATGCACATTCTCTTGCCCGGTGAAACGCCGCTGCCCGGTTCATCAACCGGGAAAACTGGAACTGTGATAACGCAAACGGTTATGAACCAATTTACCGTCACCGCGCGGGCGACCGACGAGTGGTGGAACATTTTAACCGGTGATCCTCAGGCATCGGTTACTGTTACAACTCCAAATGACCCATATGCCACCAGTTCACAAAATAGTACACTTGTAGCAGGGTTAAAAACATTTACAATTTCGCCGACTGGTCCGTGTTTTGCGATTTCAACATATACGGTTATGGCGGACGCCGGCGCTCAATATACTACATATACGACGGCTAATTTTGACGTTGTTCCAAATACTACTACGGCAAAATTGCAGGTGCTTGTTCCGGGTGAGACCGCTCTTCCCGGTTCGTCAAACGGTAAAACCGGCTTGGTTACAAACAGAACCGCCGGCACGCAATTTTTCGTTACCGTCAATCTTGTTGACTCCAGATTTAACAGAATAACCGGAACTCTCCCGCAGCCGGCAGTTGTAATTTATACCACCGATTTATATGATACCCAGCAGGGATATACATCGCTTACGAATTATACGAAACCCGACTTCCCGGTTATGTTTGTTACAGCAGGAAGTGCCCAACTTTGCGCTTCAACAACCGATTATTATTTCCAGAATTATCATTTTGAAGCATCAACCTCTCCGACACTCACCGTTGATGTAGGTGCGGCGGCTCGTCTGCAGGTCATAGCCCCCGGCGAAACGGCTGTCCCCGGTTATTACTCCGTTGCGGAGTCGACATGGACGGGAAAGACCGGTTCTCCAAATTGGGCTGCCGCCGATTCCGCATTTTCTGTTGTTGTCAACATTACAGATGGTCACTGGAACCTGGTTCCATCCGCCAATACAAGCGTCCGCCTTGAAACATCAGATACAAATGATGCCGACCCGTTCCCGTCAGCAGCCGGTGTCTCAACCGTCGGCGGTACAACCAATATAAATGTAACTATGGTTACAATGGGAACATGGACGGTTACCGCCGTTACCGTTCCTCCTGGCGTCTATACATCAACTACATCAAAAGGGATAAATATCAGACCCGGCGCCGCATCAAGATTCCAGGTTCTTGTGCCTAATCAGACGAATGCACCGGGAACTTCAACGGGCAAAACTGGAACCGTCGCTACGCAGACAGCCGGCATACCGTTCGGAGTTACCGTCTATTCAACGGATAACCTGTGGAATATAATCGGCACTACATACTATGTTCTTGTTGATATGGTGACAAACGACCCTTATGACATTCATCCGTCGTCCCAGCCGCTTCAGGACGCAACAACTTATTTTACAGTAACGCCTGTTACACAGCAGATAACTACCTTGACTGCGCAGACAACTTGCGGACTAACGTTGAATAATTCAAGCACGATGACGGTAGTTGCCAATACTGCCGAACATTTCCTTTTGTTAATGCCCGGTGAGACAGCCGTGCAAGGTAAATGGAATGAAACACCATATGGTAAGACAAGTAATCCAACTGAACGGACAGCGGGTTCCCCATTTTATGTTACTGTAAGAGCGGTTGATGATTTCTACAACTGGGCGGCGGCGAGTTTCCTGGTGGATTTGGGTTGCACGGATTCTTACTGGTCCGCTCCCACGGCTAAACAACTTGTAAGCGGATATACGACATTCTATGTTACACTTTATACCGGTAATAACGGTGCAATGACAGGACCTGCTACACATCAAATTTGGGCTTGGGATAATGATCCTACGCCGCCGCCGGACGTTACCATTTCAAGTTCACCTGTGATTACTGCGGTTCCGGGAACGAGAAGTCGCCTGCAAGTGCTTATGCCCGGTGAAACGGCTGTTCCGGGTAAATGGTCAACTTTGCCATATGGAAAGAATGCTTCATTTGATTCATATGGAATACTTACTACCACCCAGACAGCAGGCAGTCCGTTTGTAGCGACTGTCAATGGCGTAGATGCACAATACAACCGTGTTTATAATGGTCTCGGCAGCGATGTCAGTGTTACAGTTCAGTTGGGCGACCCATATGATGTGCCTTCCAGTCAAAACAAGCCTCTGTCCAACGGGACAACTTTGTTCACATTTACACCTTTATTGGCAAATACAACAACCGATATATACTCGCAGGCAAGCGGTTACGGCGTATGGTATAGTACTTTTGTAAATGTTAAGCCGTCCGGTCCTTACCAGTTGCAGGTAATTCTGCCGGGCGAAACGGCTGTTGAGGGTCAGGGTAAAACCGGCTCTCCTACCGAAAGAACCGCCGGCAGTATATTTAAGATAACCGTCAACGGCGTAGATTACTCGTGGAACAAGATTATTACGGATACATCGTCAAAAATAAAAATTCAAACTCTTGACCCGTTTGATGCAACACTGCCGTCGCTGTTTTTACAGGCGGGCACGACTTATTTCCATCCGACGCTTGTTACCGCGGCGACATACTGGACGATAACCGCATCAACGGATACGACTGCCGCCGCCCAGAATTATCTGCCGAATACATCAACATTATTTACTGTCTCCGCCGCCGCTAAAGACCGTTTGCAGGTGCTTGTTCCGAATGAAACAGCGGTGCCCGGCGATTCGGCGAACAGCGGCAAAACCGGTTCAATTACTACAAAGACGGCCGGCGGGACATTTACAGTTACCGTCAACGGCTGCGATCAATTTTATAACAAGCAGACATCAGATAACAGTACTTCCTTAGTGTTGGAAGTAACGGATGGTTATGACGAGCCGCCGACTCAAAATCTTGCTTTTTCACAGGGCCAGCAGACATTTAATATAACGCCGGTGTCCGTTTCAACATTTACTCAGGTGAAAGTAGTCGGCAGCGGTTATTCAGACGGCTGGTCGGGTCTTATAGATGTTACACACACCTCGCCGTATCGTCTGCAGGTAATTCTGCCCGGCGAGACCGCATTACCGGGTGAATGGTCAGGTGGGTATGGTGCAATATCACCATATGGTAAGACAGGTTCACCCGCTGCACAAACGGCCGGCACTTTATTTACCGTTACTGTAAACGGTGTTGATATCTACTGGAATAAAATTACATCATTGCCCCAGTCAACATCAACTATAAAACTGGACACAAGCGATATCTATGACATAAACCCGACTAATAAAGCGCTTACGGACGGCTCAACTACCTTCTCTGTTACGCTTGTTACCGTTTCTACATACACCGTTGCCGTCGCTTCCGACGCTACCGTAAATTATTATCCGAACGACCCGAACTCATCGGCGTTGGTTTCCGTCGGTCCGGGTGCAAAAACACAATTGCAGGTTTTGGTTCCGGGCGAAACTCAGGTCCCCGGCAAGTGGAACAACGGAGTTAACCAGCCGCCATACGGAAAGACAGGTTCTCCGGATACTCAGCCGGCTGCGACATATTTTAAGGTAACCGTTAACGGATGCGATAACTACTGGAACACCGTAACCGGTGATAATTCCGTGCAGGTTTGGGTAAATACGGATAATAACTTTGATGTGGTGCCTGCAACCACTACATTACAGGGTGGAACAACATTCTTCTGGCTCAATTTGAGAGTAACGGGATTAAGGAAAACAACCGGTTATGCGGAAAATGATGCGTATTCAATGGGCTCGTCAACATTTATACCGGTATCTGTCGGTGATTATAAGAAGCTGCAGATTCTGGTGCCTGGCGAAACTGCGGTTCCGGGTGATGTGGCTAATTTTGGCAAGACAGGTTCGCCTGCGACGATGACTGCCGGCGTTCCTTTCACGGTGACTGTCAACGCCTGCGATGACGCATACAATATCAATCCAAGTATTGTCAGCCAAATTGATATTTGGACGACCGACCCGTATTCTAATTATTATTTGTCGGACGGCGAATCAAACGCAATTTTACAATCAGGGACAACATATTATCCGCTCACGATGGTAACTGCTTCGCTGTGGAGCGGAACGACTTATACTATAACAGCATATGATTTGGATAGTATCGATCCATTACATCCGCAAAATACTTCACCCGGTGTGCCGACAACTTACGGCGATGCCGTAAAATTACAGGTCTTGCTGCCGGGCGAGACGGCTGTCCCTGGTTCGCCAACCGGTAAAACGGCAGTAACGCCGTCAACACAAACGGCAGGGGTCCCTTTCATAATAACGGTTAACGGCGTTGACTCCAACTGGAACAGGAACCTTACTGTTGCCGAGCAGGTGACGATTCAGACGACGGATTTATACGATACGGCGCCGTCGGGCCAGGGTCTTGCTAACGGTACCACGACATTTTCTATTACGTTTAAAACCGGCGCCAAAGGACTTACGCCGCGAACTACTCATCAGATATGTGCCACCAATCAGCCGGGTTATACGCTGGTTTCAAATACTTCAACTGTCGTTGCCTGCAAACCGGATTCCATTTCAAAACTTTTAATAATTCTGCCCGGTGAAAGCGCGGTTGCCGGAAAGAATACCGAACCGTACGGAAAGACCGGAAATCCCGGGAATTGGACAGTAGGCGCATCAACCGGTATAACAGTAGTTGCCTGTGACAGCAATTTCAATGTCAAAGATGTCAACCAATCGGTACAGCCGAACGTGTATATTTCACTTTCGGACCCGTTTGATGAATCCAATCAAAATCTTTCACTTTATGCGAATGGCTATAGAACATTTTCTGTTATACCTTTCACGGTAGGATTATGTTCTGCTACTGCGTGGTCTACCGGATACGAGCAATACACATCAACAAAAGTTACGGTTGTTGCAGGTGCAGCGACACAGTTGCAGGTTCTGGTTCCGGGAGAAACCGCTCGTCCCGGTGATACGTTAAACAGCGGGAAAACAGGCGTACCTGATAGTGATGGGAATAATGCCAACGGTGTCCAGTCATTTGTTGCAGGAACTGGTTTTAAGGTAACTATAAATGCCTGCGATGACAAGTGGAATGTTAATTCGGCTGATACATCAAACATAGAGATTACGACAACGGACAATTATGATACTGCTGACCCTGCGAGCAGAACACTTCAAGGCGGGGTGACATATTACACTGCGACGTTCATAACTTCGGAAGGGGTGGGAAGCGGAATTACAATTACTGCTGTTGACAACAGCAGTCCGTTTATGAATCCCGGCACCTCTGCCAATGTCCCGATGGTTCCGGGAACACCGGAACGGCTACAAATACTTGTGCCGGAAGAAACACCGCTTGCGGGTTCTTCATCAGGTAAAACAGGCAGTATAGCAATACAAACAGCAGGAATGCCGTTCACAGTTATCGTTCGTGCCTGTGATAGCAACTGGAATATAACACAATCATCGCCGATTGTTCAACTGACAACTTTTGACACAAATGACATTGACCCGGTATCTTTCCAGTTGGAAGCGACCGGTACGAAGACGGCGAGCATCACTTTTGTAACGTCAGGAATTTCCTCTATGACAGTTGATGACACCGAGGGATGGGGCTATACTTTTAATTATTATATCACGCCGCAAATCACTGTTAACCCGAGCGCTCCCGTTAAACTTCAACTTTTAATTCCGAATGAGACATCGCTTCCGGGTTCATCAAGCGGTAAAACCGGAACCGTTGCAAGCAGACAAGCGGGTCTGTCGTTTGATGTCACAGTGAATCTCTGTGATACCAACTGGAACAAAGTGCCCAATCCCGCCAGTTATAATCCGGGTTCCTGGCAGAAACCGATACCGGATGTTAAAATAACCTCGCCGCTCGACGGCTACGATGTTGAGCCGGATACAAAAACGCTTGACCTCGGCTCATATATATTCAATATGACTTTGAGGATGGCATCCACACAGCATCTGAGAGCGGAAGATATTGACGGTCAGTCACCCGGTTATGCAGCCAACAATTCTTCAACTTTCTCTGTTACGCCCGCTGCCATTGCCGGATTACAAATACTACTTCCCGGCGAGACGGCAGTTCCCGGTTCCGGGGATTATACAATTGATCCAACAGGAGGCAAAACGGGTTCTCCTTCTAATAGAACCGCGGGAATACAGTTCACCGTCACCGTTTCCCTTGTTGACCAATATTTCAACGTAAGAACTGAAGATGATTCAACACATGTATGGGTTGAGACCAATGACCTTTATGACGCCCAGCCGACCACCCAGACGCTTAATGCCGGCATCGCATATCTCAATGATACAAAACTTGTAACAGCGACAACTTTTCATATATTTACAACGGGAAATGGTGTTAATCCGTCATGGAACATTTCAAGTCCGCTGTTCACCGTCGCATATTCAACGGCTACAAAATTGCAGGTAATTTTATCAGGTGAAACATCGGCACCGGGAAAACCGCCTTACACGGATAATACCGGTGGAAAAACTGGAACGCCTTCTACAAAGATTGCAGGCGCAGCATTTTCAATTACCGTTTATGCGACGGACGATTACTGGAACAGGATAACGGCAAATCCTCCAGATCCAATAAATATAGGAATAACATCACCCGACCCGCTGTTTATTCCGCCAACATCTGCAACTCTAAATAACGGTTTTAAGGAATTTAACATCGCAAACGGTTTAAGAACCGCATGGTCAACCAATACCGTCTGTGCATCCGATATAGACGGCACACTGCCAAACCTTGCCGCATCAACCTCAACAATAGTAAGGATTTATCCTGAGCCGGCAGCATTTATGGCGTTTTCGCAGGTGCAGTCCGCTGCCGTTGCCGGAAGTCCGATATATCCGCGTCTGACCGTATATGATAAATTCGGTAATGTATGCTCCACAGGCACGAATGTTTATACAAACAGTGTTATATTCTCTGTTCCTGCGGAGGAGATGTTCACCGGGAAACAGGAGCCGTCAGTTCCTGCAAACATCACATTTACTTCTCTTTATGCCGGCACTACCGTTCTTTACAGCGGTCATCCTTCCGGTCCTTATGTGTTAAAGAAGGCGGGAGATCTTCATATCCATGCTAATCAAGTCGGTAATGCGACAATTTCAACCAACAGACCTGCTTCTCCACCTACTACGTATTTCGGCTCCACTGACCCGACAATTACCGTCTCCGCAGGACCCATACAGGCGGTTCTTGTATCTCCGAATATATCCGCGGAAGACCCGACGAATGTTTCCCCCTCGCCGCCTGGCAGAAAACAGATAGAGGGGCAGGTTGTGGACGAGTTTGAGAACTCAATTTCTTCCGACGGGATTACTTGCTATATTAGCGTTGTTGACACGGGAACGTCCACAAATATCGGTAGTGTTAAAGATAACAGTTCCGTTGTCTGGACATCAACTACCACCGATACAGGCGGGAAAGTCGGCGGTGCGCTCGGTAATCTTTATTATTATGTTTCCACTAAAAAAGCTGATTTTGCAAGAATCTGGATAGCTACAATGACTGCCCCGTCGGATGTTTCACAATTTGTGAATCTGAAACAAAATATTTCGGCAAAAATGCTCACCATCGGCGGCAACCCGGAAAAACTTGTGTTTATTTCATCGCCGACATCTGCAACCGCCGGCAATTATTCCGAAAAGGTTAAATATATCATTGAAAGGCAGGACTCGTTTAACAACCCGACGGAGCAAATGCCTGCATCAGACATTTCGCTTCTTTTGCCTCCCGGCGAACTTACCACCCACACCAATTCAGGAAAAACATATCAGTTAAATTTCGGCTTCCGTAATGCGGGCGACAATTTTATAAGCAGTGTAAAAATTCCATATGAAGATGCTGCGGCTGATGTCGGCGGCGCTCAATATGTTGCCAGCCGCGCCGCATTCTGGTATAATGACGAGATGGCATCTGTCCCTGTAGGCGAGGATAGCAGAACAGGAACCTGGTCAATAACATCAAAACTCGGAACATATGAGATAACACACAACCTCCCTGTCAATTCCGCGCAAGCGGTCAAGGTTGCTTTTGATAATCCGTCCCGGACGCTCACGGCAGGAAAAGCGAAATTAGGTGCCGCGGATGTCAATTTTGAGGTTGAACTGCAGGATAACTTTAATAACCCGGTGTTTTCAACCGCCCCCTTCGTTGTTAATCTCACTGTTGAAAGAACTGCATCCGCAAATAACGATGCCTACGGGTTTTCAAATTCAACCGTTACGGTTCAACCAATATATCCGACAGGGGGATTTGTAATACAGATTACATCGGTCACAATACCTTTGGGATATTATTATGCAACATTCTATTATCTGGATACCTGCTCCACGGAGTTACAGGGTGTAGGAAAACCAAAAATAACTGCGACACCGCAGTGGGCGATAGCATCTTCCACAAACGGGCCGACTGTTATTGCGGATGGAATTGCCAAGATTGCCTTCCCGCAGACATATTACGGCAACCTCACGGCCGGGACAACTTCCGGCGCCATCTGGATTCAGACAAGAGACATATATTCCAATCCTTCGGCGGTAACCGCCTCCGAGGTGTTTGAGTTAACATCAAACGGAACCGGATTTAAGAAGTTTTATTCGCCTAACAGCGGCTGGTTGGTAGGAACCGGGCAGTGCAAGATGAATCTTGGTGAGAAAACAACATTTTTCTACTATCTGGATGTTGTCGTCGCTACTCCTACGCTTTCCGCCGCGAGAAGCCCGTGGACAGCGGAAACCTCATCCATAACGGTAGTCGCCAGCAGGGTTGAGTCGCTTGCCATAGAGTTTTCTGGTGTTCAAAGCAGACGGCTTATAGCAGGTACAACCATACAATGTTATCCCGATTATAACACAACCGGTTCAACCGATACGAGGTTTATAGTAAGAACCCGCGACCTTTACGGCAACATTACTGCGCCTACAATAGATATGTATCTTGATATCCAGAGCAATTCGCTTGACGGTGATATCGGCGATATAAACTTCAACTGGTACGGGTATAACGCCGCCGGTAAAATTCTTATTGCTTCAAATACTACTGATGGCGTATTCTATTACCGGGATGAGAAAACAGGTAATCCTATAATTACAATAGCAGAGAAGGCAGACCAGTTTGTTTATGATATTGTAAATGCTACGACATCGCCGACTATCACGCCTGCAAAAGCATCTGATTTTTCAGTTGTGAAACAGGTTGAGAATATCTCCGTTAATACGCCTGCAAACGTTTTAATAATAGCAATAGATGATTTTGGAAATATTGCTGCGGGCGACTCAATAAACGGCAACTATTATATCGGAACCGCTTCATTCAGCGTGTCGGGTAAAGGAACCGTTACACCAAACCAATATACATTTACAACAGGTGAAAGCGGCGATAAAGGGCAGCACCCGATACAGGTTCAATCAAAGTATATTGAGCCGTTAAAAATATCTGCGACGGATTATGTTACAAAGACAGGTCAGTATTCAAATGACCCAAATAATTGGATAACCGGCTGGACGGATGGCATGGGTATCCCCGGTAGCCCGGGTTCATCAACGGATTTATCAACAAAAGGCGGGTTATTGGCCACTGATGACCAGGCGCCCGAACCTAATAACCTTGCCAAAATGGCGATTGGGATTGCTCAATATCTATATCAGGGCGATGGCTATAGAGCCGACTCACCGGCGCCAAAAGCCATGGGGCGTCTCTCACTTAAAACGGTTCCCAGCGGGAATCTCTACTGGAATAACTTGAGGGTAGATCTGTCGTCAGGAACAGGCGGCTGCAGCGCTACCACCGGAGAGATAGGCGAGATTGCACTTTACAGAGATGCTAACGGCAACGGTTTATTTGACGGCGAAACATCACTTGGAGGCACACCGGTTGATACATTTATTTCATCCGGCAATATAATATCTGATACCAATAAATATTGCATATTGGACCTTTCAGGCGATAAACTTCAAACTATTGGTCCGTCGGAGAGCGTCTACTTTGTTACCGTTAGAATACCGGTTGCCGCTACAAAGGAAAGGACTGTAGGAATAGGGATATATGGAACGGATAGTTTCGGCAAAGGTTCGGGTTCCGTTGACCTTGCAGCGAACGCAATACCGTTCATATCGTATAATTCCATAATCCAGACACAGCCGCCATATGTCACGGTAATTTCCTCGGATATAGCCGCATGGTATCCCGGGACAGAGGGTACGAAACAATATCCGAACGTTCCGCAGGGAACATCCAATGTCGGTATTCTTAAATTGGGTATGTGGACAAATGAATTCTCATCTTATTTAAGGAGAATCAGGGTTGCCGCGACCGGTACTGGTCCCGGCGCCGGTAGAACCTCCCAGGATATTGAATATGTTCAACTCTGGCTTGATAGAAATCAGAATGGCTTGTTTGACTATGCATTGGATAAACCTCCGGTTGCTACAGTCAACTTCTCAACTGGCACGACATGGATAGATATAGCGGATAAGAATCCGCCGGATGGTATTAATGATAACGATGAGAATACAACAATTGATATTGAAGATTTGATAAATACAACCACAAGATACTACTTTATTGTTTATAAAATCGGCGATAACGCACAGATTACCGATACAATAGGCGTAAAGATTCCTATTGACCAGATAATTTTACTGTCAGGCAGCGGTGCATTAGCGACGCATGAAGAATTTCAGTCATCCCAGCCATCCGTCAGCCCGACCGTGGACCATTTGCGCCTTGAACCTGTAGTTTCAAATATGCCCCCCGACTTTGTTACCCAGGGCCAGCAAAATGTAGGGATGGGTGTATTTAAGTTAACTACATTACAAAATGCTGCTATATGGAAGAATCTTAAACTTGACCGTCTTGGCTTGGCGGGCAGTTCCGATGCGGATATAACGGGCGTCAAGGTTTGGTTAGATGTCAATAATAATGCGCTTCTTGATCCGACAAGCGACCAAGTGGTAGTGTTAAGTTCAAGGAAATTCGGCGAGGCGCCGGATGGTCCCGGACAGGCAACTCTTACAATTATCGGCCCATATGACGGTCAGGAAATAAAAATGGTTCCGAAACAATATATTGTGTCATATGATTTCTCATATTTTGCAACACTCGGTACCACCAATCTTGGATTTACAATCCCGACAACTGATTACATAGTTATTCTTTCGCCGGATATCGTTGATGTCTATAACAGTATCCCGCCGTTACCAAGAAACACGGGCGATATGAATGAATATCCGGATACCGTTGTGTGCACTCCGAATTCGTTGGCGCCGGTGACTTTACAGCAGGGTGCAACAAATGTCGCGATGATTCGTTTCAATATGAAAACGACAAATTCCTGGGCGCCGTGGGAGAGGGTAAAAATTAAACGGCTCGGCAATTCCAGAGATACGGATGTCAGCAGTGTAAAAATAGTAAAGGATAACGGCGACGGTGTGTTCAATGTTAATATTGATACAATTATAGGAACCGGCTATTTCAACAATAAGGGAATTCCCGGCGAGGCCGATGTGAGATTTTCAACCTGGCCGGTTAACTATACCCAGACAATTTCAACATATACCCGGTATTATTATGTCGTCTATGATCTTTCAGATTTGGCGGTTCCGGATTTCTATATCGGTGCGGGGTTTGAAAATATTGATTCCACCTCAAGTGCCCTTGCCGCCCTCCAGTTTAGTTCCCTGGACAAACCGGAATATATTTCGGAGCCTAATGTTATGGGAACGACTAATCTGCCGTTCACAACATACACAGGCTTTCCGCAATCTCCTTATACTTTACTTGTGCCGACGCCGCGAGTTGTTACCGTCGTGCCGACCGATCTTGAAAAGACGGTGTGTGCCCTCGGCGCCGGTATCGCTCTATCCGAAACGGATATTCCTATTTACCCCGCAAACGGCGGTGCCGAGGCGTTTGACCCGCATTCAGTTGAGGTCAGTCCCGGCGTCGGTGGCAGAAGAGTGCTTGTTGATAATGAAGTTATCTATTACACCGCGGTCTCAACCGGTATTGATGTCACAAATTATCTTCGGAATGCATCTCGCGGTGACCCAACTCTTGCCAATTCAGTAGTTTCGGGACACAGCGCTAATACAACCATTTGGAAGGCGTTCATTCAATCGGAGCAGAATGTCCCGATGCTTAAACTTTCACTGTCCTGCAACGGCTATAATGTCAAGTGGTCTCAGTTGCGTCTGAAGAGGGAAACTCTTGCCGGCGGGAATGTTCTTGACTCGGATGTCCTTGAAATAAAGGTCTGGCGCGATGCTGAAGGGTCCTACTACGGCAAATTCTCCGCGGATGATGTCTGTATTTCAACCGGGATTTACTATCCTTACAAGTTTGGCTCGCCTGGTTTCAATTATCAAGGAACCGAAGGTATGGCTTATATTGATTTGGATGACCCTGAGTGGAAAACAAAATATACCCCCGGCGTGCCGGGAAGTTATGCGGTTATCACTACCACTCCGGCGATTTACTATGTCACATTTGACATTTCGCAATCGGCGAGGGAAGATGATTCCATCGGCTGCTCCGTATTCGGATTCAAGGTCAACGACCCCAACACCGTTTCTGCACCGATTATCAAATCCGCCACACCTAAAATCAAATCAACAAGGGATATTATGGAAGTCCGTTGGGAAAACAGAGCCAAAGCCACAGTTCTTCAAGCAGCGGACAATTATGCAATGCTTGCCCTTGACCTGCAAACCGCCACTCGTGAAGCAATATGGACCGGTTTAAAAATTAAAAAGACCGGTCTGGCGATTGACACCGATGTGGATATAATAGACATCTATAAAGATACCAACTTTTCTAATGAACTGGAAGTATCTACTGTAACCGGTCAGGGTGATGAAAAACTTACGCTTAGCACGGATAAATTTATAGAAGGATATGTAACGATTAATTTCCCGGAAAATAAATATCAGACGATACATTCTTACAATTATGAAATGTTGCAAAAATCGATAGACCCCTCCTGGAACCAGAGATATTTTGTCAGTTTTAAGATGAATTCCAGGGCAACTGTCGGAAATTATATCGGTGTTATTATGGAAAACACAACCGACTTCTTTGTAGTTTCGCCTGACGCTGTGGAGTTCAAGTCATCACCGCCCAAGCCCGAAAGCAGTTTTTCAGCTATTACAGATTATCCCGATCTGGTTACCGTTGATCTTGTTGATGTATCCCCGTCGTATCTGATACAGGGTGATAAAGACCAGGCAATTGTCTGGATAAAAATGAAGTCAGATATTGCTTCTGTAATATGGAAGGCGTTATATGTTGAAAGGATACCGGCGTATGACCCGGTAACATCACTCGGCAAGGGCGGAGGTAGCAATACGGATGTGCAATATATTAAAATTTATAATGACCGTGACGGAAACGGTGTTCTTGATGTTAATCTTGACCGTCTCATTTCTTCCGGTACCGACCAGTTCCCGGCTGATATTATCGGTCCCGCCAAACTTGTTTATCTTACAGAACCGCAGGAAATCGGTTCTTTAGCCCCTGAATCCTATCTTGTTGTATATGATGTTTCACCGATTGCAATGACAGATAATAAACTCGGGATGAAAATTGCTTCCAATGCATATTTCCTGCTTGATCTGGCTGATGGGAGAAAGGATACTGTATTGCCGTTTGCGACTTTACAGACAACTCCGGCAGCGATAGGTCCCATAAGAGTTACGGCAAAAGGTAGTTCACTTGCGCCCAATAGCGTTACTCAGAACAGAGAATATGTTTTAATGTCAATAGATATGAAAACAAGTGTCCATTCAGTCGGTTGGACAGGTCTCAAAATTGAACAGACGGGTATCATTACGAGCGACCTTAGGGACCCGCCGTTGATAGGTAACGGAGACCTTAATCAAATAGGGCTTTACAAAGATGAAGGAAACGGCGTATTCGGTGCAGGCGATATATTCATCACATCCGTTACGGTAAATACTCCCGGATTTAATTCAGGTGTTGCTCTGATTAATTTTTCAACACAGACGGTTACTACATTTCCGGATAGATACTTTATAGTAGGTAGAATAGGTTTGGCGGATGCTGATGTCAAGACAACCGAAGGACATACTGTAGGAATAGAAATTTCCGCTTACAATTATTTTACCGTAGACCCGTATACGGCGGTTCAATCAACAGAATGTGCATTCCCATACAAGACCCCGGAGGTTGTTATAAGGCACTACTCCAAATCCACAACCCCGGTTGTCTATGTGGACGAGTGGATTGCGTCGCAGAACGAGGTGAAAGCGGCGTGGCTTCCCGGTGAAAGTCCCAACCCCGCGCAATTTCCTATTATTTATAATGAATACGGCATTGGAAAAACTCCCGTTACACAGGACGAACAAACTCCCGATATTACCGACTATCAAAAGGTCGGGTTGTCAACATATGTAATATCCAGTATGCCCATTCCTCTCATACATGAGGCGACATATTATGTAGCGGTCAGGTCGGTAAATAATATATCCGTAGAACGTCCCCAAGGAATTGCATCATTGCCGGGTTCTGCAAAATTCAGGGTTGATTTAACACCGCCGACAGTTCCAGGCAAGCCCGTACCTTCAACATATCTTTCCGGTGAAGCCGCCACTCAATATACGGTTCAATGGAATTTCTCGGCTGATGAAGAATCCGGAATGTCCGCATATGAAATACAGGAAAGAAAGGATAGTAATCCTGTATGGCATTGGTTTGATGTCAGCAATGATGGACTTGTGGCATCTCCGAAAGATACACATGCATTGGATATTGATCAAGTAATGGGCGGAACTGCCATGATAACCGTTTTGAATAAACCATCCGGACACTTCTACACATACAGAGTTAGAGCCAAAAATAAAGCCGGTTCGTGGTCGGCATGGTCGGCGACATCAGAAGCGGCGGTGACAGGTCTTCCGGCGGAAGTCATCTCGCAGGTTTCCAATTATCCCAACCCGTTTGATACCAGAAAAGGCGGTGAAGAGGGCAAGACACACATCACATACATATTAAATCAGGATGCGGATGTAACGATTACGCTTTATGATTTGCTCGGATATAAGGTTATGGATATAGTATTCGGGAAAGGTCAGGAGGGCGGCAAGCAGGGACCGAATGATGCTACATGGGAAGGCAAGAATGAACTCGGCGACTTCGTTGCGCGCGGCGGATACATCGCCCACATCAAGGCCGTCGGCGCCAGCGGTACAAAAATAGCAATAAGAAAAATCGGAGTGATACATTAAAGACAGGGAATTAGTTTAAACGAAAGAGAATTAGTTTATACAACAGAGAGTTGGTGAATTGGAAAAAAATCTAATTCTCTAATTCTCTAATCTCTAATTCTCTGGTGTTATTTCCGTCGGATTTTACCTGTGTAATCCGTACCTAATCACTACAATTTGTATTATTGTAAAAAAAGTACTTGACAAAACGCCAAAAATTGTTTATAATTATAGTGGAAGAAATGAAACGATAATAGCAAACCTCCACCATGTGGGGGGACGCAAAGCCAATATCCCGCCGTTTGCGGGATGCCGGGTTACCGAAAAAAGTCAGAGAATTAGTTTATACTACAGAGAATAAGAGAATTAGTAAATTTTCAGGCAGAAGATTTTATCTAATTCTCTAATCTCTAATTCTCTAATCAACTTTTTTATCCCGAGTTTCGGTAGCCCGAAAACTCGGTTTTTTATTAAATAAGAGGCGTTTATGAAAATAAAAAATTACCAGATACTAATAAAGGTTAAAGGTTTAAGGTTAAAGGTTAAAATATTTTGCCTTAATTTATACCTTTTATTTATACCTTTAACCTTTCTTTTTCCCGCAGCTTCCGGCGGTCAGGCAGGTCAGTTCCTATCGTGGGGCGCCGGCGCCAGAGCGCTCGCTATGGGCAAGGCGTTCCTTGCAGTTTCCGATGATGCATCGGCAACTTACTGGAACCCTGCGGGTTTAACCCAATTAGAAAGAAAAGAGTTCACCGGGCTTTACGCAAAACTCTGGTACGATACCGCATATAGTTTTATTTCATATGCCCACCCGACGACAAAAATGGGCGTTTTCGGCATCTCGCTTGTCTCTCTCACATCGGAAAAATTTGAAAAAGTCGCCATTGAAAGAAACCCCGCCGGTGATGTTGTTGATTTCAAAACATTGGGATTTTTCAGCGATGCCCAGACGGCTTATGTCGGCTCTTACGCAAAAGACCTCTCCAAAAAACTTGCTTTCGGCGCCAGCGCAAAATATGTCTCTCATGTAATTGATGTCTACAAAGTTGCGTTCATAACCAGCGATGTCGCGTTAATGATGACGGATGTTTATCCTAAATTTAAACTTGCAATTGCGGTGCAAAATATGTTATCATTTAAGTTGGGAGATACGGATGACGAGTTCCCTATTATACTGAAGTTAGGCGCTGCATATAAAGCGCTGAAAGATAAACTGATTGTTGCACTTGATATTGAAAAAGGAATGCGTGCGAGTATGAATTATCATCTCGGTGCGGAGTATTGGGCGATGGATTATGTTGCCGCCCGTTTCGGATTTGATGTCGGCGACGACGGCATCAGGGAAACAACCGGAGGATTAGGCGGAAAATATAAGGACTATTCATTGGACTTGGCGATGGCGTTTCACGAACTGGGTTCTTCAACAAGGGTATCGGCATCATGGAAATTCGGCGCCTCCGCCAAAACAGGAAGAACTCAGGAGATGGTCAAATTCTTCAAAGAAGGTATGGAGGCGTATAAAATCGGTGAATATCGCGTTGCGATGGACCGTCTCTCTCAAGCATACAGCATAGACCCGTCTAACGATGATTTGGCACGGGCGATTCCGAGAATTCAGATTGTTTCAACATGGATAGAAGCGGAAAAAGGGACCACAAGCGAGTCGGAGGCGGTCAGAACCGGCATCGCATATTATATTGAAGGCGACATCAACAGCTCGGTTATGGCATTAAGATTCGCGTATTCCTTACAGCCGCAGCATGAAACATTGAGACGGCTATTAAACGATGTGGAAAAAGAGGCGGGTCAGACGCTTACGCCTATTTCAGGCACGAAGACGACCTCTGCTCCCGCCCTCAATCTAATTGAGCAGAAACAGGAAAAGGCGCGTGATTATTTCCAGAAAAAACAGTACGATGCGGCTATCAACGAGTGCCAGGAAATTCTTATTATAGACACGAAGAATGTGCTGGCATTAAAGAGAATGGGTTCCTGCTATTATCAGATGGGGTTGAAAGACAAAGCCCTCGCGACCTGGAAAAAAGTGCTTGAAATAGACCCGACGGATAAGGATGTTTTAGATATACTTAAAATGTTTGAAGGAGCGAAGTAAGGTTAAAGGTATAAATAAAAGGTATAAATTGAGGAAAGGTATAAATTAAAGGGTTAAGGTTTAAATTATGGATAAGAAAAACTATCAGTTACTGAACGGGTTTAAAATTTTAACCTTTAACCTTATACCTTTAACCTTCTTTATTTTAACCTTTAACCTTAAACCTTTAACCTTTCTTTCTGCTGCCGACACCGATATCCTTCAGGAAAAAATGAAGATAGAGAAAGAATACGAAAAAAGGGTGGTTGATATCATTGAAAAAATTGTAGGACCTAATAAGGCGGTTGTTTTCGTAACTGCGGATTTGCAGATTGTGAAACAAACAATTCAAAGATCTGCGAAAGAGGGAACCGCGGAACAGGCCACTCAATTTACAGGTGTTGCAGCAAAGCCAAAAGTTCTACCGGGTTTTGAAAGCGAAGGTGAACCGTCCGTCGCCGCTACACCCGGCAAGGAAAAATCGGCAGGGGCTTCTCAAAGCATTGAAGCGACATCAATACCGACGGTGCTTAAAGCATTAAAGGTTACGCTTCTTCTTGACCAAAGTATTCCGCCTGTGAAAAAAGAGGTCGTAAAAGAGGCCATCACACAGTCAATAAAAAATGACATTGGCAAAGCGGTGTTTGAACTTTCAATAAAGGAAGCGCCGTTTTCATCCTCATCTTTCTGGACGCCGTTTTTGACGCCTTCCGTTTTGGTCCCTTTAATTTTTGGGATTTTATTTCTTATTGTCCTGATGGGACCGCTGCACAGTGTTTTACAGTCGTTTGCGAAGGCATTCAGTGAAAGTAAAAAAGGCGGTGGAGAATTCACCGTTCTTTCAAAAACTCAGACGGAATCTAAGGGCGAGCAGTCGGGAACGGGCGGTGGAGGAGGCTCGGGCGGCGTCGCCTCCGGAAGTTCCATAGAAATTAAAGAGGGCGAGGGTGATTGGAAAAGGAAAAAAAAGGAAAAACCATTTGAATATATTACCAAAGAAAACTTAAAAAATCTTATCTACCTTATTCAGGAAGAAACCCCGGAAGTAATTGCATTAATGATTACATATCTTGACCCGGAACTTTCAGCGGCTGTGATTGCTTCAGTTCATGCTGATGTACAAATGCAAGTCGCACTCTGTATAGTCAATGTAAAACTTTCCTCTGAAGAGGATGTGTATAGAATTCATGAAAAAATTAAGCAAAAGATTGATTTTCTCGTCGGCGGTATAGATGCCTTCATAAAAATTATTGAGCAGGTTGATAACAGGGTAAGAACCGAAATGTTGAATACGCTTGAAAAACAATCCCCGCGGCTGGCTAAAAGAGTAAGAGAAAATATTTTTATGTTTGAAGATTTAGCTAATCTTCCAGACCTGACAGTCCAGTTTATTATGAGAGAAGTAAAGACCGACCAACTTGCCGTTGCATTAAAAGGTGCAGGTGCAGAGGCGGTTTCTACGAAGGTTATGGCAAATATGTCGGAAGGCGGCCGGTTGTTATTAAAAGAGGAAATGGATTTCGGCAGACCCGTTACACAGCAGCAGATTGAAGAGGTTCAGAGAGAAATTGAAAAAACGGTTAAGAAAATGGAAAAGGAAAGAAAAATTGTTTTAAGACAGCAGGTTGAAGAGGGTGAAAAAAAAGGTGTAGAGATAGAGGGACGGCTTCAGAAACTTGACCTCGGCGAGGAATATAAAGAACAGCAGCCGGCCGGTCAAACAACACAGCAAGCCCAATCCTCCGAACCGGGACAGCACGTGGGTGAATCGCCTCAGCGAGCAATTGAATATTACAATGCCGGCATCACCGCTTATTCGTCAGGCAAAATTGATGATGCAATTCATTATTTTCAGCGGTCAGTGGAATATAATCCTAATTTCTGGCAGGCGTGGCAGTATCTCGGAAGTTGTCTTTATTCAAAGGGAAGAATTGACGAAGCGTTAAAGGGATATGAGAAATCACTGTCGGCGAATCCGTCAAATACGCAGTTAAGAGACTGGCTTAATAATGAAAAACAAAAAAGAGCCGCCGCAAAGTAGAACACGGAACAGACACGGAAAAGTTCCGCTTCAGTTCAGTGTAAAGTTCCGTGTCAGTTCAGTGGTTGTTTTGGAGGTTTAAAATGAACGAAGAAAAAAAGGATGTTTTTGGCGGGAATTTGCCGCCGATGCCGCCGGACAATAATATTGTAACACCGTCGTCCTTGGATTTGCCGCCCTCTCCTCAAAATGTTCCCTCAACTTTCATATCGTCAGCGTCGTCTTTCGGGTCTCAGCCGACCCAGTTTGCTATGCCGTCCCCATCTGCCGAGTATGAAAAAAGGTTTCAGGAAATGGAGGAGGTGCGTCTTAAACTTTCTAAAATGCTGGATGAAATTCAGACGAAACACGAAAAGGAAAAACAACTCTGGGAAGAAAAAATGGAATCTTCGCAGAAGGACTCGCAGGCGGTTCTGGACGAATTTGCGGTAAGGCAACTGAAAGAAGAAGAGGAACGGATAAAAAAAGAGGCGGAAATCAAAGAGGAAAAAATGCGTCTGGAGTTGGCACTTTCAGAACTTGAAACAAAACTTGAAGAAGCCCGGGAAAAAACATTTATTCAGGCGTTAAAGGCAAAAGATGAAGAGGCGACGGCGGTGCGTCTGGAAGCAGCAATGAAAGATGTTCAGTTAAAAAGTGTTAAAGAAAATGCAACACGTGAAATTGAGACGATAAAAACAAAACTGGAAGCATCACTTGCCGAAAAACTTTTATCTTTGCAGAAACAATACGAAAACAAACTCGCCGAACTGTATTTAAGGTCATCGCAGAAAGAGAAGGAACTTGTTTCAAAATCAGAGTCGCTTCAACTGGAAAAAGAGACGATTTTAAGACAGGCGGATTTGGAAAAAGAAAAAATCAGCAGGGAACTCAACGACAAAATTTTCAAAAGACAGAACGAGATAAATTCACTTAATTTAAAACTTGACGACGCAAAAGAAAACTATAATAAAAATCTGCAGATTATTCAGGGCGAACTTACGTCAGCGAAAGCGGAAATTCTTTTAAGCGATGCGAAAGTAAAAGCGGACTATGAGATAAAACTCAACCAGTTCCGTTCCGCTGTAACGGAGGTAGAAAGTAAAAACACAGCATTAGTTATTCAGATGGAGTCGGAAAGAAAAATATCCAATGAAAAACAGAAATCAAAAGAGGAGGAAATAGCAGCCCTTAAAAAGCAATTTTTGGAAAGAGAATCGCTGCTTAAGACCGAATACGAAAAACAGGTATCGTTCAACAATAGCGACAAAAACCGTTTAGAAGCGGAGATGAAGAGTGCGATGGAAAAGTTGAGGGGTGAATATGAAAGAAAAACAGAGTTGCTTCAAAACGAAAAGAAAATTATTGAGCATGAAATCTTAATAAAAAAAGCGGAGTTTGAAAAAATTATAAGAGAGCGGGATAACGAGTGGAGGGTAAAAATTCAGGAACTTACGGAAAAAATAAACAGTGAAAATCAACTGCTTTTGCAGGAACGCAATAGATTTGAAAAACTTATAACAGATGCGGAAAAAGAGACAGTGTTTGCGAAGTCGTTATTACAGGATGAAATAAGAAAGCAGCGGGAGTTTTATGAGGAAACAGTACTTTCTAAAGAGGAAAAGATTGCGTTAATAACCTCTGATTTTGAGAAAAGAGAAGTTGGGCTTCGTTCTGATTTTGAAAAACGCCTCTCTGATACCCTAAACGAAAATATAAAACTGGAAATGAAGTTCAGAAACGAAATAGAAATACTGAGTTCTGAATACACAAAACGACTTTCCGTATCACTTGACGAAAAAACCAAAATTGAGCAGGAATTGAGAACCCGCATAGCATTTATAGAAAAAGAGCATTTGAAAGAAATTGATTTATTAAAGGAACGGTTAGGTGCAGACCGGGAATTACAAAAACAGGAATTTCAGAGAAAAATTGATTCTGAAGTTGCCTCAAAAAACGAACTTGAAAAAAAATATCAGTCGGCAATTGATAAAAAGGCGACGGAGTTTGAAAAAAATATCCGTGAGCGGACTGATGAATGGAATGTAAAAATTGAAAAAATCAAAAGCGATTATGAAAACCGTCTTAAACAGGTCGAGTCGGAAAATAAATTTTTGCAGCAGGAAATATATAAAAAGTTGGAAGAAAACAATATCGGTTGGCAGAAGAAACTTGAGACGGAAAAAAAATATCTTGAAGACAAAGTAGCAAATTACGATGCCGAATTAGAGGTAAGAAAAAAACAGTGGGCTGAAGAGTCGGAAAAATTCAGGACGATAATTACCCGAAAAGAAAATGATATTATCGTAATAAAGACCAATTACGAGAACCGTCTTACCGAAATGTCAAAGTCCGAAAGCAACCTGAAGGCGGCAATTGAAAAATTGTCAGCCGATTTGATAGCCGAGCGGGAGAAATTTTCCAAAGAACTTTCGGTGAAAATGAAAGAGTTTGAGTCAAAATACGAGGAACTCATAAGAGCAAAAAATGCGGAAACTATAAGTGCCGAGCGAATTTATAAAGCGGAATTAAAATCGGTTGCAGTTGAAAATGAAGCAAAAATAGCAGAATTGAAAAATGAACTTAATTTAGCAAGGAAAGAAACGGAAACACTTCGTGAAAAATGGTTAGAAGATAAAAAACTTTGGATAGATGAGATGGCAAAAAAGACGTCAGTTTCCGTGGATGAACAACGGTCTCTCATTCTGAAAAAAGCGGAGTTAGAAGCATTGGAGTTAAAACTTAAAATTAGTGAAAAGGCGATTGGTGAAAGAATAGACATCGAAAAACGCAAGTACGAGGAAATGGTTGATGCCAAGAACGAACAGTTGGAATTTCTGAAAGAACAATTAAAAAATATGGAAGACGAGATGGACGAAAAAATAAAACTGATAACGCAGAATTCATCCGTTGATAAATCCGCCGTCAGGGAAAAAGAACAAGAGGTTAAAAAACTTAAAGATAGCATTGAGCATTATAAGAAGGTTGTGGAAGAACTTGAAAAGGAGATTCCCGGTATGCAGGCGGATAATAAACGGAAAGAGGAAAAGATTATTTTGATGCAAAAAGAGATTGAACTGAAACTTTCCGGCCAGAAACAAAAACTGGACTCGGAATTTTCCCAAAAAATGGCGGGTATAGAAAAGAGATATGAAAAAGAGTGGAAGGCGGTTGAGGAATCGCTTCTTAATGCGAACACGCAAAATCTCTCGGAAATTGAAAAATTAAAAAAAGAAATTGAAGTTTTTAAATCGGCGCAGGCATTCCAAAAAGCCGTTTTGGATGCCAAGAAAAGGTCAAACGAACCGGTAGCAGTCTCGTCATTATCAGATAAAAAAATAGATGTCGTTTCAACGACAATTCTGGCGAAGGTATGGAAATGGCTCAACGAACCTGTATGAGAAAAAACAGGTTAAAGGTTAAAGGTTTAAGGTTTAAGGTGAAAAATGAATTCAAATTTTTCGCTTTTGTTTTTTTATTTTCTACTGGCTACCTTCTATCTTTTACCTATCTTTTTTCTGCACCTCCTACCGTATTTTCTCTTATATCGTCTGCTGACGGTTATATTTCGCTTATTACAACACCGTCGTTTGATTGGGCGAATTCATCAGACCCGGATGGAGGAAGCATTTCTTATGCGTTTCAATATTCATTATTTAGTGATTTTTCTTCATATATTGAAAAAGGTAGTATGTCTTACTCATCATATACATTTACAGATGATTTATTGATTGACGATAAAACATATTATTGGAGGGCGAAAGCGATTGATGCTGACGGAGGGGTAACATATTCTGCAAGTCGTGTGATTCATATAAATACCTCCAATTTATCTCCGACAACTTTTTACTTAAAAGCGCCTGTTGATAATTCCACCGTCTTGAAAAGACCGTCGTTTGAGTGGAATCCCTCAGTTGACCCCGACCCGCCGGGTGTAATAAAATACACGGTTTATTATTCCTCTTATTCTGATTTTTCAATATACCAAATAATTTCCGGCTTGACATCTCCAAATTATACTTTTACGTCAAATCTTACGGAGAATACGACATACTATTGGAAGGTTGCCGCAATTGACGAATATATTACGCCAGCGGTCGTTTTTTCGCAGATGTCATTTTCATTTTATGTGGAGCCCGTTCCGCCCGCAGCCCCTTCAAATGTTAAAATTACGGACGGAATAATTTCATGGAGTCCGGTTTCTTATGATGAAGACGGCGCAGCTATCGTAGATTTATCAACATATAAAATTTACCGTTCCATTGATATAAAAATAATAGGAAATACCGAAACATTCGCCGGCTATACTACTGCGACTTCTACTTCTGCAACAAGCGGTTTTTGGACAGTTATCCGAGCGGTTGATGTTTTCGGAAACGAAAGTGCAAACTCCGTTGCAGTAAAATCAGACGAAACAAAACAGATTTTAATTTCAAACGATAAGGAAGTTATTATTGAATTACCGTTAGCAGTACAGTCATCGCTTTCAAATGTCATAATTTCAATTTCCAAATCCGGAAATATTTACGATATAAAACCGCTTAACTCCTCGGCGATGGCGGAAATAAAAGGATTTATATTTTCGTCACCCGTCAAAATAACTTTTGAGGCGGCCGGTGATTGCGTATATTGGTACAACGGGGTTGAATATGTCGCCCTCGGCGGAAAAAAGGGCAACAGCATAACCGTTGAGACGACGAAATTAGGCAAATTTTATACTGGGACGATTGCCGCTACTAAACTAAAATTGGCTTCTTCATTTCCTACGAAAATATTTACTCCCAATAATGACGGTATAAACGATGAAATAAACCTTACATTTACCGGAGTTACGGAGGATTTAACTGATGCGGAGATTTTTGATATAACCGGTAAAAAAATTGCGGATATGACGCAAAATGACTATACATGGTTTTCGTGGGACGGGAAAAACTCCGACGGTAAAACTGTGCTTCCCGGCATTTATATCTATCAGGTTAAAAGCGGAAAAAATGTATGTAACGGTACGGTGGTAGTAGCCCGATAGGGCAGGTTAAAGGTTAAAGGTCAAAATATGAAATTAAAAATTAAAAATTACAATAAAGATATAGTGCGACGACTTATCGTCGTTTGTAGTGTTTTACTTTTTACTTTTCACTTTTTATCTTTAACCTGTCTTTTTGCTGCTTTTGAAAATCCGTCTTCCGGTGCGAGACCTTACGGTATGGGAAATGCTTTTACGGGACTTGCCGACGATATTCAGGCGATTTTTTACAATCCCGCGGGGATTACGCAAGTTAGACATAAAGAACTTATAACATATTTTGGGAAGCCGTTTGTCGGGCTCGACGATAAAAGCGATATCTCCGATGGTTTCGTGGGCTATATTTACCCTTTAAGAGGCCGGGAATCGTTTGCCGTTTCCGTAAGCGATTTTCGTTTGTCAACCGTCTACAATGAAAATATAGCAGCGTTAAGTTATGCAAAAGAATTTTCAAAGCGTCTATCATTCGGTTTGAATATGAAAGTACTGCGGATAAAATACGGAAGCGATTCCTACACCGATATTGACCCTCTTTTTGAGAGGACTTCGCGGACATCGTTTTCCGGTGATTTCGGTTTATTTGTTAAATTATCAAAAAAATTTTATACGGGGCTTTCCGCATTTAACTTAAATGAGCCGAATATAGGAATAGGGGAAACGGTGCGACTCCCCATAAAAGTCCGGCTGGGTTTCGGACTGCGTTCAAAATTTGCGACATTCTGTCTTGACGCCGAGCACCAGCAGGATGAATTAAAGTATTTTTTCGGCGGAGAAAAATCCTTTTTCAATGATAAATTTTATTTTAGAGAGGGTTTCGGTTATGGAAAAGATTTTGTAAATGTATCGCTCGGGCTTTCCGTTCTTCCCGACCCGTTAAGAATTGATTACGCTTTTCAACTTCCGATAACAGGGGTAAAAGATATTATGGGAACTCATCGTTTGTCTATTGTTTTTGAATTCGGAAAAGAGATAAGCGACCCCTACACGAAGGACTTAGAAAGTGAAATTTCACGGTTGGAAAGAGAAAAAGCGGAATTGCAAAAAAAATTGGAGACGACGGAAGCAGATTTGACAAATGTGTCGTCGGAGTCGGAAAAAACAAAAGTACAACTTGACGAAATCCAACGTCAGAAAGAACAACTTGAAAAAGATATGCGGCGAATAGAATCCCGTCCCGCCCCTAAAAAAATAGTATCGCACACCGTTGAAAAAGGCGACACACTCTCATCAATTTCACAAAAATATTACGGAACATCGGACAGGTGGCAGGATATCTATAATGCCAACAAAAATAAAATTGAAAGGGGGATACCGGTTGTGGGAACTCAACTGGTTATACCGTAAAATATGAAATCTTTAACGGATTATTGGAGAACAAAATTTGTTGAACTGCAAAAGCAATTTAACGATGATAAGAAAAAAAACAATTCTGAAAAAAAGGAATTGAAGGATAAAATTTTTGAACAATCCGTTACAATCAAAGAATTACAGGATAAAATTTCCGAATTTGAAAAAACGGTTGTGGAAAAAGAAAAAATAATTTCTAAAATAGAGACGGATAAAGCGGCGATGGAAGAATCACACGTAAAGGAAATAGAAAAAATAAAAAATGAAAATACTGAAAATATCCGTTTGATTGAACAAAAAAATTACGATAATGAGACGGTTCTTATTTCGGAATTTGTCAGATTCTTAAAAAAAGATGTCGGATATATAAATGGTCTGGTCAGGGTTTTAGGTGAAATTTGTAAAGAAAAAAAGTCAAAAAAAGTTATTGAAAATCTTATTGAGCACTTAGAGTGGATGTCTCAACTTGCCGACGAGCTTTCTTGGTTTTCACAACCGTTTAAGAAAGAAGAAGGGTTGACAGACGCGGCATATTTACTTGAAAAAGTAGTCGGAGAATTTAAGGATTCATCTGCTGCTAAAAATGTTAAAATAACCGTTGATATCAGAGAAAAAATACAAGAAATAAGCATTTTTGAATCGCATCTTAAAACGGTTTTTACAGAAATAATTAAAAATTCTTTAGATGCAATGCCTCATGGCGGATTGCTTACGATAAAAATTGAAAGGCTGCCTGTGGAAGGTATAGTGATTGAGTTTTCAGATACAGGCCGCGGCATTCCGTCTCATTTATTAGAAAAGGTTACAAAACCGTTCTTTTCAACCAAAAAAAAGATAGGTTTCGGATTGGGAATGACGAGGGTTCGCAAAATCTTGGATGCCTATGGATACCATCTGACGATTACCAGCGAAGAAGATAAAGGAACAACGGTAAAACTGACGCTGAAAGCGTCATACTGAACCCCGCCAAGGCGGGACATTGCTCCGTGAAGGGTCTCAAAAAATGGATAAAATAAAAAATACCAACAGGCATTATTATTTTGCGAAGGCATATTTTGCGGCCGGAATGTTTGGTCGTGCGCTTGACGAATTTGACAAGGCGATGAAATTTTCTCCAGAATTTGCCAACATTCATTATGATGCGGCAAAAACATATGAAAAAATGGAATTATTCGGCAATGCCGCAAAAGAATATAAAATTGCACTTGATATAAATCCTCATTACGCGGATGCAAAAGAATCATTAGCAAAACTTTTGTCCGGCAATCGCGACAAAAAATTGAAGATAAAAAAGATACTTCCCGTTAAAAAAATAATAAAAATTTCCTCTGCTGTTTTTTCGTTGTTTATAATAATTTTTACAATTTATTATTTTGCCAGGCCCGTTCCGCAGAGCATAGCATACTTTTCTATACCGTCGCTGCATCCGTCCGGGATTACAATTTCAGATAAAGAGATATGGATTTGCGATTGGTTCTCTTCCACCATATATAGACATAAATTTGATGTCTCGCTCTCGCTTATAAAATCAACAAAACTCTCGGACATACATCCTGCCGGAATCGCATCTAATAAAAAGGAGTTGTGGATATGCGATGCATTTTCAAAAAAGATTTTTCAGTTTGATAAAAATACGCTGAAAGTTTCCGGAAGTTTCCAGAGCCCTGGCGCCAATCCGTCGGCAATTTTTGATTCGGGTAAATTTCTATGGTCTTGTGATTCTCAGGATGATAAAATTTATCGTCATAAAAAAGACAAAAATTTAACAATTGATTTGACATTTTCGCTTTCAAATCCGAACACCGTCGGGCTTTTCGTCAAAGGGAATAATATTTTTGTTGCGGATGCGGACACAGGCAAGGTTCACAGGTATTTTTTAGACGAGAAAGTGAAAAAAATAAGCCAGATTTCAGAATATGAAATTCCTGCTTTCGGCACATCTGCAACCACCGCCAGAAAAATTTCCGGATTAACTATGACTTCCGATTATCTGTTTCTTACTTCCGAGGGTACCGGCGAGGTCTACAGGATTCCTTTCAAAATGTTAAAGAACAGATAAAAATTTTCTTGACAAAAATAATAAAATTTTATATTATAAAAAAATAGTTGCCCCCATGGACTAGCGGTTAGGTCACCACCCTTTCAAGGTGGTAGCACGAGTTCGACTCTCGTTGGGGGCACATAAGGGCGATTAACTCAGCGGGAGAGTGCCACCCTTACACGGTGGAGGCCGCAGGTTCAATCCCTGCATCGCCCATTAAAGGTAATTAAAAATTGAAAATTAAGAATTATGGATTTTAACATTTTCACAATTCTCAACTTTTAATTCTCAATTCTTAATTGTTGTTTCTGGGGACGTGGTGTAGCCTGGTTTAACATGCTGCCCTGTCAAGGCAGAGATCGCGGGTTCAAATCCCGTCGTCCCCGTTTCTTGTCCCTCTCATACCACTAGTTGACACCTCACCACCAGTTCCTCTGAATATAGGTAAATTTCCGTTTTTTGCTCTATCCAGGAGTTTCTGTAATGTTTCAGAACCAGGCCAGTTCCACAGGGTAATTTTGATTCTATCTGCCAGCTTAGGTCTATAAATAATTTCCTTAACAAGTGTATGCATCAGTTGCACCTGGTCTTTTCTTTCAAGTGCATAGAATGTTTTTGAGAAGTCTCTTAATATCCTTCCAACCGCATCAGTATCAACTTCCGTTTTACCTTTGCTTGCAATTTCTACATCTATTTGTAATATTTCTTCTTCAATTTCTTTTTTCCTTACTTCATATTCAAGATATTCTTTTGTTATTGAGTTGTCTTTTCTTTCACCAATCTCCGGATGTGTCTTAAGGAAATTTATGACCCCGCGTATTTCACTATTTATATTCTGTAGTTGTTTTAGTAGCGCACTCTTTTTTTTCTTAAGTGGTTTAGAAGATTCTCCTGCTTCAATATTCACTAGTTCTATTAATTTATTCAACACTTTCTTGTTGGATCCCAATTCTATCAATCTCTCAATGACATATTTTTCTAATTCTTCCGCCGGTACGCTTCTCAACTTGCACTCAGTTCTATCACCCTCAACTACGGAGCGGCATTTATAATAAAAATATATTCTTGTTGTTCCATCTTTTCTTGTCTTAGGCCTTGCGTACATAGTCATCGCAGAGCCACAATACCCACACTTAAGAAGTCCCGTCAATAACATATCATATTTATTCTGACTGATGGACTTCTTTTTCTTTCTGTTTCTTTTCATTATTTCCTGAACTTGATTAAATGTCTCAATATCTATTATCGGTTTATGAACACCTTTAAACTGTTCAATTTGTTTTGTTTTCGGATTTTCAATTTCGAAAATTCCGATGTAAAGCTTATTATTCAAAATTCTTGCTATATCTTTCTTTTTGAATTGTCTTCCTCCTCTAAGTTTTTTGTTTTTCCTGTAAGTTTTGGTTCTATAGAAACGACTCAATTCCTTTGCAACTAAATGGCAGGATTTTATCTCAAGATAAAGTTGGAACGCTTTTTTTACAATTTTTTTTTCATCATGGACAATTTCAAGTCTTTTATTTTTAAGTATGTAACCTAGCGACGGCATACCACCACCCCACAGACCTATTTTTACTCTGAAATACCTTGAATCTTTTGCCCTCTCAACATCGAGCTCTCTGTCGTATTGAGCAAACCTTATCATTATATCTACCAATAATCTGCCAGCTAGCGTTTTCGTATCTATTGGCTCTGTTGATGATACAAGAGTAATATTATGTTTTTCAAACAGTTCAAGTAGATCCTGGAAATCTCTTGTCGACCGAGTAAGCCTATCTAATTTATAAATTATGACAATGTCAATTTTACCTTCTCTAATGTCCTGCAAAAGTTTTTGAATCGCAGGCCTTTTCAAATTCTTACCTGAAAAATCTTCATCATCATAAAGGGTTTCAAGTTCTTTCCAGAGCTCTTCTTTCATGCTGAGGTTTTTGTAATGACAAGAGGCTCTCTGTACCTTGTTTGATGGGACATCTAATCCTGGTTCTGCTTTTGATGTTCTTGTATATATCGCAACTTTTTTTTCTTGTAGCGTCTTTTTCTTTTCCATGATAGCCTCTGTTAAAAATAAATAGAACAAAAAAATTGTAGCAAAAATTGCTAATATAGTCAAGTGGTATTTGAGTCCCCGGCGCTTTAAGTATTCTTAAAGAAATATTTTATAAGTTGAAAAACCATTTTTTAATTTTTATTGACAATGATTGTTTTTTATAATATACTAAATCAAAAATTATGACTGGAGGTAAGATGAACACTAAAAAATTTAGGTACTCAATCGATTTGATTTACGACATTTTTAAAAAGTTTTCTCACAAAATATCTGGACAAACTATTGTAAAGAAATATTGCCTTAGTCCCGGTGAACTTAAAAAAATTGAACAAAAAGTCGTCGGGGCATTAGAAGAAATTATTAAATTTTTGCTTGAAAATGAAAAAACATTAAAAACAATGCAGCGTAATGCCCAAAAATGGCATGCATATGGTATTGACTTTGATTTAAATGGGATAAGTATTGAAAAATGCAATCTTACTGAATTCTATGAATTCCTCCATAGTGCAACATATGGTGTTCCGGCGCATCGACTATTTTTAGGCAAATTAGCTGAATTTATGACTCCTGAAGAACGTTGGAAAGAAATCGTAAGATTGCTTGCCAAAGCCGTTTACAAGAGAATTCAAATGGAGGATTATGTAGAAAAAAAAGTCCCTGAAAGTAAAACAAAAATAAAACCATAAAAATAAAGAAACCTTCACACCCACTAAAAAAGTTCTTCCAAACAAAACCACTAAGCCATCTCAATAGCAAATCAAATCTATTTTATTTGATCAAAACGACTCCATCCGATTTTCTGTAGCCGCTCTATTAATCAGCGATTGCCGACGGTGTTTTTAATATTTTTTATACAAAAATTAAAAAAAAGTGGTTTTAAACTGCTTGCGACTTTATAGTATATAGTAGGGAGTAGCGGAACAGAAGTTCAACAAATCTGTAAACGGGAGACAATTTATGAAAACCAATAATTATTTCTGTCTTACAGGGACTCTCATAAACAAAACAAAACCCGAATATTTGGAGGACGGAAATTATACCTATATTATCATTATCCAGCAATTTATTAATGATAAACCTAATAATTTTATGGAAGAGCAACGGAATATCCCTGTTCGTCTTATAGGCGAAATTGCAGAGAAAAACGAACAATTTCTACTCCCGTATACCTCTATATGTTTAGAGGGCAATATTCAACCCATTTATGAAGACGCCCAAAAACAAACCAGCGGAAACGAGCGCATGCTAGAGCCGGCGCCCGGAACATATTACGAAGGAATCATTTATAAATTCGATAGATTAAACCTAAAAGTAACCGCAATAAAAATCGGCGGAGTAGCAAATTAATATGAAAAACATAAATATACCAACGGAAAATATAAGGAGCCAGAGTATGCCACTAGAAAATAAATTTACGAAACAGTCAAAATGCACCGACCTTATAAAAAAAGGGCTGAAGGTGTTTGCCGAGGACCAACTTAAAGACGCAGTAAAATTTCTTAATGAAGCATTAAAATATGCTAAAGACAACAGAACAAAAAGTGTGATAAATTTTTACTTAGGAAATATGTTCCAAAAAGATGGCAACTATAATCTTGCGATAAAATATTACCAGCGATGCAGTATATCCTTCCCGCAAAAAACAAACCCCGCGGCGGCACCCGTTGGTACGATAAATGCCGCATGTGTAAAATTGGCCTTAATCTATTCTGAGCTCGGCGACTGGCAAAAATCGGCGGAGCATTTTTTAAAAGCAACAAACGTGCAACTTCCGATAGTGAAAATTGAGGAATCGTCGTTAGATAACCAAATAAATTCTAATGAAAATTATTTGGCTTTAGGAATTACTAACTACGAGCAGGGAAATTACGTATTTGCTAAACGATGCTTAAAGCGGGCTATTGAAACTTATCCTAATAACTTCGGAGTGTTTAATGCTTTGGCTAATGTCTGCGATGCACTTGGAAAATATGAAGAAGCCCAAAAATATTACATTGCAGGACTTAAAATTAAACCGGACTGTTATTATCTACTCGGGAATAGAGGAGTTTCGTTTTATTTCCAAGGAAATCTGGGCGCGGCACTTTTGCTTCTTGAAAAATCACTTTCAACTATGCCTGTCGGTTGGCTATATTACTGGCTCTACAAAGTGTATGCCGAAATTGGTAATGAAATGTTGGCCAATAACGCGTATTTTGCGGGAGTAGCAACATCAAAACAAGGTATGGAATTTTTCGCTAAAGCGGATTTGGCGAGATTTTATTCTGAAAAAAATGAGAATTTGGCAGAGGCGGAAAAACTTGCGATTGAGTCACTGCAGACCAACAAGTATTTCGGATATTACTGTTTAGGTAGAGTTTATCTTGCCCAAAACGAGCCCGAAAAAGCTGCGGTCGCGATTAAGGCGTCACTTTTATTAAACCCAAATTATTTTTGGTCACTTTTTTATCTCGGTCTAATCTACAAACATCAATTTCACAATATCCCCGAGTCAAATAAGTTTTTTTATAAAATTTTGGAAAACAATCCCAGAAACAGATTTGTAATCTCCGAATTAAAATGCAACGAAAAGGACATCGTAAATGCAGAAAAATGAGGTGACCGATATGGAAGCGGGAAAAGATATAAAAGATATGGTAGAAAAAATCAGAAATGGACTACTTAATGTTTACTGCGGGCCGGCAGAAATAATTGACCTATTCCTTGCTGGTGTAATAACCCGGTCAAATATACTATTAACAGGCGCATGCGGAAAAGGGAAATCGTTTCTTTGCGAGGCCGCCGCAAAATTCCTGAACTGTAGTTTTTCCCGAGTACAGGGTGGACAGGGACTGACTGAATCTAAGATGATTGCTACTTATGATATTGCTCAGTTGATGCAGGGGAAAGAAGTGGTCCTGTGGCGAGATTTCTGCTCGACAAAATTTCGCATGTTTGACGAGATAAACCGGTGCCATCCCACAGTAATAAATTCTACATTCAGCATGCTCGCAGAGGGTATAATTATCTATGGAAACCACAGAATTAAAGTCGGCGACGCCGTTTTTGTTGCGACCATGAATCCTGACGATTCAGGAACATACCAAATGTCCCCACCTTTCCTAGATCGTTTTCATTTTACAATTCCAATGCCCTCGGTTAAGGCAAATTTTAAAGAAAAAATGAGCAAAATCCAGGGCATTCAACTGAAACCTGTTTTAGAAGAAAATGAAATCGACCGGTTATGGAAATATGCGGATTCAATTACGATTCCTGAAAATATAAAATTCAGTCTTGCTAATATGGTGAGAACACTGCAACTATGCCAAAATGGAGAAAAAGAATTCCTGACTAATTTCCCGGGAATTTGCAAGACATGTCGGTTTTCCGAATTTATTTGTGCAAAAATAGAACCGGCGAGCACAATTAGCGAACGCGTATACATCAGCGCGTTGAAAATTCTCAAAGGGTATGCAGTTATTCATTATAATCGCCCTCTTCAAATTCAGGATTTGATAAATATCCTTCCATATGTATTACTCCAAAGGATAAAATTTGTAGATTCATTTGAAAAGGAAAACTTCAACAAAATTAATGCAGTAAAAGCGCTTGTTAATGAACTGCATAAAAAAGAAATAGAGAGAGAACGCTTTTTCGAGATTATTTCCGAGTTAAAACCGGATGATAAAGCTGGATTACAGAATCTCGAAAGCTGGGCGAAAAATGATTTACTGCTTAAGGAATATTACGATGAAATTAAACGATAAAACTGTGTCTAAAATCTTTGACAAAATCCGGGAAGAATACAAATTCCCACCGGTGGTACTTACTATTCACAACGATAAGTGCATACCTTTTTATATCAAGGGGATGAGGGTGTGTCTTTGTTTAGAGAAAGTTTTTAATGAGAATCATTTGAAATCTATGATGCGGCACGAATTAGGCCACATTGAATACGCCCCGCAAACCCATCAAAATGCCATGAGGCATCTCGCGCTACTCAAACAATTATCGCGCATAAATGAAGTAGACATCTTGACGATGCTCTTGAATGTAATATATGACATTATTGTCGATTATTCCACATCAAAATCGCACAAGAATTATATAGAAAACTTAAATCCGAGCATACTTGTTGAATACAAACATCGTATTCCTGATAATTATTACTGGCGAATTTTACAAGGTGTCTACAACAAATTAATGCATAAAGGATTAAGAATCCCCGTCGGTAAGAAATGCCAGCAGGTCGCTAATAAAATCATCAGGATTTTAAGAACAACTTCTTCGCTTGATGAAAATGTGAGTTCTATAGCTGAATGCCTTATTTTTGAAGCACTTCGTGAAGCGAAGTTGCGGAATCAACTTATCCAATTCCTATTGGCTATGACAAAAGTAATTTCTTGCGATGAGTTTTGGAAAGCAGAAAAAAAACCTGATCCAGATGCAAGGAAGAATTCTATTTTAGGAACTTTTCTGAGGCGTCCAAGAAGTTTAAGAAATGCTCGGAGAACTATGGTTTATTTACCGCCGAGACCATTTTCGATACCGGATATTTATGATGACTGCCGGCAAAAGGCAAGAAACAAAAAAATCAAATTTATTCTAAATGAATTAAAAGAAAAATTTCCATTAGAAACTCCCGTGGGATTAACCCAGTGGTCAGCCAGTGACCCAGTTGAGGCACTTGAAATTCATGAATCTCTGGCTACTTCCGGTATCCTTATTCCGGAGACAACAACGCTGCAGTTTATCAATAACATTGAGGAAAACTCGGCAAATCAAAAACGTAAAATAATCGTCGCCGGTGACACTTCTGGCAGTGTGCATGGCGACATAATGTTGACCACATTGTTTAGTTTGATTGAGGTTGCCCAATCTCATAATATTGATATAGCAATAATTCTTTTTTCTGACTCAGAGTATTTCAACAGCGGATTCACAACGGATTACGAAAACCTGACGAAAAATGTATACTCAGTTTATGGTCGCGGCGGCAACGGCAATACTTGCTCAGGGACAATTTTGCTAAAACAACTTGCAATCACTTCGCAGGATAACATAATAATATTCTTAACAGACTGGGCGCTCTTTGAATATACCGAGGAGGCGAATCGGCGCCTTGTCGAACTGGCGAAAAATAACAACGTTTTTTCTCTAATTTTTTCAGATAAATCGGATGAGAACCGATACTTACCAGAAAATATAAATTATGCTGAAATCCAGACGGACAAGGACTTAGATAACCTTGTTATAAATTTCACTGGGAGGGATAATTTATGAGAGAGTTTAGATTGAAAATAGAAAATTTGGAACTAGCGGAAATTTTCAAAAAAGTATTGAGTGTATTTAAATACGAACTTGTGAATGAACATGGGGAAATATATATCGTTTTCGAAAGATGTTTTAATGAATTTTCTACCGGCGAGCAGGAGCTCCTAAGAACTATTTTATCTCTTTCAAAATATCCTGGATGTTTTCGTAAATTGGACAAAAAAAATCGGGAAAATATGCAAAGCACAATGATTAGTATGGAAAAATATCTACAGGGAGGTCAAATAGATGGATAAGATATTCACGTTATTGCAACGAGGGTGGTTGGGAGCGGCTATCGACGGAGAAGGGTCAATCAGTCACAAAAAAAAGGGGGATCGTTACAATATATTTCTATATAATTCTGATAGGGCATTCATTGAAAAGTTTCGGCAGATCGTTGGAACTGCCGGTAAAATAACCGCTTCAGCGCGGAAAAAGACACCCCAAACACTCGGGAAAAAAATGGTGTTTGAAACAGCTATATGTAATAAATTCGAGATTATTAATATTCTTTCACAGTTGTTGGAATCGGGGGCATTAATTATAAAAAAAGATCTCGCAAAAACGGCGATAGAAGTGATGCGTAAAAAAAAGAATTATAAACTTAAACGATTGGGGTATTTTACGCCGACTCTACCTTGCCCGCAAAAAACCGGGGTTGCCATACAATTGGAACTTTTTAATTGACGCAGCTATCACAAAAATTTGGCCTATTCTGTAAAGTAAAAAATGATAACTAATATTTGGAAACAAAAAAGGGAGGTGATAAAATATGAAATCTAAAAAAACTAATAAAATATACACGCGTTATGGAATCGTAAATCCGCTGGACCCGTATCAAGTCGTTTATTATCCTGCGCGATGTGTCGGCGGGGGATATAATAATTCAGGTCATCGGGTCGGCGGAACGTTACCGGACGGACGCAGACTGGTGGCAGGAAAAAAAGTAGTGTGGTTGAATTATTGTCTCGTTTATGCAGTTAGATAATATTTTACATACTTGCTCACGGCCGGACATATCGGAATTTTTCAAGGGGAGGTGGATAATATGATAAACAAACTGGACAATTCGGAAGGCGATCCTTTTTTAACAGTTCCGCCAGCAACTTATTATGACAAGGCCGCCTATCAGAAGGGAGTAAGCTTACCTCTGAATCATTATCCGCGGATTCTTGCTGCATTTATCAGTATCAGAGACAGATTAGTAATTGATTTTCCGATGATTAAAGATACAAAGATTTACGTGTATCCGATAAACTTAATGAAGTGCTACGGTTCTGTTTCTAACGACGACGTTAATCCCGATTCCTTGCTTCGCAATTTCATTTCGATTGCGGACGTACTTGAAACTGACGTGCCCATCGCTCAGATTAATGGTGTAATCTGGAGGACGTTGCTGATTAAAGCGTTCACTTTATCCGGCAGGCCGTGGCCGTCCGGCAAGATTATTAACGAATATTTGTTGCGCCGGTTCAATCTTATTATAGGGCATGACTGTCCCGCCTGTGGCGCATTTTTAACTGATGATTCTGATATTTGTCCGAAATGCCACGGTTCACTTTCGTATGCTTCACGCCAAAACTGAGGTTAAAAAAATGGAAGAAAAGATTGTTGAGGCGATGGTGACTGATGACATGGACTGCGGTGTTAAATTTTTTTATCAAGACGAGACTGAGTTCAAAGAATTAACAAACGTGAAAGAAATTACTATAAGAATTCTAAAATGCGACCCGCATCTGATTATAGATACAACTGGTGCACGCCCCAAAATCATAAACTGAAAATCTCTTGTAAAAAAAGGTGCTTGACAAATTAGTTTTTTTTTGATATAAATAATATAGACGGAAAAAGTAGTGGTTCTATGAATTTTGAAAATCATAGACGCGGAGGTTACCAATGTGTAAAGATCCAATAATACATCTTGAAGAATTTAAGAAAAATGAGGAGTGGTATTCAGCACATTTTAGTGAACTCTTAAAAAAGTGTCAGAATAAGTTTGTTGCTATATCCAACGAATCTATAGCGGGTGTTGATAAGGATATTGTAAAACTTAGAAACAAGTTAGAAAAAAAACGGATTGATATCTGTCCAGTTTATGTTGAATATGTCACTAACAAGCCGCTGGATTTAATATTAAAAACTATTTGACAAATATTGTGGTTTTGTGATATAATAACATTGGCTGGAAAAATTTTAGTTCTTTAAATTTTAGTATTTTATACTTTTCTGCAAAGGCGTAAAAAATCACGCCTTCGTACGAGTCACTGCAGGCGAAAGCTCGGCAAAATTGCCGGGTTTTACATCGCTCAAGTTCGGTGACTCGTATTTGAGAAGATGTTTACCCGGCTTTTTTATTTCCGGAAGGCAAAAGGGGGCAGAAAATGCAGAGAAAAATTGTAGCAATGGTGTTTTCCTGTTTGGTTCTCTTGTTTGGGGTTTTTCAGTCGATAACTTTTGCACAGGATCCTGCGCAAACCCAGGCAAAAAGGTCTGAAATAAAACATCTTCGTTGGGGAGCAACTTGGGATTATATTGGCGGAGGTTTGTGTATAGCCGGTGGAGGATATCTTATATATTTGGGATCAAAAGATTCTGAAGCAACATATCAGTGGATTGGATATATTTTAGGAGGTTCTTTTATTATCTCTGGAATTAAGTCTATTGTTAAAGGTGTAAATAAAGAAAACACAGCGGACAATTTGGAAAGACAACTGAGCATGGGATCATTTTTGAATTATGAAAGCGGTCGTTTCAGAGTATCTTTACCAACATTACAATATTCGCACAGCCCAATTCATAATTCAAATTATATTCAACTTTCAGCGTTGGCAATAAAATTTCAGTAAAAGTCATTTTGTCGTGGCGGAGGAAAGAAATAAATGTTCGCGTATATAGTTTCCTTAATCTTTTTGTGTACTCTGATAACATCAAATGCAATTGCACAAAGTAAAGATGAGCGGGTATCAGGGTTTATTAAGTCGCAAGACATAAACCAAAAAATGCAAGGAATTTGTCTTGCATCAGCATACGGTATCACTGTCGTATCTGATGAATTGATTAAATTGGTTGACCATAAGAAATCAGAAGTTAGAAAACTTGCTATTTGGTCGCTTGGCCGCCTGCAAGACAAAAATTCCACTGAAAAATTATGTAACCGGTTGAAAAAAGAAAAAAAATGGAGGCTCCGCTGGCAAATAATTGATTCCCTCACTAAAATTGGTGATCCTCGTTGTGTACCTTTTATAACGGAATGTTTGAAAGATGGTTCCCCTGCAGTAAGAACTAAAGCCGCTTTCGCTCTCGCTTATTTTAATCAGCCGTCAGCAGGACCTGCTCTTCTTGCAAATATAGACGATGTATCTCTCTCTCCGATTTCAACGGATGTACTTTATTATTTTGAATATTGGTATGGTGGTTCCGGTGCAGCTTCTGCAATTGCATTAGGAAAATTAAAAAACAAGGAATATACCGAACAACTTATAAAAAGATTGCATGGCCCAGAGAAAATTTTGAAATGTCCTGCCAGACCGAGAGAACTTTCTGTTCTCAGACAAATTTATTGCGATGCTATAGCAGAGGCACTTGCTCTGACGGGTGATGAAAATGCTGCGGCTGCCCTTGTAAATGAAAAATTCGGTTCACCCACGTTCGGGCAGCAACTTGCATCTTCATTGAAGTCCGCTGTCAAACAAGGAGTAAAAATCGGTGTAGAAGAATCTCGTGATTCATATTCCAAACAATCTACTAAACAATTTGGTATTATTTCTCCATCTCAAAATATTCAGGATCAATCAAAACTAAAAGTTAGTAAAAACGTATCAGTAGATTTGTCAAAGGGTATGGAAAAGAAAAAGCAAATTCAAAAGTCAAATCAAGACTGGCAAAAACCGGAATATTTAGAAGCAGAAGAAGAAGCAAAATATAATTCAGCAATAGAGTCACTAAAAAGAATGGGGCCCAACAGTTGTCAGGTTTTGATTGATTCTTTACAGGGACTCACAAATCCCGAGGAAATTAAACTTGCAATTTACCTGCTTGGTTATACGCAAAACAGTTCTTGCGTGCCTGTACTGTTGCGATATGTTCAACTACATTCAGATATGGAAATAGTGAAAGAAGCACTGGCAAGTTTAAGATTTTACGACAGTGCCCATGTTAGAGAAGAACTTATGAAACTACTTGACGAAAAAGAAAAATCTCAGAGAACAGAATTGATTATAGGATATTTTGCTGACAAACAGGATATCAGGTGTATCCCCATAATTTTGAAAATGCTAAAGTCAGATAATTCTGCTTTGAAGGACTGTAGTATAAGAACCATTGAAAAATACACTATTCCTGAAACTGATGAATACTTAATGAAAGCATATAAAAAAGAACTGGCATTTCAAGAAACTGAAGAACGCATTACAATAGTAAAAATATTGTCAACCAGGTATACCAAAAGTATTATTACTGATGCTACAGTCAGAGAAAAAATAAAAAATTTCCTTACTACAATAGCCAATAATCAGAATGAACTACAATCAATCAGGATAATTTGTAAAACCGCAATAACGCCGGTTGTAACAACTCCGGTTGAAAAAGAAACTCAACCTGTAATAACCGATAATTTACTTAAAGAACGGTTAAAAAGTAAGAACACTTTTGTAAAGGCAGTAAAGACAATCAATGAGCAGAAAAGAGTCAATTTTATTCCTAATCTCGAAAACTTTTTGAAGAAAAAACCTACTTTCCCGAAATCTGAAAAACGTATTTATTTCGATTATGCAGAGGCAAGATATGAAATGGCGTTGAGTTTGGCTAATATGGATAATCTATGCGGGCAAAAATATATCATAAAAGCGGCAAAACTTGCATGTAAGCAATCAACAATGGCTTCTGATGATAGTGTTACGACACGAGCAATGATATTGTTGTCTACTCAACAGGTTAAGAACGCTTGTAATACCCTCGCCAAAATCGCAAAAAGTGAAAAAGCGAGAATGTTCTACCGAAAAAAAGCAATAGAACTTCTCGTAAAATTTCCCAATGACAAACTTGCATTTAAGACGCTTAAACACCTCTCAAAACATGAGAATTATGAAATTATGGGCGATGCGATGCTGTCACTTGGATTAATGAAGACAGAAAATTCTATCAAATTTCTCGGAAATAAATTGCGAAGCGATGATATAAAAACTCGAATAAGTGCAATCAATGGATTAAACGTTTCAGAACTTGAAATAGCAATTTACCCTCTTGCTGATTGCGTATTGAATGATATCGTCGCTGATGTGAGGCAGAAAGCGGAAAATGCCATTACTGAAATCGCTTTAGCACAGAAAAAATGAATAAAAAAATATTATTGTTCATTTTGATATCGCTGATAACTTCTAACTTATTCGGCTCTGACTTCATTCATATGAGTGAAGAGTGGAAGGCGAGGGTTGGCTTAGGTTACTACAACTACTCCAGTTCAAAGAAATTTGATCCGGATGGTAAAAAAGTTGCTTCTGGATATGACGAAAGCGAAACAAGAATCCCTATTACAATCAGTTATTGTGGTCTATATAAAAAATGGAAAAATCCGACTATGCTTCAGATAATTTTTGACTTCGTAAACCGTGAAAAAAAAGGAACTAATTTTAAAGCCACCGGTTCGGGACTCGGTAACATTGAAGTTACCGGCAAAAAATGGCTTATGTATGATTACAAATGGCAACCGTCTGTTATATGGGGATTTTCATACAAGTTGCCTTTGGGAAAGAATCCTCTGGTAAACGAAGATTTTGATGTAAATAAAAAACTGGCTGTATCCGGTCCGCCTCCGGATTCCGGGGAATCGTATATTTCATATGCAGGAGAAACATATTTGAATCTTACGGGCGGTATATCTATGAATAAAATCATAGGAATTTTTACTTTCGGTGCAGAAACAAGTTATACTTTTAGATACGGTCCATGGAGCTCCGAAAAAACTATAATCACATCCGGAGAAACCGTTCCAACGCCCAAAACAATTTATAATTTAGGAGATACTTTAAGATATAACGTTTATACCACTATTAAATTATCCAACAGAATATCATTAGAACTTGAGCATAAGTTGATAACAACGACAAAGACCACTGTTTACAACGGCGATACGGGTTTAACGCGGAACATTCCTAACTCGGACTCAAATCTAGGAACATTATTGACAACAGTAGAATATAGATTTTCTCAATATATTAGTACGGCACTCAAATCCTCTATTCCCGTGTTTGGTAAGAATGAACCTACAGGGAACAATTTTTCTCTTGCCACGCAAATAGAATGGTAGTCAGGATTTTCACAATGCATAAAAAACTAACTTATCTTGTAGTTACAGGATTACTAATAGCAACCTTTTCTTTAATAGAAGCGCAGCCCACTTCATCTACACCGACACAAGAAAAAAAATCATGGTATAAGAGAATTAAATCCGGCGACAAGATGAGCAAACGGTCACCGACTAGTACAACCGGTGTTCGTGGTGTTAATGAAGGCGCAAAACCTCTTGATGCCGGATTAAAAGATTACAAGTCACTGGCTAAAATTGAAGAAATAAAAATCAATAATTCAGAAGTTGAGAAATTTGTTATTGAAGGTAACTTAAATAAATGAAGATATCCGTCAATACAGTAATATGTATGGGTGTGATAGTAATTGTTTCTTATGTGCCTGGATTACCTATTGACATCGGATTAAGTGATATAGCATCAGCTGTATCAGCAGGTAGCAAAGTAACGAAAGGGAATATTCAGATTACCATAAAAGAAGAACAGGAAATCGGTAGAGAAACAGCAGCGAGTGTACTCGGCAGATATGAACTTTATGACGATACCGGCACGCAAAAATATGTTTCATTGGTCGGTTACACGCTTACGAAAAAAATATATCACAGCGATTATGACTTTAAATTCGGCGTCCTCAAAACAGATATCGTGAATGCCTTCGCCTGTCCCGGCGGATATGTTTTCATTACCACGGGATTATTAAAATTTCTTCAAAACGAAGCTCAACTTGCCGGTGTTCTTGCTCATGAAATCTCGCATATTACTCAACGCCACATAATCAAGGAAATAGAAAAATCTTACCGTACCTCGACACTTATAGAGGCATTACAAGATGTCTCAGGGGAAAAATACAGAGCATTAATAGGAGAAACAAGCAACCTGTCAACTATGATTTTGTTTAGAGGTCTCAACAAAAAAGATGAATATGAAGCGGATATGCTGGGCATCAAATTAGTACATCAATGCGGATACGATGCTAATGAATTTGTTGAGTTCTTAAACCGTCTGAAAGTAGAAAGTAATACAGCGAAAACCGGAGATGCCGCTATTATTAGAACACATCCTAATATTAACGCAAGAATTAGAAAAATTACCAAACGTATACAAAAAAATAAATATAAAAAAGGAGAAAAAAACGAAAGTCGATACCACAAGAATTTAGGTTTCTAATGGGAGGCAGAAAATGCAAAGAAAAATTGTAGCGATGGTGTTTTCCTGTTTAGTTCTTTTGTTTGGAGTTTTTCAGTCGATAACTTTTGCACAGGTCGCTGCGAAGGAACAAACAAACTATATCTATGTGAAAGTGAAAGATGCCGCAGATAATCCGCTTCCAAATACGACAATAAAAATTTTGTGGGAAGGACAAGAGATTGTAAAACGTCTTACAGACGAAAATGGTGAATATTGTTCTGACGATTTGGTATTAGATAAATACACAGTAAAAGCGTGGAAACAAGACTATATTGCTGAAGAACAAGAGGTTAAACTGTCTTTTGGCGACCCTTTAGTGGTTAAATTCATAATGAAAAAAGAAGTAGCAAAAGAAGAAAAAGTGAAACCAAAGACTTCAGAAGCGGCGAAAAATGACAAAAACCCAACTATTCGTGAGGAAGCCAAAAAGGAAATTATTCGTGAGGAAGATAGAGTATTCAGCGGGCCTGATAAAACAAAGTTCAGTTTATTAAGGAAACAAAGTAAAGGAATTGATATTGATATAGGCCTTGAAGAATTCCGATTCCAGAGTACAAAAGTGTTTGATCCCAGCGGAAAATCTCTAAAAACAACATCTGATGTAACAGAAACTCGCAGTTCGCTAACTTCTGAGATATTCTTTGCAACAAGAGGTATTTTCTTCCGAGAAGGACTTTACTCTTTGGGTTTAAAAATACCATATGTAAATCGGACAATCAAAGAGATAAACAGAGAATTATCCGGGAGCGGAATTGGAGATATTGGAGTTTCAATATCTGCACTTGAGATAGGAAAATTTGCAGGATATACATTAGATATAAATATTTTTCGCCCTGTAAGCAAAAGCTCTTTGGATGAGGGATTTGATTCTACTAAAGAACTTACGGTAACTGGTGCGGAATACGGCACAGGAAAGGATGATATTTTACGTACTGGTAGACCGGGTGGTTTTGAGATGACCCTGGGGCCAATAGTGAAAATTGGCCAAGTTTTTCTAAAAGTGGCAGGGAAAGGCCTTGATACATCACCAGAACCGGTAGAGCATGATATAACTCCCACACCACTACTTTTGCCAGATGGTACTGTAATATGTAGATCTGGAACATATACAAGATACTATTACTTCGTGCCAACTCTTGGTTATGAACTTATGGTGGCTTATATAACAAGAAAAGTTAACTGCGGAATTAGCTATAATCAGATGTCAACAAAAGGAACTTCTGAGTATGAAGATACAATTACTTATACAGATAAAAAGTACTCATCTTGGTTAACATGGTTATTAAAATTAGTCGATTCAGAATCTACAGGCGAAACGAAAGAAAAAAACAAAATTTCAGATTCTAATTATTCGCTTACATATTGTGTCCCTTTTATTGAATATAAAATAACAGAATCATGGGGGATATCTGCTAAAGCCACAATTCCAATTTCAGGCAAGGACACTCTTAATGGCAGTTCAATCAGTATTGCTACTTTGTGGAGATGGAAAAGTTGGTCGTTTTAAGTACCAGTGGTCTTGAAACTTGAAAAGAATGGAGAAAATTAAAAAAATGAAGACGCTTGTACTATCTCAATAATTCGGTAACTTTTTGCTCTTTTTTTTCATGCAAATGTTAGGACTTCAAAACTTTATCTGAATAATCCTGCTGGACGGCAAATTTAAAATGACATAGACGATTATAATTGCGTCGTGGAACACCCTCCAAACCGGTCCCAAACAAGCGTAATTTGTCGTTTAGCACGGTTATTTAGGCAATTGAATATTTAATACAAAGATAATTAAAATCTCTGCTAAAAAAGCAGGGGGGCATGATTAAAATGCCGCCCCTGCTATCAGCGCGCGTTAGTGGAAAAAGTGAACCGGCCCGCTGTTTTTACATTTACGATATTCGATGTATTTTTTATTGCTACACCTGCAATTTCTCTTAAACAGATGAAAATTCTTCCTTTTTCGGGTTTCACCGATTGCCGGATTAAGACGAATAATATTCTGAAATTTCTGATGATGCATTATTTCTCCTTGGTTCAAAAACCATTTCCTCTTTTGACCTTTCGTATCAAAAAATTTATCCCGGCATTTTTTATTTTCCGAACGCTCTCCTTCGACAACCATGGCGACACTTCTTTTCTTATCTGTTCCAATTTAAAAGGTCCTTTTTCTTTATAAGAACCAACGCCGAAATACATTTCCAGTATTTTTTTGTAAAGTTTGCCACTGTTACCTGCTTTTTTAGGTAAAGAATCAAGCAACATCTCAATTTCACATCTATTCAATACTTCAGTTTCTAAATTTTCCCGTGAAGGAATAACTTCTTCATATGTAAGTGGCTTATCTTCCCCATTGTAATAAGCCGCCGCGCTTAAAGAAATAAATGAATATTTCATTCCGCCGTTCTCGTCCTTCCCATTTTTTTTGTCGCATTTGTTTTTTGATATTAATGGAGCAAGTTTATCAAATTCGTTTTTAATATAACCCTTAATATATTTTATGCTGTAAAAATACCAGGGACCTTTCTGGGAGTCATATTTATTTATTGCTTTAACCAACGCCAAATTTCCGGCACCAATCAAGTCAAAAATATCAACTCCATTTTGATAGCAACTGTAACCCCATTTTTCAGCTTGCTGGCAAACAGTTTGTAAATTGGACAATATAATTTGCTCATACGCTTGCTTATTTCCGTTTCTGGCAGTGACTAATAGCTGCTGGATCTGCTGCTCTGACAATTTTGGAAACTGCTTAACATTACTGACGTACTCCATGTACTCCATAACTCTTCCTCCTTTTTTCCGAAATAAAAAAAGCCCCGCTACGATGTAGCAAGTGCTTTCTCATGTCTCGACCTTTATTTTTTACTTCATTGTGTTCCAAAATAAGTTGATATTACGCTTCCGTTTGTCATAATTAAATATTTTAGCTGACCGACGGATGCGCCATCGCCCATCCCCTTGATTTTTCCTGGAAAAGAAGTATAATTCTCATAAAGTATTGATTGTTGATTTTAGTTTGTTGAAATATGAAATATAAAATATTTATAAGTGCTAATCAAAAAGAACTTCGCGAGGAACGGTTCGCAATAAATGATGTTATAAACGATAATGCAACCTTGCGTCAATGTTTTGATGTATTCCTTTTTGAAAATCTTCCTGCAAAGGGGAAATCGCCATCTACTGAATACTTAAAGAATGTTGCCAATAGTGATATTTATATGGGCATCATCGGTATGAGTTATGGCGACAAAAGTAATGATGGTTTTTCTGCCACAGAGCAAGAGTTCCAACATTTCCTGAAAACAAAGCCAACCGGTGAAATTATTATCTTTGTTAAAGGTGATTCTAAAGAAGATGTTAAACGGGATAAGGGCACTCAAAGTTTTGTTAAAACGGTCAAGGCATCACTCATTTATAAAAGGTTTCACAATATAGATGAATTAAAAACGCAGGTGCTTAATAGTTTGATTTCGTTTTTGGATGATAAGGGTGAAATAAGTAAGGGGCCATTTGACAAATCGGTGCGGTGTGATGTCGGCTATGAGGTAATAGACGAGCAAACAATAAAAGATTTCTTAGAGAAGCGGGCTGTTAAATTAAAAGTTGCCGTTCCGGAAATTGCGGTAAAAGATTTTCTTATCGATACCTTAAAAATAGTCAAAAAAGAAAATGATGTGTTCCACCCTACGAATGCGGCCATCCTTTTTTTTGGCAGTAATCCTTCAGAATTAATCACGCATCATGAAATTCGCATTGCCCGATTTAGAGGTACTACACGATCAGAGTTTATCGATTCGCAGGAAATCAAAGGATCGATTTACAAGATGCTCGAAGAGGTAAAGGTTTTTTTCTTACGAAATACACGTCTGGCAAATAAAATTGTTGAATTTGAGCGGGTTGACATTCCGGAATATCCTTTTGAGGCAATACGCGAAGCAGTTATTAATGCGATTGCTCACCGACTACAATCGCCGGGGTGCTCCTATCATGGTATCTATCTTCGACGATCGTGTTGAAGTAAGAAATCCCGGCGGTCTTTTGCCCGGACTTAATATTATGAAATTGGAAGGCAACCATCAAACGAGAAACGAAATGATCTGTAATATTTTTCATGAAACCAAGGATATGGAACGGTTTGGGACCGGGATTGGTAAAATGAAAAAACTCATGAAAGAACATGGGCTGAGAACTCCGGAACTCTCAGAAGAAGGCGACTTTTTTGTTGTTAAATTTTATGGTCCGGGGGATAAGATTCTGGATTTGGTTCCCAGCATTCCAGAAGAACGACGGACCGACCTTAGAAAGATTGGTTTGAACGAAAGACAAATAGAAGCATTGAGATTGATGTTAAATGAAAGTCAGACATTTTCAAATAGAAAATATAGGGATATGTTTAAAGTTACTAATAAAACCGCGGCTACTGATTTAAACAGTCTAGTTCAGAAAGAAATGGCACAAGTCAAAGGTAAGGGAAGAAACGTTACATATTTCGCTAAGTAATTACACGATTGAGATGAAAAATACACGAATAATTACACGATTCTTTTTACACGATTAAGACAGGTATTACACGATAAATTACACGATTTCTCTTGAATTTGTGAACATACATATCACGAAAGCGGAGAAAATGTCATGAAAAATAATTGTCCCTAAAAAGTAAAAAATGTCCTTTAAAATCGGAAAATGTCTGTAAAAATGTCCGAAATAAAATATGAGCACACAATTTATAACGAATCAGGAAAAATTATTATCTGATGTAATCAACAACATCCTACCGTCCACACAAAGATTAAATATGCTTGTTGGTTATTTTTATTTTTCCGGTTTTCAGGAAATCTACAAAAATATAGCAGATAAGGAAGTTAGAATTCTTATCGGTTTAGATATTGAAAAAGATATTTTAAACAAAGTTAAAGAATTTGAACTCATCCAAACTGTCAATCTTTCCCGGAGCCAGGTACGGGATAATTTTAATAAATCATTTGTTCAGTTATTCAATGATTCGGATTTTTTTGATACCGAAGAAAAACAAAACTCGTTCAGGTTATTTCTTGAAAAAATTAAAAATAAAACACTTGAAATCAGGAAAACTGTTCACCAAAACCATGCCAAACTATACATTTTTGAAAACAAACCGGAGCATAATCAAAATGGTGAATTATTAGGAACAATCATTACCGGTTCAAGCAATTTAACTCGGCCGGGCTTAAAAGGCCAGGGCGAGCTAAATGTTATATTTCATGACAATGGCAATTATGAAGAAGCGCTCAAAATATTCAACGATCTCTGGGATGAAAAAAATTCAGTAGAAATTGTCGGTAAAACTACAACGGATAGTTTTCTTACCGAAGTTATAGAAAAAATCTGGATTGATAAACTTTATGACCCTTATTTATTGTATATCCGTGTGTTGGAAGAGTATTTTTCATTCACTAAAAAAGAAGGCATTATTCTTCCTTCAGAAATTACTAAAAATAAGTTTATGAATCTTAAATATCAGAATGACGCTATTGCACAGTCCATAGAAATCCTAAATAGACATAGCGGCGTTATTATCGCAGACGTTGTTGGATTAGGGAAAAGTATTATCGCCTCTGCAGTAGCGCATAATATGGGGTTAAGAACAATAATTATCACCCCGCCGCATTTAACAGGACAATGGGATGACTATCATACTGATTTTGGATTCAATGCGAAGATATTTAGCAGCGGTAAAATACAGGACGCAGTGGAATACGATTTATCCTATAATGAACCCAAATTAATTATTATAGATGAAGCGCATAAATACCGCAACGAACTAAATATTGACTATGGATATTTGCATCAACTATGTCAGGGAAACAAGGTAGTTTTACTAACCGCCACACCGTTTAATAATCAGCCACAGGATATATTTTCAATGATAAGATTATTTCAAATACCTGCCCGGTCAACAATACAGACAGTGGATAATTTATCATACAGGTTCAAAGAACTTATCAAGGAATACAAAGAAATAAAAAAATCACAAATACAAAAAAAGTCAGATATGAAGGATGAAATCAAAGTATTGGCACAGAAAATCCGTGATATACTTGCTCCGCTGGTTATCCGCCGTTCGCGATTAGATTTGGAAAAAATTAATGAATACCGCGATGACCTTAAAAAACAAGGGATATCATTCCCGAAAGTGAACGACCCGGAAATTTTAGATTACCCGCTTGGAAAACTTAGCGTACTTTACGAGAAAACTCTTGAAAAAATTGCTTCCACAGAAAATGAAACACGAGGGTTCCTCGGAGCGAGATATAAGCCGACGAATTATCTTAAAGACGAATATAAAAAACAGGTCGCCGAGGAATTGGGTGTTGAAGAAAACCTGCTTTTACAATCTCAGGCAAACCTTGCAAAATTTATGCGCAGGTTGTTAGTCAGACGGTTTGAAAGTTCAGTAAAAGCATTTCACGATTCCTTAAATTCACTCATAAAATCGTCAGAATATATGCGTGATTGGTATAATAAATTTGATAAAGTTCCGATTTATAAAAAGGGTGACCTGCCGGATATAGAAGATTTAGAACAATCTACCGAAGAGGATTTGAGCGAAGAACTCCAGCCGGTTACATTTGACGAGCAACTCAAAAAATATTATGACAAAGGACTTAAAATAATAAAAAAGAGTTGGCTAAAAGACACTTTTATAGGGGATATTGAAAAAGATATAAAACTACTAAAGGAAATTCGCACTGAATGGTTCAAAGACGGTATTAAACACGACCCGAAATTAGAATGTTTTGAGAAGAGAATTAAACAACAACTCAAAAAGGAACCCGACAGGAAAATAGTTATATTTACTGAATTCGCGGATACTGCAAATTATCTCAACGACAAACTCAAAAACAAACTAAAAATATTTAAATATACCTCTGCGGATTCAAGCTATACTAACAAAAAAACAATAAAGGAAAATTTTGATGCCGGTAATCCTATACAAAAAGACGACTACGATATTCTCATTGCTACTGACGCTATTTCGGAAGGATTTAACCTTCACAGAGCCGGGACCGTATTTAATTATGATATTCCATACAACCCGACCCGCGTTATTCAGCGGGTAGGACGTATTAACCGTATCAACAAAAAAGTTTTTGACGAACTCTTCATTTACAACTTCTTCCCGACAGCCACCGGTGAAGAGGAAATACGGATAAAAAAGATTTCCACATTAAAAATTTCTTTATTTAATGCTTTACTCGGTACCGATATAAAAGTGTTAACATCAGATGAAGAATTGGAATCGTATTACAAAGACAAATTTATAAAATCAATGGCAAATCAGGAAGAACTGTCGTGGGATGTTCAATACCGCAATGAACTTGGTATATTGAAAGTCAAACATCCGGATGTATTACAAAAAGCGATGACAGTACCTCGACGTGCCCGCATCAGAAGAACGGAAAAGAAAGATACAGCCGGAGTCATTGTATTTGCGAGAAAAGGGAAAGAATACACTTTCAAACTTGGCATTTCAAAGGAAGATTATAAAACATTGGGTCCTGAAACTGCGCTGAAACTTTTTGAATCGGAAGTCACAGAAAAATCCGAACAAGTTAGTAAAAACTTTGAGTCGGTATATCAATATCTTAAAAATAACCTATTTAATAAAAAAACCCAGGTGCCCTTTGATAAGGGCAAAAATGAAGCAATAAATAAACTGGACATTTTACAAGAAAAAATTCCCGACAAAAAGGACTATTTCAATGATTTAAAATATGTAATAAAAGAACTGGATGCATTACCGGAAAGATATGCTAAACAAATCCGTCAAATTTCTGAAAAATCCCTTGAAAAAGATGTGGAAGAACTGCAAAAAGATGTCTCACAGAAATATTTAATAGATATTATTGAAAAAGCGCGAAGAATTGAAGACGAAGAAGAAAGTTTAATTCTCGCGGAGGAATTGATATAATGGATTTCAGAAAGGAATATAACAGAGAATCATTTACGAACTTTCTGCATCACCAATTTTTATCCGATGATTTCACGCCCCCGACTAAACCAGAAGAAATTCCTATAGAAACAAGTGCTACCAAAAAAATAAATAAGATATTTTATCTTGGTGAATCACAAAAACTTGGAATAAAAGTTTATGAAATTCATCATGAATCCGAAAATGATCCCCGAGTAACATTATCCAGAGAAACCTTCCGCATAATGGCAAACTTTGGAGCGAGAAAATCACTCGTAAGTTATGTCTCATCAAAATCACCAAATTACCGTTTTTCACTGATAACCATTGACCTTAAAATGGAAGGTGCAAAAGTAACAAAAGAATACTCCAACCCGCGTAGATATTCATTTTTTCTTGGCCCGGACTCCAAAACACATACATCATATGAATATCTTATAAATAAGGGAAGAATTAAAGATTTTGATGATTTAAAAAATAGGTTTTCAATAGAAGTTGTCAATAAAGAGTTTTATAAAAAAATCGCTCAAAAATTTTACAACATTATCGGAAGTCCAAATGCTGAAAAGAACAAGAAGGAACAAGTTATCATTTTGCCGGATAACTCTGAAAAAGCGAAAAAAGATTTTGCTGTCCGTTTAATAGGCCGGCTGGTATTCTGTTGGTTTTTAAAGAAAAAACATTCTGATAAAAATATTCCGCTTATATCCAACGAGGTACTTTCATCAGAAGCAGTAGAAAGAGAAAAACAATATTATAAGAATGTTTTAGAGCCGCTATTTTTTGAAGTGCTTAATACTGATATAAATAATAGAAAAGAACAATACAAAAATAATAAACCCTGGAATTATATACCATTTCTTAATGGTGGGCTTTTCACCCCGTTATTAAATGATTTTTATGGACAAAATAATAAGAAAATTTCAAACCAATGGATAACTGAAGTATTTCAGGTATTTGAAACTTATAATTTTACAATTGATGAAAATACCCCAATTGATATAGAAGTTGCTATTGACCCTGAAATGCTTGGAAGGATATTTGAAAACCTACTTGCTGAAATAAATCCTGTGACTGGAGAAACTGCAAGGAAATCTACGGGCAGTTATTATACGCCAAGACCAATAGTAGAATATATGGTTGACCAAAGCGTGAAGCAATATCTTATAAACAGTACAAATATTGAAAAGCAGAAAATTGATTCTCTGTTATCTTATCATGAAGAAATAACATTTTCTGAAACTGAAAAAGAACAAGTTGTTGAAGCACTGGACAAAATTAAAATAGTTGACCCTGCTTGTGGGAGCGGTGCTTTCCCTATGGGAATACTTCAAAAAATGCTTTTGGTACTGCAGAAAGTTGACCCCGATTCTCAAAAATGGCTGAATAAAAAATTGTCCCAGATAGATGACAAAATTCTCAAAACGGACCTTGAAAAAAAACTCAAGTCTGAAAATTTTAATTATGCTCACAAACTTGGCATTATTCAGAATTCCATATACGGTGTGGACATTCAGCCGATTGCCGTTGAAATTGCCCGTTTACGGTTCTTTTTATCACTTATAGTTGACGAAAAAATAGATGACAATATGGATAACAGAGGTGTAGAGCCGCTCCCTAATCTTGATTATAAGATAATGCAGGGCAATAGTTTATTAGAAGAATACGAAGGGATAAAATTATTTGACAATAAATTGTTAAACCTGCCGGCAAAAATAGATGAAACTAAAATAAAAGAACTTGAAAAGAAAAAAAAGAAAGTTGAAAAAAGTGTTTTAGAATTTTATCAAAAAAATCCTTTATGGAATAAACCAAAAGCAAAAGATAAGCCGGTTGAACTATTAAAACTTGAAAAAGAACTTGAACAATTCAGAGGCGTTATTGAATATGAAAAAGGTTTAAGTAATAAAACATCGCCTGCTTCCGGCCAGAATATGCTTAATTTTAGTGATTCACAAAGTTCGCTTCAATTATGGCAACAGATCCAGATGATGCACAATGAATTTTTTAAGACCAAGAAAAGTGATGAAAAACAAAGAATACAGCAGGAAATTGAAAACTTAAATTGGCAATTTATAGAGGCATCGCTAAGAGAACATGGAAAAGAATCAAAATTAAAAGAACTAAAAAAATTTCAAGAAAAGGGAGAAAACCCATATTTTCTATGGAAACTCCATTTCGCCGAAGTATTTCAACAAGGCGGTTTTGATATTGTAATTGGAAATCCGCCTTATGTGCAAATGCAAAAAGATGAAGGAAAATTAGCAAGCGAATTGAAGAACCAGAATTATCAAACATTTGAAAGAACAGGAGATGTGTATGCTATTTTTTATGAGCAGGGATTAGCAATTTTAAAGGAAAATGGAATTGAAACTTTTATTACTTCTAGTCAATGGATAAAAGCAAATTATGGTAAATCATTACGAAAATTCTTTCTTTCTAAAAATCCTTTGAAGATAATTGCATTAGGTCCTGGTGTGTTTGAATCTGCAACTGTTGATACAAACATTTTGATAGCACAGAATACAAAAAACAAAAAGCAACTTGTTGGAAGCATTGTTAGTGAGGCGGAACAATTGCATGATTTGAATAATCTTGTTTTTCAACCCATGTCTTATGTTACAGAAGATGCTTGGGCAATTCTTAATTCGGCAAAACAATCTATCGATGAAAAGATAAAGGCAAATGGAAAACCTTTAAGTGAATGGGAAATAAATATTTATCGTGGAGTTTTAACTGGCTACAATGAAGCATTTATAATAGATGAAGCAAAAAGAAAAGAATTGATAAAAGCCGATACAAAAAGCGATGAGATAATAAAACCCGTCTTAAGAGGGAGAGAAATTGAGAAATATTTTACAGAATGGGATGGCGGTTATTTGATAAATACACACAATGGGATAAAAAGCAAAAGTATTCCACCGATTCAAGTCAATAAATATCCTGCCATAAAAAAGCATTTGGATTTTTATTCAAAGGAAATCACAACACGAGTTGACCAAGGTATTACTCTTTACAATTTGAGGAATTGTGCTTACTTAGATGAATTTTCAAAAGAGAAAATCATTTGGAAACGAATTGGCTCTCGGCTTTGCTTTTCATATTCCGATAAAGCAATTTATTGTCTAGACAGCACCTGCATAGCCACGGGAGAGAAAATTAAATACCTCACAGCATTACTCAATTCAAAATTGTGCAATTATCAATTATTTGAAAATGCACCCAAAACCGGAATGGGAGATTTAATTATCAGCGTTCAGGCATTAGAGCATCTGTTAGTTCATTATCCAAATGAAAAAGAAGAGAAAAAGATTGTTTCAATCGTTGACAAAATTCTGGCAATTACCAAATCTAGCGATTATTTGGAAAACCCCGTAAAAAAGGAAGAAGTCAAAGAATACGAATGCCAAATTGACCAGATGGTTTATAAACTATACGGCTTGACGGAAGAAGAAATAAAAATCGTTGAAAAATAATTTTGATATAAATTGAGAATGTTGAAAAAAAGGAGTGAATATGGAAAAAGGAAAGAATACTATTGAAGAATTAAATAAATTTAGAATTGACTGTATGTATGGCAAGAAGAAGCATTACAACGCAAGAGATAGGGTTGCTACTTACAATAGAAATATAGGAATAGCAATAGTTGTCTTGAGCGCCATTATGGGGACTTCAGTTTACTCCGCTCTGTCTAAAAGTGATATACTATTAGCGCAAATTATTATCGGGATTTTTATATTACTTAATGTAATACTTGTGGCTTTACAGAACTATTTAAAGTTTGAAAAACAAGCATTGAGGTATAATGTTACAGCAGATAGATATCTATGGCTCATGAAAGAAGCACAGAGGTTGCTTGCTTATCACCGAGATGGCAATAAAACAATAGAGGAAGTCCAAAGAGAACTTGAGAGGTTGTATCAAGAGGTAGAGGATATTCATAAAGATGAACCAGAGACTTCTCAGGTAGATTACCAAAAGGCACGAGATGGAATTGAGACCGGCGAGGAATTGTATTCTGAAAAGGACAAGCAAGTATGACTTTATCTCCTTACGAGAGAGCGAAACAAAGCATTCTTGAGGAATTTGAAAAGTTTCGCTCAAAAATAGAACCGACTGAAAAAGAAAAAATTTCTATTTCCGCAAGTCATAATAAAATGCGGGAAATTCTGGAAAATTCTACTGAAATAAGTGTAGTAGAAAGTTTTTTGACGGGTTCTTATGTTCGTCAAACTATGATAAGACCCCTAAAGGATGTTGATTTTTTTGTTCAAATGCATTATGGAACGCATAAGAATGATAATTCAATACAACTCCTGTCTAAAGTTCGCAGAGTTTTATCTAAAGCATATCCTTTGACTCCTATCATAATAACTCCTCCCTGCATTAAGGTGCAATTCAGTTATTGTCATTTTGAGATAGTGCCTGCTTTTGCTATTGAAGGAAATGAAGATTTATTTCAAATACCTGCTAATAAGGTGATTGGTTGGCAACAAACTTATCCCAAGATACCAGATAAATGGATGACTCAAGAAAACAAAAAATCAGAAGGTCTCTTTATACCAACAATAAAAATACTAAAACGATGGCGAGATACTTATTGTCGTCAATTACGCTCTTTTCATCTTGAAATGCTTACCAGAATGGCTTTTGATAAGTATAAAATTGAAAATTATGCGGATGGGGTTTGGGCATTCTTTGCAAGAACAAGCTGCCTGTTTGACCTTGATAAAAATAATCCATTTGTTCCAGAACCAGGCAGAGATAATGTTTATGTTGACCAGTATCTTTATGATAATACTTTAATGTTGGTAAATGTTAGGCGGATAATCAAAACGTTTTTTTCAGTTGCTCAAAAAGCATTTAATTATACGGCGAAAGGGCAAATTGGTTTTGCGAAGCAGATGTGGAGTAAGATATTAGGAAGTAGCTTCTATACGCCTTCGACTTTACCATCACCACTTTCCTCTTTGCTAATGCCGCCTTTGTCTAATCCACCTACGACGACATTTCCCTCATTTTTATCCGAACTATTAAGGAAAAAAAACGAGGAATAGATGGGAAAATGGAAAAAATTTTGAGAAAGCAAGCAGAGATTATTAACCCGGGGGAAGGACGATGTATTTATCTGAATTAAAAGTATGGAATTTTCGCAAATTTGGTCATGCAGACCAAACTCTCGACTTGGCCAAACCGGATTTAAAAGTTCAATTTCAAAACGGACTTAATGTTTTAATAGGAAGTAATGATTCCGGCAAAACAGCAATTATCGATGCGATTAAATTGGTTTGTAAAACTCATGCGGCAGAATGGATAAAAATGACCAGTGATGACTTTTTTCAGGAAAAAGAATTTTATGCAAATCGGATGCGGATAGAATGCATTATGCGGGGCTTGAAAGATGAGGAGGCCGCACACTTTACAGAATGGCTTGGCATGGAATCGGATAGAAAAGAACCTGCAAGGCATAGTCCGTTTCTAAGACTTATTTTGGATGTTACACGCGACGGAGATAGAATCCTGCCGTTTGAAATCAATGCTGGGACCGATGATGAAGGCAATAGATTGTCCGCTACTGCACGAGATTACCTTAAAACGACATACTTGATGCCATTACGCGATGCCAAGTCAGAGTTGGTTCCCAAGCGAAATTCCCGTTTGTCGCAGGTCTTAGAGGGGCATGAATACTTTAAAGACAAAGATGACCATTATCTAAAAAGAATTGCGAAGTGTTTCAATTGTCTTACTCAAAAGTATTTTAATCCTGTGTATAAAGACCCTGGTTGCAATAGTGCGACATGTGACTTGGAAACGAAATTTGAAAAAGATGTGGTAACAGGCGCTACAATTAGAGAAACCTTAAATCAATCTATCGCCAAATTTTTGGGTGGTGACCAACAAAAAACTGATTTTAGCGTACTGGAACCAAAACTGAAAAGCATTCTTGAAGGCCTGAAACTTTCTTTAGGCAATGAGCTGTCTGGATTGGGAATGCACAATATTCTTTTTATTGCTACGGAACTGCTAAACCTGAACCGTGAGAACTGGACTGGTATTCGCATGGCGCTCATAGAAGAGTTGGAAGCGCACTTGGAGCCGCAGGCTCAGATGCGCGTCATTGAATATTTTCATGCTTTTATTGAAAAAGCAAAAAAAGACAAATCTGAAGATGGTAAAGATCAAAAACCTCAAGATGTTCAGTTTATCTTGACCACACACAGCCCAAATATTGGTTCAAAAGTCCGATTGCAAAATATTCTTCTTTGTAATAATAACAGGGTATTCCCTATGGGTGAAGGCCACACAAAGCTGGCCCCAGATGATTATACTTTTTTGGAAAGATTTTTAGACGTTACCAAAGCCAATCTCTTTTTTGCGAAAGGCATCATTTTCGTAGAAGGGTGGGCCGAAGAACTTTTATTGCCCAGCATTGCCAAAAAGATTGATATTAATCTTACAGAAAAAGGAATTTCGATTGTAAATGTTGGTAGTACTGCGTTTTTGAGATACTCAAAAATATTTCAGCGTAATAACCCCGAGGATGGGGAGATGGATATCCCTGTTGCTATAATAACGGATTTGGATATCAAACCTGACGAATATGTGACTAAACCTTGTAAAACAGAAAAAGACTACATTGTTTCAGATAAAATCGAAACAAAGAAAAATAAATATCGCGCCCAAAATATTGAAGCTTTTGTCTCTCCACATTGGACACTTGAATATTGTATAGCTTCATCTTCCAAGCTTCAACCGCAATTAATTGCGGCAATCAAAAAAGCGGCGACGGAGCAAGAAATAACCATAGTTGAGGATGAGTTTAAGACAATCACACCCGTGCATATATATCAAGATATTATTCTTGGCTATAAAATCTCCAAAACAATTCTTGCTCAACATTTGGCTCAATTATTGGAAAAAGACACAACGATTACGCGGGATGACTTGAAGACTGATGTCAATATTAAATATTTAGTGGATGCTATACAATATGTTGCCAAGTGAAATTAAAATAACTAATGCAGATATTGACTATGCCGCTAAAATTCTTCTTTCAGCAGGTGAAGGATTTGATGCAGAAGCAATTGAATTCATTAAGAATTTGGAAACAATAGATTTACACGCTGTACCTGGCAGTGGCAAAACAACAGCACTATTGGCTAAATTACTTATATTAGATAAATTTTTACCATTTGATGATGGCTCTGGAATTTTAGTTCTGTCACATACAAATGCAGCTATTGACGAAATAAAAAAACAAATTAAATCCAATTGTCCGAAATTGTTTTCTTATCCAAATTTTGTTGGAACAATACAAAGTTTTGTGGATCATTTTCTGGCCATACCAGCTTATTGCAATGAATTTCACAAAAAACCAGTTGTTATTGATTTCAGTGCCTACCAGAATAAGATAATTTCCTGTTTTTATAGCCAATTCCCGGCAAATCTGCGCACCGGTGTTTTAATGAAATTTGGGAATGATAAAAATGCCACAAAGGAATTCATATCCTCATATAGATTCGGTAAAGATAGATGCTTAATTGCTGACATAATAAATTTATCAAAAAAATTCTTATGGCAAACTGCGACACAAACATATACTGAGCTCAAACAAATGAAAGAAACTGTAATGGCCAGTGGTATTTTATGCTACGACGATGCATATTCCCTGGCAAATGATTACTTGGATAAGCATTCTGTTTTGGGGAAATTTCTTCAAAACAGATTCAGCCTTGTTTTTATTGATGAAATGCAGGACATGGAAAAACATCAACATGATTTACTTGAAAAATTATTTTATGGCGATGTGACGATCGAAACAATATACCAACGTATAGGAGATCCCAACCAAGCCATTTACGGGAATAAGGTAAAAGCTGAAACTGTCTGGAAACCCCGCAAAAAGGTGTTGCCACTGAAAGGAAGTCACAGATTATCAAAACCAATTGCCGCTATCGTCCAGAACTTTGGCTTGAACTATATAGAAATTGAGGGCAAAAATACGGGTTTGATAAAACCAATTATAATTACTTATACAGATGTCACCATTCAAACCGTCATTCCGACTTTTGCTCAGATTATTAAACGAACATTGCTTCCGACACCGTTAAAGGATCCTTGCAAGGCTATTGCTTGGGTAGCAAAAGAAAAAGGCGATACTGCGAAAATAACCCTACCAGATTATTTTCCCCAATATAATAAACTCACGAAAATATCCAAGCGGGAAGTTTTTGATTCACTACAAGATGCCTTGCTCTATGCCAGAACAAAGGCAGTTCGTGATAAAAATCTCAATTGTTTATCAAGAACCATAGTGAATATAATGTCGCAATTAGCGGTTACTGAAAATATTGCTATTGACGGTAATACTTCGACAAAAAGTAGTCTATTGGATTATCTGCGAAAGCATCACCCGGACAAGTTTGGTGAATTTGAAATTAATATTTTCAAATGGTCGCAGGTGCTTTACGAAAGTTTCTCCGATACAATGTGTCAGGCAATAAGTGCATATTTTAAGACATTATTTGAAAATGTTTTTAAAAATAAGTTGCCGCTATCAAAGCAGTTTTTAGATGGTCTATTATCGGTAAGTGTGCCACCGCTATCTGATGGGATGTCGACCACAAATGACACCAATATTTATAAAGATGGGAATGTCTCAATAGAAATTGGCACGATCCATTCTGTTAAAGGCGAAACTCATACTGCCACACTGTATTTAGAAAGTTCTTACTTCAAATGTGAGACGGAAAAAATATTAAAAGTATTTTATGGAGAGCAACTCACCGTCAGTGAAAAAGTTGGTAGAAAGGCTGAAACTGCTAAAATGGCTTATGTGGCAATGAGCCGCCCGACCCATTTGCTTTGTTTCGCTTGTAAAAAAGATCATATTACTGGGCATGAAAATGACCTTAAAAACAATGGCTGGGATATTATTGATATAAATTGAGAAATCTGATGACATAACACATAACACTCGTTTTTTGTAAAAGGTACATTATGCAATCATCAAATTCCAAAAATCCTAAAAAAGGCAGAGATTTTGAAAAAATAGTCCGCCAAGCAGTAGAAAAAAGATATAAAACAAGTTTCAAAAAACATTCAATCAGCATTGGCACACCGCCAAAGGCTCATAATTTTGATTTGGTTTCTGAAGACGGCAATATTATTATAGAATGTAAAAATTATTCTTGGACTAAAACCGGAAATATTCCTAGTGCCAAAACTGCTTTTTTAAACGAAGCTGCTTTATATCTTTCCTACACACCATCAACTGCAAAAAAAATTATCATATTAAGAAAAGATACTCACCGTAAAAGAAAAGAAAGCTTGGCAGAGTATTATGTTAGAACATACTATCATTTACTGGATAAAGTTATTGTAATGGAATTAGATATTAATAACATGACTCTTAACAGAGTCGGTGTTTAACTGCACTTGATAATAGGGGATGGGTGCGCTTGTAATTATTTTTTGAATTAAGGAGAACACAATATACCTTTTATAAGAATTGATTTGTGGAAGTGCGGGAAAAAGGGAACGAAGAAGAAATTAATTAAGAACGTGACCGATACAGTTTTGGAACAGGCAATTTTGATTGCCAAAGATTGGGCTGAAAAATAGTTTAACAGCAGGTGAGGGGGATTGAACCCCTCACCTCTTCGTTGCGAGCGATACGCTATCCTCCTGCTCGCCAATCAAGCAATTTTTTTAACTTACCACGTCCGCAACATATCTTCCAGGTCGCTGCTTCGGAATCCATTTACCGTCTCGATGATGATGATGAATTACAATGTCACCCGGTTTTTTTGGGCAAAAAATGAGCTCCCAATATTTTCGATCTGCCATAGAAATTTCACGCACTAACTTTCTATTACCATACTGCAATTTAACAAAACACTTATTCTGTCTCCAATAAAAACCAAACATCTTAACGTTAATGTAAATCTCGTTTTTATTTTTCATAGCTCTCCTCCAGAAAATAAAAAAGCTGCCGGCAAAGATTTTTCTCACCGACGGCTATTAGCCCAACTACGCCCAATCCAATAATTGTCAAATTCTCAGTCCCGACGCTTCCATGCATGGCACCATTTACAACGATGAAAAAAAAGTATTCCATCCGGTGTTAATTCCCAAGTAAAACCCCCTGCAGGAATCACAAGCCGTTCGCCGGTTCCAAAATACATATCGACATATAATATAAATTTATTTTTTTTCTTATTTTTTTTCCAAAAATAACCAAACATTCCGACGTTTTTGTAAATTTTTTTTTTCAAAAATTCCTCCCGTTTTTTAAAAATAAAAAGGTCGCCACAGTCTTGATTTCGCAAAACCATCGACGACATTTTGCCCACTTTCACCCAATCCAACGATTAAATTTTATATTTTAAGTCATTCATACCTCCAGGTATAATATTATTGTTCATTTCCAATGTTGTCTATAAATGCCGTTGATGGTAGAAAAGTGGGTTATATTGCAGATTTCTAAAATATGCAGTTGTCAGACATAACTATATCGATTTTGCTTAGGGATAGTAACCAGTGATATAACACCACTTTTTAGCACGGTTGTGAAATATTTTTAGCTGTAACTCAAATATAATGATGTTTTTATGACACTTGACAAAAAAGAAGGATGTCAACCTTCTTTTTAGCGCAATTTTCCTAAAAAACGTCAAAAACTGAACTCTCCGACGGAGAAAACTATACCCTCCGGATATAACACTTTGTCAAGTGATATTATACCAGATTATATCACTACCCTTTACGAGACATAACTATCCCTAACCACCGTCGGATTACACAGGATATAACACCATAGGGCACCGGATATAACTCTTTAGTGTGGATTTTGTCAACTGAGGAAGGAATACCCCCCATGGTGGCAAGCCACGGGGGGTAGGATTACACTTGGTTGACAACAGCGGTAATCATTCGGCGTCTACTGCGACGGTTCTCGATTGCTTGGTATATTTTTTAGTTGCGGATATCGCCGTATAACTTCTTCAATCATCAGTTCAATAAATGTATTAAGTAGTGATGAATTACTTATTGAAGAATTTCCATTATTGGGTTTAGAAAAATTTGTATTGCCATTACTGAACTCATCGCCATTTTCTATAGGTCGTATGGCATTAGGAACTATGTTGCTTGCGATTTGTTCGGCAAGAACATTTTTGTCGCGCTCCGCGAGATGCGCATATATTATTGCTGATGCAGGATCATTGTGTCCCAGGCCGTTCGATATCTGCAATAAATTTCCATTTGTTAATTTAGCAATGCTGTATGCATAAGAATGCCTCAGCATATGGGGATGCACTTCCTTTTTTAGATTTGCCTCTTTTCCAATTTTATTTATGATATATGTGAGTCCGCTTTTCTTAAGCCGGCCTGTTTCCTTAGAGCGTCCGGCTTTATTTTTTTCAAGAGCGACAAACAAAGGCCCGCTTGTCTTTGAGCCGGGTTTAGTTTGCAGATAGAGTTTTATTGCATAAAATAAATCCATGCCCATTTTCTTTTCTATTGTCTTACTCCCTTTTTCGCTGAAACGAATCAGTCTTGTTTTAAAATCCGCATCTTCTATATTAAGATTACGAATGGCCGACGCTCGGGGACCGCAGTTAAGGGCAAGCATCGCAATTGCATAATTTCTGGACCCTCTTATTTGGTCGCTCGTCATTTCATCTTTCGCCGCTTGTAAATATGCCCGCTGCTCTTCCAAATCCAGAAATTCAGGTTCTTTTTTAATTTTTCTGGGCGGGTGATAACTTATCGGATATGGATAGTTTATCAATATTTTTTTTGCTTCTAAAACATCATAAAAAGCTTTTATTCCAAAAAAAATTAGATGAAGAGAGCTGGCGACATATCTCGAGTCAGTATTCTCTTTTATTTCCGTTGTAATTGTTTCAAAAAAATCATCCAAGTCGGCGTTTGTTGCTTCTATATACGGTTTTCCTTTCTTCTCGAGATATTCTCTAATTTTTTGCGCGGCCCGTAAATAATTATTGATAGTATAATCTGATTTACGCTGTATTTTGTCAGCATATGTTTTAAATACATGCTCGGCCATATCATTTATTAGCAGGATGTTTTTGCCCGAAGTTGTTGTCTTATTTTCAACGGATGAAGCAGGCGAACAATTTTTATTTTTAAACCCGTTTAACTGTAAATCCAGATGATTATTGTTTTTTATGTCAGCAATCAATTTGAAGAAAGCGTCTGACTTCACAATTTCTTGAGGGATATTGTAATAGTTGGCTAAGAGATGAACCGTCTCCGGAGTAATTCTCCTGGAGCCGTTTTCTATAGCAGAAAGCAAACTTTTACTAATTTGCAGTTCGGCAGATACTTTTTTCTGAGTTAGTTTCAAATTATTTTTCACTCCTTTGAGGAAGCGCATTTGCTTAAGGGTTGTTGATGGTAGCGTTTCTTCCGTCGGCGCACGGCTAATATTAGATAAATTCTTTAATTTATCAGACGGGCAGATATTATCTTTTTTTAAAAAATCTTCGTTTAATCCGTAGAACCTTATAATCTTTTCTTTGACTGCATTGCTTAGTTTCATTGTTCCTTTCTCAATCATATATAAAAGATTGTGTGAAATACCAATACCTTGAGAAGCTTTTCTTAACGACAGTGACCTGCCATTTTCACTCCGCTCAAATCTGATCATTCTGATCCGTTCACTCATTTTCATGAAACCTCCTTTTGAAATATTTTCTTTTGTATTCGTATAGTTAATAATATAAAGTCGACTATATAAAAAAACTATAAATATTTGGCTTGCAATTTCCTGCGGCTTGTCAAAAAAAATTGTAGTTTAGAAAAAATATAAAGCGATTTCTCTAAAAAATAAAGTCGCGCTCTTTACAAAATTTCAAAGATTTGCTATATACCTAATAGAAGAGAGAAACAGTAACTGGAATTTTGGTAAAAGCCCTGTTTTCTGAAAGAGAGTACCGTAAGTATGTAGGGAGAAAGCACATGCAGCATTTAAAAAAATCGGAGATTGGTAAACTTGTCAGTGTTTATAAATCGCAGGAAGATGCTGCCAGCCTGCGGAATACCGCGATACTACAAATATTGTGTGCCTATGGATTTGAAGTGCAAGAGTTGCTATCCCTTAAAATTGCAGATATCGACATTTGGAATTACGTTATTACACTTCCTCCAGGAAAATATGGCAAGAGAGAAATACCACTAACCAAAAAAGTCCGCCGCGCTATAAAAAGATGGCTGATAGCAAGGAATATTCTTAAACCCAGATCCCAAACCGATTTTATCTTTATTAATATTAAAGCTCCTTACAAATGTCTGTCTAAAAAAGGAGTAATTTGGTTAGTCACTGAAGCCGGCAAGATAGCTTTGGGTAAGAAAATAACGCCGAAAGTATTGCGAGCCAGTTTTATTATTTTGGCATTGAAGAAAGGTTGGCCGAACAAACAAATTCAAACCTGTCTTGACATTAATGATCAAACATTTGAGAAACGCCAAAGGATTTTGTTAGAGACACTGGAAGATTTGTAGAGAGTAAGTCAGAATTTAAATGGCGAATATAAATAACTTAATTTATGAATTCGGAAAGTATCTGGGCTCTGCTGCAGGGGGGAATGCATCAAGCAATACGATAAGAAACTACAGCAGTAGTATCCGGCAATTTGAGAGTTTTGCCAAAAAAGATGTTACCCGGGCGACGGAATCAGACATAATTGATTTTCTTAGGCAGTTGCAATATATTGGGAAAAAAAATAAAAAGACTAAAGCCGGAACTGATATTTCAACTCCCGTTAAGATACTATCGGCCTCCGCCGTTAGAGTTATATTATTTGCCTTGCGTTCTTTTTATAAGTACCTTAAAGATATCAAGCAGGTGATACAAATCAACCCGACTGAAAAAATAGTTTTGCCGGCGACTGTGTTAACGAAACAGAAACGCATGCAGTATTTGGGCTGGATATGGATTGATAAACTTGTCCAGGATTCTAAGTTACGGACAAATATTACCGGACTCCGGAATATATCGATGCTGCAAATACTACGGAATGAAGCAATATTGCAAATACTATGCAAATGCGGTTTAACAGTTCAAGAATTGCTTAATCTGAAAGTTGCGGATATCGACACCAAAGAACCCAGAAAAGCTGTTATCACCCTGCCGGGCAAATACGGAAATAGACAAATTTCTCTATCCGGATCCGATTCTTATACGATTAAAAAATGGTTGATTGCGAGAAAGAAACTCAGACCCCCAAACGACTCCGTATTTGTTTGCACCAAGCGTTCCCAGGACTGCTTAACTTACAGAAGTATCGACCGGATTGTTTCTGAAGCAGGGCGGTTGTCTAAATTTCGAAAGAAGATATCGCCGAAAATGCTGCGAATTAGTTTTGTGGTAAATACGCTGAATGACTACGGCGATAAAAATTTGAGTGCAAAACAAAATGAAAAAAAATTGCAGAAGCAATTGAAAAAAAACTCGACATTAGTATACAAGAAATTAGAAAATATATAAAAATTTGGTTAGATGAGAGCCGTAGAATACGTAGAATATAAATGACTAAATGCTAACAAAGATTGTACCGTTGAATTTATTTATATTATCGCTGAAACAAGATAGGGAAATAAAATTTTTTCTCACATGGCATCCTCTCAACTTGTAATTACATCTCTGCGCTTAAATAAGTGATTCTTCGATTGCAGTTAACACAGGGAAAAGAATGAATAATAAATTATTCAACAAAAATGGAAGTATCGATTGGGGTGTGATGGCGCCTGAATTGGAATATTACATAATGAATTACGGGAATCGCACCGGCAGCAAACATACTGTAAAACAATATTTTCAGGCATTCGGCGACTATGAAAAATTTTTCATGAAGGATGTACGAACATCTACACAAGAAGATATCAAAAGATATGCCAAAGACCTTGAAACGACAGGGAGATCAAAAAAGATAGATACAAAATATTGCAAGAAAATATTCGAACGCAAAAAGCTACGTAATAGTTCAATCGAGGCAAAATTAGTTGCGTTATATACTTGCTTTGGATTCTTAGAAGAAAAAAAAGAAATTATTGAAAATCCAGTGCCAAATATCCGTTTTCCAAAAGAAGTTAAAAAATTGCCGGCGGTGCTCACAGAGAAAGAAATGGACACGCTTTGTAAAAAAGCTTATCCGGATGGGACCCCCAAACATCTTCGCAATACGGCGATGCTGATGATGGCATGCTACACGGGTCCCAGGCTGGAGGAGATAGAAACCACGGAGCTAAGCAATATCAGGTTTGACCACAAAGAAATCCGGTATGTCGGCAAAGGTAACAAAGAGCGGTTTGTTCCCGCCCACCCGAAGGTTCTGGACGCCATTAACGCGTGGATTGAAGCGCGCTCCAAACTCAAACCGAAGCCTATGTCGAATATGGTTTTTCTCAATACCGATTATCCGTTTGACCCGATGAAGCGCAACGGTATCACGCATATCATTGAAGATTCGGCGCTGCGTGTATTAAATAAGGACATCCATCCTCATACATTGCGGCATAGTTTTGGCACGCTTATGAGAAAAGCGGGCTACGATATTGAAAGGATTAAGAGGTGGATGGGACACTCGGATGTTAAAACAACGGCGATATATAGTCACATTGCGGTTAGGTCATCTGTGGTTGACCTTGATTCGAAATTTACAATTTTTAAAAAAAGAAAATTTACGCCTATAATCAAAAACCCCGCAGCATCAGAGCCGCCGGAAGAAACATTATATGCTACGCCGCCTTATATTTTGTGGCATTCAAAAAGAAAGCGTCGGCGTAGAACACAAAGTTTAATTTCTAATATTGTGCTAAAAAAAGCTGATGTTTCAACAATTCTTAATGAATTTGAAAGTTATATAAATAAATTTAGTAAAAGTAGCAATGGCCACACTGTTAAAAAATATGTTGGCCAAGTTAAGAAACTTCTTGAATTTACTAAAAAACATCCGGCAGAAATATCTCGTGACGATTTAGTTAAGTATGTGAGCTTTCTCTTAAATGAAGGTCGTCCAAAAGTGATAAAAACAAATAAATTTCAGAAGGAGTTATCTAATAAACCATTGACGAGGAATGCTGTCGGAACCATAATTTATTATATTCGTTCTTTCTTCCGATTTTTGAAAGAGAATAATTACATTGCCTATAATTTTATGGAAGATTTTCAGCCCCCAAAAAGGATTGAACGGCGATTAAACATATTGAGCGAAGAAGAAATGATCACCTTGATAAAAAAGGGATTTTCCGACGAGAGCAATATTCTGCACATACGGAACACTGCCTTATTGCTTATTGCATGTTATACAGGTCCTAAACTGGAAGACATAATAAACATTGAAGATTCCGATATAGATTTAAAAGGTAAAAAAATATATTATGGCAAAAAAAATGGCAAGGAGCGATATGTGCCTTTCCATTCAGAGTTAAAAAAACCTTTAAAAAAATGGCTGGATGCTAAATCAAAATTTAAGTTACCATCGTCTAGTTCAAATACTTTTATCGATATAGATTGTCCGTATAAACCGCTGGCTCGAGGTACTATTTTTAATATAATTAAAACTGCTGCAGAAAATGCTGGGATCAAAAAAAATATCTATCCCAACCTGTTGCGGGATACTTATGGAGTATTATTATATAAAGCGGGAATAGAAGCTGAATGGATTAGCCTGTGGTTTGCTATAACAACATCGACAGTTATTGAGAGATACAAAAATTTAGCGAGACCAAAAATTGAAATGGATTTTGAAATTTAATTCTGGTTGAGCATTATTAAAAATGAAATATAAGGTTAAATTAAAAACTATCAGAAAAGCACGTAAATATATTTAAAGAATAATATGAACACTCTGAAAATCTGCTCGGGAGTTGCTTTGAGTACGGGGATCGGTGCCCTTATATGCCGAAGTTTCGTCGGAAATTAAAAGCGTGTGGTTATAAAGTGTCGACTATGTCGCTTTCATCAATTTGCTTAAAAATTTCGTCTATAATTCCGCAAGCTTCAACTATGGATTTACAATTTTTTAACATAGATATCATTGTATCTTCTCCAAAAATCTGTCCACCCCTAAGTTCATTGGCAACTGCATTGATAAAATCGTCATAATACCATCTGTTGCATTTGTCAAGTTCCTTAAAAAACTGACAAATAATTTTTTCACGAAGCGGATTTTGATAATCATTTTCTACTAATTCCAATTGTTTTTTTAATCTAATCAATTTCTTACTTTTGTCCCCGTTTTTAATCAAATTTTTAATTTTTTTCACGTGTATTTTTTTTACCAATTCTTTCTTTTTCATAATAATTTTATTTTACCCTTTTAAAATAAAAAATCAAGTATTTTCTAAAACTCCGCATTTACTACGCCCTTAATTCATACACGCCCTAACTTTCACCCTTAAGTCGTAGCCATTCCAGATTTCCCGGCACTGACGAATCTTATCTTTATTAGTAGTAATAGCAAAAATGGATTTTTTTGTCAAGGCTTCGACGAGCAAATGACATTTTTATCGGATAAAGGAGCCAGTTTTCTGTTGGAGTTGATGTCGGATTATTTATTTGCAAGCTCAAAACCACTTTTTTTATTATTTGTATAAAAAAATTAAAATACCATCTTAAGAAGTGTCTTTTATTATGCCAGAATATTTCGCGGGGCAAATAAAACGCTCTCTGATATTCCTGGGATGGGATGTGTTTGCCGATGTTAAATTCAATTTGCTGGAGGAAGCGAAGGACATAACTGCCGACAGGATAAAGGTTCTCGGGATGAATGCGAAAGGGACCGGATAGGTTGCATTTTTTGCTTGAAAATTCCTAAAAAAAATGTAAAATCATGATGTCACACTTTTGCAATGAAGGTTGCATTTGGAATTTTGCATGTTTACTCCATAATCCAACAGAAAGCATGCATTTTTTTGATTCAGAATTAGTTCAGGAGGCATAAAATGCACAAGATAAAAAGATGTTTATTATTGTTTTTATTTTTGAGTACATCAGGGTGCAGTATCTTTCACGCTACACTGGTTAAAGAAAACAGCAAAGCAGGAAAATTTGAAGATGTAATAAATCAACTTTCTGCCCAAGTAAATAAAAAGGGTATTGATAAATTAAAGATATGCATTGGGCAAAATACTTATAAAGAGACAGATATGGGCAGTGAATTCAGTGAGTACTTATCAGAAGAATTGAGTATAGCGATAGTAAAATCTGATATTTTAAAAGAAATATCACGAAAAGAATTAGACCAAATACTCAGAGAACAAAAATTGTCGCTTTCCGGTTTGATTGATAATACTGAAGATTTTGAAGTGGGTAAAATTCAAAGCATTGATGCAATTTTAACAGGAACTTATTGGGAAGAAGAAAACGACGTAAAAGTTAATCTTTCTTTGATTAAAGTAATAACAGGAGAAAAATTAGCAGCCGTTTCTTTTGTGATTTCAGAAAATGAAATACCAAATGGAGTAAATTTGTTGCCTAAAAATTATAGTAATTATTATACATCATCTAAAATATGGGGCGAAAACAAAGGAACTTCTAAAGATTTGAAAGTGAGAGTATGGGTAGATAAAGGTAATGGTAGTGTTTATAAGAATGGTGAGAATGTAACTATATTCTTTATGTCAGATAAAAATTGTTATTTGCGGTTATATCATACAAATGTTGAAGGCGAAATACAACTTCTTTTCCCAAATTACTATAGCCGAAGTGATTACATTCAAGCAAAACAGCTATATTCAATACCTAACGATGAAATGGCATTTGAGTTTAAAATAGTTCCACCTTTTGGTGTAGAAATAATCAATGCAGTTGTAAGCACTAAACCATTCCCAATAGAAAATTTTTCAACTTCTGAGGAGCAGGTTTTTTATCCATTAGGTAAAGTTACAGAAAACAATCTTCGTTTACTGATAAGTCGCGGTATTGCAATCGTTCCAATTAATATGCGTACAGAGGACACCTGCGTTTTTACAACAATAGAAAAATTACGCCAGTGACATTATAGAATGCTTACTATGACAGAAAAAAACAAATTAATAATTCAAAAAACAAGTTCTAATACAATAGCAATACTGACTATTGCTGGTCTACTAAGCGCTCCTGCCACGATCCGATGTTCAGACATATCGGCTTTGGATTTCGTTGTGTGGCTTCAGTAGTGCAAAGTCATTAAATATCTACCGACGAGAAATTAGTTTTCCGAAAGACAACTATAAAAAATGGAGTAAAAAATGAAGTGTCCAAATTGTGGGTATGAACAAACAGACGGAACTACAGAATGTGAAAAGTGCCAAGTTATATTTGAGAAATGGTATCAGAAAAAAGAACTGGAAAATTTTGGTAGAGATAGTGCCGAGAATAAAAATTCGAAGTCTAAAAATTGGAATTTTTTAATTGTTGTATCGTGTGTAGTTTTACTAATTTTCTTTGTCAGTAATTACTTGAAAAATAGAAAAGAAGAATTAACACTATCAAGTAATTTTAATGCTAACGCTAGTATTGAAAAAATAATCACCATTTCAGAAGGTGAAGAGGTTGATATCAATAGATATCTTGTTAAAGATTATGTTGTTATTTTTGATTTTTATGCTGATTGGTGTGGGCCTTGCCGAGAATTGGGTCCTTATATTGAAGATCTGACAAAACAATACAATGATGTGCTTATTCGAAAAATCAATATTAATAGTTGGGGCAGCCCTATTTGCAAACAGTATCAAATAGGTTCTGTTCCTAATGTGTGGGTTTACAATAAAGAAGGAAAATTGGTTGGAGAACCCACATTTAAATATAATGATATTGTTAAAAATGTAAAAAGAGCAAGAAAAGAAAAGGATATTCGTTAAAGATTGGAAAATATAATAATAAATTTCGTAAGACCGGAAGTTAAAATGAGGTTACAGGTAATGAAAGTATCAATGGTGTTTTTGTTTTTGGTTCTTCTGAGTTGCAGTGCTTTTTCTGATGAAAAATTAGAATTGGTCGTGCAGAAGGGACATACTTCGGGTCTTAAGTCTGTCAATTTCAGTCCTGATGGTAAATATATTGCTTCCGGAAGTTCGGATGAAACAATTAAATTATGGAATGTAGAGACAGGAGAACTTATAAGAACACTTGTAGGGAATACCGGATGTGTTCATTCTCTCAATTTTAGTCCTAATGAAAAATATCTTGTTTCCGGAAGTTGCGATAAAACAATCAAGTTATGGAATGTAGAGACAGGAAAACTTATTAAGACACTCATAGGTCATATTAGCGGTGTTGATTCTGTCAATTTCAGTCCAGACGGAAAATATCTTGCTTCAGGAAGTTGGGATAATACGATCAAGTTATGGAATGTAGAGACAGGAGAACTTGTAAGAACACTCGAAGGGCATACTGGCTATGTTCGGTCTGTCAATTTCAGTCCAAACGGAAAATATCTTGCTTCAGGAAGTTTGGATAAAACAATCAAGTTATGGAATATAGAAACAGGAGAAGTTATAAGAACATTTGAAGGGCATACTGACGATATTCGGTCTGTCAATTTCAGTCCAGAGGGTAAATATCTTGCTTCTGGAAGTAGTGATAAAACAATCAAGATGTGGAATGTAAAAACAGGGAAACTTATAAAAACACTTGAAGGGCATACCAATGATGTTAATTCAGTTAACTTCAGTCCAGATGGTAAATACCTTGCTTCTGGAAGTCGAGATGGCACAAACAGGTTATGGAATGTAGAGACAGGGGAACTTATAAGAATACTTGAAGATAAAAAAATACTATCTATTGGAACAACGGGAACACCTGTAAAAATTAGTTGTCCTATTGAGTCGGTTAACTTTAATCATAATGGAAAATATCTTGCTTCCGGAAATTGGGATGGCGCAATCGGGTTGTGGAATGTAGAGACGGGAGAACTTGTAAGAACACTTAAAAAGCATACTGACAGGGCTCGGCAGATCAACTTCAGTCCTGATGGAAAATATCTTGCTTCTGGAAGTGGTGGCACTATCAAGTTATGGAATGTAGAAACAGGGAAACTTATAAAAACACTTGGAGGGCATATTAGCGATGTTGCCGCAATCAACTTCAGTCCGGATGGTAAATATCTTGCTTCTGGAAGTGGTGGTATTATCAAGTTATGGAATGTAGAGACAGGAGAACTTATAAGGGCACTTGAAGGGCATACTCACATGGTTCATTCAATCAACTTCAGTCCAGACGGAAAATATATTGCTTCTGGAAGTCAGGATGGCATAATCAAATTGTGGAATGTAGAAACCGGAAAACTTATAAGAACACTTGAAGGGCATACTGACGATATTCGCTCGATCAATTTCAGTCCAAACGGAAAATACCTTGCTTCAGGAAGTAGTGATAAAACAATCAAATTGTGGAATGTAAAGACAGGAGAGATTATAAGGACACTCATAAGTCATATTAGCGGTGTTAGTTCAGTTAGCTTCAGTCCTAACGGAAAATATCTTGCTTCCGGGAGTTGGGATGATACGATCAAGTTATGGAATGTAGAGACAGGAGAACTTAAAAGAACGCATATTAGCGGTGTTAGTTTAGGGCATAATAGCGGTGTTAGTTCTGTTAACTTCAGTCCGGATGGTAGGTATCTTGCTTCTGGAAGTAGTGATAACACAATCAAATTGTGGAATGTAGAAACAGGGAAACTTATAAGAACACTTGAAGGGCATACTGACGATGTTTGGTCGGTCAATGTCAGTCCGGATGGTAGGTATCTTGCTTCTGGAAGTAGTGATAACACAATCAAATTGTGGAATGTAGAAACCGGTGATTGCATATCTTTTGTTAGTGCTGAAGATAATTGGATAATGTTCACTCTAGACGGTTATTTTGATTCATCCAAAAATGGCGGCGAATTAGTTGCTATGGTAAAAGGATTGGATGCTTTTGGAGTAGACCAATTTGCTATCAGGAATAACCGCCCTGATATTATATTGAAGCGTGTAGGACTTGGAAATAAAGAATTGATAAGTCATTATTATTATCAATATCTAAAACGTCTTAGAAAATTTGGACTTACAGAAGAACAACTATCAGATGAATATCATGTCCCGGAAGCAAAAATACTTGACACTAAAGAAGCCGGGAAATTTGCAAAGGTTAATTTTAATTTGAAAGACAATAAATACAAACTTAAGAAATATAATATCTATGTAAATGATGTACCTATTTTTGGTGCTTATGGAAAAGAAATAACAGGGAATAATTTAGATAAAACAGAAACAATTGAACTTACAAGCGGTAAAAACAAAATAGAAGTTACTTGTATAAATGAAAAAGGCGCGGAATCTTTCAGAGCATTAACCTATGCGGATTACAAAGGTGAAGTTAAAAGTAATTTATATTATATAGGTTTTGGTGTTTCAAAGTATAAAAAAAGCAATCTTAACTTAAATTATGCTCACAAGGATGCTCAGGATTTGGGGAATGTTTTTTCTCTAATGAAAAACAAATTTGACAATATCCATATCAAAACATATTTGAACGAGGAAGTAACGGTGGAAAACATAAAAAAGTCAAAAGAATTTTTGAAAGATGCTAAAGTGGACGATACTTTTATTTTGTTTATAGCAGGGCACGGAGTACATGATAAAGATAAAGAAGCGACATATTATTATATGACATATAATTCAGATTTAAATAATCTTTCTCAGACAGCGGCAAACTTTGATTTAATAGAAGATATAATGCAAGGAATAGCTCCTAGAAATAAACTTTTTTTAATGGATACCTGTGAGTCTGGTGAAATAGAAGAAAAAACACAAGAACAATATTTAGCAATGGCGAAGAGCAGAGGACTTGAAGCAAGAGCAATAAGAAATATAAAAATAGTAGGTAGAAAGACATTGCCACCAAGAACATATTTATATGAACAGGATAGATACATATATAATGATCTGATTCGCAGGTCTGGAGCTATTGTGTTTTCTTCATCTAAAGGTGGAGAATTTTCTTATGAAAGAGATGACTTGAAAAACGGTCTTTTTACTACTGAAGTTATGAATTGCTTAAAGGATAAAATTACAGATAAAAATAATGATGGTATAATATCAACTGATGAATTGCGGGATTATGTAATGGGAACCGTTCCAAAAATAAGCAGTGATTTACAGCATCCAACAGTAGATAGAGACAATATATATCAAAAATTTGGTTTTCCTATTGTTAGTGAAAAATAAAGGGGTTAGGTCTTGTATTTTAACATTTTATGATTTCTCCGGTTTTCAACATTTTTGACAGTAATCATTTTGCGGTGATTTTGCCACATTCTCTTTTAAAGGTTTGAACGGAAGTCTTTCAAAAAATAATTGAAAGTATAACTAAATAGAAAATGTAGTATTTTTTACAGATATGGATTTCATCATATGAAATATTGGGATGACTTATAATGTAGTTTAAGTCAGTTTATTTAGGCCGTATAATACATGTTATGTGAAAAAAATAAATATGAATAAATCAGATAAAACATTCTATTGTCCCGAAACAGACCAAGAATATGATTTGAAAGAAATTAAGGATCTTGATCCAGATACGCAGAAAAATGTAATGCGTAATTGGTTTTATTCAAACTATGAAAATCCTGCAGAACATACACCATTTGAATCTAAAGAAGGCGGATACCTCTATATTTGGGGAGGGCCTTTTGATGCAAGGGAAGAACTTGAAGATATTTTTTTAGATTATGTGCCAAAAGAAGCGCTTGATGATTTGGTTTCTGAATTAGAATCAGAAAGTCTAGAATGGTCTGGTAAAATTAGTTCGGAGGGTTATGATGAATATTTATACACAGTCATTTATGATAATTATGAATTTACTGAAACTCTTAAGAGTAATTTAAATAGTATAAAAAAATTGATAAAAATTAACCTTCCACCTGAGTTAGAGCAACATATGAACAAAATGTTATTTGTTAATGTAATCACGTCTCTTGAGACCTTTCTTTCAGATGCATTCATTGGTACCGTATTAAAGGATAAACAATTATTAAAAGACTTCGTGCGATTAAATCCTGATTTTTCCGATCGCAAATTTAGCTTAAATGAAATATTTGAAAGAATTGATACTATAGAAAAAGAAGTAAAAAAATATCTTCTGGATTTGATCTGGCATAATTTAGCAAAGGCACAACAAATGTATCATTCCGTTTTACATATTGATTTCCCGGAGGACATGAATCTTATATACAAGGGAATTGCCATAAGACATGACATTGTCCATAGGAATGGTAAAACTAAAAGCGGAAAAAATGTAACTGTTACTCGTGATGAACTAATCAAACTTATGGATAAAGTGAACTCCTTTGCCGAGACAATTGATGATTATTTTAACGTATAAAAAAACATAACAATGCGCTTCACCTGACTTTTTCCGCGGTTTCGCCGCTCCAAAAGCAGGTGAGCTTGAATGTTAGCCGAGAGAAAATAAAACGATATGGATAAATTCTGGAAATTTGCGGACGGTTTATTTACAGTACGATTTATAGGTAAAGAATTTAATTCGAGAGGCGTGAGTATTTATGACTTCGCCACAGTCCTTTTATCATTCCAACGACTTGTTAATAAGGCACATCTTTCTATAGAGCATAGATTGATAAAAGGCGTATTCCCCAATAGAAAAGAAAGAGAAATGTTGTCCCTTCAAATTGGCGAACGTCGTCGTGAATCAGATGCTTTTTCTTTTTTCCCATTACTTACTGATCCAGAAACAGTTTCATATTTCAAAACACTTGCTGAATATGTTGCATCTGGCGTTGTGGGTTATTATATTGGGGATATTTTAGATCGTCTGAGAAAAGAGGACGATGAATATAAGCAGGAGTATATTGGTTCAATTCATGCGGATGTTGTTAACATAGTTGGTCGAATTGATGCTCCAGGAGGAATTGAAAGAATCGAAATTGGTTTCCCCACAGTAGAAGAGAATACTACTGCGCGATTTGATGAAGAATCAAAAGAATATATAAATAAACTATCGCATGAGTTTTTCTTAGGGAAATATCAAACTATAAAAGGCCGCGTTTATCGATTATATCCTAACAGTTTAATTGTCACCATTCGTCGTTCCAGCGGGAGAAAGGTAAATATTTATCTAAGTAAAGAAGATTTTGATAAAATCAGATTTTATACGGCAGAAGATCCCTTAATTACTTTTCATGGTAGGACTAGATATAAGTTTGGAATTGAAACAAAAGTAATTACTGAATTTGAGGCTGACGCAGTAGACATTGAACAAAACGGCTAACAACGCGCTGGAGTAGAACGAGTGCCACAATACGCTTTTTCGGCATGTTGTTAGTTTGAGGACAGCAAAACAGTTTTTGGGTGAGCAGGTGTCATTCAGTGGCACTTGTCACTCAGCTTAGCGGTAGACACACCAAAATATGGACAACATCAAACAGTATCTCAAGCAGTTCTTCCGAAAGTATCTTCCGGCCATCCTCTCTTTCTTGGCGGCGGGATTCGCTGGTCTAATTTACTACGCCAGCCGCTACGGTGAGCATGTCGCGACCATCGGTTCAATCCAGAACACCATTTACTACCTGACATTAGTCGTCTTGGTCTGGTACAGCTACGAGACGCGGCAAATGCGGATAAATCAGTTCCGTCCCTTCGTATCAGCATTCTTGCGGACGCCAAAGGGCTCTCCTGTGTCGTTCCTGATTCTGAAAAATATTGGTGCTGGACCCGCTCATCGTGTCGTTCTTCAGTTAATTGGTCATACGGAGAATGGCGGAAAACGAGAGCCCGTGGACATAACAGCGAACATTGGAACCATTGATAGAGACATGGAATTTCAAGTCAGCAACGCAGGCGATAAACTAACAGAGCGGGCCATTCTTGATGCGATGATATCCATGGGGAAGGACGGGGATTTGCACATCAGATTCGTAGACTTAAACGATTACGAATGGCACTGTCATTACCGAAAAGTCGGAAAGGAGATTGAGCTTGTTTCGTCAGGATATGCATAAGCGGGTGTCTAAGATTACCGTTGGATTGACAAACCTGCTTAAATTTATTATAATTATTTCCAAAGGCAGAGATGAATTAAAAATTTTTACGCCATGATGTCAGCATAAATCCAAACGTTATGTGCAATAAATGCCTTTTGAGTATTATATTCAGATATTTTCGAAAATGTATTAAGGAGGAAAGTTTATGAAAACGAAATTGCCTTACATCGCTCAACCAGGATGTATTAAAAGTATTCTAAGAAAAGCTGCAGAAGCCAAAACCCCTGAAAGGTTTACTAACGATTTCTTAGTAACGTAAGTTAGGCTTTAAAGCAAGCAACTATAAACAATTCATTCCACTTGCGAAAAAAATAGGTTTATTAAATAGCGATGGTTCCCCAACCGAATTATATAAGAAATATAGAAATACTGATACTTCTCGTGCTGCAGTCGCAGCAGCGATTAAAATCGGATATAAAGAATTATTTGAGAGGAATGAATTTGCAAATGAGCTGTCGAAAGATAAATTGCAAGGATTGATTGTTGAAATAACTGGCCTAGAGCAAAAAGACAAGGTTGTTCAATTAGTTTCTCAAACTTTTGGAACACTTAAAGAATTTGCTGATTTTGATAAAAAGTTAATAAGTGAACCAACGGGGATAGAAAACCCCTTAACAGAAGAAACTTCTAAAGGAATTCCATCTGGGGACAAAGATCCAGGGCTGAATTTAGCGTATATAATTAATTTAGTTTTGCCTAAAACAGATGACCCGGCTGTTTTTAATGCTATATTTAAAGCATTACGTGAAAATCTGTTAAGAAGGTAATATGCGGATTGAAGATGATATTAAATTATTCGGGATGTCTCATTTCTTACTTGAAAGAAATTTAGATAAAGTAGAAAAACTACTTAAATTAGATTTGCAGCGTGAAGTTGAAATTGTTGATGACGATGTTTATTATCCTCAATTTGATCAATCATTACGAACAGAAGCTAAGGAAATGAGAAAGCATTATGAATTATTTTATTGTCTTGAAAAAAGTATTAGAGAACTCATTGCAGAGACGTTAGAAAGTGCCCATGGCGAAAATTGGTGGGAGAGTACAGTGCCAAAGCCAGTTAAAGAAAATGTCAGAGTTAATATTAAAAAAGAACTTGATTCTGGAATAACTGAGCGTTCTGATGATGAAATTGACTACACCAATTTTGGAGAATTGGGAGAAATAGTTAGAAGTAATTGGAAGGATTTTCCTATATTTTCTTCCCCAAAAGCATTTGATAAGATTATGACTAGTCTAAATATACTTCGCGGGCCAATAGCGCATTGCTGTGCTTTGGCTGAAGATGAAATTGTTAGATTACAACTAACTGTAAAAGACTGGTTTAGATTAATGGAATGATGTAATACTATTAAACCATTAATAAGTTGCTTTTTATTTCAAAATAAGTATAATTATTTATAGATGGAACAATAATGAGAAAAGTTCTCGTTTTATGCTTGACAAATTAGAGTAGATTATGTAATATATAGATAAAGTGAGAAAAACACTCACAATGGGGTGGTGGAAAATATATGATTATTCAATTTACAGTTGGTAATTTTTTATCATTTAAAGAAAAAATTACATTAAGCATGGTAAAATCTGCTAAACATGAATTACCGGAGAATGTAATTAAAATAAATGATGATTTTGAATTACTGAAAAGTGCGGTAGTTTATGGTGCCAATGCAAGCGGAAAAAGTAATTTAATGTTTGCACTGAGTTTTATGAGATTTTTTACAATTTATTCATTTAGAACTTATCAAGTAGGTGAGGAAATAGGAACATACAGTTTTCTCTTAAATGAACAGACAAAAAATAAACCATCATTTTTTGAGATTATCTTTATAGTGGATAATATTACATATAAATACGGGTTTGAAGTTGATAATAAAAACGTGCAAAAGGAATGGCTTTATTATACACCAAAAACAAAAGAAGAGAAATTGTTTATTAGAGAAGGTCAAAAATTTGATTTGTCAGAAGACTTTTCTGAGGGAAAGAATAAAGAGACTAATGCAAGGGCGAACTGTCTTTTCTTACCAGTAGTTTCTCAACTCAATGGCCCAATATCTTCTAAAATAATAAAGTGGTTTATGAAAATCCATATTAGTTCATTCCCGAGTGTTGGTTCCATAATTTCAAGTATTGAAAAGGATCCAAATCTTAAGGAAGATGTTATGGAATTTGTATCTATCGCAGATAATGGAGTTAAGGATTTTAGTATAAAATCAATTGATATTCCACCAGAACAATTAAATGAGAGTAATCCACAAAAGAAAAAAAAAGAATTGGTAAAAAAACTAGTATATTTTATTCGTAATGTATTTAATGAGAAAAATGAGATCAGCAGTGAACTACCAATTGAGATGGATAATTTTGAATCAGCAGGCACAAAAAAGATGTTTGCGCTTTCAGTACCTGTGATAAATGCTCTTAGAAACGGCGAGATACTAGTAATTGATGAACTCGAAACCCATTTGCATCCGAAGTTATTCAAACATATAATTAAACTATTTAATTCATATTCAAATAAAAATAACGCACAGCTTATTTTTGCTACCCATAATTTGACCTGTATGAATAATGAATGTTTCCGAAGGGATCAGATATGGTTCACAGAAAAAAATAGTTTTGGGGAGTCAAGTCTGTTTTCTTTGGCAGATTATAAATTAAATGATAAAAAAATAAGGAACGATGCAATTTACAGCAAAGATTATTTACTGGGGAAATACGGTGCAATTCCTTTTATTGATGATATAATTCTGTCTTTTAAGGAAAAAGATAATGAGCCATCAAAGTAATCCGTATAGAAGACGGGACGCTCAATATTTAATAAGAAAAGTATTAATTGTATGCGAAGGGGAAAAAACTGAACCAAATTACTTTAAATCTTTTCAGACAAGTGAGGAATTAATAAAAGTAGAAGTTCTCGGGGTAGGAATGAATACGGATTCCTTAGTTCAATATGCAGTTCAACTGAAAAAAGATGCAGAAACGAAAAAAGAACCATATGCCGAAGTTTGGTGTGTTTTTGACAGGGATTCATTTACAAAGAATAATTTTAATAAAGCAATTCAAATTGCAAAAAACAATCAGATAAAAAGAGCATATTCAAACGAAGCTTTTGAAATATGGTATATCTTACATTTTAGTTTTCACCAAGCTGCTTGGAGTAGGGATTTATATAAAAAAAAGTTAACTGGACTGCTATGTTCTAAATATAAGAAAAATGATTTAAATATGTATGCAAAATTAAATGATAAACAGCCGGATGCTATTAGGCACGCCAAACAGCTTTTAGAAAATTATGGTGCCAATCACAATCCTGAATCAGACAATCCTTGCACTACGGTACATATATTGGTTGAGTTTTTAAATGACTATATAGAATGATCTTTCCCCGAAAAAACAGACCCATAGAAATGCTTATAATATTAATATTGTAAGTTTGATTTCTATAACTTTCATCATTATTGATCAGTTAATCTTCTCTAACCAGCATTAAAAATAAAAATGATTCCAGTGTATAATCTATTGTAACTTCACGACCCTGCTGCTCTGTGATTTTTTTAGAGTTGACAAATACATTTTTTCTTTGTAAAATACTTGTAGAAAAGATTTTAACGGTCTAACTTTGTTTTTAGGATTCTTGACAGTTTGCGGATGATTTCAGGGTTAGGATGGGTTCGGGCTCTTTCATAGCGGCAGATTGTAGTCACAGTTAGACCGAGTATTTTCGCAAGGTCTTCTTGTAAAAGATTGTTTTTGATTCTGAAATACCTGATTTTTTCAGAAAATGTCTTGGGTTCTTTAGGGAATAGAATTTTAAGTTTTGTTTCTATTATTTCTTTTTGAGACGGTGGTTTCCGACATTCATGGTTGATGGTAATTTGCCCATTCTGTACAAGCACCACGTGCAGAGGGAATGAAAGGGTGAAAAATGGTGGTGTGAGAGTGTCAACACCCCCGTTTTTATTTTCCTCGTCGGAAAAACCGCTGATAAAATTAATGCGGTTGTCCCTCTCACACCACTAATCTGTCAAAAATTGCTAAATCTAAATTGAATCCCCGACGGTAGATGCTGTTAGTTGACCTGCTATGTTGTCTTTCCGGTACAGAAATCCTCCAATAATTCCAATGTTTCAGGATGTTTCAATATAAGATGTGTTCCCATCCCATATCAGATACCCGGACATCAACAAGATGTTTCAGAGTGTTTCACGGTGTTTCAAAAATCCGTAAGGAGGAAACTTAGGAATTTCAATAATGCCACTGAATCACACAGAAAAAACACAGAAATAGTTTCAGTGAAATTCAGTGTCTATCTGTGGCTTATTTTGGAGTCCTTGCGAAATGGAATTGCCATTTTTGGCGGACTTGATAAGTTTCCTTTCGTATTTTGAGGGTAATTTTTTATACTTCATAGCAATCTATCTGATAATGGGAATTCACCAAATGACAAATTATTTTTCGTTGAGTTGTTGAAATAAAGGAATCTGCGGGGGATTTGCTAAAATTTCAAGTTCAAGTATGTGGTATCCCAGTGTTTTATACCCTTTTATCCGCTTATCATACATTCTTTTTAGTCTTGGTATTTTTACGTCAATGTAATCAAAAACTATAACCTTCTTCTTATTGTCATTATTGCGATGCAATCTGCCGACGTATTGAGCAAGAGTCCCTCGCCATGAAATCGGCATTGCAAGAAATAAGGTATCCAGTCGCTTGTCATCAAATCCTTCGCCAATGTATCTGCCTGTTGAAAGAATAAGCCGTTCTTCATCGGATGGCAATGATAATAATTTATCATAGATTGAACGGAACTGTTTTCTACCCATCCCACCCCTGAAAACAAGAACATTTTTTATGGAAGTTTCCAGCCGGGTTTTCAAATGTTCAAGATGGTCAATTCTTTCAGTCAATAATAAAGGAGATCTTCCTTCTTTAATTACTTTCAATACATCCTGAATAATCAACTCATTTCGCGCCGTATCCTCGGCAAGAATTTTGTATAACTTTTGTATCTGAATATTAGTTTCATCAGGTATGCTTAAATCGGTATGTCTTGGAATAACGAGGTGTTCAAAAGCCCTTTCAACAGACTGATCTTTTTCTGTAACTCTGAATACTATCGGCCCGCATTGCATGATTATTATAGGATGATGGCCGTCTTTGCGGATAGGGGTAGCAGTCAAGCCCAAAACATATTTTGCCTTGACTTGTTTCATAACCTGTTCAAAACTAAAAGCTGATATATGGTGGCATTCATCAGAAATTATCTGCCCGTAATCAGCAACAATGTCCTTAACGACTCCCTTCCGGAAAAGGCTTTGAATAATGGCAACGTCCAGTGTCCCTGTAAGTTTATTTTTCCCGCCACCGATTTGTCCTATTGATTTTTCCGGTATTCCCAAAAACGTTGATAGCAGTTTTACCCACTGTTCAAGAAGCTGCTTCCGGTGGACAAGAATAAGGGTATTTGTTTTCCTTGAAGATATCATATAAGAAGCAATTACCGTTTTCCCAAAAGCAGTACCGGCTGAAATCACTCCTATATCGTCTTCAAGCAGAATATCAACTGCCTTTTTCTGTAATGGGCGGAGTTTACCTGTGAAATTCAGTTTTATGGCATTCCCGTAATACCGTTTATCCTCCATGAGAGGTTTAACGTTATGTTCTTTGAAAAAGTTCAAGACTTCATCCATGCATCCCCGGGGAAGACCGATATATTCAGAAAAATCTTCACCGCAGGAAATAATCCTGGATTTCCTGAAAGTAGATATTCTCATCCTCTGGGCTTTATAGAATTCCGGATTCTGGAATGCTGCGAATCCAAGGATGTGTTTTAAGATTTTTGAGGTCAATCCTTTTTTTTCAATAAATATTAAGTTGCTTTGAACAATTCGTATGGTTTCCGGTAGAGATTCCGTAATTTTATCATCTTTTGGTCTTTTTGAGGGCGGGCTTGTCCATGGGTCGTCTTCTTTATCGGAATCCGAAACAGTTTTTATGCCGGTAAGAGCCCATAGATTCGGGTTATTCTTAACAATTGAGGATAGTTGCGCTGTAGATATTTTCTTTACAGAGGCAAGGAGTTTCCATTGGTCAGGATAGGGTTCAAAGTCAGAATTCAAGAAGACAGTATTCCCGCTTTCCCTGGGTATCTTTTGTAAAGGGAGGGCAATAAGATTTCCGAAACCACCTTTTGGCAAAGTATCTTGATTTGGGAAAAACCTGTCATATGAATTAAAACCGATTTGATATCTTTTTTCAAGTGCTTTTGTAAGAATAATTGTGCCGAGTTTTCGTGCCAGCGCGGCCGGGATGTTTTCTTCAAAGAAAATCCATACATGACATCCGTTGCCGGACCGTGAGCGTTCCAACAAAGCAGGAATATCCAGTTCTGTGCATATGGACAAATAAACGACAGCATCGGCCTGCCAAGAGGACTTATCAAAATCAACGGCAAGGAACCAGCAGGTTTCATCCGGCAATAATGGATACATCCCAATGGTCTGTTTTCCGGTAAGATGATTATATATTACGCTATCTGTTAAGGGAATATGTTTTCTATTAGTGCATGCCGAGCAGCCAACTTCGGGTTTATTACAAAACTTCTTATCCCATTCGTTGACGCAGACAGGAGAATAACCAGATTTTCCTGTCTTGGAAACCCATCTGGCAGCATAGACATCGTCCCTGCCGCGGAAAAGATGCCGGAAAATCTTTATTTTTTCTTCTGAGGGAATCTGCTTTTTGGTAGAACTGAATTCTTCTTTATGTTCCTTTACCCGATCAGGAATATTCTGTTTTGAAGATAATAGTTCTTTTAGTTTTTTGTTTTCTTCTTTCAGGCGGGAAGATTCATCAAGGGTATCCTGCAACTTTTTATAAAGATCATTGTCCATATCGTCAGCGAGATTATTGAAATTCAGTTACATAAATGGTTGAAAGTATCGTTTAAATTAGATAAATTTTGTTGATTTGTAATGCGTAATTAACATTAGAATTTTTTAGTAAAATTGTCTAATGTTATTATACAAGAATTGATTTCCTGTGTCAATCACACCGCCGGTGCCGTCTGTTGATTAAGTTTCGCAAATTTAGTATAATTTTTTACAGAGGAATAGATAGGACGCAGATAACAGCGGATGATGGTTCACTATAAAAAGGTTTATCTGCGTAATCGCTTTTAAAAATCCCTGTCCTGTTAGATAGATAATCTTATCTAACAGGGTAAATGTCATCTGCGTTCTAAAAAGGAGACATAAAAATGAAAATATACTGGATAAAAGATGGTTATGAAACAGACCACAGTTCGACGAGTTATACTTTTTATTCATCTACTAAAAGATTAACTTATGAAGAGAGAAAACTCGCAGAACGGTTTTCAAGCAGGGCACATGCAACAGCCAGAAAAGTTTCTTTTAATTATCATGGCGATTGGTCTGATTTGCCGGGCGGGGCAGAGAAAGAATTACTTGATAAATATTTTGACATAATGGTTTCTGAAAGTTACGATTGGTGGACAATGGCAATTTCTTTTGATTATGATAAGAAATTATTAAAGAAATTAAATCAGTATGCATCCGATGGTCCAGACGATACGGGTGTCCGAATTGAAAAAACCAAGAAAAAAATATTCTTGTATATATACTGCCGACTTGATTATGGTGCAATTCATTTTACTTCTTCTGGTGCAAAATATGATAGATATTACGACGAAAATGGAAACGATGCAGATTATTATAGTGATGACTTTTCTGAAAATATTCAGGGTATGCTTATTGCAGTTAAAAAAGAGGTTTTGAAGAACAAATTTTCTGCCCTGCAGGCAGTAAAAGACCGTTTTGAAGGACGCCCGCAGAAAGGAAAACAAACAAAAATTGCAAAAGCCCTTGCAGGAATGATTTCTTTAGAATGAAATGGATAATTTATTGAATCGGGGCTGTCCCCAATTCATTCAGTTTAATCCCGAATATCGATTAAAGAAAACCCCATCTGGAGGATTAGTTTTTGATCCGCTGGCATGTAGAACATTTTCAATTGACGATAAGGCGTACTCCTTCCTCGTAAACGCTTGTGCCCGACCAATAAAATTAACCTCTCAACTTACAAAAAGGGATTTAAGAACTTTTGCCATCTTTTGTAATCATCGGGTTGTGATACCAGCAATTTCTGAAAATCATTCCAGTTCTACCGAAGTAAAAAATGTCAAATCTTTTCCCAATACAATTGAAAGCATCCATTTCTTAATTACTGAAAAATGTAATAAGAAATGCAGTACCTGTTATATCAATCATAAAGATCAAAAGGAATTATCATTTAAGCAGATAAAAAATATTATTGATAATTTTTGTCAATTAAAAGTGTTTCAAGTAGCCATTGGAGGAGGAGAACCATTTTTAAGAAGAGATATTTTAAAAATATTGAAATATCTTCACAAAAAGAATATGATAGTAACTGTTTCCACCAACGGCTCGCTTTTGAATAATGAAATACTTAGAGACATAAAATCTTTAGTAAAGTCAATTCAATTAAGTATTTACTCTAATATTGAATCTGAACATGAACGTTTGCGATATCCAGGATCGTTTCAACAGACGATAAGAAATATTTTGATGCTCCAAAAACAGGGTATTCCTGTGGGGATTAACCTATTAGTTCAACCACATAGTTACATTTATCTCCTTAACACACTAAACTTTATCAGGAATCTTCAGGTTTCAGGAATTAATTTAGTAAAACTGAAGAAATCCTCTGATGAATTAAGAGGTAATACATTTGACTGGCAAGAAAAGGATTATGGAAAATTACAAGTAATTCTTGAGAAATTTAAAAACAAATATACGGAAATGAAATTAAGTGTTGATTGTTCCCTTGCAAAAATTATGAAAAAGAACGGATTACCTTTTTTACTTTCAAAAGGAATAGTAGGATGTTCTGGCGGAAAAAGTTTTCTCGTAGTCAGGTCTAATGGAGATATTTATCCCTGCTGTTTTTTGAATATGCCTCAGCACAGAATTGGAAATTTCGCGAATACAAATTTAGAGAATACTGTACAGAAAATTAATTCCTTACAGGGTAGATATGCATTAAAATTTGAAGATTGTTTTGTTTCATGAAACTGACGAAAATTTAAACAAAATAAATAGGGTCTATTGAAAAATAATTCCTGCACATGCACTTCACTACCGGAGCTCGTCGGTGAACCCCAAAAGTGTATCGTCGGGAACGCCAGTCAGGTGCATAAGCAGGTAAAATTTTGTAAAGGTTTCTGCTTATTGATCTTGCGATTTCACTGTTGACCAAATAAAAAAATTACTTTGACTTTTAACTTATTTTTTAGTACAATTATTTAAAAATGAGGAGGTGAGAATCAATGAAACCAATAGATATGGCTCCAATTCAAAAAAAGTATGCGGGGTATTTTGTAGCATTGAGTTACGATAGAAAAAAGGTATTAGGAAAAGGACATACCCCTGAAGAAGCACTTCAGGAAGCGAAAAACAGAGGATACAAAGACCCTATATTGACAAAGATTCCTAATGAAAATAGGAGTTATTTATTATGCAACAGATAAAATTTCCATATTTGAAGTATAGAGTAACACCTCCTGCTCAAAAACCAGAGCAATATGTCTATAGACCTGTTATTCCTATGAAATTGTTTTTAGACAATAAAGTAGTTACATTTGATGCATTGATTGATTCTGGGGCAGATGAATGTACTTTTCCTGCGTGGGTTGCTAAGACGTTAGGACACAATGTTTTTGAAGGAAAACAAAAAATATTTTCAGGTATAGGCGGGTCAGTATTAGCATATCTTCATAAAACATTTCTAAAATTGAATGGGATTGAGTTTGTAGCGGATGTATATTATTCGCATGAATGGGATGATATGCCTTTTGGTCTTTTAGGACAGGCAGGTTTCTTCTCACATTTTGATGTTCATTTCAATTATAGGGAAAAAGAGGTTTTATTGAAATATCTGTTATAAGCATATTAGAAAATTCTACAGTTGCATATTCTGTTATGATTGTGAATTGTAATCGAATCTTGTCCCCTGTTACCCCGTCCCGGATAGTAATGAACTTTATCAATAGTCCGATTCAATTCAGTTTTTAGTATTTTCTCTACTTTTTTGGAAATCTCACAGCAAGGTTCACTTCGGTCTTTTTCATATCTGCATAGAGTGCGGCACCCAAATACAAAAAAACATATACAGAGAGTTGACAAATACATTTTTTCTTTGTAAAATACTTATAGAAAAGATTTTAACCCATTTAATGGTCTAACTTTGTTTTTAGAATTCTTGACAGTTTACGGATGATTTCAGAATCGGGATGGGTTCGGGCTCTTTCATAGCGGCAGATTGTAGCGACATTCAGACCGAGTATTTTTGCAAGGTCTTTTTGTAAAAGGTTGTTTTTGATTCTGAAGTACCTGATTTTTTCGGAAAATGTTTTAGGTCCTTTGGGAAATATGACTTTAAGTTTTGTTTCTATTATTTCTTTTTGAGACGGTGGTTTCTGACACTCATTGTTGATGGTAATTTGCCCGTTCTGTACAAGCACCACGTGCAGTGGGAATGAAAGGGTGAAAAATGGTGGTGTGAGAGTGTCAAGACCCCCGCGTTAGTTTTTTGCCACGGTAGCTCAGTCGGTAGAGCGACAGACTGAAAATCTGTGCGTCGGCGGTTCAATTCCGTCCCGTGGCATTTTTTAGCAGAGCAGAAAGGCAGAGCAAAAGAGATAAAGTTTTTACTTCTGCACTTCTGACTTTTGCTCTGGTTTAAATCTGCCGGCGTAGCTCAGCGGTAGAGCAACGGTTTCGTAAACCGTAGGTCGGTGGTTCGATCCCACTCGCCGGCTGAAAACTTGAAAATTTCTATGAGTAAGAAAATTGTAGGTATCTGTTCAAAAACAATGCTTTACGGTACTCCGATTTTTTATTTTTTAATGGCGGTTGCTTTTTATTTAAGAACATATGATTCCTGCCAGATAAAAATAACAATTTGCCAGATAGGCGGAACAATTCTTGTAACCGCTTTTCTGATAAAATTAATAGAAAACTGGAAAAATCCGTTCCCGCCCGGTTCGTTTCATTTAATACTTCCGGTCATCCTTGTGCTGATTTCAACAATATTTTCCGCTTCAATTTCGCCGTTAAAGAACGGTTTCGGCACGCTTGACGAATTTACAAGGAGAATTTTTTACATCGTACTTTTTTTTGTAATAATTTCGGAATTCAGAGACGAAAAAAATCAGAGACGGCTTTTGAACTGGTTTTTTGCCGGTGCTTTTGTCTCGGTGTTTTACGGCGTTATACAATTTTTTGACAGATTTTATCCGCCTAATCCTGCAGTCGGGTTAGACCCGTTTATATGGCGTCAGGCGTTCGGACACAGGATTTTTTCAACTTTCGGCAATCCCAATTTCTTCGGTGATTTCCTGCTTCTTACCGCCCCGGTTATCCTTTCCTTTGCACTGATAAGATTCTCAAAATTTCTTATTGTTTTTTATGTTATGACCGTCTTTTGCATCATATTTACTTATTCAAAGGCGGCCTGGATTGGTTATTCAGCAGGGGTAATTGCATTTTCGTTTTTTGCAGTTACATTTTTATCACACGGTAAAAAAGAAACAATCAGGAAAATTATGTCCGGGATGTCTCTGGCCGTTTTTGCCGCTATGGTGCTCGGCGTTCTTGTGCTTACTCTTCAGCGGGTTGATTCGGTCAGATTCAGAACGGCGACATGGCTCGGCACATGGGAGATGCTTAACAGAGTGCCGCCTCCCGATTCATATCTTTACGACCGTTCCCCGTTGAAATGGAAAAGTTCAATAAGAAAAGCAATTCATCCTTTGATAGGCACAGGCATCGGTTCATTCAAAGCGGTTTATCCCGCATACAGAAGGCCTGAGGTTATTCAATTAGAGGGTCGTTCCAATACCGAAAGCGACCATCCGGAAACCGAATTTATAGAGGTTTTATACGACGAGGGAATTATCGGTTTCGGGTTTTTTATTCTTCTGGTTATAACATTTATTTTGGCTGCCATTAAGCGATTAAAAACTGTTCCGCCGCAATCAAAATTCGTAATTCACGGTTTAATAGGTTTTTCATCAGGAATAATTTCTCAACTTGTACATAATACAATGTGCGTAAGCATGAGGTTTGTTTCTTCCGGTGTTATATTTTGGTTTGCGTTGGGAATGCTCGGAGTGCTTTCTCTGCCTCAAATTCCAAAACAAAAAGTTGAAAAAGTTCCGCAAAAGCCCCGGTTTATGCCGGTAATTCAAATTGTTATTATTATTTTGTGTCTGTATTTTGTGAAATATTTTTACGGATATTTCCTTGCGGATAAGTTTCACAATATAGCGATTTTTCACTCTAAAAGAGGCGAGTGGTCTGCGGCACTTGAAAATTACCGGACAGTTATAAAATACAATCCCGACTATGTGATGACACATTATTTTATGGGAAATGTCTACAACGACAGATGGGCGTCCGGCGACCCGGAAAGAGTGATTGAAAAATACAACGATGTGCTGAAAATAGCACCCAACTATGTCCAGATTTTTATGCAGATGGGAACGGTTCACTCAAAAATGGGGCGTTGGGCGGATGCAATTGTTGATTACAGAAAATATCAGAGATTGGACCCGGTATTTGAGCGGACATATCCGTCTCTGGGAATGGCTTATGCCCAACTCGGTAAATGGAAAGAAGCGGAAAATACTTTTAAGAGATATATTGCAAGAAATGACTGGTATTATTATTATCTGTGGCTTGTGAACAAAGATATGAAAGGTTATAATGAGGGTGTTAGAATGCATATATTAAAACCGGAAGCGTGGCTAGGTCTTGGCAATATCTACTATGCACAGAAAAAAATGTTTGCGGCCGAAACGATGTATAAAAAAATACTTAAAGATATTGACCCGAACAATGCGGAGGCATTAAGAAATCTTGCCGTATTATATGAGAAAGCGGGAAGGCCAGACAGAGCACAAGACATTTTAAATCGCATAATTAAAAACAATCCTACCGTCCCGCCGCGTCGACCTCAATGAAAAATATTTTATACTTTGCCATCGTCGTAAGCCCGCTGATTTTTTTTACGAATGTTACCAGAAATCCCTATATCATCCAGGGAACCATTCTGTATATTTCGTTACTTTCAATTTTCGGATTGTTTGCGATGCAGTCGCTTAAAATAGGGAAAATTATTTTTTACAGAACACGGTTAGACCTGCCGGTTTTGATTTTTTTGGGTTTTACGATTTTTACATTTTTACAAGCACTTTTGGGAAGTTATGAAATTATCGGATTTGGAAAAATCCCGGGATTTTCAACAGCGGCATGGTCGGAGGGCTTAAGAAACAATCTTTATATTTTAATTAACTGCGTTCTCGCTTATTATGTTGCCGTAAATTTGATAAGGGATGAAAAATCAATAAAAAAAGTTATTTTTTTGTCTTTTATCGTAGCATTTATTGCAAGTGTTTATGCTGTTTTACAGTATTTTGATATTGAACCGATTTGGCAGCAGACGGTTAATCCGTATAGTATGAAGAGATGCGTTTCCACTTTCGGCAACCCGGTTTTCATATCCAGTTTTTTGGTTATAATGATTCCGCTTTCAATTGTTTTGTTCATATCTTCCAAATCAAATTATTCCAAATTTTTGTATATTTCTTTAACGATAACTATGGTTTTAGCGCTTTTTGCTACGATGGCAAGGTCTTCATGGCTCGGCCTTTTCGCATCACTTATTTTTATTGTATTTGTATTTAAGGAAAAAATTTTTACTTACAAAAAATGGTTTTTAAGTGTGGTTTTAATTATATTTTTGGTAATGTTAATACCGACCAGATGGCAAAATGAAACTAAACCGTTCGGATTTTATGTAATAGATCGCGCCGCAAGTATTTTCACACTTGAAAAATCCGGGCCTGCTGCATATCAGAGATTTTTAATCTGGCTTTCCGCCTGGGATATATCAAAACAGAATCCGGTTATCGGTAGCGGTTGGGGTCTTTTTGAAATGCTTTTTCCGTTTTATCAGCAAAGGTATCTTATTCATCCTAATCTTACCCAAAGAACACACGCCAACAATGCTCATAATGTCTTTCTAGAAAATCTTTCACAGACGGGGATTATAGGATTAGGCATTTTTTTGTGGCTTATTTTTTGTATCGTGAAGTTCGGTTTCCATCAGATAAAAAATATAAAAAATGATTTCCAGAAAACTGTTGCCGTCGGAATTTTTGCGGGCGTAATAGGGATGCTTGTGGACAACATAGTGAATGTGACATTATATTTTGTAATACCGGGATTTTTCTTCTGGATGAATTTAGGAATTTTAGCAGGGCTGGGTACCTCCGAAAAAAAAATTATTCAGCATAAGGTAGTATCTAAAGCAATTTTAATAATGTTAACCTTAATTTCAATTTTGCTGATTAAAATGTATATATCCATATTTTATGCGGAAAAAAATTATTTTACAGGATTTAAACTTGCAAAAAGGCCTTCAACACCGATAGAGCAGGCGATTCCTTATTTAGAAAGAGCCCATAAACTTCGCCGTTTTGAGGTTAACAATAATTACGAACTCGCAAACGGATATGCCAGAATGTCTGCCCAGTTTAGGTATGCAGGTGCACCTGTCCAGGCAGATGAATATCAGAAAAAGGCAATCCTGTTTTACAAAGAGGCGATTGCCTCCAATCCAGGATACGACGAGATTTATTTTAATATGGCGACAATTTATGCACAAAGAAAAGAGTTTGATGTCGCAGAGGAAAATTACAAAAGGGCGGTTTTCATAAATCCGTTTTCACTGGACGCTATTATGGGTCTTGGGAACATTTATCTTTTTTCCGAAAAGTATGGACCGGCGAGGAATCTTTACCGTCGTGCGACTTTTATCAATCCGTCAAACAAAGATATCTGGAACAATCTCGGCTATGTAAATATGAAGTTGAACCGAATAGTTGACGCAAAAGAATGTTACCAGAAAGCTCTTACGATTGACCCCAATTTTGAACTCGCAAAGAGAAATCTTTCCAATATGAACGCAGTGAATTCCGCCTCTAAAAATCCAAAATGAAAAATAATTTTCAACTGATAATTTTTGACATTGACGGCACGCTTGTTAATACGCTTGACGACATTAGGGATTCCGCGAATAAAGTCCTTAAATATTTCGGGATAAAAAAAGCGTCAAAAGAAAAAATCAAATATGCCGTCGGAAGCGGAGTGGATAATTTTTTTTCAAATCTCGCCGTTCGCGTTCGGGATATAGAAAATGCAAAAAAACTTTTTACGGAAAGTTATCTTATCAATCTTACAAACAAATCAAAACTGTACCCGCGGATGCTTCATATCATTAAAGAACTTAAAAAAAAGAAAATAATTTTATACGTTGTTTCAAATAAACCGCAGATTTTTTCGGAAAAATTATTAAAGACGCTCAAAGTAAAAAAATACTTTAAAAAAATAATAGGCATTAACAGCGAAGAAAAAAAACGGCTGAAACCTTCGGCTTTCTACATAAAAAAAATACTTTTAAAAGAAAAGGTACGTCCGTCGGAAGCATTGATAGTGGGTGATAGTAAGTCCGATATTTTGGCGGCAAAGAATTCAAAAATATTTTCCTGCGCTGTTCTTTACGGCTACAGAAATTTTAAAGAACTCAAAAAATACAACCCGGATTTTTTCATAAAAAAACCGATTGATATCTTAAATATAATAAAATGATTATTGATTTTCACACGCACGCATTTCCGGACAAACTTGCTGTGAGCGCAATTGCCAAACTGACATATCCTTCAAAAATTAAACCGTCTTTTGACGGAACCGTTTCCGGCTTATTGAAGTCAATGGATGAGGCAGGTATAGAAAAATCGGTTATACTGAACATTGCCACCAAACCGCCGCAGACGGAAAATATAATAAAATGGTGCAAAGAAATTAAAAGCGAAAGGATAATTCCTTTTGCCAGCATTCATCCTGAAAATAAAAAGCCCGGCGATTTAATTAAAAAAATAAGCGGCGAGGGTTTGCCGGGAATAAAATTTCATCCGATGTATCAGAATTTTTATATTGACGATGAAAAGATGTTTTTTATTTATGAAGAGATTGTAAAAAATAATCTTATTCTTTTATTCCATATAGGGTTTGACATCGCTTTTCCCGACGTAAGATCAGCCGAAATACGCCGGCTGAAAAAAGTGGTTAAAAAATTTCCTGAATTAAAAATAGTCGCAGCACATACCGGCGGCTGGCGGATGTGGGATGAAGTGCTCTCGGAACTCGCAGGGCTTGACATCTGGATTGAGACGTCAATGACGCTTAAATATATTGAAGATAGAAAAATATTTTTAGAAATACTGAAAAGACACCCGTCGGACAAAATAATGTTCGGTACCGATACCCCATGGTCAAACCAGTTAGAAGAAGTGAAAATGATGCAGGATCTCCGGGATATTTCTGATGATTTGAATGAAAAAATATTTTCCGGAAATGCAAAAAAACTTTTGAACTTACAATGAAAAACAAAAAATATAAAAAAATTTATACAGGAAAAACAAAAGATGTTTATTCGGTGAGAAACGACCGTAAATATATTGCTGTTCATTTTAAGGACTTTGCGCTTTATAAAAACGGGATTTTAGACAGCGGCGGCAACGAATCAAAAAAAACTTTTAAGAACAAAGGCAAACGCTGTCTTTTTATTACCGAATATTTTTTTCGCCTTTTTGGAAAACACGGGATTAAAACTCACTATGTTAAAAAATTATCCGACCGGAAAATGCTTATGTTAAAAGCAAGGACAATACCGATTGAGTTTATTTTTAGAAATTCCGCCTATGGTACTTATCTTGAAAGATTTCCGAATGTGAAAAAATACAAAAATCTCGGGGGAATTATAGAGTTCTCGCTAAAATCCGACAAAGCCGGCGACCCGTTTATATCCGAAAAAGAGGTTTTAAAATATGTCAAAAAAAAAGAACTGTCAGAGATAAAACGGGTGATGAAAAAAATAAATTCGGTTGTTAAAAGTGTATTAAAAAAAAACGGAAACCGTGTTAAACTTGTAGATTTTAAGGTTGAATTCGGTCGTGTCGGAAAAACCCTTCTCGTTATTGACGATTTTTCAACCGACACGGCGAGATTTTCAATAGCAGGTAAACTCCTGCCCGCACCTGAACTTATAGGGAGCATTAAGTTATGACGGAAAAACAGAATGTTAACGAAATAATCAAGGCGCTTACAAAGATTTCCCAGGCAATAACCTCTAAACTTTACCTTGACGATATACTGAAACTTATCGTCACCGTTACCGCTGAAGCGCTGGGTTCAAAAATATGTTCTCTTATGCTTATTGACGAACAAGGCGAGTTGCCGATAAAAGCATCGCAGTCGATTTCCGACGAGTATCTTAAAAAACCGCCGCTGAAAATAGGTGAAGGCCTTGCCGGAACGGTAGTTAAAGAAAAAATCCCCCTGTTCGCTTACGAAATCTCAAAAGACAAGTATTTCAAGTATAAAGAAATCGCAAAAAAAGAGGGATTAAAGTCGGTTCTGTGTGTTCCGCTTCTTGTTAAAGACAGAGTTATCGGTGCGATTGACGTTTACACCTCCGTTTTTCACAAATTCAAAAAGAGTGAAATTGACATACTTACAATGGTGGCTAACCAGGCGGCGGTGGTCATTGAAAATACTGAACTGATCGTCAAAACAAAAGTTATTTACGAGGAACTTGAAACCAGAAAATTTGTTGAACGCGCGAAAGGAATTCTTATGAAAGAGAATAATATAGACGAATCAACCGCTTTTAGAATTATACAGAAACAGGCAATGGACAGACGTAAATCAATGAAAGAAATAGCGGAGGCGATAATTTTGGTGGATGACCTCAAAAAATAAATTTTTCTAAAATTAAAAAAAGTACTTGACAAAATTATATTGTTTTTGATATAATTAAACCAAAGGACAGCGCAGTCCTCATGCCAAAGACGGTATGGGGATTTTTTGTTGACGAAGGTGTCTTCAATTCCAATGAGGGTTGAAGATTTTTTATTTAGTTGGAGGGAAATATGAATTCTGGAGATACCGCTTTTGTTTTAATATCTGCCGGCCTTGTAATGTTGATGACTCCGGCTCTTGCATTTTTCTACGGAGGAATGGTTAGAAGAAAAAATGTCCTCGGCGTTTTAATGCAGTGCTTTATTGTTCTTTGCGTTTTGAGTTTGCAGTGGGTTTTATTCGGATACTCGCTTTCTTTTTCGCCGGGCAACGGTTTTATCGGCTCGCTTGACTGGGCAGGACTTCGGGGTGTCGGGCTTGAGCCATACACGGATTATGCCGCAACAATTCCTCATCAGGCGTTTATGATTTTTCAGGCGATGTTCGCAATAATAACCCCCGCCCTTATTATCGGTGCTTTTGCCGAGAGAATGAAATTTTCGGCATTTTTGGTTTTTACCGTTTTATGGGCGACATTTGTTTATGACCCTGTCTGTCACTGGGTTTGGGGAGTCGGCGGCTGGCTTAAAAATCTCGGCGCACTTGATTTTGCCGGCGGAACTGTTGTTCATATCAACGCCGGAATCGCGGCAATAGTTACTATTTTAATAATCGGCAGAAGAAAAAATTATGAAAACAAACCTGTCCCGCCGCACAATCTTCCTTTTACCGTTTTGGGTGCAGGGCTTCTTTGGTTCGGATGGTTTGGATTTAACGCCGGAAGTGCCCTCGCGGCAAACGGTATTGCGGTAAATGCTTTTGTGGTTACAAATACAGCCGCTGCCGCTGCGGGTTTAAGTTGGGCACTTTTAGAATGGTTCATCAATGGTAAGCCGACTATTTTTGGAACCGTTACTGGTGCCGTTGCGGGACTTGTCGCTATCACACCCGGCGCCGGATTTGTTGGTGTTATGTCTGCGATATTGATTGGTTTTTCGGTCAGCATTATCTGTTTTATTGCGGTCGGTCTCATCAAACCAAAATTGGGTTATGACGATTCTCTGGATGCTTTCGGTGTGCACGGTCTCGGCGGCATCTGGGGTTCTTTAGCAACCGGACTTTTTGCTTCAAAATTGATAAATCCAGCCGGTGCGGACGGTCTTTTTTTCGGAAACCCGAAACAATTTTTAATACAGTTAATTACTGTCTGTATCACCATTGTCTATACTTTTGCGATGACATTTATCATTTACAAATTGGTTGATTTAACCATCGGCGTCAGGGTAAGCGAAAGCGACGAGCTAATGGGACTTGATTTAACCCAGCACCACGAGGGAGCGTACACTTTGCTTGAATGAGAAAGGTGGCCACAGGAGGTGAAATGAAACTGATAATTGCCATAATTCAACCGCACAAATTGGAAGAGGTAAAAAAAGAACTTTACAAAGCAGATGTCAATCTTATCACGGTAAGTGAGGTTTTAGGTCACGGGAGACAGAAAGGTGTCGCCGAATTTTACAGAGGCGTAAAAGAAACGGGAAACCTTTTGAGAAAAGTCCGTCTGGAAATCGCCGTCAATGAAAATTTCGTTAAACCGACGGTTGATGCTATTATAAAAGGTGCGTGGACCGGAAAAATCGGCGACGGGAAAATTTTTATTCTGGATTTGCCGGAGTGCATAAGAATCAGGACCGGAGAAAAAGGAGGCGAGGCAATAGGATAAAAAAAGAAAAAAAGTTGACATTTCTACAAATATAAGTATAATTTAAAAAATGTAAACGGGAGGAAACCGATGTCATACAGAGAACAGATAATTTCAGAAATTACAAACCAGAGAAATTTATGCCAGACGATTAGTCCGGAAATGAAAGGGAAGCCGATCTCGGAAATATACGGTATGAACTCTTTTAACGACGAGGCAATGAAAAAATACCTTCCTGCCAAAACATACCAGGCATTAAAGAAAATAATCAAAGAATGCGGAAGAGTTGAGCCGGCATTAGCGCAAGTCGTTGCACAGGGCATGAAAGAATGGGCGATAGGAAGAGGCGCTACGCATTTTACTCACTGGTTTCATCCGATGACCGGTTTGACGGCGGAAAAACATGACAGTTTCCTGAGTTTCAGCAAAGACGGTAAAGTTATAGAGAGATTTTCGGGAAGCAATCTTATACAGGGTGAACCGGACGCTTCGTCATTTCCCAGCGGCGGTTTAAGAAGCACATTTGAAGCGAGAGGTTACACTGCGTGGGACCCTACCTCTCCGGCGTTTCTGGTTGAAGCCGTCAACGGCACGACGCTTTGCATCCCCTGCATATTTTTATCATATACAGGCGAGGCACTGGATAAGAAAGTCCCGCTTCTTCGTTCAATGGACAGGTTAAGTGAAGCCGCCGTAAAGATACTGCACCTTTTTGGAAATAAAAAAATAAACAGGGTCTATACGACCGTAGGTCCCGAGCAGGAATATTTTCTGGTTGACAAAGCGTATTACAACAGAAGGCCGGATTTAATAATCACCGGCAGGACGTTATTCGGTGCGAAACCGCCCAAGGGCCAGGAAATGGAAGACCATTATTTCGGCAGCATCAGAGAAAGAATTCTTGCATTTATGCACGATGCGGAATTAGAACTTTTTAAACTCGGCATCCCCGTAAAAACAAGGCACAACGAAGTCGCGCCCGCGCAGTTTGAAATTGCCCCGTTGTTTGAAGACAGCAATGTCGCCACCGACCATAACCAAATGATAATGGAAACATTAAAGAAGTTTGCAAACAGGCACAATCTTGCGCTGTTACTGCATGAAAAACCTTTTCTGGGTATTAACGGTTCAGGAAAACATAACAACTGGTCTATGGCGGATTCCGACGGTAATAATCTGCTTGAGCCCGGCAAGACGCCTCATGCAAACCTGCAATTTTTAACTTTCTTGATTGCGACAATTAAAGCCGTTTATAAATATTCAGATTTATTACGCGCAACCGTTGCAACAGCCGGTAATGACCATAGATTAGGAGCAAATGAAGCGCCCCCGGCGATAATTTCAGTGTTTTTGGGAGAACAGCTCACAGAGATTCTGAATAATCTGGAAAAAAATAAAAAAGCTGATTACAGCGATAAGGCGATCATAAATCTCGGTATCAGCAAATTACCGGCGATAAGCAGGGATAACAGCGACAGAAACAGGACTTCCCCTTTTGCGTTTACAGGGAATAAGTTTGAGTTCAGAGCTGTGGGCTCGTCACATTCTATAGCGATGGCAAATTATACGCTGAATGTGATTGTCGCCGATGTTCTGAATGTTCTCTATAAAGAAATAGAGAATAATATGAAAAATGAGAAGGATATTAACAAAGCGGTACTCAAAGCGATTATTCCCTTAATAACTGAAACAGCTCCGATAAGATTTGAGGGTAATAATTATGATCCGGCGTGGGAAAAAGAAGCGAAAAAACGCGGGTTGCCAAACAAAAAGACCGCCCCTGAATCGCTGAAAGACCTTGTAAGTAAAAAGAACAAAGATGTTTTCATAAGATTGAATATTCTTAGCGAAGTGGAAATAGAATCGATTTATACAATTCTGGTAGAACAGTACATAAAAGTTGTGAATATAGAAGTTGAAACCGCTTTGATGATGGCGAAGACGCTTGTGCTTCCCGGAGTAGTCAAATATCAGAATGTCCTTTCTATGTCGGTAAATAACTTAAGTTCTGTCAAGTCCATTTCTGCCAAAGTGCTGAAAAAAGAATCGGAAATAGTTTCTATGTATTCAAAACTTGTAGCGGAACTTTATGAAAAAACAGGGAAACTTGATGCCGTGCTTGATAAAAAAGAAAAAATAGTCAACGAAGACGAAAAAGCAAATTTCTATTGCAGGGAAATAATTCCTTTAATGTACAGTTTAAGGGAAACGGTTGATGCCCTTGAAGAATATACCGGTGACGAATACTGGGTTCTTCCGAAATACAGGGAAATGCTTTTTGTCTACTAAAAACATAATTTAGGACTATGGGATGTTCAATAGCAGGAATAATTGACGAGAAAGGGAACAGGTTTTCCGGCGAAAAGATAATTTGCGCTATAAAAAAAATGTACCTGCGTGCAAACGGTCTCGGCGGCGGTTTTGCCGGTTATGGTATTTATCCCGACAATAAAGACGATTTTTGTTTTCACGTAATTTACAACAATGAACGCGTGCGTGAAGATACTGAAAGTTATCTTAAACATGATTTTGAAATTGTAAAAGAAGAACCTATCCCGACGAGAACGGTAAAGTCAATCGTCAACCGGCCGCTATTGTTCCGATATTTTCTCCGTGTAAAAGACGAAATCAAAAAACAGTTTTATGAAATGACGGAAGAGGATATTGTAATGCGCTCAGTTATGAAAACAAATGGTGCACAAGCCGGTGCATTTGTAATTTCTTCGGGTAAAAATATGGGAATATTCAAAGGTGTCGGTTTTGCAGCGGACATAGGGAATTTTTATAAACTTGAAGAATACAGCGGCTATTGCTGGATTGCCCACGACAGATTTCCGACGAATACTCCCGGCTGGTGGGGCGGTGCGCACCCTTTCGGACTTTTGAATTTTTCAATCGTTCACAACGGAGAAATATCGTCTTACGGAATAAACAAGAGATACCTTGAAGAGTTCGGGTATCAGTTGACACTGCACACGGACAGCGAGGCGATTCTTTATCTTTTTGATTTACTTTTAAGAAAACACAAATTACCGATGGCGCTCGCCCATAAAATTTTGTGCCCGCCGCTGTGGTCGGAAATAGAAAGAATGCCGGAAGTTGAAAAAAAGTTTTATGAAACGCTCAGGATAATTTACGGCAGCGCTTTGATAAATGGGCCGTCGGCAATCATTATCTGCGACGGTAAAATGATGTTCGGATTTACCGATAGAATTAAACTTAGGCCTTTGGTTGCCGCAAGAAACGGTTCAAAATTCTATTTAGCATCCGAGGAATGCGCTATACAGGAAGTTTGTCCGCTTAAAAAAGGCGATGTTTTTTTTCCTAAAGTCGGCGAACCTGCAATCGGAATTTTGAAAGAATAAAAATGAAAAAATCATTATTATTCCCGGATTTTACAGTTACAAGAGACCCCGATAAATGTATACAGTGCGAGGTATGTGTCCGTCAGTGCGCCTTTGATGCGCATTCCTTTGACAAAGAGGCGAACAAAATTGAAACGGATGCTTCAAAATGCGTCAGCTGTTTGCGTTGTGCAACGATGTGCCCGACAGGTGCGTTAACGGTTTCGGAATATCAGCAGAATATCAAAAAAAATAAAAACTGGACGGAAAAGCAACTAAAAGAATTGTACAAACAGTCGGAAACCGGCGGAATTCTCTTAACAGGAATGGGAACGGATAAGGATTATAAAATTATCTGGGATCATATGTTGCTTGATGCTGCACAGGTTACAAATCCGTCTATTGACCCTTTACGCGAACCGATGGAACTTCGCACATATCTCGGTGCAAAACCAGAAAAAATTGTAGTTGTCCCGTTTATGGGACGAAATAAAAAGCCCGATAAATCAGGCAACTACAAACTACGAACTAAACTTCCGCCGCAGTTAAAACTTGCTACACCCATTCTTTTTTCTGCAATGAGTTACGGTGCTATCTCGTTGAATACAATGCGTGCGCTCGCCCGTGCTGCATATGAATGCGGAATTTTTTACAATACCGGCGAGGGCGGTCTCCCGAAAGAACTGTACAAATACGGGAAAAATACTATTGTTCAAGTCGCTTCCGGCAGGTTCGGTGTTGACCCGGATTATTTGGATGTTGCTGCTGCCGTTGAGATAAAAGTGGGTCAGGGCGCAAAACCCGGGATCGGCGGACATCTTCCCGGGGAAAAAGTAACGGAGGAAATTTCTCAAACAAGAATGATACCGGCGGGCACGGATGCTCTTTCACCCGCTCCGCATCACGACATCTATTCAATTGAGGATTTGTCGCAGTTGATTTATTCGCTGAAGGAAGCGACAGAATACAAAAAACCGATAAGCGTAAAAGTTGCCGCCGTTCATAATATCGCAGCAATTGCATCCGGTATTGTAAGAGCGGGTGCGGATATTGTCGCTATTGACGGTCTTCGCGGCGGGACTGGCGCAGCACCGACCAGAATAAGGGATAACGTCGGTATCCCGATTGAACTTGCGATTTCTGCGGTTGACAGCCGTCTTCGCGCGGAAGGAATAAGAAACCGGGCGTCAATTATTGCCGCCGGCGGTTTCAGAAATTCCGCCGATGTAGTAAAAGCGATCGCCCTCGGTGCCGATGCGGTTTATATCGGTACCGCTGCGCTTGTCGCGATGGGTTGTCATCTGTGTCAAAAATGTTACACAGGAAAATGTAACTGGGGGATAGCAACGCAAGACCCGTATCTTGTCAAGCGGCTGAATCCGGAAATTGCCGCCAAACGGCTTGTGAATTTAATTAAAGCGTGGAGTCACGAGATAAAAGAAATGATGGGCGGTATGGGAATAAATGCCGTTGAGTCGCTGCGGGGCAACCGCCTGCGTCTTCGCGGATTTGACCTGCACGAAAACGAACTAAAAATTTTGGATATTAAACCCGCCGGAGAATCAATGTGAAAAAAATATATTTTAACGAAGAATATTGTATGGCGTGCCGGTTGTGCGAAATCGCATGTCTTGTCGCCCATTCAAAATCAAAAAAAATAATTAAGGCGTATAAAGAGGAATTCCCGAGTTTAACTCCGCGGTTGATAATTGAACAAAAAGGTCCGCTTTCATTTGCAATTCAATGCCGCCATTGTAAAGATGCGCCTTGTGTAGAGTCATGTGTTACCGGTGCTATGAAACGTGATAAAAAAACCGGCGCCGTTTCACACGATCGCGAAAAATGCGTCGGTTGTTGGATGTGCGTTATGTCGTGCCCGTTCGGAGTAATTTTAATGGATACGAAAGAAAAAAAAGTTGCTACGAAATGCGATTTATGTGCGGATGTCGGCTCGCCCGCGTGTGTTGATGCCTGCCCGAATGAGGCGCTGGTATATAAAGAAGTGAAATAAAGTGAAAAGTGAGCGAAGCGAATGAAAAGAAGTGAAAAAATTGTAATTATTGGAAGTTCCGTTGCAGCGATTTCCGCGATAGAGACAATCCGCGAGAAAAATAAAAATTTGCCGATAACTGTTATTACAAAAGATATGGATTTATTTTATTCCCGTCCGCTTATTTCGTATACAAATTTCACCGATGGACAGCGTTATTACCGTGAGAAAAACTTTTTCAGAAAAAATAATGTTGACTTAATTTTCGGCGACGCGAATATCGTAAAAAATAATTCGGTAGTGCTTAAAAATAAAAAGAACGTAAAATTTTCAAAACTGCTTCTTGCCGTCGGAGGAAAACCGATAATTCCGCCTACCGTTGCCGGCATAAACGGTAAAAACGTTTTTACTTTGACAACTACAGAAGATGCAGATAACATTAAGAAATTCTGTAAAAATAAAAAGCACGCAGTAGTAATCGGATGCGGAATGATAGGAATAAAAGCCGCCGAATTTCTGAAGAATATCGGATTGGATGTTTCAATAGTAGAACTTATGGATAAGCCGTTTGCGTCGGTATTGGATGACAAATCCGGAAAAATTGCAGCCGATGAAATAAAAAAACATGCGAAACTTATCCTGAATAATTCCGTCTATGAAATAAAAGAAAATCAATGTATTCTAAAGACCGGAGAAAAAATTCCGTCTGATATTGTTATATGTGCAATAGGGGTTGTGCCTAACTTGGACATAGCAAAAAAATCACAAATTAAAACAAACAGGGGAATAGTTGTAGATGAGTTTATGCGAACATCAAGGAAAAATGTTTCCGCGGCCGGCGATTGCACGGAAGCACTTGATATTCTTTCCGGCAAAAAGATGCCTATTCCTATTTGGCCCGTTGCATATAGACAGGGTGCTGTTGCGGGTAGTAACATCGCGGGAATTGTCATGGAATATGGCGGCGGATTTGGAAGGAATTCGGTGGATATTTTCGGGTTGCCATTAATTACGCTCGGATTGAGCAACGAAAAAGCCGGCGAAGAAATTGTGTTTTCCGACGAAAAATCAAAAGTGTACAAAAAAGTAATAGTAAAAGACGGCAAAATCACAGGAGCAATTTTTATCGGTGACATAAGTCGTGCGGGGATATTTACCGGAATGATAAAAGACGGGATTGATGTTTCAAATTTCAAGAATGAAATATTTTCGGAGAATTTCGGCTATATTTATGTACCAAAAGAATTTCGTTCAAAAGAGGTTATCCCTATAGAAATATGATTATCAACTCAAAAAATCTGACTCACAGACGGTTAAACGAGAAAATAAGGAAAGCCGTGAAAGAAGGCGAAAAAAAACTTGTCGTTAAAAATGTTAACGGACAGAGATATATCGCCTCGGGGCTTAAATCGGATGTAAAAATTGAAATACATGGTATTGCGGGAAATGACATAGGCAGTTTTATGAGCGGCCCTGAAATAAACGTTTTCGGAAATGCGCAGGATTGCGTGGCGAATACTATGGATGCCGGAAAAATAGCGGTTCACGGTTCTGTCGGCGATATTCTCGGATATGGTATGCGCGGCGGTAAAATTTTCATTAAAGGTGATGCGGGTTATCGCGCAGGGATACATATAAAATCGTATAAAGAAATGGTTCCTGTTATAGTTATAGGCGGCAGTGTCCGTGATTTTTTCGCCGAGTATATGGCCGGCGGGATTATGATTCTTTTAGGTTTGTCCGACGATAAAAATATAGCAGGAAATTTTATAGGCACGGGGATGCACGGCGGAACGATTTACATAAGAGGAAAAATAGGGAAAAACCAGATGGGGAGAGAAGTGGAATTCGTGAAATTTGACAAATCCGACGATGAAATTATAAAGAAATATGTTTCCGAATTCTGCGGCAACTTCAAACTTGACTGTAAAAAAATTCTCCGCGAAAAATTCATAAAACTGAAAGCCATCTATCACAGGCCCTACGGCACAATATACGCGTATTGAAAAATCTTCAAAAAAAATAGAAATGTCAACAAATCAAAAGTTTTTTTATAGGGGTTGGTAATGAAAAAAATTCTTGTTTCGGACCCGCTGGCAAAGGAAGGCATAGAAGTCCTAACAAAAAATCCGGAATTTTCCGTTGATGTAAAAACGGGTCTTAAGCCGGAAGAACTTTTGCGGATTATCGGCGAATATGACGGACTTTTAGTGAGAAGCGAAACGAAAGTTACAGAAGTCATTCTGAGTGCAGCAAAGAATCTCAAGATTATCGGCCGTGCTGGAACGGGTGTTGACAACATTGACGTAAAAGAGGCATCAAAAAGAGGGCTTGTCGTTATGAATGTCCCCGGCGGAAATACAATCTCCGCCGCCGAGCATACCGTTTCAATGCTCCTTGCTTTATCCAGAAATATTCCTCAGGCGAATGCATCGCTTAAAAAATGCGAATGGAAGAAAAAAGATTTTGTGGGTGTTGAGGTTTTCGGAAAAACGGTCGGAATTATCGGATTTGGAAAAATCGGAGTTGAGGTTTCAAAACGGCTTCTTGCCTTCGGAGTGAAAGTACTCGTTTATGACCCGTTTGTTTCAAAAGAAAGAGCAATCCAACTTGGAGTTGAGTCGGTTTCGTTAGACGAACTTTTTACAAATTCAGATTACATTACGGTTCATACGCCGAAGACCGAGCAGACAAAACATCTGATAAATGCAGAAACAATCAAAAAAATGAAAGACGGTGTTCGTATAATAAACTGTGCACGCGGCGGACTTATTGACGAGCAGGCACTTGCCGAGGCATTAAAATCTGGCAAAGTTAAAGGCGCCGCTTTGGATGTTTTTGAAAAAGAGCCGTTATGCGAATCGCCGTTTTTTGATATGAATAATGTCATAATGACTCCTCATCTCGGCGCATCAACCGAAGAGGCACAGACGAATGTTTCCGTTGAAATCGCAAAACAATTGATGGAATATTTTGAAAAAGGCACAATAAGAAATGCCGTTAATTTTCCGTATATTCCCGCCGAGATACTTCAAAAGATGCAGCCGTACATATCTCTTTCCGAGAAACTCGGTTCTTTTGCCTCGCAGTTTTCTGACGGTCGGATTTCATCTATTGAAATTGAATATTCAGGCGAAGTAGCAAAGTATGATTTATCGCCCTTAACGATTTCCACAGTAAAAGGAGTGCTTGACCCTGTCAGCGAAGCGGGGCTTTTGAATTTTATAAATGCCTCTTTTATCGCGCAGGAGAAAGGCATAAAAGTAACGGAGACAAGAATTCCGGAGTCCGCCGATTTTACCAATCTTATAAATGTAAAATTGAAAACGGAAACGGCAGAAAATGTAATTGCCGGCACCGTCTTCGGAAAAAATGAGTTAAGGATTGTAAAAATTAACGATTATTATGTTGATGTTGAGCCGACGGAAAACATACTTGTTTTTTCAAATACCGATAAGCCCGGTGTTATCGGAAAAATCGGAATGCTCCTCGGTAAAAACTCAATTAACATTGCATCTATGGAAGTAGGCAGAAAGGCCGCCGGCAGCGATGCGATTACTATTGTAAATGTGGATAATCCGATAACAGATAAAGTCCTGTCCGAAATAAAGAAGCAACCAGAAGTTAAGAATGCAAAAATGATAAAATTATGAAAAAAAATCTTGTTCAAAAAATTATTGAAAAACATTTGTTTGAAGGTAATCTTATTACCGGCGAGGAAATTGGTATTCAAATAGACCAGACACTTACGCAGGACGCAACTGGCACACTTGCGTATCTTGAATTTGAAGCGATGGGTGTTAAAAAAATAAAAACGAAACTTTCCGTTTCTTATGTTGACCATAATACTTTACAAACGGGTTTTGAAAATTCTGACGACCATAAATTTTTGCAATCAATAACACAGAAATACGGGCTGTATTTTTCGCCCAACGGCAACGGTGTTTGCCATCAAGTTCATCTTGAAAGATTTTCAAAACCCGGCGAAACGCTTATCGGTTCCGACTCGCACACGCCGACCGCCGGTGCGATGGGAATGCTTGCAATAGGTGTCGGCGGTTTGGATGTCGCGTATGCGCTTTCCACCGGAAGATTTTATTTAAAGCTGCCGAAAGTTATGAATATAAAACTTTCAGGGAAACTTTTTGGTTGGGCAACGGCAAAAGATGTTATTCTGGAACTTTTAAAACGGTTGACCGTCAAAGGCGGCGTCGGGAAAATTTTTGAATATACCGGCCCCGGCATAAAAACCCTTTCCGTTTATGAGCGAGCAACAATTACAAATATGGGTGCGGAGTTGGGCTTGACAACTTCTATTTTCCCTTCAGATGAACAAACTAAAAAATTTCTGAAATTACAAAAAAGGGAAAAAGATTTTAGAGAAATTTCCGCGGATGAAAATGCTGAATACGATGAAACTATGGAAATTGATTTATCAAAAATTGTTCCGCTGGCCGCGTGTCCGCACTCACCCGACAATGTTAAGCAGGTTTCTGAAATCAGAGATGTTTTCCTTGACCAAATTGTAATCGGCTCTTGTACCAATTCATCGCTGACAGATTTGCTTCTTGTCGCAAAAATCCTGAAAGATAAAAAAGTAAAAGTTCCGACGATAATTTCTCCCGCATCCTCGCAGATTTTGGCGAATCTTATTAAATCAGGTGCGATGTTGGATTTGGTTTCAAGCGGCGTGCGTATGCTTGAGCCCGCTTGCGGACCCTGCATAGGAATGGGTTGTGCTCCGAATTCCGGCGGCGTATCTTTGAGAACATTCAATAGAAATTTCAAGGGAAGAAGCGGGACGGATGATGCGAAAATTTACATTTCCGGACCCGTTGTTGCGGCGTTTTCTGCACTAACCGGAAAAATTACAGAACCGTCGGGGAAAGTTCCTAAAATAGAACTTCCCCAAAAGATTGAAATAACGGATAATTTAATAATCGCTCCTCGGAAAACTATAACAAATGTTATAATTTACAGAGGGAAAAATATAAAGCCGATTGAGAAATTTTCAGAGTTAGAAAATACGATAACCGGAGAAGTTGTGCTGAAGTTAAAGGACAACATCACAACTGACGATATAATTCCGGCCGGGGCAAAAATTCTTCCGCTTCGCTCAAACATACCTGCTATTTCTGAATATGTTTTCTCAAAAATTGATTCGGGTTTCGTCAAAAGGGCGAGGGAAGCAGCCAAAAAAATCGGCGGGATTATTATTGCCGGTGAAAATTACGGGCAGGGTTCTTCCAGAGAGCATGCGGCATTGTGTCCAAAATATCTCGGCATAAAAGCAATCATCGCAAAATCATATGCAAGAATTCATAAATCAAATCTTGTCAATTTCGGAGTTATGCCTTTAATTTTACAAAATCCTAAAGATTATGAAAAAATAGACATCTCAGATAAACTTGAAATAGAAGATGTAAAAAGTTTGTCGGATGCACAAGTGCAAAAAACTCTGACGGTGAAAAATATCGCTAAAAACTTTTCTTTTAATGTTACCCATGATTTGACAGAAAGGCAATTAAAAGTGCTTCTCTCAGGCGGTTTGCTGAACTGTCTCTGATTTTGCTGTCTCTGATTTTTGCTGTCCTGCTCTTGCCGCTCTTGCCAGAGTTTTTTTTCTTTTGAGTCGTCTCAAATATCTCTGCCTTATCTGTTGTCTTCTTGTCTCTTGCTTTCTCTTGCTCATTTCTGTTCCTCCTTAAATGCAAAGACGGTAAATGTGTATAAATCGGCGTCTCCTTTTTTCCACGCATCCGTTTCAAGTCCTGCTTTCTGCCTGCACAACTCGGACAGAAACGCCTCTTTTTTTGAAAGTTCGGGATGCTCCCAAACCTGAGGGAGAAACAGCCCGGACCGGGACCCCTTTTTTACTACAACACCATGCTTACCTTCAATAATCTCAGTTGCCGACGATATTTTTTTTAACGGCGACAAAACCGAAATTTCAATTTTTACATCTTTCAGTTCATTTTTTGTAACCGGAGAAAATCTGTAATCCTCAACTGCCGATGCAATTGCCAGTTGCGTTACCGCTTCATAAATAGGCATTCGCGCCTCGGTAGTTCCGATACATCCTCTGAGGTTATGATTTTTTTCAAGGGTAACGAAGACCGCACCGTTGTTCAAAAGTTCCGGATTCGTTGTAGTAAATTTTGGAATTTTACCGGTTGTTAAATAAACATCAATTGAGTTTCTCGCAATTTGTAAGAGTTCTTTTTGCGCATCTTTCGTTAAGGAAAATTCCTTTTCACTTCCGACTTCCGGCTTCCGGCTTCCGGTCGTTTTCACAAACGCAGCCGCTCCGTAACCGACAACCTTGTTCGCATCACCGTAAGAGGATGCCGCCGAGTTTGAATAATTTATTATAACGGATTTGTCCGCACCCAAAATTTTTGATGTTTCCATAACGGTAAGTACCGACGGTAGTCCGCATAAAGTGCAGTGAAGCTCGGGAATGTTTTTAGATAACCAGTTGTCATTTACTCTTATAAGTTCTGCCGGATTAAATTTTTCTATTGTTTTAAGAATATCTTTATCAACAATTTCCGCATCTTTTTTTACAGGATAGTGTGTCATATCAGTAGATGCGACAAGCAACACAGATTTTTTAGATGTGCTAATTGTTTTTGCGATTATTTCCGCAACATCTTTATAGGATTGTTCGTCGTTTATAAGAATAGCAACGATTTTGAAATTTTTGAGTACTCTTTGTAAAAAAGGAATCTGAACTTCCAGTGAATGCTCCGGGATGTGGACATTGTTATTTGATTGAAATATTTTTGATGACAGGAGTTCTTTTGTTAATTTTTCGTCGATTGAAACCTCGCCAAGCGGGGTTGAAAAATTGCCGCCCGTCCACACCGCCGCACCTTTAACCGGATAATTATGGCTTGAACCGATTAAAATTACCGTTTCGATTTTTTCGCCTTCAACTTGTTTATACGACCACGCTGCCGTTTGTCCCGAAAACACATATCCTGCGTGAGGCGAAATCAACCCGATAATTTTTCCGTTTAAATTCTGTTTTTTTGTTTTTGACAAAAACTCGTCTACAATTTTAGAGAGTTCGTTTTTATCCGACGGATAAAACTGTCCTGCTACTGCCGGTGTACGAGTCATCATATCCTCCTTGGCAATGCATCCCGCCGGAAAAACTATGAGCAATGACAAAAAAAACAAATTAAAAAACTCCACAGCAAAAATTTTATAATTTTTTAGCACTAATGTCAAGCATAATTTTTTTTACTTGACAAAATTATTATTATTTAATATAATTTCAAAAGTTTATGGAAATTAGGTATATTAACAATAATAATTGGCAGAATTTTCTTCTCAATCAGATAGGAAAATATAATGTTTTTTCTCTTTTTGAACAAGGAGATGCGGATTATAATTATGTGATGCTTTCTACTGAAAATCTCAAGGATACTGTTTTAGGAAAATACCGGTCAATAGTACCGGTAAAATCATTTTTCTTCCCGCCTTCGGAAAAAATCCTGCCGTTTAATAAAAAAAAATCGCAGATTATAGTCGGCGTGAAAGCATGCGAGATTGCTCATCTTCGGCTTCTTGATGCAATGTTTTTGGGCGGTGAATACAAAGACCCTGTCTACGAAGAAGCAAGAAAAAATACGGTGATAATTTCCGCCGATTGTACTTCAGCGAAGGATTGCTGCTTTTGCTCAATCATAGAAGGTGCTCCTTATCCTACCTGCGGATTTGATATAAATCTCAGCCCTGTTAAAAATGGTTTTGTCGTAGAAATTTTAAGTGAAAAGGGAAAAGCACTTGTTGAAAGCAACGGTTCGCTTTTCCAGCCGGCGGTTGATGACCATGGTGCCTCGGCGGAAAAAAACAGGGTGAAAGTTAACGAACTTGTCCTTAAGATAAATAAAGATTTTAATTTTGCAAAAGCACTTGACGAAGTTGTAAAACCTCCGAAGACCGATCTGTGGAAAGATGCAGCGAAGGAGTGCGTTGAGTGCGGCGGTTGCAGATTTGCCTGTTCAACCTGTTATTGTTTTTTAATCGGCGAGCAGAAAAATTTTGAGAAATTTCGTCTGTGGGATGCCTGTCAGTTTAAGGGCTATGCACGTGTGGCCGGCGGAGGAAATCCCAGGCCGAGCAAACCGTCGAGATACAGAAATCTTTATTCCTGTAAAATAAATTATCGTCGTCAAAATTTTGGTTTTTATGCATGTACCGGTTGCGGACGGTGCATTGAGGTTTGTCCGGCGGAAATAGACATAAGAGATGTGCTTACGAAATTGAGTGAAGCAAAATGAAAAACATTTATCAGCCGATTAAATCGGAAGTGCTGAAGATTACCGACGAAAGTTCTAACATAAAAACATTTACAGTAAAACCGTCGGAAAAGTTTTCTTTTGTAACCGGACAATTTATAGAAGTATCTCTTGACGGCATCGGCGAAGCGCCTTTTACCCCGTCTTCATCACCTTATGAGGCAGAGACGATAGATGTTACTATAATGAAAGCGGGTTATGTGACTGAAAAGATTCACCAGTTGAAAAAAGGCGATGTCGTCGGCATTCGCGGACCTTACGGCAAGGGCTATCCGATTGAAGAAATGTTCGGCAAAGAAATTTTGATTTTAGGCGGCGGCGTGGGTATGGCGCCTTTACGTTCTTTTCTTTTAACGCTTGTTCATAATATAGAAAAATTCAAAAAAATTATTTTGTGTTACGGAGCAAAGAGTCCAGAAGATGTTATTTATAAATCTGAATTTGAAAAATGGAATAAAATCAAAAAATTGGATATTTTGAGGAGTGTTGATAAATGTCCCGTCGGTGTTTGGAAAGAAGACATCGGGGTTGTAACCTGTCTTTTGGATAAAGCGAAATTTAATTTGGAAAATACGGTTTCAATTGTCTGCGGTCCGCCTGTTATGATGAAATTCGGCGTCCGCAAACTTTTAGAATTGGGCTTCCCGCCGGGAAAAATATATCTTTCAATGGAAAAAAATATGTCCTGCGGTCTCGGTAAATGCGGGCATTGTCAGTTAGGACCTTATTTTGTCTGCAAGGACGGTCCGGTTTTTACCTACGATAAAATAAAAGATTTTGAAGAGTTGTGGGATTAAATGAGCAAAAAAATTCTTATTGATTTGGAAAAGTATTACAAAACAGATCCCGCTAAAAGCGGGACTACGGAGTGCAGTTATTTTTATCATCAATTAACCGCCAATGATGCTCCTAAAAACTGGGGGGTTGAAAAACTTTTAGCGAAAGCGGCGCAGTTTGTTATTTGTCGTCAGTGCAAGAGAGCCGACTGCATTATATCCTGCCCTAACGAGGCGCTTGAAAAAAACAAAGACGGTATTTTACAGAGATATTCAATGAGGTGCACATCCTGTAAAAATTGTTCCGTGGCGTGTCCGTTTGGAACTATCTATCCGGATATATTGCCATATAAAACTTCACAGTGTGATTATTGCGTAGGTAGAAGTAACGGTAAGCCGCCGAAATGTGTTGAGACGGATAAAACGGGAATTTTAAGTTGGGTTGAAGCGGGCGAAGATGAACTTAAAAATATCTATAAAATATCGGATAAACTTTTGGTTTATAGTTTAAAATGGAAAAAATGAAAACATTATTTGAATTTATTATTTTCCCGGGATTTATTTTTACGGCCGTTGCCGGAATGGTCGTTTCCTGGATTGACAGAAAAGTTACCGCCAGAGTTCAGTGGAGACAGGGCCCTCCGTTTTTTCAACCGTTTTATGATTTTGTAAAGCTTCTCGTAAAAGAAACGATTGTTCCGTCGTCGGCAAATGCGGCAATTTTTCTTTTGGCGCCGCTTTTTACTATCGCTTCAACCACTCTCGCATCCGTAATTTTATGGAAGGCGATAATTAGTCCGCAGTCGCTCTTCGTTGGCGATTTAATCGTAGTAATTTACCTGCTCGCAATAACGCCTATCTCCGTAATTCTCGGTGCGAGCGCCGCCGGTAATCCGATTGCGTCTCTTGCAGCGAGCCGCGAGATGAAACTGTATCTTTCGTATGAACTTCCGTTTATTTTTTCTATTCTTGTGTCTGTGATAAAATTGCACACGATAAAATTGGGCGAAATAATTACCGTGCAACAGTCGTCCGGTGTCGTTTTTAATTCTTTTTCTGGTGTGATTGCGTTTGTAATATTTCTTCTCACTATTCAGGCGAAGTTAGGGCTTGTTCCGTTTGATGTCGCGGAAGCAGAAGGGGAATTAGCCGGGGGCGTCTGCATAGAATATTCCGGCGTTCCGCTTGCACTTTTCATATTAAATCGTATAATGCTTTTGTTTGTAATTCCGGTTTTTGCTGCGGTAATGTTTTTTGGCGGGAATTTTTTAAGTATTATAGCGGTTCTTGTTTTGATAATTTTAATAAGGAATACAAATCCGAGAGTCAGGATAGACCAGGCAGTAAGATTCTTTTGGAGGAGTTGTTTGGTTGTTTCAATTTTTGCGGCTGTATTGGCAATCATAGGATACTAAAATGTCGGCATCAATAAAAATAAAAGCGTTAACAAAATCAATCTGGGTTTTCCATGCGGCGTGCAGTCCGTGCAACAACTGCGACATAGAAATTTTGGACACTTTGACCCCGAGATATGATTTAGAAAGATTCGGCATTCAACTTGTCGGTTCAATCCGCCACGCGGACGTGCTTTTGGTAACCGGCGCCGTCAACAAAAAAATCGTTGACCGTCTGAAAAGGTTGTATGAACAGGCGCCTAAACCGGTTTTTGTCGTTGCTGTCGGAAACTGCGCATGCTCGGAAATTATGTTCAGGGATTCATACAATACCTGCGGGCCATTGGATAAAATTATTCCGGTTGATGCATACATTCCGGGATGTCCGCCTAAACCGGAAGCGATGATAATGGGAGTCGTAAAACTGATAAAAGCGTTAAAAGGTGAAAAGTAAAAAATGAAAATAATTGACGAAATAAAAAATAAGTTCGGCAGCAAAATAAAAAAGTTTGAGGAAAAAAATCCGAGAAGATTTTATATTGATATTTTACCGTCGGATGCCGTTTTTGCCGCGAAGATTCTTTTCGTTGAACTTCAATTAAGATTTGTTATTGCGACAGGTATTGACAGACCTGACGGTCTTGAAATACTCTATCATTTTTCAGACGATAAATCGGGGTGCGTTATTTCCGTCCGTGTTTTAATTGCGGATAAAGAAAGACCGGAAATAGACACGATTTCAAAAATTATAAAAGGTGCGGAATGGATTGAAAGGGAGATGTGGGAACTTTTGGGAATAAACTTCAGGGGACATCCGAATTTGAAACATCTTTTATTACGCGATGACTGGCCGGAGAAAAATTATCCGTTGAGACAGGGCCAGGGAGAAGGCCGAAAAAATGACTGACAAAAAAAGAACTATAATTCCTATTGGCCCGTACCATCCTTTGCAGGAAGAGGCGGAGTTTTTCAAACTTTATGTTGAAGGCGAAAAGGTTGTTGATATGGATATTGAACTCGGTTACAACCACAGGGGGATTGAAAAACTTTCGGAGTCGCTTCACTGGGACCAGTCGGCTTTTTTGGTTGAAAGAATCTGCGGAATCTGTTCAACCAGTCATCCGTTCGCTTATGTGAATGCAGTTGAAGATTTGGCAGGGATAGAAATATCTCTCAGAGCAAAATATATCCGTTCGGTTATCGGAGAACTTGAACGGCTGCACTCTCATCTTTTATGGCTTGGTTTAGCAGGGCATTTTCTCGGCTACAATACCGTCTGGATGTGGTCATGGAAATACCGCGAACTGGTCAACGATATTTTTGAGTTTATCACCGGCAATCGTCAGCACTATGCGATGATGAAAATCGGCGGAGTCCGTCGGGATATTGAAAAAAAAGATATTCCACAAATAGAAAAAATGTGCAGCGATTTAATTCCGGTTTTGGATATGTTCAGAGGTGCGGTGATGGACGACCCTGTAATCCACGCAAGGACAAAAGGCGTGGGTGTTCTGCCGAAGAATGTCGCTATTGATTATTGTGTCGTAGGACCCACCGCCCGTGCAAGCGGCGTGGATATTGATGTTCGTCGCGATGATACTCATGCAGCATATAATCTGGTTGACTGGAAAGTTATCGTCCTTAAGAACGGCGATGTCTTTGATAAAGCCGCCATCCGTATTCTGGAAATGTACGAGTCAATAAAAATTATCCGCGGCTGTCTTGAAGGACTTAAAAAAGAGCCGGAAGGAAATTTTGACTTAAATGTAAAAGAAATACCCGCCGGTGAAGGAATAGGTCATTACGAAGCCCCGCGCGGCGAAGTTTTCCATTATGTCCGTTCTGACGGTTCTTCCCGTCCCGTTCGCCATAAAATCCGCGCGCCCAGTTATGTCAATGTTCCTTCTAACCAGTATGCCGTAAAAGGGCAGACAATTTCCGATGCCGCATTAATTCTTGCGGCGGTTGACCCGTGTTATTGCTGCACTGAAAGGGTCGCTGTAATTGATAAGGCAAAAAATAAAAAGTTGATGAACGGTTTTGATTTGATAAAACTCTGCCAAAAGAAAACGGAAGAAATAAGGAACAAATAATAACCACGAATGGACACGAATGAACATAAAAAAGAATAGTATTTTAATTCGTGACTATTAGTGTTAATTCGTGGCTAAAGTAAAAATATGTGTGAAAATATACAAAATTTGGCAATAGCAATACCGGTTTTAGGTTCGGTTCTGATTTTTCTTGCCCAAAAACTGAAAAAGGCAATTTCATTTGTTTTGATATTGTTAGGATTCTTATTATCCGCAAGTTTAATACCTGTTGTGTTTAACGGTAATACCGTGATTTTTGAAAAATTTTTCTTTGACTTTTTCTCGTTAAGTTTCATTGTTGACGGGCTTTCCGTTTTTATGGCGGTCGTTTCCTCATTTATCGGGCTTCTGATACTAATTTACTCGTTTGGTTATATGAAAGAATATGAACATCAGACGGAGTATTATTTCTATATCACACTTTTTATCGGAAGTATGCTCGGACTTGTTTTTTCCGCGAATCTTGTTCTGATGTATATTTTTTGGGAAATTACGGCGATTTGTTCCTGGCGGCTGATTGGTTTTTACCGTGATGAAAAAGGACTTCTTGCAGCAGACCGCGCATTTCTTTTAACATTTCTCGGTTCAGGACTTATGCTTGCGGGGATTGCTCTCGTATATTCCCAGTACAATACGCTGAACATTTTAGCACTTCGCGGAAAAGAGATTCCAACCTTCGCTATGGTTTTGATTTTGTGCGGTATGCTCGCAAAATCGGCTCAACTGCCGTTCCATCTATGGCTGCCCGATGCGGGTATCGCACCGTCTCCGGTTACCGCTTTTCTTCATGCTGCGGTTCTTGTAAAAATAGGTGTTTATGCATTTGCGCGGATTTTTGTCTTTACATTTCCGATGACGCCGTTGTTCCAAAATATAGTTATGATTTCGGCTGTCGTAACAATTCTTGTTGCAGGTGCGGTTGCGTTTGTTGAGAATGACATTAAACGGATTCTTGCATATTCAACAATTTCTCAAATCGGATATATTTTCTTGGGTTTTGCGACGAATGTCGCTGTCGGAATAACCGGCGCGATTTTTTTTATTCTGGTCCACGGGCTGGGAAAAGCGGGGCTTTTTTTGGCGGCGGGTGTGGTGGAACATAACACGGGCGAAAAAGATATCAGAAAATTAGGCGGGCTGGCAAAGACGATGCCTTTAACGTCAATCGGATATATTCTCTGTGCGTTATCAATTATAGGGCTTCCGCCGTTCGGCGGATTTTTCTCAAAACTTTATGTGATAATGTCGGTGGTTCAAAAAGGGAAAATTTTAATTGCATCACTTTCAGTTTTAGGCGCGGTTTTAACGCTTTTGTACCTTTTCCGACTATACAATGCCGTATTTTTAGGAACACAGAGCACATTCACCCCGGTAGATAAATTATCTAACGGGGCAGGAAAAGAAAACACAGAGCACACAGAGAAAACGAAAGGGATGGTTGTAATTGTTTTGGTACTGGGACTTCTTTCACTTTTAACGGGACTGTTCCCGCAAATTTTTTTAAGTTTTATTGAGATAATAAAATGAACATTTTACTTTACACGATTTTTTTACCGATAGTTATAGGGTTATCATTACTTCTTGTTAAGAGATTAGAAAAAACAATTGCTGTAATTACAACATTTGCTGTTTTGATATTAAGTTTTGTGATATTTTTGTCAGGCGAGTTGCATTATTCAGTCCCGTGGCTTTCTTTCGGGATTGATTTTTCGCTCCGTGCTTACACATTTTCATCTTTTTGTATTCTATTTGCGTCACTTTTTGCCTTTTTGATTTGCCTTTACTCAATCGCACCATCGCACCATCGCACCATCGCACAATATTTTTCTTTCATTCTTATCAATCTCGGTGCGGTAAACGGTGTTTTGCTTGCCAATAATTTTGTTATTTTAATTTTATTCTGGGAGATTGCGGCAGTAATGCTTTACCTTTTAATAAGGACTGGCGGCGAAAACTCGTACAAGACGGCGACAAAAGCGCTTTACATAGTCGGTTTTTCTGATTTCTGTCTTTTGCTCGGCATAATTTTATTGTGGAATATAACAGGCAGTTTCCAAATTTTTGCTTACCACTTACCACTTACCACTTACCAGTTACTTGCTTTTTCACTGATGACAATAGGTGCACTGGCAAAAGCTGGTGCAATGCCGTTCCATACATGGATTCCGGATGCTTCAAAAGATGCCCCGGTTGAAGTAATGGCATATCTGCCGGCATCATTAGACAAACTTTTAGGAATATATCTTTTAGCCCGTATCTGCACCGACTTCTTTTTTCTCAATCGTAATCTTAATCTGATTTTGATGTTCATCGGCGCTTTCACAATCATCGCTGCTGTTTTTATGGCGCTCGTCCAGCATGACCTGAAAAAATTGCTTTCGTATCATGCGGTTTCACAGGTCGGTTATATGGTTTTGGGAATAGGCACGGGAACTACCGTCGGTATATTAGGCGGAATTTTCCATATGTTGAATAACACAATCTACAAAACATGCTTATTTCTCTGCGGGGGTTCTGTTGAAAAAACAACCGGCACAACCGATTTAGAAAAACTCGGCGGGTTATCAAAATTGATGCCGCTCACATTTTTTGCAACACTGATAGCCGCGCTTTCAATTTCCGGTGTGCCGCCGTTTAACGGTTTTTTCTCAAAATGGATGATTTATCAGGGATTGATACAGCAGATGGCAGATGGCAGACGGCAGATGGCAGTTATTTTCTTTTTAGTGGCTGCGATGTTCGGCTCAGCGTTAACTTTAGCATCATTTATCAAGGTAATCCACTCGGTGTTTTTAGGGCAAAAAAGTTTAGAGTTTAGAGAACTTAGTTTAGAGAAAAACAAACTCTCAACTCTCAACTCTCAACTCTCAACTTGGCACGAAGTGCCTTGGGCTATGTGGCTTCCGACGGTAATTTTGGCGTTTCTTTGTGTGTTGTTCGGAGTTTTTGCCTATCAGATTCCGTTAAAGTATTTTATTTTTCCGTCGTTACCCTCTACCCTCTACCCGCTAACCTCTATCTTTTCCGGCGTCTGGCAACCGTCACTTGCGACGTTATTGATAATTTTGGGACTTGTAATCGGTGCAGTAATCTATCTTTTAGGGACGATAAAAACGATCCGGAAAGCAGAAACATATGTTTACGGCGAGGATCCGGAAATTTTCAAAGAAGGTTTTTCAGGAACGGAGTTTTATCTGACCATTTCCGAGTTAAAGCCGTTTTCCGCAATTTATAGAAAAGCAGAGCAAAGGGTGTTTGATTTTTACGGTTGGGCTATCGGTTCGGCAAGAGCATTCGCGGACTGTATCTTTGTATGTATTGACAGGATGCTTGAAAATATGTATATTGGTTTTGACCGCCTGACAAAAATCGTTTCAAAATTTACATCAGGACTTCAGGGTGGTTTTTTACATATATATCTTTACTGGTCTTTGTTCGGTCTGGTGATTTTACTTTTTATTTTGTGCGGATAAAATGTTTGAGATATTTTTAATTTTAATTCTGGTTTTTATTCTGATAATGGCGGTGATTGCCGTCCAGATAAGAGACCTGCTTTCGTCTGTTATGGCATTGGGCGGCGTCGGCTTCGGACTTGCAATTATTTTTATGTTTCTTTCTGCTCCCGAGGTTATGACCGCGCAACTTGTGCTGGAGGTTATTACATTTGTAATAATGATTGCAACCGTCTACAAAACGTCAAAAATTGACAAGACGAGAAAATATTCTATCCGTGAGATTTCTCCCGCCGCCGCGATGTTTTTTTTCGGAGCGGTTTTTTTGGTCTTTGCTATCCGTGGGATTAAAAGTTTGCCGGTTTTTGGAGCGCCGGTGATGCACGCGTCTTCTTTACACATTGAAAAAACGCTGTCAGAAATCGGTGCCACGAATATTGTTACCGCAGTGCTTTTAGATTTCCGTGCATGGAATACTTTGATGGAAGCATTTGTAATAATTGTGATGATTGTAGGCGTTACCGTGATATTGAGAAAAAAAGGTAGAAAGGTAGAATAAAGATGGATAAAACAATCAGAATCTTAACCGGTTATGTAATCGGGCTGTTCCTCGTTTTTGGTTTTTATGTTGTTATTTACGGACACATACTTCCCGGCGAAGGGTTTGACGGCGGGATGCTTATTGCCTCCGCGTTTATTTTATGTATGATTGTCTACGGAAAAGATGTCGCAAGAAAAAGGCTCAATATATCAACCGCGATTACCGTCTCGGCGATTGCCGGATTGTTGCTTATTTTTATGGGGTTTTTGGGACTTTTTGGCTTGAGAGAAGGGCACAGTTTTTTCCTTGATAATTTTCTGCCGCAGGGCGACCCGCATTACCTTTTTTCAGGCGGTATCGTGCCAATATTAAATATTTTGTTGGGCCTTTTGGTCGGTTTTGGTTTTTACGCACTTTTTGGCTATCTGGTTGTCTGGAGAAAAGAGCAATGAGCACCATAATATATCTTTCAAGTATTCTGTTGTTTCTAATCGGGATATACTGTGTCATCTCAAAAGAGAATCTTTTGAAGATTGTTATCGGAGTAAAAATCATCGGGTACGGCGTATGTCTGTTTTTTGTACTTCTTGGTTGGAAAAAAGATGCTTCTGCACCGATAATAGTTGAAGGTTCTCAAAGGGTTTTTGTTGACCCGTTGCCCCAGGCATTGATACCTGCGATTATGGTTATTTCACTTGCAGCGGTAATTTTGATGCTTGCGACCTGTATCCGTCTGTATGAAAAATACGGCACTTTTGATATCTCAAAAATAAAGGAGTTGCACGGCTAAATGTTAATTTTACTTTTTCCTCTATTGCCTATAATTTCAGCGCTGATACTGATTATCCTTGAGCGGTTTGACGACGCCGCCGGCGACTGGCTTTCTTCGGTGACGGCATTTGTGCTGCTTGTGCTGGCAGGTGTGATAATTTTTACGCTCAACGGCGGAGCAGTCGTGTATCACATGGGCGGTTGGGTATCACCCTTGGGTGTTGATTTAGTGCTTGACGGTTTTTCTGCGCTGATGCTTATTGTCGTCAACCTTATCGGATTTCTTTCAATGCTGTATTCGGTTGAATATATGAAAAAATTCACTGCAAAAGCGAAATTTTATATTCTGCATCTGTTTTTGATTGCGGGGTTAAACGGCATAGTTCTTTCGGGTGATATTTTTAACTTCTATGTGTTTATGGAGATGGTTGCATTTTCGTCTTATGCTCTTGTTGCATTCGGTGTTGAGCAGCAGGATTTGGAAGCATCTATCAGATACCAGGTTTTGGGAACCGTCGGCTCGTTCTTTTTACTTTTAGGAATCGGGATTTTATATTCGGTAACCGGTACGCTTGATTTGGCGGATATGTCAAAATTTATTGCGGGAACGGGTATCAATAACGCAATCATGTTTGCAATACCGCTTTTACTTTTCGGGTTCGCATTAAAAGCGGCGCTGGTTCCATTTCACGCATGGCTTCCGGATGCGTATCCGACAGCGCCCGCACCTGTAACTATGATGCTTGCCGGGACTGTTTCCAAGGTCTGTTCAATTTACGGTATTGTAAGAATATTTTTCGGTGTGACGGGTGTTTCGCCTGCGTTGCATCAGGTTCTTCTTTACGCGGGGCTTATTTCAATATTTTTCGGAGTGTTTTCAGCGTTAAAACAGACGGATTTCAAACGGCTTCTCGCATATTCTTCAATCTCCCAAATCGGATACATTATGGTAGGACTCGGCTGTGGAACACCGTTGGCTTATGCGGGCGCACTTTTCCATATCTTAAATCACGCAACATTTAAGTCGCTATATTTTATGGTGGCGGGTGCGGTTGAACATTCAACGGGTGAAAGAGATATTACAAAATTAGGCGGTCTTTCAGATAAAATGCCTTTAACTTTTTTGTCTTCGCTTTCCGCATCATTTTCTTTAGGAGGAGTGCCGCCGTTCGGCGGATTTTTCTCAAAACTTTTGATAATTTTGGGATTATTCAAAGCGGGATATTTGACCGTCGGGATTTTAGTCGTAATGAGTGCGGTTTTTACGCTCGCATATTTTTTGAAAATCCAGCGGAATGTGTTTTTACGACTTCCCGCTTCCCGCTTCCCGCTTCCTACTATTAAAGAAGTGCCGGTTTTAATGCGAATCTCCATGCTTACGCTCGCTGTCGTATGTTTATTACTCGGGCTTTTATTCCCGTGGATTTTAAAATTTGTAGTTGAACCGGCGGTTTCCGTTCTTACATTGGGAACCGGCTACGGGAACTTGATTTTGGGTTTATGAAAAAACTTTCACTTTTTATTTTCTGTTTTATATTCTGGATTTTACTCGTCTGGAAACTGGACCGGGAAAATATATTTGTCGGAGTTGTTATTTCCGTTTTTGTAACATTTTTATTCGCTAATTTGGAAGAAACCGGATCCGGGCGAAAAATCCGGTTCGGGTATTTTCTCCTGTTTTTTGCGAGGACATTCTGGTCGTGGATTAAGTCGGCATTTGTGCAAATTTATATTTCGGTTTCGCCGCAAATACCGGCGCCGGAAAATTTTGAAATAAAATTGAGAACATCAGATGCCAAAAGCAAAGCATTTCTAATTATGGCGTTGAATCTCTCGCCGAACATAATTGTAACCGGGGAAAGGGAAGGTACTCTTTTAATAAACTCGCTCGCAAGATGTGAAAAGTCCGTGAAACAGGATGTAGAAAAATTGGAAAAACTCATCGCAAAGGTGATTGTATGAATTTCGCATTGGCAGTATTGATTATTTCCTGTTTTTTGTGTTTATGGAGATTTATTAAAGGGCCTAACGGTGCCGACAGGTTTTTATCTATAATCATTATGACACATATTGCTATGGGATTTCTTGGTATTTATGCGCTCAAAACCGAGTCAGAATTCCTTATTGATTTGACAATAGATACTGTGATACTTGCGTTTGTGGGCACGATTGCTGTGTCAAAATACTTACAAGGTAAAGAGTTGGACGAATAATTATGTTTGAAATAATAATCATTATTGGTTCAGTAATAGTTTTAATTGGCTGTGTTGGTTTTGTAAGATTCCCGGATTTTTATTCCCGGGTGGATGTGATAACGAAATCTATTCCGTTTGGGATTTCCGTGATACTTTTCGGAGTATTTATTAAACTTGGGTTTGATGAGATGGGTATAAGAGCACTTGTTGCCGTGATATTTTTATGGTTTCTTGTTCCTATAATTGGTTATGCGATAACTTCTTCCGTGAATAAGCAAGTAAAAGACGAAAATGAAATATCCTAAACTGAGAGAACTTAGAGAAGCGATAAAAGCATTAATAAAAGGACCTTACACAACAAAGTTTCCTTTTGAGCCGCACACGCCTTTTCCCAGATTTAGGGGGAAGCCGGTTCCTGATGAAAAAGGATGCATCGGTTGCGGCGCCTGTGCGGAGGTTTGTCCTCCGGGGTCAATTTTAATTACGGATAATTTAACGGCTAATCCGCCCGTTCGCGTTCTCAAATGGCGGCATGATTTTTGTATTTTTTGCGGTCAGTGCGAGCGGGTTTGCACGACAAAAGAGGGAGTTAAATTATCAAACGAGTTTGACCTCGCGGATATCACAAGAAAAAATATGTTTTCGGAAATCAAAAAAGAACTTGTAATTTGTTCGGAGTGCAAAGATATTATTGCGCCGAAAGACCAGATTTTGTATGTTGCTAAAAAACTGGGGACACAGGCATACAGCAATATAAATATAATTGCTCTGACGCAACAGGAATTTTTATGTAACTCCGCAGAAATTAACGACCATTCTCAACCGCTCCTCCGCCAGGCGGCATTTAAGATTTTATGTCCGAAATGCCGCCACCAGCAGTGGGTTTTTGATGACTATAACAAAACTTCTTAATTTTCCGGCTGACAAAAAAAATCTTTTAATTGTAGGAATAGGCAACTCTCTTAAAGGCGACGACGGCGCGGGCCCGGAAATAATCAAGAGATTACAAAAAAAGGGACAGGTCCCTTTTTCTTTGCTTGATGCCGGTTCTGCACCGGAAAATTACACAAAAACAATAAAAGATTTTAAGCCGGAAACGATTATTTTTATTGATGCCGTTGAGATGAAAGAAACGCCGGGCACGGTAAAAATTATTGACGAAAAAAACATTTCTTCCGGGTATTTCACCACCCATAATATGCCCCTGAATTTGTTTCTTGATTACATCAAAGAAGAGACAAAAGCGAAGATAATTTTCATCGGAATCCAGCCGAAATCAACCCGATTCGGCGAAGGACTTTCCGCCCCGGTTCAAAAAGCAGTGGAAAAATTAGTTGATGGGATTATTGCCCGGTATAAACCATGAAAATACATTTTAAGACATTCGGATGCAAAGTAAATCAGTGTGAAACGAATGAAATGATGAGACAGATGCAGGATACAGGATGCAGGATAACGGCAATTCCTGAAAATGCCGATATTATTGTTATAAATTCCTGCACGGTGACAGCCAATGCCGACCGCAAGACAGGGCAGTATTTAAGAAAATGTTTGCGGCTTAACCCGGAATCAAAATTATTTTTAACGGGATGCTATGCGGATATATCCTGGAAAAAACTAAAAAGTGAATTCCCGAATGTAAAATTGTTTAAAAATTCCCAAAAAGAAAATATTCAAAAAATTTTAGGTCTTGCAGTACTTCCGACTTCCGACTTCCGACTTCCAACTTATAGTAACCGCACCCGTGCATTTGTGAAAATTCAGGACGGCTGCGACGGTAAATGTTCTTATTGCGTAGTGCCTAAAGTGAGACCGAAATTATGGTCAAAAAAGATTGACGATGTTATTAAAGATGTAAAAAATTATGTTTCAGCGAGTCATAAAGAAATTGTTTTGTGCGGAATACGACTTGGTAGATACAGATATGAGATAGGAGATAGGAGATGGGAGTTAACGGACTTAATAAAAGAGTTAGAAAAAATAGACGGACTTTACCGGATACGGCTTTCGTCAATAGAATTACACGATATTACAGATGATTTAATTGAACTGATGTCAAAATCAAAAAAATTGTGTCATCATTTGCACATTTCTTTGCAATCTGGTGATGACGGCATTTTAAGGGATATGAACAGACCGTACGCAGCCGCTCAATTTTTTAATAAAATTGAAAAAATAAGAAAAAAAATTCCGGATATAGGCATTACAACGGACATTATTATCGGTTATCCGACAGACACCGATGTAACGCTAAAAAATTCATATAATTTTATAAAAAAATGCGGATTTTCCCGTCTGCATATTTTTAGATTTTCCCGACGGCCCGGTACAAAAGCAGATTTAATAAAAAGGAACTGTCCGGAAACAATTATAAAAAAATGGCAGGGGAAATTCACTCAACTGGATATGTATCTTAAAAAAAGTTTTCTAAAAAAGTTTTCAAGCAAAAAATTAGAAATTTTGACTGAATCAAACGGTTGCGGATATACGTCAAACTATATTTATCTAAAATTGCCGGCAATGCACCCTGAGAACGAAATAGTATATTATGAAAAATAAAAAACTTTTAACACTTTCTGCTTTTGTACTGTGCAACTTTATATTGACTCTGATTTTGGGGATTCAATATTTCAAATTTGTTGGGGGTTATCCGTCGGAAATATTTTTTACGGTTGTCGCCCACATTTCAAATACCGTTATGATTTATATTGTTTTGGCGATTGTCCTGCTTCTTTTGTATTTTCTGAAATTTCCTAAAATTATTTTTGTAATTTTATTTTTTAGCGTCAACATCCTGGCTTTTATAGATGCCGGAGTTTATAAAATTTTCAGATTTCACATAAATGGACTCGTATTAAACACGCTTATTACGCAAGGCGGATGGGAATCATTAGATTTTAATTCAACGACAAAGATATTCATAATTTTCATATTAGTTTTTATGTTTTTTGCCGAACTGTTCCTGTATAATTTTCTTTCCGGATTTTTTGCTAAAAAGGATTTTGTCGTAGGTAAAAAATATGTTTTTTTTATTCTCGCGCTGTCATTTCTCGTTGTAGTTATAGATAAAGGAATTTACGCTTATTCCGATTTAAAAAACATACCCTATATTACCCGACACAGCAAACTTTTCATTCTGTATCAGCCGCTTACGATAAAAAAGTTTGTCCAGAAACATTTTAATGTAAAAATTGACGAAGCGGTTTCATTCCGGCTGGATAAAAAATATTCCGGGCTTAATTATCCTCAAAATAAATTGGAGTTTTTAGAAAATCAAAAAGGCCCGCCGAATATAATTTTAATTTTACTTGACTCGTTCCGGTTTGATATGCTGAATTATGACGTTACTCCGAATATTTATGAATTCAGCAAAAAGTCGTTAGTTTTTGAAAATCATTACAGCGGCGGTAATTGTACGCGTTTCGGAGTTTTTTCCATTTTCTATGCTCTTTACGGACATTATTGGGATTTAATGCTCGGTGAACGCCGCCCGCCGGTTTTTATGACATCACTTTCCGATTTGGGTTATGATTTCAAGATAATGGCTGCAAGCAAACTGACATTTCCTGAGTTTAACAAAACCTGTTTTGTTGATGTCCCTAATGAAAAAATAGAGGATGAGCCGAGAGGTTCCACGAAAATTGAAAGAGATGCGTCTATGACCGATGATTTTATAAAATACATAGACGAAAAAAAGTATAAAAAACCGTTCTTTGCTTTTTTGTTTTACGATTGCCCGCACGGCAGTTATGACTCGCCGCCCGAATTTCAAAAATTCAAACCTGCTGCGGAAACTTTTAATTATCTTCTTTTAAATAAGGATAATATATTACCGGTTTTTAACAGATATAAAAATGCCAACCACTATGACGATTACCTCGTCGGTAAAATCATTGCTCAACTTGAAAAATCCGGATTCCTTAAAGATACCGTAATAATTATTTCCGCCGACCACGGCGAGGCATTTTTTGAAAAAGGTTTTTACGGTCACAATCACGGTTTTTGCGAAGAGCAGGTAAAAGTTCCGTTAGTTTTATATATCCCGGCGTACAAACATAAAAAATATACTAAAATGACAAGTCATCTGGATATAGTTCCGACTATGATGTCGCTTCTCGGCTGTAAAAATCTTCCGGGTGATTACAGTCAGGGCATTTCACTTTTTAGTAACGATAAAAGAGAGTTCGTTGTTTCTCATACTTGGGATGAAATGGCGGTTATTGATGATAATTCAACCGTTGTGGTTCCGCTTGAAACATATAACATAGCAGGCGTTAAAATATATGACAGAAGTTACCGGGAACTTTTAGATACCAAATCCGCAAAAAGTGCTGTTTTCCGTCTGACAAAACTTCAAAAAGATTTAACAAAATTTCAGAAATGAAAAAAAGTACTTGACAAAACGCTAAAAATTCTCTATAAATATAAAGATGTCTGATTGCTTGTTTTGTAAAATTATAAATTCAGAAATTCCTGCGAAAATTATTTCACAAACGCCGGGTTTAATCGCCATACGGGATGTTAACCCGCAGTCGCCGGTTCATATTCTGATAATTCCGAAAAAACATATATCCTCGCTGAACGATATTGCTCAATCCGATGCAGACATTATAGCGGATGTGCATTTTTTAGCAAAAGAATTGGCTGAAAAAGAAAAGGTGAGCAAGGAAGGTTATCGGTTGGTGCTCAATACAAATTCCGGCGCCGGTCAGTCGGTTTTTCATATACACTGGCATCTTTTAGGCGGTAGAATTATGAACTGGCCCCCGGGATAGCAGTAGAGCAAAAGAACGCAAAAACAGAATTAACTTCTGACTTTTGCAGTCTTCACTGATGTAATAAAAGGTGGTGTTTAATTTGGCAAATGTAAAAGTAAGAGAAGGGGAATCCATAGAGGAAGCGCTAAGAAGATTCAAAAGAGAATGCGAAAGAGACGGCATCTTGGCTGAAATCAAAAAGCGCGAATTTTATGAGACACCCTCAATAAAAAGAAAACGCAAAGCCGAGGAAGCAAGAAGAAAACTGAAAAAAAGAATATTTTTCAGATAATTAAGAAATGTTATTCTGACCCCCACTGCTTCGTTATGCGAGGCAAAACGGTGGGGGAAAGAATTTCATTTTGGAGGCGTAAATTGAAATTAAAAGAGTTTTATAATTTCGTCGTAGAAGAGGGAATTTTGTCCGACCCGCGCGGTGTAGAACAGGTAAAAAAAGGTTTGTCGGTTTCAAAGCAGAAATATGATAAACTTGATAATGAAAAAAAATCAGAGTTTGACATGGAAATTCTGAAAAATCCTTACAGGGATACAAGAATACTGAACGGTTCCGGTGAAGAAGAAATAAAATCAATTCTTGTCGGTATTGATATTGATGCAGCGGAAATTATGCTTGCGGAGTATCTATGGAAATCCGGCCGCCTGAAAACGAAAATTGATTTAGTTCTCTCCCATCATCCGTCCGGTTACGCTTACGCCAATTTTTACGAGGTTATGGGTATGCAGTCGGAGATTCTTGAAAAATTCGGAGTGCCTATAAATGTCGCCGAGGGTCTTCTGTCAAAAAGGATGAAAGAGGTCGCCCGTCGGGTAATGCCGGTGAATCACACAAAAAGCGGCGACGCCGCAAAACTTTTGGGGATTCCCTTTATGTGCGCCCACACGGTTGCCGATAACCATGTCGCGAAATATCTTCAGGAAAAATTTGACTCGGTGAAACCGTATTTTGTTTCAGATGTAGTTAGTACATTAAAGACAATTCCGGAATATAAAAACGCAGTTACCGAAACGGTTGGTCCTAAAATATTAGTCGGAAACGAAGAAAATCGCGCGGGTAAAGTTTTTGTTGATATGACCGGCGGCACGGAAGGAGCGGTTGAATTTTTAGAGAAACTTTCTATCGCGGGTGTCGGGACAATTGTCGCTATGCATATGTCGGAGGAGCACATAAAAAACGCCGAAAAGTCAAATATAAACATAGTAGTTGCAGGTCACATTTCCAGCGATACTCTCGGACTTAATCTGCTTTTTGATAAAGTGGAAAATAAGTTCGGACCCGTTGATTTCATTCCTTGTTCCGGTTTCCGGCGAATAAAACACAGCGGATAGAAATTTGCCGCTCAAAAAATCCAACAATTTCAAAAAATATGTCAATTCCGGAAGCAACTATTCAAAATGTTTTAAGTGCCTGTGATATCGTGGAAGTTATTGAGGGATATGTCCGTCTGACAAGGTCGGGCAGGAATTTTAAAGCGAGATGTCCGTTTCATAATGAAAAAACGCCTTCGTTTATGGTAAATCCCGAGAAGCAGATTTTTCACTGTTTCGGGTGCAGTATCGGCGGTAATGCAATAAGTTTCATAATGAAAATGGAAGGACTTACTTATCCCGAGGCAATCCGCAAACTTGCCAAAAAGTGCAATATAGAAATAAAAGAAATTTTTTCTAATTCTAAAACGGATGATAAACTTGCGGAAGAAAGGGAAACGATTTATAAAATTTTAAACGATGCGGGTTTATTTTTTCAGAAGCATCTTGAAGAAAGCGCTGTCATAAAAAACTGGCTCAAAAAAAGGGGATTGACCGACGAAACGATAGAGAAGTTTCAAATAGGTTATGCCCCGAAATCATCCAGGATTCTTTTTAACGCCGCCGTCAAAAAAGGATATTCAAAAGATTTGCTTTACAAATCCGGGGTTATATCTAACGAGAAAGATTTTTTTATCAACAGGGTGATGTTTCCGATTTTTGATATTACCGGCAGGGTTGTTGCATTCGGAGGCAGGGTTTTGGACGATGCAATTCAGCCGAAATATCTTAATTCGCCCGAGACGGCGGTTTATTCCAAAAGCAGGGTGCTTTACGGTCTCAATTTCGCCGGAAAGTCCATAAGAGAAAATAATTCCGCAATAATACTTGAAGGTTATGTTGATGTGATTATGTGTCATCAATATGGGATTACAAATACGGTTGCCACTCTCGGGACCGCTTTTACGCCGCAGCACTCTTCCTTATTGAAAAGATATACCGACAATGTAATAGTCGCATATGACCCGGATACGGCTGGCCGTTCCTCTGCGATAAGGTCGTGCGAGGTGCTTCTTAACGACGATTTGTATGTGAAAATCGCCCAATTGCCCGACGGTAAAGATAGCGATGAAATTCTTATTTCCGACGGTGCGGACAAATTAAAAAATATTTTTTCAAATTCAAAATCATACATTGATTTTTTCATTGATGAAAAATCGTCCGCCTCGGCGGGTTTTGATGTCAAGACCATTGAAGGTAAAAGGGGTCTTGTAAAATTAGCCCTTCCGGTTATATCAAAAATTCCGAATGCCGTCGTAAAATCGGAATATATAAAAACGCTTTCAGAACGGTTAGGTGTGCGTGAAGAAATTATAAAAGAGGAACTGGCCCGGCTTAAAACCGAAATAAAGCGGTATGGCAGCGACTCAAAACAACAGATGCCGGAGGTTGAAAACAAAATTGACATTGAAGAAAGAAATTTTATATCGATGTTGGCCGGCGACCTTAAGTATATGGATTATATTCCCGAAAATTTACAGTTTGATTTCACAAGCGATGAAACAGGAAACATTTTTTCTATACTTCGTGATTTGAGAAAAAAAGGCAGGGACTCCGTTGAACCCCGGGAACTTGTGAAACTATCGGGCAGTGATGTTGTTTCAAAAATTCTGATAAGTGATTTTAAGCCGTCGGATCCGGAAAAATTTGTAAAATCCTTTGTGCTCAAGTGTGAAAAAAAGCGACTGCAACAACTTAAAAGCGGAGACGTGTCTGAATTTTTGAAAGCATCAAAAAAAATGAAAGGGTCAAAAAAATGATAGATGAAAAAGAAGTAAGAAATTTAATACAGCAAGGCCGTCAAGCCGGTTTTCTTACATATGACGACATATTCGAACACCTGTCTATATCGGACAGCAGCATAAATGAAATTGACGGTTTTTTTATCACCCTGAACGATATGGGCATAAATGTCCTGAACAAACAGCCGGAAGAGCCGGTTGCCGAAAAGCAAACCCCAGAATCTTCTGATGAAGAATCCATAAAATTAAAAATGGAAGACCCTGTCAGGATGTATCTTACCGAGATGGGAAAATCGTCGCTTTTAGAGAGAAAAGAAGAACTTGAACTGACAAAGAGCATCTGGGAAAAAAAGAGGGAGCTCAAATTGATAGTGTTGGATTCCCCGATTACCCTTAAGGAGATAAAAAACTGGGAAGTGCTTATTTCAACCAGCGCTGCATCGCCCCGCGAGTTTATGCCCCGCGGAAAAAAAACTGACACTACCTTAAGAAATATGCAGAGAAAAATGATAGAGGCGTCAAAATATCTAGATAAAGTTCAGACGAGAATTAATCAACTTAAAAAGAAACTCAAAGGCGTAAAGAAGACTGCCCCGCATAAAAAAATTGCAGTTGTTAATAAAATTAACAATTATAAAAAAGAGATAATAAAAAAAATAATCGGACTTAACCTCCACGAGGAAAAATTCAACAAACTGAAATTAAAATTACTGAATTATGCGGAAAGGATAACGGAAAATAAAAATACCTACGGTCAAATTTCAAGAAAAAGTAAAATGGCTCTTTCCGATGTAAAGCGGATTTACCGTCACGTAAAGCGGAAAAAAATAACGAAAACAAAATTTTTTAAATTGACAAAGTATGAATTTTCAAAATTCGCCCGGGTGCTTGATGATGTGAACAATGCCGATAGAAAACTTAAAAAGATGAGTAGAAGTGTTAATATCCCGCTTGAAGACATTGAGTCATCCGCAAATAAAATAAGGCGGTTGGAAATAGAACTATTGGATGAAAAGTCAAAACTTATAAAAGCAAATTTGCGTCTGGTCGTTTCAATAGCAAAAAGACATATGTATGCGCCTTCACTTTCTCTTTTGGATTTAATACAGGAGGGTAATCTCGGTTTAATAAAAGGGGTGGAAAAATTTGAATACAAAAAAGGTTTTAAATTTTCCACATATGCGACATGGTGGATTAGACAGTCAATAAACAGAGCGCTTGCCGACCAATCTAGGACGATAAGAATTCCGGTTCATATGAAGGAGATGGCGTCAAAACTCAACAAGTTCCAGAGAAAACATCATCAGGATTGCGGCACAAAACCCACGATTGAAGAATACTCAAAATACTTAAAAATGTCAACGGATAAAATAAGAACGCTTTTAAGAATAATCCAGGAGCCGCTTTCGCTTTCAACCCCTATAAGCGACGACGAGGATTCCCGCCTTGAAGATTTTATTGAGGATAAAAAACATAAAACGCCGGAAAAGCATATACACTCAAATTTAAGATATAAAGAAATTGAAAAGGTATTATCAACTCTCAACGACCGCGAGGCGGAGATTATCCGTCTGAGGTTCGGCATCGGTTACGGCTATCCGTTAACTTTGGAAGATGTCGGAAAAATTTTTAAGATTACAAGGGAACGGGTCCGCCAGATTGAAGCGAAGGCGATAAGAAAAATGAAACATCCCTCACGGTGCAAAAGCCTTGTTGACTATCTTGAATAACAGATTCTAAAAGATTGACAAAAAAGTAAATTTAGATATAATTGAAAATGCGGGCTCTTAGCTCAGTTGGTTAGAGCAGCTGACTCATAATCAGCGGGTCGGGGGTTCAAGTCCCTCAGGGCCCATTATAAAGACAGAGATTAGAGAATTAGAGATTAGTTAATGTTGAATGTAAGTGAATTAATAACACGGCTGAAAAAACATTACCCGGATGTAAAAAAAACGGCATTGACATTTTCAAATCCGCTGGAAATTCTCGTTGCGACAATTCTTTCCGCACAATGCACGGATAAACGGGTCAATAAAATTACTCCGCTTCTTTTTGCTAAATATAAAAAAGCATCCGATTACGCCGCCGCCGATATAAAAGTTTTTGAACAGGAAATAAGGTCTGCCGGTTTTTATCACAACAAGTCAAAAAATATAATAGGCGCCTGCAAAATTATTGACGAAAAATATAGCGGTAAAGTTCCCGATACGATGGAGAATTTGCTGACACTTCCCGGCGTTGCAAGAAAAACGGCGAATATCGTGTTGGGAAATGCATTCGGGAAAATTTCCGGTATCGCGGTTGATACGCATGTAAAACGTTTGTCATTTCGTTTGGGACTTTCAAAAAATAACAGTCCCGAAAAAATAGAGCAGGATTTAATGAAAATTTTTGATAGAAGCGATTGGTTCGCTCTTTCCAATCTTTTAATAGAGCACGGAAGAAAAATTTGTAACGCGAAAAAGCCCGACTGTAAAAATTGTTTTTTACGGGACTTATGTCCCAGAATAGGCGTTCCGGGCAATTAGCTCAGCGGGAGAGCACTCCCCTCACACGGGAGGGGTCGCAGGTTCAATCCCTGCATTGCCCACATTAAAAATCCTCAATTATACGGCAGTTATGATAGCAGCATCTTAGTAAAAAGAGCCGACAGAAATTTTGTATCCGAATGGATAGCAATTTAATAAACGAAAGAGATGGACAGTTAGCGAGATATCTGCACGATGGTCTCGCCCAAACATTATATTCCATTCAGTTAAAGACAAACAAATCGCAAAATCTGACCGACATTGAAAAAATCAAAAAAGAATTATCCGAGATAGAAAAACTCATGGAGTTGTCCATTGCCCAGACAAAAAAAATTATATTGCAACTTGCCCCGCCGAGGATTGTCGGCAATAAATTTGTCGACGAAATAAAAAATTATCTTGAAAAAATCAAAAAAGTTAAAAATATAGATTATGAGTTTGTTTCTAAAATACCGAAGTTTTGTACATTTGATTTCAGCAATGAAATAATGCGTATTTTTCTTGAAGCATTAAACAATATACAGAACCATTCACGGGCGGACAGAATCAGTGTCTTCCTGTCAATAAATAATTCCACCGGCGCACAATTGGTAATAAAAGACAACGGCGTCGGTTTTAAACCTCTAAAAAAAAACTTTAAATACGGTATAAAAAGCATGTTGCTTTATGCACAGAAGACCGGCGGCATCGTCGCTATAAAATCCAATCCGGGTAAAGGTACTGTAGTTGAACTTACAATCCGAAAGATTAAAGGATAAAGTGATTATGGAAAAAAACAAGAAAGGAGTAAGAATCATTATAGCAGATGACCATACAATATTCCGTCAGGGGCTTAAAGAACTTATTGAAAATGAAAAAGACATAAGAATTATCGGCGAAGCCTCCGACGGTAAACAGGTTCTGGAACTCGCAAAAAAGTTGAAGCCGGATATTATTTTAATGGACATAAATATTCCGGAAATAGACGGCATTGAAGTTACACGCAAATTACGGAAAGAAATGCCGGATGTAAAAGTGATTATTCTTTCAATGTATGATGACGAGGCGCACATACTTGAAGCCGTAAAAGCAGGCGCCCTTGGGTATGTAGTAAAAACCAAAACCGCGGAAATTCTAATAAAAACATTGAGAACTTTGATAAGTGAAGGAGTGGCGTTTTCAACAGACATAATGCCGAGGTTTCTGGATGCAGTCAGAAAAATAGAGCCGAAAAATCTTAACGTTCAGAGGTTACAACTTACTAAACGGGAGATAGAATTGCTATCCGCCCTCTCAAAAGGATTTTCAAACAAAGAAATTGCCCACAAATTTTCTTCCAGCGAAAAAACGGTAAAAAACCAACTGAATTTATTGTTTAATAAATTAGGAGTTGAAAACCGTACAAAAGCAGTAGTTAAAGCCATCCAGCAAAAAATCATATCTATTGAATAAATTTTGAAATTTTTTCGGCGGAACCAATCAAAAAATGATATAGGACTTTATTCCTTTTTGCAGGCAACTTTTATTGCCCGTTTGTCCTATTTACAATAATTTTATTATTAGTTAAAATACCATCCAATCGGCAGTTTTACCTGCATAACAAAACCGTTTTCGGTAACCGAACTTATGGAACATTTATGAGGAGGTAGAAAAAAATGTTTAACGATAAAAGGCGTGCATTCCGCCGTCCTGTAGAATGGAATGTGAAGATTGAATTAAACGGCAAGAGTTTTGAAACATCCTGCATAAACATTTCAGAAGGCGGAATAAGGATTGAAGGAACGAAAGACGACCTTCACCTGACAAACTTAATTATAGAGCATCTTGCCGACGATAAAAAATCACAGCCGGAAATTGAAATTAAAGTGCCGACGACATTTCAGGAACTGCAACTTAAGGGTAAAATCAAATGGTTTCACACGGATAATGTCTTAAAACAACATCATATCGGCATAGCATTTGAAAATCAACCGGACATACAAATATTTCACGATAGCATGAGAGGGAAATCAGGCATCACACTTTTCCCGAAGTGATTTTTTTTAATTTATTTTTCGTTTGTGTTAGCACAAAATAAGTATGAATTTAACAGAAAAAGAAAAGATTATTCTGAAAAAAATATCGGAAGGAAAATCGAACAGGTCAATCGCGAATGATTTATCCCGCTCGGAGAACACGATAAAAGTGGAACTTCGCTTTATATTTTCAAAACTCGGCGTAAAAAACAGAACCCAGGCGGCAGTTTATGCAATAAAAAATAATATATGAAAGAAAAAATTCTCATTGTTGACGACGATGTAAATATCTGCGCTCTCATAAAAGAAGCTCTTGATAAGGAAAAAAAATACGAGATATTTGTAGAAAACGATTCGGATGATGCTTTGGAAACCGCAGATAAAAGACATCCCGACATCGTTCTGCTTGATGTTAATCTCCCGGGTATTTCCGGCTGCGATGTCTTGAAGTTATTAAAGAAAGATCCCAAAACCGCAGACATTTCAGTCATCTTGATATCAGGCGATTATACTACAAAATATGATATCGTAAGTAGTCTGGGTCTTGGTGCGGACGACTATATAACGAAACCGTTTCAGATGGAAATTCTTGTCGCAAAGGTAAAGGCGCATTTAAGAAGACGTCTTTGGAATGAAATAGATTTTAAGTCAAAATCCAACATCCTCAAATCCTCTAACGGTTCAATAAAAATAAATTTGTCAACCAGAACTATAACCACCTACGGTGCGGGTTCCTTAAAAAACAAAAATCCGGACCTGACAAAAAAAGAATATGAAATTTTGCTGTATTTTATGAAAAACAAAAACAGGGTTATATCAAGAGAGATTCTTATGGACAATTTATGGAACACACCAAACGAAGTTGAAATGAAAACAGTAGATAAACATATTGAAACTTTAAGAAATAAACTTGGGTCCGCGGGAAAAAAGATAGAATCAATTTTCGGCGTCGGCTACAAATTCAACGATGATTAAATAAACCAGGCCGCAGAATGACACAGTTGGGCACAGAAAAAGATATTTCAGTGAGGTTCTGTGACTATCTGCGGCTGCGGCTAAAAATAAAAAAATAAATATTTTTGTAAATCTTCGCCAAAAATTCGCTATTATATGTTACACTTTATTTCAAAATGTCATTAAGAACAAAATTTATATTTATATTAAGCGGGTTAATATTATTATCGGTCGGCGGTGTAAGTTTTTTTCTGATTTTCACAGAACGGCAGTATCTCGTTAAGGAAACTTTCAAAAAACAAAAGGTAATTATAACGGAAGTCGCCCAGATTGTAAAGGAATCTCTCCTTGCCCAGGACGACCTTCTGCTTATGAATTACATATACATCGTCAAAAAAAACAATCCGTCTATTGAGTATATAGAAGTATCTTCGCGCGGCAAAGTGATAGGCCACACCGACTTAAAACAATTGGAAAAAAGGCGCTCTGCCATTAACAACCATCCTGATGCAATAACGCAAAAAACTAAAATTGAATTGTTGAGCGGTCCGTCAGCCAACCTGAAAATCGGATTTTCAAAAAAGGTTGTAGAACAGCAGATAGACGAATCGTTTAAAACGGCACGGCTTAGAATTTTAGAAGTTGCTCTAATTATGATATTTATAGGTCTGGTAGTTGCACAGGCGGTGGCGACGATGCTTACCAAACCCATAAAAATTTTAGCGAAAGGCGCCGACGCTATAAGCAAAGGGAACCTCAATTATCGGGTGGAAATTAAAAGCCGCGATGAAATCGGTTGGCTGGGGTCGCGGTTTAACATAATGTCGGAAAAACTGAAAGAACTTGACCAGATGAAACAGGACTTCGTATCCTCCGTTACGCATGAACTTCGTTCTCCGTTAGGTGCAATAGAGTCATATATCAAATTTATGATAAAAGGTGCGGAAACGGATAAGAATATGCCGAAAAAGTGGGGCGATATGCTTGAAAGAATGCACAGCAACACGATGCGGCTTTCCCGTTTCATAAACGACCTTTTGGATATAGCAAAAATTGAGCGCGGCAAAATGGACATCAAACAGGTCCCGGTGAATTTCCACGAAATAGCAAACGAGGTCGTTGATTTCCTTAAACCCAAAGCCGAAGAAAAATCAATTTCGCTTTTTACCGATATACCGCCGGGACTTCCGCAGATTTTTGCTGACCCGGAAAGGGTCCGCCAGGTAATAATAAATCTCATTTCCAATTCCTTAAAATTCACAAGAGAAAACGGTTCGGTTTCGCTGTCCGTTGCGTCCGACAAAAAATCGGATAATATGATTACTTTCGTTGTAATAGATACGGGAATAGGAATTGCACCGGAGAACATAGAAAAAATATTCGTCAAATTTGAGCAGGTAAGGTCGGCTAAAAGTGAAATAAGCGTAAAAGGAACAGGGCTTGGGCTTGCGATTGTAAAAGCGCTTGTTGAAGGTCACGGGGGAAAAATCTGGGTTGAGAGTACCGTCGGCAAGGGTTCAAAATTCTTTTTCACGTTGCAGATAGCAAAGAAACACGGAACAGAATCTGAACAATACACGAAACAGACACAGAAATAGTTCAGTGGTAGTTTGGAGGTGTTTATGCCAAAAATACTTATTGTTGACGACGAAAAGGATTACAGACACATTGTAAAACTTGTACTTGAGCCCGAGGGTTATACAGTAATAGAGGCGAAAGACGGCAAGCAAGGTCTGGACACTCTGCATTCTGAAAACCCCGACCTTGTTATTCTTGATTTAAATATGCCGAAAATAGACGGAATGACCGTTTGCAAGGAAATCCGCAAAGATAAAAAATTCAAGCACATTCCGGTTATTATGCTGACGGTAAGAAATCTCACGCACGACCAGATACAGGGACTTGACTGCGGCGCCGACGATTACATAACAAAACCTTTTGTTGCCGAGGAGTTAGCCACAAGAGTTGCATCATTATTGAAGTGTCCATAATAATTTTTTGTGTCTCATAAAAAATTCGCCAAAACTTCGCTATTATGTGTTATACTTTTAGCGGCAGGATTAAGGATTAAGAACCTCTAAAAACTTACGGGGTGTTATGATAGGAATTTTTCGGAATGATTTAAGAGTAAGCAAACCTTTAAGTTCGCCGACAAGCAGTTCACTTTTGCAGTTTTTATACGGGTCTTGGGAGAGAAGAGTAACTTTTTTAAGAAGTCGTTTTTTCAGCGATGGATACCGTTTAAGTTGTCTGGTAAATTCAGGAAGAAAGTATGTATTATAAATCGAAAATCTCCTTTAATGTAAATAACTTTGAACCGCGTTGTAATTCGGATTTTGCCCGGGTTATTGATTGTCTTAGTTCTTTACTTGACATAATTTTTAATGTTTCAACGATTTTTTTCCAGTCGCTAAAATCCAGAACGACGGATTTCGGTCTGCCCTTTGCAGTAGTGATAAATTCAATTTTTGGTAATTCCAGTATATGTTGCATAATTTCCACCTCCGAAAAAAGTATAACAAAAACAAAAGATTTTGTCAAGGGTTTTTTTGTGAATTGTAGTCACAGACCCTTGGTCTGCTGATGTTGTAGGCACGAATTCATTCGTGCAAACTTGCCCCGTTAGATAAGTTTCTCTATCTAACAGGGTGAATGTTAATTCGTGGCTAATAAAATGAAGAAATTTTACTTTTTAATTTTGACCTTTAATCTTTTACCTTTAACTTCCGCTTCTGCGGCGGTGTGGTATCAGACGAACTTTAACGATTTCAACACTGGCAGTAGTTTTGTGCAGACGGCAATACGGAGCACGGACACGGCGGCGTATATAGAACTCGGCAGAACGGGTGCGACAGAACTTTCAGCGGATAGCCAGACGGTCGGGCTGTACCATATGAACGACGGCGGCCCCGCGGAACTTTCAAGCTCTGTTCAGGGTTCAACCGTCGTGGCGCTTTACCACTTCAACAATGGTCCCGCAACAACACTTACGTCAGACGCAAATACCGTCGGCCTCTGGCATTTTGACGATACTTGCCGAAATTATTTTCTAAAGAAGGCGAACAGAACACCAACAATTGCCCAGAACTGGCCAAAGATGAATATGAACATCCAACGAATGATGTCTGCACGCATATTTGCCATTTCCACTCGTAATTTAGCAGATTCTTCGCTTAGTCGCCGTTCATACTTCTCTTCTGAAAAAGCAACAATAACTTCTCGGGTTTTTTCTTCGGTCTTGTTAAATAATTCAAGCAGTGCTTCTGCGCCTTCGTCGGTAAGTTTTTCCCGTAAAATTCTTGGTAAAGCAATCACAGCCATAAATTTCACCTCCAAAATAATTATAACAAAAACATGTGAAAATGTCAAGCAATATTTTTTGATATGAAAAAAGTTAACTTATTAGTCGCTATTTGCTTAATCTCTGTCGTTAATATGAAAAGAATCAGAACCGTCCCCATACTTAGACATAAATTTGTAGCCGCAGATTTTCAATCTGCGTAAAATGTAGTTGCCTGATTTATCAGGCACAACGACGCCCAATAAATTGGGCAACTACAAAATATAGGATACAGTCATTTCAGCCAAGCAGATGTAGTTGCCAACCTTGGTTGGCAGGATTATCTGGTAGGTTGGGAAGGGTATCTTGTAGGCTGGAAGGATTATCTGGTAGGTTGGAAGGGTTGTCTTGTTGGCTGGCGGGGTTTCAGCCATGCAGATGTAGTTGCCAACCTTGGTTGGCGAAGTTATCTTGTAGGTTGTAAAGGTTCTGTCCAAGTATATAAGGGCTATACACAAGGATAAAACGGTTATATCCGAAAAATAACAAATATAGTGCGAATTTTATGAAAAGAATCAGAACCGCAGTGAAGCAGCACCCGAACGAAGTGAGTGGCGTCCCGATACTTACTTTAATCCCTGAAAGGAATAATGAATTATGAATATTGTAAAATTTGAAGAAGTTGAGAACAAAATTATAGAGTTGCGTGGGCAAAAGGTTATTCTGGATAGCGATGTTGCAAAACTATATGGAGTAGGAACCCGCGACATCAATAAATCCGTTAAAAATAATCCCGACAAGTTTCCTTCCGGGTATATTTTTGAATTGACTATCAACGAAAAACAAGAGGTGGTGGAAAATTTCCACCACCTCTATAAACTCAAATTTTCCCCTCAACTTCCTAAAGCATTCACTGAAAAGGGTCTTTATATGCTCGCCACAATTCTAAAAAGCCCGCGGGCTGTCCAAACTACAATAGCAATTATAGATACATTTGCAAAACTTCGCCAACTTACAAGGAACATAAAAGAACTTTCTATCATTAAGGATAAGGATGCGCAAAAATCACTAATGAAAAAAAGTGGTGGCTTAATAGCGGAAATTCTTGATGACGGGTTAGAAGTATCCGGTAGCGAGACCACTATAGAGATTAATTTTGCAGTGTTAAAACTCAAGCATACTATCAAAAAAATGAAAAAATGAAAAAACTTAATTTATTAATTTTGATTTTTATAATATCTGCCGTCATTCTGAGCGGAGCGAAGAATCTCTATGCTCTTCCGCCGACATGGCCATCCGGCAATTATGGTGTATGTGATGGGACAGGGACTACTGGTGTGGATTTGCTTTATCAGTATGCGCCAACAACAACGGGTGCTGGATTTATCAAATCCAACTGGGCGACAGTCCCGGATGTGACAGCATATAAGATAAAAATCACATCAGGTCCGTCAATAACACTGCTTGATTGGACTAACATCGGCAATTATACATCCACAGCAACATATCTTTCCGGAATATCATTAAGCGGTGCGTGGAATAACACAACTTATTATGTCCATATAATCCCGGTAAATGCTGATGGTGATGGTCCTGTCGGCACTTCAAACGGCGTTCAGATAGCGGAAAAGGAAACATGGGACGGTGTGGCAACATCAGGCATAAGAAATGATGTGTTAGGCGGATTCAATACAAACTGGCCGCAGTCGGGATATGATGCTTTTTACGGAAATCATTTTTTTGAAACAATAAATATATTAGCCAACACAACCTGTTATGCCCAGGGCTTCGGGAAAGTTGAAAGCGTGCCTGCCGGTATCGCTTCATCAGATGCAAAAGTAACAAACCCCAAAGACGGCTGGCTCGGAGTTTACGCGAATAACATAACAGTAAGCGGTTTCATCACCGCCAGCGGCAGAGGGTATGGTGCTGGTGGAGGTGGTGGCGATCCAGGTGGCAACAGAGGTGCTGGTGGAAACAATGGGTTAGGCGGAAATGGCGGACAAGGAAATTCTACTGTCGCTGGAAATGGTGGTGGTGGTTCACCAGGTGGAGTTGGTGCTACTACAAATGCGAAAGCAGGTGATGGGAACATATTTGGAGGTGGTGGCGGTAACTGTGAAGCCATCGCAGGGTTCAATGGCGGGAATGGTGCAGTGAGCAATATTGGTGGTCAAGGAACAAGTGGTGGCACCTCTAACGGAGCCGGTGGCTCAGGTGAATTTACAGTTGGTGGTGGGACTAGAGTAACCGGCGCTGATAATCAAACCGGCGCTGGTGGTGGCGGATATGGTGCTGGCGGTGGCGGTGGCGGGCAATGGGCAGGCGCGACGACGGATTGTGGTGGTGGCGGTGGTGGTGGTACAGGTGGAACAGGTGGTGGAGTTGGCACATTAGATGGTGGTACCGGCTGTGGACTTTATGGTGGTGCCGGTGGCGCTGGAGATTCTACTCCCGGTGCATCACCACAACAAGATAATGGTGCGGCGGGTTCTAATGGAGGTTATAGAAGTTCGGGTGGCAATGGCGATTCAACAACAGGAAAAGAATTATATTTAGGTTCTGGTGGTGGTGGTGGCGGTGCTGGTGGGAGTGAAGCAGGAGGAGGCGGAGGTGCTGCTGGCGGTGGTTTTGTTCGTCTTGTTGCTTATAGCACTATAACAGTAAACTCATCGGCACGACTTCTATCAAATGGTGCCGCCGGAGGTGGCGGTGCGATGGATCCAGGGGCTGGAAATGATACAGGCGGTGGCGGTGGCAACGGCGCCGGCGGTGCTGTTCTTCTTGATGGCAGATGGGTGACAAACAGTGCTACAGGTGTGAACTTTTCCGCGCGCGGCGGGAACAACCAAACAACGAATGGCGGAACTATTAAAGTTTTCGCGGCAAATACTTTTTCCGGTTCTGACCCCGGTTCAAGTTATTACGGTCGCCTCTACAAAAATGTTCTGCCGTCAACTTCAACAGTGCGCGATGGCGCATCAACGGATATTACATTTTCAAGTGTTACTACTTATCTACAGTCAAACTGGGATGCTACAACAATAAGAACTGCCGGCAGGTCATTGCTTCGCTATGAGTTTAAAATCGGGCATACTCCTTACGGCTCCGAAGTCCTCAACTGGACAACTTGCGGGACTTCGCTATCAACCACAAGTTACCAGAATCTTCAAGGTAGCAGAAGATATTTCATATCGGTTCGTGCAGTTGACGACACCGGTTTTTGGGGCGATGAAGCGACATCAAACGGTGTGTACATTGATACAATTACTCCTACCCAGCCGTCTTATACCTCTCCTGCCGATACTTCCTGGCAGAACAGTGCGAACATAACTTTTCAGTGGGGTTCATCTTCCGACGGGGAAAGCGGTTTAGCGGGGTATTTGTTTGAAATATCTACTATATCCGCGCAAAATTTTTCAACCATATATTATTCTTCCGAGACAACAAATGTTAATTTTTCAACGGGACCGTTTGTTGAAGCAAAACAGCATTTCTGGCGGGTGAGGGCAAAGGATAATGTCGCAAACTATTCAGTCGGATGGTCAACATGGACAGTTGGGTTTGATTTTACAGCGCCGACACCCAATCCGCCAACCGGTTCTGTGAATGCTGACTCGCCAACACAGATTACTTGGAGTGCAACCGGACCTTCAGATACCGGCGGTTCAGGGCTTCACTCACAGCCGTATTCATTTGATAACGGCGGGTCATATCAGGCAGGCGCTACTTTTGTGAAGTCCGATTGCGTGGAAAATACTCAATACACACAAACAATAAAATATAGAGATAATGCCGGTAACCAGACATCCGGCACATCTTTCAGCAAATACTCGCTTCCCGCTATTCCAACAAATTCAAATGTCAGTTGCGATAAGTCAACCGAGACCGTTTCTGCCACTTCGCTATTCACATTTAATACAAGTTTCGGTGCGGGGACTTTTCAATATTTGAGATATAGATGGAGTATAAATGCTTCTGAATCTGTTTCCGGCGGTGATACGCAGTGGTCGGTAGGTGCGTTATCTTTGAACACTCCGACGCAAAATACCAGTTATTACTTACATTTGGCGGCGTATAATGGTGATGGTGCGGAGAATGGGACACAGTTACACAAAGGACCTTACTGGTATCAGAGTAATTTCAAGTCGGCCACGGATACCACGGATACAGATTTTGGCAACGGTCTTGTGAAATCATCAGTAACAATAGTCGGCACCGGCGATGGGGCGTATATTGAGATTACTTCTACAAATACCGGATTTGATGGAAAATGGTTGAATGATTGGAAATACCGACGGGCAATAAATATCAGTAATGGTGGTTCTTCGGGCTTGAGTGACTATCAGGTGTGGCTTCCGACAACTTCTTTTGGCTCAAACTGGGATTTAATTCGGTCATCCGCCCAATCCACAATGGCTGATTTCAGGTTCACACCGTCAACCGCAACAACAACAATCCCTTATTGGATAGACCCGGACACCACCACCGCCAACTGCAAGGGCTTCTGGGTCCGTGTCTCATCCGTCCCCACCAGCGGAACATCAATATATATGTATTACGGCAACCCCAGTGCCAATGCTGAACAGAGTGCAACAAATACTTTTATATTTTTTGATGATTTCAGCAGCAATCCTGGAGGGTGGTCAGAAAATGATGCTAATGGACGTATTAATCCTGATTATACAACAAATAAACGACTAACATATACAAATCTTGCTCAGTCTGATGACAATCATAATTATTATCGGAGTGTTCCGTCTCTTCAAAATTTTGCATTAAATTTTTCACACGCTTTTACCGGCGGAGTGGCAGACCCAAATGTTATGGGAATGGGTTTTGGTAATAGCATTGATGATTTCAATGGAATAGCAGAATCATTACATGTGGATGTGGCAAAAGGACGGCAGTATTTTGGTATTACTGAAGGTGTGGGTTTTACTTCAACATGGTTATATTCTGAAAATACATCCTACTATTGTACATTTACAAAAATAGGGACGACAGCAGCACTTAAAATTTATAGTGATTCTGGTAGAAATAATTTACTTACAACTTTAAATAAAACTGTCACTGATAGAGCATATAATTATTTTTTTGGTGTAAATAGCTGGTATGATGGTAACACTGCATGTTATTCAAGTGGCTGGTTTGATGACTTCATAATCCGCAAATATGCCGCTACCGACCCGACGATTGGGTCGGTGGGTTCGGAGGAAGGACCGTATTTTCCTGCGGGTGAGTTTCAGTCAAGGGCGATAGATACGACAAAGAAAGGGACGAGTTGGGGCAACATCAGTTGGGGCAAAAACACACCGATAAACACAGATATAAAACTAAAGACAAGAACGGGAAATACGGCAACGCCTGATGGTTCGTGGAGTGCTTGGAATTCATCGGCAGTTCCGACAGGAGAATGGTACACAGTTGCCACCGGCACACCGATTGCCTCGCCGAGAGCGAGGTATATTCAGTACATAAGCAGTTTTACAACTGCCGTTACAACAACAACCCCGCAATTAACGGAAGTCAATATACAGTACTCAACAAATACGGCGACAAAACCTAATTTACAGATACCGGAGAACAATGTCTGGTTGTCTTCAACAAATCCATTATTCCAGTGGCAGTTTGTGGATGGTGAAGGGGACACGCAGACGGGGTTTAGGATACAGTTATCAACAATCGCCGATAAATCGGCAACTACACCATATAATTTTACAGGTAATATAATTCACGATAGCGGGGATTTTTCGTCCAGCGTATCAACATATCAACCAGCCAGTCAACTTAATAACGGTCAGTATTATTGGCAGGTTCGGAGTTCAGATACTTACGGCGAGTGGTCGGTGTATTCATCAACATATTTGGTGAAGTTAGACACCGCGCCGCCGGGTGGTTATGCAATAACGAGCGCCGTTGCGCATATTTCATCCTGCACGATAAACTGGAATTCGGCAACCGACCCATCGGATATTTACGGCGGTGCGGGAAGCGGGCTGGCAGCGCTGCCATACATAATGAGGTATTCAACGGATAGCAATTTTACAAGCGCCGCTACAACAACGACGGTATGGATGGCAGAGACAAGCTCTGCCACTACAAATTTGACACCCAATACCACTTATTACTTCAGTGTTAAGGCAAGGGATAGCGTGTTGAATGAAAGTAATTGGTCATCAACATTTACAAGAGCGACATTGTGCAACACACCCAATAATCCTGCTTGGGGAACAGTGTTTGTGACGAGTATCACGGTGACATGGGGGACGGGTGAAAATCCTGCAAATCCGAATAATACGGTTTATGTGGCACAGGTGTCCACGGCGAGTAATTTTACCGGGACGGTGTTTTCAATCGCAACCGTAAAGGTTGCGGCTACCACGACGGTTGAGGGATTGACACTGAATACGACTTATTACGGGCGGGTTGTGGCGAGGAATTGGGAAGAGCAGGAAGCAACCCAAGGGGTTGCGACTACAAAAGTCACGCTAATATATACGCCGTTGGCACCGAGTTTGACTGCTTTAAGCGGTTCATCAATCAGGGTGACGAAAGAGACAGACGGCAATCCTGGGACAATAGAATATGCAATCAAGGCATTAAAGTCATGGGGCACGACATATTATGTTCAGGCGCCAAATACGCTTGATACAGGAATTGTCTGGCAACAGGCATCCGTTTGGGGCTTTCCGCTTGATACAACAGGACTTTCGGGAAACACATCATATCAGTTCTGTTTGTTGGCAAGAAATTATTCGGGTGTTTCAAGCACCAGCCCATACTCTAACAAGACGACACTTGCGAACCAGCCGTCGGGGCCCGGCAATTTTTACACTCAATATATCACGACATATTCCATAAGACCCGACTGGACAGGTAACAATTCAGCGGGAACGACTTACCGCGTCAATACATCAACATTAAGCAATTTCGGTATAATTACATCAACGGAAGAAACGACAAACGAATATGTAGATGTATCTTCAATGACCGCAAACAAGTCATATTATTTCCGTGTAGCGGCATTAAATAACGAAGGAATCCCAACCGCTTTTACAACGCTGAACACCAGCAACCCGAAATATACGAGGATAGAAACGCCGGTTCTGTCTGACAATGTGTGGACAATAAACTCTTCATCTGTAACGATAAACCTGTCTGCGCAGACGTTTACCAATTTGACGAGCGGTCAGTCGGGTTTATTGTTTGAGGAGGACGGTTCTTCCGGCGGGCCATGGAACAGCGGCTGGATAAGCAACAAGATTTGGACACGCAGCGAGAACAACCCGGCAAGTTCGCCGGCATTAATCGGGAACACAACATATGCCTTTACGATAAAGAGCCGTAACTACGAGGGCTTGGAAAACGACGCGGTCGGTCCCCTTGTCAAGGGAATGAAGATAGAGCCTATCCAGGGAGCGGAGTATTTAATATACGGCTCAAGCATAGCCATCCGCGCGA
>JBBAAR010000003.1:0-188121 GCA_041658185.1 Elusimicrobiota bacterium
AAGCGATATGGTTTAAGCGTTAAGTTAAAAGCGTATGTTTTTTTCATAGGTACCTCCGTTTGTCTGTTTCCACTTTTATTATACAAAATATATTGTAACTTTTGGGTAACTTATTTGTAATTTATTTATGACTTTATTTGCCGGCGTTATTTAACATTGTTTCTCTTACGGTAAAAGTATAACAAAAAACTTTATTCCTGTCAATAGTTCGTTAAACATTTTTGAAATAAACAAAAAAATAACTAAAAACAAAAACCCTCTAATTCTATTCACTGACTTATACTGATGTCGTCAACATACATCTTTGCGCCGGGAGTTGTTGAGAAGCCCTCTATCTTCAGTTTGAGTACTCCGTTCCTGTTGGGTGTGCCGGAAACTTGCAACTGTTCCCACGTGTCCGCAGATGCACTCATCGTTGCATTGCTGTTCACTCCCAGATTGTACAGTGTCAGTTTCGGCTTTGTTGCACTGCCGTAACTTGCGTTGTATCTTATGTATGCTGTTATTGTTACAAGTTGTCCTGATTTCGCAGATACTTCCCACTCCCACAAACCGTCTCCGACAAATCCGAAACTGTTTGGTCCTGTGCGGGTCGTTATCTTCTCCTGATACGTCCCCGGTTTTGTCCGCCAACTTACCGTCGCAGAATTGTTTGAACCCGCTACGTTTATCGCCTGAACATACCGGCTATATTGCTTGTTCCTTGTCAAGCCGGTTTCTTCATAATACGTTGTATCTGCACTTAATGTCGCGAGCAAGCCGCCTGTTGATGTATAAATCTTGAAATTATCTTCCTGCGATGCTCCGGATGAATTGTCAGTCCAGTACCAGGTTATTTTTGTGAACGTGTTTGCCGTAACAGAACTTATAGCAGGCGCGTTCGGAATGACGGCGGGCGCGAAAAGATTATCAATGTAAAAAGTATTGGCGGCATCGGCGTTGACTATAGTTACTATTATCCGGTCTATCGCATCCTTGTTGGCATTGGATACCGCAGATATGTCCCAGGTTACTGTCTGATAAGTATCCGCCGGTGTGATGTTAGGCGTTATTTCCGTTGTAGTTCCGCCGGAGTCGTGGATACCTATTTTGATATTGCTTCCCGTTCTTGAAGAACGGATATCAAACTTGATTGTTGTCCTATCGGATAAATTTATAGTAGGCGAAACTGTACGAGTGAGGGTTTTGTTGAGTGATGTGATTATAGTTGAAGTGGACTTCAGTGCGTAAGAGCCCTGCGTTTTGAGGGTGGATTCGGAAGAAGAAGTAATGTCCATATTTAAATTTACATTCCACCAACCAAAAGCATTTGCATTATAATTCCAATTTTTAGCAGTAGTCCAATCTGAATTATTATCTGAATATTGTAAATCAAAATTTGCTCCTCTTACTCCATCATAAGAAGTATATGCACCGAATGAACTAAAAAAGTAGCCAGGAGCATCATAGGTAGCACTTACCCAACCAGTATTATTAGTTATCCATCCTATGTCAGAAGTATTTGTTGCTCCGTCAAAAGCTGCACTTACTGGGTCTTGACCTAGAGACATAAAACCTCCACCCTTAGCAACTGTTGTTGGAATTCTCGCTGTTGCTCCATCCATCCAACGATACTCACAAGTATTTGGAGCATGGCCATCGTTTACTGAAATCTGTATAATTCTCCAATACCTATGGGGAGAACTCACATATGCCGCTTGTGCGTTGACATCTGAATTATACTCCATATAATCAAGTTCCTGCGGAGCGGCGAATACTGGTACCGGTACAAAAGCGAGCATACTGAGAATAGAAATCAAAAAACCAAGTTTTTTAATCATATTTCACCTCAAAATAGGAAATAAAAAACCAGCCCACATACTTGTGAACTGGTTTCTTTCTTTTTTACTTCTATTTACCTTTTCCCTTTTATCTTTGACATAGATAGATAGATAGATAGATAGATAAGGAACTTAAATAACGAAAATTATGCGTTTTAATGATATTTGTCTGCGTTTTCATACTATTATTATACATAATCTATTGTAACTTTTGGGTAACTTATTTGTAACTTTTTTGTGACTTTATTTGCAGGCGTTATTATACATTTCTTCGCTTACGGTAAAAGTATAACAAAAAACTTTAATCCTGTCAATAGTTTTATCACCCCTTTAAGTTTCTTTCCGGGAAAACGTGACGTTTAACACTTTCTACTTGATTTCCACTTATATGTGAACTTTGACCCGCCTTATTCGCTCACTTGTTTATCTTTAGTTCTTTTTCCAGTTCCCTGTTAACAAAAATCTTGTCAAGTGCTTTTTTTATTTTCTTAAAAATTTTTTATCAAGTTCGTCTTTTGTGATTTTGATTATGGTCGGTCTTCCGTGAGGGCAGGCGTAGGGATTTTCGCATTCAAATAATTCTTCCAAAAGTTTTATTGATTCCGCATCCGTTAGTTTGTCGCCTGATTTTATGGCGGTTTTGCAGGCGGTTTTTATTATATCGTCAAGCAGCGTTGCGGATGTCTCGCTTATTTCCCCGACTTTTTTCTTTCTTATTATTTCGGTGATTATATTTACAGCGGATGCCTCGCCGATAATAGACGGGACCGATTTAACAATATATGAATTTTTGCCGAATTCTTCAATAATAAATCCGATTTTTTCTAAACGGTCTTTTAATGTGGAAAGTATATCAAACTCTTTGGGTGACATTTCAATATTTACGGGTATAAGTAAGTTTTGCACGGGCAGGATTTTTTTATCAATACTTTTTCTGAATTTTTCATAAAGAATTTTTTCCTGTGCGGCGTGCTGGTCAACAATAAAAAGATTTTCGTTCTCCTGCGCCAGTATGTACAATTCAAAAATTCTTCCGATGTGCCGTAATGCCGGTTTTTTTTGTTCAAACTGCGTTTGCAAACGTTGTTTGTCTTCGGCAGTGTATCCGGTAGTTTGTTCGGAAATTTGTCCAAAGGCGTCAGTTTTTTGATATGGCGCATAGGAAATTTCAGGTATCGTTTCTTTTGTAACAATGTGATTTCGTATTGTCTGATAAATCACCGAATAAATCGCTCCCTCGTCCTTAAATTTAATTTCCCTTTTTGTCGGATGGACGTTCACATCAATTATATCAGGTTTGATTTCAAACACTAAAAAAACCGCAGGGTTTTCGTTTCCCTTCAAAAACTCGCGATAACCATTTTTAACGGCACTTAGAATCATTCTAGAGTTTATAGGTCTTTTATTAACCGACATAAAAATTCTGTTTCTGCTCAAAAATTTTATTTCCGGTTTGCTTATAAAACCTTGAATTGAGATTTTTTCATGTTGTAGGTGCAGTTCAATAAGTTCATTAAGGAATTCATTCCCGAAAATTTGCGCTATGCGAATTTTCAAGTCATTTGCCGGAGAATAAGAAAAAAGTTCTTTACCGTCGGCTGTCAGAGAAAACGCGATATTAAAATTAACCAGTGCGTAATCCGTTAAAATAGAAATTATTTTGTTTTTTTCGGTGTTGTCCGATTTAAGAAATTTCAGCCGCGCGGGAATATTCTGAAGAATATTTTTTATCTCAACTGTCGTGCCGGCAGGAACTCCGATGTCCTGTAAATTTGTTAATTTGCCGTCCGCAATCTCCAGCAAAAAACCTGTTTTTGTATCCGGCGGTTTTGTGGTGATTAACATTTGCGAAACGGACGCTATTGACGGCAACGCTTCGCCTCTGAAACCCAGAGTATGGATTTTATCCAAATCCGTTATGTCGGAAATTTTGCTTGTTGAGTGTCTTTCAATAGACAGAATCGCATCTTCTTTTGACATTCCGCAGCCGTCATCTGAAACGGATATGAGTTCCCTGCCGCTGTTTTTTATTTTAACCGTTATGTTTTTTGCGCCGGAATCCAAAGAGTTTTCAACAAGTTCTTTTACGACGGAAGCGGGACGCTCTATTACTTCGCCGGCAGCAATTTTGTTTATCAAATCTAACGAGAGAACTTTTATTTTCATACTAATCACGGAACAGACACAGAACAAGACACGGAATGGACACGGAAAGTTCTACTTCAGTTCTGTGTGTGAGTTCCGAGTCAGTTCCGTGCTCTTCAATAATGTCCTTTTGCAACTCGCTGACAGTGCTCAAAATAATCGCACCCTTTTTTACAAACCGGTTTTTCGCCGAGAAGAATCCTCGTTTCGCAGGAGTCAAAATCATCAGCCATTTTGTTAATTTTTTTTGCAATATCATTAGGCATATTTATAAATTGAATTCCTATTATATATGAACCCTCTTTATTTTCGCATCTTACGACCCTGCTTTTAACATTGTCAATTTTTAGGTCTTTTAAGTCAAAAGAAATTAAAATATTTTTACCTACGGGCAGCGGCGAAAAAGTTAAAAGTGCCATTCCGCCGGCAGAAAGATTTGCCATAATCGCAGGACTTGATATTCCGGCTTTTGAATCTTGCGTGCGGATTAAAACTGGTTTTATCAGATGATATAGAACCGGAAATCTTTTGAATTTCCTTTTTTCAGCGTCGTTCACTTATTCTCCCTTTCCAGTCATAAATTTTCTTTAATGCATCTAACGGTTTCAGTTCATCGGGATTGGTTTTTTCAATTTCATCAAGCACGGGTGAATTTGTAAGAACTTTTTCATCCGGCGGAGTAAAAAGTTCCGGCTGTTGGGGATTTTTTTTATTGTAATTTTTTTCAAAAAAGGCAAGAAGTTCTTCCGACCTGTCAATCACTTTTTTTGGCAATCCGGCAATTTTTGCTACATGTATTCCGTAGGACTTATCTGCACAGCCCTCAACAATTTTGTGAAGAAAAAGAACGTCATCTTTCCATTCCTTAACCGCTACGCTTAAATTAATTATTTCACTGTCGTAGATATCGGCAAGTTCCGTCAGTTCAAAATAATGCGTCGCAAAAAGTACTTTGGCGCCGAGAGGTCTCAAATATTCAATCGTCGCCCATGCGATGGAAAGTCCGTCAAAAGTAGAAGTTCCCCTCCCGACCTCATCAAGCAGAATAAAACTTTTTTTTGTCGCGTTGCTCAAAATGTTTGAAACCTCTTTCATCTCAACCATAAATGTTGATTCGCCCTGCGTCAGACGGTCGGAAGCCCCTATTCTCGTAAATATGGAATCAACAATTCCTATTTCCGCTTCTTTTGCCGGCACAAAACTTCCCATCTGCGCCATAATAATAATAAGTGCCGTTTGTCGTAAATAAGTTGACTTGCCTGACATATTCGGTCCTGTAATTATGGCTATTCTTTTTTCGTTATCAAGTAAAATATCATTCGGGACGAACTGTCCGCCTAAAATTTTTTCTATAACAGGATGCCGTCCGTCGGTAATTTTTATAGTTGATGTGGAATTTACGCTCGGTCTTATGTATCTGTTTTCGCAGGCTTGTTCCGATAATGACGAAAACATATCAATGCCTGCGATTGCTTTTGCGTTGGTCTGGATTATTTCAATATCCCGCATAATTTCCTGGCGGATTTTCAGGAATATCTCATATTCAAGTGCGGATATTTTTTCTTCCGCCCCAAAAATCATTGCCTCTTTCTGTTTAAGGGCTTCAGTAATAAATCTTTCCCCGTTTGCGATAGTTTGTTTTCTTATATAATCCTGCGGCGTCTTGTCAAGGTTGGCTTTCGTAATTTCAATAAAATATCCGAATACTGAATTGTATCTGACCTTCAAAGATTGTATTTGTGTTCTTTGCTTTTCGTCTGCCTCAAATTTTGCAATCCAGTCCTTCGCATTTCTTGAAATAAATTTTAGTTCATCAAGGTCGCTATTGTATCCGGTTTTTATAAGTCCGCCTTCTTTAATGGTTGCCGGCGGCTCGTTCACTATTGATTTTTCAATAAGATTTACAACGTCATCAACCGTTTTTAAGTCGGAAAAATAATTTTTTATAATTTCCGAACTGCCTAAAAAATCGGAAGATTTAATCGTCTCCGAGATTTTGCTTTTTATCAGAGGTATCACCATCAGACTTTTTTTAAGTGCAACCAAATCCCTGCCGTTTGCCGTCTGTGCGGAAATTCTTGAAAGCAACCGTTCTATATCCTGACAGTTTTTCAATATCTCCCGTATTTCCATCCGCAAAAGCCCGTTTGTGATAAAAAACTCAACCGCATCCTGTCTTTCGGAAATATCTTTTATATCCAAAAGCGGTTCCAGAATGGACTTTCTTAAAAATCGCGCACCCATTGATGTAACCGTTTTGTCCATTATTTCAAAAAGTGAACCGGTTCGAGTTGCCGAAGAAATACCTTCTACAAGTTCAAGATTTTTTATTACCAGTTCATCCAGAGCCATAAAATCATTGTCGGTAATTTTTCTGATTTTCCTTATATTAGTTAACACATCCGGTTGCGTTTTTTCTATGTAAGAAATAATCGCAGAACATACAATTTTAGTATTTTCATCCCAAAGGGATTCCCTTCGGTCATTTTCTATATTTGTAATTTCAAACTTTAATAAAATATCTTTGGCAATTTCCGGCGAAAAGTTTATATCGTCCATAAAAGTCAGTACTGTTTTTTCTTTTTTTATTGTTTTTATAAGATTTGTATTTTCCTGCTCGGATTTTGGAAGAATTATTTCCGAAGGAGTATATTTTGCAAGTTGCATATTTAATTTTCTATAGTGTCGGTCGCCGGAGATTGTCTGGTAAAAAAAATCGCCGGTTGAAACATCAATAAAAGCAACTGCAAAATGACATAAAGTGTCATTCTGAATCTCGGTATTCTCGGGATGAGGAATCGCAAAAGGGTAAATCGCACACAAAAAATTATTTATTTTTGCCTCAAGCAGATTTTCTTCCAAAACGGTGCCTGACGTGATAACCCTGACAACCTCTCTTTTTACAAGTCCTTTTGACTTTGACGGGTCTTCCATTTGCTCACATATTGCGACGCTAAAACCCTCTTTTATCAAACGGGCAACATAGTATTTGTAAGAATGGTGAGGAATTCCGCACATCGGCACATTCTGACGGGATGTAAGTGTTAGCCGTAAAACCTTGGAGGCCGTTTTCGCATCGTCGTCAAACATTTCGTAAAAATCGCCGAGCCGGAAAAACAAAATTGAGTTTTTATGTTTGTTTTTTATCAGATGGTACTGGTTCATTAAAGGCGTGAGTTTTGACATAAAAAAAGGTTTTTTAAATTTTAACAGGGAATCTACTATACGCTATTATAAAAAATTGTGTTTAATCTTGCAAGTCTTTCCTTTTTGATTTCCGCTGTCACGTCGTCTTTCATTTTAAATGCTTTCGTATTTTCTCTCGGTGAATATTTAAAAGTGAATGCCGATTTGAAGCCGGCTTTTTTTATGATGTCCAGTGTCTGCTGAAAATCTTTTTCAGTTTCGGCGGGAAATCCGACAATTATATCAGTTGTAACGGCAACGTCCGGTATTTTTTTTCTAAGTTTTTTAATAATTTTTAGATATTTTTCTCCGGTATATTTCCTGTTCATAAGTTTAAGAATTTTATTTGAACCGGACTGCACCGGAAGATGAATCTGCCGCGAGACCTTTTTACATAAAGCGATTGCGTTAATGATTTTGTCGGACATATCTTTCGGATGACTGGTCATAAAACCAATTTTTTTTATTTGAGGAATTTTATTAAGTTCAATCAGCAAATCGGAAAAATCAAACTTACCGGATTTATAACTGTTGACATTTTGTCCGAGCAAGGTTATCTCGCTCCTGCCATGTGAAATAAGTTTTTTTATATCGGCAAGTATATCTTTTTTAGGTCTTGATATTTCACATCCCCGCACCGCCGGGACTACGCAGTACGAGCAGAAATTGGAGCAGCCTTTTGTTATGGTTACGAATTCTATCCCTTTGCCTTTTAATTTTTGAATTTTGGTTTTTTTCCGTTTTTGGTCAACAATATCTTTGATTATTACCGGAAATTTTTCTATTTCGGATGCGGGAATTATTTTATCAATATAGGGGAACTTTTTTTTAAGTTTTTCTTTCAGCCGTGAAGCAACGCACCCCGCTACAAAAATTTTTAATTTAGCATTTTTAATTTTTAATTGCTTCAATTCCCCGATAAAACTGAACGCTCTTTCCTCAGCGTGTTGCCTAACCGTGCAGGTGTTGACTAAAATGATATCAGCGTTTTCCGGTTTTATAGTCGGTGAATATCCGCTATTGATAAGTGTTCCTGCCATAAAATCCGAATCGACAACATTCATCTGGCAACCGAAAGTTCTGATAAAAAATGTTTTATTCACGGAAATGTTACGCTATGCGAAAATTATTTTTGTTTGAAGGATAGTAAAAGTGATGATACGGAAAAATACATAAAACCGAACTGAAAAAGCAGAATTAAGGGTGTAAGAAAATATAGCCGTGCTCTTATCGTGAGATAAAGCAAAACGGTGAAATATATCGCCATAAAAAGTTCCAGATAAAGAACCAGATTTTTTTTGGATTTATATTTTGTAGCATTCAATTTTGCGGTTTTACCGGTCATACCGCATTTCGGAGTTCTCACAAATTCGGAGTCGTATCCGCAAATTCCTTCTAACACGCAGTTGGAATTATTTATGGCAAGACCGATCCCGGCCGACATCAGAAACGGAATGTATTTTATAGAATCCCAAAAACTGTATCCGAGTTCTTTCTGTGATGTGTAATAAAAATATGCGATTGAAAAGGTCCCGAGTAAAAATATGGGAATGTCAATCATAAAAAGATTTGTATTGTTTGTGTTTAATCTGACGAGAATTGCCGGAAGAAGTACCAGCGAAACAGCCGTAAGAAATAAATAAGAGAAATTACTTGACAGATGAAATAACGCTTCAAGTTTAACTTTTAAAGGCGTGTCGCTTTTTAGTATTTTCCCCATCAGTTTTTTTGCTACCTGTATCGTTCCTTTCGCCCATCTTCCCTGCTGGGTTTTGAAAGCGTTGACATCAATGGGCAGTTCTGCTGGAGTTACGACATCCGGAACAAAAATAAATTTCCAACCCTTAATCTGCGCCCTGTAAGACAAATCCATATCTTCGGTGAGAGTATCTCCCTGCCACCCGCCGGATGTCTCTATTGTTTTTTTTCGCCATATCCCTGCGGTACCGTTAAAATTAAAAAATCTTCCCGAGCGGTTTCTTGCGGTATGTTCAATTAAGAAATGCCCGTCTAAAATTATCGCCTGTATTTTTGTCAAAAGCGAATATTTTCTATTTGAATGTCCCCATCTCGCCTGAACCATTCCTATCGCCTCTCCGGTAAAATAAGGCATAAGATTTTTCAGAAAATCCGGTTTCGGGACGAAATCAGCGTCAAAGATGGCTATGAATTCTCCGGTTGCTTTTGCCATCCCGTTTTGCAATGCCCCCGCCTTAAAACCGGTTCTGTTATTCCTGTGAATATAAAAAATGTTGAAGCCCTCTTTTTTGAATTTTTCAACGGTCTCTTTTGCGATTTTTTGTGTTTCATCGGTAGAATCATCAAGAACCTGAATTTCCAGTTTGTCCTTTGGGTAGTCCAGTTTGACAATGTTTTCTATCAGACGGGTAACCACATTAAGTTCATTGAAAACCGGAAGCTGAACGGTAACGACGGGATATGGGTTGACGAGTGACTTTGTTTCGGGCGTTGCCTTTTTATATTTTTTGTAGAAATATATGAGAAAATATCTGTGGCTTCCAAAAATTATTAGTCCGGATAAAGATATGAAATAGATGACAAGAAGAATGTTGTTTGCCGTCATAGTTCGCTTCGCTCATTACACAGAACTGACTCGGAACTGTTCTGTGTCTGTTCCGTGTTCTTTATTTCTGTTTATCAAACTTTGGCTGACAATTCATGCAATAGCGTGCGGAAGGCATCGCTATAAGCCGTTCCCACGGGATTTTTGCCGAACAATTTTCACAAAGCCCGAATTTTTTTGTTTCAATTTTTTTTAGTGCCGCATCAATTAAATTAAGCATTACCTTTTCATTGTCGCTTAAACCAAATATAAGTTCCTTCTCCTCGCTGTCGCCTGCAGCATCAACTTCGTCGCCGACATTAGGTTCCTGCAAGTCCTTTTGTTGCTTATCTGCCACCGTTTTTAATAAATCGTTTTTTTTCGCAATGAGAATTTTTTTCAGTTCATTTAAGTCCTTTGCATTCATTTTATCCCCCATTAAGTGAGTTTATTTTACAACTTTTATCGTTTTTAATGTATCCGTTTCCTGTCCGCTGATTCTTATATCCTTTGACGAAAGTTCAAAAAGATAATCGCAAATTTCTTTTGTTATCCTTTCCCCGGGAATAAGAATAGGAATTCCGGGAGGATAGGGTGTCAGCGTCTGGGCGCTTATGTGGCCTGCCGCCTTGTTTAACGACACCCGCTTTGAGGCCTTCTGAAAGAAAACATCACGGGGAGTCATTACCATTTCGGTTGTCAATGACGGCAAGTTCAGATTCCAGTTTTTCTCGCTGCCGTGATATTTGATATCTATATCTTCCAGTGCGTTCACCAGTTTCTGCACATCCGCCCTTGTTGAGCCGATTCCCATAATCGCAATAAGATTAAAAAGGTCGGCGCAGTCAACCTGTATATTATATTGTTCGTTAAGTAAATTCTCTATTTCCAACCCCGATAATCCGGTTTTCGTAACGTTTATGGTAAGTTTTGTAACATCAAGGTCATAGCCCCGCGAACGAATATCCTCGCGCGTAAAACAAAAAAAATTTTTAAGACGGTTTATTTTTTTTCTGCCATATTCAGCAGCGTCTATTATTTCCCCCAAAAGTTTTTCACCGTGAAGCACCGCCTGTCTTCTCGCTAAATCAATTGACGATAAGGTAAGATAGTTAGGGCTGGTCGTTTGCAACATTGATACTACTTTTTTGACACGGTTCAAATCTATTCTGTCGGAATTGATATGAAGAACCGAGCCCTGTGAAAATGCCGATAAAATCTTATGTACCGACTGAACAATCATATCGGCATCCGCTTCAACAGCGGAGATAGGAAAATCCCTGTGAAATCTCAGATGTGGTCCGTGCGCCTCATCAACCAAAAGAAGTTTGTTGTTTTTGTGACAGATATTTGCGATTTCAAGAAGGTCGCTTGTTACTCCGTTATAGGTCGGGCTTGTAATAAATACCGCTTTTGCTTCCGGAAATTTTTTGATTGCTTCTGTTATCTGGTCGGGCTCCGCATCAAGAATTATGTCAAGATTCTGGTCTATTTTAGGCTGCAACCATATCGGCCAAAGTCCTGCTAAAATTATTCCGCCCAAAACAGATTTGTGAATATTTCTTGAAAGAATTATGGAATCACCGGGCTTACACGCGGATAAAAACATCGCCTGATTACCGGATGAGGAACCGTTAACAAGGAACAAGGACTGTTCAACCCCATATGCTTTTGCCATAAGTTCCTGTGCCTGTTTTATACATTTTGTCGGGTCGTGCAGCGAATCAACATCCGGGAAAACGGTTACATCAAAATAATATACATTTTTTCCGGTAAATGATAAAAGTTTTTTATCTATGCTTCTTCCGTTTTTGTGTCCGGGTGTATGAAAAGAAACCATCCGCTTTTTAGCGTGGTTATAAACTGCTTCAAACAACGGTGCCGCTTCCTGTCCTATTTTCATATGTTTTGTTCGCTGAATACAATATAAAATTTTATAAAGTTTGTCAAGGTTTTTAATTATGAATTTTTTTTATTTTCAAGCGAGCGAGTGCTGAAAACAAAGGATTAAATACTCTTTATTATTTTATTCAAACTTCCTGTTCTGTAGCCCTCCAAATCAAGCGTAATATATGTGTAGTTATATTTTTTTATAACAGCAACTATTTTTTCATGAATGTTGTTTTTGAATATTCGGCTTAACTGGTTTTTATCAATTTCTATTCTCGCGGTATCTTCATAATCCCTCAGCCGCAAATTTTTTATCCGTAAACTTAACGGTAATTTTTTCAGTTCATTTTCCGCATCACTTATTTTTTTTAATTTTTCGGATGTAATTTTGTACCCGTAAGGAAATCTTGATGCTAAGCAGGGCGATGCCTCTTTGTTCCATGTTGTTAATGAAAGTTTTTTTGAAAGCAATCTTATGTCATTTTTAGAAAGTTCGGATTCTAAAAGCGGATGTTTGATGTTCCATTTTTCGGCCGCTTTCATTCCGGGGCGGTAATCGTCTCTGTCCGAATAATTGGTCCCGTCGCAGATGATTTTTATTTTATTTTTTTTTGCGAGTTCCGCCAACCGTCCGAAAAGTTCATTTTTACACCAGTAACATCTGTCCGGCGTATTGCGTACGAAGTTTTTGTTACTCATTTCGTCGGTTTCCATGAAAAGATGTTTGACCCCGAATTGTTTAATAATTTTTTTTGCACAGGATAAATCATCTTTAGGATATGTCTGCGAAATCGCAGTGGTGGTTATGACATTTTTTTTGCCGAGAGTATCAATTGCAACTTTTAACAGCAATGTGGAATCAACGCCGCCCGAATAAGCGAGCAGAATTTTTTCATATTTTTTCAAGATATTTTTTAATTTTTCCAATTTATGACTTAAATCTTTTTCCTGTTTCTGCAAACCAGCCACCTCCAAGATGGTGAATTGTTTTAATTTTTTCCGTCTTTAAACATTCATCAAAAATTTTTTCTTCAACATCAGCACCGACAATTTTTGATATAAAAAGTGTGACATCTGAAAATTCGTATTGGTTAATAACTTTGCATTCTATATGGGCGAGACATTCTTTTATCTTTGGTGGAATAATTTTTTCTGATGGGATTGGGGTCAATCCTGTATTTTTGAATTTATCAATGTTTTTTCCCGAGTGGGAACCGCAATACAAAACCTTTTTTATAAGTTTTTTGTCAGGTATATTTATAACAAATTCTTTTGTTTTTTTTATCAGTTTTTGCGAATACGCTTGTTCCCCCATCGCAATTGCAATAAGCGGCGGTTCGGAATTGACAACGGTAAGCCATGCAAGGGTCATTACATTCGGTTTTCCGGTTTTATCAATAGTTGTAATTAAAACAATGGGTCCGTGATTTATCAGCCGGTAGGCAATTTCCGGTTTGATATTTTTTAGCATAGCAGACAGTATAGTTTTTTTTGAAAAAAAATCAAGAAAAAAAGTAGAGCACCATTAAGGATGCTCTACTAAAAATTCAGCAAAATGTTAAGAATTTTAATCAATCCCACAGATACAGGTTTATACCGGCTGAATATGTTCTTCCGGGTAATGGATAATTTTCTCTTGCAAAATATCTTTTTTTGAAAATATTTTCGCAGGAGATGTAAACTTCCGACTGTAGAATGTTTCTGCTTATTCTTAAATTTACAGTGGTATGTCCAGGAATTTTGTGATATTGATAGTCCTCCCATATTTGTTTGTGAGTGAACTCAACTCCAAGTTTTGTATGAAGTTTCAATGGCGCCAAATAGTCCAAAGAATAATTTAGACGGTGTTTAGGAGTATATTGTAAAACCTTGTAAGTTCCTGTTTCTTTACCCCAACTTTCAAGAAAAGTATAATTCAAATTGTGTGATAGGTTTTTAGAAATTTTATTTTCCAATTCAAATTCGCAAACGCGCGATAATGCCGCACCGACATTTACAGGTCTGTATTTATCGTATGTTGCATCAGTAGAGACATTTTTCCATTCAATTAAGTCCTGAATATCAATATAAGCAAGCGTAATTTTTGAGAGCAAGGACTCCGATATTTTATATTCGCAACCCATGTCGGTTCCGATTGATTTTTCGGGTTTCAAATCCGGGTTGCCTTGTGTATCTCCTATCCCCCAAGAAATATACGGAGAATACAAATCCTCAAAAGTCGGCGCTCTAAAAGCAGTTCCGATGTTTGCTGATAATTTGATTTTTTCAGTCAGTTTATAAACGCCCGCGACCCGTGGATTCGTCGAATCCTTGTATGAAGAGTTGTAATCATATCTTATTCCGGGCGTAAGGGATAATTTATTTATCTCAAATGTTCTCTGAATAAATCCAGCATAATTATTTCTTTTTTTGTTTATTGTGCTTACAGTATTATCGGTTCTTTCAAATCTTTCGGTTCTTTCGTCAATCCCTATAACCATATTAGAAATCTCTAATTGCGAATTAAATCCCATATTTTCCGGTTCGGAAACAGTGTTAGTAAACCAATCGGGGTCTTTGTAAGTTCTTTTTTGGGCATCCCAGTATAAGTTTGTTTTTAGCGGTGCGTTTGCGATGATAATTTTGTGTTCCAACTGGCTGTAAAATTTTTCGTCCTTTTGGTTTGCATTCGGTGACGATGTCGCTCTTTCTTTGTGATTGTCCCAATCGCCAAGCGGAGTGTTGTTCGTTCCCGGCACTCCGAGTTTGGAAGTTAAAAACCCGTTACTTAAATAAAATTCGCCGTATTTTTCAAAATCATAACCGATTTTTGCGGAAAGATCCGTTGCATTATAATCCGAATTATTTCTGAAACCGTCGGTTATATTTTTTCCGCCCGACAAAAATATATTTAATTTTCCCGGTCTTGCCGTAAAATTCATTTTGTAATTTTGCGTGTTGAAACTTCCTTTCGCAATACCGATTTCAGTTTTGGGTTTTACAGCGGTTGCTTTTTTTGTGATGATGTTGACAACACCGCCTAATGCATTCGCACCGTAAAGAGCGGAAGCCGGCCCCCGCAGTATCTCAATCCGTTCTATGTTTTCCGACGGTATTTCAGTAAGATTTGCAGAGCCTAAAGATGTGTCGTTAACCGGGCGGCCGTCAACCATAACGAGTACCTGTTGTGCGGAAGCCCCGCCGCTTCTGATTCTCAGTTCAGATTGCGAACCGAGTGTGCCGTATTTTGAGACCTCTACAATACCGGTTTTATTTTCTAAAATCTCACCAACATTTTTTGCGTCGGAATTTTTTATCTCATCTTCCGATATCAAGGTGATATTTATTGCTGTTTTTTCAACAGGGACTTCTTTTCTCAATCCGATAAACACTGCTGTTTCCTGTGCATAAAGCACACCTATTCCTACTAGTAGTATTACTCCCAAAAAAACTTTTTTCATTTGTCCTCCAAAAATTTTACTTATTTCTAAAATTTTCCCATTTCCACTTTTAATATCTATTTTTTAAGTTTTTGTCTGCATTTTTGCCTCCCTTTCTCTCGAAGAGAATTTTAGTTACAGACAGATAGGTTTCCTGACTCAGGTTCATCTGAAATTTCGCCTTCCCATCCCTATTTATCGGGACAGTGGCATAAAAAAATTTCATCCCCTTCACAGTAGCGGGACTGTTCCGGATTTTCAACCCTCTGTATATCTGAGGTCAATCACCGGATTCCCTGTTCTGTCTGTATCTTTCACCAATAACACATATGGTTTTTGTGAAATCGGATTTTTTTCTACGACTACAACAGTTTTGTAAACCTCTTCAATGATTTGATAGGTTAAAACTTCCGAAGGTGTCCCGATTTTATGCATATTACCGTTATTGAGAAGCATTATTCTATCACAGTACTCACTTGCCAAGTTCAGGTCGTGCAAAACCATCATCACCGTAAGACCAAAGTCCGTATTTAATTTTTTCGTAAGGTCCAAAATTCTTATCTGATGCGCGATATCTAAATGTGCCGTCGGTTCATCCAGTACAAGAAGTTCCGGTTGTTGAACGATAGCGCGGGCGATAAACACAAGTTGTCTTTCTCCGCCGCTTAATTCTAATATGGGGCGGTTTTTTAAATTAAATGTTTCGGTTAATAGCATTGCTTGTTCAACGATTTTTTCATCCTGTCCTGTTTCTAAAAATTGTAATCTTGAATGAAAAGGTGTTCTGCCTAATTGTACGATTTCTTCCGCAGTCATATTAAAATATGATTCTGAAAATTGTGTTACCACAGCCATTTTTTTAGCCAGTTCGTTAAGTCCTGTTTTTTTTATGTCTTTTCCTTCAAAAATGATCTGCCCCGCCTGCGGTTTAATTATCTTACTTATTGCACGAAGCAGAGTTGTTTTACCCGAACCGTTAGGACCGATTATTCCGAGGATTTCTTTGTTTTTTAGTTCAAAGTTAATATCTTTTAAGACAAACTTATTATTATATCCGCAGACAAGATTTTTTACTTCAAGCATATTATTTCCGTTTGTTTAAGAAATAGATAAACATCACTCCGCCGATAATTCCTGTAATTACTCCGACCGGTAGTTCTATAGGCGCAATTACCGTTCTTGCGATTGTATCACACGCAATTAAAAATGCGCCGCCGGTTAAAAATGAGGCAATTATAAGTATTCTGTGGTCATAGCCGATAAGCATTCGGACGAAATGAGGAATGACTAAACCGACAAATCCGATAACGCCGGCAACCGATACGGCGCAGCCGGTTAACAGTGATGATAAAATAAAAAGCGCTTTTTTTGTTTTTTCGGTGTCCACACCTAAGTGCGATGCATCTTCTTCACCCAAAGCAAAAGCATTTAAGTCGCGATAAAAAAGATATGCTCCAAACAGACCAAATACGGATAATAAAACGGTTATTTTTATAAGAAGCATATTCGGCTCTTCCAGAGAACCCATTATCCAGAAAATAATTCCGTGTAAATCCTCCACTTTAGATATTGCCATTATAAACATAATCAAAGATGACGAAATAAAACTTATCATTACGCCCGTTAAAAGAAGTCCTTGAATTTTTAATATACCCTTTTTAAGAGTTAAAAAATAAACAATCAAAACAACCAAAACGGCACCTGCGAAACCTGAAACAGGCAGAGATAAGACGGAGGTATGATATATTCCCAAAACGATGTTCAAACATACGCCCAGAGCGGCTCCGCCTGAAATGCCGAGTGTGTACGGTTCAACCAACGGATTGCGGAAAAGTCCCTGCAGGATAACGCCCGCCAAAGATAAAGAGCCGCCGACTGCAAAGCCCAGAATAATTCGCGGCAGACGAATATCAAAAATGATGCTGTACTCGGTGGAACCCCTGCCTTCAAGGATTGTAGAAAAAATTTTCTTTAATGGTATGCCTGAAGAACCGATGCATAAAGAGAAAATGCTGACAGTAAAAAGAACTCCTGTCAAAATCAATATCTGTATAGACCAGCGAAATAATTTTTTACTCATTTATTTTTTTCGGATATAAAATCTCAACTATTTCATTTAATGTTTCTGCAAAACTTACGGGTGTGGGGCTGCAGAGTTTGTAAGAATCAACAATGTAAATCCGGTTATTTTTTACTGCGTTTATTGTTTTATATTTTTTCCAGATTTTTTTCTCTCCTTCACCTGCAATTCCCATAGTTGTAATAATAATCACATCGGGATTTTGAGCAACAACCTCTTCTCTGCTGTAAAGTCCGGTTTTAGTGTTTGCGATATTTATTCCGCCGGCAGATTCAATGAAATCATTTATGAATGAATCTTTGGTAGTGGTAAAGAGCGGCTTTGCGCCTATTTGAACAAAAACTTTTTGTCCCTCTTTAGCGGAATTTCGGATTATTGTTTTCTTTTTTATTAACTCTACTTTACCTCTTACTTCCTCAATAATTTTTTCCGCCTCTTTTTTTTTACCGACAATTTCTCCTAACTCCAAAAACTGACGGCAAATTTCATTAAAATTCTTTGCATATGTAAACTGAACAACCTTTATTCCTAAAACGTTTAATTTTTTTATGGTCTTGGGATTTGTCATTGAACTTGCAATAACCAAATCCGGTTTGAGTATGAAAATTTTTTCTAAGTCCTGCTCTATTATAGTTCCTACTTTTTCTTTGTTTTTTGCATCTTCCGGAATCTTGCAATAAATTGTATTTCCTATAACTTTTTCTCCTGCATCTAAAAGATAAAGTTGTTCTGTGAGGGTTGGTCCTAACGAGATAATTCTATCTGGAAAATCAGCACCGTATAAAAAATTAAATCCAAATATTAAAATTAAAATTTTTTTCATATAGATAAAATTAAAAGCACGAAGACCTCAATTATTTCGTTTAACGCACCTAATATATCACCTGTAATGCCGCCGATTTTCTTGCTTATAAGTTTCAAAAAAATAAACGAAACAAAAGATACTGCAATCAGAATAAAAAATCCTTTCAGTTCAAAAATAAGAAAAGATATTAAAACTGCGGCGATTGTAGCGATAAAAAAATCCTTTTTTGAAACGGTATCAATAAAAATTTTTCCGAGTCCTTCATTTTTTGCCGGCTTGGAAATCGTACTTGCAAAAACCAAACTCCACCGGCTTAAAGTCGGAAAGAGCAGAAGCGCCGGATATAAAATTTTTTGTGGAATACTTTGGAGTGCAAAAAATTTCAATCCGAGGATACAAAAAATTCCCATAACCCCCATTGCTCCGATGTGTACATCGTCCATAATTCTTAAAGTATCATTTTTATTTTTCCCCGCGTAGAAACCGTCAAGCATGTCGGCAAAACCGTCCAGGTGAAGTCCGCCGGTAATTATTGTCAGCGAAACAATAACCAGCATATCAACCACATTTTTGGGAAATAAAAAAGAACCTAAATAATTTACCGATATAAGAAACCCGCCGATAAATAAGCCGACAAGCGGGAAAAAAATAGTACAGTTTTCAAATCCCCTTTTCACGACAGGGAAAATCGTTAGAAAACCGACTGCGGAAAGAATTTTTTTTATCATTCTAATTTTTTGCTTACACCGGCGTTTTCAAAAGTTGCCATTTCCGTTAGTATTTTACAACCTGCATCAACAATATTTATTCCTAAGGCCGCACCGGTTCCTTCGCCGAGACGGAGGTTCAAATCCAACACAGGTTTTAGTCCGAGATATTTTAAGATAACATTGTGTCCTTGTTCCACGGAACAATGCGAGGCAATCAGATATTCCGCAACCGTCGGTTGCAATGTATACGCCAGAAGTGCGGCTGCGCCCGAGATAAATCCGTCAATAACCACAGGAATTTTATGTGATGCTCCGGCAAGGATTACCCCCGTAATTCCCCCGATTTCAAATCCGCCGATTTTTGATAATATATCAATACCGTCTTTTTTATCCGGTTTGTTTAGAGCGATTGCTTTTTTTATTGCTGCAATTTTGTTTTTTAACATTTTGTCGTCAATACCGGTCCCCCTACCCGTAATCTTTTCAACATCAACGCCGCAAATTACCGAGGTGATTGCTGAAGATGGTGTTGTATTTGCAATTCCCATATCGCCGGTGCCGATGATATCAATTCCATTTTTTAATTCTTCTTCAACAAGTTCTATTCCTGCTTCAATTGATTTTACCGCTTCATCCTCCGTCATTGCCGGACCTTTTGTAAAATTGTTTGTCCCAAAATTTATTTTTTTATCTTTAAATTCCGGATTTGTAACATCTATCTTTTCAGCGACTCCACAATCTGCGACAATAACTTTCGCACCGATATGCCTTGCCAAAACGTTTATTCCTGCCCCACCCCGTAAAAAATTATAAACCATCTGCGGCGTCACTTCTTTTGGAAAACAGGAAACGCCTTCTTCAACAACCCCATGGTCACCCGCCAGAGTAAATATCACCTTTTTCTTTAATTCGGGTTTTTCTTTTCCTGTGATGGCTACAACCTGACAAGCCAGTTCTTCAAGCCGGCCCAAAGAGCCGAGTGGTTTTGTGAGATTATCCAACCGTTTCTGCGTTTGTTCTAAAAGTTTTTCATCAAGTGGTTTAATTCTTTTAACAGTTTCTTCAATTTTTTTACTTAACATTTTTTTCCTCAAGTTCGTATTCTTTTATATCGGCAAAATAATGTTTCCAGAAACCGTTTTTCAGGATTTTTTCGATTTTTGTTATTTTTATTTTTTTTCGGAAAATCGGTCCGGCATAAACGAATGTATGAAACTCGCCGTTTTCTCCGCATGGGCAGATGTTTTTCTCAATCAAAAATTTTAATGTTTCTCTGTCAAATTCTCTGCCGACAAAATTTTCATCAAATAAGTCCGCTTTTGCACTTACAACAACCGCCTTAAAGCCAAGTTCAATAAATTGAACAGCAACATCTTCCGGTTTTAAGTTCCACAACGGTTCAAGCGGTGTTATCCCCAGTTCGTTGCATACTCTTTTGACCCAGTTTCTGTGTTCATCAAGATAGATATCGCCGAAAACCATTCCTGTTATTTTTTCTTTTTCTTTTAATTCTAAGACAGCTGATTTAAATTCTTCCTCGTATTTTTTCATATCGGGACTCACTTCTTTCTGAAAAATTGGAATCCCGATTGCATCTGACTGCGATTGCATAAGTTTTCCATCTATTCCGTGGAAACATCCCCGTTTTGTTTCTTTGGATATAAAGTTTAATAGATAAGAAATTTGATGTCCCTGTTGTATTGCTTTGTAACATGCAAGACAGGAATCCTTCCCCCCCGACCATGATGAAATTATTTTTATTTTACACCTCCTTTAATTAAAATTGGAATACCGGCAGCCATAAGATATACTTTGCCGGAAAACTCTGAAACCATTTTATTTACATTTCCCAGCACATCCCTGAATTTTCTTGCAAGTTTATTCCCCGGAACGATTCCTCCGCCGACCTCGTTTGAAACAATTATTATTTTTTTATTTTTATTTTTTATTTCCGTCAGAAATTTCTTAATTTCTGCAAGTATTTTTTGTTCGCTTTTGCCGTCCACCATGCACCCGGCGACAAAAATTGTGAGGCAATCTAATATTGCCGTATTAAAGTGTTCCTTAAATATTTCCGAAAGGTCTTCTTTAATTTCTACCATCTTGAAATTTTTAGGTCTCGTTTTTTTATGTTTTTCAATTCTTTCTTTCATTTCAGAATCAGAAGGTTTTGCTGTTGCTGCGAACAATACATTCTTTTCTTTTTTAGCAAGTTCAATTGCATATGAACTTTTCCCGCTCCGAGCTCCGCCCAAAATAAAAATAATTTTTCCCATTTTTAATAATCAATTCCTTTGCGTGATTTTATGCCCCTGTAATATGGATGTTTAACAATCCGCATATCGGTTATCAAATCGGCAAGTTTAAGTATTTTTTTGTGAGCAGCTCTTCCGGTTATAATCACTTCCATTTCTTTTGGTTTATTCTTTAACAAGTGAACAATTTTTTTAACATCAATATATCTGTCACGGATAGCAATGTTTAATTCGTCAAGAATCAGCAAATCATATTTTTTTTCTTTGATTATCCCGGCAATTATCAGCACTGCTTTTTTACACTCATTTTTAATATCTTTTGTTTTTATGTTTTTATAGAAATGCGGATGCTTTCGGGCGAACGAGTAAAATTTGAGATTTTTGAATTTTTTGAAATTTTTTTGTTCACCGTAATAATTTTTTAGTTTAAAAAATTGAATTATGCAGACATTCATTTCGTGTCCCAGTGCCCTTAAAGCCAAACCCATCGCAGCAGTTGTTTTGCCTTTTCCGTTACCTGTGTAAATTTGTATCAAGTTCCCTCCATAAACAAAAAACCCAACTCCAGAGAAGTTGAGTGAACTTTCTCCCCTCGGAGTTTTCGTAATTGATAGACCGGGCTTTACCGTTGCGGGGCAGCTTCCGAATTACACGGAATTCCTTCAATTACAACTTTTGATTATAGTATTTTAATAAAAAATGTCAAGAAAAAAGATGACTGTGATTTTTTTCCAAATTGTTTTTATATTTTTTCAGTTCTATAACAGCAGAATATGGCACTTTTATCTTTCCCATTATAGGCGGCTCGTCGTTCATCACACCGTGGCAGTCACTTCCACCCGTCATAATCATTCCAAGTTTATCCGCCATTTTTTTGAATTTGTCAGTTTCATCCGCCGAGTGTTTTGTGTGCCAGACCTCAATCCCTTTTAATCCGAAATTAGCAAGAGATTTTACAACATTGCAATTGATACTGTTAAAATGCGGATGCGCCAAAACCGGAATTCCGCCGACCCGCAAAATCATTTTTATAGCTTCGTCGGGTGATAAGCTGAATTTCGGAACATATGCCGGTTTGCCGTCTCCGAGATATTTCCAGAATGCTTCCTGTGTATGCGAAACAGCTTTATTTTCAACGAGCATTTTTGCGAAATGAAGCCGCCCTATTACTCCGATGCCCGCTATTTCAAACAGCCGCCGTTCGTCTATTTCAATCCCCAGACCTTTCAATTTATCCAAAATATGATATGCTCGTCTTTCTCTTGCCTTTCTGAAAAGTTTTAATTTTTGTTGAAAAGAAGAATCTTCCCAGTTTATGAAATATCCGAGTATGTGCATTTCATACTGATGAGAATTTTTTAATTCCACCGAGAGTTCTATTCCCGGTATTACTTCAATCCCTCTTTTTGAACCCTCTTTGATTGCACTGGGTATTCCTTCGGTTGTATCGTGGTCGGTTATGCTGATTGTTGCAAGTCCTACTTTCTGTGCATACCTTACGCTTTCTTCAGGAGAGAAAGTTCCGTCGGAGTATTTTGTGTGAACATGCAAATCCGCAAAAAGAGTATCCATTTTTACAAAAGTTCCCCGGCAAGTGCGGCCAGTTGCGACCTTTCCGTTTTTTTGAAATTTATATGTCCGTACATTTCCTGTCCCTTGAATCTTTCAACAAGATATGTGAGCCCGTTTGATTCGGCGTCAAGGTAAGGATTGTCAATTTGATAAGGGTCGCCGGTCAGGACCACTTTCGTGCCTTCACCCGCTCTGGAAATTATAGTTTTTACTTCGTGAGGCGTAAGATTTTGGGCGTCGTCAATTATAATAAACTGTCTCGGAATGCTCCTGCCCCGTAAAAACGCCAATGCTTCTATTTCTATTTTCCCGCTGTCAAAAAAATATTGAACTTTGTCGTCGGTGCTTTCGTCGGGATTGTTTTTATCTACGAGAAATTCAAGGTTGTCGTAAATTGAGCCCATCCATTGCGAAATTTTCTCCTCTTTCGTTCCCGGCAGGTATCCTATATCTTTGCCGACCGGCGTTACCGATTTTCCGACTAAAAGCCGTTTATAAATTTTTTCATCAATCGTTTTTTGAAGTCCTGCAGCCAGAGATAAAAGAGTTTTTCCGGCTCCGGGAACCCCGACAAGCGTTAACAACTGAATGTTGTCGTTAAGCAAAAGTTCAAACGCAAATTTCTGCTCGGTGTTGAGCGGTTTCAGTCCCCATACGGCGGTTTCTTTATAGATAAGAGAAATAAGTGATTTTGATTTAATATCATATTTTGCAAGAGCGGATTTTTGCGGGTTTGACTCATCTTTCAATATCACGAATTCATTCGCGGTAAGTTCGTCTTTTATTTTGATGGATTTATTCTTGTAAAATTTATCTATCGCGTCGCCCGATAGCGGCATTTCCCTGTATCCCTGGTATAACTGTTCAATTTTTATTTTTTCTTTTTTGTAGTCCTCCGCAACAAGACCGATTGCTTCCGCTTTAATGCGAAGGTTTATATCTTTCGTTACAAAAATTACACTTTCATTCTTTTTCTGACGGGCATACGCCGCCGAAAGTATAAGATTATCTTTTTTGTTATTTGAAAAATCGTAGGGAAGGTTTATTTTTTGTTCAAGGTCTATTATCAGTTTTCCGCCGTTATCAAGAGGAATACCCTCGCTAAATTTTCCTTTTACGGCGAGATTGTTTAATTTTCTGGCAACACTTCTTGCCGCCCTGCCTCTTTCGTCGTGGAATCTTTTAAGATTGTCAAGCTCTTCAATAACTGCCATCGGTATGATGACTGTATTGTCTTCAAATGCGGTAAGCGATTCGGGGTCGTGGATTAAAACGTTTGTATCAAGAATGAAAGTTTTTTTAGCCATCGATTTTATTTTACAATTTGAAAAAAATTTGTCAAGAAAAATTTACAGTTCCAGAATTTTTTTTAATTCGGGTCTTAAAACTTTTGCACCAAATTTTTCAAACATAGCGGCATTTTCCGTGTGAACCGGTATGACAAACTTGGGTTTAACCGCTTGTATGAATTTTTTTAAGTCGTCCGCCGAAGCATGTCCAGAAGTATGCGCATATTTCATATTTAAGCCCGCAAGTTTTATCCAGTTCTCAAGTATGTCAAAAGAAAATTCCATTTCCTCGTTGAACGGCTCCGCCTTGCCGTAAATATAAGAACCCTCAATTTTTTTTCCGGCCGGTGTAAATTGTAAAAGCGTCAGAGGTCCGTTTGATGTGTATAAAATGTATTTTCCGGGATTTGACAATATCTCCTGCCGTCCGAGAGGTCCCCATATGAATTTTTCGGTAGGAATTTTTATTGCTTTGAAAAAGTCCTCGCTGCTTTGCGATTTTTTTACCGTTGCGGCGAATTTGTCGTAGTCGTCGGAAGATTTTTTTGACTCCGTAATCTGTTTAGCAAGAAGTATTTTCTGATGCCCGCCTCGTCCTTCAATAAAATTTTCAACAAACAAGTTATCTTCGCTAAAAATTTTTTCTGAAAATTTCTTTGATGTCTTTTTCAGTTTTTCCCTGGACAGATATATCTTAAAATCCTCAATTCCCGGAAGGTTCTCAACAATATTTTTCTGTTCGTTATGATTTAAGTATAAAACAAAGTATGCTTTTTTATCGTCAAGGACAAGTTCCCGTCCGGTTTCTTTCGCAACCCTTGAAAGCGTTTTTACCCTATCAATATCGGCTGGGGATGCGTCGTAAATTACCAGACCTTTTTCCTTTCTTGTAAATTCACAGGCGGCTTCAAAAACCTCTTCTTCCGTGTTAAACGCTTTTTCTTCGTCTTTTCTTGAAAGCCGCGTTCCCTCGCTGATAAGAACATCTATATTTTCTTTTGCAATTTCATTTTGGAAATACTCAGTTTCTTTCTGACGGTATCCGTGGAATCTGAAATCACCGGTGTATGCGATTTTTTTATTTTTTGTGCAAATCAAATATGCGCTTGCGCCCACGATGGAATGGTCAACATCAAACCTGCGGATAGTTAAATCCTTCCCAATTTGCCTTTCCTCGTCCACTTCCATAGTATTAAAAGATTCCTGGCTTGACTCTGCCGCCCAGTTTTTATTTATGTCGCTTCTCAGTTTAAGAAATTTTTTTGTCGCTGCGGAGGAATAAATAGGTATGTCCGGTCTTACAAGTCCGAGATAACCGGTATGGTCAAGATGTCCGTGCGATAAAATTATTGCATCTATTTTTCGGTCTTCCGGCGTGCCCTCAACAAAAAAGTCGCCGTTCGGAAGGTATCTAACTTTTAATCCGGCATTTTTATAAAGTCCTTCTAATTCCGGGAGTACATTTATTTTTCTTAGGTCGTCTATGTTTGTAGGCCTTAAAAGCGGGAATTCAAAAAACTTTCCCTCCTCGGAAAAAGACATCCCGAAATCCAGAAAAACTTTCGTATTGCCCTCTTCAAGCAGGATTTTGTTCCCGCCGATTTCGTCCACCCCGCCGTAAAAAGTCAGTTTAGCCATAAAATTTTATACTATTAAATTGTTGATTTTATTTTAAATCTTTAAATACCTGCTCTTTCTTACTCCTTGCAGTCAGGACAAGCTCCTTAATTTCTGATGGCAATTGTTTGTCTTGCCATTTTCTTTCCGCGTCTATTGATTTGCCTGCATTTTTCACGGCTTTCAAAGCATACAACGCTGGTCCTAACGAATGGTCAGCCATATGGGCTGTGGCAACAGCGTGTCCGACCGCGCGGGCTACTGCAATTGCAATCGGGTTTGATGATTCGCGTGCCACCGCATGTGCACCTACTGAGGCTTTTCTTGCGTCACCAACCGAAGCCTTTCCTTTTGTCCACGCTTTAGCCACACGCAGTGCATTTGTCAGTCGCTTATCTATTTTTTCACCGAAGAGAGGCAAGACATGCTCCGCACAGTCGCAAGCCCATTTTATTAACTGGTAGTGCTGTTCTTTTTTAAGTGATCCGCCCCGATGTTCTGCAACAAATCGTTTGTCCCGCATTTTTTGTTCTTAAAGTTTATTGTTTCTGTCACTTTACAATGTCAGTTAACGGTCAACTGTTCACGCCTTGCCTCCGGCAGTGTTAGGCGAGACGCTTATTCTCGCCCGGAAGCAGATAGTTAGACGAAAACTTATTTATCTATTACCGCATAAATTTTTTTGTCCAAACTAGATAAGTATTCCTTCATGCTTATTGAAATCAGTAATAAATGCTCTCTTCTATTTTCAATTGACCTATTTTTATCATCCATAAATTTTAGAAATTCTTCTGAAACCTCTTTTGGGCAAAGTTTAAATATTGTAGTCATAGCAGAAATGTCATATGAATCAGTTTTCATTCCGGCTATTATCTTCTCATATACATCATTGAAGGTTTTTTCTGTTTTGTTACGGGTTTCAATTAAATGATTATATTTTTTATCAACTTTCCATTTCTTATATTCGGTAATTGAATTTGCAAAGTTACCTATCAAACCAATAATTGCTCCAAGAGCTACGCCGCTACTACCAATAATACTCCCTGTAATTAAATCATTCATTATTTTCTCCTATTTGAAATAATCATAACATAAATAATTGTTTTAATCTAATGTTCGGATTTACGCTGACATTATAGCGTAAAAATCTGCAAATGTCTGCAAAAATTATAATACAAAACAACATTTTTGTCAATGACTTTTTTCATTTTAACTTTTACAATTGACAATTTTTTAATTTTTTGTAAAATATCACTGTTTGGGCGCGTGGCGAAACTGGCAGACGCGCTAGCTTCAGGAGCTAGTGCCCGCAGGGGCTTGGAGGTTCAAATCCTCTCGCGCCCAAATATCGTTCGGGAGTTATCTCGCGGAAACGTGTCCAGCCTGTGCTGTCGCTCTCGCTCGTTTCGCAGAATGCGAATGCGAAACTCCGCGAAGTTCCGCTCAACAACTCCCTCACTTTGAGGTTAAAAATGTAGTCGCAAATTGAGGCTCTTCAGAAATTTTTCCCTCGCTCCGCGATATAAAAAGGAGTAAATTATGTCAATTCTTGTCGTAGGTTCGGTTGCGTTGGATTCTATTAAAACGCCGTTCGGAGAAAAAAAAGACATTCTCGGCGGGTCGGCCACATATTTTTCCTATTCGGCAAGTTTCTTTACGAATGTGAATCTCGTTGCGGTCGTCGGCAGTGATTTTCCAAAAGAACATCTTGAACTTTTAAAATCAAGAAAAATAAATCTTGACGGGCTTAAAACTGTTGCGGGTCAGACATTCAGATGGAGCGGTTCTTACGAATACGATATGAACGAGGCAAAAACGCTTTCAACCTGCCTCAATGTGTTTGAAACATTCAAACCGGAAATTCCCGACTCATACAAAAATGCCGACTATGTGTTCCTGGCAAATATAGACCCTGATTTACAGATGGATGTTTTATCCCAGATAAAAAAACCGAAATTGATTGCCGCAGATTCAATGAACCTCTGGGTAAAAATAAAAAAACAATCCTTGCTGAAACTTCTCTCTAAAATTGATATTTTGATAATCAACGACGGTGAGGCGCGGCTTTTAACCGAGCAGCCGAGTTTAATAAAAGCAGGAAGAATTATTCTTGATTACGGATTAAAATATGTCGTCATTAAAAAAGGTGAACACGGTTCAATGTTGTTTTCAAAAGGCGGATTTTTCTCCGCTCCTGCATACCCGCTGGAAGAGGTCTTTGACCCGACCGGAGCGGGCGATACTTTCGGCGGCGGATTTTTCGGCTATCTCGCAAAACTGAACAAAAAACCCACCGAGCATGATTTAAGAAAAGCGGTAATTTACGGAAGCGTTATGGCATCATTTAATGTTGAGGATTTTTCGCTGGAAAGAATGAAACGGCTCAAACCCGCCGAGATTGAAACCCGCTACAAAAAATTCAAAGAAATTACTCACTTCAGATAAAAATAATTATTTTTTAATTACTTCCATCTCCATTGTATTAAGCCATCTTGCTTTCTGCCGGGAACCATGTTTTTGTTTTTTTGCAGATATAGACCAGAAACAACATTGTGGGAACTTCGATTAAAACTCCAACAACAGTTGCAAGCGATGAGCCCGAAGATAAACCGAAAAGCATTGTTGATGTTGCGATTGCGACTTCAAAATGATTGCTTGCACCTATCATAGCTGATGGTGCTGCGTCTTCATACTTTAACTTTATCAGTTTTGCAAGACCGTAGGTAATCCAGAAAATCAGATTGGTCTGGATAAACAGTGGAATTGCGAGCCACAAAATTGTAAGCGGCTGAGTCAAAATAATTTCACCCTTAAAGGAAAATAAAAGAATCAATGTAACAAGAAGCGAGATGATTGATACGGGCGTCAGAAGATGAATGAACTTATTATTAAACCAATCCTCCCCTTTTGATTTAATAAGCCATTTTCTGGAAAGATATCCGGCGAGCAAAGGAAGCGCGACATAAATTGCAATTGATAAAACAAGCGCCTGCCAGGGAACGGGCAGTCGGCCTACACCGAGCAAAAATCCGCCGAGCGGGCCGTATAAAACCAGCATTGATAATGAATTTATCGCAACCATTATAAGCGTATGTCCGTCATTTCCTTTTGCCAGATAACCCCAGACCAGAACCATTGCGGTGCAGGGTGCAATGCCCAAAAGGATACAGCCGGCAAGATAACTCCGCCATAACGGAATCTGCAGCATTTTTATTCCGTTCTGCATAATCACAGTGCCTGCACCGTGCATTGCTCCGACCGGCAAATCCATTCCGAGAGGCATTTTTATATAATCAACCGCATCAATGCCGATGAATCCCTTAAAGAGATACCCCAGAAAAAATATCGCTATTGCATACATCGTAAAAGGTTTTATCGCCCAGTTTGCAAAAAGTGTCAATAAAACCGGTTTTGTAGATTTGCCCGCCTGCAGAACTTCCTTAAAATCTATCTTTACCATTATGGGATACATCATAAAAAAAAGACATATTGCAATCGGAATTGAAACAGTCGGCGCTTCGTTAACATAAATCGCCATACCGTCTAAATATTTTGCAACTTGCGGCGCCGATTTTCCCAGTATTATACCGAGAACAATACATAAAATCACCCATACCGTCAGATACTTTTCAAACATGCCCAGATTCCTTTCCACTTTTATTTCATTCATCATACACATCTCCCGCAACAAAATTGTTATCCGATATAAAGCAAATATATTCCGCCTGATATTACAAGCACTCCACAGATTTTTTTAAGTATTACAGCACCTTTTGATTTCTCGTTCCAGTTTAAATAGTGTTGAACAATTTCTGTGAATGTTCCAGCAAAAACTATTACGGAGCAATGTCCGATGGCATAAAAAAATATCAGTGTTATTGCAAAAAATAAATTTGTTGATGCGGTTGTGAATACAATGCCGAGTATCGGAGCCATATAAGCAAATGTGCAGGGACCCAGTGCAACACCAAAAACCAAACCCAGAACAAAAGACGCCATTAGTCCCTTATTTTTGTAACCAGCCGCGTCTGCGCCTTTCAAATTCAAATGGATTATGCCGAGCAGATGAAATCCAACGATAAAAAATATAACTGCAACAAAATAATTCCCATATTTACCCATATCGCCCATTATTCTTCCGAGCAAACCCGTGATGACTCCAATTGCCGCAATTGTGATAAGTATTCCTGCCGCAAAAATGAGAGAAATAAAAAAAGCTCTTTTTGTTGAAATTTTTCCCTGTTCGTCTATGAAACCGACTATCAACGGAATACTTGCCAGATGGCAGGGACTTAAAATGATGCTCAAAACACCCCAGATAAGTGCAGAGATTAACGCAATTGCCGGTGAACCCGTAGGGTTTAATGCTGTTGTTAAACCGTTAAAAATTTCAATTATCATTTTTTTATATTTTGCATCTCAAGAATTTTTATCAAATCATCTTTCGGGAAAAACCCTTCGTGCCTGAAATACTCGTTGCCGTTTTTATCAAGAAAAACCTGTGTTGGAATTAGGCGGATTTTATATTTTTCCGCATATGGTTTTCCCTTCGTCGTCCAAACATCATAAAAAATAACTTTTACTTGGTCTGCATACTTTTTTTCTATTTCTTCCATTATCGGCTGCATCATTTTGCACGGGATACATTTTACTGAACCGAGTTCAATGAAGGTAACCATTATTTTTTGTTTTTCCGATGATTTATCGGTAAGTTTGCTTGTTTGTACCTTTTGAGTTGCATTTTCTGTTTGGACAGATTGGACAGGAGAATTTTTTGTTTCATTGATTGGCATCGGTTCATTTTTTTTATCACATCCGGATAAAACACAAAACAATAATGTAATAAACAAGAAATTTTTTTTGAATTTCATATCGGTATCCCGCTAATTTTATCAAATTTTAATCCAATCCTCAATTTTTGTTTTTATCTGATTTCTGACTTCTCTGATTTTTGCCAGTTTTTCTTCGTCAGTGCCTGTAAATCCCGCCGGGTCGGCAAATGTCCAGTGCATCTGCTCTGCATTCCCCGGAAACAGCGGACATCCCGATTCATCGCAGACGGTTATCACATAGTCAAATATATCGCCTCTGTCAATGAATTCCCTGACGCCTTTTGTTTTATTGGCGGAAATATCAATACCTGTTTCTTTCATAACTTCCACGACAACAGGATTAAGTTTCCCGGGCGTAATGCCTGCGCTTTTTGCTTCAAATTTATCCCCTGCCAGTTTATTCAGAAACGCTTCCGCCATCTGGCTTCTTGCACTATTATGTACGCAGATAAAAAGAACTTTTTTCTTTTGCATATTATTTCTGCGACCCTGTATCAAGTTTTTTATTTCTTCTTTTGAAGGAATTCTACCTGCAACTTTTACCTCTCCGTTAATTGCAAGTGCGGGCGTCATCATAACGCCGTAGTTCATAATGTCGTTGATTTTATCTACTTTTAAAATTTCTGCAGATATGCCGAGTTCGGTAACCGCTTCTTTGACCAACTCTGTGAGTTTTTTACACTTCGGACAGCCGGTTCCTAAAATTTCAAGTTTCATTCTTCTTCGCCTCCTTTTGCAAAAATAGATGGTATTTTATATCCGCATTCTTTTAGAATTTTTAAAAGTAAGTCTCTTTTTTCATTAAATTTACCTGAAAACAAATCCGCGCAAGCCATAATATGTTTTTCTTCACTTGCTATTTTAATTGTAAACGCCGTGCAAGTCATTTCACCGCATTTCTTGCAGTTTGTCAAAGGCATAAGTTTTAAAATATCAAGTACTGTCAGCCTCATTCTTCTTTCAAAATTAGGTTTTATACTGTCTTTCTTGTCATATGTATCATTTACCAAATCTCTAAACCAGTTTATCAGGTTGTCCGCATCTTTTAAGTCAATGACTTTTCCTGCGGAGAGTTGTCTCCCGTGAATTCCTATTAACCTGTCATCTTTTTTAAGGGTAATATTATGTCCTTCATGATTGTAGATAGCACCGTCTAAAACAGTATTAAGATATGGCATTACTTCAGATATATCCCTGTCAAGTTCCGCTATAAACCTTATTGTTCCGGGCTTCGCTATGCAGGGAAGTACTTGAATAATTCTAACCTCGTTAAGATGTGGCATTTTATTTTCAAGCGAGCGATGATAACACAGGGTTTAATACCCTTTATTTTTCCCGCTTATCAAAATCTCCTTGTTTAACAAAGTCAGACATAAGCCCGCAATGAGAATTTTTTCTTATCTGCAATTCTTTGTCTAACTTCTTTACAAATTCCAAAGCCGAATTTTTATCATCATCAAGAGCAATCTGCCTAATCTCTATTTGTTCTTTTTCAGAGAATGTTAATGTTATAAGTTTTTCCGGCATAATTAAAATAAACCGCCGTATATCATACCGGTTATGGTTGACATAGCGACGACAAGTGAAACATAAACAAGCATCTTTTTTGTACCCATAATGCTGCTTAAAACAATCATGCTGGGTAAACTTAATGCGGGACCCGCCAATAAAAGCGACAGGGCAGGTCCCTTACCCATACCGCTTCCCATTAAACCCTGCAATATCGGTATTTCGGTAAGCGTTGCAAAATACATTAAAGCACCTGAAACTGAAGCAAAAAGATTTGCCCACAATGAATTTCCGCCTACAAGCATTACGACATATCTATTCGGTATCACTCCGTTATCAAAACCTGGTCTGCCCATTAAAAATCCCGCAGCAAGAACTCCGCCTAAAAGAAGAGGAAAAATCTGTTTTGCAAATCCCCATGTTGAGTCAACCCATGTGTTGAGTTCCGTTTTTTCAAACCAATTTTTAAGAATAAAACCGAGTAAAATCAGTAAAGAAACGGTAACATACCAGTGTATTTCGTAAATAAAATTCCAGAATCCGACGGGTTGTGCTGGTTTGCCCCATGCGGCAAAAATCAGAATTAAAACAAGAGTCAAAAAATAAACGGCGTTTTTTACAAGAGGTCTTTTTTCTTCTGTTTCTAACTCAAACATTTTAGTATCTTCCGTTTTTTGTAATTCCTCTTTCCGATAAATAAAAGCCATTATCAACCCGATTATTATTGAAAAACTTACCGCCCCTACCGCTCTGGCAATACCTATTTCCATTCCCAGAACTCTTGCAGTCAATATTATTGCAAGAATATTAATTGCTGGGCCTGAATACAGAAATGCAATTGCAGAACCGATACCTGCTCCTCTTTTAGAAATACCAGCATACAAAGGCAGAACCGTGCAGGAACATACGGCAAGTATCGTGCCTGATACCGAAGCAACGCCATAAGAAAGTATTTTATTTGCTTTGGGTCCAAAATATTTCATCACAGATGCCTGTGACACAAAAACAGAAATTGCTCCCGCAATAAAAAACGCAGGCACAAGACATAATAGCACATGCTGACGGGCATATTCCTGTAGCATATTGAATGATTCAAGTATCGCTCCCTGCATTCTTAAATTACTAAATGGCAGAAAATATGCTAAAAGGAAAACGAGAACTATTAAAATAAGTTTTGTTCTTTCTTTCATTTACCTACACCTTTTGCTAATGCAAATAAACCCGGCCGGTTTGTCGTTTTTTCTTAAAAATAGTCGTTTTTTTAGTCTGGAATTATCATCTAAAAATACAGGATTATCTATTGATTCTACAGATTTTACTATGTTTTTAGAAAAACTATCTTTATGTTTTACCGACGAATAAAATACGAATCTGCCCTCTTTTCTTTCTTTTACAAGCCCCGTAAGTTTAAGTTCCCGGATGTGTTTTGAAATGTTATACTGCGCAAGTTTCAGCGAATCCATTATTTCGCAGATACAGAGTTCCTTTTTGCTAAAAGTCAAAAGATGTAAAATTCTCAACCTCGTTTTATCTGAAAGTGCCCTAAATACATTTGTAAATTTTTCCATAACCCTCCCAATTTTATGCTTATATGCCCATTTGAGCATATTATACGAAAAATAAAAAATTTGTCAAGTGAAAAATTGAATATTTCAAAATTAGAAAATTTTCTAATTTTCCAATCTATTATCCACGAGGATGGTATTTTTTGTGCTGTTGCTTGAGGAATTTTCTATCAATATGAGTATAAATCTGCGTCGTTGAGATTGAAGAATGCCCTAACATCTCCTGGATGGTCCTTAAATCCGCCCCCCTTTCCAAAATATGCGAGGCAAAAGAATGCCGCAGCGTGTGAGGTGATATTTTCTTTATGATGCCGGCAAGTTTCGCGTATTTTTTAATTATTTTCCAGACGGAGATTCTTGAAATTTTTTCCCCGGACGGATTCAAAAAAAGAAAATCAGTATCGGTTTTTTTACGGATTGTTAGATAATTTTTTATTGATTCAATTGCTTTTGATCCGATAGGAACTATTCTTTCTTTAGAAGCTTTCCCGAAACATTTTGTAAATCCGACGTCCAGATTTACGTCTGAAATTTTCAGTTCCGTCAACTCCGATACCCGCATTCCCGTTGCATAAAGAGTTTCCAGAATTGCTTTATCACGAATGTCTTTAAGTTTTGTTAAATCCGGTGTTTCAAGAAGTTTCTCCACTTCTTCAATCGTTAATGTATCCGGCAGATATTTTTCAAGTTTAGGAGATTTTAATTGAGCCGCAGGATTTATCTTTATATAACCTTCGGTAAAAAGAAATTTATAAAATCCCTTTATTGCCTCCTGTTCCCTGAAAATTGTCGCCGCTGATTTTTTTAAAAGTTTTCTTTCCCAGAGATAATCCATTATCTGGTCTTCGGCAATATCAAGTAAAGTTAAAAAATGTTTTTTAAGATATTCAAAATAACTTTCTAAATCCCGCTTATATGCTATTGCAGTATTTTTGGCAAGTCCTTTTTCTACGGAAATGTATGAGATAAAACTGTTCAGATATTCTATTACTTGCATAGATTATTTAAGGAAAGGATTGGATTTTTTTTCTGCTTCAATAGTTGTATCAGGACCATGCCCGGGATGAACGATGGTGTCATCGGGAAGTGTTAAAATTTTTGTTTTAATTGAATTCGTAAGTTGGTTAAAATCTCCTCCTGCCAAATCTGTTCTGCCGACGGAATTTGCAAATAATGTGTCGCCGGAAAAAAGATGATTTTCAACAAGGATGCATAATCCGTCACGGGTATGCCCAGGTGTTAAAAGAAATTTTATCTCAGGTAAGGATCCGAAGTTTTTTATTTCTTCATCTTTTCCCGGACGGTAAAGTTTTATATTAATTTTTTGTTTTATTTCGTTGTTTGCACCTGTGTGGTCAAAATGATTGTGGGTGTTTATTATTGCAGATGGTTTTATTTTTCTTATATTAATTTCCGATAAAATTTTTTCCGCTTCGTCCCCCGGGTCAATAATAACAGCGTCTTTTGAATCCTGGTCAAAAATAATATAACAATTTGCTTCAAGATAACCTACGGGAATTTTAATTATTTCCATAAAAAAAGAATAATTGTGATTAAAAGAATTGAAATAATACCGGCGAGCAAATCATCTGCTATAATTCCGACACTCCCCTCTGCTTTTTGGGAAGTTTTAATAAACAACGGTTTTTTAATATCAAAAAACCTGAATAAAATTATGCTTGAAATTAACACAAAAAATGTTTTTGGCAAGAAAATAACCGAAAAAAAATAACCAACAATTTCATCAATAACTATTCTTTGGTCATCTTTTATACCGAATAATTTTTCTACTTTCCCGCATACGAAAAATGCTGTTATGAATACGAAAAAACTAACAATAAAAAAAGTTGTTGTCGGCAGATACCACCAAATTGCCGCCGCAAAAAGCGTAGCAAAAGTTCCGGGCGCTTTTGGAATATAACCGACACCAAAACCTGTCGCAAAAAATTTTATCAAAAAATCATTCATTTTTCAAAAAAAGATATTTGTGTTTGAAGATATAGCTTAATCCAGAAATTAGAGTCAGGATTGTGGTTATGAACATCAAGATGAAAGGTGTAAGTTTAAGAATAGGAATTGTGTGAGGATCTATTTTGATGAATTCCCGGAACAATGAGTTTATGCATAAAATTACAAGAATCGTAATAATTGTTATCATCTGTATTGTGGTTTTAAATTTGCCCGCAACTGCGGCAGGTATTATTATATTTTTTGTTGCAGCAAGAGAACGCAAACCTGTTATGATAAACTCTCTGGAAATTATAGCGATAACCATCCACGAAGGAACATAAAGTTCGCTTATTTCAATAAATGATATGAATGCCGCCGACACTAAAAGTTTATCCGCCAAGGGATCCATAAATTTTCCGAAATCGGTAACCGTTTTATATTTTCTTGCGAGATAGCCGTCTATCGTATCCGTTATGGATGCAATTACAAAAATAAGCAAAGCAGCCGCCCGCATAAAAAATTCATCGTAAATCATAAAAAATATGAAAAACGGTACGAGCGAAATTCTTAAAAGAGTGACTTTATTTGCAATATTCATGGTAATTTTATTTCTCCGACCAGTTTACCCTTAGGCAGTTCAACAGGTGTTCCGTTTAGAGAAACCGCTATTCCTGATAGATTTCCTATTCGCAAACTGAATTGTTCTGCCGACTCAAAAGTTTTTATTGTATTAGGCGGAATTATTCCTTCAAAAATCGGATTTTCGCCTTCTTTTATCCGTATCCACACGCTATCAGTTGTTTGGATTTCAAGATGATTTTTTTTGATTGCAACCGTCCCGGACGTCGTTTCTGAAATTTTATCGGATTTTACAATATTTGAAATCATTTTAATTAAGCCGAATATCAATAATGCGCCGACCACAGTTATTAAGACAGGGATGATTTTTATATTTATATTTTTTTTGACAGGCCCACTCTTAATTCTTACTGTGGTAATTTTCGGAAATTGTATGAGATTTGATTTTTTGTATTCGCAAATAATTTCATCGGGATTCAGCCCCAAGACAGTAGAGTAGTTTCTTAGAAATCCCAAGGTCATTACTTCTGCCGGTATTTCGGAGAATTTATTTTCTTCAATCGCATTGAGATATTTTATGTTGATTAAAGTTCTGGCTGAGACATCTTCAACGGATAGTCCCAAATCCTGTCTTTTCTCTCTTAATTTTGAACCGATATCCATAATTAAAATGGTGATAATATTATTTGTGCGCCTTTTGGAATTTTGAACCTGAATGATGAATCTTTCATTCCTTTATTTGTTTTTATATCTGTAATTATTACCGTTGATATAACAGTTTCGGATTTCATTTCCGTTTTTTCGCAGAGATATGTTTCTTTGGAAATCCACAATTTTATTTTTATAGCCTGCGGCTGATTTTTTAATGTAAGTAAAAGCACATAAAATTTTTCTGTCTCGTCATTTTCGGAAAGTAAAATAAAATAGCTGTTTTTTAAATCTGAAATTGTGGATGACGCTTTGCTAAAATTAAAGATACCTTTCGGGAAATTACCTTTTGCCGACAGTGATTTCCAGTCGTCAATCATAACCTGATTAAACTCTTTTTGATAAAAAAATATCTTTTTGCCGTCGGAAACAACAATTTGTTTTTCCGGTTTTGAGTGTTCAATCTTAAATAAATCCGGTTTTTTGAAAATTGCCTCTCCCGTGATATTTGATTTTTCCTGCGTAAGTGTGATTAAAATTTCCTGTTTGAATGAAAATGAAACATCAGAAATTTTTAAATCCGCTTCGTCCATATTTTTCAGTAGTTCATCAACTGCAGCGGCAAATACCGAACAAGAAGCAAGAAGTAAGAAGCAAGAAGCAAACAAGAATATTTTTTTCATAATTTCCCCTCTTTGCTTAAAAATTCTTCAATTTTATCTGTAAAAACTTCCCATCTGTTCGTGCCCTCCGGTTTATGGATAAAACCTCCCATTTCCAGACGGCTTAAAATGTCTGCTGCTTTGTTGCCAAAATTTGCACCCTCGCCCGTTTTAAGTAAATCATAAGACACTCTCTTTCTTTCAAGAACGAACTTAAGTGCTTTAACTAATTCATATTTTGATTCTTCAGACATTTCCTTTTTTTCGGACGCAACAATTGTTTCAAAAATATCCTCATAATCCGGTTTCGCTTGCTTTTTTATGAAGTTCACTACGCGTTCAATTTCTTTCACCGAGACATAATTTCCTTGCAAACGCAATGGTTTTGAAGAACCCGTCGGAAGATAAAGCATATCGCCACGTCCTAAAAGATCTTCCGCACCGTTGACGTCCAAAATAACACGGGAGTCGGTTTTTGACAGAACCTGGAATGCAATTCTTGCGGGAAGATTTGCCTTAATCACGCCTGTAATAACATTCACCGACGGTCTTTGTGTCGCAAGAACCAGATGAATTCCTACCGCCCTTGCCATCTGTGCCAACCGCATAATGGATTCCTCAACATCATTTGAAGCAATCAGCATTAAATCGGCAAGTTCGTCAATTATTACGACGATGTAGTATTCTTTTTTTCCTCCCTCTTTTGTCATCAGTTCGTTATAGCCGTCAATGTTTCTTACCGCTTTTTTGGCGAATGTTTTATAACGGTGTTCCATCACTTTAACCAAAAGTTTCAGCGCGTTTGCCGCTTCTTTAGCGTCGGTAATCACCGAGACATTTTCCGGTTTTTTGCCGGGCACATATAGATGCGGAATATTTTCATATATCGGAAGTTCCAGCCGCTTCGGGTCAATCAAAAGAAATTTCAGTTCGTCGGGTTTTGCCCTGAAGAGCAGTGACATTATTATTGAGTTTATGCAGACGGATTTTCCGCTTCCCGTTGAACCCGCTATTAAAAGATGCGGCATCGGCGCCAAATCATCGCAGAACGGTTCTCCGGCGGTAGTTTTTCCCAGAGCAAAGTTTAGAAGCGATTTTGATTCTGTAAATTTTTTTGATGTGATTATGTCTTTTATTCCCACGATTGCCTGTTTGGGATTGGGAATTTCAATGCCTACGGCGGATTTTCCCGGTATCGGCGCCAGCACCCGTATTGATTCCGTTTTCATTGTTAAAGCAATGTCGTTTGAAAGGTTTATTATTGAATTGACTTTTGTGCCGGGCGCGAGGAAAATGTCGTATCTTGTTATCACAGGTCCCGGATTTATTGAATCAATAGTCGCAGAGATGTCAAAATCGGCAAGCGTTTTTATGAGTTTATCCGCACAGCCGCGGAGTTCATCTTCTACTATCTGTGTTTCAACTTTTTTCGGTTCATCTAAAAGTTCGGGTGACGGCAGTTCATATTTTATAACGGTATCTTGCGATTTTGAACTCTCCCGCTTTTTTTCTTTCGTCTGAAATACCTGTTCAGATTTAATCGCAGGTTTTTCTTTTATGATTTTTGGTTCTTTTTGTTGTTTAAATATTACAGGTTCTTCTTTTTTAATTTCAACAGGTTTTGGCACAATAACTTTCGGCAGTTCTTTCGGTAATTCTATCGTATTTTCCAGTAATTTTCGTTTTCTTGGTTTGAATAATTTTGACAAAAAATCGGAAAAATCGTCAAAAGAAATTCCCGTTGTGAGAAAGACCGATACAATTAAAACGCCGAAGGAAAAAACCCATCCGCCGAAATTTCCTACGATTTTTTTAACTCCTATTTCCGAGTATTTGCCGATAAACCCGCCGAAATTTTTTTCTGGTGCGTCTGCCGTTGACAAAGAAAGAATAGTGCACAGTGACCATAAAATCAAAATATCCGAAACAAGCTTTAAATTTGTGTTGTTAAGTTTTTTATTAAAGAGAAGTTTTGTTCCTATCCAGAGAATTACCAGCGGAAAAACATATGATGCCATACCGAAGATATAACGCAAGCCGTATCTTACATTTTTACCAAGCCACCCTGCCTGTTGCGGATAAAAAAGAAACCATAAAAAAAGAACTCCTACCGTCAACAATATAAACCCGCGAATATCTTTTCGTTTCATAAAAATAGCAGTCCTATTATACCGACCGTCCAGAGATAATATGAAAAAAGATGGAATTTTTTTCCGATAACAATTTTTGATAAAATGTAAAGTGCTAAGATTCCCGAAATTATTGCAACAATTCCGCCCGCAAGAATGTTTGTATTAACGGAAAAGTTTTTAAGTTCTAATAATCCAGCACCGAGAATTGCAGGAACCGACAAAAGCATTGAGTATTTGAACGCCCAGTTCCGATTGAACCCTAATAAAAGTGCTGCGGAAATCGTAATTCCCGCCCGTGAAATACCCGGCATTATTGCTATACCCTGAAACAGGCCGACCAGCAGAAAATCTGTGATTTTTGTATTTGAGTAATTTTTATCAACGGTGTCCGACTTTGAAAATTTTGAAGAAACCCATAGAATAAAACCGGTTACAATCCACATTGCGGTAACTGTTTTCGGTTGGGAAAATTTTTCCTCAAAAAAATCCTTGAACAAAAGTCCGATGACTGCCGTCGGAACAGAGCCGGCTATAATCCCGATTAAAGTTTTTAATCCCGCTTCGCTCTTTCCAAAAACTCCTTTTAATATTTCCAAAATATCATTTCTGAAAAAAATCAAAACAGCGATTAGCGTTGCGAAATGCAAAAAAACATCAAACTCAATTTGTTTGCCGAGATTTAACAATTTCTGTATTATTACAAGATGACCGCTGGATGATACAGGAAGAAATTCGGTAAGCCCCTGAACCAGCCCGAGAAAAGTTGATTCAAAAAATGTCATTATTAATTTATTTAGTTACCTTTAATCGCGTGGAGCGAGGGAGTTGTTGAGCGGAACTTCGCGGAGTCCCGATTACACATTCAGAGGGACGAGCGAGTCAGAGCGTCCCGACGTATCGTCGGGAACAGCGGTTCCGCGAGACAATTCAAGAGCGACCTTTATTTTTTTAAGGAGATTTTATAGCCCTTTGCGTATTCAACAACATTAATCTTTCCTTCGCGCGCGAGCCATCCGATTCCCATATAAAGAACGGTATTAGTAATACCCAGTGCGGATTTGAGTTTCAACGCCGTCACTTCGCCGTTTTTGTCAAGATATTTCCAGATCTGTCCGGAAGTAATCCCGATTTCGCTCAGCATAATGCCACCTCCCCATAACAGCAATTACAAATTGAGAATTAAGAGTTAAGAATTAAAATGTCAAAATCTACAATTCTTAATTTTCAATTTTCAATTCTTAATTGCCTTTTTATAACAGTTTTGCGAGAAAAAGCACTTCACCGGCAGACACGGGTTTGCCGGTTGTTGCAAGTATTTTTAAGATTTTATAATTTGCATCTGCTTTTATTTCGTTCATAACTTTCATTGCCTCAATTATGCAAAGAGTTGCACCTTCATCAACGGTATCACCGACATTAACAAAGGGCGGCATTCCGTGTTTGCTTGCGGCATAAAAAGTTCCGGACAACGGCGATTTTATACTTTCGGCGGTTTTGTAAATTTCCTCTTCTTTCTTCTGAACGTGTTTTACAGAAAAAAGCGGTTTCTCACTTTTCCGCTTTATGTGAATTTTTGTATCGTCGGAATCAAACTCAATTTCGGAAAGCCCCTCCGCTTTCATAAACTCAAATGCGGAAAGAATTTCAGGAATTTCTTTTACTTTTTTGCCATTTCGCGTGCTGCCTGTTTTATCGAGAGGTTGATTCTGCCCTGTTTGTCTATTTCCATTACCTTCACCCATATTTCGTCACCCAGTGATACAACATCCTCAACTTTTTCAACCCGCTTTTCATCCAACTGCGAGATGTGGACAAGCCCGTCTTTACCGGGAAATATTTCAACAAACGCGCCGAAGGGCATAATAGACACGACTTTTCCTTTGTAGAGTTTTCCGACCTCGGCGTCGGCGGTAAGATTTTCAATCATCTGTTTTGCAATGTTCAAGGATTTGTCGTTTTCAGCGGATATAAAAATCCTGCCGTCGTCTTCAACATTTACTTCTGCACCGCTTTCTTGAATTATTTTTCTTATCGTTTTTCCGCCTGATCCGATGACGTCTTTTATTTTTGATATATTCACCGTCAGAGTGAGCATCTTCGGTGCATATTCGGAAAGTTCGGTTCTCGGCGCAGATATAGATTTATCCATAATATCAAGAATTTTCAGCCGCGCTTGTTTTGCCGCTTCCAGTGTCTCTTCAATCATTTTTATGTCAATAGAATCAATTTTTATATCCATCTGTATTCCGGTAATTCCTTTTCTGGTGCCTGCAACCTTTAAGTCCATATCGCCGAAATGGTCTTCAAGTCCCTGAATGTCGGTCAGTACAACATGTTTTTCTCCGGCAGTTATAAGTCCCATTGCGATTCCTGCAACCGCAGATTTTATCGGAATTCCGGCATCCATTAAAGCTAATGAACCGCCGCAGACGGTTGCCATAGAGGATGAGCCGTTTGACTCTAAAATATCGGAGACAACTCTTATAGCGTACGGAAATGTTTCTTCCGGCGGCAGAACCTTTTCAAGCGATTTTTCGGCAAGTATTCCGTGACCGATTTCTCTTCTTCCAGGTCCTCTATCAGGTTTTACTTCTCCGACCGCAAACGACGGAAAGTTGTAGTGAAGCATAAATCTTTTTTTATATTCGCCGATTAGTTCGTCCATTATTTGCATATCATGGGGCGTGCCAAGTGTTGCGGTAGCCAGCGCCTGTGTTTGTCCGCGTGTAAAAATTGCAGAGCCGTGGGTTCTCGGAAGTACGCCGAGTTTGCAATCAATAGGTCTTATTTCATCCGGCTTTCTTCCGTCGGAGCGCACCCTCTGATTTACTATCATATTCCTCGCTGCCTGCTGCGTTAAATCCTCAACAATTTTTTCTACATCGTTTTCTTTCTCAGGAAATTTTGTTTTCAGTTCTGTTTTTATTTCCGCAAATTTTTGCTCCCGTTCCTTTTTCTCGTGAATCCGAACGGACGCCTCAATTTTTTCCTTATAATTTTTGGTGATGTCCGATTTTATCGTTTCGTCAATTTTGGGAATCTCAAAAGCCGGCTTATTTTTATTTATAAATTCTTTTTGGCATTTTAACAATTCCGGGATATATTTCAAGCCGAAGTTGATAGCGGAAATTATCGTCGGTTCGTCTATTTCGTCTGGTCCGCCTTCCATCATAACAATACCCTTTTCCGTTGCAGAAATTATGATGTCTATATCGGATGTCACCCTTTGGGTGTAAGTCGGATTTATTACAAATTCGCCGTTTAGCCGTCCCACTCTTACCGCTGCAACCGGTGTCGTGAACGGAGCATTAGATTGTAACAGTGCCGCCGATACGCCGATAACAGATAAAACATCGGAGTCATTTTCAACATCGGAGGAAAGAAGAGTAATGCCTACCTGTGTATCATAATAATAGCCATCCGGAAAAAGCGGTCTGATGGTTCTGTCAACAATCCGGGATGTAAGGATTTCTTTTTCGCGAGGTCTCCCTTCTCTTTTGAAAAACCCGCCGGGAATTTTTCCCGCCGCATATGTTCGTTCTCTGTAATCAACCGTTAAGGGAAGAAAATCTACTCCCTCTCTCGGCGATGTAGAAGTATTTACCGTCGCCAAAACCACTGTGTCGCCGTACTGGACTGTCACTGCCCCTTGCGACTGTTTTGCAATTTCGCCCGTTTTCAAAGTAATTGTTTTACCGTCAACGTCAATTTTAATTTCTTTCATTTTTTTATTCGCTCCGTTCATCCCTACAGTCGGGACTACATTAATTGTGAAATAATTATTTCCGCAGTTCCAATTTTTCTATAATTGCCGAATAACTTTTCTGGTCTGTTTTTTTCAGATAACTTAAAAGCTGCCTTCTTTTGCTGACCAGCATTAAAAGTCCTCTGCGAGAGGCATGGTCTTTCGGATATTTTTTGAAGTGGTCAGAGGTTAAACGGTTTATTCTTTCCGTCATAATGGCAATCTGAACATTCGGCGATCCGGTGTCGGTTGAATGGATTTTGTTTTCTTCCAAGATTTTCTTTTTTTCCGATTTGGCAATCATCTAATTTACCTCCGTGCCCTATCGGGCATTTTTCTTACTTTTACTATTATACGAAAAAAAAAAGTAAAGTCAAGTTTTTTAATATTTAGATATTGGGGTGAGTGACGGGACTCGAACCCGCAGCCTCCTGGGCCACAGCCAAGCGCTCTAACCGTTGAGCTACACCCACCACCCGTCCCTGGCCTGATTCGAACAGGCGACCCTCTGCTTAGAAGGCAGATGCTCTATCCATCTGAGCTACAGGGACATATCATTTACTATTTTAACAAAAAAAAATTGGTTTGTCAACAAAGGAGAGAATTTTGGTAGCGATTACTAAATGCAGGTAGAACCTAATTTTGAATAAAAAATGCTTGAATTACTGAGTTAAACGTATTCGTTCGCCGAATTTCGGCGGGAAAACTATTTGTCTGAAAATTTAAAATATTTTGAATGGTCGGGGTGACTGGACTTGAACCAGCGGCCTCTTGCTCCCAAAGCAAGCGCTCTAGCCGACTGAGCTACACCCCGCAATTGAAAATTATAAATTATAAATTGAAAATTGTCAATCAGTATATTCCCAGTTTTTCCAAATCGTTGAAAGAACCCTTGCTAATGCTGTTCACTATTCTTTCCAATTTTTCTTTTTCAAGAGGCGTGCATTGAAATTGAATACCGGCAAGCCATTTTTGCTCGGCGGGTATTTCTTTTGAGAATGAACTTTTTCCCGAGAACATAAATTTATATCTGTCTTTTACCTCAAATTTGAAATTATAAAGATGGTCTTTTTCTATGGGTTTGTCGCCTTTGAATAACGCACCGCCGGCGCTTAAATCCAGAAACCTGCCCCGCGTTATAAGTTCGTTTGTAGCCGGTTCGTAGACCTCTGCAAGTATTAAAATTGTTACGCGGATATTTTTTCTCTGAATCATTTTAATAAACCTCCGTCATGCTTTAGCGTAATATTTTTTTTGCTTTTTTGAATGCAATTGCTCTATGGCTTATTCTGTTTTTTTGAGCGGTTGTAAGTTGAGCAAATGTCTTTTTTAATTTTGGATAATAGAAAACCGGGTCATAGCCAAATCCGCTTGAACCTTTCGGCTGGGTTGCAATATAACCTGAAACGACACCTTCAACAGTTTTTAATTTACCGCTGGGAAAAATTATTGCTACAACCGTTCTGAATTTTGCTTTTCGTTTTTTACAGGGAACATTTGATAAAAGTTTAAGCAATTTTTTGTTGTTGTCGGAATAATTGCATCTTTTCCCGGCAAATCTTGCAGAATAAACGCCGGGTCTGCCTCCAAGTGCCTTAACTTCAAGTCCGCTATCGTCGGCAAGCGTTAACATTTTAGTTAATTTGTTAATAGTTTTTGCCTTTTTTATAGCATTCTCTTCAAGAGTTTTTCCGTTTTCAACTATCTTGGGAAATTTTTTCAGTTTGATAATTTCAAACCCTTCGTCTAAAATCTTTTCAATTTCTTTGATCTTATCTTTATTCTGCGTTGCGAGAGCAATTTTATATTTTTTTAATGACATTTTTTTGTATCCTTACAATTTCCGAGTGATTCTCATTTTACTTTCTCCGCGGTTATTTTCTTGACCAGTTTGTCAACTCCGTTATCCACGACATCATTAAGAAGTTCTATCGGATAAAACCAGTTGCTTTTTGTTGCACGGAGTTCAACCGACGATTTTATTATGCCTGTTTCCACTTCAACTATTTTTACGGTAAGATTTAATTTTACTCTCGGATAAATCGTTCTTCCGTATTGCGTGATGCTTCCGAAAATCATCGCATCAACATTTGCAAGTTTTCCTATCCGAACCGCTGTTTCTATATCGGTAATACCGGTTGACTGAAATTTTTGCTCGGCAATAATTTTGTCTATGTTTTCTCTCTCAATAATCTGGAATTTGCCGTCTTTAGAAAGCCCCGCTATCAATTTTTCCTGAATGATTTTTGACGGGTTTTGATATTTTTGTTTTTCTTTATCGGTCCGGTCGTCTTTAAATTCCAGTATTGCTATTTTTTTGATGTTTTGCGGAACAATAACTTTTGTCGGTTGCAAAGCATACCTTGCGCAGGCAGAAAAAACAAAACCACAAAGAACCACCGTCAAAAACTTAAAATCTCTTACCATTTAGTCCTCCTCCAAAATTTTTTATGATATCTTCTATCTTTTTCTTTTTGTCTTGTGTTTCTTGATACTTTTGTTTTACCCGGAACACTTCCTCGGGGTCGGCTTTTTCCATGAAATTTTTATTTGATATTTTTGTTTCGTAAGTTTGCAGTTCATGATTTATTTTTATGAGTTGTGCCTCAAGCCGTTTTCTTTCTAATTCAAAATCAATTTTGCCCTCTAAAAGAACAAAAATTTCAACATCGCCTACAATTGCCGAAGCGGAATGATTTTGTTTTTGCGAACTTTTTGTGAAATCAATTTTGCCGATTTTTGCCAGTGAGTTTATATAATGTTTATTTTCAGATATAATTTTTTCCGTCTCTTTTGAGTTTATTTTAACTACGATATCAACGGTATCCGATAATTTTATATTCATAACGGAACGGATGTTTCTTACGGCGGTAATTATTTCTATTACTTTTTGAATTTCCTTTTCCGCGGTTTTGTTGATTTTTGTTCCGTCAAATTTCGGATAGTCGGAAACCATAATATTTTTTTTCTGTTCCGTAATGTTCTGAAAAATTTCCTCCGTGATAAACGGCATTATCGGATGGAGAAGTTTTAATATGTTTTCAAGAACTTCAATGTGAATTTTCTGCACCGCTTCTTTCGTTTTTTCATCATTTCCGTAAAGCCGTGTCTTTGAAAACTCAACATACCAGTCGCAGTATTTTGACCAGATAAATTCATACAAAAGCCGTGATGCTTCCGACGGATTGTAATTTTCTATTGCTTCGGTGACATTTTTTATCGTAAGATTTAACTCCGACAAAATCCATTTGTCTGTCAATTCTTTATCTGTGTCATCAGCGTCTTTTATCTGTGTCATCCGTGTTCCCATATTCATCAGAACAAATCTTGAAACATTCCACAATTTGTTGGCAAAATTTCGCGCCATTACAAAATTCTCGTCGGAAATCTGCATATCCCGCCCGGGAATTCCCTGATAAGCAAGCGCAAACCGCAAGGCGTCTGTTCCGTACTTTTCCATAATGGTTAAAGGGTCAATTACGTTGCCTAATGATTTTGACATTTTTTTGCCTTTTTTGTCGCGGACTATTCCGTGAATATAAACATCACTGTAAGGTACTTCGTTTTTGAATTCTAATCCCGTCATAATCATTCTTGCAACCCACAGGTAAAGTATTTCGTGACCCGTAACCAGAACATTTGTAGGATAGTAATATTTTAGTTCATTTGTTTCGTCGGGCCAACCGAAAACGGACATCGGCCATAATGCCGACGAGAACCAAGTATCCAATACATCTGAATCCTGTATGAAATCTGATTTTCCGCAGACCGAACATTTGTTCGGTTTTGTTTGGGATGCATAAACACCTTTTATATCGGATGTGACATCTTCAATTTTTTCAACGCAATTTTTACAATACCAAAGCGGAATCCTGTGTCCCCACCATATCTGGCGGGAAATGCACCAGTCCTTTAGGTTTTCAAGCCAGAGAAGATAAGGTTTCAACCACTTATCGGGGAAAAATTTTGTTTCTCCGTTTTTTGCAACATCTATTGCCCGCTTTGCCATATCCGACATTTTCAAAAACCACTGTTTTGAATTAAATGATTCAACAATCGTATCGCATCTGTAACATCTTTTTTTTGGTCCGGTATAGTTTTCTTCCTTTTCCAAAAATTGTTTTTCTTTAAGCAGTTCCACAAGAATTTTTCTTGCTTCGTCCCTGTCTTTGCCGATTAAGTCGGAGACCTCGTTATTTTTTATAGATTGTTTTTTTAAGTCAAGTACTATATTTGATGTGATTTTTGCTTTTTTATCAATCACATCAATGTATGCGAGGTTATGCCGTTTTGCCATAGCGTCGTCGTTGAGGTCGTGCGACGGCGTAATTTTTACAGCGCCAGTTCCGAATTTCATATCAACCGATTCGTCGGCAATTATAGGAATTAGCCGGTTGACAAGCGGCAGAACAGCATTTTTGCCGACCAATTTTTTATATCTTTCATCATTCGGATTTACGGCAACTGCGGTGTCGCCGAGCATAGTTTCAGGACGGGTAGTAGCGACCGTTATAAATTTTTCCGGTTCATTTTGTATCGGATACTTGACATACCAAAGTTTTCCTTTTTCATCTTCCTGCTCGTATTCGCTTTCATTGAGGGCGGTCTCGCATCGCGGACACCAATCAACGAACCGCGTAGCCCTGTAAATCAGCCCTTTTTCGTAAAGTTTTATGAACGCATAATTCACCGCTTTTTTTCGTTTTTCGTCCATCGTAAAACATAATCTGTCCCAGTCGCAGGAGCATCCCAATTTGTGAAGTTGCGATATGATTGTTTTGCCGGTTTTTTCAGCCCAAACTTCCATCATTTTGACAAATTCTTCGCGGGTAAAATCATCCCGTTTTTTGCCTTGTTTTTTGAGTTCCTTTTCCATTACATTTTGCGTGGCAATTCCGCCGTGGTCGGTTCCGGGGATCCAGCAAGCGTTAAATCCGTTCATTCTTTTGAAACGGATAATTATATCTTGCAGGAGATTATTTAAGGCGTGGCCTATGTGAAGCGATCCGGTGACATTAGGCGGAGGAATTACGATAGAAAATGATTTTTTTGATGTGTCCGGCTCGGAATGAAAAAGTTTTAAATCTTGCCACTCTTTCAGCCATTTTGCTTCAACTTCTTTCGGTTCGTAAATCTTTGGAATTTCCATAATTTTTATAGTATATTATTTTTTCTCTCAAAAATCAATATAATTCTTGACAAAATGCTGGAAATTGTCTATACTTATATTGGAAGCAATTAATCATTAAAATTTTTCACCTTTTACTTTTAACTTGCTGTTTATCGGGGGTTTTTATGAAAATGAAAAAAACAAAACACAAAATGCTGACGGTGATGATTGTGCCGCACTCCACATCCAGACCAATCACGCTTGATGTTTCAAAAGAATTTTTGATAGTAATGTTTTTTATTTTTGTCGGAGTTTTTGCCTGGGCAGGACTTATCATTCATAAACAGATTGATTACTGGGCGATGAAAACGGAAAACAGGATGCTCGCAAAAGAATCGGAATATTTTGCAAAAGAGATGCTCCAGGTGAGACAGATGGCTGATAATTTAAGAGAGATGGACAGGGAAACGAGAAAGATTATCGGGCTTAAAAGCAAAAAGGCGGTTATTCAGTCGGGTGGTCCCACCGTAGACGAACTTGAAAGAATCACAAAATATCTAACCGAAAAAAAACTTTCAATTATGCTGCAGGAGTTCAAACAACATGTATCTGCCCTCACATCGGAAACGCAGGACCTCAAAAAAAGTTTTGACGAATCAAGCAATTTTATCAAAAATGAAAAATCCAGATGGTCGGCAACCCCGTGTCAATGGCCGGTTTACGGAAGAATAACCTGCGGGTTTGGACCCCGCATACATCCTATAAAAAAGTATAAAGAGATACATCTCGCAATTGACATTGCGGCTGAAAGAGGCGACCCTATAAAATCCCCCGCCGCCGGAGAGGTGATTCTTGCCGACTGGCAGCCCGGCTACGGAAAATTGATAGTACTTGAGCACCAGTGGGGTTTTATGACGAGATACGGTCATTGCTCAAAAATTCTTGTAAAACAGGGGCAGAAAGTTAAAAGAGGTCAGACAATAGGATTTATCGGTTCTACTGGTTATGCGACCGCCCCTCATCTTCACTATGAGATATGGAAAAATAACAGGGCACTAAATCCGAAAAGATATTTGACAGAAGCAATTTTGAAATAATCGGAGGCAAAATGTTCGGAAAAAAAGAAACAATCGGAAAAATTGAAACAATTATCGCAGAGGGTACTGATGTAAAAGGTGATATGTCGTCGGAAGGAACCATTCGCGTTGACGGTGAAGTTTCCGGTCACATACTAAAAGCCGTTGGAGTTATCGTCGGAAAAACCGGAAAAGTTGCAGGTGATTTGAACGGCGAGTCGGTTATTATCGGCGGCGAAGTTTCCGGGAATGTAGTTGCATCAAACAATCTTGAACTTTTATCAACCGCGCAGGTTTTCGGCGATATAAAAGCACAGACGCTTTCAATCCACGAAGGCGCCGTCTTTGAAGGCAAATGCACGATGAATGCCGTCAAACAACCCTCGCCGGACATTCAAACTTCCTAATTATTTGTTTAACTCTTTAACGATTTCCGGGATTATCTGATATAGGTCGCCTTCTATGGCGTAGGTGGCGATTTTCATCATCGGGCATTCCGGGTCTTTGTTTATGGCGACGATTATGTCCGACGATTGCATTCCGACGAGGTGCTGAATCTGTCCTGAAATTCCGCAGGCAACATAAAGTTTCGGCGCGACCGTTCTTCCCGTTTGTCCTACCTGATGAGAATATGCTATCCATCCTGCGTCAACTGTCGCACGAGAGGCGCCTACTGCCCCGCCTATTGCTTTTGCAAACTCTTCAATCAGCAAAAATCCTTCCGGTTTTCCGAGTCCTCTTCCGCCTGACACGATGATGTCGGCTTCGGCAAGGTTCACTTTTTGAGAGACATCGGCGACAAATTGTAAAAATTTCGTTCTGTTTTTTATTTTCGCTCCGTCAAAAGTTTTTTTGATTATTTCACCTTTTTTATTAGGATTTTTTTCTGCTTTTTTGAAAACTTTATGCCTGACGGTAGCCATCTGCGGCCTGTGATTTTTTGTTAAAATGGTCGCCATAATATTCCCGCCGAAAGCAGGCCTTGTCTGCATAAGATTTCTTGTTTCCGGCTCAATATCAAGCCCCGTGCAGTCAGCTGTTAAGCCCGTGTGAATTTTCGCCGCAACCCGTGATGCAAAACTGCGTCCTATATTTGTCGCACCCATCAAAATTATTTCCGGTTTTTCTTCCCCGATAAGTTGAGATAAAAGTTCCGAATAAGGGTCGTCTTGGAATTCATTTAGCATTTCATCATCAAAAACATAAACCTTATCAGCATTGTGTTCAATCAGTTCTTTTGCCCTGCTTTCAATTTTGTTGCCCATCAAAACGGCACAGAGTTTAACTTTGAGTTTGTCGGCGAGTTCCCTTCCCTTGCCTAAAAGTTCAAATACTACCGGCGAAATTTCACTGTGTCGCTGTTCCGCATATACCCAGACATTTTTGTAGAGCGATTTATCTACGGTTTTTACGCTGATGTCGTCTTTTTCAATAATAATTGCCTGATATTTTTTACAGGCATCAAGACATGCCCCGCAGAAATTACATTTCATTTCGTCAATAACCGCAAGTTTCAGTTTTTTATCCGGTCTTACGGTCAGTGTGATTGCGGAAAAAGGACAGGATTTCACACACAGCCCGCACCCGAAACATTTTTCAGATATTACATAGATTTTACTCATATAATTTTTGCCTCTTTTAATTTTATAATTAGTTTAGTTGCTTGTTCCGGCGGTTCACCGGCAATTCTTTCTCCACCGGTTCTCGCCGGCGGACAAAAAACTTTCATCACATTGGTCGGTGAGCCGGCAATTCCTATTTTTGTTTTGTCGGCTTCAATTGTTTTTGCGGTGAAATGTTTAATTTCCGCTTTTTTTGAAAACATCATTCCGCGTAAAGACGGCAGCCGCGGGTTATTTATTTCTTTTACGACGGTTAAAAGACACGGTGTCGGCGATTCAATCAAATCATAACCGTCTTCCATCATTCTTTCAACTGTAATTTTTCCGTCCTCTATTTTCTCAATTTTCTTGACATAAGCAATGTGAGGAACATCAAGCATTTCGGCAACGCCGGGACCAACCTGTGCTGTGTCACCGTCAATTGCCTGTTTCCCGCAGAGAATTATATCATAATTTTCAATTTTTCTAATTGACTGCGCCAGCGTATAAGCGGTTGCCCAAGTGTCGCTTCCGGCGAATTCCCTGTCGGAAACAAGCACCGCTTCGTCGCAGCCCATCGCCAGACATTCGCGGAGCGCCTTTTCTGCCTGCGGAGGTCCCATTGTCAAAACGATAACCTTTCCGGTGTATTTTTCTTTCAGCCGGATCGCTTCTTCAACGGCGTAAAGGTCAAACGGATTTACCTGTGCCTCAACGCCTTCTCTTTTGAGAGTTCCGGTTTTTTCGTCAATTTTCACATCAGTCGTCGCCGGCACCTGTTTGATTAGTACAATAATATTCATTTGTTTTTTATTTTAATAATCTCCGTCCCGATTATTTTCTATAAATCTCTTTTTATTCTCTCCCAACGCGAGATTAATTAAATTTACAAGATATTTCATATGTTTTTTAAAGGTAGTTGGGGTCAAATCTTGACATTTGACATTTTTATTAAGCACGAATAAATTCGCGACTACAACGGCAAAAAAATTATTTCTTTTTTGCGGATTTTTTTATTATAAATTATGTTTTAATTTATTTGCTTTATCAAGCAACTGTCTGCCGTGAACGATAGACATAATAAAAATGCAATTTTGTTTTTCCTTTACTTTGTAAATTACCCTGTAATTTCCGACGATTATTTCCCTATATGGCAAGTCGGGGAATTCAGGGACATGCCTGCCGATTAACGGAAAATGAGAAAGTTTTAGAGATTCATCTAAAATTCTCTCAACCTGTATTTTTGCGTATTGAACCGAGTCCCTCGCTATAAAATCGTGAATTTCTTTCAAATCGTAAAATGCCTGTTTTGTCCATTTTACTTGAACCATTTTGAAGTTTCCTTAACAACTTTTGAATGCGGTATAACACGGGTTTTACGAATATCTTCTTCTGCAGATTCAAGTTTTTTTAGCAGGTAAATCCGATACATCAAATCATCAATATCAATTTTTTCAGGAAGTTCATTAACTAAATTATGAATTTGCTGTTTAGCAATGGTCATTTGAAAACCTCCTTTACTTTTTCTTTGCGGATTTTTTGATTAGGTCAAGGGCGATTACATTTCTTTGGATTTGGTTTGTTCCTTCGTAAATTTGGGTGATTTTTGCATCCCGCATCATTTTTTCTACCGGATATTCTTTCATATAACCGTATCCGCCGAAAACCTGAACCGCATCCGTTGTAACCCTCATTGCTACATCGGAAGCGAAAAGTTTGCACATCGCGGATGCACCGGAAACATCTTTGTCGCCTTTGTCAATTGCTCTTGCCACAGCGTAAATCAACGCCCGCGCCGCCTCAACATCGGTCGCCATATTTGCTAAAATATGTTGTATCGCCTGGAACGACGAAATCGGATGGTCAAACTGTTTTCTTGTTTTCGCATATTCAACTGCTTCATCTAACGCGCCCGCGGCAATGCCTAATGCTTGTGCGGCAACTCCGGGTCTTGATTGGTCAAGTGTTTTCATCGCGACGAGAAAGCCCGCACCTTCTCTGCCTAAAAGATTTGCTTTTGGGACTTTGCAGTCCTGGAATATCAGTTCGCAGGTTGCAGATGCCCGTATCCCCATTTTGTTTTCCTTTTTTCCGAATGAAAATCCTGGCGTGCCTTTTTCTACTATAAACGCAGATGCTCCGCGTGAACCTCTTGATTTATCGGTCATAGCAATTACCGTATAAATTTCTGCAACTCCGCCGTTTGTGATAAAACATTTTGTCCCGTTTAATATGTAAAAATCCCCGTCTTTTTTTGCGGTTGTTTTTGTTGCTCCGGCATCACTTCCGGCTTCCGGCTCAGTTAAGCCGAATGCAGCGAGTGATTCCCCTTTTGCGATTTTTGGAAGATATTTTTTCTTCTGCTCGTCGGTGCCGAATATAATTATAGGAAATGTTCCCAATGCCGTCGCCGCGAGAGAAAGTGCTATGCCGCCGTCAACCTTGCACAATTCCTCAACAGAAATGCATAACTCCATCACCCCGCCTCCGAACCCGCCGTATTCCTGCGGAATATAAAGTCCCATCAGGTCGGCCTGTGAAAGTTCCTTTACAATTTCCCACGGGAACTCGCCGCTTTCGTCAAATTCCCGCCGGACCGGTTTGATTTTTTCCTGCGCAACTTTTCTTGCCAGTTCAACAATCATTTTTTGTTCGTCAGTTAAAAAATAGTCCATTGTTTTTTTTACTCCTTTAATTCATTTTATCAAACGCATTTTTTGCAGCGTTCTGTTCCGCTTCTTTTTTTGATTTACCCAGTCCAATTCCTAATTGTTTTTTACCGATGCGAACCTCTATCTTGAATGTTTTATCATGGTCGGGTCCCTTTTCGTCTATAACGGTATAAACCGGTATCGTTTTGTGTTTTGATTGGATTACTTCCTGAAGTTCCGACTTAAAATCCGAAGGATTGATTTTTTGCTTGTTTAATAGTCCGTGAATAAATTTTTCCGCTTTTTTGTAACCCGCATCCAGAAAGATAGCGCCGATAACGGCTTCCATTGTGTTGGCAAGTATTGATTCTTTTTCCCGCCCGCCGGTTGATTCTTCCGACTTGGAGATTTTTACGAATTTTCCGAGTTTAAGTTTTTTTGCGATTTCCTGCAGAGTTGTCCTGCTAACTAAAGATGATTTTATTTTGGAGAGTTTGCCTTCGTCATAGTCCGGATATTTCAAATAGAGATAAACCGCGGTTGCCGTGGATAAAATAGAATCGCCTAAAAATTCCATCCGCTCGTTAAATTCATTCAGGTTATTTTCTATTGCGAATGACTTGTGAGTCAGTGCGATATCTAAAAGTTTTGGATTTTTGAATTTTATTTTTATTTTTTTTTCCAATTCATTAAGCATATCTTTTTACTGACAAAGTTGAATTGTGCCCGCCGAAACCGAGTGAATTGGAAATTGCAGCGTTTATCTGTTTTTGTCTTGGTTTATTCGGCACATAATCAAGGTCGCATTCCGGGTCAGGAAATTCATAATTTATCGTCGGATGAATAAAGCCCCTTTCCATACACAGCACCGTTGCAATAATTTCCACCGCGCCTGCCGCTCCCAGAAGGTGTCCGGTCATTGATTTAGTAGAGGATATTGCCAGTTTTTTTGCGTGTTCGCCGAAAACCTTTTTTATTGCCATCGTTTCGATTTTGTCGTTGAGTCCCGTAGATGTTCCGTGCGCATTTACATAATCAATATCTCCGGGAGATAGTCCGCCGTCTTTTATTGCCAATTCCATTGATTTTGATGATGCCACGGCGTTTGGTTCCGGCGCCGTTATGTGATAAGCGTCGTCGGTAGCGCCGTAGCCGGCAAGTTCGCAGTATATTTTTGCACCTCTCGCTTTTGCGTGTTCTTCCGTCTCAAGAATTACCATTCCCGCACCTTCACCCATAACAAAACCGTTTCTCTGTGCGTCAAAAGGACGGGAGGCCTTTTCCGGAGCGTCATTTCTTGTTGAGAGCGCTTTAATTGCGCAAAATCCGCCGAAGCCCAATGGCGTTATTGCCGCCTCGCTCCCACCGGCGATAGCGACATCCATATCTCCGTATCTCATCAACCGCAGAGCATCGCCTATTGAGTGTGTGGACGATGCGCAAGCGGAGGTAAGGGCGTAATTCGGCCCGCGAACACCGAACATCATAGCAATTTCCGCCGGCGCCATATTTGTGATAAGCATCGGAATAAGAAACGGCGAGATTCTTCCGGGTCCCTTTTCAAAAAGAACCCTTGCCTGGTCTTCAATCGTCTGTATCCCGCCAATTCCGCTGCCGACGATTACCCCGCATCTTTCCGGGTTCTCTTTTGTGAGATCAATTTTTGAATCCGCTACTGCCAGTTTGGCCGCCGCCACTGCAAACTGGACAAACCTGTCCATCCTTTTGATTTTTTTCTTATCTATAAAATCTTCCGGATTGAAATTTTTAATTTCGCATCCGAACTTGGACGAAAAATTAGTGGTATCAAAATGGGTCAATGTCGCTGCCGACGATTTTCCGTCCATCAGCGCCTTCCAGTAATCCTCTTTGCCGATACCGATTGGGGATATCACACCCAGTCCGGTAATTACAACCTTTTTTTGCATAATAACCCCCAGTAACACCAGAGAATTAGAGATTAGAGAATTAGATAAAATCTTCTACCTAATTTACTAATTCTCTTATTCTCTTTCGTATAAACTAATTCTCTGCCTTTATTGTTTTGCGTGTGCGTTTATATAATCAATTGCTTGGACTACGGTTGTGATTTTTGATGCTTCTTCGTCCGGAATTTCAATCCCGAATGACTCTTCAAGAGCCATAACAAGTTCAACTGTGTCAAGCGAATCGGCTCCCAAGTCATTTATAAACGATGCTGTGGGAACGACTTTTGCCGCATCTACGCCCAACTGTTCCGCCACAATTTCCTTTACCTTCGTTTCTACATCTGCCATAAAACACCCCCAATAAAATCAAGCTAAAGGTTAAAGGTTAAAAATAAAATGTTCAATTTATACCTTTAATTTAGACCTTTTACCTGCCGTTTTCACATGTACATCCCGCCGTTGACGGAAATAACTTCTCCTGTAATATATGATGATTCATCGGTGCATAAAAATGCTGCTATATTTGCCACATCTTGTGCTTCGCCTAATCTGGCAAGCGGTATCAAATCGGTCATTTTTTTTTTCTGCTCGTCGGAAAGTTTTTCGGTCATAGCCGTTTTGATAAATCCAGGTGCGATCGCGTTTACATTTATATTTCTTGATGCCAACTCACGTGCCATTGTTTTTGTTAATGCAATTACCCCGCCCTTTGATGCAGAGTAATTCGCCTGCCCGGCATTTCCCATTAAACCCACAACCGATGCAATGTTGACTATTTTCCCCGCCCGCTGTTTCATCATTATTTTTGCCGCCGCTTTTGAACAATTAAAAACGCCCTTTAAGTTGATTGCTATAACTTTATCCCACTCGTCGTCGGACATTCTTATCAAAAGGTTGTCCCGCGTAATGCCAGCATTGTTAATCATTATATCAATTTTTGAAAATTTTTCAACAGTTTTTTTAATCATCTGTTCCGTTTCCTGCGAGGAAGAGACATCCACTTTTATAGAAAGCGTCTCAACGTTTTTATCTTTTGATATTTCGTCCGCTGTTTTTTTTGCGGCTTCTTCCATAACATCAACGATTATTATTTTTGCGCCCTCGTCAGCAAGTTTTTCGGCGATTGCTCTTCCAATTCCCTGCGCCCCGCCTGTAATTATTGCTACCTTATCTTTTAGTTTTTGTTCACACATTTTTTAATGCCTCCAATGTAGTATTTAATGTCGTTTCGTTTTCTATGTTAAATGTTTTTGCTTGTGGCGATATTTTTTTAATCATTCCGGATACGATATTTTTTGGACCGAGTTCTATAAATATTTCGCAACCGTTTGATATTATTTTATTTATTGAATCAATCCACAACACCGGCGATGCAATCTGTTTTACGAGTTTTTCCGGAATTTTTGAGCCGTCCGTCGTAATTTCAGCATCACAGTTAGAGACGACCGGAAACTTCGGATTTTTGAAAACATATTTTTTCAGTTCTTCCGCCATTTTTTCTGCTGCCTCTTTCATTAATGATGAATGAAACGCTCCTGAAACGGCGAGCGGAATTGCTTTTATTTTTTTTGTTTTTGCCAATTCTTTTGCTTTGGAAATTGCCGCAATTTCTCCGGAAATTACTATCTGTCCGGGTGCATTAAAATTTACTGCTTGACATACGCCGGTATTACTTGCTTCGGTGCAAATTTCGGAAACTTCATTTTTTTCGGCGCCCAAGATTGCCAGCATCGTACCCTTTGTTTTTTCACAGGCAGATTGTATAAAGTTTGCACGTGAATTTACAAGTTTCAGGGCATCTTCATATGATAAAACTTCTGATGCAACCAACGCACTGTATTCACCGAGTGAATGACCGGCAGTGAAACAGCCGGAAGTCGGAAGTCGGAAGTTGGAAGTAAAAACCTTAAAACATGCGACGGATGTTACAAAAACTGCGGGTTGGGTATATTTTGTTTGCGTAAGTTGTTCAAGAGGTCCTTCAAAAATAATTTTTTTAATGTCGTAACCAAGTATTTCATTTGCCGCATCAAAAGTTTCTTTTGCAACGGGATATTTTTCATAAAACTCTTTTCCCATTCCGACATACTGTGATGCCTGTCCGGGAAAAACAAGTGCAAGCTTGTTCATAAATTCAGCTCCTTACAATCGTATTGTCGTTGCTCCCCATGTTAATCCGCCGCCGAAAGCAACAAGAACCACGATGTCGCCTTTTTTTACTTTACCGTCGTAAATTGCCTCTTCAAGCGCTATAGGTGTCGTCGCAGCGGATGTGTTTCCGTATTTTTGCAAGTTTAAAAAAACTTTATCCATCGGTATATCTAATTGTTTTGCCACCGCTTCAACTATTCTTATGTTTGCCTGATGAGGAATTATAAGTTTAACATCATCACAGGTGATTGATGCTTGTTTAATCGCTTTTTTAGCCGCATCAGCCATAGCCCTTACTGCAATTTTGAAGGTCTTATTGCCTTCCATTTTCATATAGTGAAGTCGCTCATCTACCGTTTTATGCGTCGCCGGATTTCTGGATCCGCCGCCCGGCATCATAAGTAAATCACCATAATTACCGTCGGCACCCAAATAGGTGGAAAGTATGTCGCTGGTTGAATTTGTTTTTCTGAGTATCACGGCACCCGCTCCGTCTCCTAATAGAATGCAGATGTTCCTGTCAGTCCAATCGGTTATGCTTGACAGTTTTTCAGCACCGAGCACCATAACTGTTTTATACATACCGGAGTTAATAAAAGCTTTGGCTATTGTCAGTCCGTAAATAAAACCCGAGCATGCAGCGGATATATCAAATGCCGCGGAATTTTTTGCACATATTTTTTTCTGGACAAAACAAGCGGTTGACGGAAAAAACATATCCGGAGTGATTGTGGCGACAATTATTGCATCTATTTCTTCAGCGGAGATATTTGCTTTTTTGAGTGCCCGTTTTGCTGCGTGAATTGCAAGGTCGGAAGTTGCTTCCGTGTCTTTTGCAATCCGTCTTTCTTTTATGCCGGTTCGTGTTGTAATCCATTCGTCCGATGTTTCAACCATTTTTTCCAACTCAGCATTGGTTAAAATTTTTTCCGGAAGATATGAGCCGATACCGATAATTTCAATTCCCATTTCCGTTTCCTCCGATAGTCAAATGGCTGACCTTTGCGATTTCGGTCTTTATATTTTCAATTATATTATTTTTTACCGATTCAATGCATAACCTTATTCCATTTTTTACCGCTTTTGCATTTGAAGAACCGTGCCCGATAATGCACACGCCGTTAACGCCCAAAAGCGGCGCCCCGCCGTATTCGTCATAATCAATTTTCTTCTTGATGTGTTTGAAAACGCTTTTTAATATAAATGCCGCCGCCATAATACGCAGCGGATTTTTTTTCATTTCGTTTTTTATAAGTTGAACCAAAAATCCGCTGATGCCTTCGCTTAATTTTAGAACAACATTGCCTATAAATCCGTCGCATACGACTACATTTACTTTACCCTGCGGTATGTCCCGTCCTTCTATGTTTCCGAAAAAATTTAGTCCGGATTCGGAAATTAGTTTATAAGTTGCCAGCGTCAGTTCATTGCCTTTTGACGGTTCTTCACCGATAGATAAAAGTCCTATTTTTGGCCGTTCTGTTCTGAAAAGGTTTTTGTAATATACTGAACCCATTACCGCAAACTGCAAAAGATTTTTTGGTTTTGAGTCGACATTTGCCCCGATATCAATTAGAACGCATGGGTTTATCAGCGTCGGAAATACCGTTGCGATTGCGGGTCTCGAAACGTTTTCTATCCGTTTTAGTGACATAAGAGCGGTTGCGTTTATTGCGCCGGAATTTCCTGCCGAAAAAAAACCTTCCGCTTTGCCGTTAGCGACAAGTTTTATGCCTTTTACGATAGAAGAATTCGGTTTTAATCTTACAGCGTCAACCGGCGAATCACTCATCGTTATTACTTCTTCCGAATGAATTATTTTTATAGGCAGGTTTTGAACATTTCTGTATTTTTTCAGTTCTTTTTCTATTTGATGTTCATCTCCCACCAGCAATATTTCCTCGCCATATTCTTTTGCCGCATCTATTACGCCCTCAATAACGACGGCCGGGGCACCATCGCCGCCCATTGCATCAACAACTATTTTCATTTGTTATTTGCCTTTCTGCTCTTCCTGTTTTTTTTCTTTGATTTTTACAACGGAGATGCTATTGTAAAATCCGCACTTGGGGCATACATGATGGGGTAGTTTCGGTGATTTACACTGCGGGCACAGTCCTGAATTTTCCGCCGTAATTTTCCAGTTTGCCCTTCTTTTATTCTGTCGGGATGTGGAATGCCTTCTTTTCGGGTTTGCCATAAAATTATTTCTCCTTTTAAATTACGATTTATTTTATTCTACTTTTTTTGAAATGAATTGTCAAGAAGTTTTTTTGTTTCCCTCGCTATTACAATCGCTTCTTTGGTGGGAATTACATAAATTTTTATTTTTGATTTTTTATCCGATATGTCTAACTCACAGTCAACACATTTTGAATTTTTTTCTTCATCAATAATTATTCCAAATGTTTCTAAATCTGATAAAATTTTTTTGCGTATCAGCGGCGACCTTTCACCGATTCCCGCCGAGAAGATGATGTAATCGCATCCGTTAAGAACGCCGATATATGACGAAATATATTTTTTTATCCTGTAGCAAAACATCTCAATTGCAAGTTTTGCCCGTTCATTTCCTTCCTCCGATTTTTTTATAATAGTTCTCATATCACTGCTTATCTGCGATATTCCCAGAAGTCCGCTTTGCTTGTTTAAAAGTGATTGCACGTCATTGGTTTTCAGTGATTCTCTTGACATAAGGTGAAGCGGAATGGAAGGGTCTATGTCGCCGCATCTTGAACCCATTATAAGTCCTTCAAGAGGTGTAAATCCCATTGATGTTTCAACCGATTTGCCGTATTTTATAGCGGTTACGCTTGCACCGTTCCCGAGGTGGCAGTTGATAATTTTAAGTTTTGCCGGCGGTATTTTTGTGATTTCAGAAAGTCGCTCGGTGATATACTGGTTGGATATACCGTGAAAACCATATTTTCTGATGGCGAACTGTTGGTAAAATCTGTACGGCAGGGCATATAAATAAGCGAATTGCGGAATCGTCTGATGAAACGCCGTGTCAAAAACTGCCACCTGCGGAACTTTTGGGAGAAGTTCTTCTATCGCCAGAATTCCTTTTACATGATGAGGTGTGTGAAGAGGTGCGATGTCATAACATTTTTCAAGATTTTTTTTGACCGTTTCGTCAATAATTACCGGCTGGGTAAAATATTCTCCGCCGTGGACTATGCGGTGTCCTACTGCTGCAATTTCATTTTTATCTTTAATTATTCCGTTTTCGGGCGAAGTAAGAATTTTCAGTATTTCGTTAATTGCCTCCGTGTGATCTTTGGCAACTATCGGTATTTTCATCCCGTTAGCGGGATTATTTTCTTGCGAATGCGAAAGTATAGTTCCTTCAATTCCGATTGATTCAATCTGTCCTTGGGCGATATGATGAAAGTTCGAATTTTCATCAAGTTCGTTGTCAATGTTGCATAATTCATATTTTATTGACGAAGACCCGCTGTTTAATACCAGAATTTTCATTTCCGTAATTCTCGCCAGTCGTCGTCGTTAAAACTGTAAATTTCATATTCCTTAAAAAAATAGTTTATTTCATATTCGGCAGTTTCCGGTGAGTCGGATGCGTGGATTATATTTCTCCTGTCATTTAATCCGTAGAGATTTCTAACGGTTCCGGTTTGGGCTTTTTTTGAATCGGTATTACCTATTATAATTCTTACCTCATTTATTACATTTTTTCCTTCCAATACGCACGGAATAATAGGTGCGGACAACATAAACTCTTTATATGGCTCGTAAAAAAATTTTCCTTTGTGAGATGCGTAAAACTCATCATATATTTTTCCCGTAAGTTTTAGCATTTTTAACCCGACTATTTTAAAACCCGCTTCTTCAAATCTTGAGAGCACTTTCCCCACTAATTTTTTACACAGCCCGTCAGGTTTGATAATAACAAGAGTCCGTTCCATATCTGATTCTCTAATCTCTAATTCTCTAATTCTCTAATTCTCTAATTATTTCATCCGCCATTTCAGACGTTTTTGCTACGCCCCCTAAATCATAAGTTACAACTTTTTTTTCAGCGATTACTGTTTTCACCGCGTTTTCTAATTTTCCCGCCGCCTTTTTTTCACCGAGATAGTCAAGCATTAAAACGCCGGATAAAATCATCGCCGTCGGGTTGACTTTATTCAAACCCTTGTATTTCGGTGCCGAACCGTGAACCGGTTCAAAAAGGGCAATTCCTTCCCCGATATTTGCGCCCGGAGCAATCCCGAGCCCTCCGATAAGTCCGGCGCATAAATCTGAAATAATATCTCCGTAGAGGTTAGGAAGGACAAGCACATCATAGAGTTCCGGCTTTTGCACTAATTGCATGCACATATTGTCTATGAGCCGTTCCTCATATCCGATATCCGAATAATTTTTTGCTACTTCCCGCGCTGTTTCTAAAAAGAGTCCGTCGGTAAATTTCATTATGTTTGCTTTTGTAACGGCAGTGACTTTTTTTCTCTTGTTTTTCCGCGCATATTCAAATGCGAATTTTACAATTCTTTCAGTCGCAAATCTGGAAATGGGTTTTATGCTTATTGCAGAACCGTTTCTGATTTTTCCTGCCGATAGTTCTATTATTTTATTTGATTCGGAAGATTCTGCAGGGAACTCAACCCCGGCATATAAATCCTCGGTATTTTCTCTTACAATTACAAGGTCAATATCAGCATATTTTGATTTTACGCCTACATATGATTTGCAAGGGCGAAGGCAGGCATATAAATCAAGTTCTTTTCTTAAAGCGACATTTACGGAACGGAAGCCGCTGCCGATGGGAGTTGTAATCGGTCCTTTTATAGCAACCTTATTTTTTCTGACCGATTCAAGAACATTTTTTGGAAGAGGTGTCCCATATTTTTCAGCGACATCGCTTCCCGCCTCAACGATTTCCCAGTTGATTTTAACACCAGTTGCATCCAAAACTTTTTTGGTTGCTTCAGATATTTCAGGTCCAGTTCCGTCGCCGGGTATCAGTGTAATTTTATAACTCATAAATTTTAATTATACAAAATCAAAAGTTTTTAATCAAGAAAAATTTTATTTTCAAGTGAGCGAGTGAAAAGCAAACTTGTTTATTTTTCCGAGCAACCGCAGGGAGTCCCTTCAGGGGCGAGCGCTGAAAAACAAAGGGTTTAATACCCTTTATATTAAATGATTTACCGATTAAAACTATCGGTATGATAAATATAGTTTTTCCTGATGGGAAACCATTAAATCAATATCAAATTCCTGCACTCTTTCTTTTGCGACTTGCGAAAACTTTTTTCGCAGTTCGGCATTATTTAACAATCTCAAAATTCTTTCAGCCATTTTTTCTGTCTCGTGAGGATTAACAACAAAACCGGTTAATCCCTCCTGAACGATTTCTTTTGATCCGTCAATGTATGTTGCAACCACGGGAATACCTGCCGACATTGATTCAACGATTACCCTCGGAAGTCCTTCCCACAGCGATGTCAGAACAAAAACATCAAAAATTTTTATAATTTCGTTTGAATCTTTGCGCCATCCGGTAAGAATTACATTTTTTTCCAGATTCAATTTCTTGATTTCGGCTTCAATCCGCTTTCGTAAAACCCCGTCACCGACGAGTATGAATTTTGCATCAGATTTTTCAGCACACACCAGTTTTGCCGTTTTTATAAAATCAAGAGGCGCTTTTTGTTTCTTAAAGCAGGCAATCATTCCTACGACGCTTTCGTTTATAATTGCGAATTCTTTTTTCTTTTTTTCAACGTCAATCTTTATCTGATAATCCTGCAGCTTTATTCCGCTTCGTATCATTGTATACTGTAATTCATTCCCGATTTTACTTTTCAATCCTTTAGAAATATTTTGGTATGAAACGGCAACGAGTTTATTCGTAATTTTTGCTGTCAGTCGTTCTACAAGAATATAAATAATCCTGACGAAATAATTTTGTTCATCGTTAAAACCAAAACCGTGAAAAGTATGTATTATTACCGGTACTTTTGCACAATATGCCGCCCATCGTCCGATAATTCCGGCTTTTGATGAATGCGTATGGACTATATCCGGCTTTTCTTTTTTCAGTATTTTATAAATTTTTATAAAAGCAATTAAATCGTAGAGCGGGCAAATTTCCCGTATCAATTCTTTCACAAAGTATGTTTTTATATTTTTTGTTTTATCGTCTAAAATGCCACCCTTCCCGCATATCAGAATGACATCAAATTTATTTTTATCAAGATGTCCGCAGGTGTAAAGCGTATTTTCCTGCGCACCTCCGAGTTCCAAAAGAGTAATAATATGTGCAACTTTTATTTTCTCAATCATTTAATCATAGAGTGAGCAAGAAATTTTTGAAGAGCCTCAATTTGCGACCTCTTCTTTCCAGGAGCAAATTGTAGAGCGAGTTCTGACGAGCGTCTCAAAAAAATTTGCTTGCGAGCGACCATTATTTTAGCCATTTAGTTATTTCTCTACCTTCTAAAATTGCATCTTCCATTGTGGAATATTGCCACCCGCCGAACCTGCCGATGGAAAATATGAAATTTTTCCGCAGGTAGTTGCGGATTATTTTAAGTGCAGTGTTTCTGTTTTTATCGTAAATTACATATGCATACGGAATATCCAGAATACATTCCGAAATTATTTTATCGGACGGTTTTAATACTCCTGCGGATTTTAATTCGCAGATGGTTTTTTTAAGCATTTTTTCTTTGCTGATTTTCCGGTTTCTGTAAGAAATTTCTATGTACATTGAAGATGTCCCGTCGGGACAGAGCGATTCCGAAAAATTACGATAAAACCCTGCACGGTAAAAATTGAATTTTTTTTCCGGAAAATATATCCAGTGTTTATCTGAAATATTTTTTCTTTTTATGCCGAGATTTATATTCAATACCGATGTCCACTTTAATTTCTTTGATGCCTTTTTTACATTTCCCGGAACATTCTTGATAAGTTTAATAATTTCCGGCAGGGGAATCGTGTTGACAAGATTTTTATATTGCATATCGCCGTTATTTGTTTTAACAATTTTTTTTGAGATGTCTATTGATGATATTTTTACGTCAGTTTTTATTCCGGGAATATTTTTTTTAAGCGAATCAATAAGCGACTGAATGCCGCCCGTTTTAGGATAAAAAAAAGTAGCGTTATAACCGATTTTTTTATTATCGTCGGTAAAAGCACCCGCTAATACTCCGTGTAATGCCGGTTGCGGAACATAATTGCCCAACCAGTCGCATGTCAACTTCTTTATATTTATTTTCCAGAGTTTTTCATTATAGGGAATCATAAAGTATTTTGATATGCCGTTGCCGAAAGTTTTTTTACACCAATCGTAGAAAGACAGCCGGGAGTCGGAATTCGGAATTCGGAATTCGGTAAGTTTTGATTCTATAAGTCCGTCTATGCATTCGTAAATTATTTTTTCCGGAAGTCCGAAAAGATTTGCCTGAAACGGATAGCGGGTAAAAACATTATTTGAATAAATCCATGAATTACGATTTTTTAAGGCAAGATTTTTTTTCAGTAATTTCTTGACAAGTTTTTTTACATATCTGCTTTTTATGTGGAGGAGATGTCCGGTGTAATCATATGTAAAGCCGTTTTTACCGGTGACAGATTTACACAACCCGCCGACGATATTTTCTTTTTCCAGCAGAACATATTTTTCATTTTTTAAGTGATATGCGGCGGATAAACCCGTGATTCCTCCGCCGATTATTACCGTTTCAAATTTCATTTATTATTCCATTTTTATTTTGGAAAGTTTCCATCCGCCGAAAATTGCCAGAGCCAGTATTATTGTGTAAATTACAATTGCAGCAAGCAGTTGAACTCGTGAAATAACAAAAGCGGCAAAACTTAAAATTACTGCAATAAGCCATATTAAAATTACGACATTTTTTCTGGTTAATCCTACTGCTTCAAGACGGAGTGCAAAATGATCTTTACTTCCCAAAAAGGGAGATTTGCCTTTTCTGAATCGCAGGTACATCACATAAAATGTGTCAAAAATAGGAATGCCGAGAATAAGAATCGGAGAATAAAGCGCTACATCGTTGATTTTCGTGTAAGATGTTCCCAGTGACAAGGCGGCTAGAACAAAACCGAGAAACATACTGCCTGTATCACCCATAAAAATTTTTGCATTCGGAAAATTATATTTAATAAAACCAAGGATTCCTCCTGCAAGTGCCGCCGCCGCAAAATTAACATATATTTCTTCCGTCGGAAGCGCTATAAAAAGAAATGTCATCGCTGCTATAAACGAGATGCCGGTTGCCAGACCGTTCATTATATCAATAATGTTTATTGCATTTATAATTCCGACCACCCAGAGTATCGTAAGAATATCAGCGAGATACTGCGGCTGAATAAATTTTATTCGTATGTCAAAATTGATTAAAATAATCGCAACGACTATCTGCCATAAAAATTTTGCTTTGAAACCGATAGTTTTTAAGTCATCAATCAAACCGACTATTATGATAAAAGTTGCGCCGATTATAATTCCCCGTAAAGATCTTAATGTGCCGGTCGGAAAATTTGTGATATGCCTGATGATAAAAAGTGAAGTTACAAAACCGAAAAATATCGCAAGCCCGCCGAGATATGGCGTGGCAGTTTTGTGTGTTTTTACCGGTGTTTTCGGATGGTCTATAATATCATATTTTTTAGCAACAAGTATTAAAATCGGCGTCGTAATGATTGCCACTATAAAAGATATTAAAAACGAATAAAGATAAAAAATCATTTGACCAATTTTTCCAGATTTTTAATTTTGCTTAATGCAATACCGACCCAGATACTCTCGGAATAATTTGCCACAAGAAGTTTATATGTTCTTAAAGTGAGCGTCCAGTCCTTTAATTCCTCGTAACATTGTGCAATATAATACTGGGCATAATCGGTGTATTGGAAGTCGTTATAGTTTTCAAGAAATTTTTTATATGCGATTATTGCCTCATTATATTTCTGTAATTTTCTATATGTTTCTCCCATCTTGAACTGTGCATTTCCGGCGTGTCTATGAAGAGGATATTTATCGGCAAGTTGTGAATAATAATTTAGTGCCGTATTGTAATCAGATTTTTTGAAAAAGTAAATATCGCCTAAAAAATAGCAGGCGTCTCCGGCAAGTTTTGAATTTTGATATGCCGATATAATGGATTTGAGTTGTTCTATCGTTTTGTCAAAGTCCTGAACTTCAAAAAATTTTTCTGCGAGTGCATATTTTTTTAATGCGGGCTCTTCATTAGGATAAGCGGATTTTATAAGTTTTAGCCGTGCATTCGCGATCTTTATCCACTTGCTTGACGGACATTCTCTTGACAGTTGTTCGTAAAACTTTACTGATTCCATGAAATTAAAATAATCAAAAAAATAAACATTGCCAAGTTTGAATAAAACATCATCCGTTTTTTCAAACTCTGGATATTTTTCCGTTAATTCAACATAGATATCTTTTAATTTTTTCAGTTCCGTTTCAGATTTATCTATTTTTCTGAAATAATACTCCGCTACAAGATATAGTCCCGCGGCTTTTTTAGATATATCTTTCAGTATGTTTATAACACTTTCATACTCGGCTATTTCTGTCTTTTCCGGCGTTTTTTCCGTATCAATCAATTTTTCAATTCTTTTTATTTTTTCAGAATTTTTTTTCCGAAGATTTAATTTGTAGAGAAAAATCCCGCAAATAATAAAAATAATTACAATCAACAATATAATCATTTTTTTATACCGTAAACGAAAAGTCCTTTATTTTCATACAATAAGTTTAAGTATTTTTTTTTGAAGACATTTATAATTTTAATTGATTGTTCCGTAAAATCATTTGGTCTGAACCCGTTTTTAAGCCGTTCATATTCCATCTGACTCCAGAATATATTCGTAAAGCCGGTATTTTGTAATTTAATTAGAAGTTCTTCCGCCGTTTTTGAATCGTTTGCCAAATCCGTAAAAACATCAGGGTCAAAAGGACTGCTTGATACCGCATTAAAATTCGTATAATAATTTCTTGCTTCGCCGACGAAAAGCGTTTTTGAATTAGCGTCAAATGTCTCATTCATAAACTTCACGGCAGGATAAAAATTGTTCGGATTAAGAACCTTTGAAGAAAGATAATCATCTTTTGTTATATTCCCGAATAATTGAGGCAAAGGAGAAACAAAATTTTGTATAAATAGTAATACGGCAAAATCAGATATTATTATAGCAGACAAAATAATTTTTACAATGTTTTTAATAAGGTTACTTTCTTTGATAAACTTAAAAATGCAGCCCGAAAAAACAATTGCGGCAACCGGAAATATCGGAATAAGAAAACGTAAAACTTTTGCAGATATAGACCAGAAAAAGAAATATAAGATTAAATAAGCAAAAGATATTTTTACAAGTTTGTCCGTTTTTGTTATCAGAAACAAAACCGGTAAAAAAACAAGGTAAAAAGGTCCTATAATATCGAACCCTCCGCCGAATTTAATGCCTTCCATTGTTATATTCCACGGTAAATTAAGAAAATCAGCAATTCCGGATGTTCCGTGTTGAGAAACATGAGATAGATATTTTTGTATATAATCAGGCGCATTGCCGAAGATATAAAACGGAAAAACCGGATTTCCTGTAAAAATATAATTTTTAACAAGCCACGGTAGAAAAACCAGAAATGCAGACGACACGAATAATATTATCTTTGAAAAAATATTTTCTCTTTTTGAGACGGCTGTATGAAAAATTATTAAGATAAAAATTATCGCAGAAATTCCGGCAGTATATTTTATTCCCAAGGAAAACCCGCACAATAATCCGGATAAAACCAGCCATTTGTTAAGGGATGTTTCCATCCATTTCATAAGAGAAATAAAACTTAAAAAAAGATAAAATGTAAGCCCTAAATCAACGTATGTTCCGGATGCCAGCATAACTATTGCCGGAGTTATCGCAAAAATCAGAGATGCAAAAATTGACATTTTACCATCGTATTTTTCCCGTAAAAATCCGTATATTGAAAATGTTAACAGAGGAAAAAAAACAAAATGTATAAGGTTGGCGAGAATATCATCGCATAAAATAATTGCCATAGTATAGAGCATTTCAATGTTTTGCGGAAAGTTTGAGAAAATGTTTGATTCAATTTCTATTATCCGGTGATTTTTTACATATTGTAAGGGGATTGCGAGATGGTAGACCATAGAATCGTAAAATGTCGGCGGTGTTAACGCACCAACGAAAGAAACTGCAAAAAAAACAAAAAAAGTTATAGTTAAAAACGTTCCCTGAAATTTTAGTTTGGGTATTTCCAAATTATTCTGGTATATGAAATTTTTTAATGAGAGAATAAATAAAATTAAAAGCAGAATATGAAAAACCGGTTTATATAAAAATCCGAAGATGCCGAGAAAAAATGTAATTGTTGAAAGTATTGCGAGACCGCATCCGATAGACAAAGGTATTCTTAAGTATGTTGATAAAGACGAGTCAAATTTATTTAGTAAAAAGTTTCCGATTTGAAACGACACAAAAAGCAAGACAAGTAAAAAGAATAATTCCGAAAGATGTTGCGCAAAATTAGGCAGAGGAAATCTTAAAAAATATGACCAGATAACAATTATTATCCAGCAAAATGTAAGAAAATAGAATATTTTTTTCATTATTTTTTTGTAAAAATCTGTTGATGAAATATTATAGATCTATGTAGTAAAAATCTCAATAAAAAAAACAAAGCAGAAATTCCGTATTTACAACTTCTTAAAAAATTTATGGATGATGCTTCGGAAAAATATTTTGCGGGCACCGGTATGTCGCCGATTTTTAATTTACAAGCCACTGCCTCAATCAAAAACTGCTGGTCAAAAACAAAGTCATCAGAATTATCTTCCCATCGTATTGTTTCAAGAACTTTCCTTGAATATGCCCGGAATCCGGAATGAAATTCACCGAGGTTTTGTCCTAAAAGGAAATTCTCAATTGCTGTTAAAATCCTGTTTGCGATATACTTATAAACCGGCATTCCGCCCGAAAGTGCTTCCCATCTGGTACGGATTCTATTTCCTAAAACGATATCGCAAATTTCATCGGCAACAATTCCTGCGATATATGGTGTCAGCCGGGCATCATACTGGTAATCAGGATGAATCATAACGATTATATCCGCTCCACTTTTTATTGCTTCTTGATAACATGTTTTTTGGTTTGCACCATAACCCATATTTTTAGAATGTATAATTGTTTTTATTCCCAGTGATTTGGAAAGATTGGCAGTTTTATCTGAGGACATGTCATCTACAAGAATTATTTCATCAACAATATTTTTAGGAATGTCCTGATAAGTTTTCTCAAGAGTTTTTTCAGCATTGTAAGCAGGCATTACAACAACAATTTTTTTATTATTAATCATTATAGTTTCCAAATTTTTATTGTTGGATTTTGAAATTCTCCCATTGATTCTTCGGATATTTCATATATTTTATTGCCATATTTATTTAAATTTTTTGAGAATATTTCCGGATCCGAATGCAGAGAACTTGTGATTACAAAATCAAATTTTTTTTGTATTTCAGAAAAGCCTCCGGTTTTTATTTTATCATGCCAATCAATCGTTGTAATATAATTGTCGTTTGGAAATTCCGGACAAAACGGTCCCCGTAGTATTTTTGATTTTTCCGGTATATTTCTAACAATCCATTCTCTTGAAATGACCCTTGTATCTTTTTTAGACAGTAAAATGTCCGTTTTTATAATTTTCGGAAGAGTTGTAATTAAAAATAACGCTATTGCAAATGCGAGTAAATACTTATTTTTAATTTTACTGATTACTGTTGCGGATATTATAGCAAAAAACGGATAAAGTGCAAGTATGTAGCGGCCCGGTAATGATTGCCATGTTCCAAAAAATAGCAAAAGAATTAAAGTAATTATAAGTAAAAACATATGTTGTTTCATACGTTTTAATATCAAATAAATAAATCCGGCAAGGGATGATAAGGAAAAAAAGTAACCGAAGTTGTTGATAAAAATATCAAAATTGTTTGAAATTGAAGCAAATGGAACTGTTTTCCCCAATCCGATAATCACATCCAACCTGTCAAAAAATCTGCTCAAAAATCCGGTGTAATCTATGAAGGCAAAAGGACACCCGACGAAAAAAGCCGTTATTACCGCAAGGAAAGAGAAGCCGATATATTTTTTATTTTTCCATCCGAATAAAATTATTGCCAAAAAGACGATTCCGCCGTAATATTTTGTAGCGATAGAAAGCCCGCAGAAAAATCCAGCCATAAGATATGATTTTAAGTCATTTTTTGTGTAAATGTCCCAGACAAAAAATGCGGAAAGTAGCGTAAAAAATACCGCTGCGATATCGGTCGTCGCATAGTGTGAACTTAAAATATGCTGCCAGCTCAAAGATAAAAATAATGCCGATAACAGTCCTGTTTTTTTATCAAAAAGTTTCTTTGCAAATAGATAAGTAAGATAAATTGTACCGATAGAAAAAACAACCGTAAGAAACCGTCCTATCAAAATAAAAGGTACGGCGTTTGTATTGTAAAATGCGATGAAACTGCCTGTTGAATCAAATGATCCTGCTATAAAACCGACGCTAAAAAACAGAAGATAACAAAAAAAAAGCAGATATAAATAAAGAGTCGGATAATCAAAAAACGGGTTCGGATTGAAATCACCGGAGAAAAATCTCATCGTATAAAAAATAACAACTGATTCATCAATATGTCCGTATCTTAAAGGAAAAGCAAAGTTAATACCCCAAACTCTTATTATTGTTGAAATTAAAAGGATAAACCAGATCATTTTTTTAGAAAACTTTCGTAAATTTTATCTATTGAATCTATCATTTTATCAATTTTGAAATCAGAAGATTTTGTTTTTGAATTTTCGGAAAAATGGTGATAACAATAATGGTCTTGGGAAATTGATAAAATTGCATCCGCAAAACTTTCAGGAGATTTTGATTTTATTAAAAGCCCGGTTTTTTGATGCTCTACAACTTCCGAAACCCCGCCGACATCAGAGGCGATGACGGGTACACCATATGACATAGATTCAAGTGCCGCCTGCGGGAATGATTCTTCTTCAGACGGAAGAAGCAAAACATCAATTGAACTACAAACATCTTTTAAATTTGTCTGCCAGCCAAGAAATTCAACCGAATTTTCTAATTCTAAATTCCTAATTCTTAATTCCAAGTTCTGTTTTTCCGGCCCATCGCCATAGATTAAAAACTTTATATTTTTATTTTTCTCCATTACCATTTTCACTATTTCAGGAATTAAATAAGTGCCTTTTTCTTTGTGAAGTCGACCGATATAACCGACGGTAAAAATGCGTTCTGATGTTCTGATGTTCTGATGTTCAAGTAATTCAACGCCGTTATAGGCGACGATAATTTTTTCGGGTATTATTTTTTCACGTTTGATTAAAATATTTTTTGCGGCATTAGAATTTGCAATTATTAAATTGCAATAGTTTGAAGTAATTTTATCAAGCCAGATATGGTAAAATTTTTTCCAGCCGTCTATACTTCGCTGGCTTGAAATTATTACCGGCGTCCCGGCGATTCGTCCAGCTACCCGACCGAGAATATTTGCACGGTAAAGATGCGTATGAATGATTTGAATTTTTTTTTCTTTTAGATATTTTATGAGCGAAAAAAAATTAAATTTTATTACAGGAATCCCAAATTTTTCGATTTCGTAGGATATCTGTCCTCGTTCTTTCAAATAACCGATAGAAAAATCATATTTATCCTTAAGATTTCTTAAAACTGTAAGTAAAAACTTTTCGGTTCCGCCGATATTTAAACTCGTGATGAGATGAAAGATTTTAATTTTATCCATATAAAATGAATTGTATAAGATGCAAAAATTATTATATAAGCATCAATTGGAATTCTATATCGTAAAGTTACTCCAAAAGGTAGATGAATTAAAGTATAGATTATAAATAAAAAAATAAGTAAGGATGTTTTCTTGAAATTTTGTATTGATAATATAATTCCTACAAAACACAGCGGAATATAAATTCCTGAAGTGAATATTGCGATAATTTTCTGCCACTTGTACGCCATCATCGGATACAATCGCCAAAAATGAATTAAGCGTCTTTTTACAAGCCACTTGAATTTTTCAGGATTATTTTTTATCCAATTTATTGATTCATCTTTAAATATTTTTTCTGATTGCATTTTAGGTAATTTTAATATCTCTTGATGTGTTGAAGGAATATAATCCCAATCCAAACCCATAGGACTATCTTGTTCGCCGCTTGTTTCTATAACCATTGCTTTATCATTGTTAGCTATCCACAAAGTTTGATAACCGGGAGAAACCAAGATAAACTGTTTATAATAAATATAGTTTCTTAATATCCAAGGTAAAATCGTTAATAATGTGAAAATACCTACTAAAAAACCAATTTTTATATTTTTCGTTCTCCACCATAACCAACCGCACGCAAAGAAAAAAAACGGTAGAATAGTTGACTTGGTTAATGCCGTAACTCCTAAAATAAAACCAGTTAATATTACTTTTTTTAAATTTGGATTTTCACCGCAAGACAATATGAAAAAAACTGATAACGCAATTAAAAATGTATAAAATGTTTCTGAAATCAAATCACCCGTATAAGCAATTAGATATGGGTAAGTGCATAAAAGAATTGCTGAGATTTTTCCAATTAAAGGGGAAAAAATCTTTTTTCCGATAAGATAAATTAATATACAAGTTAAACTACCAAGCAAAGAATTAATAATTCTTACTGCAAAAATGGATTTTCCAAAGAAAAAAAAGATAATTCCCAAGAAAGTGGCATAACCCGGGGGTCTCCATGTTTCCCCATAACCTTTTCCAGATATTATACCTGATGCTATACTCATCCAATCGTAAGAATCAGGTGAAAGTTTTTGGATGCTTAAATTGTTGACATAGATGAACCTTATTAACAGAGCTAACAAAAATATAAATGTGACAAATGAGATTTTTCTAATGGAAATATTTTTGTATAACATTTTTAATACTCAGGAAATCAAAAGAAAAAATAGAAGAATACTCACCATGACATTGTGGCCAACAATAGCACTCTACGGATGGTTTATCCAAACTATCAATATCCTTTATATTATCTTTTCCTTGCCATAAACAATTCTTAATATTGCCGTCTGGTGACATATGACAATAAAGTAACCCGGCAAAACATCTATTTTTTATAAAATTTGATGTTCCGTAACTTAGGCAATATTTTAAAAATCTTGATGAAGTTAATATATGTTTATTTTTATTCTTCTCTATTTCTAAAATGATATATTTAATATTATCCTTCAATAAATTTAATTTTTCATTAGAAGTTGCAATGTTTTTATCTTCTTTTCCGGTACATGGATTAAATATCGGTTGAAATCCACAATAAACATTATATTCTTTTGATAGATCAAGAATAAATTTAATCTCATCTAAATTATCATCCTGAATAACGCAATCTAATGAAATAACTTTTATACCTTTGGTTTTGACTTTTTGCAGTGTATTAATTACTTTGTCAAAATTACCCTTACCCCGTATTTTATCATTTTTTTCTTTTTTACCTTCAAGACTTATCATTAAGAAATCCAGATCTTTACTGTCTGTTTCAGTAATTTTATCAGTAAGGGAAGCGTTGGTTACAACAGAAGTAAAAAAATTACCTTTTTTTTTTGCAAAGTTGATTAGATGATTAATATCATTTCTTAAGTATGGTTCTCCACCAGTAAAACCCCATGCAATTGTTCCCATTTTCTTGAATGTCAACATAGTATTTTCAATTTCAGATGTTGTCATCTCAGTTGTATTTTGAGGTAATTTACAAAATTCACATTTGAGGTTACATCTATAAGTTAGGAAATGAGTAACTCTTAATGGAGTTCTCTTACCAAATGTTAATAAAATTCTTGCAATTGCACTCTTAATAATATACTTAAAATTCACCTTTTACCTTCCATCATATCAAACAGCATTCCGAATAAAAACGATTGTCCGCCAAAAATCATAAGAAGCGCAGATAGAATCGCAGTTGCTCCTGTCGGCATTTGTCCGTTTACCTTTACTATTATAATATATAAACCTACACTAAATCCAGAACACATTAGAATTAAGCCTGAAACATACATAAAAATCAATGGATGAAAATCTCCAATTAAATATCTTTTGTATAAACGATAAAAAAAGTTTTTTAGCAGCATCGGCGAAACCCTCAACGCATAAGAAAAACCTTTTATTTGAGATTGTCTAACTCCTGATAAATAGATTGCTCGTCGTGGAATATCTATAGCTACACATCTATGTATATTTAAGCGTACAAGAAAATCCATTGGATATCCATACTTCTTCCATGCTTTATCCCAATTAATAGCAGTTAACGCTTTCTTGTTTATTGCTGTAAAACCATCAACAACATCAAATATTTCATAATAACCCGAAGCAATTTTTGTAAGAAGTGATATTATTGTATTACCAAAAATACGAGTCAACGGCATATCGGAAAGTCTCTCTCCGCCTTCCATAAATCTATTGCCTTTTGTATAATCTGCTTTTCCTTCTATTATAGGATTAATTAAGTCGGTCATTTGGTCAAGCGGCATTTGATTATCTCCACCACAAACAACAACGATATCAAAATTCTCTTCAATAGATTTTTTATAGCCGGTTATTATTGCCGCTCCGGGACCGAGACATTTTTTATGAGTTAATAATTTAACCTTTTTGTTAGAATAATTTTCTACAAGTTTACCTGTACTATCCGTTGACCCATCATTTATTACAAATATACCATCAACATATTCAGGAATGTTATTTAATGTTTGTAATATAAGTTTTTCCTCATTTCTTGCTGGAATTACAAGTGCTATTTTTTTATCACGATGCATAATATCTCCTTTCAATATTTTTCTTTCCGCTGGAATTAAAATGTTTCGTTAAGTTAATTTTAATTATTTTTGAAAAGGCGTAATAAAACTTGTTAAAAACATACTTTTTATTATATTTTAAACCTGTAATTGCATAAATAAACATGCTGATTGTTTTTTTAAAAGGGATAAATGTAACTATTTTTAGTAACAACGAACAAAATTTATCGTTATGGAAAATAGCGACTAATTCAAACATAAGTTCATATCTTTGAAACAACGGTATCTTTTCTTTATTTATTGAACCAGCGCTGTGAGTATATCCGATATAACCTTCTTCAATTTTATCTATGTCGTGCTCTGACAAATCTCCTGATTTTATTGCCGTTTTTACTATTTCCGTTTTCGGATAATAAGTTAACCAATTCACTAAAAGAATCTCCGGTTTTATTATCCGATATAATTCTAAACCTTTTTTTAAATCATTTTCATCTTCGGAGGGTGCTCCTAATATATGGTCCGCCTGGATATTAATCTTATTCGCTTTTAAGTAAGATACTGCTTTAACAATCCTGTCATTAGTATCAAATCTGTGGAAGATTTCTCTTCTTATTCTTTCTGATCCGGACTGTATTCCCATTCCTGTAAGATAACAACCCCCTTTTTTCAGAAACCCGGCAATCTCTTTAGTTAAAGATAAAGGATTGGTGTAACAAAAAAACGGTAAATTAATTTTTGATTTATATTTTTCTATAAATTCCCCAAGCCAATGCTCTGAAAGAGTAAACACATCATCCATAAAATGTATATGTTTAATATCCCACTGCTTTTTGCTATCTGATAGTTCTTGAATAACATTGTCAACGGAACGACGACGAACATGCTGTTTATCGTCACAATACAATTTTCTATACATATTATTACTACAATAGGTACAATTATAAGGACACCCTCGTGAGGTTATTACTAAATAAGGATTGTTCCTAAAGAATGGTTCCTGATTAAAAAAAAGGTTCTTGTCAGGGAATGGCAGCGAATCCAGATCCTGTATATACGGGCGCGGTTTATTTATATAAATGTGATTTTCATGTTTTAAGCAAATGTTCTGCTTATTAAGTAATTCTTTTTTCGGTTCAGACTGAGATAAATTCTCTACGAGGTCAAGCATAGCGAATTCACCCTCACCTACTATTACAAAATCAATAAAATCATTAGATAACACTTTTTCCGGAACGGCTGTCGGATGTACACCGCCAAAAACAATCGGTATTTTAGAAATTTGTTTAATAGCCTTAGCTATACCGAGACACCAACGATAATTTCCAGTGTAAGACGAAAAAGCAATAAGATCCGGTTTTAATTCAAGAGTTGTTTTAACAATTGTATTATCGACACTATATAAATTTGCTAATTTTTTAATATTAACAAACACTTCTCCGCTAAAAATAGATGGATCAAATAAAAGAAATGTTTCATGACCTTTTGATTTAAGTAAACTTGAAATATACTCAATACCAAGACTTTCTGCGCCGTTATAAATAAATACTATTTTCATATATAGAAACCTAACACAGGTTTAAAAAAAGTTAAGATTTAGACTGTTTCGACTTATTTTCACAACAACACTTTATAAAATTAAATTGCTAATTTTAGTATTTATTTGACTCCGTAACAACTCCAGCTGTTGCCGTCCCTGCTGGTGATTGAGATATTTTTTAAGTTCGCCGATTTAAACCATAATTCTAGTTCGGGTTTGTCGTAATAATTTACTACCGGCACGAAAAGTTTATCCATAACTGTGCAGTGCATCTCGTAGAAGCTTCTTACGGCGTATTGTTTGTAAGGCACGCGATCTGCCAGCTTTTTACAGCCGGGAATTTTATTCAGCGCAAGATAAACTATTTTAAAAAACAACAGCGGAATGGCAAAAAACCAGCTAATCGCTTTCGTGATAAATTTCGGTATTTTGTGAAGGATTTTTCGGAGAAGTTCAATTACCGGCACTATTGGGTCTTTACCGTATACCCATATAAATATTTCCCCCCCCTCTTTTACAGCGGGAATAAGTTTTTGGAATCCTTTTTGGGGGTCAGGCAGATGATGAATTACGCCGTGAGAAATTACAAAATCTATTTTTTTATCTGCAAAAGGAAGATGAAAAATATCTCCTTGAACGATTGTTACGGCATTTAAATGCGATGTTTTTTTATTAACAGATTCCACATCAAGCCCGAGATTCATTCCGAAGATATGGGATGCTCCGTAATGATTAAACCAATCAATAAAAATTCCTGCGCCTGTTCCCGCTTCCAGAACAATTTTATTTTTTACAATGCCGGGCGGGTAAGGCAAAAGAGTTCTGATATATTCATTGTGTGTAAATTCTTTTGTAAATTCTGTAAATTGGTTCCATTCATAACTGAATGCTGTCATCGTAGAAATCTGGTTTTTAATAAAATTGTCCGTTTCAAAATCACTCCGGTAATTACGTCTTTTGATAGGATATGAAAACGAAAAAGAATAAAAATCCTCCGATAGTTGTTCAGCGAGAATATGCATAAGTGAATCCGGCAAAAGCCGCGGAATACCGCGAATAACAGGATAATCTCTGCCGCATTCCGAACAAAGAAGCATTCCCGTTTCAATAATATCGCAATTCTGCAGACACCGAAGCGAATTTTTACAAACAGGACAAGCAAGATATTCAAGGATTGAATTATTCATCTATTTTAGCAGGGTTTATTTTACTGCCATTTTCATTTACCCAGCCGATTTGTTTCGCGGGGTTACCGACGATAACCGCATAGTCGGGCACATTTTTTGTGACAACCGCTCCTGCTCCTATAAAAGCATATTTTCCGATACTGTTTCCGCAGACAATTGTTGCATTGGCGCCGATTGTAGCACCCCGTTTAACTTTTGTTTTAAGATATTCGCTTTTTTTCTTAGGATATAAAGCCCGCGGATTTTTCACATTCGTAAAAACACAAGATGGCCCCAGAAAAACCCCGTCTCCAATTTCAACTCCGAAATATACAGAAACATTATTCTGGATTTTCACATTGTTGCCGATTTTTACATTTTTGTCAATAAAAACATTTTGTCCGATGTTGCAGTTTTTTCCGATTTTTGCTCCTTCGCAGATGTGACAAAAATACCACACCGATGTATCTTTACCTATCTCCACATTTTTGTCAATATAACTTGATTTATGGACGGAATAATTTTTTTTCATAGATTTATTGTTTTACCCTGTTTTATGGAATTTTGAACCGCTTCCAAAATTTTTACAACAGGCAGTGATTTTCTCGCCGATGTCAGCGGTTCTTTACCTTCTTTGATACATTCTACAAAATGCGCCGCTTCAATTTCCAATGGTTCTTTGAAATCAATTTTTGGTATGAAAATATCGCCTGCCCGGTGGATTAACTGAAACTGCCCGAATGTCTGAAAATCGTCAAATCTGTCTATGCCTTTGTCATAAATCTGAACCTTCATATCCGATGAGACATCGTCGTATATAACCATTTTTTTACTTCCGACCACGGTCATCTGTCTTATTTTGTGAGGGTCAAGCCATGATACGTGAATCACCGCGGCTGTCCCGTTTTCAAATTTTATATTTGCGGATACGAAATCGTCAATCCCCTTTTGGATAAATGAAACCCCTATACCGTTGACGGATTTTGCTTTTTGATTTAGCCAGTAATTGATTATGGAAACATCGTGAGGTGCAAGATTCCACCAAACATTTACATCGCGTCTTACGATGCCGAGGTTTAATCGTTGCGAATAGATATAATAAATGTCCCCAAGTTCGCCCGAATCAATAAGTTCCTTTACTTTTATTACCGCCGAATTGTAAAGAAATGTGAAGCCGACCATTAAAATAAGTTTTTTCTTTTGGGCAAGTTCTGTCAGTTCCTCCGCTTCTTCCAGTGATGTCGTGAACGGTTTTTCAACAAAAACATTTTTTCCGTTTTCAAGTGATTTTTTTACAAGTTCGTAATGTGAAGATGCAGGCGTTGAAATAACAATTCCCGAAATGTTACTATCGGTTAATATGTTGTCAAAGGTTTTTTCGCAGTGAACATCGGGATAATTTTTTTTAAGTTTGGCTAATAATTTTTCGTCGGTATCGCATATAATATGTAATACGCCGATTTTGTGAAAATTTCTCACCAAATTTTTTCCCCAGTAACCGCATCCAATAACAGCAATGTTTTTCATAAGAGTTCCTATTGATAAAATTTTTGCCACAAAAAAAATGAAATTAAACAGGTAATTTTTCTTGTGTTATCTCGTTTCCCTTCTGTATGTTCTTTTTGTATTTGTTTAATATAGTTAAAATTGAACATTCCACTGTTCCTGCTTTCCGCATCGGATATAATCTCATTCGTAAAATTTTTTAATTCGTTTTGAAGCCAAAAAGATGTCGGCATAGCAAGTCCTTTTTTCGGCAATTTTGCAATTTCATCAGGTAAAAATTCTTTCAATGCTTTTCTTAAAATATATTTTGTCGTCAAACCCCGCAATTTTAAGTCAACGGGAATTTTTTCAGATAAGTTTATCATTTCCAAATCCAAAAACGGAACTCGACATTCCTGTGAATTCATCATCGTAGTCATATCCGTTACCTGCAGGACACAATCCGGCAGAAAAACGTTTAAGTCAAGATATAACAATCTGTTTAACAGTTTTTCGCCGTCAACATTTTCAAGGTGCTGTTTATAAACATCAAAAGGATCCCGTCCGGTTATATTATACAAAAGTTTTTGCCTTTCGTCATCAGAAAAAATTTCTTTATATTTCATATGCGCGATTTCCGGCATCATATCAGATCCTTTAATAAATGATTTTGACTTAAAATCAAAACTCAATCTGTTATATGAAGCGGGAAGTTTATTAACGGTGTGTTTGATAATCTTTTTTAATATCTGCGGCAGTTTATTATAAAATTTTGAAATTTTTGCTGCTATTAACGTTGGATAACCGGCAAAAAGTTCGTCGCCGCCTGCACCGGAAAGAACGACAGTAATATCTTTTTTTGACTGACGAGACAGATAATAAAGTGCAACTTGTGTCCAGTCGCCGTGCGGTTCCGCGAGATGTTTTATGATTTCAGGTAAAAATTCTTCCACCTGTTTTGGTTTCAGTATGCAATCGGAATGAATTGTGTTATATTTTTTAGCGACGATTTTTGCTTCGTCAATTTCGTTATATGTCTTTCCGTTTTCATAACCGACGGTGTAGGTTTTCGTGGCTTGTCCCAGTTTGCTCATCATAGCGACGATAGAAGTTGAATCAAGTCCGCTTGACAAAAATACGCCGAGAGGAACTTCGCTTTGAAGATGTCGTTTAACAGAATTAATAAGCGTTCTTTTTATTTCACCGATACATTCGATTTCGTCAATTTTTTCTTCCTTGAAAGAAAATTTCCAGTAGCGGTTTATTTCCATATTCCCGTTCTTTAAGAACAGATAATGTCCGGGCTGAAGTCGTTTTATGTTTTTGTAAATCGTCTGCGGTGCTGAAACATAATAAAATGAAAAATAATTTATCAATGCCTGCATATCCGTTTCTTTTGAGATATTTTTGCAGGATAAAATAGATTTTATTTCAGATGAAAAATATAAACTTCCGCCGGTAACTGAGTAAAAAAGCGGTTTTATGCCGAGACGATCTCTTGCTGCAAAAAGTTCTTTTTTTCTTTTATCCCAGATGGCAAATGCAAACATTCCGTTCAATTTATCAAGACAGTTAACGCCTAAATCTTCGTAAAGATGCAGAATGATTTCCGTGTCGGTTTTGGTTTTGAAACGATGTCCTTTTTTTATTAAATCTTCCCGCAATTCAACGTAATTATAAATCTCACCGTTATAGACGATTACAATACCATCCGTTTCATTTGATATCGGCTGGTGTCCTCCCGCGATGTCTATTATTTTTAACCTTCGTATTCCGAGTCCGGCATAACCGTCCAAAAAAATTCCATCGTCATCAGGTCCGCGGTGCGACATTAAATCCAGCGAAATTTTTATTTCGTTTTTTTCCACAGGATTTTTTCTTTCAAAATTTATAATTCCGAATATTCCGCACATTTAGAAAATCCTCTTTAAAATGTATACCGGTGAATTCACATGCGTATTGCCCATAGTGAAACTAAAACCGAGTATGGATTCCACCGGCTTAAAATTTTGGATAAGCGTATAATTTTTGCCATTAACTATTTCTTTCGGAACTTCATTAATGAATATAAAATATTCCGGCCATTTTTTTATATCATAATTCCGTATAACTTCAATCCTGTATTTGCTAAAATCAAACGGTGGCAGGTGAGAGGGTTCGGGCATATAGTTTGTTCCTATTATTGAATTAGACGGTATGTTAGCAATAATCCATTTGCCCGCTGAAAGCCGAGTTGAATATGCTGACCCGTCGATGGTAAAATTTTTAAGGCAGATAGCTGAAATTAAAGTTGCCTGAATGACGGCAAATCCGGTAAAAAATATGACCGGTAAATTTTTATATTTTTTATCTAAAAATCCGCTGATAAATCCTGCACCAGGAATTAGTAATATGGAAACCCACGGCAACAGGAACCGCGAATTATGCATAGACAATTGCTGGGTTTGGGTAAGCCATCCGAAAATCAACAGAGGAATTGTGCACGTCAGTATAAAAATTATATCACATTTTTTTTTTCGATATATCGCATATATTAGTCCTATCAGAGATATAAATAATAAACCGGCCGGTAAAGTTAACGGCAATTGTTTGAGAAAAAAATCGGAAATGGCGGCTCCTTCTTTCAGATTATAAAAATTAGCGGATGTTTTCATTTCTGACAGAACATCTTTATAATTTATCAGCCAGTAAGGATTGGTAATAAAAAAAATAAAAACGCCCGCCAAAAAAGTAAAAAATAAATTTTTGGTTATTTTTTTTGACATAATAAAATGTGCCGTTAAAGGAGCAATTATAATAAAAGCATAAACGGGTGTGGTGCCTGCGGTAAGTCCTGCCAATATTCCGGCTAGAATATAATTTTTTACAGTAGGAGTCGTTATCATCATAACAGAATAATATAAACAGCCTATAGCAAAAAATGTTGCAATTATATACGGTTTCATTATATGTGTTTGAAAAACTATTGCGGGACAGACAATATAAAATAAAACGGACAACAATGCGGCGTTTACGGAGCAACATTTTTTTGTAATTAAAAATATCAATAATGCGGTCAATACGGAGAAAATTATATTTACAAATCTTCCTACGGTAAAAATTTTACCCATTTCTTCCGGCTGTTTAAAATAAAAATTTAAATCACGATTAATTTTTACAACACCCAGAATATGCGATATACCCAAAACAGCGCCCATCCCGTATATGTAAACTCCGCCATACGGAAAAATTCGCGGATTAAAATCAAAAGATTTCGGATGCATTCCTCCCAGCGAGGATATGGTCATCTGTTCGTCAGTATGGTTAGAACGCAGAAGATACGGCCGTATAAAGTTTGTCAGCATTTTTTTATTACCATCAAAAAATAAATTTTCTTTTTCTTGTACACCCATACTTTGTAAGATAGGTGATAATGACGAGGATGAATCTTTAAGACGGCCAACCGGGCTTCCCCCGCTTAGTTTATAGATATCGTCCCGTGTCTGTTTCATAAGTAAGTAAAAAGATTCATTCCGGAATTGTTCGGGAAAAACGAGTTCCGTTCTTTCTTTAGACGGTACTCCCCAATTAGTACCTTGCAGGTTGAAAAAAATAGAAGTTGAAATTAAAAATAATAATACTATCCAGTGATATAATTTCATTTCGGTTTCTTTGCTATAACTATAAGGTTCATTCCTATAGGCGGTTTGATGCTTCTTTCTATTTTTGTTAGGAGTGGAACAAATTTGTCAAACACAATCGGCTGCACGATTGGGAATCTGTTTCTTTTTAGTATTTTTCCGTTAAGATACCAACCGAAAATTCCCAAAAAATTGCTGTAAAATATTTTATCTATTTGAAAATTACTGTTTTCAATTTTACTTTTAAGAATGTCCTTGTCATACCTGCGATAATGTTTTACATTTTCATCCAGTGACCCGAAAAGCCAGCTTAAAGCTGGAACAAACAATAACAGATGCCCGCCGGGTTGAAGTAATCTGAACATATTTGACAATGCTTTCCCGTCGTTTTCTACGTGTTCCAATACGTTGACGGAAACGATAGTGTCTATGTTTTTATTTTCAAGCGACAGTACTTTATCTTCGGCAATATCAAAATTATAAAGTTCCAATTCCGGATAATCTATCTCAAGGTGTTTTATAAAAAATGGCGAAGTATCTATGCCTATCAGTTTGTCGCAGGACTTTAAAAAATAACGGGTTAAATTTCCAATACCGCATCCAACCTCTAAAATATTTTTACCCATATAAGGTTTAAATATTTCATAAATCCATTTGTTGTAATTATGTGTTAATGCAAATGCCTTTAATGCCTCATATGCAAAAATATCTGTTTTATCATTCATCTTCCCGCTCCTGTCTGTTTTTTATAAATAAGAATTGTCGGATTAAGCATGCGTAATTCGTGCGGTAAAAATCCTCCTGCTGAAACTATTCCGAATAATTCAGGTTTTTTTTCAAATTTTTTTATTAGTTTATATTCGTCACTTTTCATAATTTTTTCAAGATATGGCATCAATTCCGGATGAGGATATTTGTCCTTTAATTTGAGAATAGGATAATATTCAAAATCGGATAGTATCACATAATCGGAATTTATTTTGTTAAGTTTTTCAATATCCCCCCAGCCGGTCTGATAAATTTTATATTTTTTTATACCGGTATAAAAGGGTTCTGTTTCCGTATACCAGTAAAGAGTCATCACAATAGACGGATTCCAGAAATATACATCGGTCACCGCTATTTTTTTACCTTCCGGAATATTTTGCTCTATCCATTCCGATGATTCATCGCGGATATCCTTTTCAGTCATCATTTTTAGATATGCCAAAGAATAAAAAAGCGTTGTAATGGACACAGCGAATACTGCAGTAATCATTGAAAAACGGATATGTTTTTTCGCATTTTTTAAGACCGACATAATAAATCTTGCCGATAAAATGCAAAGCAATGGTATGTATGGCATTTGCCATCTGAGTACTTTCCACGGCGACATTATGCCTATAAACAGCAAATAGATAATAATCCACAACAGGATTAATATGTCCATTTTTTCCCTTTTAATAAAAGCGAATATAATTCCGCACAAAAAAAACAAAGAAAGAGGAATTCCAAAACTGTATTTGGGGGCTGTTATCAGATAAAAAATTAAATTATTTTGAGGCCCGAAACAGTCCAAGGGATTTGTGGATGGATTCAATGTAATGTTAATTTTTTTTGAGTATTTAAGAGAAGCCAAAAAAGTTTGAGGTTCTAATATACTATAAGGGTTCCCAATAAAGAAACCCAGCGGAATAAAAAGGATATAAAACAATAATCTTTTGTCCAATATTTTGTTTTTAGATAATATATGTGCTAAAATTGGAATTATCACCAAAGGGAAGATACTATATTTAGTTGCTCCGGTTAAACCCATAAGAAGTCCGGTAATTATATATATTTTAATACTTGCTTCTTTATAAATATAGTAAGATAAAATCAAAACAACAGTTGTCAGGAATGTAAGTAAGATATCAGTTACAATATAGTGTGAGTAAATAATGTGTAAAGGAGTTATGGCAAGAAAGAACGCCGCTAATAGACCGATTTTGTTGTTGCCATAAAATATTTTTCCAATGAAGAAAAGTAATATGATTGTTGCTATACCAAAGAAAACAGAGAAACTTCTTCCCGTTACATATAATTTTACAAGTTCATTCGGATTGTTCTTATAATAATCAAACGATGAATAAATCTCTACAATGTTGAATATAGAAGCAAGTTTTATCCATACAGCCATTAGATACGGCTGAAATGTCCCCTTTATTTGAACAGTATCTGTATTTAATCTGAAATTAAGTTTTCGTGGATTTATACCCTGGTATGCCTTTAATACTTCTGATTCATCCGGGTAATAAGAAGCAGCATGAAAATATTTGGATGTAGATAGACCCCAAGTTAATCCTGTAATTCTTAGTGTCAGCCCGATAAAGGTTATAAATATTAATATTATAAAAATTGAGTAGCGTTTCATTTAGTTAAAATTTGTACCGATTAAAATTTCTTTGATTAAATATCTTAGAAAAAGCAGACCCGTAGGTATCGATTTGGATTTACTTGTTCCTCCAAGTCTATCACCCTCTATAGTGGGAAATTCTTTTATTTTTTTTTTAAGTTTCATGGCTCTTATGGATAGTTGATATTCAATAACATAACCGTGCCCATCAGGATTTAACTCAATAAAAACAGGTTTTTTTATTCCGCGGAAACCATTTATTGTGTCTGTAATATAATCGTATTTATTCCAAATAACATTAGCAAATCCGGTGAATATTTTGTTCGCCCAAATGCGGAAAGGAAGTTTTTTGTTGTCTTCTTCATTTCTGGAACCTTTCAAAAACCTTGATGCAATTACCATATCAAATCCGTTTTCAAGATGTTTAATAATGTTAACAATATCATCAGGATTTTCATTACCGTCCGGACTAAAAAAAACAATATTGTCATATTTTGCTTTTTTAACACCAATTCGGAATGCTTCTGCCCTTCCCGGTTTATCTTGAACATAAGTGACTATATTATTTCTAACAAGGAAATCTATTGTACCATCAGTTGAACCGCCGTCAATTGAAAAAATGTCATCAATTTTGTTTATCGGTAATTTATTGAATATTTTTTTTAAACCGTCTATTTCATTAAAAGTAAGTATTATTAAAGTAGCATTTAATTTGTTATTTTCCATAATTTTCTTTGTACCACGCTATTGTTTTTTTTAAACCTTCTTCCAAAGAGATTTTTGTTTTAAATCCTAATATTTTATTAGCTTTTGTAATGTCACAACTCCGTCTCGGTTGTCCTTCAGGTTTGTCTTTCAAAAACTTGATTTTTAATTTTCTATTGCTCAGTTTAACTATCATTTTAATTAGATCGGCAATACTTATTTCATCATCAGCCCCTAAATTGACAGGATCAGCCACAGCATACTTTTCAAGAGCCAACAACATACCTCTGACAGCATCTTCTGCATATAGAAATGCCCTTGTAGATTTACCGGTTCCCCAGACCTCAATTGTGCTCTTTGCTTCCATTACTTTTTTTATTAATGCCGGTATAACGTGTGATTTTTCAGGTTCAAAATTGTCTCTTGGTCCATATATGTTGAAAGGTCTGACAATGGCAATTTTCATGCCATATTCTTCGTAATAAAACCGGGATTGCAGTTCTATAACCCTTTTTGACCATCCGTAACCTCTGTTTGTATATTCGGGATATTTTTCGAACCCTTCTTCCTCATGTGTCGGGATAGCAGCATCAGCAGGATAAACACACGCCGTACTTACGCAAAGATATCTATCAACATTATTGATTCTTGAGGATTCTAACAATAATAAATTTGGTAAAACATTATTATAAAACAAGGAACCGGGATGTTTTGAATTATATTCTACCCCTCCTACCCGTGCAGCAAGAGCAAAAACATAGTCAATATTTTTTGTTAATTTGAATGTGTCTTCTTTGTTGGTCAATTCTATCCGTCTGTATTCAATTTCTTTAATAATTTTTCCGAGATTTTCTTGTCTTTCAATAGGGCGTGAACCGCATACAAAAACTTTCGCGCCGTTTTTAATAAGTTTTTCTACAAGAAATGAACCGACAAAACCTCCGCCGCCTGCTACCAAAACCCTTTTGTTTTTATAAAATTCCATTTTTAACTCTTTTTAATTGTTTCAGAAATAATAATTTTTATTAATTCAAAAATGCTCAAGAGAAAATTCCGTTTATTCCTTCCGGAAGTTCTGCTTTTTTCCCAAGTTTCAAATTCATAGATTTTCAACTGTTGTTTTAGTGCCTGTATGGTCATTCTGAAAAAGGAATCGTATTCGCAGGAAGTTATGTCCATCTGCATTAAGTTTTTTCTTCTGATACCTCGGTACAAAGTAATACTGTCGGTGATATTCCCGTTAAAAAGCGTATTACAGATAAGGGTAAAAAGCCGGTTACCGATTCCTCTGGCAAATTTAATATTTTCCGAAACATTAAAATGTCCGCTGAGTAAGAACCTTGAGGCAATAACCATATCGTAATTTTCGTCCAGTTTACTTAAAATTTTGGATATGTCACGGATATTATGAACCCCGCCTGCTTCAACAAATATAATATATTCCTCAAAAATTTTTTCTTTTATGTATGCAAAAATATCTCTGTCGGATAGATTAAAAATTTTGTAATTTAAAGATTTTACTAAAGATACCGTATTGTCGGTTGAACCCCTATCAAGGAAATAGATATTTGAACCGGGTATCAGTGTTTGAATATTGTCAGTAATGGATTTTATGTCTTTTTCATTATTAAAGGTAAAAATTATTATTGCCGATTTTTTAGCGGAAGATTTATCCTGTAAAAACTTGATTTTTAGGAAATTTTCAAAAGTTTCTATTACAAAATTTAAATCGTCTTCTTCTAAATTTTGATGGATGCCTATATAAAATCCGTAATTACCGATAAATTCGGAATTCGGGAATTCGCCGATTTTGTGATTAAAATCAGAATATGCCGGTTGTTGCGTGGGAATAGATTTAAACATAGGTCTTGTCTCTATGTTATGTCTTTCCAAATATTCTATCAGTTCTCTGTTTAAAAAGTATTTTTGGTTTTTCACGATTATAGGATACGCTAAAGGAATTATTTTCTCGTCGGCAGTTTCATTCATTACTGAAAACATATCGTTGTATTTAACAAAATATTTATTTAAAAAAAGTAAGTTTTTGTGTCTTTTATCAGTTATTTCTTCAAATTGTTCCAATTGTTCAATACCTATAGCGGCTTCTAACTCATTCATTTTTGCTGAAAACCCTTTCCGGATAAAATGAAATCTGGAGTCATAGCCGCCGCTGAACCTTTTTTCACAATACCCTGATTCCGTATTAAGTATGCATGTTTCACAGGTGCATCCTCGTCCATGTGCCCTGAGAGATCTAAAAATATTGATTAGTTCTATATCATTGGTACAAACTGCGCCGCCTTCAATAGTTGATATTATATGAGCAACATAAAAACTAAAACAGCCGATTTCTCCGATACTACCTGTATATTTGTCTTTATATTTACTTCCAAAAGATTCGGCAGCATCTTCAATCACAAACAAGTTATACCTGTGTGCGATATCCGATATTGAGTCCATGTTGGCTGGTTTCCCGAAAAGATGGACAGGTATTATTGCTTTGGTCCGCGGAGTTATTATTTTTTCTATTAAAGTGGGATTGATTGTCATGCTGTTAATAGTAACATCAATAAAAACAGGTTTAAAACCCGCCTCAAGAACAGCATTAGCCGTTGATATAAAAGTTAAAGCAGGAACTATGATCTCGTCATTTCTTTTTGCTCCGTAATGATATAAAGCCGAACAGGCAACGGATAGAGCAGCAGTTCCGGTATTTACTGCCGCGACATGTTCTATTTTCAGTAAATCCGCTACAAGTTTTTCGAATTCCGTTACATATTTACCCATTGAAAGTCTATTAGAATCAATTATTTTATTCAGCAATTCTTTAGATTTATTCCCGATGTTTATAGTGCCGACAGTAATTTTTTTCATAAAAATTCTTTCTTTTAATTAGTCTATATAATTTGAATGCCACAACTCTAACATCAAAAGTGCCCACATACGGTAACCGTTGTCTCTATTTCCGGAAAGGTGTTCGTTGAAAATTTGCTCTAACGATTCTTTTTTGAAATATCCCCGCCCGATTGCTTTTTCAGATAAAACCGTCTCTCCAAAATAATTTTTCCAGTCGCCCCTGAACCACTTACCGAGAGGAATTCCAAATCCCATTTTGCCTCTGTGTAAAATTTCCTTTGGCAGAAAATTCTTGAATGTTTTTTTGAGAATGTATTTTGTTGTTAATCCGTGCAGTTTCCATGACGACGGCAGCGATGCGGAAAACTCCAAAATTTTGTGGTCTAAAAACGGGCTTCTTGCCTCTAAAGAATTTGCCATTGATGCGATGTCCATTTTCACAAGAAGACACTCCGGGAGATACGCTTTCAAATCCGTGTAAAATGTCTTGTCCATTATATTATTTGCCGGTGCATTCTTGAATAATTCTTCCATATAATTATATGTTTTATTATACAAATTTTTTTTCATATTGTCACTATAAAGTTTTTCTTTTGCTTCATTTGAAAAAAAACAGTGCCATTGTATATTTCTTAATTCCGGCGGTCCGGAAAGTGCTGAAACGAGCCGTCGCAGGTATCTGAAGTATTTTTTATCCTTAAAAGGTATAAGTGAAGCAAATTTTTCCGCAATATTTTTCCCAAGTATTTGAAACGGCCAGGATAAATAAAAAGAGCCCTTCATTGCTTTGTATCTTAAATATCCGCCGAATGTTTCGTCGCCGCCGTCACCATTCAAAGCCACAGTCACATGTTTTTTTGTCTCGTTTGCAACAAAATACGACGGTAATGCGGATGAATCTGCAAACGGTTGCCCGTAATGCCAGACAAGTTTGGGAAGTACTTCAATAAAATTCGGTTTAACAATAAACTCGTGATGGTCGGTCCTAAAGTGATTTGCGACAATTTTTGCATATTTGAGTTCGGAAAAATCGGATTCTTCAAAGCCGATGGAAAATGTTTTTATCGGTTGTTGTGAAATTGCACTCATCAATCCTACAATTATGCTGGAATCTACCCCGCCGGATAAAAATGCACCCAACGGCACGTCGGAAATCATTCTAATTTGGGTTGCTTCAGTCAGCATTTTTTCCGTGTGAAGGCAGGCGTCAGCAAAAGACAAATCCGTTTTTTTTGTAAAATCCAAATCCCAATATTTTTCCATTTTTACATTTCCGTTTTTATCGCAGGTAAGAATATGGGCGGGTAAAAGTGATTTTATGTTCTCAAAAATTGTTTTTGGCGAAGGTATGTATTGATAAGTTAAAAAAAGATCTATTGACTCTAAATCAATTCCCGGTGTTTTATCCAGATATTCAAGAATTGATTTTATCTCCGACGCAAAAACAAATGTTCCATTTTTACAATAATAATAAAATGGTTTTTTCCCGATCCTGTCTTTTGCTATAAAAAGTTTTTTATTTTTTTCATCCCAGACGGCAAATGCGAACATACCACGCAGATATTGGACACAGTTTTCACCATAGTCCTCGTACAAATGTAATATAACTTCCGTATCAGTTTTTGTATAAAAATTATGTTTTTTTTCAAGTTGCTGACGCAGTTCTAAAAAATTGTAAATCTCACCGTTAAGTACAAGCCAGAGGGTTTTATCCTCATTATGTATCGGTTGGTTTCCCGTTTCTAAATCAATAATCGCAAGCCGTCTTATGCCCAAGCCGATATTATCGTTTAAAAAAAGACCCTCCGAGTCCGGTCCCCTGTGTTTTATTACGTTACACATTCTCTGAAGGACGGGTTTTTCTACGGGACTGTCTTTTCCAAAATTATAAATTCCGGTTATTCCGCACATAATAGTTATAAAAAATAAAAAAATATATACTTGCTTTATTTTTTTTGATATTCCATGCTCTAACTTTTTTATTCATTTATGATTCAAAAAAACGTACTTTAAACATAGAAACTAGAGCATCAACCATATGATACCACTTTATCTTTTTATCTTTCCTGCAGATCCGTGGAGTATATCCGATAGCAATTTCTTCAATTTTTAACTTTCTCTTGCATATACGACTTATACTTTCAAAGTCAAAACCAGCACTGTATGTAGTGATTGGAACTTTCTTAATTGCAGATGTCTTATATAATCGTGAGCCGATAATGTCAGTAAATTTCGTTCCATACCATAAATTTATCAGATATGTTGAAATTATTGCTGCAAGATATTCAGGTCGTTGTTTTATAATATTCCATCTGGACTCGTTGAAATCTTTTATTCGTGAACCAATTACAATATCTAAATTATTTTTTTCGGCAAAATCCAGTATCTTTGATACATATCTATAATCGTATTCGTTATCTGCATGATGAATATAAGTGTATTTACCTTTTGCAATACTTAATCCCAGTTCAATTGACTTTCCAAAACCGTAATTTTTATCCTGGAATATTAAATTTATTGAGGGGTCGTTAATATTTTTCAATAGTTCTCTTGTGCCGTCGGTAGAACAATTATCAATGATGATAATTTCCTTGTCTTGCACGTCAATTAGTTTTGCATCCTTGACGGCTTGCAAAACAGTTTTAACCTCGTTATAACTGGTTATGACAACGGTTAATTTTATCATTATATTTTACTTTTCTATAAATTTTTTAATTACTTTAACGACATATTCCAATTTTTCTTTATTTAATCCCGGATACACACCAATCCAAAACAAATTGTTCATCACCAAATCAGTGTTTTTTAAATCGCCGTAAATTCTGTATTTCGTATTTCTATATGCCGGTTGTTTTATCAAATTACCGCCGAAAAGCATTCGGGTGGCAATTTTGTTCTTTTCAAGGTAACCGACGATATCTGTCCGACCGAACGGCGCCGTTCCCTTTACCAAAATCGGAAAACCGAACCAGCTGGGTGACGATTTGCGCGTTGGATACGGCAGCATAAAATATTTTTCGTATTTTTTCAGATGATTAAAAAGATAAACGTAATTTTTTTTTCTTGCTCTGATAAATCCCGGTAATTTTTCAAGTTGAGCAACACCGACGGCTGCCTGCATATCGGTTACTTTCAAATTATAACCGATGTGCGAATAGATATATTTGTGGTCGTACCCGAAGGGTAGTTGACCGAACTGCTGCATAAATCTTCTATTGCAAGTGTTATCATGTCCCGGTTCACACCAGCAATCCCTTCCCCAGTCGCGAAAAGACAGAATTATTCGCCGGAGCAAAGGATCATCGGTCAATATCGCCCCCCCCTCTCCCATTGTTATATGGTGAGCCGGATAAAAACTACAGGTTGAAATATCGCCAAAAGTTCCGGTATATTTTCCATTATATTTTGACCCCAATGCATCGCAGTTATCCTCTATAAACCAAAGATTGTATTTTTTTGCTACTTGTAAAATTTTATCAATGTTGCAGGGATTGCCGAGAGTATGCGGAACAAAAATTGCTTTTGTTTTTTCCGTGATTGCTTTTTCAATTTTTTCTGTTTGGATGTTGTAATTGGCAAGTTCAACATCAATAAAAACCGGAATAAGATTATTCTGAATTATGGGATTTAATGTCGTCGGAAACCCGCAGGCGGTAGTAATTACTTCGTCCCCGGGTTTTAACTGTTTTTCTTTTAAGAACGGCGAGGTCAAGGAAGAAATAGCAACAAGATTTGCGGAAGAGCCGGAATTGACCAGAAAACAATTTTTTAATCCCAGAAACTTGGCAAATTTTTTTTCAAATTCTTCCGTATATCTTCCTGCGGTGAGCCAGAAATCAAGTGCAGAATCTACCAGATTTATAATTTCCTCTTCATCAAATACCCTGCCGGCATAATTTAACTTACTTTTACCTGGAATAAAATCATCCTTCTTAATAAACCGTTCATAATACTCTTTTAATTTCTTATGAATCTCTTCTCGTTTTTTATCTTTTTCTTTCATATTTTCTTAAATTCCGTAATAATATCAATCAACATATTTTCCTTTAATTCTTTTCTTGAAAGAAATGGGCTCTGGTCTTCTATGGGTCTATTTACAAGAAGCTTTGGGTCAACTATGCTTTTCATATTAAGCATTACTTCAACAAACTCTGTTTTTTTACTTATTAAAACCTTGTTTATTATTTCCTCTGCATTTTTTATGCTTTTTATATTCCATGTATTTATTCCGTATGCCTTTACCACCTTTTGAAAATCAGGATTTGAATAACCGAGGACGGTAGCATTATAATGCCTGTTAAAATAAATCTGCTGGAACTGTCTTACCATACCGAGGCAGTTGTTATTTAACAGAAAAATTTTAAGCGGGATTTTATTTCTCACAACTGTTTGGAGTTCCTGAATATTAATCTGGAATCCTCCGTCACCGGTAATAACAATGACGTTTCCCTTGTTTTCTTTTGCAAGGTATGCGCCGATCGCAGACGGTAGAGAAAATCCCATTGACCCCATCCCGCCGGAAGTAAGCAGCCGCTGACCTTTCTTTAAGATAAACGACTGTGCTGTCCATATCTGGTTTTGCCCTACATCACTGCAGATAATATCATTTTCTTTTGTATTTACGGAGAGAAGTTCAAAAAAATAATTAGGGTCAATATATCCTTTATTCTCTTTTTCGGTATATGAAGGATATTTTTTTTTATAATTTTCAACTATTTTTCTCCACTCGGAAAAATCAGGGAAAATAATATTTTTTATTTTTTTATTTAGTTCTTTCAGAAAAACAGAGGCATCTGCATTGATATTTAAATCTGCTTTTATTTTTTTATATTCCAGTTCATTCCTGTCAATATCAACATGTATTATTCGGGCTGCTCTTGCAAAATTCTTGGGCACAGTTCCTGTCTGCCTCGTATCCAGCCGGGAACCGATAATCAGAAGCAAATCCGAATTCGCCACGGTAAAGTTTGCGAACCTATTCCCGTACGCACCTAACATTCCAGAATATTCCGGCTCTGTATGAGGATAAGCATCAAGTCCCATCAAAGAACTCACGACGGGAATCCCGGTCTTTTTTATAAACCTGTAAAGTTCGGTTTCAGCACCGGATATCCTGACTCCTCCGCCTGCGAGAACCACGGGTCTTTCGGATGTTTGAAGGAACATTATTACCCTGTCAACGGGGCATCTTTTCCCACTTTTTTCTTTACGGATAAAACTTTTTATTTTTTCCGGATTTATGTATGTTCTCTGAATATTTAAAGGGATATCAACTAAAACAGGCCCGGGTCTTCCGCTTTTTGCAAGATAGACTGCTTTTTCCAGATGGTACCTTATCATATTTGCATCGGTAATCATAACAGAATACTTGGTTATGCGTTTTGCAATAGATACAATATCCGTCTCCTGGAAACCCACCTGTCTGACCGGTCTTTTATTTTTATACTCGTAAGTATTGACCTGACCGGTAATATAAATACAGGGTATAGAATCAAAAAATGCACTGCCTATACCGGTAATCAAGTTTGTCGCCCCGGGACCGGAGGTTGCAATTGCAACTCCAAGATTTTTATTTATTCTTGAATAGCCCTCTGCTGCGAATGCGCCTGCCTGCTCATGATGTACAACTATTGTTTTGATATCTTTTCTAAAATGAAGTGAATCAACAATATGGGCAAGAGATCCGCCTACAAAAGTGAACACATGTCGTATACCCTGTTGTTTCAGAAAATCAACAATATAATCGGATACTTTGATTTGTCCGTTATTTTTCATTTTTATCTGTAAATAGAAATATTTTTTTTAAACCAGTATATCGTTTTTTTAAGCCCTGAAGTAATATCAATTACCGGTTCCCATGCCAGAATCTCCTTGGCTCTCGTTATATCTGCCATCCATGCCGGTGATTCGGTTATTTTGCTTTCTGATTTCTTAAATTTTAGTTTTGATTTTGAACCTGTTAATTTCAATATTATTTCAGCAATACTCTTTACCGAATATTCTTTACCGGAACCGATATTTATTATGTTTCCTTTGAATTTCTTTTTACTGATAACTTTTAAGTATGCATTTACTACGTCATCAATGAAAATATAATCTCTCTTATTACAAGGATTTGAAATGACTATATCCCTGCCAAGTAATGCGGAAGTAATGACCTGCGGGATTAATCTGTTTTTGTCGTCACAATAACCATACGGAGAAAAAAGACGTAACGTGCATACGGGCAGGGAACTCATTAATCCCTGCAATCTGCAAAATAAAGTCATACATAATTTGCTTATCCCGTAGAAACTCACAGGAAAGCAGGAGTTATCTTCAGACATAGGTTCTGATTTTATTCCATATTCCGAAGAAGAACCTGTATTAATGAAAAGTTGCAGATTTAATGTTTTTGCTGCTTCAAGTAAATTGACGGTGTCCGTTATGTTTGCCGCTATTATGTCCCTGTAATTATCCTGAAATGCAAAACCACCGCAGGCAGCAGTATGAATTATAATTTCAGGATTTACCTTTTTTATTTTTTTAAGTACATCCTTTCCGTCGGCAAAGTCAAAATCTACGGGTTTTATTTTCCCCAGAAGGTCTTTTATCCGCCAGAGATTTGAACTCTTCCTGACTGATACAAAAATACTTCCGAACCCCGTGCTGACAAGTCGCCGCACAATATTCGCACCAATAAATCCGGTTGTACCTGTGATAAATATTTTAGTAAGCCGTGAAATCATAAAAAATTATTTTGATAAAAATTTCTATACCAGTCAATGGTTTTTTTAAGTCCGCTTTCCATGGAATAGCGAGGATTCCAGCCGAGTGTTTTTCTTGCTTTTTGAGACGCAAGATACTGGTATTTTATCTCGTATTTTGCCTGGTTTAATATACGGTAATTCGGTTTTTTTCCGGCAGCATTATAAATTTTTTTCACAAACTCTATAACGGTTATCGGATTTTCATCGCTGAAATTAAACGCTGCGCCGCTTAATTTTAATTTCTGCAGTTTTTCCGCAAGCAGAATATAACCGTTTGCGATATCTTCAACAAAAACATAGTCGCGGGTAAATTTTCCGTCGCTCCTTATCTCAATAGGCTTATCCGACAAAGCACATTTTATTGCATCTGGTACTATTCTTGAAAAATTAAAATCACCGGGACCATAGATGTTCCCGCATCGGGTCACGGCAACAGGCAAACCGTAAGTGTGAAAATATGTATAAGCGATTAAATCGGCGCAGCTTTTGGAAACATCGTAGGGATGGTCGCCGTGCAACGAAGCATCCTCTTTATAAGGAAGTTCCATATGACGCCCATATGCCTTGTCGCTTGATGCAATTACGATAGATTTTACCGTATTAGAATTTCTGCATACTTCAAGAATTTTCCAGGTTCCTTCAATGTTTGAGGAAAAAGTCAAAAGCGGATTTTTAAGGCATTTACCGACGATGGCTTCCGCCGCAAGATGAAAAACAACATCAATTTTATGCTTGAAAATTATTTTTTTTACAAGATTATAGTCGGCAACGGTGCCTTTTATGGTGATTATTTTTTTGTAGTCGTCTTTTGTAAAAACAGTTTCTTTTCTCTTGACTTCTATATCCAGCCCAACAATTTTTGCCGCGGCCGAAATCAGTATTTTTGTAAGATTGCTTCCTAAGAAGCCCTCGTTGCCGGTTATCAGAACGTTTTTATTTTTCCAAAAATTTCTATCCATTTTTTATCTCCACAATTTCCAAGGTGCCTTGCCGCTGTCCCACAGTTTCTCTAATTCAATTTTATCCCTGAGGGTGTCCATACATTTCCAGAAACCCGTGTGTTTGTAAGCATGTAACTGGTTTGATTTTGCAAGATTTTCCAGCGGGTCTTGTTCCCAGATAGTGGAATCACCATGTTTGATAAATTTGAAAATTTCCGGTTCCAGGACAAAAAATCCGGAATTTATCCAAGACCCTTCCCCCTTAGGCTTTTCCAAAAACGATTTTATTTCATCCTTTTTATCAATATCCAATACTCCGAACCGGCCGGCGGTTTGAACTGCCGTAAGCGTAGCAAGGTTTTTATTTTTTTTGTGTACTTTTAACAATTCCTTTATGTTGACATCACTGACACCGTCGCCATATGTCATCAAAAATGTTTCACGACTTACATATTTTTCAATTCTTTTCAGACGCCCGCCGGTCATGGTATCCGCACCCGTGTCAACAAGCGTTATTTTCCACGGTTCGGAAGTCGTACTGTGTATAACCGTTTCGTTTTTTTTCAGGTCAACCGTCATATCGCTCATATGGAGATAATAATGGGAAAAATATTCCTTAATTAAATATCCTTTATATCCCAAACATATTATGAAATCATTAAAACCATAATGCGAGTATATTTTCATTATGTGCCAAAGCATAGGTTTGCCTCCGATTTCTATCATCGGTTTGGGCATACTTTGTGTCTCTTCGCTGATCCTTGTTCCTTTTCCGCCTGCAAGAATTACGACTTTCATTGTTTTTCTCCGTTTTTTAGTTAATAATCACAGTGAAATTTTATTATATTAAATGTTTGCCGCAGAAGTCAAGGTTTTTGATTTAGATGTAATTTTTCATAAATTTTACAAATACATACTGCAGTAAAAACAAAAAGAAAAGGCATAACAGGTAGATGATACCTAGGCCCGGATTCAAAAATAATATGTCCTGTAAAATAAATTAAGATTAAGATTAAGATTAGAGAATTCTGCCGGTTTTCTTTTGCCAGAATTATTCCAATAAATGCAGAAATTAAAAAAATACCGTGTAAGAATAAGAGTCCAAAACGAATAAAAATATAAAAATAATTTTTTTCCGATAAATATTCGGATATGGATTTATCCACACCAAATACGGAAGAATGGCTTGTCCACCAGAATCTTGGTAATCTTTTAATTAAAAGTAAAATATAGTTTTTAAAATTCGCTCGTATTAGTTTTATGCCTTCTTGTTTGAGTTTTTTCTCCAGTTCTACATCAGGAGATTTTTTTGCTATGAATATTTTTGGTCCCGGATAATTTTCTGCCAATTTAGTTCCTTTTTCAATAGTTTCATTATATGTTAAACCACTTGCCATATTCCCGGTTATAAATAAACCACCTCCTATTCCTATGCTACATGGTTCAATAATTCCAAACAAGCGATAATTACGGATAGACCAAGGTAGTAGAGTAAGTATAAATACAATTAAAAATATAAACCATTGAAAATAATATTTTTTTCTGATAATTATCATTGTGAGTAAAAAAATAAATGGTATTAATATTGTTACAGGTCGTGCGAGAGTAGCAAGTCCGAGGAAAATACCACAGCCGACAAAATACGCAATTTTTGATATCTTCAGCCATCTGACAAACAAAAAAACAGAAACGATAAATAAAAAGGTAAAGAGTGTTTCTGACAGTAGTAAGCCGGTATACACAATTAGAACAGGATAAAGTGTTAGTAGCCATGCAGAAATTTTCGCAATTTTTTCATTAAAAATATCTTTTGCGAGGTAATATGAAACTATACAGGTTAAAGCACTTAAAATTGCTTGAAAAACTCTGACTATCGTATAGTTATGTCCGAAGATTAGATAAATAAAACTCAAGAAAAAAGGATATATGGGCGGTCTTATGGGTGTCGGTATGCGGGGTTTTATTGAAAAACCGTTACCGGTTATCAAGTTATATGCAATGGTATCGTATCCGATCTGATCACCGAGAAGAATCTTTCCCTGCGGGAATATAAATATATATCCGGTTCTCAAAATAAAAGATACGGATAAAATCAGCAAAAGCGTCTTTGTATTATTTTTCATATTCATTTTTTGTAAAAACGAATTCGTTGCAGCCGTAACCGCTGCAAATTTTTGATTTTTTCAGGACGAATCCTTTTCTTTTAAAGAATTCTAAAACTTTTTCGGGTTTGGCGACTTCAAACGGATAACCTCCTATCCAGTCTATAAAATCGTTCCAAGGCGACATACCACGCTCTTGCCAGTATAAATTCCATGTTGCTAACGGCTGTCCGAATTTTAGAAAATCTTTGATAAAAGACGGAAACCATACGCGGCCGAACGCAGGTATTAGTATCAACCACTTTGTTACTCCCGGCAGCACATTGTAAATTTTTTTCACCATCCGCCAGTACTTGCTACTTTTGCCCTGGTCGTTGTAAATTGCAATGCAAATACTGCCGCCGTCGGCGACATTGACCGTGACATTTTCCAACGCCTGCCACATATCGCCGGTGTGATGAAGGACTCCCCATGAATAGACGATGCCGTATTTGCCTAATTTTCCGAGATAATTTAAATCCAGTACGTCTCCGTGCTCTATTTTCCACGTATTTGTATTACACGCATATTTTTCTTTTAGCACAGTAGATATCTTAACACTGTCATCATCATAATCAAAAGAAAAAACATTTTTTGCACCGAGTCTAACCGCGGCAAGAGAAAACAATCCGCTGCCGCAACCGATATCAAGGAACGTTTTGCCGGAAATATTGTTTGCTCCGAGCATCTCTTTAAGCGATTCTTCAGCAATAGTAATTCTTATATCATTTATATCGGATGAGTAGTCCTTCCAATTTTTTCCGAATTCAAAATGTTTTGTCATGTTTTAATTGTTTTTTTGTAACAAGTTTAGTTTTCCTAAATATCTGTGAATAATTGTAGTTGCCGGTTTTTAATCGGCGTTCAAGGTGGATTGAAAATCCACGACTACTTCCGACAAACTCATTGAAAAAAATAGTGTTTTCCCACATTTTTTAGATTTAATATTATTAAATCAAATGTTTTCATACGTCTTAGTTTTTTAACATTTTTTATTCCTCGAGATCGTCTCAATAGACAAAATTTGATAAATCTTCTAATTTTTATAGGAACCAGTCCTTTAATTAGATTTAGTAAAAATAAACGGTTTAAACAAAATCTCATCTTTTTAGTATATGGGATCCGAGGTCTGAAATTACTTATCTTCGTAAATAATTCTTTATTTAACGAGTGTAATTCGGAGTAACCCCTTGTTTGGGATGTATAGATTTGTGAAATGACTTTAGAGTAAAATTTATTTCGTAAAATTAGTTTTGCATTACAACCGTTCCGTTCTCCAAAGTTATCAAGATTCTGCTCAAAAATAAATCCGGGAGAAACCTGATTATTGGACTTAAATATTTTCTTTACCTTATCGGCATAATCCTCAACCGCGCAACTAGGCATCTCGTGAAATGAAAGTGTATTTAATACTATGTCAACATCTTTCATTTTTTGTGAAATTTCATTCCAAAACATATTCGGTATAAAGTAGATACCATCTTGATTTAAATCTTCAATCTTTACGTTATCTATATAAATTAAGTTTCTATCTGGAAAAACAATGCTTAGATAAATTGAAGAAAAAAGAAGACTTTCAGGAATATCAATTACGAAATACCTATTCGTGGGAATTGCCTGCATTAACAAATATGATAGGAAACCATATCCTGCGCCAATCTCTAAAAAAGTTATTCCCTTTTTCTCTTCCTTACTTCTATTCTCAAGATATGGTAGTACGCCACACTCATTAAGAATTGAAATTCTCTCAAAATAATCCTTGGTGTCCAAATTGCATATTATGTCTTTGTATAAATAACCCAACTCTCCTAAAATATTGGGAGTTTTAATTTGATATTTCCGAGGTAAGAAATTTTCATACCATCTCCAGTTGTATCGACGAGGATTATAACTTATATTACTAATATCAATTAACGATGTATTTGGCAGGTTTAATAATTTATTCCTTCCAGATAAAAAATTATGAAAGGTAAAATCCTTTAATAAAGGGTGTCCGGTAAATGCACCAGTAAACCACCTTAATTTGTTGATAATATCATAATCAGGATTTTCCAGTATATAATCGTTAAATTTTACCCAATCACTCAAAGCTGGATTTTTCCTATCCCAGTTTTTTCTTGGTTCATAGTCTTTATATGAAATGTTATGTTCGCGTAATCGCAACACTGATTTTATGAAATTTATACATTCAAGTGCTTTTTCATACTGTAAATTACTAATATTAGTATCTGGATTTATTTTTGGTTTCATGATAAAGATACACCATCCATTGTATAAAGCAGTCCCATCGGGAAACTAAATCCTCTTGTCTTACTCCCGGGATACACTAATAATACTTTTTGTTTTAAAGTAGGCATCAATGATACAACAGTTTTCTCGCTATATCCTTAATATTCCTTATCAGATGATTATTATTGATGAATCTGTTTATCATGCCGAACCGGTATATTCTTGCAATTCCGTTCGCAAGAATATGCGGTATTCCCATTGAGTCTAATTTTTTTGAATAATATTTAATCTGAATATTTCTGGCAATATTGTTCCCTATTTTAAAAAGCCTTTTTCTTTCGCTGACAGGCAGTTCGGGTGTTTCAAAAACTGGAATATTGGACATAGAATTTATCTTATTTAAGAATACCGCAGGGTTTATTACAAAGTATCCGTTTTTCGTTATCCAGTCATAGAGTTCCGTACTCGGATAAGGAATTATCTGGTAAAATCTAACATCGTCCACCGGATATTTTTTTGCAAGTTCAAATGAGCGTTCAATATCTTCAACTGTCTCGTTCGGCGAACCGATGAGAAAGAAAAGCATCACGGAAAATCCGAGTTCAGTGGTGTCCTTTATGGCGGTGTCAATGTCTTTCAGTGTCTCGCCTTTCTTTATGATTTGCAGAATTTTATCGGTCCCTGCCTCAACGCCGAAAGCAATCGTTTTAAAACCGACTTCTTTCATTTTTTTCAACAGTTCTCTATTAACCTTATCAGCACGGATGCCGTTACCGCATCCAAGTACAAGTTCAGTCATCCCGGATTCTTTCAATAAATCGCAGATTTTATTTACCCGGTCCGCTAAAAGAGTAAAATTATCATCTGCAAACCAGAAAGTTCTGTATCCTTCGGCATACCAATATTTAATTTCCCTGATTATATTTTCCGGACTTCTATATCTGAATTTTTTCCCGATAGCGGACTGCACCGGACAGTATATGCATCTGAAAGGGCAACCCCTCGACGAAACTATCGGTATATCCTTAATCGGATTCGGGGCATTCTTGTAAGGATACTTTGTTAATTCGAATTTTTCATATGTCGGAAAAGGTATGGAATTCAGATCGGCTATAAATTCTCTTTCTCCGTTAAATAAAATTTTACCATTGTCTCTGTAAATCAAACCTTTTATTTTATTGAGGTCAACTCCGTTACATAACTCAACAAGCGTATATTCGCCTTCAAGCACGACAGCAAAGTCAATGCTTTTGCATTCTTCAAGAACCTTTTCTCTAAAAAGCGAAATGTGGGGTCCGCCTGCAACAATTTTTATATCACTGAATCTGCTTTTTATCCTATTGATCTTTCCGTAATTTTCAAGATAGTGATAAGTCATCAATGTAATACCAATCAAATCGGGTTTAAATTTTTCTATTCTATCTAAAAGATTTTTTTCTTTGTAGCCGAGACTCATATCCAAAATATCATATTCAATGTTGTTATATTTTAGAAATTCCGCAATATAACCCAAACCCGCAAGTATTTTCGGAACCTTGAATATACTTTTATCGTATGAAAAGTTCAAAAGCAGTACTTTATTGTAACGCATTGTTTTGTTGACCGGGTAAATTTATTTCAGATATTAATCTAATAAATAATTCATTCCACTGTTTTGCTATTTCTGCGATTTTGTATTTTTTAGCCGCTTCTACTGCATTAGATGCAATCTTTTTTCTTTTATTTTCGTCTGTCATCAACCCGTCCATTTTTTTTGACAACGCTGCTATATCACCTGCCGGAACAAGCACGCCGTCTACTCCGTTATTTATAATTTCCGAAGGTCCGCTCGGGCAATCAAAACTTATGACCGGAAGCCCGCACGCCATCGCCTCTATGATAACTATGCCGAAACCCTCAAACCGTGAAGAAAGAACAAAGATGTCTGCTGCGGAAAGTTTTTCCTCCGGCTCGGTTACTAATCCGGGCAGTTTGATTCTTTCCTGAAGTTTCAGATTTGCAACAATCTTTTCCAAATCGTTTCTAAGCGGTCCCTCGCCATAAATCTCTAAATCCCAATCGGAATGCTTTTCCTTGATACGGTCAAATGCCCGAATCAAAATATCAAATCCTTTTTGATAAGTGAGGCGACCCATTGCTATTATTGTTTTTCTTTCTCTTTTATTTATTATTTTGTCGGTTTTTATAATATTTATTGGATTTGGAATCACTACCGCATTGCGCCTCATATATCTCGGAAATGATTCTAAAACTCCCTTACTCACAGCAACCATTGAAGAAGCAAAAGGGTAAAGCACCATTCTAAGTATTTCCCAGAACTTGCCTGGAGAATAATATCTGGTGTCCACATGTTCCGTTACAATGACCGGCACTCTGAGAAATGCTGAAGCTAAAATTGTCAGTACATTTGTCTGGTCAATAAATGAAATAATTACATCAGGTTTTATGGATTTTATTCCATTCCTGATAGCAATAATTTTTGCAATATTTCCCCTAAATCCGCCGATTTTACCGTCGTTTTTTCCAATTACTCCCAAATGATGGTGCATTACGGTAGGATTGAGTTCATAGAACGACCTATTGTTTTCATTGTCAAAAGTGAATATGTCAACCTGCATGTTTTTTTCAACCCAGTAGTTTGACAGCAGAGCAACAATTCTCTCAGCACCTCCTGCATTCATTGTTGATATTATAATTGCGATTTTCATAATTTAACTATTATTTCTTGGGTAGAGTTTGAAATTCACCTTCGGTAACTTTAGAATAACACTCTTATTTTGTCAATTTGTCTATCTAACAATCAATAATTTATTATTTGAATTTTGAGCGTTTTACTTTTTTGAATAACATTATTAAAATCATATCAATTGGAAAAGACCAAAATTGTATTCGCATTCGCAATTCAGATATTTTTTGCATTAATATGAGTAAAATCTTCTTCAAATATCCTACTTTTAATGAAAAAATATTTAAGTTCACAAAATCCATGTAAAATGAAATTTTCCTGACAAAATTTTTATCATGTATCCAGATTAACTTATCAATAGTATCAAAACCGGTAAGAATATCCATTGAATTAGTCCATTCTTCAACAGTTTTAGGTTGGCTGTAATGATAAATATTTATACATTCTTCGTATAGTTCGCCTCCCGGATATGGACGAAATATTTGAGGTCCGACAACGGACAAAATATCTGAAATTGATTTTAAACGTCGAATCATTTTTAAGGTACACAATATATCCGATTTGGTTTCACCGGGGATTCCCATCATAAATGAAAACGTTGTCCCTATTCCGCAACTCGTGATAAGTTCCGCAGATTTATATATCTGTTCAACAGTTATGTCCTTTTTCAATTTATTTAAAATTTGTTGTGAGCCGGATTCAGCACCGATTGCCAAGCGATAACAACCAATGTCCTTTAATCGTACCAGCATGTCGCTGTCAACTATTTTTTTATCAAATGCATCCGCTCGTATGCTTGCCATCCATTTAAAAACAAGTTTTCTATTTTTAATCTCAGATATAAAATTTTCTATATTTGACCGTTTAATAAAGAAGTCCTCATCAACAAAGTCAAAAAAATTTACCGAATAATTAGTGATTAGGTGTTCTATCTCATCGCATATTCTTCGCACGGATTTGCTTCTATATTTTCCGAAAAAGAGTTTTTTATTTGAATTTATGCAGAATGTACAACGATACGGGCATCCGAAACTAGTAAGCATAACCCCGAAATTTACTTCCATTGTTTCATCGCCGCGATAAACAAGTCTTCTCTTATATCTGGAGTAGTTGAAAATATCATAATTAAAATATGGAAGTTCATTCAAATCATGACAAGGTCTCGGTTTAGTTTGGACAAATTTATTATTGTCAAGAAAACACAATCCATTTACTTTATTAACATCAGATTTATTTTTCAAGGTATGCAACAATTCGTGAGTTGTATGTTCGCCTTCACCGATACAAACATAATCAACAAACCCCGATTTTAAAACATCTTCAGGAAAAAGAGAGGGATGTATCCCGCCCCAAATGATAGAGATAAACGGGTATTTGGTTTTTATATATTTTGATAGCCGTGCCGCATGTGCTACCTGTGAAGTCATTACCGAAAAACCGACAAGAATTATTTGATTAGGATTATTTTTAATAGTATCATCAAATAGTTTAATGGGTTCATCGTCTAAAACCATATCAAGTATAATTGTTTTCCATTCTTTTGAACAAAGAAAACTCCCGATAGATAATAATCCGGCATATGGGTAGGGACTGGATTGCTGTTCTTTTGAATAATAAATAGATCTCGGATTAATTAGTATACAGTCATACATAACTTATTTTTTTTTGAAAATACGCTTTAAAAACTTTTTTAATCTAGGAAATCTATCTAACGTTTCTCTCTTTAGATAATACCAAACCTGATGAAAATCCATCTTCCGTATTTTGAATATTATCGCCAACTCTTCAAATGCAAACGAGTATTTACCCGACAAAATGAATTTCAGTATTAGCGGGAACCTGTATGTGGCGTAATTCCTCAAAAATATTTCATCCAGAATTATTTCTGCGGGAGTGTATTTCTTTTCGTCATTCATCTTCCTCAATTTTTGTATAAGAGCCGGTAACGCTGTTGAGACAGTATAATCCTTTAACGACCTCCTGTATGCATTTTCAGCGATACTTTTTCTTTCGTTTTCATTTTTCAGATAATAGATGACCTTTTGAAGTAATTCTTCTTTTGTGTTGAAAACGACGATTTCCTTGTTTAGCACAAGAGCTTCTTCATTTCCAAGAGCGTCTTCAGTCAGAACAAATCCGCCGCATAAAGCAATATCAATAATTTTACCCTTGAATTGTCTCACTCGTTTTAATATAGTCCGACCTCTCGTGAAGATATTTGGCGGGTCAATGCCGGTGAAACTTAGATTTATTTTACTCCTGTTATAAATTTCAACCATTTTTTCTGAAGTTACTTTTCCATTTTGAGTTCCCAAACCGTAAGTTTGAATATTTATTCCATTTTTTGCAAGGTAATATAAGAAATCTTTTCTTCTGTATTTTATCACTGCCCCTACAAACGAAACGTCAATATCCTGAGAAATACCGTTTAATTTACGATATGTTGTTGTATCAAAAGCATAGAAAGTGATTGCATTTACCCCATAATGTCTGAATATAAATCTGCCTACTATATCGGGTACTATAACGAGATCAGCCGCTTGTGCATAATATATATCTTTAAAGTTAAAATAATGTTCCCAATCACAAGGTATCATAACTAAAAATATTTTTTGGCGGAGCAGTTCAAAGAATTCCACCCTGAAATCAAAACCCCAAGAATCAGCCCAAGCAAAAATTAGGATTTTTATTTTATTCTTTTCAATGAAATCCAAAAGATACCTTTCAATACCGCTATTGCCAAGTTCTGAATATAATTTTGGATAATCTAAAAAATACTGGCCGTTTTTTGTGAATTCCCGTATATAACTATTGTAAAAATCCATTCCCATCGGCGATAGAACATCTGTAATCTTGGTTAAAAATAAAGTATCTTTTTCATTCATAAAATATTTAAAAATTTCGTCAGTATTTATTAAACTTTCTGTTGGACAGTCTGAAGAATCTTATTTCTTGCAAGATTATATATTTTATAAGCCTCTTCAAGTTTGAACAATAAAGACAATCCTGTATAGATAGCAAGACCAGTTAAAACCGACAGCGATATTGTCAATATCTTATAAATAAGAATCCCGTCATTCCATGAATTCAAAAATCTCATTGTTATGACTGCGGCAAATCCGGAAATTGCTGCAAAAACCGCTATTTTTAGTATATTATTCAAAATTTCCAAACCGTGAATATTACCGATGGACTTTTTTAAATTAACAAAAAGCATAATTGTGACAATCCAATTACAGCAGGATTGTGACAGGGCAATGCCGGCTGCCGGTGGATTGATTGTTCTGATAAACAGGATATTACCGATAGCAGTTAGTACAATTGATATTAAAACAATTTTTAAAATTCTACCGTATTCGTTCAGTATGAACATTAATCGCATAAAAATGACCAAAGCATAAATAGAGAGCAATTGAAACGCATAGAAAAAAAGTATTTTTGAAGTAAGTGCAGTAGCGTCGGCGGTGAAATTGCCTCTCTGAAACAGTATAGATATTATTGGTCTGGAAAAAAGCGCAATCATCACAGCCGCCGGTATGAAAACAAAAGCCGCCATGCGGATGCTCAATGCAAGGGTATCTTTCAATTCCTCTATTTTATTGTTTGAAATCTGAATTGAAAAATAAGTGTATAAGACCACCGGAAGCGATCCTACAAATATCATAAGAGGTATCTGTACAATTCTTTCCGCATATGATAGTGCTGCAATGCTTCCTGGCGGTAGAAACGCCGCCATATTCCTATTAATCAAAATCGCTATGCTCGGCGCCGTTGAAATAATCATAAATGATAGAATATTCTTGCCCAGTTTTCTCATTTCAAAATATTTAGTTTCAAAACCGAAAGTATATCTGAATCCCGTCTTTTTCAGGATGTACATCAAAACAAACGTCTGTAATATTATGCCTGCGGTATATCCCCATGCTATGGCGTAGATGCCATGTCCTTTCTGGAACAAAACGACAGAGACAATTATGCCGATCGTTATCAGAATCTGCGAGACCGCGGGATAAAAAAAATTTTTATATGCATTCAGTACCGAAGTCAAAATGCCTGAAAACCCCATAAAAACAAGCATTAAACTGAGAATTCTTAAAATTCTTGCTGCCGCCCAGATTGCATTTTCAGAAAGACCGGAGAACAGAATACCGATTATCTGCTTTGAAAAAATGAAAATAACAAGCGACATTACGGAAAAAAGAACTGCGAAAAAATTCATCGCAGTGCTTGCAATTTTATTTGAGTTGTCAGTCCCTTCGCCAAGCGCCTTGATTATCATCGGAATAAAAACAATGCTGAATGTAGACAATATTATGCCGCCAGCCATTGTCGGTACTGTGAGCGCCGAATAAAAGGAATCCATTGAAACACCAATGCCGAAATAGCCGGCAACAATGACTTCTTTCAGAAGGCTAGTCAGGGTCGTCAATACGCTTGCTATAACTAAAACTATTGATGTTAATGCTATTGCTCTATTAACAGACAATATCTCCTCCAAAACTTCATATAGATTAAATCACTTATCTGGTTTTATTTCCATGTATGTTATCCCGTCTATTCGCCTCAAAGTAAATAATGAAGACTTCTTTATTTTCGAAATATTTTTATCAAAGTTTTTCCAATTATCCCAGACGGCACTAATCAACTTGCCGGTAAGTCCGTTTGAAGCATCAGAGGCCAGAAATACCGATAACTCTGCTGCCAATTCCGGAGAAGTTCCGCCCTCTTTTTTTATCTTTATTGCACCTTCTAAATCATGTTTGCCGGCTTTAGTACCCGCCTGAATTATTTCTTCCAACATTTTTGTGTAAACAGAACCCGGTGAGATTGCATTAATATCTATCCCAAATTCTCTATTCTCTTCTGCAATTGTTTCTGTAAATCGTACAATTGCCGCTTTAGAAGATGCATAAGCGGAAAAATTAACTCTGGGAAATGTCGCTCCCCCGCCGGAAAAATTTATAATCTTACCTTTCTTTTTTGAAATCATAATCGGTAAAACATATTTACAGCACAACATTGTTCCGGCTATATTGGTATTTATATTTTTTATCCAGTCAATCGCTGACGTTTCTGCTAATGACCCGATGGGTTGTTGAATGCCCGCCGCATTTACAAGTATATCTACTGTGCCTAAAATTTTTACGGTTTTCTTGACTAAATTTTTTACATCTTTAATTTTTGCTATATCAGTTCTAATCTTAATTATTTTATTATTTTTCAAACTTTTTAATTCCGAATCATTTATATCCGCAACAACGACTTTTGCACCTTCCCTAAGAAATGCATTTACAGTTGCTTTTCCAATTCCTCCCGCCCCACCCGTGATAATGGCAACTTTATTTTTTAGTTTCATTGTTTTATCCCGCTGCAATTATAAAGATATAATCCGCGCTTGTTACCATACCATATAACTTCTCTGCACCAATCTTCCCATGAAGACCATTTAATACTTGTCCGGTCTATCTCATAATTGTAGTTACCGGTTGTTAAAGAAAACTTTTTTCCGCCTAAACCGGCTCTATAACCCTCCCAAATATTATAAGAAAATTTTAAGTCAAGATTTTTATTCTGGAACGGTAATTTTATAAGATTTTGATTTAAAATGATGGAATCATGCAGAATATCCTTGTAATTCCGTATTTTTTTTTGATTTAAGAATTCGCTTAAAATCTGTTCGGATTGTTTATAGAAATCAGACAGTTTATTCCCTGTGCATATATTTATTAGCACCAATTCATCCGGTGTCCACCAGATATTCAGCCATTTTTTGGATTCGCAAAACTCTGCTCCTCCGCTCCGTATAATTTTTGCTTTATCAATAAAAAAGGAGTATATTTCTGATAATATTGGTGTTGTTTTTTCGTAGGTAAATATATTAATCATCTCACGAAAATCTATAGAATAAGTGTTATGCAGAGTAATAAATGGAATTTGCAGGAGTTTATCAAAATGCAGTAATGATACCATCCAACTCCAGACCCTTGCTTTTATCCAGTCATTTTTTGGCATTGTGTTTGTACCAACAACTAATTTTTGTGTTTCTTGAATTTCTTCCGATTCTAAACTGCCGTGTATATTGACAAGTTTTGTTTCTACGATTTCAAAACCATATTTTTTTTGATATTCCAATTCGTCCATTTCAGAGTTAGTAAGAACGGATAAATTAATAAGTTGAATTTTGTTATGCTGACCGTTTTCAATTACAGAACAAACGCCGTTTATAAATGTTTCATATGTTTCAGAAGGAAGAGCGAGGATAATATCCGTGAATGTCTCAATATTTTCCTCATTAAACTTTTTTTGAAGTTCGTGAAAAGTATCAACAGATATATTTGTGCGTTTAATACTTCTCAGTGTTTCAGGATTAACCGATTGGAGTGCCAGTGCAACACCTTTACTCAATCCGGCATCTGACATCATTTTGTAGATGTTATATATTCGCATTGTAGAATTTTTTGTGTTTTGTACCGAAAACGCTTTGGGATAACCGTATTTTTTTTTGTTATCAGCGATATACTTGATAATTTCAATATCTCTCGGAAGGATGCCAAAATTAGCATCACAACAAAATATAAACTCAATTTTGTGCCGGCTAAACCAATCAATTTCACGATAGAGTTTTTCAAGGGAATGAGTATAAATTTTATTTTGGGTGTCTGAACCCCATACGCAATATGTGCATCCGAACGGGCAACCCCTGTTAGTTTCCCATAAACCAATCCAGTTTTCATTTGGATTTGCTTCCATTAAGGGTTTAAAAACATCATTGAGGTATGGAGAAGGAATTTCTTCCAAATTAGAAATTCTTGAAATCGTTTGTGTTTTATGAAATTTCTTGTTTTTATCAAAGTAACTTATTGACGGAACCACACTCCATTTTTGTGTAGAATAATTTTCTAAAATGGATAAAAAAGTTTTTTCACCCTCTCCGATACATGCTATATCAACTGCAGGATTTTTTTGCAAAAAATTCTGAATATCATTGGCTGGTATTTCAGGTCCTCCAAAGACCGTAATTACTTGCGGTTTGTTTTTTTTGATTTGTTTTGCAATCTCAAGTGAAATCTTGATGTTCCATGTATATGTGCTAAAAAAAATAATATCAGCAGTTGAAAGTTTTTCTAAAACAGTTACAACGGGAATTCTTTTGTAAACGGGAAGCAAAAAATCAAAAGTTTCTTTATTAGAAAGATATTTTTGAGCATATGCCTGAAGTAATCCGACAGAATAAGGCAGATAATTCTGGTTTGAAAAACTGTTGTTAATCTGAACCAGACCTATTTTAGTATTATGGTAGTTTGTCTTAATCATTTGTGGTTATCAAAAACGTGACATACCTGCATAGTAAAATATTTTCCGAGTTCGGTAATTGTAATATTTTTTTCTGTAAGTTTTAATATACCGTCACTTACTAAATCGTTTATCATTGCTAATTCTTTTTCAAAGTATTTGTTAAAAATGATATTATATTTTTTTTCTATGTTACTAAAATCTACGGAGAAATAAATGCGAAAATTATGTATTATATCCCGTCTGATAATATCATCATTGTTTAATTTATATCTGCGATATACGGGAAATTTTAAATTTTTTACAGCGTTTTCATATTCTTTCAGAGAATAGATATTTTGAAAATAATATTCTGAGGTAATTGTGCTTGCACTCCAAGGGCCAAGACCGATAATGTTATAATAATTTCCTGAGGTATAACCTAAATTATTCCAGCGGAGCGTGTTGTTTCTCAGGGCTTTGGCTAAAGTATCCGTAGATTTGGCAAAGTGGTCCAATCCTATACGGATGTAGCCGTTTTTTTGAAGTGTTTCAACTGCTTCGTGAAAAAACATAGTTTGTTCTTCAATACTCGGAAATTCAGATTGATTCATCTTTTTTTGGTGTTTTTTCACTTCCGGTGCATAGTGAAGCAGTAAAAGCGAAATTCTATCCGGCGATAATTTAATCGCAGTATCAATTGTTTTTCTGAACGACTCGCTTGTTTGCTTTGGCAAGCCCCACATTATGTCAAAATTTATTCCATGAAAATAACTTCTAATCTCAGGAGTTAGAAGATTTTCTACAAGGGCAACAGGCTGTATTCTATTGATGGCTTTTTGGACATCGGGGTCAAAATCCTGCACGCCGAAAGATATCCTGTTTATTCCTTTTTCGTGATAGTATTTCAGCATTTCTATAGTACTCGCTCGCGGGTCTATTTCAATTGCAAATTCCGTTAATTTTTTTATATCGGCGATAGATTGAATTTTTTCAATAAGCGTATCAAACTCTTTTTTGAGCAAAATGGTAGGTGAACCGCCTCCGAGATGGATTTCTTTAAAATTAGGTTTTATAGAATATTTGTCAAAAACTTCCCGTAATAAATCTATTTCACAATAGAGTGAGTTCAGGTATTCTTTAATTTTTTCATAATTATTCGTTATATAAGTATGGCATGTGCAATAAAAACATTGTTTGGAACAGAAAGGTATGTGAACATATAATAATAAAGGTGCATACTTATCGTTAGAAAATAAATTCTTTAGTGCAATCCTAAAAACATTGTCGTCAAAGTCAGTTGTCCATGCACTTTTATGAGGGTATTCTACATACATAGCATAGATGTTTTCATATTTTCTCATCAAATGTTTTAATAGATTTATGTCTTTATCGCGCGGTAAGTTATTCATATTTTTAGTTTTTTTGTTCAGCGATTAACGTATCATATTTAATCCTGAATTCCTGTAAATCCGCAAGGTTCAGTTTATACGGCTTGATAAAAAACTTCTGATAGTTTGTGAAGTAACGGTCCCCCGCCAAATATAGTTTTGAAATATCGCAGTCAACAAGGAGATTGTCCTTTACTGCCTGTATGAATACTTCCGTCCCCGGAAACGGGACGATGTTCATAAGTATAACTTTGTCAACGGCTATATCTTTTATCATATTATAGGTATCCGTAAGAGTTTCTTTTGTTTCTTCCGGCAGTCCCATAATAAAAAATGCAGTTACAAAAAGGTCATTATATTTTTTAGTTAAATTTACGACTTCATATATTTTTTTTCCGGAAAGATTTTTTTTCATTACCGTATTCCTGACGAAATCCGAACCGCTTTCTATGGCTAACCCGGTCCGCACCATTCCTGCGGCAACTAAAGCATCAAGCACTTCTTCATCCAGCGTATTTATAGAAAGTCCGTTGGGTGTTTCAAACTGGATATTTAAATTTCTTTGAATTATCTGGTTGCATATCCCGATAACATGATCTTTTCTCAGGGTTAAATTATCGTCCATAAACGAGAAATGTTTGTGATTATAAGTATTGTAGACAAATTCTATTTCGTCCGCAACATTTTCCGGTGTCCGCGGTCTCCATTTGGGGCCCATTGTAAGAAACATGGAGCAAAAACGGCATCTGTTCGGACAACTGCGGCTTGATATTATAGGTACCGAGGTATTAATCGGGAGTTTTTTCGGATTATGCCAGTTGGAAGTATCAACGTAGTATTCCTTCAAATTTACGAGATTATATGCAGGGAAAGAAATAGAATCTACGTCAGCAATAAAATTTGTTTTTGGATTTATAAAAATATTTTTGTTTTTTCTAAAAGCAAATCCGTCAATATTTTCGAAATAATCGGAATTATGTTTGACCATATCGACAAATTGCGAAACAGATTCTTCGCCCTCGCCCAGAACAATATAATCTATGGAAGAACAATTCTTTAGAATTTCGGCCGCATAAATCGTAGGATGGATGCCTCCTATTATTATCGGTATTTCAGGATATTTTTTTTTACTTACCGTTGACAATTTCAGTAATTCCGGAAAATTGCCGGAGAACAAACATCCGAATCCGATTAATTCAGGTCGGAAGGCTGAGATAGCTTCGGTCAATATGCCGTTATACATATCTTGGGTGTTATTATCATATTTAGGACATTTTAAGTCCAATAATTTAACTTCTTCGCCGGTTTTCTGAAGTGCCGAAGCAATGTAAAGCAAAGCGGACGGAAGATATACTTCTTTGTTATAATAGTTTTTAGGAGAAGGAGGATTAACTAAAAGTATTTTCATAATTTAATTTTACAGCCGGGCTAACCCGTGCTCTTTGAGTCTCGTTTGAAGTTCAAGATAATTATTTATTATACGGTCATTGCTGAAACTTTTTCCCCATGGCGTCCGTTTTTCATATTCAAAAGTAAGAGTGGGAAATTCATTTTCATATCTTCCGTACATATGCATCGTTTTTGACCAGTCGGCAGTTACATTTTTAATTCCGAATTTTTTCGGATTGTTGTATAATTCGGTTCCGGGTCTTACGGTCAGCAGAGATAAATATACCAAATCAGGAGAGGTTTCTTTTATGAACGACCATGTTTGTTCAACAATATCATCGGGCTCCGCCGGTAAACCTATAATCATATATACTCTGCATTCAATATCATTTTCTTTCATTAATCTTATAGAGTTTTTTGCTTTATTTATATCAATTTTCTTGTTTATAATATCAAGTGATTTTTGAAAAACACTTTCAACGCCAAAACACATTACCGCACAACCCGCCTCTTTTGTCATCTTGGCTATTTCCGGCGTGATTCCGTCAACCCTGCACTGTGCCTTCCAGATAATTCCTGTTTTGCCGATTGCCTCTAAATGAGCAGCAGCTTTTTTAGGGTTTGGCGGGATTGCTATTTCATCAAGTAAACTTATGGCTTTAATGCCGTAAGTTTTTTTTAGATATTCAATTTCGTCCGTTATAAGTTCCGGGTTTCTGTACCGTATGCCCGGGGCATATTCTTTGATTTGTGGCATGGCGCAGAAATAGCAGCCGTAAGGACAACCCCTGCTGAATATAACGGTTGTGCTTAAAAGTTCGCCGTATTCTTTTTTTATTTTCATTGCCAGCAAACCTTTTCTTGCTATAGTGGATTCAGGCAGATATTTTCTTAAAGGGAAGTGATAGCGGTTAATATCAATGATTGTTTTCTGTTTGTACATTTTTTTGAGGTCATTAGTTATCATGTCTTTTACCGCTTGAACGATGGTTTCCTCGCCGTCACCGATAATAAGACAATCAAATGTTTTTAGACACTCCTCCTGAAATACGGCGGCGTGTGGTCCTCCGGCTATGTGTTTCGCTTTTGGGTAACGCTCCCGTAAATTTTTTACGATAGATAACTGTTCGTCGTAATCCAGTGTGTAGACGGAGTGAAGATATACATCGCATTCGGGAATATGATAAATAGCAAACTCTTTTTTTATTCCGCGTAAATCTATAATGGAAAGGTCAACGCCGTTTCCGAAATGATGTTCTATAACAGTTAAAATCTGAAAGTGGGTATGCGGGTCACCCCTGAAAGGATCGTGTAAATATTCACTGCTCGGGAAAATAAATCCGATTTTTAACATAGTTCTATCTTTACCAGCGTCAGTGCCGTAATAGTTCCCATTGAAATAATATCTTTCTTTTTTACAGCGTTTACTATTTCCTTTTCAGTCATCAAAATTATTTCCATTTCTTCAAGATCGCCAGATTCCGGTTTTTTTATTTGTTTTGCATTATCCGCGAAAAAAAAATTGACTTTACTGCAACCGTAATTTATGTGAGAAATTAATCTGCCAAGGTTTTTCCATTTTTCAGACGCATAGCCGGTTTCTTCCAACAATTCCCGTTTTGCGGTTTGAATAGGTTTTTCACCGGATTCAATCATTCCTGCCGGCAATACCATGCTGACCCTTGCAAAACCGTGTCTATATTGCTTGCACATAACTATTTTGTTCTTATTGGTTCGTGCTACTATGACAACCGATTCCGGCATTTGTATCCGGTAGTAATCATCTATAATTTTACCGTCGGGTAATTTTATGCGTTGAACAGAAATTTTGAAGCGGTCTTGTTTTGCGATAAAAACATCATTGCTTTCCAATACTTTCCAGTGAATATATTTATTAATAGTTAGATTTTTATGGTTTTTCATAAAATTTTATTATGATTTTTGTACCAGTTTATCGTTTTCATTATTCCGTCATCTAATGATATTTTAGGTGTCCAGCCGAGTAATTTTTTCGCTTTTGTCGTATCAAGACACAGTTTTGTTTTAATTGTCGGTTTTGTCAAATCATATTCTATAGAAACATTTTTACCCGAGTATTTAATAATTTTTTTGACAAGATTGCTTATAGAAATAGAACTTCCATAGCCAACATTAAACAATTCAAATTTATTTTTTTGTTTCTCAATTGCAAGTTTTACAAAATCAACAAGGTCAGAAACATACAACAAATCCCGCTCTTCATTTCCTTCGCCCCAAATAATAATTTTTTCACCTTCCTTTGCAGTCATAACTTTTGTAATTGTCGCACCAAAAACATGCGATTTTTCCAAATCAAATTTATCGTGCGACCCGTAAATATTTGAGTGTCTTATAACTGTAAAATTTGTTTCTCCTATTCTGGAATAAAATTCACACATTTTTTCATTATATATTTTCATCCAAGCTCCGCCAAAATAACTCGGGTAAATTTCATTGTTTGCATCAAAATCCGTTTCTTTAACGGGTGTATCGTTTGACTGGTACATAGTTGTACAACTGAAAAATATAACGTTTGATACTTTGTGATCAAACGCTGCCCGAAAAATAAGAGCGTTTATAACGGTATTGTCGGTAACATGATAATATGGTTTGTTAATTATATCGTTTGCTCCGGACGTTGTAGCGGCTGCTTGAATAATAATATCCATTCCTTTTATTACATTATTTACATCATTTTTATCGGTAAGATCTGTTTTAATCATTTTAATTTTTTTATTATTTAGCGGTTCGGATTTACAATAAGTTCCATAAATTTCCAAATCGTCATTTTCAGATAATGATTCAGCAATGTTTCTGCCGATAAAACCCGTGCTTCCGCAGACAAGAATTTTCTTTTTCATTTTTTCCAGTTATCTTTGTTTTTGATGTACCATTCAACTGTTTTTTTAATTCCTGCTTCTATGGTATTTTGCGGCTGCCATCCGATAATCTTTCTTATTTTGGAAATATCCAATGCCCGGAATTTAATAGTGGTCGGTTTGCTTAAGTCATAATTAATTTTTGACGGTTTATGCCCCGCGTATTTTAATGCCCAGTTCACTACTTCGCCGACGGTAGTTTTTAATCCGGAACCTATATTGAAAATTTCAAATTTTATATTTTTATTATCAAGCATCATCAGAATTGCTTTTGCAAAATCTTCGCAGTAGATAACATCCCTTGTCACGTCGGGGCTTCCCCACACCTCAAAAGGATCCATTTTATCAGTCGCTTTTTTGATAATTGCAGGAATAAAATAAGACCTTTCAGGACTAAAATTTGCGTAGGGTCCGAAAATATTTGCTGCCCTTACAATGATAGTTTCCATTCCTGTCTTATCGTGCCAGAACTGACAGAGTTTCTCAATAAATCTTGATATCCATGCAACTCCGAAATATGCGGAGTGCGGGTTTTTATTCATATCAATTTCATCTTCTCTGATGTAACCCTCAAATTCCTGATAAACGGTTGCCGTGCCGATGTAGATAACCCGTTTTACGTTTTCAAAATAAAATGCCTCAAGCATTTGTGAGTTCATTATAATATTATCGTTTATGAATCTCCACGGTTCTGAAGTCATAATTTTTGAGCCGCCGGAATGGGATGCCGCCATAATTGCACAGTCGCAACCCTTAACCATTCTCCTGCAATCATCAGATATCCGCAAATCACCGTTGACATATTCAATTCTATTATGATTAATAAAAGGTTTTATATGTCTGTAAACTGCCCGTATTTTTGTTTTCGGATAATTTGACAAAATGTATTCCGTAATTGCCGCCCCTACGGAACCCGTTGCCCCTGCCAAAAAAACCAGTTTATTATCCAGATACATTATCTTTCTCCGTCCATTATTTTTTTTAATTCCGTTAATTTATCAATTATTGCATCTGCTTTTTTAAGGTATTTTTTATCAAGCGTTGAACAAACTGCCACACAGTCTATCCCCGCCCTTTTTGCCGACTCAATGCCCAGCGGAGCGTTTTCAACCGCTAAACACTGGGAAGGTTTTATAAAAAGTTTTTTTGCGGCGGTTAAATACGGGTCCGGTTCAGGCTTGCATTTTTTAATTTTATCGCCGGTTATAACGACATCGAAACATTTTAATAATTCCGTTTTTAGCGAATTTGAAATTCTCCCATAACTTCCGCCGGTTACCAGTCCCAAAAGACAGCCTTTTTTTTTCAAGAACGGAATAAGCCGTTTTACTCCGGAATATAATTTGAACGAATTATTCTTTGCGTAATGTTCTTCTTTTGATTTTACTAATTCCTCTATCATAACGTTATTTTTGTGATTATTTTTTAGAAAATGTTCCGCAATTTTTTTTGCGCTCATTCCTTCCAGCAGAAAATATTCTGTTTTATCTACCGGTATGTTATATCTGGAAAACGCGTATTTCCATGCACGGTAGTTGTCTTCCATAGTTTTACCTATAACACCGTCAAAGTCAAAAAAAACAGCTTTATATTTTTTCATTCGCTTCGCTCACAAAGATAATTTTCCGGCTGTCCATATTTGAAACGACCTTTTTTTCCAAAATTCCGCGCGGGTTTTTTTACCGGAGGCAACATCTGTTACCATGTCAAGCAATTCGTTGCTTAAATCTTCCTGCGAAATATTTTTGTCCAGTAATTGGCCCGCGTTAAAATCAATGTCGTCTTTCATTTTTTTGTAGGTTTCCGTTCTCGTTGAAATTTTTATTACCGGAACTATTAAATTGCCTTCGGTGGCACCCATGCCCGTTGAGAAAAGGATCATATTGGCGCCGGAAGCCGCTATGCCGGTCATTGATTCTAAATCATTGCCCGGTCCGTTCATTATGTTTAAACCTTTTTTTTTAATAAGTTTTGCATAATCTAAAAAATCCACGATTTTGGTTTCCCCGCCTTTTAATATCGCACCCAAACTTTTAAGGGTAGGATTTACCAAACCGCCCTTTTCGTTACCGGGCACGAAATTACCTTCCATAGATATATTGAGTTTTTTTGCCAGATTTTTGTAGTAAGCCAGACCGTTAATAAATTTTTTTGCTACCTCTTTTGATGTCATTCTTTTTATTAAATTTATTTCTGCACCCATCATTTCTGGAATTTCAGAAAGAATTGCTGAACCACCTGCACCTATTATTTTATCAACGGTTTTTCCTATCAGAGGATTTGCCGTAATTCCGGAAAACGAGTCGGAAGCCCCGCATTCAGTTCCGACTACGAGATGTTTTATCGGAACTTTTTTTCTTTTGATATTATTGACTTCTTTTAATCTTTTGAGTATTATTTCTTTACTTTTTAGTATTGTTTTTCCGGTGCCGCCGGAATCCTGAATGCTTACGAAATCAACCGGTTTTTCATATTTTTTTAAGTTGCCTAAATATTTTTGTACCACTTTTCTGTTTGTTTTTTCACATCCCAAATCAATTACAATCGCTCCCCCGACATTCGGGTGAATGATTGTGTTCTTTAATGTAAGAAGCAATCTGTCTATAATGTCACCGTCGTTACATCCGCAGCCCTCAGTATGCGTCGCCGCTACAAAACCGTCTATATTTCTATATTTTTTTTTCAGCGATTTGTCATTATCCATAGCGTCCGCAATTTTTGCAGCCGTATCACTTGCACACAATGATGTGGGCACTATGGCAAAAAAATTACGCGTTCCGATGCGTCCGTCCGTCCGCTTATAACCCAAAAATGTTTTACCGGATATATTTTTTTTAGCAGAATTTTCAGCAAATATTATTTTATTTTTAAAGATTTCCTCTATTGCTTTTTCATAATTTATCGTATATTCCCGGATATTTTCTCTGCCGATTATTTGTCCTTTTTTTATCCCTTTTGATATTCCGAAGATATAACCGTACTGTCTAACCTCTTCTCCGGTTTTTATGTTCTTTAAGGCAAATCTGTGTCCCTGCGGAATAAGACCGGAAATTTTTATAGTATCAATTAAATATTTTAGCGTTGTTCCTTTCTTTATATTTTTTTTTGCTATTGCAATATTGTCTTTTTCTGACATTACAATGGCAATTTTTTTAAGGTCTGTCATATGTTGTATTTATCTTTTGATATTGTTTTTAATAAAACAGTTTTTTCCGAGATATGTATTTCTTTTATGCTTGGCAAGGTGTCCGATTTCTGAGTGTCTGCGGTATTCAACAAAATGTTGTTTTCTTTATCCATGAGATTGCCGTTGCAGGACGTGTAAAGGCAGTTCTCTTTTATATTAAAATATTTTTGGAAATCATGATTGTTTGGAAAAACCTCAAATGAAACTATAAATCTGCCGCCGTTGTGAGTATATTTTTCATAGCAGTTTGACTCTTCAAAATTAAAATATCCGTAATTTTCAAGATTCTGCGTCTGCATTTCTGTTACGCCTTCGTATCCGGCCGCCTGCCTGCCGTATTTGTCCTCTAACCGAAGCAGGTCTGTTTTTATCGGCGGCGATTCTATTTCAAGTATAAAAAGTCCATCGTCGGATAAAACCTTAGTAAAATGAAATACGCCGTTCTCTATTATGATGGCATCCCCGCCTTTCAGGTAATTTCTTGAGGAAAACGTGTTGCTCATTGCCCTACCGGATAAAATAATAAGGGATGTTTTTTTTTGAGGGTGGCAGTGCATGGATGTTGAATTGCCTTTTTTTATGTATAAGAGCCACGCGGAAGTTTTTTCGTTTTCAAATACAAGGAACTCGTATCCCCACGGTTTTATAACCACCTTGTTTTTGTAATTATCCGGTTGGATATTGACCGAGATGTTTTTGTCCGGCGATTTTAATTTATTTATTGCGGCAATATCTTTTTCGCATATCTTTATGTTGCATATTTTGGAAATACGCACCTCTTTTTTTTCCATCTCGGTAAGATAAGAGTTATAGGAAATTTTTAGTCCTCCGGCAAGTCCCGTTTTTGCCGACCATCCAAAGCTTTTTATTTTTGATATATTTAAAAGTTTTCTGGCGACACCGTCAGGTTTTGTCTTGTCAAAAATAATTTTTCCTTTGTAACCTACGACTTTTTTTACCGTTTCAGTTAATTCCAGAATTGAAGTTGCCTTGCCTGTGCCTGCGTTAAAATAATCTCCGCCGGTGCAATTGTTTATTAAAAAAATGCAGGCATCCGCGAGATCATCTACGAATAGAAAATCTCTGACCGGACTTCCCGTGCCCCAGATGGTGACTTCGTTTAAACCGGATGTTTTTGCCTCATGAAATTTTTTTATCAAAGATGGAAGGACCTGCGCATTTAGTATGTCGTAGTGCTGATGAGGTCCATAAACATTCGGCGGGATAACAACTATGAAATCCGTTCCGTACTGGCGGTTATATGATTCGCACATTTTCACGCCCGCAATTTTTGCTATGGCGAAAGGTTCACAAGTCGTCTCCAGAGGACCGGTTAATAAATCTTCTTCTTTAGCGGAATCTTGAAAATTTTTCGGGTAAGCGTCGGCGGAACTCAAAAAAAGAAGTTTGTTAACTTCATTCAGAAAAGAATGGTGGATTACATTGCTCTGTATCATTATGTTCTCATAAATAAAATCGGCTCGATAGGTATTATTTGCATAAACGCCGCCGACTTTTGCCGCCGCGAGAATCACGTAAACCGGTTTTTCCTTCTCAAAAAATGCTTTTACCTGATATTGATCGCATAAGTCCAGTTCGGAGTGCTCTTTTGTTATGATATTTAGATAACCGTCTTTTATAAGGCGGCGGAGTATAGCGGAACCGATAAGTCCTTTATGACCCGCTAAATATATTTTATCGTTTCTATCCATTTTGATTTTTTATCCGGCTGGAAATTTTTTTAACGTTTCCCTCATCCAGTCGCCGTTATATTTGTAGTGAGGAGACGAAATTATGTTGCCGTCGACAACTACGGGTGCGTCAACATATTCCGCACCTGCGTTAATTATGTCGTCTTTAATTCCTATATAGCCGGAAATTTTTTTTCCTTTAACTATTCCCGCTGAAATAAGAATCCATGGTCCGTGGCAGATTGTAGAAATTATTTTTTTTTTCTCATACATTGCTTTTACAAAATCCAGAACTTCCTTGATCTGTCTTACCCTGTCAGGCGCTTCATGTCCGCCGGGCAGAACGACTAAATCATAATCCGATTCCTTAAGTTCCGTTACATCAACGGTAGGATTAACAGGCAACCCGTATTTTCCTTTTATCGCCGCCTTACCCTTTACCGCTACATCAACCGTAAATCCGGCTTCCTGCAGACGGTAAAATGGGTAAATAAATTCTTCGTCCTGAAAATTAGGTCCTGTTATAATTACCGCTCGTTTCATCTGTCCCTCCATTTCGCTGTGCTCAATTTTTATTTTAACATCTTTTTTACCGTGTTGTAAATTCTTTTTGCATCGGGTGCGGCATTTTGCAGTGGTTCGCACAGACATTTAGTTTTGTCAAGCAATCCCAGTGCCTTTACCCTGTGTCCCGTTACATAGTTTAATTGATATGCTATTGACTGCGAAGCCCCGGCGATTTCATGTCCTGAGTCAACAACCAGTCCGAGTTTTGTCCGGTTCAAAGGTTTGGCAATCCGCTCAGTAATTTCAAACGGTTTCAGCCACATCAGATGTATTACGTTGCATTTTAGTCCGTCGTCTTCCAGCATTTTTGCAGCTTTCACAGTTTCAAATCTTGTAGAAGATATTGCATAAAGAGTTATGGCGGCATCTTTTTTTACCGTATCATATAGTTCCTCTGCGTTTTGATAACTTACTCTGTGTTCGCTGCAAATAAACGGGTCATCGTGTTTCATAAAATCTTCCCATGCGATTTTATATTCTTCCGGAGTCATCGGTGAACAAACACGAAAACCCGGAAAATGCATAAAAATACTGTGCAGAACTCCGGAATGAACCGGCCCGAAATTTTCCGCCGCTATTGCTCTAACGAAAACCGGTGCGCTTTTGCCGTGCAGTTCTTTTGTTTTTGCAGCAAAAAAAATAAGAGGACTTCCGTTAAGTATAAGAAAATCCTGAAATCTAATTACAAATATAGGGCGTCTTCCGACCAGTGCTGCTCCTACCGCAATACCTGCGCCTGCAACATCGGTCATCGGGAGATCAATGATTCCCTTACAGTCGGGAACGGTGTTATTAACCCATCCGACGGCGGTTATTGATTCTCCGAGCAGCATACCGTTGTTTTCCGTCAGGTGTTTTCTTGTTATTTCTTTAATAGTTTCCGCAACAGTTTTTTGTCCCATAATTTTTCCATTGATGTTTTTGTTTCGTTTTCGGTTTTTTCAGCCCGGTTTGAAAGCCCAAGATCTTTCAGGTCGTCTTTTACAATTTGAAACCTGTCCCAGTCCGGCGGCCCGTCGGTGCCTATACTGTTATGCCAGTATTTTCTGCAGGTGTAGATGTTTATAAAAGCGGGAAGATTGTTTTTTAATTCTTGTGTTTTTTTGTAAACCGTCCAAGGGTCGTCGGTAATATCAATCCCCGGCATTCCTAATGCCTTCGCCACTTCGGTTATGCTCCATGACCTTCTTACTTCAACAGTGGTAAGAATGGATAAATTATTGTCCTCGCAAACGAACAATACCGGCAGTTTATGTGTTACCGCAAATCCCATCGCGGCAAAAACATAATCTTCTTCTGCCGCTCCGTCCCCGAAAAAACACACGACCGGTTTTCCGTTTCCGAGCGCCGCGCCTACACCTAACGGAACATTTTCTCCTATCAGTCCGTGATGCCCGTACATTTCAATATTATTTTGATGGCACTGAATACAGTTTGAACCTGCCCTGCCCCTGCTTGTCCCCGTCGTCAAACCCAGCAATTCATCCCGGAGTTTTAACGGGTCGCCTCCGAACGAAAGATAAGCCGCATGACATCTGTGTTGTGCGAAAATCGTAAAATCGGATAATAAAAGCGACATTGATGCCGGAATGGATTCCTGTCCCGACGAGAGATATAAAAATTTATTTAGGAATTTTTCTTTTACCGCTGAGATTGCTCCCGACTCAAAATATTTTACCCGGCACATCCGGCGAAAAATTTCAATTATTATATCTTTTTTGAGAGATTGTGCGATATTTAGAATTATACCGAAAGTAGATGACCTCATAAATAATTCTGTTAACTCCGTCAACTTCGTTGATTTTTTACTTCTTTTCTGCAGTAATCAAGCAGAAGTTTAACGCTTTCCTTGAAACTGTATTTCGGATGCCAGCCGGTTTGTTTTGTGAATTTTGATACGTCCGGTATTTGCAGTGTTACATCAGACGGTCTAAATAATTTTGGATCCGGTTTTGAAGGTATTTTACAAATTGAGAGTTTTTTTAATTCTTCAAGAAACTCGCCGACTTTTATGATAGTGGATCCGCCGATATTGTATGCTTCTCCGAACTCACACTTTTTTGTTGCAATCCAGTATGATTCCATCGCATCGCGGACATCTATAATTGTCCTTACGGAATCAAGATTTCCATGCAAAAGTTCTTTTTGAAGTCCGGCTTCTATTCTTGCTACCTGCATTGAAAAAGCAGTAGCAAACAAATCGGTTCTCCTTGGGTTTAAGTATGCAAACATTCTTGTACGTATGATTTTCATTTTGTAATTTCTGAAATAAGTATAGCCCAGCAAATCCTGTGTAACTTTTGAAACGGCATATGGACTTGACGGGTTGAGAGGACAGTCCTCTTTAATAGGTACATTTTTCGGGTCAACCTGTCCATAAACCTCGGAGGTGCTGCACAGTTGAATTATAGGGTCTATCCCGACTATTCTTACCGCTTCAAAAAGGTTTGCGGTGCCGGCGATGTTGTTATTGAGAACTGAAAGCGGTGTAATAAACGATGCCCTGACATTTGCGTAGGATGCAAGATGGAAAATTGTATCCGGTTTGATTTTTTTTAATGTTAGAATCACGGAACTTAAATCGGTCAGGTCGCATTCATGCAGAGTAATTTTGTTTATTGAATTGTCCAGATTTTTATTTGACGATGTGCTGTGCCATCTTGAAATACCGTGAAGTTCAACCGCCGGATGATTTTCAACAATATAATCCGCAAGATAACTTCCGCCTGACCCGGCTATCCCCGTGATAAGTGTTTTTTTAATAGTTCTTTTTTTCATAAGATATTACCATACTTATTATTATTTATTATTTTATAGCCCTTCATAAGTTCTCTTATGCCCGTATCAAGTGAAATTTTTGGTTTGAATCCGGTTTTTTCTATTTTTTCGTTTGAGACGATATAATCCCTTTTGTCGGTATCTTCGCCGACGGGCGCTTCTAAATAAACAAAATCGGGAAGATGTTTTTTTATTTTTTCACAAAGTTCAAGTTTTGAAAGATTTGCATCCGACAGTCCGACGTTATACGGCTCGTCTTTCATTTTTTCAAAATTTTCAATTGCGTGGACGAATGCCCGCACAACATCCCTTATATGAATAAAATTTCTTTTGAAATGCCCCTCAAATAAAACGATAAATCTGTCGTTAACCGCACGGTAGACAAAATCATTTACCATCAAATCCAGACGCATTCTCGGCGACATTCCGAACACAGTTGCCAAACGAAAACTTATAGAGTTGCCTCGTTCCAAAACAATTTTTTCCGCCGCCATTTTTGTTATTCCGTAAAGTGATATCGGGTTAATCGGCGTTTTTTCCGTGCAGAATTTGTCTTTTTGCCCGATACCGTATCCGCTGTTTGTAGTCGGGATTATTATTTTTTGATTTTTGCTTGTATTGTCCGCTATAATTTTTACGGCATCCGTGTTTATAGTTTTTGCCCCTATTTTGTCGTTATTGCACAGCGTCGCGCCGACAAGTGCTGCCAGCGGTATAATTATATCCACAGTTTTCAAAAGCGACTTGATAAGTAATTCATTTCTGACATCACCCCGTACAATTTCAAAATTGTCATCTGAACAAACATCTGCCAATGAATTTTGGCGATACATAAAATTATCAATAACTGTTACTTTGTTGCCGAGTGCCAATAGTTTCGGAACCAAAACAGAACCGATATAACCCGCCCCGCCTGTTACAAGGATCTTATATTTCATAATTTTCCTCTATATATTCTTCAACGTTTTATGAAGGTAGTCAATCTTATCTTTTATATCAAAAGGATAATTGCCGACGAAAAACCCGTTGTAATGTGCAATATCGGCATTTGTTGATTTTGTATAAGTATAATCAAAATATTTTACTACATCGTGCCTGAGCATACACCCGCCGGTTATAATCCTGTATTCAATGTTTGCTTTTTTTAATTTTTGCAGTACTTTATCCCGTGATATGCCGCTTTTGGGATTCAGTATCATAGTAAAGCAAAACCATGAACTTTCACCCGTCTCTTTCTGTATGATAAATCTTTCATCGTTTTTAAAAAGTTTTTGGAAATATTTTGCATTTGCCCTGCGGATTTTTAAGAAATTATCCAATTTTTTCAGTTGAACTTTTCCTATCGTTCCTTGGATTTCGCCTGGACGGACATTGTATCCCGGCAGAATAAACCTGTATGCTTCAAAAAAATCATCGTATTTTTTTTTATATAATCCGCAGTCATCCGGCAACCCTCTCGTCCAACCGTGTGTCCTTAAAGATTTTGCCAGACAATATAATTCTTTGTTGTTCGTTAAAATCAGACCGCCTTCCATAGTTGAAATATGATGAGAAAAAAATGTGCTGAATGTATTTATAAGTCCGAAAGTACCGGTATATTTGCCGTTAAATTTTGCGCCCATTGATTCACAGTTGTCTTCAAAAAGTATTATGTTATTTTCTTTGCATAACTTTGTTATTTCATCAAATTGGCAGGGATTACCGAGTATGCTTACTGCAACCACCATCTTAGTTTTTTTAGTTATTGCTTTTTTTAATTCCTTTACATCCATATTCAAAGTTTGTAAATCAACATCAACAAATTTCATTTTTAATCCGTATTGATGAAGCGGATAAAACGTTGTGCTCCAGGAAATGTTCGGGACTATTACCTCGTCTCCTCTTTCTAAAGGATTTTCTTTTTTGTAAAATAGCGAAGCCGTTGCTATCAAATTTGCCGAGGAACCGGAATTGACCATAACGGCGTATTTCATACCGAAGTATTTCGCGAACCGTTCTTCAAACTCTTTAACATGTTTGCCCATAGTGAACAAATCACTCTCAATAACTTTGAGCATCACCTGTCGTTCTTCTTTTGAAAATGTTGAATAAAGAAGTTCGTATTTCATATATTTTTACCCAAGATATTTTCCGAATATGGTTTGTAAAAAATTATTTCACTCCCGGAAAAATCAAACTCAAACGGTATGTTGAGAAGTTTTTTCAGTGTCTTTTTTAACTTCGGTTGGTTTTCGGGTTCAGCATAAAAAAGCATAAAGCCGCCGCCGCCCGCGCCAAGTAATTTGCCGCCCACTGCTCCGTTTTTTAATGCCGTTTTGTATATTTCATCTATAGAATCATTGCTTATTTTAGTTGATAAACTTCGTTTTAATTTCCATGTTTCATTGAGTAATTTCCCGAACAACCTAAAGTCAGGTTTGCGAGATGTCACGATATTATATCCGTCATCAACAAGTTTGTTCATTTTGTGAAGTTCTTTTTCATTTTTATCCGTATTTTTTATTTGTTCTTCCGCTATGTCCGACGCATTGCGGGATATTCCTGTGAAAAAAAGCATGAATTTTTTTTCAAATTTAGATATGTCTTCTTTTGTCATAATAACCGGCGAAACCACGATTTCACCGTTATGTAAAAAGTCAAGTTTATTGAATCCGCCTTGTGCAGCAAAAACCTGGTCCTGCGAGCCTACATTTTCCTTTATAATATCTTGTTCAATATAGATGGCAAGTTTGAATAATTCGCTCTTTGAAATAATTTTTCCTTCAAGTGCAAGCATTGCTTTTAACAAACCGACGGTGAAAGCGGAACTTGAACCCATACCGGATCTTGCAGGGATATCAGCATCGTGATGTATGGATATTCCCTTTTTATAATCAAAATATTTTAATATTTCCCTAACAGACGGATGTTTTATTTCATTAATGGTTTTTGGGTTTTCCATCTGAGAATATACTATACGATGCTTGTGTTCAAAAAAAGGCGGTAATTCACGCACTACCAAGTAACAGTATTTATCTATCGCGGCACCGAGTACTTTCCCGTCGTGTTTTAGATACCACGAAGGATAATCGGTTCCGCCGCCGAAAAAGGATATTCTGTGAGGTGTTTTTGTTATAATCATATTTTTTTAATTATACCAAATTTTAAAGTATTTTGCACTTTATTTTTTATCAAGGTATAAATTTTTTCCGCCTCTTCTATTTTAAGTAGTATACCCGACACGGTTATATTAAAGATGCTTATCATTTTTAGTCCAGTTTTACCGGGTTCACACCAATATGCTTTAGCGATTTTGATATTTATGCTCAAAAGATTTTATCCTTTTTTGGTAACACCGATTTTAAGACGGTTAATATTGAAATTATTTTTTTAATTTTCGGCATTGAAATGTTATCCGGTAAATTTTGGGCAATTTTTCTGAAAAGATTTTGCATTTCTTTAATTTGAGACAATCTTTGTTTTTGAATTTCCGACAGTGAATTTTTTTTCTCAAAACCTTCAATTGCAGAATTAAAATTGTTTAAGATTTTTTCAGTACGCATTTTTGTCCTTTTATAGATGATATTTATAAAATCAGAATTGGCCTCGTAAAAGTCTTTTCGTGTTCCGTTAACCCATATTTTTTTTACTGCATCCCATTTCTCTAATTCTCTTATATTCAAACTGACGCTGCCTTTACTCATTTTAAGCGTTGCGGTAATAGTATCAAGCGACAGCGGTTCATCGCTCATATAAAGAAGCCCGTAAATCTGCCCGATACTTCTGTTGAGTCCCAGCCCGGCGCCCAATTCGCCCGTTATTCTGATAAACTCTTGATTGAAAGAATTGTTTTTCATATTGTTTAATATGTATTAAACGTTCCAAATACAGTATAAACAATTTTTCTGTTTTTGTCAAGTACTTTTTTAATTTGATAAAATTTTTTTGTAGAGAGTTACGTACAGGTCGGCTATGCGGGTTATAGAAAAATAATTTTTTACTGTTTCTCGGGCATTATTACCTAATTTGTATAGCAGCTCTTTGTTTTGTATTAATTTGTATAGAATTAATGGTAATTCCCGTGTGTTTAATATATCTATAATAATACCATTTGCATTATTAGTTATGACTTCTTCATTTGCAGGTATTTTATTGGCAATAGCAACAAGTCCGCATGACATCGCTTCGAGCAGCGCATTTGAAAGTCCCTCCCCGAAAGACGGCAGAATAAAAATGTCGCTTGCTTGCAGATACTCTTTAATGTTATCTTTGAATCCAAGAAAGCGGATGTTTTTCTCTATCTCAGATTTTTTTAATTCACTTTCAAGCAGACCGGAACCCAAAATTAAGAGTTCTACATTTTTAACGGTACTCCACTGTTTGATTAAAAATTCAATTCCCTTCCCTTTCTCAATGCGACCGGTATAAATAGCAATAAGACCTTTTTCCGGTAAGTTAAGATTTTTTCTTAAATTCAATTTATCCGTTTCAGTTACCTGCTTAAAATAATCGGTATTTACACCGTTACATATTTTGACAATTTTCTGTGCAGGAAAACCAAAAATGGTCAATTCTGTATATATTTCGTTACTGGGTACAACAAACACATCAAAATATTTTTTAATAATTTTAAGTTTTAATTTTCCCCACGGTTTTGAAAGAGATGTTCTGATATCTCCTGTTGCCCTTGCCCCGCCGAATTTGAGAATTATTTTTTTACCGAGTAATTTTTTAATTAGAATCGCCGGAAATACGTGAGATGATGCAAGATGCAGATGCAGTATATCGTATTTATCCGAATTTATTAAAAGAAATATAAACGAGGATATGCAGAAAAACACCGACGAGACAAAACCCGTCCCGAAAGTGCAGGTTCTGAATACCGGCAAATTTCCATACATTTCGTATTTTTTTAGACCTTTAAGTCGTGCCGTAAGAACGAATACCTCATGTCCTGAATTTATAAGTGTTTCCGACAATCTTTGCGCCTGTAATTCTGTCCCTCCGGTTATAGGATAAAATCTTGCTATAAGCATGCAAATTTTTAATTTCATAAAATTAGTAGTAATGATGCTACGCTAAAAATAGTTAGCCATAGACCGGTTAAAAAAATAATGTATTGGGGTTGAAAATTCTGCGGGTTAACAATTACATTTCCGGGAAGTGTAATTTTATTTTCAAAAAGATTTTCGGTTATTTTTTTCCAGTTTGAGTCAACATTTCCGTCGGTTATCAGGTATTTTATATCATATTTTGCAAGTTCAGATGCTTTAGGATTTTTTGTTAATTTTTCAATAAAATTTTCTATTTTTCCTGTTGTTAAAGGATCATAACCCGAGGCATTATAAATATGATGCGGTAAGTTTATATTTGTCGGGAGTGAATTTATAAAATCAAAATAACTCTGTTTCGGCGAATATGCGTTAGGAAGCACGAGATATTTTTTACTATCTGAGATATCCTGCAATTTTGCGATGTTTTCTGTTTTTACGTTTAAAAATTTTGATGACATTTTCGGATTTAATTTAAGCGAGTTGTAATATAAATCGGTTATCGTTAAAATAAAAAATAGAGGCATTAATTTATTAAGTTTGACGATATTTAACTTTGAAACCATCAGGCATAGAACGAATGCGAATAAAAACATTATCGCTGCGGGGTATCTTATTTTTGAAAAAGGCAGAAAAAAATTGTAGAGAAACAAATAGACAGGAGTATTCCTTCCGAGTGCAATAACCACAATTATTATTAACGGTAAAAATAATTTTTTGTCAGAGGTTATAAAATAAACAAAAACAAAAATTAAAGGAATAATTCCGATGTAAAATGACTTCAACCAGTAGTTCCCTGTTATGTCAATATCTTTTTTCGGAAAAAGATTTCTAACAATTTCCGACGGTGTTATGGAAACGCTGGACGCTTCTTCATATGTAAGTCCTTCCGCCCTGTTTGAATTTTTTACAAATTCTGCAAATGGCAGAAGTTGAACTGCCGACAAAAAGGATGCAATAATTAAAGAAAATGTCAGCGTGGTTATTCTTTTTTTATTAAGAAAAAAGAGCGAAAAAACAATTGTATAAAAAAATACCTGAGGATGTCCTGAAAATATTTGAATGGCAAACACAAGTCCCAAAAGCACTTTTTTATTCCGCATTAAAAAAATCATACTCAACGGCAGCCATATTGCAGCGCCGAGAATGCTTAAGAACTCAATTCTGGCGACAAGATAGCCGCCGAATGCCCATGCGACGGATGCTATTATTGAATATGAATTTTTTGCTTTCAAAAATCTTGCGGCTATATAAAAAAGTGTGGCTGCAAGAAAAAAATGTAAAACAATAAAAAGTTTGTAAGCGACGGAAAATCTGAAAATATAAAAAAGTATCGTAAAAGGATAGAAAAGCGACGTTTCGGGATTTGCCAGAAACGGTTGCCCGAAAAACGCATAGGGATTCCATAGGGGAATTATGCCGTTTTGAATATTTTCAGCCGCAAAAAGACGGTAAGGATGAAATAGATTAAGCATATCTCTGAAAAAAAATATTTTATCGGTAAAAATTACATTGCTGAAAAAAATAATAACACAACCAAAAAATAGTAATATACGTTTTTTCATTTTTTGAGAAATTTCAATTTCAGTATTAAGCGAAAATACTCAAGAATTGTCCTTAAAATTTTTATTTTACTTTTCCCCCGTTTCAAGTCATAGCGTAAAATCATGCCTTCTTCCGTGATTTTTGCGCCGATATGTGAAAGTTTAATTAATATCTCGGCCATACAAGTGAAACCGGATTCCGATACCAGAGTATCTGCGTAAAATTCGTTTGATTTTTTTATTATTTTTCCGGAATATGCACGATAACCGCTCGTATAATCATTTACATTTTGTATAGGAAAAAACAATTTCAATAATGCCGATGCTCCGCCGCTTAAAATTTTTCTGAGATTGGTTAAGCCCACCTCACATCCTCCCATTGCATATCTTGAGGCAATAACAATATCGCTGCCGTTTCCTCCGGTATTTTTTATAAGTTTAGGGAATAGTTCAACCGGATGTGTGTTGTCAGCGTCCATAGTTATCAGTATATCGTCGTCATTTATAACGGATGAAATGTAAGTTATACCTGTTTTCATTGCAGACCCTAACCCAAGATTTTTTTCGTGATTTATAATTTTTAGATTTATTTTTATCTGGAATTTTTTTAGTATACTGAAAGTATCGTCGGTAGAGCCGTCGTTAACGACTACTAAAAGATATTGCAATCCTTCCAGTTGATGTGAAATGTTGTGCAGGATAGTTTCAATTCCGGATGATTCATTGAAAGCGGGTAAAAGAATGTATATCACAAAGAGACATTATACAAACTGAAAGCAGAGAAATCAACAACCCTAATCCGAACAAAATCGGGTTGTACAAAAAAAATACGTTGTAATTATTCGCATCTTGAAGTTTGACTGAGCGGAAAAACCCGTCTATTTTTTTTATATCCGTCCTATGCCCGTTAACATAAGCCCGCCAACCCGGATAAAAAGTATCTGAAAGTATGAGTGTCCCCGAATTTTTCGTTTCTATTTTTATTTTTTCAGGTAAATAAGAAATAATTTTTGCATCATATATTTTGCCGGTTTTATCAGTAACATAACTCCGCTCCCGGAACTTTTTATTTTTATATATGAAAAGATGACTTTTGTGCGCCAGTTGCCAGTTTTTTGAATTAAGAGGGTAATCGCTCAAAATATATTTTATATTCATTTGGGAAAGTAAATCGTCGGCATCATCAACATCTTTTTTATTCCGGATTTTATAAATTAATTCCGCATGCTCATTTATTTCGAGCGGTTCGCCTAATCCTCCCGCATCAAAAATGTGGTAAGACATAGAGACCAGATTTGGCAGGCGGTCTCTTAATATATACCATCCGATATCACCGTAGTCCGGTACCGCTATCTTTGCGCTTAACGTCGTTTTTGGAGTAGAAAAAAATCTGAAATATGTCTTATCCTTCATAAGAAAATCCGTTACAAGCCCGCGTTCAGAATAAAAATCGTGAGTTATCGTCGGGTGTACCTTATAAATATAAAACATAAGTTCGCATATGATTAAAATTGACATAACTATCGCCATTTTTTTTAGTTTAATAAGTCCTTCTACTGTCAGAATAATAAAGATAAAAAACGGGATATAAAGTATATGAGACGGGCTTCTTATCAAATTGAAGCCGGGTATGTAGTTGTAGACAAAATTATAAAAAGGAGTCAGTTTGCCAAGAGAAAAAAATAGCGAAAATAAAATTAAGAACACATATAAAGTAGTTTTTTTGCCGGCAATTATTTTTTTTCTGAAAAAAAACGATGCCACAGCAGCAGAAAATGCGGCAAACCCAATCCAAAATGACTTTAACCAAAAGTATTTTTCTCCGGTAAAAAGACCGGTGGCTTCTTTTTTCAAGAATATAGGCGATATCAGTGATAACCAGTCGGAAAAATGTGTTGACCATACAGATGCATCGGTTTCCATTAGACCGCTTTTTCTTATAGAGTTAAATACAAGTTCTATGGACGGTAAAATTTGAATTGCCGAAATGAGGATACTGAAAAAAAGTATAAATGCCAATTTTTTAAATTTGTTTTGAACCAGTGATTCCACAAAAAGGAATATAATAATAAAGAATAAAACCGGCGGATAACCGGCAAATAGTGAAATTGCGACTGCCAAAGCGCAAATAAAAACGCTCTGCGTGCCGGAAAAAAGAATAAGTATTAAAGGAAGCCAGATTGCCGTTCCGAGAATACTTAAAAATTCAATTTTAGTGATGAGATAACCGCCGAACGCAAAAAGTGAACCACCTGTAAAAGATGCAATGGCATTTATTTTTTTTGAACGGAGATATAAAAACAAAAACAATGCCGCAAGAAAAGTATGTATAATAATAAAAAGTTTTAGTCCGGGTATAAATCCCAAAATATAAAAAAATATAGAAAACGGATAGAAAACCGCCGTCTGAAAATTTGCCATTAAAGGCATTCCGCAGTACGAATACGGGTTCCACAAAGGCATTTTTCCGTTTAACAGGGACTCAAATACCGTAGTTTTCCACGGATGGAAAATATATGTCAGGTCCCGTATGAAAAATATATTTTTGTAAAAAATAATTTCAGAATACTGAAAAATTATTATAAACAATAGTGCGAAAATCCAGATTTTATCTCTCTTTAACATTTTTTTGTTTTTTTATTATTTTTTCAAGTTTTGTTATTTCAGTTTGATTGCCCAATTTTTTATAAATCAGAATAAGGTTTTTTAAGTGGTGTGGTTTTTCCTGTTCATCCGCATAAAATACCGCGAGTTTGCCGTATCTTAATGCTTCGGAATAATTTTTTCCGAAGGTAAAATAAACGGATGCGAGATTAGAATATGCTTGGGCATTTTCGGGGTTTGTTTTTATTGAGAGATTATAATTAGATATCGCATCGTTAAGTTTGCCGATATTCATCTGCAAAAAACCGAGTGAATTATAGACGGAAGATATATTTACCGAAAGCAATGTTTTTTCATAGCCCGACGACATAGATTCTCCGCTAAAAAATTTGTAAATTGAAATAATGTCGTTATATTCTTTCAAAGCCATTTCAATTTTATTTTGTTTTTCGTTTATCTTTGCCAACAGATATTTTGCCGTTAGGTAATTCGGTTCAATATCAAGTGAGTTAAGGAGATAATACTCTGCTTTATTAAATTCAGATAATTCGTAATAGATATTTGACAGTGATGTAAAAGCAAACGGATTTTTCGGATTTAACTCAATGGATTTTTTAAGATTTTTTATTGCTTCAAGAATGACGCCGTCGTCGTAAAATAATTCACCCGCTATTCTCCGGTATTCAAAATTATTCGGCGAGCGTGCAGCCGCTTTTCGGTAAAATTCAAGTGCTTTTTCCGGATTTGTTTTGATAAACTTATCCGCGATTCTTTTGTATTTTTCCGCATTAAACGGATTAATGAAAAAATTAACCGTGTTAAAAATCAAAATTATCGCTAAAAATATCCGGATATATTTTTTGTCCGGTTTTAAATCTTGTCCGCGATTTTTATAAAGAATATCGGAAGATAAAATTATTGCAACAAAAACTAATGCGGGTAAATGCAGATTGAAATCCACAATTGAATGACCCAATATAGACGATAAAACCACCGTTGAAACAGGCGAACTTTTAATTCCGTTTTTGAAAACAACCGCAAGAATAAATAAAAATGCAAACAATGTAAAAAGCCCGCCCTCCGCCGCAATTTGTAAAAATTCGTTATGTGCGAACCGCGTATTCTTTGAATATCTTGAGATTAAATTATCAACAGGAAAATTATATTTATAAAACAACAACTCAAAATTACCCGGTCCTGTTCCGAAAACAGGTTTTTCTTTTATTATGCCGATTGCCGTCTTCCAGATAGCAGGTCTTTTTAATGCGTAACTATCTCCTCCGTCCGTCTTGGCAATACTTGTTAATGTTTTTTTTGGAATTGATATAAATAGAACCAAAAGCCCGATGGTAAAAATTATTATTCCCCGTTTTTTGAACTTAAAATACAGAACAGCGGCAATCCCGCAAATAAGAGAAAAAAGTCCTCCCCGTGAGTGCGTCATAGCAATTGCAATCCAGAAAAATAAAAACAGAAAGCAATAGAGCATCATTATTTTAAATTTAGGTCTTTCCAAAATTAAAAGTGAAAGGACAAGCGACATCCCCGCTGTGATATATCCCGCTGCCATATTCGGATTGGGCATTGTCGCCTTGGGTGTAATTCCTAAAAATGTCTGGATAATAATTACCAGAGATAAAATAAAGGAAACGGAAATTAAACCCGCATAAAAATATTTTTTGAATTGTTCGTTATAAACAGAAATTATGCAGTAAAAAAATATAATATATGAAATCAAAAGTATGAAGGTGTTTATTGAAGAATCAAGATAAACTGTATTCAGTGTTGAAAAAATAACAAGTATAAAAAATATAAAATTTGGCACATCAATGTCGGTTTTGCGGAAGTTAGAAATTATAAAAAATAAAATAAAAATTACCGTCTCAAAAATGAAAATTGCAGCCGGATCTTTTGAGCCGTTGAAAAAAGGCGCCAAAAGAAAAATAGCGAGTAGTCCCGCCGCGGCGTGATAGCGAGTAGCGAACGGTTTATTTATGGTGAGTATTTTCATAAATTTCCTTTAACAGTGTTTCGTAACATTTTTTGTAATAAGCGGATTTCGGAGCCGCATCTAAAGATTTTTTCATCCATAGAGCCGCATTTTGCATATCGCCGCGGAGATAGTAAATGTTGTATAAATCAAAATAAATCTGCGGATTATATTTCTGAAGTTTCGCTGCTTTTAGGAGTTCTAACTCTGCCTCATATAGATATGATTTATAGTCGGTCATTTTATAATACTGCTGATAAACACTTGAAAGAAAAAAATATGTTTGAGGGTTTTTATCATCGCATTTAATCGCTTTCGTAAAATGCATTTTGGCATCGTCATATTTTTTTTCTTCAAGCGAGTATTTTCCTCTTGCCGAATCCCTGCTTGCTAAAAATATCATAACCTGTGAATAAATTATTGCCGAAATTAAAAAAACGGAAATCCATCTGAGAATTACTTTTTGATTTTGTGTCGGACAAATTTGAGTAAATTTTTCTTCTTTTGAACAATAGCCGAGCATTATCCAAAATAAAATAGCGTTTGCAGGAATTATTAATGTGTAGTCAAAAATGCCGTGTACAAGCATCGCAAAACTTGCTGCAAAAAACGGAATGTTTTCAGAGGTTTTTTTGAAATTAAAGATTTTTATAAGAAACCAAACAAAAGCTGCGAATCCGAAAATTCCGATTTCGGATGTCATTTGCAAAAAATAGTTATGGGCATAAATTGAATTTAGTCCGGTCAATTTATATTTAGTATAAGCATCTGCAAATGCCCCCGGTCCGACACCGGATAGAGGTTTTGCCAAAATCATTTTTCCTGCGGACAACCACCAGATAACACGATTGAAAGATTCTTTTTCAAAAAGTTTAACAATCAGCAAAAAAGCAATAATTACACAGATAAAAATAAGATATTTTTTCCGAACGGGTATTTTTTTTATATATGTGAAAAACAAAAGTCCTGAAACCGCCGACAGCAAACCCGCTAATGAACCGGTGAACAAAATGGCGATAAAAAAAACGGACGACAGAATAATTTTTATTTTGTTTTGTGCAACCGAATGGCGCTCCGTAATGGCAATAACTATAATTCCGACCAAATATCCCGCAAAAACATTCGGGTTATTCATAAATGAAGGTACATTGCCTCCGCCGGAAAATTTTTGATAAAATCCATAAATAGAAAGAACTACGCCGGTTATCAAAACCGGTATCACGATATATTTTTTGTCGGCATTTTTTGCAAAATAAAAAATCACAACATAGTTTAAGATATTAAAAAATTCGTTTCTTGACTCGTAGAAATTCGCCGAAGAAAAAATTGAAATAAAGCAGAAAAACAGGAATAAAAAGAGAGGTAGAGAGGTAGAGAGGTAGAGAGGTAGAGAAATTTCTTTTCTTGAAATCAGAATCAAAATTGCAGCAAGCACCAGCAGATGAATTACCGTCTGCGCCCATAAATCCCACGATGCACGCATCACAGGTGAAATCAGAAGAATCAGCGAGATTAGATATTTTATTACCACTTTTTATGTTTGTCGGATTTTTTTGCTGTTGAGAATTTATAAATGAGGTAGGCAACTACAATTATTATACCGAGCGGTTGCAGAATTCTCAAAGACGGGATCATCGTTCCCAAAAGAAACGGAATTATGCCGCTAAAAGGGAAAATATAATCAAGAAAAATTTTTGCGCACCCGCCCTTATCCGTCCCTCCTTTAACCGTCGGCGGAATGCTTACCATTGAAATCGTAGCAAGTTTTCTTACCGCTTCCATCAGCACGGTGTTATTAGGATTTTTGGCAAGTTTTTCTTTGTAGAGTTTTACGAGTTCGTCAATCCGCCCCTGTTTAACTGCGAGCGAAATTATTGAATTGTGAATTTCTGGATTGTTCGGCTCTAAAACCGCCGCTTTTTCGTAGACATTCTGGGAAAGTACAAAAAACGCCTGTTCTGATTCCTTATCGCCTTTTATTTCGTAGGCTATCCCAAGTTTAAGTAGTGCTTGGAAATTTGCCGCATCAATTTTCAATGCTTTCTGATATTCGGATATAGCCGGTTCTATACTGCCCGCTTTTTTGTAGGTATCACCCTGTTTTATATGGATAATGACATCTTCGCCGTTTGACATTTACCACCTTGTTCCCGAGCGACATTCTACCACCTTAATTTTATGCCGAGATTGATAAAAATACTGCTTAGATCTACATTTAAGTCATTACCGACAGTTATAAATCTATCTTTCAAAGTTGTATCTTTAGTTATATCGTAAATACCGTCGCCATTTGTATCTATGTTCCTTTTAGATTTCATAGAACCAATCTTTGCCAATTTGGTGCCAATAGCGAACTCTATTGATGTTGATTTTATAGGAAAAGGTTCTGTCTCTGCTCCTTCCGATAAACTAAAATCACGTTTATCAGATAAAGAGAATGGGTTAAATTCTACATTCAGAGCAAATTCATAAGTAGTTGCAGTTTTGCTATAAGGTAGATTATAAGTAGAAGTAAAAGAGCTGCCATAAACGTCATCAAAATATATATTTGTTCCTTCAATTGAAAAATTACAAATCCCAGGACCACCTGAAGCACTAAGTCCGATTTTTACTCTTTTTACATTGTATGGAACGACTTCTAATCCCACCTGTCCTGTTAAAAATCGTATTTTAAAGTTGTCAGGAAAACCCAGTTGGTAATGTAAATTACCTTCGCTAATGCTTTCTTTATAAATATCTGAGTATCTTAATCCTGTTGCAGCCATTGTATATGAACCTTTCATTATGAATAGAAGTTTTTCGGAAATACCAATTCCAAATTTTCCCCCGTAATCCCAGCCGCTTTTTATTTCAGAGAATTGACCGGCATAAGAAAGTGTATTAGTCGGCCAAACAGTGTAAGAATCGATAAGATTATTGACGGGACCTATTTTCTGAAAAATGTTGTAGCCCACATACGGCTCAAAGGTTGTTTCTGCATTAGCAGAAGTGAGAAAGTAAGAAAGCGAGAAAGCGAGGAGGAAAATTAACCAATAATTTTTAACCTTTAACCTTTTACCTTTTACCTGCTTCATTGTTCCTCCTGAAATTAATCTTTCATTATGTAAGGCGTTACGAATATCATAAGTTCCGTTTTTTGTTTATCGTGGTGATAACTTTTAAAAAAATGTCCGAGTACGGGTAAATCACCGAGGAGCGGTATTTGAGAAGCATCTTTTCTTTCATCTTGAGTTATTAAACCGCCGATTACAATTGTTTCGCCAGCTTTAACTAACACCGTTGTTGATGCTGTTTTCGTTCTGGTTTCCGGTCCGAGGGCTGTAATTCTTGTTACATTAGAAACCGTGGGTTCTATTTTCATTGTAATTCTTCCATCGGCATTTATCGTCGGCGTTACCGTTAATTGTATCCCAACCGTCATAAATGCAGTTGATTGCGTGGATACACCACCAGAACCTATGGTTGTCTGACTATAAGGTACTTGTCCACCAACTACAATTTTTGCCTCCATATTGTTGAGTGTTGCAATCCTCGGCTGTGAAAGAATTTTTGCATTTCCTTTTGACTGCGCCGCCGCCAGCCGTGCTATTAATTCAATATCGCTTCGCAAATATCCAAACTTAAAAGAACCTATTGTTGATTGCGACTGAGTGAGAGAGTTGGCCTCTTCACTTATCTTGCTGTCTGTATGTCCCATAACATTCCGTTTTAATGACCAATCAATTCCGATATCCTTCGTATCACCTACGCTAATTTCAACAATTTTTGCCTCAATCAAAACCTGCTCCGGTTTTATATCAAGTTTATTTATCAGCGTCGCCGCCGCCAGAAGTCCTTCAGGAGTTGATGTTACGATAATACTGTTTGTTCTTTCGTCGGTCTGAATGGTAACCTTCTGGCTTTCCGCCAACATAATGGATGTTATTTTAGAACTCATATCGGACGCTTTTGAATAACTGAGACGGAAAATCTGGGTTACCTGCACCGAATCCGCCCGTTCTTTTGTAAGGTTCGCCGGTGTCATAACCCGCAAAACATTTGATGCAACCTGCTGTAGAACCAGTCCTTTCATCTGAAGAATTAAAGCCATCGCTTCGTCAAAAGGAACATTTTCCAGATGCAAAGAGAGAGTTCCGGTTACATCATCGGAATAAATTATATTCATTCCGGTTTTTACCGCTAATATCTGTAAAACATCCTTTATATCCGCATCTGTGAAGTCAAGCGTTACCGGGTCTTTAGGCAACGTTCCGGTTTTTGCCGCTTCCTGTTTCTCTTTTGTCGCTGCTGTTTCCGGTTTTTTTTGTTTTGCAGAAGTTTTTACTTCCGGTTTTTCATTTTCCTTTATTTCTTTCACAGTTGCTAAATGTTTTTTGTCCGGAATGTTCGGTTTTGGTCCGGTTTTTACTTCCGACTTTTTCGTTTCTGTAGATTTTACAACTTCCGGAGTTTTTATCGGTATCGGCAGAGGAGCAACAACGGTTTTTGTAGATGCTTCAATTTTTAGTTCTTCAACTTTTGCCGGTGGTTTACTCGGAGATGGTTTTTGAATTGGTACTTGCACAGTAGTTGTTGATTTTACAACCGGTTTAGGTTTTCTGGCAGTTGGTTTTGCAGTAGGTGTTGATATCTTTACAGGTGTGACAGATACGGTTTCCGTAGATTTTTTTATTTCTTGTTTTTTGCTTCTTGTTTCCTGCTTTTTTTCCGTAAGTTCCACCAGTATTTTACTGTTTGTTAATTTTGCCGAAAACCAGACGGCTTTGCGTAAATCAATAACAATCCGCGCTTTTTTAACAGGAGCATCTTTATATTGAGCCGTTCTTATGTTTGATATAAACTGTGTTTTTTGCGGGAAATCTTTTTTAGCCGTTTCACAGTCGTTTAAATCAATAACAAGCCGGTTCGGTTTCTCTACTCGAAAGATATTAATTTTTGTTATTGATGAAACAACTATGGATATTGTATCTTTGTTTGCCTCCGATTTGACTGAAATGTCTTTTAACTGGGAAGCGGCGGATAAGTGAGTAAGTGAGTAAGTGAGTAAGTGAGTAAGTAAAACCAACTGCCAACAATTTTTAATTTTCATTTTTTCTCCTCTTAATCGTGGAGCGAAGCAAGAAATTTCTGAAGAGCCTCAATTTGCGACCTCTTCTTTCCAGGAGCAAATTGCAGAGCGAGTGGCAGACGAGCGTCTCAAAGAAATTTGCTTGCAAGCGACTATTTTCTCTCCTCTCCGGCTTTTTTTAATTTTAATTCAATTTTCGTATCGTTGCTGAAAAGTGTTGCGGAATTTTTACCGATAACTCCCGCCACGCCTTTTACAATTTTATTTTTTCTGTCGTAAAGTTTTCCATTTTTAAGAATATAAGAACCGCCGGATGATTCTGCGACAATCGCGATATTGCCCGTCTTTGCGTCCCTGAAAATTCCTTTGAGTTGAAGTGTCGCCATTTTTTCGTTGGTCATTGTTTCACCGCCCTCACCCGTCATGCTTGAAGATGAATAAGAGGATGAACCTCCGCCCGGTATTAAAGGGTCGCGGTACAGTCCGCCTTTGTATGTGTATTTCGGCGGCGTCGCGGGAGGAACATATTCCGGCATTTTAGGTTTGGGTCGCGGTGCAACGAGCTTTGTTGATTGTTTAGATTCTTTTTTCCCGCACCCGAGGAAAAGGCAATTAAAAATGTAAAATGAAAAATGTAAAATGAACAGCAAAAATAAACCGTAATTTTTAATTTTGAATTTTGAATTTTTCATTGTTTTTATCTTCCCATATATGTAATAAGTTTCAATGATGCCGCAATCGTATCGGGTGATTCTTTGGAAGCCGGCCTTGGAGTTAAAGTAACATCGTATGTATTGATGACCCGTTCGTACTGTCCGATATCGGCAAGAAAATTGGCAAGGTTGTGATAGTTACCGGTTACCTGTAAAGATATGGGAATTTCGGAAAAATATGTTTTCGGAGATTCTTTTGACGGCGTAAAATTCTGGACCGTTATTTTATGCTTTTCCAAAGTTTTTGTAATATCTCTTATAAGTTTCGGCAGGTCCTTTGATTTAGGAAGTTTTCTCTCCATCTCTTTCGCTTCAAGTTCTATAACCTTGAATTCCGCCTCCAGAACTTCAAGTTCCTGCGCCGCCTGGCGGGTTGTTTCAAGTTGCGACTGTTTCTGTGATAAATCCTGCTCCAGCCGGGCAATTTCACCTTTAATCGGATTATACAGATATTTCCAATATGCCCACAATCCCGCTGCAAACAGAATCGCGATAGCGCCCATTTCCTGATTTGTTAATTTTCTCATTTCCACACCTGATTTATATAATCAACCGTTATAGAAAACTGCTTTTGTTGAATGCCTTTTCCGCCTACGGTTGATGCGATTCCGCTTATCTCGGGTTTTTGAAATAATTTAGAATCCTCTAGTGCCTGCAACAAGTCCGCTATAATATAATTATCATATGCCACCGCGCCGAATGCTAACGATGTGATGGCATCTCCGTTTTTCGTATTCAGATTCATAAGCCACATTCCGTTAGGCAATGTTTTTACTATATCCTCCATAAGGAGCGGATAAAGAAGCCGTGTTTTTATAAGTCCCTCAAGCGCCGTTTTTTTAGCGTTGACGGCATCCCGTTGTGATTTAATACGGGCAATCTGGTCAATTACCGTCTGAAGTTGCGCAAGTTCTTTTTCCACGGTTGTGATTTCTTTTTTAAGTGCCGCCCTCTTGGCTAATTTTGATGTATAACCATAACCCAAAATAACAACAATAATGGCAACCGCTCCGATGGCAAGAAACGCGAATTCCGGATGTTCCTCTTTTACTATTGCTTCTTTCGGAATAAGATTTATTTTGGTCATAGTAAAGTAAGGTTAAAGGTTAAAGGTTTAAGGTTAAAATTTTAAATCTCGTCTCCATTTTTTTATTATTTTTAATTTTCAATTCCATATTTTAACCTTTAATTTATACCTTTAACCTGTTTTACTTCACATCGCCCCTTTTTCTCGTCGCTAATCCTACTGCAACGGCATACTGCGAAAATTTTGTGCCATCGCCGGCCGCAAGTATTTCAGGGTTTGCTATTTTTGAAAAAGGATTATATATCTCAACGGGAATGTGAACCTGCGATTCAATATACTTATCCAGCCCTTTCATCAATCCGCCGCCTCCGCCCAGATAAACCTTGTTTATTGTTTTTTCCCCCGTTGACTGCGTCTGATAAAAATCTATTGACCGCTGACACTCGGCGACCAGTTCCCTTGCAGGTGATATCAAAATTGTTGAAAGTTGTAATGCTTCGTCGTTACCGTCGGATAGCGCCTTTTCTTTTTCTTCCGGTGTAACAAGAATTGCGAATTTTAATTTTTTTTCCTCCGATTGTTTCCAGTCAATCTGAAGATTTCTCTGAATTGCTTTTGTGAAAGACGACGATGCGATAAAAACATCGCGGACAACCCGGGATGTCCCGTTTTCAATGATGGATATGTTTGTCGTTGCGACCCCGATATTTATTACCAGATAAACATTTTTAATTTCTTCCTCCGACGCATTGACCGTTATAGAATTTTCAAGTGCGAAAGAATCAACGTCCACGACTACCGGTCTTAATCCCACCTCTGTCAGAATGTCTATTTTGTTTTGAATGATTTCTTTTTTTGCGGCGACTAAAATTGTCTCCATTTTCTGGGCGCCGTCTTCCGTCACATCTCCCAAAATCTGAAAACTTATATTTACATCCTGTATCGGAAAAGGAATAAACGGTTCCGCTTCAAACTGGATGGTTTTTCCAAGTTGCTCCTGGGTGAGTTTCGGAAATTTTACATATCGGACGATAACGGAATTGCCGCTGACGGAGGTTATAGCATCTTTTGCGGTGATTTTTTGCTCGTTGATAACTTTTTTAATAGCATTAACGGCTAATTGTTTTTTTTCAATGGGAGTTGTTTCCGCCTGGTCGGGATTTGTGGCAATAGCCGTGCCGAACTTTTCAAGCGACCATTTGTCGCCGCCCGCGGCGCGTTTCATCTGGACAATTTTTACCGAGTAATTTCCGATGTCAATCCCGACAACCTCTTTCGGTTTGGAGAAAGGCATTTTTATATTTTTCAGTTTTTCTACAAGTTGAGCAATTTGCGGCGGTAAATTCATAATGTAATAAGTATAAATAATTTTATTGTTTTTGTCAAGTATTATTTTTATTTTTTTATTTTTTTTACCCCGATAGGCATCGGGGCTCCGCAGCGCCGTTCCGGCAGGAAAAACGAAAAAAAGTAGACGGCAATTAAGTGCCGTCTACAAGTCGGTTTACTGCACGGTTAAAACCGTACCTGCAATTTTAATTCTCTAATCTCTAATCTCTAATCTCTGCCCTTATTCCGCTCCCACCTGTGTTGATATAATGTTTGTGGGTCTTCCGGTTGTCGGGTCAACCTTCATATAAGTAGTAATGGTTCGTGTTACGCCGCCCACCGTGACCTTTGATTTTATCATAACCCGTCTTGGCGATGTGATTCTTCCGCCGTATCTTGTTATATCAACCCATCCGTAATCCCTGTCGTGAACCCTGCCGCAGGGATGGTTTGCATCGTCTGAGGTATCAATGAATTCCTTCCCATATGGGTTTTCAATTAAATCGCCGCGGGCAATACTGTTACCATGCGAACCCGCATAAGTAGGATATTGAGTTGTATTTGTAGTATCTATACCGCCGTGTGTTTCAAGATAATACGCCTGCGGGTCGTTGTCGCCGTTAGATGCCCAGATTCTATAATACAGATACACACAGGTTGAAACCATAATATCGCTGTCCGAAGGCGCCGGAATTTCAGCAACCCATATCCCGTTTCCGTCACTCTCAACATTATAAGGTGCCATTGAAACCCTGCCTGCAATATGACCGTCGACTGCCGCACTGCTTTGCTGTGTTACATAATTACTGTCGGTTGCCCCGTCAACATTTTCAATTCTGATATACTGGCTATGATTTGAATCGTCATCACCTGGACCTGGGTCAACAGTCCCATATGTTGTATCATATGAGCCATCGGCATCAATCCATGTTGCCCTATTTTGCCACGCATAATAAAGCAAAACATCGTGAGTGACCCGTTTTCCTTCCGAGTTGTAGCCCTCAAGTCCTTCCGCATAACTGTCGGAATTATCTGTCCTTCCGCCTTTTATTCCGGAGTTTTCAGTATAGTTTGTCGTATTGATAGCAAGAACATCATTCCCGTAATAATTTGTATTGGTTATATTCGGGTCTTTGAATGTCCTGTGGACATAATTCGGGTTGTCAATGTATGCCGTGCTTCCGAATATAGCAGTTGTAAATCTGCCGTCGTCGGTATCAAATAATCCGATATAGACCTTTACCGTCTCAACCGTGCTTCCGCAGGTAGTTGCAATTGAGCCGAGCGGCGCCGTAGGCCACGAAGGAGCGGTGTATGTGGCAGGAACAACTCCGAAAGGAGTCGTATGTGTTACGGAAACGACGCCCGGTATGTTTTCAGGCATATATGCAACGGGCCTGGTGTAATCATCCTGAAGTACTCTGTAAGTGAACTGGTTTCCGGTTGCCTGTGCCGTTGATGCTGTATCCGTTATCCGCTGTTTATTTGTCGTCGGGTCTTTGTAAATCCATTTGAACGCACCTGACGACTGGTTGTCCCTCACCTTGAAAATATATTGGACCGTTGCACCTTCAGGAGCGCCCTTTGTGCAGTCGGAAGGATTTGAAGCAAAGTCCGGAAGCCCATAGCCCTCAAGTCCGGTATTTTCGCCGATGAGCCAGTGATATTTGAGAAGATGCGGCGGCTGGTTGTCATCGCCGGCAGTTCCGCCGTTTGTCAATGCTGCCTTAGGCGCTGTTGACCAATCGGTTGTTGTTGCAAGCCACACGATAAACGCCTGATTGCCCGGCCAATTATTAGCGGTGTCGTCCGCTACATCCATAAAAGCGGTTCTCAGATAAAATTGCACCTGGTCTGAATAAAATATATCGGTAATTCCGTCATGCCCCGCAGTGGTTAGAAAACTTGCGTTAAGCACAAGTTCATCGGTTGTTCTGTCTATCAGTGTTCTGGGTGCAAGATATCTTTGTGAACCGACTGTTGATGAAATATTTTCATTTTGCGAATGCCTCAACGGAGAATAATTGTCAAAATCGGTTGTCGGGTATCTGCCGTCTCTGTTGCCTCTTCCCATAACAATTGCATCGTCTTTATCGCCGCTCGGCGTTCCCGGTGTTGCACCGACATAATACTTAAAATACCGAGAATACGGCTCACCGCTGGTTCCGTTATTTGCCGGATTGCCGTCATAACCTGCCGCTAAAATCCAGATGGTGCATCCCGCAGCATTCAAATCGGATGGAAAAAACGCCCTGATATCCCGCATTCCCGATTCATCAGATTTCCACCAGTTACTGTTGTTTGATAGCGATGTACCGCCTGAAAAAGAGTTGTCGCTTGTTGTCGGGACATTGCCGTTGGTTGTGTAATAAAACGTGCAGTTTGCCGCTGCTCCCGGCGGCGAGAATGAAACGCCGATAGCGACATCCTCATTATTCCATATTAGATTATTAGGGCCGCCGTCATCCACCTCATCTCCGTTTTTCCAGCCTCCTGCCCAAGAAAAATCATTTTCAAACCTGTCGGGAAGGTCGGATGTTATACACGGTTCCGTTCTCTTGACCATCATCGGTGAATATATTCCGTCGGTGGGCGACTGAAAACCTATGTGGAAACGGTGGGCAGAATCAACCGTATTGTTATTTGTATCTGCGGCTGAAACCCATCCGTCGGAGTTTGTATCTCCTGCATCATCGGTGAATTTGAATGTCGGCGCCGGCGTGTTTGCATCCCCTGCCCGAACATAATAATAGAACCACTCGCCTGCTTTGTAATCGGTTCCGGAAGTAAGCACTACATAAAATTTATCCACATTGTAATTGGTGTCCGTGCCGTTATATGTCATTGTTTTTGTTTGCGTTGCAATCGTTGTTGATGTCCAGTAAGTAATGCTTGCACCGTAGACCGACCAACCGTTGCTTCCGGGTGACAGCCATGCCCAGAGCGTTTTGGATGATGTGACTGAAACGCTTGCATAGTCGGTCGGGTTTGTCGTCAGCCCCGTCCCGCCGTAAGCCGTCATTTTTTCCAGTTCAGGTCCTACCGCGGGTCCGTTGAAAACTTCCGGCGAGGTTAGAGGTGCCCTGCCGGAATCCGGTCCTTTCACAAAATAGAAATAATAATTATGCATTCCCGTTGAAAGTGTGGTTGAATAACTGAAATTGCCGGTATAAGTACCGCCTACATAAGACGAACCCGTGAGGTTCATAGGATATACAGTGCCGTCAATGACAACCTGTTTGGTGTCCGGCGGAACATCGCCGGAAACGACATTTTTGTAAGTTACCGTATATGTGAATGACTGGGTGACAATCGCGGTATCTGGGTTGACATCGTAAAGTGAAAGCGTGATGTTCGCAATTGCCGGTTCCCGTTGCGAATTTGTGTTCTGCGGGTCCGATGTAGTTCTATAAATGAAATCGTTGAGGTTGTTATCAGTGTCGTAACCGTTGCCCTCTAATTCATCTACACCGCCGCTACCCATTGTAGCCGCTGTTGAATCTGTATTTGTCTTCCTTTCAATTGACCTGTTTGCCGCGGGATTTGTGCCATAAGCCGCTGTTTCATAATCAACTGATGCACCCGTTCCAACTTTATCAACAATCGTCACTCCTGCATCAGAATATAGAATTACACATCCGTCTGCCGGAATATTATCAACTGTTGAGTACTGTGTATTGGTAGAAACGGCTCCGTCATAACCATTGCAACCTATCAAAAAGAATCCGTGTGCTGGTATCGTTCCCGATAGTGTTGCTACAAGCGTGGCTTCTGTACCTGTTGAGTTCTTTTTTCTAAGTCGCCAGCCGCTCATCACGACATCAGAGTCCGTCGGATTGTAAAGTTCTACAAACTCATCCGTTGCGGCCGTGCCGTCTATCTGAATTTCGCTTATTACAATGTGTCCCGCGGGCCCGATATAACAGGATGCGATATTTGATTTAGCGGACTCGTTGGTTGCGTTATCAACCGTTGATACATAATAATAGTTGGTTGTGCCGTAGATAGGCGATGAGTCAAGATATCCCGCTACTGAGTCGTCATTTGCAATGAAAACGGGATTTGCACCTAAGGATTGTGTAGAACGCCAGATTTTGTAATTTTTTACGCCCGATGTATCCGTCGGCGCCGACCAGTTAAGTTGTATGCTGCCTCCCGAAAGCGATGCCGTCAGGTCTGCTATTGTCGTCGGCACAGTTACATCAATTTTTACCGTCCATGAAGCGCTCCACGGACTTGAAGAATCCGCTACATCCCAGACCTTAACTTGCCAACTCCAACTGCCGTCTGCTAAAGATGAACCGGGTGTATGAAAAGAACTGGTTGATGCGGTTTTTCCGGTATCGTAACTTCCGGGTCCCGAACCAATAAGTTGGTATGCCGACTGGCTGTCTCCTGCATCCGGGTCGTTGAATGTCCAACTGAATGCCGGCGTCGGGTCGTTGGTCCAGTTAACAGCATCATTAGGCGAACCATTTGTCGGCGCCGTCGGAGAACTATTGACAACCGCGCCTGCCGCAGTCGTGAATGTCCCGTAGCCATCAGCATCAAGCGTATGCCCTTTGTAAGTTGTCGTATTTCCAAGATTATCTTTCGCCTTAACTCTCCAGTAATATGTAATGCTGTTTGCCAATACCGGTGAAGTGGATGTTGATGTCTGCCATCCGGTTTCTTTTAATCCAGTCGTAAAGCCGGCATCAAGAGCGATTTGTATCCAGTAATTTATCGGTGTTGATGTGTCGGTTGATGTATTCACGGTAAGCGTTGCAGTTGTTGAAACATTTACAGCATTGTTTGCAGGTGTTACAAGCCCGACATTCCCCGGCGCTGCAGTATCGCCTGCCGGTGCCGGCTCCGTTGCGCTTGCGGAATTTTGCGGGTCAGCTGCGGTTCTGTAGACAAAGTCATTAAGATTGTTGTTTGTATCATAACCGTTGCCTTGAAGTTCGTCCGCGCCGCCGCCAGCCATAGTGTCTGCGGTTGATGCCGCATTTGCCTTTCTTTCAATTGACCTGTTCGCTGCGGGATTTACATTAAAAGCAACCGTTTCAGAATCGGCATTGACGCCGAAACCGACTTTATCAACAACGGTTGTACCTGCATCCGAATAAAGAATTACACACCCATCCGCCGGAATGTTATCAGCTGTTGAATATTGGGTATTTGTTGAGATGGCTCCGTCATAACCATTGCAACCTATTAAAAAGAATCCGTGTGCCGGTATCGTTCCCGATAGTGTTGCTACAAGGTTGGCTTCTGCACCTGCTGAGTTCTTTTTTCTCAGTCGCCAGCCGCTCATCGCAATATCGCTATTTGTCGGATTGTAAAGTTCTACGAATTCATCCGTGGTCGTTCCACCCGCTACCTGTATTTCACTTATTACGATATGATTAGTTCCGCCGGACTGCAATATTCCCGTATAAACGGACTTAAGAGGATTTGAAAGTGCGGATATGTTCGTGGCAATGTCAACCGCCGTAGCACCGTAATAATATGTTTTGTCTGCCAGAACGGTTGTATCGTCCCAAAGTGCCGTTGTGAACTTGGCGCCGTTCAGTTTTGTAACATTTGGTCCGCCTACTGTAAATGCCGAATAAGTTGCACGATAGACATTATATGTGTCTAATCCGGAAGGCGAAGCATCAGATGCCGTCCATGTAAGCGTTGAAGATGTCCCATTATAGCCGGCATCAAGCGAAGTCGGCGCGCCGACGCTCGTGTCAACCTTAAAAGCAATCGCACCGCCGTTTGCGACCGAATATGAACTTGTCAAGCCCGGCTCGTCAATGCACATAACCCGCCAGTAATAGCCCGCCGAATCTGCCAGCGTTTGTCCAGCGGCTCCGACGGTGTAAGAACCGCCTCCTGCCGCCTGACCTACCGTAAATGTTTTTGCTCCCTCAACAGCTAATGCCGATGTGTAATCAACCACTGGTGAGAGAAAATCCGCACTGTCATCAATCACAAGGCGATATTTGACATTATTGATATCCGGGTCGTCAAGCGTGAATTCAAGTGAAGGGACATTGCTGTTTGTCCACAGACCGCTTACTAAACCGACAGGACCTAATCCAGTCGGCGCCGTCGGCGGATTGTTTACAACGGCTGCTGCTGTCACAAATTTTCCGTAGCCGTTCACATCAAGTGTATGACCTTTATAAGCCGTCTCATTTGGAATTGTAGCGGAGTCCTTTGCCTTCACTTTCCAGTAATATGTCGTATCGTTCGCCAAGGTCGGCGCAGGTCCCGTCCATGAAGTGCTTGTATTCCAGTCCCTGAATTGTACCCCGCTTGTAAATGCGGAGTCCAAAGCGAGTTGTATATAATATGATACGGGTGCGGAAGTATCCGTTGAAGTATTCACAGTTAACGCAGTTGTAGTTGCTATATTGACTGCATTATTCGCCGGTGTCAGAAGCCCGACCTTCCCAGGCGCCGCGGTATCAGGAGGTGCTGTCGGCGGCTCATAATCATTGTTGCTATAACTTTGCGGAACAGGTGATGTCTGAAGAACAAAATCATTAGAGTTATCATTGGTATCATAAGCGTTGCCGAGTAATTCATCAACTCCGCCCGCTGCCATTGTTATCGCCGTTGAACCGGCTTTTGCTTTTCTCTCCGCAGTCTGTCCATTGGGTATATTACTGAAAGCAGTTCCCTCAGGTCCTGTGTTGGCTCCTATGCCGAGCCGGTCTATAATATCAACATCAGCACTTCCGGTTATATTTGTCTGATTGCTTACAAAGGCGATAAGGTTGTCATTATTAACAACTAAATTGTTTAATATATTATCTGCTCTGGCGAGTAATGTTCCCGTTGAGTTGTCATCTGCCGCGAGATAGAATCCATATGGCTTTATTGTGCCTGTCAAGTTTATTCTTGTTATAGTTCCTGGGTTTGTAGTGCATCTCTGAATAGATGTGCCGGTAAGAGTTATTGTGTCTCCTGTGGTATTGTAAAGTTCAATATAATCATTTGCTGTAACACCGGCATAGTTCACTCCCACTTCACTTATTTTTATATCATTGATTGTTGCTGCCGGTGCCGCTGTCTGAACAACAAAATGGTTGCCGTCAGCACCGTTGAAAATAACCCAGGCAGCGCTTGGTGCGCCGACCGAATCCATTGTTCTTGCCTGCCAGTGATATGTTGTTCCGCTTGTTAACCCGCTGACAGTTACCGATGCTGTTCCGCCTGATGCGACAAGTCCGCTTTCGTGTGTTGATACATTTGAAAATGCCGTTCCCGTAGCCCTTACTTCAACTTGTAATTTTACATTATTGACATCCGGATCTGAAACCGTTCCTTTTAAGACAACAGTTGTCTCAGTTGTCTGTGCACCTACTGCTATTACAGTAATGCCGTCTGATTTATATTGCTGAAGTGAAGCGGGATTGTTCGGCGGATTATTGGGTGCACCTGAGAGTTGATAAGGTCCGCCTGTAAGTGCTGCGGATTCGTTTCCGAATTTGTCAACGGAAACAACTCCGATGTAGTAACTTGTTGCTGTGACAAGAGTATCCCCTTCATTATATGTTGTTAGAGTTGTGGATGTTGTTGTTCTGCCTTTTTTCTGCATTTCAGGTCTTAAAATAGCGTTTTTATGTCCGCCCTGTGCATCAGTCGTCTGTTCTTTAGCAGTTGCAATTGTATTATTTGTTGAAATAAAGATATAATATCGTGAAAAATCGCTTGGGGCTGCAGAGAATGTCCATGAAACGGCAAATGAAAGTGCCGCCGGCGTAACGGAAAGTCCTGTCGGTACATTTGACGACACCCAATTGTGAATTTCAGTCACACCGGCATTGTCCGCTGCGCCTACAGGAGTAGTTAGTGCGTAATTTCTTCCGAATTCTTTCATAAATTCACGGGCGAGGCGAAAATCATTTATAAGAATAAAATTTTCGTCACTGCCCGGATTAGTTTCAGCAGATGATTGCGAAGCATTCACAGAGCCAACCCCAGCCCAATCCATATCAATGACAAAATATTTATGATGATGTTTAGTAAAAGCGGTGACAGCCGATTCACGAATAAAAGGACCTGTATTATTTGCATTCGCATTCGCCGCCGCATTCCAGTCAGTTAAATCATAAGAGGATGCGGTGTCAATACTCTGGTAGACACCTTCTGCTATAACACCTGCCGCCGCGCGATTAACACAGGATGCTTCCATTGGATTCTGTATGCCTGAATAACCATACAAATCGGTTATTTCAAAAAATATGCTTTCAGTAGAAGCATTAAGAAGGGAAATTAAACCATTGGCAGTTGTAGCGGTGGCGGCCCACGGCTGGTCTTCGGAACCAAAAAAACTCCGTACCTCCGTGCCGTTGGGCATTGCATAAACGCGGGTTGTCTTGGTTCCGCCGGCAAATGTCCCCTTGAACATCTCATTAAATTCCGCGAGATAATTCAGCGTGAGTGCCTGATTGTAAAGAAAAAGAAAAGTGTTATTCTGACTTTCCCAGCCGCCTTCATTATAATTACCCGAACCCATCATCAATGCCGCATTTGCAGCATTGTTAGGGTCTCGTATAATAACCTTATCATGCATGTACTCTGATGATCCCGCTGTTGTGCGGTCATTCATAGGAATTGTAGAAGTTATATTCGGGTGAATAGGCTCATTCACAGCCGTCCCCTGAGCATTGTCCCCTACAACTTTTACATCAACAGTACCAGAAGTATACAAACTGTTAATTTTTAAAACCACTTCATTAGTCGCCGTATCGCTCCACGAATAGTTCGCAACATAGCACATAGACGATGTCGTTGACATAAAATTCCCGATTTTTTGTTCTAATGCACTCGCGCTTCCTATAACACCATCCCCCGCTGTAAAATAAACTTCCCACCATGGTGCGGAGTGAAGTAAGTGAGTAAGTGAGTAAGTGAGTAAGTGAGTAAGGAAAATCAGAAGCCAAAATCTTTTTGAGAATTTCATAATTTCCTCCGGGTTTGCATCAAATAAAGGGTATGAAACCCTTTGTTTTCAGCGCTCGCTCGCTTGAAAATAAAAAAACAGATTTCATGCAGTTGCTTCGTCGGAAACATATAACAAATGTTATATGAAACAAGCAACTGCAAAAAATCTGCTTCTATCAAAAAATTATAGCCGCAACTCTGATATATGATGATGACACGGGCAGAAGACCACCGTGAAATCCGTTGCCCTCAGGCATTGCACTGTTAGTGCATAACTTACCGGTTCCCACTGTCTTGTGCCCAGAATCTGTTTTACTATTAAAGTTTTTGGTGTTGAAAGATTTTCAAGTACTAAAGGAGTTCGTGAAATCGTCGTTTTGTCGGAGGTTGCTTTTTTAAGAATATCGGAAATTGCAAGTTGGCTTTGCTGATTTATTTTTGCGATTTGTAGGATTTCATCGGATGTAAAAAACGCCTCGCATCTTCCAGTTAAGGCGAAAAAAACTGCTGCAGAAAATAATAATACAAATATCTTTTTCATCCTGTTATAAGTATAAAGTATTTTTCGCATTTTGTCAAGTACTTTTTTATTTTTCTAAAAGTTTGCGTCTTGCCTCAAAGGAGTATTTTGCTTTCGGAAAATTGTCAAGGTAAAACTTAAACTCCTGTTTTGCCCGTTTTTTATTGCCTAATCGTTCGTCAAAAATCATAGCCGTAATGAACTGTGCATCGTCGGAAAAAGGGCTGTCTTTGTATTCCAGTACAACCTTTTTATACTCCATTATCGCCGATGAATACTGTGCCAGTGCGAGGCATCCCGTTGCTATGTTATAGTGGAGTTCAGCGGAAATTTTTTTTGACGGTTTAAGCGGAACGGCTTTCTGGTATTCTAAAATCGCTTCAATATATTTTCCGGTTTTAAGAAATTTGTTGCCTTTCTCAAGATATTTAAGCGATTTTTGTTCGGACGAGTTTTTATACAAAAAAAATCCGCCGACAAAAATAAAAATTACAAAAATTACTCCGATTTTTATTTTCACTTTTTATTTTAATTTATACCTTTAACCTTTAACCTTTTTTCTTCCGCTTTTGTTTTATAAATTTTCGCCTGTTCGGGGAATCCCAGCCGTTGATATGCGTTTGACAGACCGGAATAATTTTCTTTACCCGGTTCAAATTTCACCAGAAGTTGCCAGTAAATCGTGCTTTCCTTTATTTGCTGGCTTTTTTGGGGAATTTGTTTTGCAAATTTATATGCCTCGTCATGTTTTCCTAATCGCCAAAACGCCTCCATATTTGAAATGTTGAGACCTACGGAATTTTTTTCTCCAGTGGCGGTACCGTAAGTTTCGGAAAGTTTAACCGTTTCCTCGTCTTTTCCCGTTGCCTTGAAAATTTCAGCAAGGAGTTCCTTTGATTTTGACGAGTAATCGCTTTCGGGGTATTCTTTTATTACACGCATCAGGGCAATTCGCGCAGGATTGGGTTTTGACAGAAACTTGTAAAGCACAAATCCGGTTTTGTAGGAGAACTCGGCGGTGAACGGGGTGTTCCTGAATTTTTTCAGATATTTTCTGTATTCGTTTAATGCGCCGGTGTAATCCTGCCTTTTTTCATAAATGTAAATTACAAATCTCTGCGATTCCTCCGCGAATTTTGAAGACGGATATTTTTTTAACAAGAGTCGGAAATTCTCCAAAGCCCCGCCGAGATTATCGCGCCCGTAGTTCGCCCGTGCCGTTTCCAAAATTTTAAATGCTTCATTTTCATCAAGTTTCGGCCTTGAAAAAATTAAAACGGCAAATAAAATGGCAACAATTCCCGCAACTAAAATTAAAATTTTTCTCATTATTATTCTCCTACATTTGTAATGGTAACGGATGTGGATACGCCATCTACTACATATGTATATGTAGTTACCGTACCTCTTGTCCATTGATACAAATCTACAACTCCTGTAAGAGTATCCGTGTCTTCATGTTTTACATAATGTAATGCTTTTTCCGTTCCCGCCTCCGCAACGTAATAGTCCCTTGTCACCGCCTGTCTTCTTCCCGCCTGTCTTGATTCGGATGAAAGCCAGAAAACGAAAGTAAGTCCTACTCCCGCAAGAAAAAGTAGTGCAACCATCACGAAAACAAGTGCGGAACCTTTTTTATCCTGAAACAAGTTCAGGACAAGTTTTTTCATATTTTTAATTGCCTCCGTTACCAAACTGAAAAAGGTTCTCCTCTATCATCAAGTAAAACTGAATTAACAAAAACGCCGCCTTCGTTGTTTCTGTAAAGCCAGCCCCTTCTGTTTGCGGATGGAATTGACAGAATTTTTGTGCCTACATTGTCGTCAATAAATACTCCTGCGGCGCTGTAATTATACAAATCCCGTGATTTTTGTATAACTGGTTGAGGCGCTCGCGTTTCGTTTTCATTTTGAGGAAATTGCGTTGCGTTGCCTTTCCAGAAATTTAATACATCGGAATGGATGTTAGGCGATGCAGAATTAAGAGCGGCAGCAGAAAGAAACCCGGGCGGAGTATTTATGTTTTCTCCTCTGTAGACCTCAACATTTGCGCGGATTGTTCCCAATGCCCCGCGGGTTGCACCTTCCGCTGCTTTTTGTTTCATGCTTGCAAATTTCGGAACAATTACCGCAATTAAAAGCCCGATGATTGCAACGACTATCATAAGTTCAATCAAAGTAAAGCCGGAAGTCGTTTTTAAGTTTTTACTTTTCATTTTTCTATTCTCCAATTTCTAATTCTCTAATTCTCTAATTCTCTGCCCCTCACGGGCTTTGCGGATAGATATATGTTTTCATACTATACGGCTGCATAACAGACCCGCCCGCCGCTCTTCTAAACACTAATTCCATACTTATTCCCGTATCCGTTCCGTTTTGTGCCAAAAGTGCCGTCGGAACATCATAACCGATTTTTAGTTCATCGCAATATTCCGCAATATGATTGTAATCAATTGACTCCCAATTGCTGTCGTTTGTAAAAGACGCCATATCAGCAGATTTCGCTCTCTGCCGCCAGATACGGTTTATTATTACATTTGCCGAATCTGTAGTAACCTCTATTTTGTATCTCGCGAGATATTTTGTGTAGCCGGTTTCCGTTTGCATTTCGGAGACGAAAGGATAACCTTCTACCGTCGCGACCTGCCATTCACCCGTTAAGGCAGTTCCCACCAAAACGGCCATTTTCGGCGCAACGGAGATATTTTCAAAATAAGCGACTGTACCGGCAAAACCAGGGTTAGTTAATCGTATGACGCAGTCGACATCCGAGGATACTGTAAAAGTCCCGTCACCATTTCCATTTGCCGTGAGTATTTCCCAACTGGTTGTATGTACAGAAAGTACGGTATCGGTTGATGCAAAAATTGTCCCTATTTCGTTTTCCACACTAATTCTACCATCAGACCAATTAGCACCGTTTTGCGTATTTGCTATTTTCCCTGATAATATGTAACGCACATCTTTTTTAAGTCGGAATATAAATGTTGAGGAATAATCAATCCCTGCTCCTTGATTGACGCCGATGCAAAATCCCCTTGTTGAAGGAGAACTGATTTTTACGATACCTGCGGGAAGTCCGCCGGCCGTTTCCTCCCAGTTGGTCGGTACCGATGATATATTATCCGGAGAATCAAACCCGCCGTTTCTTACGAGGTTTCCGATTGTATGCCTGTAAGCACTTTTCATATCTTTTGTGAACCAGTACATAGCATCGCGTGCTTCCGCCTGAACGGTCATTCTTGCTTTGCCTGCCCACCATGCGTTTGTGAACGACTTAAAAATCTGAACCAGCGGAATGAAAATTATCGCCATTAGAGCCACGACAACCATCAGTTCTACGAGGGTTACGCCGCGTTTTTTAGAGAGTAGCAAGTTTTTATTTTTCACTTTTTATTTACCATTTTATCCAGGAGCAAATTGCAGAGCGACCGAAGCGACCGCAGGAAGCCCTGTGGGAGAAGTCCCGTATAGGTGACTATCTTCTCGCTATGTTTGACATTATTGTTGAATGAACAACCGACCTGCCTTTCCCTCCGCCGGAACTCCAACTGACAGTTACCGTTATTTGTTTATGATCAGTAGGACCTGCTACTTCGTCAAACCTACCGGTTGTTGGTGTCAGAGTGGTATATGCCATATATCTCACCCTAACGCTTCTTGTAAATTTGCTGTATTGCGGGAGTGGAGCATTACTAGCGTCTCGTGGCGGGGTTTCAGTCCAGCCCCAATCGTTTCCGGTTGAACCTAAATTATAATCATCAATATCATCAAAAGAGGTTTTGTTGGTCCAATTTTCAGTTGCATCTTGAGTAAAAGGAAAGGGTGAACGACTTCCAGCCGGCGTAGAACCATCTGCTACAGCACCTTCATCCCATTTTCGCTGCTTTATCTCTTCCATCAAATCCTGTGCAAGTTCGTTGGCAACGCTTCTGGAACCGAGGTCGCTGGTCGCGACAAGCGAATCTCCGATAAGTTTTACGAGCGGAATTAAACCAAGAACCAATACCACCATCGCTATCATTATTTCAACAAGTGTGTAACCGTTTTTCTTTTTCATCTTCTCACCTTAATTTACTGCCGAGCGACTTTACGGTACCGTCGGGTAAATCCGCGTTGTCATTGAATAAGTGTGTTCTTTCTTGTCTTTTGTTTCCTTTTTCACAATCAGGTTCACATCAAAATACTGCTGGTTTATATTTGTAATCGTTAAAGTGTAAATGTTTTCACAGACGGGATTAAGACCCTCCGCCGCCCAGTTCCCGGAATTTTTTTCTCTTATAAGTTTCGCATTTGTCGGGTCGCTTAAATCAATCCTGTATCTGTATTTGTAAAAAATTCCGCCTTCATTTGATTCAAGATAAAACGGACCTGTTGAATTTACCGCAGAGCCGTCTTCCAGTAGAACATTTTTTTTAAGCGCAAGCGAGACGGCATCATATTTTGCGATTGTATTACCTCCCGTTGTTTTCATTTTTATGTAATATGACCCGGTCGCAATTGTGATAACCTCTGAAGATATTACGACAAAGTTCCACGCGTTGTTAACCTCGCTTCCTTTTAATGTAGGACCTCCCCGCATATTTTCCGTTCCGGCGTCCAGAACCTTCACCCATGTGTTCTGATTTTTTGTAGTGTGCTCGTCGGGTTTTATCCAGTATGTAAGAATATAATTATTGTTCGGCGGATTTACCGTTAAGTTGAAATTATCGCTCCAGTATTCTTTGTATGGTCCCTCAACCGTAAAAGCCATTGCCCAGAGCCCTGAAACGACGTCGTCGGATTTTCTTGCTTGGTCAGGGTCCATTGCCGCCCAATTATTTATAACATCGCTGTATCCTGCCGGTTCCTCAAAAGAATAATTTTTATTCACCGCACCTATTGAACATCTCATATCGCCCTTGATATCTTTTGTCAAAGAATAGATTGTATTTCTTGCATCCTGCTGAATGTCAATCCGTGTCTTTCCGTCCCACCATGCTCCGAGCGATTTTTTGAATATAATTGCCGAGGGAACAAAAATTAAGCCGAGTAACGCGAGAACCACCATAAGTTCCGTCAGCGTCACCCCTTTTGATTTCATAATGTTATATTTTAAAGTCTCCGTCACATGTCATATTTTGAAACTTACCGACGAAACATTTGAAGCGTTTGAAATTTCTTCAGCTTTTGCAATAATAATATTTTTTTCTTCCGCAGAGATAGTTTCTTTTTCTTTAAGTATTTTTAATATCTCGGATATTTTAATCCGTGCTTCTTCACGGAATTGTTCATCTGATAAAAGTTTGGTTCTTAAGTTTGCCGTCATAGTATTCAGCGCTTCTGCCAGTTCTTTCAGTTCATCCTTTTCCCTGAGGCGAAACTGTTTGGTTAAATCACCTTCGTTAATCATAGTCAGAAGGTCTTTTTCAAGACGATAAATCGGTCCCGCAATCCTGTGAGAGAAATATACTGATATGAAAGCAACAAGCACCATAAACACAAGCGATTTTACCGCAAGTAAAAGGTGGAAAGCGGTCAGGTCCTGCCGTATCTCTTCCATAAAAAAAACCTTCGGAAGAATAGTTTTCATCGTGTAAAAAATATCCCACTCAACCAACGCAACCATAACAAAAAGCGTGCCGACAATCATTGCGGCGTACTTGAACTGAAACTTTTTGTTAATAAGAATTTTTTTCCTGATGCTTTGTGCGTTTTCCATAAAATAACCTCCGGTTTTAATTAACCGCGAATTAACATGAATTTAAACTAATAATTATCTAATTTATTGTTTTTTAACCTGCCCCGTTAGATATAAAATTATCTAACGGGGTGAATGTGAATTCGTGCCTGCCTGACGGCAAGCAGGTCTATTAGTGGCTTTACTTCTCCGGTAAAAATGTGAAAAATATAGAAAATATACAGATTCAAAAATGCAGTTTTCCGACGACGATTCCCAAACTACTTTCGTAGTTGCGTAGTTGCGAAAGTAGTTGAATAGGTTTTCAAAAAAAATACGGGAAGATTAATTTACAATTAAATATATCTTCCCGTAGCAGAACCGATTATGGTCGGTACGTAGAAACACCCGTTCCTAATTAACGGATTTATACGGTCTATTGAAAAGTGTAACATAAAAATTAAAATTTGTCAAGGATTTTTTCGCCATCAGAAAACTGTGAAAATAAAATTCAAAAATGATGCCGAAAAAAATGCGACGGTAAAAACGGTAAATACAATCGTTAAAGCCAACTTTAAACCCATTTCTTTTATCAAAATAAAAAACGAGGCAATGCAGGGCAGATAAAGGACCATAAATATGCTTGCAACGATAAATTGTTTTGCCGATAATGCAAAAGGTGCCAGCATCGCAATTGAAACATCTTTCCTTAAAAATCCGAGAATAATAACCGAAATAATTTCCTTAGGGAGTCCTAAAAAGTAAACAAAGGGTTTCCCGATTTTAGCAGTTAAGAAATTTGTGATATTTAAGATATCTAAAATGTTTATCAGAAATATGCCGAAAATAATAAGAGGCACGGCATCCTTTGAAAAATCTTTCAGCCGCATCCATAATTTTTTTGACAGAACCGAAAAACTTGGGATCCGGTAGGGCGGTATTTCAGTAAAAAGTTCCGGCGCCTCGCCTTTCATTATTTTGTTAAGCATAAAAGATGTTATGACGGCAATTAAAATTATAATTAAAAAAATTAAAGTAACAACTTTAATTCCGTAAGCAATTCCCAGAGATAAAATCATTGCGGTTTGGGGCATACACGGTGCACTGATAAGTATCAAAACGGTGGTGATAATTTTTTCCCGTTTGGATTCAAGTATTCTTGTGGATAGAATTGCAGGCACCTTGCATCCCAACCCTAAAATAATAGGAATTGCCGAGTAACCGTGAAGTCCCAGATGGTGAAAAATATTGTCCAGTAAGACCGCCAGCCGAGGTAGATAGCCGAAGTCCTCCATAAAACCCAGCACAATGTAAAATGAAAAAATATAGGGAAGTACTACGATAAACGGGACATAAATTCCGGTAGTCAAAACCCCGAATGACTTCATCACTTCCGGCGTTGTGCCGATAAGCAATTTAGAAAAAAATTCCGGTTTAATGTTTTTAGTCAGGTTGATAATTGCAGGATGGTAAAAGTTGTTAAATAATGGGTCAAGCAGATAATTTATAAGTCCTTCACCGATGAATCTGATAATAAAAAAAGTCAAAGCAATAATAATAATTGCCGCGGGGATTCCTGTTAACGGTTTTATGGTAATGTCGCTTAGTCGTTCAAGAAATGTGTGATGTCTGTGAAAAACCTTTTGCACTGATTCAATGATATTTCCGATGATATGCCATTTTTCATTTTGATCGTAGGAAAAATTACTTATTTTGGCATTGTTTAAGTTTGAGACAATTTGGCAGAGTCCCTCGCCGGTTACAGCGCAGGTCGGAATAACGGGAACTCCCAAAATTTCTTCAAGTTTTTTTTCGTCAATAGAAATTCCGGTATGCTTTGTTTCGTCCCAGAAATTCAACACAATTATCATCGGTATTTTTTCCGTAAGATGCAGGAGTTGGAGCGTTAAGTTAAGATTTCTTTCCAAATTGGTTGAGTCAATTACATTTACGAGTATGTCGCCTTCTTTGATCAAATCTATAGCGACTTCTTCCGCTTTGGATGCGGCATCCAGAGTATAATTTCCCGGCACATCAATAACCTCGTATTTTTCATTTTCAAATTTTAAGTAACCCTTTGTGAACTCAACGGTTGTTCCGGGATAGTTTGCGGTAATAATATCAATTCCGGTTAAGTGAGAAAAAATTGCGCTTTTTCCGACATTGGGATTTCCGATAAGTAAAATCTTTTTCATATTTAATTCTCAATTTCTACAGTAATTTTATTTGCCATACCCTTGCCGATTGCTATGTGCGTTCGTCCTACCCTAATTACGACCGGCCCGCCGAATACGGATGAACTCAACTTTTTTATTTTTACGCCGAGACGTAATCCCAGTGATTCAAGTTTTTTTTGAAACGCCGCTCCGCCTTCAATTTTTACAACCTTTGCGGTTTTATTTTTTTCAAGATTTAACAATGATATTATCATAAAAATTCCATCCGTTTGATTTTTCGTATAAACAATAAAAATCTTATAAGTGCGGAATATCTTATTTCAACCGCATCTTCCGGGCAAAGTTCAATGCAGCAAAGACACAATATACATTTTGATTTGTCCGCGACAGGAATTCCTTTAAGTTCTATCGCCTTAACAGGACACGATTTTATACAAGTCATACATTTTGTACATTTCTTTCTGTCCATAACGGGCAGCGCGGATATGAATTTTCCGAGAAATTTAGCAAATCGTTTCGGTACAAAATGCAGGTAAAAATTCGTCGGGATTTTGAAATTTTTTAGTTTTACATTTTCAAGTTTTTCACCGACAATTTTTATTTTTTCAATTTCATTTGTGCCGAGTTTTAATTCCGCCGCAGAATTTAAGTAATAAACTTTTTTTGGATCAAAGCCGGCAATTTCGCACATTACCGTATCAATTGCAACGGCATCATCGGAAGCCATAATCAGTCCGATATTTCTCGGTTTTCCCGATGCCGGTCCAGCGCCTTCCATTCCGACCACTGCGTCCATTATTGAAAGTTTCGGTTTTACAATTGCCAAAACATCAACGATAATTTCCGAGAATTCATCCGGATGGGGTGCAAATTTGTGATACATTGATTTTCTTAAACCCGGAATACATCCGTAAAGATTTTTGACGGCTCCGGTAAAGAAAACAAGATTGTGGGTTTTGAATTTCGGCACGGTTATAACGCAGTCGTATTCAAGGCAGGGCTTTGCGATTTCAAGTGTATTCAGTGTTTTATTTTTCGGATTTTTTGAAGCAACACAGACAGTGCCGGTTCTTTCAAAAAAAAGCATCTGGCATTTTTCTTCCTCGCAAATTTGTTTTATACCGCTTTTTTCCCAGAATTTTTCTGCGCCGCCGATAACGCCGCCCGGACTTTCACCGACGGAAGGAATTGCCCCTGCCGATTTGACAAGTCGTATTATTGCCCGTATAACTTCGGGATGTGTTGTTACCGCTTTTTCCGGCGACTTCGCAGAAAGTATGTTCGGTTTTATTAAAACTCTCTGCCCGCTTTTGAAAAATTTTTCCGTTCCGCCAAGAAGTTTTATCGCTTCTCGAACTTTTGGTTCAACATTATTATATGATGCACATTTTACAATAGATACCGTTGACATTTATACCTTTAAGTATTTGAAATACATTCCTTCAAGTTGTTTGTAGTTTTCCGCCAGGAAATATTTTCTAACGAGCGGGAAAAGTTTTATATCCTCTTTTCTAGCGTGAGGAATAATAGAATCAATAATTGCTTTTGAAGAATTGACAAAATCTTCCCTTGAGTTTTTGGAAGAGATCTTTGTGTGTCTTTCCGCCATTTTTTTGAAATCATCAAGTTTTACCAGAATGGGTTTATGTTCGTCTTTTATTTCGGTTAAAATATTCTGTTCAGATAACGGCAGAACATTTTTCATTACCGGAAATAGAACTATTTCTTCAAGCCGGAAATGTTCCTTGACTTCCTTCTCAAAAAAATTGGAAATTTTGAAAACATCATCCCAAGCAAAAGCATCACTGTTTGACATTTTAACAAGTTTATCCAGAATGTCTATTTCTTCCTTCGTCTCTCTGTGCCCCGCAATAAGTTTCTCAATCACATCCATAACCATCCTCCCGATTTAAAAGTTCAATATTTACCAATGAATCCTTTTTTACGAGTGAAGTTTTTTCGTCAAGCACAATAAAACAGTTTGCTTTTGACATTGATTTTAATATTCCCGACCCTTGTGCCCCTACCGATTTTACAAAAAATTTATTATTTTTTTTTGAAAAAACGCCCCGTAAAAATTCTTTTCTTCCGTGTTTTTTACAAATATCATGCTGCAGCATTGCTTTCAAATTAGGCAATACTGTCGCTTGTTTCCCCATCATTTTTAATATAGCAGGTCTAACAAGTTCTTCGTAAGTAAGCATAGTTGAAACAGGATTTCCCGGAAGCGAAAAAATGGGGACGCTTCTGATTTTGCTGAACGCAAACGGTTTTCCGGGTTTTATTGCAACTCGAAAAATTATAAATTTTGCACCGAGTTGTTTCAGTGCAGTTTCCACAAAATCGTATTCTCCGACTGAAATTCCTGCTGAAATTATTACAGCATCAGAAATTGTAATTGCTTTTTTAACAGCACTTTTTATTTTTAATAAGTTATCCGGGACTATTCCAAATTGAACGGGTATTGCATCGTCTCTTTTTATAAGTGTTGTGAGCGTCCACAAATTTGAGTTTCTGACTTTGCCGTTCGGAAGTTTTTTTACCGATGCGGAGACAATCTCATTACCGGTTGTAATAATTGCTATTTTTGGTATTTTTATCGTATTAATTTCTGTTTTTCCAATTGATGCAAGTAATCCAATTTGAGCAGGGTTGAGAACCGTCCCATTTTTAAGAATCATCTCCCCCTTTTTTATATCCTCTCCCGCTTTTCTTATATTTTCATATTTTTTTACTGGTTTAAGAATTTTCACAAATTTTAACTTTTGACCTTTAATCTTTAACCTTTCTTCATTTGTATTCTCAACCATCACAACCGCATCGGCACCTTTGGGGATTGATGCGCCCGTCATTATTTTTACTGCTTCACCGGTTTTCAGTTTTTTGGAAAAAGTATCGCCTGCTTTTACTTTTCCGATAACTTTTAATAATGCAGGTTTTTTTATATCAGCAGATTTAACGGCATAGCCGTCCATTGCGGAATTATCGTAATTGGGTATGTTTTCTTGAGAGATTATATTTTCAGCGAGGACGGTATTTAAGATATTTTCGCTCAACCGGCTTTTTACCGTTGGCAACCGGTCTATATTTTTAAATAAAATCTTTTTTGCTTCGTTAAATCTTAACATAAATTGATTTTACAAAAACGAAAACAAAATGTCAATTGATTTAATCCCAATAATTTTGTATAATTAAAAAATATGAATGAGTTTTCAGCAGGCGGTGTAATAATAAAAGACAAAAAACTTTTACTTGTAAAAGTAAAAAATCTATCCGGAGAAATCGTCTGGACATTTCCAAAAGGGCACATAGAAAAATCTGAAAAAATAGAAAATACCGCCTTGCGCGAAGTGTCGGAAGAAACCGGTTATAGTTGCGAAATAATCAGACCACTCGGCAAAACACAATATAATTTCATACACCAAAACAAATTTATCAGTAAAAAGGTTGTATGGTTTCTGATGTCACCACTCAAAAAAATCGGAATACATGACCATGAGATTTTAATGACTCGTTGGGTGAAAATTAACGAAGCAAAAAAATACTTAAAATATCCTACGGATATAAAACTTTTGGAGAAAATTTTGTGAATTACGAGACAGTCATCGGACTTGAAGTTCATGTTCATCTGAAAACGCAATCAAAATTATTCTGCGGATGTTCAACCGAATTCGGCAGCGTTCCGAATTCTAATATCTGCCCCGTTTGCACCGGTCAACCCGGCGCCCTTCCCGTGCTTAATAAAAAAGCCGTTGAATTTGCGGTTTTGACAGGACTTGCAACAAACTGTAAAATCGCAAAACATTCAATCTTCGCACGGAAAAATTATTTTTATCCTGATTTGCCGAAAAATTATCAGATATCCCAATATGAACTTCCGCTGTGCGAAAAAGGATTTTTGGAAATAGAGATTGACGGCATACCGAAAAAAATCGGAATTACAAGAATCCATCTTGAAGAGGATGCGGGAAAACTTCTTCACGCAATCGGCTCGCAGGAATTGGATTATTCACTCGTTGATTACAACAGAACCGGTATTCCGCTTCTGGAAATTGTTTCCGAACCGGATATTTCTTCTCCGGATGAGGCGTATCAATATCTGACAAATCTGAAAGCCATTTTAAGATATATCGGAATTTCCGATTGTGATATGGAAAAAGGTTCGTTGCGATGCGATGCAAATATTTCTTTACGACTTGTTGGTGAAAAAAAATTAGGAGTAAAAGTTGAACTAAAAAATATGAATTCATTTAAGGCCATCAGGGATGCATTAAATTATGAAATTGAACGTCAAAAAGAAGCGTTAAATTCAAACGAAAAAATTGTTCAGGATACTCGGCTTTGGGACGAAAAATTAGGCACAACGGTTTCAATGCGTTCAAAGGAGCAGGCACACGATTACAGATATTTCCCCGAGCCGGATTTGGCGCCTGTTGAAATTGATGAAAAGTTTCTGGAAGAAATTAAAAAAAGTTTAGTTGAATTGCCGGAAGTCCGCAAAAAAAGATTCATAGAAAAATTCGGATTTTCAGATTATGATGCAGGCGTTCTGACATCCGAAAAATCGCTTGCGGATTATTTTGAAGATGTTGTCAATATAGTAAATGAACCGAAATTAATTTCCAACTGGATTACGACGGAATTATTGGGGAAATTAAATGCTGAAAATAAAGATATAACTTCCTCGCCGGTTTCATCTGAAAATCTCGCAGGAATGATAAAACTTATATCGGACGGTACAATTTCTGGCAAGATAGCGAAAACCGTTTTTGAGCAAATGTACAATACCGGAAAAATCGCTTCCGAGATAATTAAAGAGCAAGGACTTGTCCAAATTTCAGACGAAAAAGAAATAGAAAAATTAGTTGATGAAGCGATTGCTGAAAATCAAAAAGCAGTTGCTGAATATAAGTCAGGCAAGCAGCAGGCAATCGGCGCCCTCGTCGGCAGCGTTATGAAAAAATCCCGCGGCCAAGCCAATCCGAAACTGGTCAATGAGATATTGAAAAAAAAGTTAGTATGAAAAAACTACAGGAGGAATATTATGAATGTAAAATTAAGTAAACTAGTTGCAAGAGAAGTATTGATTATTATAAGTATACTGGTATTAGGTACTACATTGTTATTAATAGGAGACCATTTTACAACCGTTTACTCTACTAAAGTAATTCAACATAAACCTCCTAAAGATTTGTTTGCAGGCATGGGCATACTACCTAAACCGGTTGAAATACTTTTTGAAGCCAAAAAACGAGGGATTGTTGAGATACCTATACCAGAAAATAAAATAGATTGGCAGAGATTTGCCATACTTATAAAAGAAAAATTTCCAAATTGTAAAAGTATTGATGATTATACATTATCTGAGATAATAGTAAAAAAATATTATTCCACATATAAGGATAAAGTTAATCTTAGTGAACCAGCACGCAGGGACATATTAGTAGTTGGTAAAAATGTAAAAAAAATGATTTCGCTTAATGCCCCTGAAAGTGATATTGATACATATGTTAAAAGTGAAGGATATAATCCCAACACATTTACCGAACAACATAATGCCATAAAATATAAAAAAGTATTATTTCTTAAGTCGTTTTTTGGTATTATACAAAATATAGGTTTGTTTTTGCTTTTAGGTATTTATCCAATTTATTTGGTTGTTAGACTTATTGTTTGGTCAATAAAAACATTGAGACAAAAAGAGATGACTAAATAAAAATATGCTATCTATGGAAAAATTAAAAAATAAATATTATAAAATAAATTTAGAAATGTTAAAGGAAGAAATTAATCGTGATAAAATTGCTCCTGATTTGGGTAAGTTTGCAATTCAACAAAATGAAGTTCAAGATAAGTTATGTTTTTTAATTAAGACTCGTGGTATGCGTAACAATTTAATTGATAAAAAATGGTGTGAAAGCATAGAAAATGTTCCTTTAGGTGTTTTAATAGCTAGTTATCAATTGTGTGCAAATAAAGTAGATAAGGAGAAAAAATTATTAGATTACTTGAAAAAGTATAAAATCAAAAGAAATGATTTAATTCATAAAAAATTGGATTTTAATAATAGTAAGAAGGATATTAAAATTATTATTAAAGATGAAATTGCTTTGGGCTGCAAAGTGTTGAAATTGTTAGATGATTTATTGTTTGATGAAATTAAATATAAATTATTACAAAAAACAGAGATTAATTTATGAAAAACACAGAAATTAAAATTGGCGAGAAAACGGCGATGGGAATTGAAATTCCTCTTAATAATGCTGTGCTGGTTATGTCTATCGGAAAAAAGTAAATGATAATATGAAAAATAATTTTGATAAAGGCAGTATTGTTATTTATAAAACCAAAAATAAACAGATTCAACTTGAAGTAAAGTTGGAAAAAGAAACCGTTTGGCTTACGCAGAAACAAATTGCTGTTCTTTTTGGTACTCAAAGGCCAGCCATTACTAAACACTTAAATAATGTGTTTAAAAGCAAAGAATTAGAAGAAAATTCAGTATGTTCCATTTTGGAACATACTGCCGAAGATGGTAAAACATATAGCACACAATTTTATAATCTTGACGCTATAATTTCAATAGGTTACAGAGTTAACTCGCAAAGAGCGACGCAATTTCGTATTTGGGCTACAAAAATTCTTAAAGACCACATTATCGGCGGCTATACTGTAAATGAAAAAAGATTGCTGAAACAATCGGAACAGTTAAAAGAATTGCAAGGCACAATTGCTTTTTTACAGAGTAAAGCCAGACACAAACTTTTAGAAAGTAAGACGCAGGAGATTCTGAATTTATTGTCGGACTATGCAAAATCAATTTCTATTTTAGAACAATACGATACCCACAAATTGACTCTTATAAAAGGAAAAATTCCTGCGTTTGTTTTAGAATACGAGAATTGTCAAAATATTATTTTTCAGATAAAGAGAGAACTTGTTGACAAAAAACAAGCCAGTGAACTTTTCGGTCAGGAGGTTAATAAAAATTTTGAAAGTATCGTAAAAAATCTATATCAGACATTCGGCGGTAAAGAATTGTACGGAAGTATTGAGGAAAAAGCGGCACATCTACTGTATTTAACAATAAAAGACCATCCGTTTACCGACGGTAATAAGCGAATCGCTTCATTTCTTTTTGTTTATTTTCTGGACAAAAACAATTATTTGTATAAAAGCAGCGGTGAGAAAAAAATCAATGATAATGCTCTTGCGGTTTTGGCTCTGTTGATTGCCGAAAGTAACCCCAAAGAAAAAGAAGTTATGGTAAAGATAATTACAAATCTTTTGAGCGGTTAAGAGGATTTTATGAAACAAGTGGAGATTAAAATTGGTGAGAAAACGGCGATGGGAATTGAAATTCCCCTTAATAACGCCGTACTTGTTATGGCTATCGGCAAGAAAGGTTTTGTGATGTGCGGGTATCTGAACATTGACGCCGCCGAAAAAATGGGTGATTGTGCCTGTGTTGTAAAAGGCATTAAAAATGTTGATGAATTGCTTGCCGGTAAGGTGGTCGCAATGACATCCGGTGCGGAAAAAATGGGCATAAAACTTGGAATAACAGGCAAAGAGGCGATGGAAAAACTATGTTAAATGTAGTGTAATTCGTATGACAATTGTCATATTACATTTGTCATATATTACCGACGATGATGATGAAAATCAGAGACCGGATTTTGAGATTTATAAATAGAGCAATTAAAAATAGAGGCAATCCGCCTACTTTTAGAGAAATTGCACAAAAATTTAATTTCTCAACCAATACTGCTATGTATCATATAAACAAACTGGAAAAAGAAGGAAAAATAAAAACGAGAATCGTTGTTAAAAAACGGGCGGCAAGAAGCATAAAAATATTAAAAAAATTCACAAATGATTAAAGTCGGTCAGAAAATAGAAATTAAAATTGATAAAATCATAACGGGTGGCGACGGTATCGGTAAGTACGGAAATATTGTTGTTATGGTGCCGTATTCCGTTCCGGGCGACAAACTGCTTATTGAAATAACCGAAACAAAAAAAAACTATGCCCGAGCAAAAATAATTTCCGTAATATATCCATCCCCTCATCGTATAATTCCGCCGTGTCATTATCACTTTTCAGCAGAGATTTGCTCTGCGGCTACAGTTTCTCACCGTCTCTATTGCGGCGGCTGTAATCTTCAAATGACGGATTATAAGAACCAACTTGAATTAAAAACTGCGATAGTTCAGGATTTTTTTGATATAAAAGTTAATAAAATAATTCCTGCAGTCAACCCTTTCAGATATAGAAATAAAGTTCAAATGCCGGTTGGCGGAAAAACGGGCAATGTAATTACGGGATTTTTCCATCCGCAATCCCACCATATTGTTGATATTAAAAACTGTTTTTTACAAACGGAAAAGGCAAACGAAATAATTTTAGCATTAAGAAAGTTAATAAACGAATACAAAATTCAACCCTATAATGAAGACAGAAGAGCAGGAATTTTAAGGCATATAATTTTGAGGCAATCGTTTGCGTTTGGCGAGTTTATGGTTATATTTGTTTCAAAAACAAATTTTATTCCATATATGAGAGAAATCGTTGGAAAAATAACAAAAAAGTTTCCGGAAGTCGTATCGGTTTATCAAAATATCAATTATGAAAAAACAAATGTGATTTTAGGTAATAAAAATTTCAAACTTTTCGGCAGAGACATGATAAAAGAAAAAACCGGCGGAACTGTTTTTGAGATTTCCCCGTCTTCATTTTTTCAGGTCAACACGCCTCAAACGGGAAAACTTTATGAAGTGATAAAAAGTTTCTGTCAGATTAAAGGGGATGAGAATATCACTGATGTCTATTCGGGCGCCGGCGGGATATCAATTTATCTTGCACCTTTTTGCAGGAAAATTACCGGCATTGAGGAGGTGTCGTCGTCGGTTTCAGATGCAATAAAAAACGCAAAAATCAACAATATCAAAAATGTGTTTTTTATACGGGGCAACGCCGATTACATTTTAAGAAAAATAGATTTTTCAGACATAGTTATTTTGGATCCCCCTCGCGCCGGCTGTTCGCAAATTGTCTTAAATTCTCTGTTGAAAATCCAGCCGCAGAAAATAATATATACATCCTGCAATCCGGCAACACTTTCAAGGGATATAAAAATACTTTCCCCGAAATATAAACTCGTTGAAATTCAACCGGTAGATATGTTTCCGCAAACGGCGCATATTGAATGCGTCGCTCGTCTAATAAAATGTTAAACTCACTTAATCTTTCCGGCGCTTTGGCATATTCCGCCGCAAAAAATAATTATTTATATAAAAATGTCATCATTCCGATGAGCACCGACGAAGATGCTCTTGATGTATCCTTCAGCATAGCAACCGTTTCAAAAATTCTTAAATTTCCCGTTCATCAGATTTTGGTTTTTCACGAAACCGATACCGCTTCCCGTCTCAAAACGATTTCACAAATTGTAAAAAATAAAAGCGTAATACTTTGCGCTTCAACCGCTGCGCTTTCCAAAAAAAATATTGCCCGAAAGAATTTTGAGAAATCCGTTATAAAAATTAAAAAAAATGATACTGTTGACCGCGAACTTTTTGTTTCGCAGTTAATAGAAAACGGTTATGAAAGGGCCGACATTGTAACTGATGCCGGCGAATTTGCCGTCAGGGGCGAGATTTTAGACGTATGGAGTAACGCATCCAATTTACCGTGCCGGCTTGTTTTTGATGTGAATACTATTGAAACAATAAAAAATATGGATGTCGCAAGTCAGCGTTCAATAACAGAACTGAGTGAGATTGAAATAATACCTTCGGCAGAAAAAGATGAAGCGACCGTTTTTGATTATTTTCAGAACGGCTCCTTCGGTATTTTTTCAGAAAGCGATATTATCTCACATTTACCCTCTTTCAATTTCAACGGCAATATTGAACAATTCATCGAAAAATATGAACAATGGCGTAGCAGCGATTTTCAGATTTTTATAGTTGCGAATAACGACGGCGAAAGAAAACATTTGTCGGAGATTTTAGGTGCGGGTTATGAAAAATCTATTTTTACCGGCTCGCTCACATCAGGTTTTATATTAAATGACGAAAAAATTGTTTTTGTTACTACCAACGAGATTTTTTCAAGATATAAAGTGCGTCTTCGCCCGCCGAAATTTTTTAAGGACACCGGTGTTCCTATTGAAACGCTGTCCGATATAAAAAAAGAAGATTTTGTAGTTCACGAAAGATATGGAATCGGGATTTACGACGGTCTTAAAAAGATAACTGCCGGCGGAATTACCGCGGAATATATTTCAATTTTGTATGCCGACAACGACAAACTTTTTGTTCCGGTCGGTGATTTCAACCGCATCCAGAAATATTTCTCAATCGGTAAAAAACCGCCGAAAATAAATCCGTTGGACAGCACTTCTTGGGAAAGAATAAAGGCTGTTGCCTCCGATGCTGCAAAAAAAATGGCGCAGCAACTTTTACAGATTTATTCGGAAAGGTTTGACGTACAGAGACAGCCGTTTATTGCGGATTCAAATTATGAAAAACAGTTTGAAGAAGAATTTATTTATGAAGAAACGTCCGACCAGAAAAAAGCCATTGAAGATATAAAAAAGGATATGACAGGGTATGTCCCGATGGAAAGATGTATTTTCGGCGATACCGGTTTCGGGAAAACAGAGGTTGCGATGAGGGCGGCGTTAAAATCGGTTTTGTCGGGAAGACAGGTATGTATTCTTGCACCCACGACAGTTCTTGTCCGGCAGCACGAACAGACATTTTTTGAACGGTTTGCCGACTGGCCCGTAAAAATCGCAACGCTCTCAAGATTCAAAACGAAGAAAGAGCAGAAGAAAATTATAGAAAAATTAAAAGAAGGAAAAATAGATGTCGTTATCGGGACGCACCGTTTATTAAGCAAAGATATTTCATTTAACAATCTCGGACTTCTAATAATTGACGAAGAGCACCGCTTCGGAGTTGCCGACAAAGAAAAAATAAAATCAATTAAAAAAAATGTTGACTGTCTTTATCTTACCGCCACACCCATACCCCGCACACTTTCAATGGCGCTTGCAGGCATTAAAAATATGTCCACAATTTCGACGCCTCCTTTGGGTCGTCAGTCGGTTGAAACGACGCTTTTAGAATATGACGAAAAAACGATATCTGATGCAATTATGTATGAAATTTCCCGCGGCGGCCAGGTATTTTTTGTTCACAATAAAATCGGAACAATAGAAAGTTGTCTAACACATCTTAAAAAAATTCTCCCCCTTGTAAAGTTTGAATATCTTCACGGTAGAATGACACCGTCAGAGATTGAAGAAAAAATGATGGGATTCCTAAAAACGGAGTTTGATTGCCTTATTTCCACAACGATTATTGAGGCAGGACTGGATATACCCAATGTCAACACCATTATTGTTTCCGATGCCGAAAATTTTGGTCTCGGACAACTTTATCAATTGCGCGGCCGTGTGGGTCGTTCAAAAACAAAAGCGTACTGCTATCTTTTTTACAGAAAAGAAAATCTTACGGAAATTTCGGAGAAACGGCTTTCCGCTATAAAAGAGTTTGCAAAATTAGGTTCGGGGTTTCGTCTTGCGTTAAAGGATTTGCAGATAAGAGGCGCCGGAGAGATTTTGGGAAAACGGCAGCACGGCTATGTTGATTCAATAGGATTTGATATGTATCTTCGGCTTTTGGAAAAACACTCAAATGAAATTAAGGGCATAAAAACGCAGGACTTGATAAATCCGGAAATTGATATTTCGGTTGATGCCGTTATCGGCGATAATTATATCAATGATGAGAATTCAAGAATTTCCTTCTATAAAAGAATTTTGACGGCGATTGTCCCAAAAGATCTTTCTGAAATTAAAAATGAAATGGAGGATCGTTTCGGAAAAATTCCGGAAGAAGTTGAAAATCTTTTTGAGATAGGAAAAATTCGTCTTATTGCAATGAAACTAGGGATACTGAAAATTACTTTTACACCTTCTTCGGTGCAAATAAAATTTTCTTCCGACACATCAGTTGAACCGTCAAAAATAATAAATGTTCTGAAAAATAAAAAGTTCAGGTTTATAAAAAATGATTTATTAGAAGTGTTTTTGGACATCGCCCCTCCCGCGGAAAAAAATCTTATCTTTGTAAAAAACCTCTTGCATTCTTTTCAATAATTATGTACAATTTCCAAATTGGAGGCAAAAATATGAAACAGTTCGGAGATTGGAGATTGGAGATTGGAGATTGGAAAAAGTTTATACTGCTACCTGCTATCTGCTACCTGCTATCTACTGCCTTTCTTGGTTGTTCAAAAAAATCCGGAAAGATTCTGGCACAGGTCGGCAGCGAAAAAATCACTGTTGAAGAGTTTGAAAAAGCGGTTGAAAATGCTCCTTACACCTTGCAGGAATATCTGTCCACCGATATAGGACGCAAACAATATTTAGATGCGATGTTGAAAGAAAAGACCGTGCTTGTTGCAGCGAAAAGTCAGGGTATTCAAAGCAGACCGCAGGTTGTAAAACAGTTATCGGAAATAGAAAAACGACTTAAAGATAATTATGAAAAACTCAAAAACGAAATAATAATGAACGAACTTTTGAAAGAAAAAGTCGTGTTGGGCGATAGCGAGGTCAAGGAGTATTACGAAAAACACAAAGAAGAATTTGAAAAACCAACTGAAATAAAAGTAAGCCATATACTTCTTTCTACGGATGAAGATGCAAAAAAAATTACGGAAAAGATAAAAAAAGGCGAGGATTTTGCAAAACTTGCGAAAGAAAATTCAATTGATAAAATGACTGCCATCAAAGGCGGCGACCTCGGTTTTTTCGGAAGAAGACAGTATGTTAAAGAGTTTGAAGAAGCGGCATTTAATCTTAAAAAAGTCGGCGACATTTCCGGTATTACAAAAACGCCGTTAGGGTATCATATCATAAAACTTACCGACAGAAAACAACTTAAACCGCAAAAAATTGAAGATGTTGAAACGGAAATCAAACAGGTTCTTCAAAAAGAAAAGTTGGACAAATGGCTGGATGAAATTTCAAAAAAATATAAAGCGAATGTGAACTATGAACTTCTAACAAGGCCGGTAGAAAAAGCGGCACAGGAGAAAAAATGAAAAAAAATAATTGGCATTTGATTTTAGTTGCTCTTGTAATTACTTATTCGCTTACTCACTGTCTTTACGCTGCTGTCGTCAATAAGGCAATTGCAAAAGTTAACGACGATGTAATTTTACAGTCGGATTACGAGGAGGCAGTAAATCCCGTTATTGAACAGATAAAAAAAACTTACGGCGAAGCGATGTCACAGGAAGATATGGACAAAAAAATCGCGGAAATAAGAAAAGAACTTCTTGACCAGATGATTGACCAGAAACTGCTTTTGCAGGAAGCGAAGAAAAAAGATGTGAAAGTAAGTAAAAGAGAAGTTGATGACGGCATAGAAACGGTAAAAGACAGATTCAAAAGAAAGAACGGGAAAATGTTAACTGCCGTTGAAGCGGATGCCGAGTTTAACTCCGAGTTGAAAAGGCAAAATCTAACTCTGTCAAAATTCCGCGATAAAATCCGCGAAGATATTATGGTTAACAAACTTATTGAAGATGAAGTCGTCAGAAAAGTTATACCGTCTTCCGCAGATGAATTAAAAAGTTATTACGAAAAAAACAGGGATAAAATTGACGAACCGGAAAAAGTTTCCGTCAGGCATATTTTAATACGGGTTGAAAAAAATGCTTCAACGAAAGAAAAATCACAGGCACTGAACAAAATAAAAGAAGTTCAACAGAAACTTAAGAAAGGCGAAGATTTTGCAAAACTTGCCCAGCAGTACTCGGAAGACCCCGGAAGCCAGAAAAACGGCGGCGACATGGGTTTCATCGTAAAAGGAATGATGGTTAAAAATTTTGAGGACACTGCTTTTAAGACGCCGGTCGGTGAAATTTCCGACTATTTTGAGACCGAGTTCGGTTATCACATTTTAAAAGTTGACGCAAAACAGGCAAAACAGAAACGCAGTTTTGAGGATGTTAAGTTAAATCTTGAAAAATATCTTTTGGCGGAAAAAAGACAGGAAGAGTATGAAAAATACATAAAAAATCTTCGCGATAAATCAAATATATCTGCTGAAGTAAAGTAAGAAATAAATTTTGCTCGCTTCGTAGAGAAAAGAGTAAAAAATGAGCAAGCCCGCCATAGCGATAACCCTCGGTGACCCGACAGGCATAGGCCCCGAAATTGTAAAAAAAGCCATATCGGATAAATCGGTTATTAAAATCTGTAAGCCAATTGTCATCGGCACATCCCGGGTAGGTCAGCCTTTGGCGGAAAAAAATTTTATATCAGGAAAACCTTCCCGCAAAAGCGATAAAGCCGCCATAAGTTTTTTAATCAGGGCATTAAAACTTGTAAAGAATAAAGGGTATAAACCCTGTGTTATCAGCGCTCGCTCGGAAATGAAAACAAGTTCTCATTTCACTCGTTCGCTTGATAATAAAAAAGTTGATGCAATTGTAACCGCTCCGGTATCAAAATCCGCATTCGGAAAATCAGGCGGGCATACCGAATTTTTGGCAAAAAAAACCGCTTCAAAAAATGTAGAAATGTTAATGGTCTCCGTTGATAGAAAGGTTCTTCTTTTGACAAGACATATTCCGTTGAAAGATGTGTCAGAAAATATAAGTAAAGAAAAAATAGTAAAAAGCATTAGTTCTGTCTGCGAGTTTATTAAAAAATATTTCAAAATAAAAAAACCGAAAATAATTGTCTGCGGACTGAACCCCCACTGCGGCGACAACGGATTGGTAGGCGACGAAGAAAAGAAAAAAATAATTCCGGCAATAAAAATTCTTAAAAAAAGAGGTTACGATGTGACGGGGCCGGTAAATCCCGAGGTTGCATTTTTAGATATGAAATCTGATTTAATCGTCTGTATGTATCACGACCAGGCGATGCTTCCTTTGAAATTATTAAATCCGGATAAAATAGTAAATGTCACCGTCGGGCTTCCGTTTATCCGCACCTCGCCTGGTCACGGAACTGCATATGACATTGCCGGTAAAAATAAAGCAAATCCGCAGCCGATGATTGAAGCGATAAAACTTGCCTGCCTATTGACAAAGTCAAAAAAATAAGTAAAATATAAAGTATGTCAGATGTTCTTGTATTAAATAAAAAATTTTACGCTATTCACATAACGACCTGGCAAAAAGCGTTTTCTCTTTTGTACATTGACCACGCCAGCGTCGTTGATGAGGAATACAAAACATATTCGTTTTCCGACTGGAAAGATGTTTCGCAGCATATCGCCGGACACCCGTCCGGTTTTGTCCACACCCCCTCTTTTAAGATAGCAATTCCGGAAGTAATACTTTTAAGATTTTACGACGAACTTCCTCCTATGGACATAAAGTTCACTAGGAAAAACATTTACGAACATTACAAATATAAATGCTGCTATTGCGGGAAGAAAAAAACGACAAGCGATCTTAATCTTGAACATGTAATTCCGGTAAGCCGCGGCGGTGCAACCGATTGGTTAAATGTCGTGATTTCCTGTATCCCTTGCAACCTTAAAAAAGCAGCGAGAACTCCGCAGGAAGCAGGTATGAAACTTCAAGTTATACCCGGAAAACCTGACTGGAAGGGTCCAGTTTCACTTTGTTTTAAGACGGGAATGAAAATGAAAGCATCCTGGCAGAAGTTTATTGATACTGTTTACTGGAATGCGGAGTTAGAGTAACGGATGCTCGCAAGCAAATATTCCCACGGGGACTCCCTGTGGTCGTTTTGAGACGCTCCTGGATAAAAAATAGTGGAAAAATGAGAACCCGCCTCGGACAGAACTTCCTTGTTGATAAAAACATTGCAAAAAAAATCATAAAATCCGCCGACATTTCAGCTTCAGATACCGTTATTGAAATAGGTCCAGGTTATGGAATACTGACGGAAGAACTTTCACAAAAATCAAAAAAAATAATTGCAGTTGAGATTGACAAAAACCTTTCCGAAGAACTTATTGAAAAATATAGAAATCAAAAAAATATAAAAATCATAAATACGGATTTTCTAAAATATAATCCTCCCAGAAAACTAAATTTGAAATTTGTTGCCAATTTGCCTTATTATATTTCGTCTGCAATCATTGAAAAAATTCTGCATCTGAATAACTGGGACACAGCCGTTTTTATGATTCAGAAAGAGGTTGCCGACCGACTAAAATCGCAGCCGAATTCGCCCGATTACGGCGTTTTAACCGTTGCCTGTCAGATTTTTTGTTCGGTTGAAAAAATGTTTAATGTTCCGGGAACATGTTTTCATCCGAAACCAAAAGTTACATCAACAGTTGTGAAACTGAAACGGCTAATAAATCCGCTCATAAAAAAAAATGATGAAAAAAATTTCTTCAAAATTGTAAAATCGGCTTTTTTACACAGACGAAAAACACTATTAAACTCGCTTTTTTTAGAACTTCAAATTGACAAAAAAAATCTTGAAGAAAAAATATTACAGGTGGGAATATCTCCATTATGCCGTGCAGAAACGATTTCAATAAATGATTTTATAAAGCTGGCTGAAATTTTGTCTTGACAATTTATAGAATTTGGGTTATTATATAGAGAGAGAAGGGCAATCTCGTTTGAACTTCCGAGCGAGCGATAATAATACAGAGTATACTTATTTCGGAGACGAGTTATGAGAGATAAAAATAAAAAAGGTTTTACGCTTATTGAGTTGATGATTGTTGTCGCGATAATAGGTATTTTACTCGCAGTTTCTATTGCCAAGATGGGCGGTATTTTGCAGAAAATAAGAATTGAACAGGCAAAAGGACAAATGAAGGCACTGGCAATATCACTTAAAGAATTTTATATTGATGTCGGATGTTTTCCACCACTGAACACTAAAGAGAAAGCCTGGGCTACTGGATGTTTAGGCAACGCGGTTACCGGAGGAACAGGCAATCTAGCCGCTCCGGTAGCAAACACAATGGTTCCGTGGGAAGATTATCTGATAAGGAACCTGAACGCATACAACGGCATACCCAATTCCAAAGCATCAGGACCTTACATAAGTAAATGCCCGAATGACCCATGGAAACACAGGTATCTTTTTAGAAACTTAGCAAACTTTACGGATTTACTTCCTGCAATTATTTGTATGGGCCCTCGCGGGATAGATAATGGTGTATCACTTAGCGCTTCAACTTTTAATCCGAGTATATGGGATATGTGGAAACCGGAGTGGAAAACGAAATACCCGCCGGATAAAGAAGGTTTTTCGTTTATTCCAAATAATGATAGTAATCCGCCTAATCCTAATCATCCTAATCTTCCTCCACAGAACGACGGTAATGATTATTTAATCGTTTTATGGATGGGAGGTAAGTTAAGTAATTGAAAAAAGATTATGCGGTCTGATAAAAAACACAATAAGAATTGATATTGATATGAAAGGTCCGAACGGTATGAAGTCGGATTTTTTTTTCTTCCCTATTAAAATTAAAAATAATCCCGTAATTCCGCCGATAAAACAGGCAATAAGAAGTGCCAGAAAAATATTCTGAACTCCCAGAAAACTTCCGCCCGCCGCAAGAAGCCGAATGTCCCCCCCTCCCATAACCTCTTTCTTATAAATTTTCGCTCCCAAAAATGCAACAAGAAAAAGAAATACTCCGCCGAACAATGCGCCTGATAATGAGTTGAGAAAACTGAAAGAAACTACGGGGTTAAAAAAACTTGAAGCGAGCCCAAAAATCAAAAGCGTTATTGTCAAAATATCCGGAATTATCCTCAAATGCAGGTCAATGAAGGATATTATTATAAGTGAAAGTCCCAGAAAAAGTGAGATAAAAAAAATGGATGTCAGCCAGAAGTAAAAATAAGCCGTCAAAAAATATATTCCCGTCAGAAGTTCAACAACGGGATATTCAAAAGAAATTTTTGTTTTGCAATTGCGGCATAATCCTCGTAAAATTAGAAAACTTATTACAGGCAGATTGTCTTTCCATTTTATAGGAATCAGGCATTTCGGACAGTGCGATGCGGGTTTCACAATTGAATTCCCGTAGGGCAGCCGCCGGATAACGACATTTGCGAAAGAGCCGAAAAACAGTCCGAAAATAAAAATAAATATTTCTACCATGAACTTATAATAATTCCTTTTGTGTCTGAATGTGTGCAGTTAACCCATAGTTTTCCGAAATCGTCTGACAGGGAATCCGGATAAACCCAGCCGTCTGTCAAACTGGCATCATTTTCTGTTGGTGTTTCCCAGCTTCTTTCGGGATGATTATACGCCCCTATTCTTGCCGGCGGAAGTTCTTCAAGATATTCCGGTACAATTCCACCCGTCATAGTATCAGGATACACTCCTTCGTTTTTAGCATAATATGTTTTTACACAGGACCGCAGAACCCCGAGATTTCCTTTTGTGGATCCCTCTTTTGCCTTTCTCATCAGTTCCGCAAACCTTGGGACTGCGATTGCCGCAAGGGTTCCCAGTATAGCAACAACAATCATCAGTTCTATAAGAGTAAATCCTTCATATTTGCGATTTTTTTTGATAAAACAATCCATATTTTTATTGTATTTATTTTTTTTTAAATGTCAAGAAATATTAAATGCGATTGCATTAAACAGAATTAAATTTCCCAACAGGGGAACAAAATCGGCGGCAAAACCGAAAGGAACAATAGAATAAAGTGAATAGTGAAATGTTATTGAAAGAAATATCAGACAAAAAAGAAAAAGCCCCCGCGATGTTTTAATCTTGCCGTAAAAAATCAAAATTGCAGGAAAGACAAAAACCAGTGAATATACGAGTGCATTCGGAAGTATTATTGCGGACAGTATTATTACAAGCGAAAAAATTTCTAAATTGTTAAGTTTTGTCCGTCGTAAAAAAATTATCGTTAAAAGGGCAAGGAAGACGAAAAAATAAAAGAGATAAAACAATGCCGGAGAATCTATAATTACGGCGTTAAACAATCTATTGTCCAAAAATATTCTCCCCAACAATCCGAAAATGCTTTTATTTAGAGGCATTATATATCTGTCGGAATTTTGGCTCACCGTTGATATAGCGGCAAAAAACTCCGAGTAAATTTCGGCAGGGAAAACCAAAAGCGAGATTATTACAAAAATGGAAATAGTGAAAATAAGCCATCTCACCGCCCTTAAGTTCAGTTTTATCAAAAAATACAACGAAAATATAATAGGCGTAAGTTTTATAAGCGTCAAAATGCCGACGATAATACCGATAAAATTTTCCCTGTTTTTGACAATAAAATAAAAAGAAAGATACAAAAAAAATAATATCAATATATCAATCTGTCCGATGAATATACAGAGAAAAAAAGGATTGAAATTGTAAAGCATCAGAAATAATATAAGTTTTTGTGAAGTTTTTTTTATGTTGAGAATTTTTGTTGTGAACCAGTAACCCGCTAAAAAAAATATGGAGATATTTAATATAATCCAGAGTTTTTCCGCTATGTTTATCGGTAGTACCGTGAGAGGTGCGAAAAAAATAAGAAACGTAGGAGGATAGATAAAATACTGTCCTTCGCTTTTAACTTTCGGCAGAACGGCAAAATACGGTGATATCTCATAACTGAAAAAATCTTTGGTTGTTTTATAATATACATAAAAATCCACAACTTTGTTCAGAGGACTTTCCTTGATGTGTTTTATATAATTTAAGGAGTTAAAAAAGGTTAAAAATAAAAGCAGTAAAATAAAAAATTTCCGCATAATAATAAAGGATATTAAACCCTGTGTTATCATCGCTCGCTTGATAATAAAAAAACCCCTCAAATTTTAGTTTGAAGGGTTTTTTAAGACATAAGCCATTACCAAGATGTGATGTAGGTGCTTTTGGAGTCATATAGGTTAGCTGCATAAACCTTCATTTCGCCTATAGTTGCTCCCCTGTACCACCACCTGCCGTCAATGCCGGTAATAGTACCATATTCCTGCGAGTATACGCAGTTGCTATTATCGTTTACTCCAGTTATACCAAGTTTGACTGTCGGCATCTTATCCAGATACTTTGTCAAAAATGGACCTGTTGGAGTGTTAAAAGTAGTTGTAAGAGCATTTTCAGCGACTGCTGGTTTCGGATACTCCCCTTCCTGCTCGCCATAATAAATGGTGAGTGCGGAACGGAGTGCACCGAGTGAACCCTTTGTAGCGCCCTCTTTTGACTTCTTGATGAGGTCAGCGAATTTAGGAATTGCGATTGCTGCCAATATACCGATAATTGCGACCACGATCATAAGTTCAATAAGAGTAAAACCTTTTTTTGTTTTCATTTGTTTTCACCTCCTTTTTTTACAGCGTTCCGGCGGAGACAATCGCCGCCTCCTACCAGTTAATATTATACAGTATAATTAAAATTTTGTCAAGTACTTTTTTTGTGAAAAAAAGATTGCACAGATGAGGTGCAGATTACACAGATAAAAACTCGTCGGTAATCGCAAAATTTTTATGCCCGTTGCTGCCCCTTGTGATTTTTTACACATTATCCCGCTTTTCCTGCCAGTGCGCCCATAGAGAACATAGGCATAAACATTGCGATAACAATCGCGCCGATAACAATACCCATAACACAGATAACGATCGGCTCTATCATTGATGTAAGTCCTTTTACGGCGACATCAACCTCCTGGTCGTAAAAGTCGGCGATTTTGGTAAGCATAGTGTCAAGATTTCCGGTTTCTTCGCCAACTGAAATCATCTGTATAACCATCGGCGGAAAAACGCCGGATTTTTTAAGCGGTGTCGCTATTTTTTCTCCTTCCCTGATTGATTCTTTTGCCGTAAGAATTGCTCTTTCAACAATTTTGTTTCCTGCTGTCTGTGCTACGGTGTCTAACGCCTGTAATATGGGAACACCCGATTTAACCAGTGTCCCGAGCGTTCTTGTGAATTTTGCCACTGCAACTTTTCTTAACATCTCCCCGAACATAGGCACTTTCAAAGAATATTCGTCTATCATAAACTTACCTTTTTCGGTCTTATAAAATTTAATTACGGCGACTGCCGCTCCTATAACGCCGAGAATCAAAAATATAACATAACTTTGCAGAAACTTGGATATAGCAATAAGTACTTTTGTGGGTAACGGCAGGTCGGCTCCGAAACTTGTAAATATTTCCTCAAATGTCGGTATTACAACGACAAGCAAAAATACAGTAACGCAGACAGCAATAAACGCAACGATTGACGGATACATCAAGGCACCCTTTACTTTTCCTTTCAGTTCATCCGCCGCCTCAAGATATGCCGATAATCTTTCCAGAATTACATCCAAAATACCGCCGACCTCGCCCGCCTTTATCATTGCAACATATAGGTCTGAAAATGCATCCGGTTCTTTCTTCATAGCATCGGCTATAGATATTCCCGCTTTTATATCTTCAGAAATATTGTTCACAACCGTTTTGAATGCCGGATTTTCAATCTGCTCGGTTAGAATTGTAAGTCCCTGAACAATCGGCACACCCGCTGAAACAAGCGTGGACAACTGCCTCGAAAACAGCACGAGGTCTTTTGCCTTTACGCTTGGTTTGAAAGGATTGTATTTGCTTAATGCCTCAAGCGGATTTTTCTGTGCAAGAGAAATTTCAAGGAGAATTAGTCTCTGTCCTCTGAGTTTGTTGCTTGCCGTCACCTGGTCCGGCGCATCTATTGTGTTTTGCACCACATCACCAGCGGGTGTTCTCGCTTTATACTTGAATAACGGCATAATTACTCCTTAAAATTATTTGGAAAAATTGGGATTCAGTTTAACCGCATATATCAGATCCGCATTTGATTTTTTCATAGCCCCGAGTTTTTCGTAAGAAAGTCCGCGGAACCTGTATGCGTCCGCGTTATCAGGCATAAGGTTTATTGCTTTTGAAAAATCCACTACGGCTTTTTTATAATTTTTTTTGTTAAAATATGATAACCCGCGTTGATAGAATAAATCCGGATTCGGCGACTTTTTAGAAAGATTTTCCGCTGTATCAAAATAACTTATTGCTGAGTCAAAATCGCTGTTGTTGTTAGATAACAATCCGATGTTGTAATATGCCTGCGGCTCGCTTTTTTTAAGTTGCATAACTTTTTTAAAATCTGCCGTCGCCTCTTTTATCATTTTATTTGAGGCGTAAACGGTACCTCTGTTATTGTAGGCATCTATGAAAGCAGGATCAATTATTATCGCTTTGCTGAAATCTTTTATTGCCTGCTTTGTTTTTCCTTTATAGATATATGATAGTCCGCGCATATTATAGATTTCCGGTTTCTTCGGGTTCGATTTTAACGAGTCAGTAAAAAATTCTATTGCCTTATCATAATTTCTTATTTCAAAAAATTTCTGTCCCTGATTGTAGCAAACATCGGTAGCCGTAAGTTTTTCCGCGACGGTTCGGTCATTTTCAGATTTTTTTTTATTTCCGGTTTTTTGGTATATACTGCTTCGTAGTATATAAGCTTCCTTAAAAGACGGATTAAATTTTATAGCGGCATCAATATCTGCCAGCGCATTTTTTATTTTACCGAGATTATGATATACTATTGCGCGGTTGTAATAAAGTTCCGGGTCATGCGCATTGTATTTTAATGCTTCATTAAAGTCTGCGATTGCAAAATCATAAATGTTGAGTATACCGTAAGATGAACCCCTGTTTACATATGCGTTTAATTTGTTGATTTTACCGTCAGATTCTTTCCAGTTTTGAAGTGCTTTGGAAAATAGTTTTACTTTTTTTACGGGATTTTTTTCTCTTACTGCTCTGTTAAAGTAATAATCAAAACCGCATCCGGTAAAAAGAAAGGTTAAAGGTATAAGGTATAAGGTTAAAATTTTAAACCTTTTCAGTATCTGATAATTTTTCTTATCCATAATTTAAACCTTTAATTTATACCTTTAACCTGCAGTTTCTGTTAGCCGACGTTGCTTTTTTGCAGAAGCCGTTTCAGGTCGTCCGCATCGGAGGTTATCTCCATCGCTTCCTGATATGTTATCTGCTTTCTGGTCACCAGATCAAAAAGCGAGGTGTTCATCGTCTGCATACCATATTTTGCGCCGGTTTGCATATTGATGTAAATCTGTTCCGTTTTCATATCCCGTATAAGATTTTTTATTGCAGGTGTGACTATAAGCACCTCGCATGCGAGGATTCTTCCGACACCGCCGGCCTTTAATAAAAGTTGCTGGGTGAAGACCGCCTGAAGCGTGAAGGATAACTGGCTTCTCACCTGCGCCTGCTGGTGCGGCGGGAATGAATCCACAATTCTGTTTATTGACGAAGGGGCATCAGTAGTGTGAAGTGTGGCGAAAACAAGGTGTCCCGTTTCGGCAATAGTCAGCGCCGCCGATACCGTTTCCAAATCCCGCATTTCACCGATGAGAATTATGTCGGGGTCTTGCCGCAAAACATATTTAAGTGCGTTGGGAAAAGAGTTTGTATCGCTTCCGACTTCTCTCTGGTTAATAAGACATTTTTTGTGCTGATGGACATATTCAATAGGGTCCTCAATCGTCATAATGTGTCCCTGCCGGTGTTCATTCAGGAAATTTATTATTGATGCAAGCGTGGTTGATTTTCCGCAACCCGTCGGACCCGTGACAAGAACAAGTCCTTTCTGCAGGCGGGTGATATCATAGATAACCGCCGGAAGTCCCAGTTCTTCAAAAGTAAGAATTTTTTCGGGAATTAAACGCAGTGCCGCAGCAACGGCATTTCGCTGCCTGAAGACATTCATTCTTATTCTGCCTACGCCTTTTATTCCGAACGATAAATCAAGTTCGTTGTTGGTTTCAAATTTTTCTTTCTGTTTGTCGGTTAAAAGCGAATAAATAAGCCGCTGGCAGACATCGGGAGTCAGTTTCTCAAAATGGGTCGGAGACATTTCACCGTCAACCCGAAGCGTCGGGGCAGCGCCGACAGTCAAATGCAAATCCGACGCATTTTTCTGCATTACCAATTTTAACAGTTCATCCATGCTTAACATATAAATTAAGGTATAAATTAAAGGTATAAATTAAAATTTTAACCTTAAACCTTAAACCTTTAACCTGTCTCCTTATTCCGTATCCGCAAATGTTATTCTCATCATTTCCTCTACGGTTGTAACCCCTGCAAGAACTTTTTTTAACGCCGCTTTTCTCAATGTAATCATTCCGTTATCAATTGCCGCCTGTTTTATAATGTGGGTTGATGCCCTGTCAAGAATAAGTTCTTTTAGTTTATCGTTGACCTCCATAACCTCATAACAGGCAAGCCGCCCGCGGTATCCGGTACCGGAACACTGGTCGCATCCCTTTCCTTTGTAAAGTTTTATTTTTTTTGAGTCGCCTACTTCTTTTTTGGAAAAGCCCGACGACAATAAGACCTCAGCGGGAACTTCATATTCTTCTTTACAGTTGCGGCAGATTACTCTGACTAACCGCTGAGCGACAACCATAATAACGGTTGAAGTTGTTAAAAATGGTTCTATTCCCATATTGTTTAAACGGGTAACAGCACCAGGCGCATCGTTTGTGTGAAGCGTTGAAAATACAAGATGGCCTGTCAGTGCGGCGTTGATGGCGATTTCCGCCGTTTCAGTATCTCTGATTTCACCGACCATAATTATATCGGGGTCCTGACGAAGAAATGATTTTAATCCCGCGGCAAATGTAAGTCCGATATCCGCCCTGGCATGAACCTGATTTATTCCCTCAAGGACATATTCCACCGGGTCCTCAATTGTTGAGATGTTGACATCCGGCTGGTTTAATGTCGCAAGCGTAGAATAAAGTGTGGTTGATTTACCGCTTCCGGTAGGGCCGGTCATTAAAATAATTCCGTACGGGATCTGTATATTTTTATGGTAGATAGCAAGTGCTTCCGGCTCAAATCCCAATTGGGTCAGTTCAAGTTTCAAAGATGAGGCATCCAGTAAACGCATAACGATTTTTTCGCCGAATGCCGTCGGAAGAATAGACACGCGCAAGTCCACCTCTTTATTCAGCACCTTTATTTTTATACGGCCATCCTGAGGCAAGCGTCTTTCGGCGATATCAAGATTTGCCATAATTTTTATACGGGACACAATTGCGTTCTGGGTTTTTTTGGGCGGTGCGGAGACCTCGTGCAAAACACCGTCAATGCGGTATCTCACCCGCAGTGATTTTTCATATGGTTCTATGTGAATATCAGATGCTTTGGCTTTGACTGCTCCGCCCAAAAGTAGATTAACTATTTTTACTATCGGTGCATCTTCACCTGCTGCTTCAAGCGAGACGATATCTTTTCCGGTATCAACTTCTTTTACGACATCAACGCTCGCCTCGGCACCGCCTACCTCCATATCCTTGACGATGGTTTCCATTGATGCTTTTGAGCCGTAATATTTTTCTATCGCCGCTTTTATTTCGCTCTCGGAGGCAATGACGACATTTATTTCGTTACCGGTCATAAGCCGTAAATCGTCGGTAGCAAAAACATTCAACGGGTCAGCCATTGCGATTGTAAGAACATTACCTTCTATTGCGATAGGCAGAAGCGTCTGGTGCCGCACCACCGATTCCGGGACAGATTTTATGATATCCTCCGTAATTTCACCGTATTCTGAAAGTGAAACATATGAAACGCCGCACTGTTTTCCTAAGAAAGCAAGAAGAACGTCCTCGGTAATGTAGCCCAAAGACATCAATATCAGTCCGAGTTTTCCGCCCTTTCTTTTCTGTTCCTCCATCGCATCCTGAAGTTGCTGGGGCGTAATAATCCCTACCTCAACCAGGAGGTCGCCCAATTTTTTCTTCAGCGCCATATGTTTTACAGCCATAGATTTACAGTATAAATAAAAAAAACTATTTTGTCAAGCAGTTTTTTTTGACAAAGCGACCGAAGGGAGTCCCTTTGGGATTTTTTAACATAACTTCAACCATCGGAGGTACAAAACATTTTACAGATCCTTTGAGAGAGGCGATTTCTTTTACAAGCGTTGAGGAAATATAAGTCCATTTTTCAGCGGGCGTTAAAAACACCGTTTCTATTTCCGGATGAAGTTTTCTGTTTGTCAATGCCATCTGAAACTCATATTCAAAATCGCTTACAGCCCTTAAACCCCTTACGATTATTTTCGCATTTTTTTTCTTCATAAAATTAACGAGCAGTCCTTCAAATGACAGAATTTCAACATTTTTTTCTTTTACAGTGTTTTTTAAGATTTTTACTCTTTCCGATATAGAAAAAAGCGGTTTTTTGTTCGGGTTTGAAATAACCGCTACTATCAGTTTGTCAAAAATTTCTGCCGACCTTGTGATGATGTCAAGATGTCCGTAAGTTGCAGGGTCAAAACTTCCCGGATATACAGCGATTTTTTTCATATTTCCCCCTGATATAATGTTCAGTCCCAGTATATGGGACGAACAGATTTAAAATAAATATAAGTTATTAACATGTACAACCGCGAATTTTTTCAAAAATTTTTGTATAATTATCATCGGTCGATATCT
>JBBAAR010000004.1:0-177136 GCA_041658185.1 Elusimicrobiota bacterium
CAGAATATGACATTGAAACCAGTAAACAAAAACGTGAAGTGTGGGTGAAAGCATGGAAAAAAATAAGCGGGAAAGAAATTTCTGAAATACGAAAAGAATTAGAAAATGAGTTTCGTAAAATTCTTGGCGTTGATAATAATTAAACAAAGAAATTGCCCAACTTGTCTATAAACTATATGGCTTAAACTCCGAAGAAATAAAAGTTATGGAAAATGAATAAAATAAGTATAACAAAATCAATATTTTTAGATGCAAGTGCCCTTGTAAAATATTTTTTGAAAGATAATGACGAAAAGGGAGTAGAAATAATAAAATATTTGATCGATGAACTTGAGAAAGAATTCAACCGAGGTGTAAATGTAGAATTATTTTTGGAAACTGCCAGTGAATTTATTGATGAGACAAAAAAAGTATTAAAAAGAAAATATGAATCTAAAAATAACATAGTAAAAAGTATTACTGAAAATGAATATCAAACCGCTTTAGCAATTCTTGATACTGAAGATTTTATTCACAAGGTTTCAATATTAGTAAAAGAAAAAGATATAATTAAAATAAAAAAAGAACATCCAGAACTTTCGGGTAATGATTGTAAGTTAGCATGCATTATATGTGCTTATTTTAAAAGTAAAAAATTAAGAAACGAATTGGTATTCCCAATACTTGCAGATAAAAATTTGAAAAAATATTGTGAAAAAGAAGGATTTGACGTAATAAATCCTGAATCAATAAAAGATAAAAATAGTTTTAAGGATTTTTTGCTTAAAAAAGGTATTCAAGTACAAATAACCGGAGATATAGCGGAGAAGGGGAGTTAGAGGACAAAGTTGAAATGGTTGATAAAAAATATTCGGTGAGGAATTATCTATGAAAAGAACTGCTATTAATTGTGCAAATTATTTAGTTGATGGCAAATGTGATGATTGGATTATTAAAATTTTTTCAGCAAAAGAACATATCCCAGATAAAAAAATTGAATTCTGGGGAATTTCAGAGAGTAATAAAGCAGATGAAATCTGCAGTAAATGTCAAAATTTTGAATCGAAGTAGTAAAATAATACCGATAATACCGTAAGAATAAAAGAATAAAAGGGGACAGGTACAATTTTCTGCAATCTGAAATCTTGAGAAAATGATTTTTGATTTTAGAGAAATCAGATACAGCATCAAGTTATCTACTTTCGTAGTTTCGTAGTTGCGAAAGTAGTATAATAGGTCGGGTTTTACCGACGGACATAAGAAAAACAGAAAATTTGACTTTTGGAGGTAATGCGGAAAATGGGGACGCTTCACATTTTTCTGGTTTGAAAACCTGAAAAGATTTTGTGGGTGCAGGTCAACCTCCCGACCTTCCTTAAAATAATTTTTCATATTCAAAAAGTACTTGACAAAACATCATATATGATGTATAGTAATGGTGGATTGTATGTATAGGGTCATTTATTATACGGATAAAAGAGGAGATTCGCCCGTAGAAGATTTCATCTGTTCTTTACATTTAAAAGTAAGAGCGAAAGTTTTAAAGTGGTTGGAGTTATTAGAAGAACACGGCCCGAATTTGCCGAGACCATATGTGGATAGTTTGAGGGATAAAATAAGAGAGTTAAGAATATCTCATAGTAATCTGGAAATAAGAGTGCTTTACTTTTTTTGGAAAAACAAAATTATTGTATTGACAAACGGATATTTTAAAAAAGACCGAAGGACAGATGGCTCGGAAATTGAAAAAGCGATAAGTTGTATGAACGATTTTATAACAAGGGAAGGAGGATGAACAGGTATGAATAAATACAGGACATTTAGAAATCATTTGAAGGCGGAATTGAAAAACTCCGAATTCAAAAAAGTATATGGCAGGGAAGATTTTATAATAAGGGTCGCGGTGCAGATTGCCCAAGAACGCCAGAAACATCGTCTTACGCAAAAAGAACTTGCTAAAAAACTGCACACTTCACAGCAGACAATTTCTCGGATAGAGCAGGGCGATCAGAATATTACCATCGGGTTGATAGAGAGAATAGCGGAAGTATTCGGAAGAAAACCCGTCCTGAAATTCAACTAATTTATGGTAAATCAGGGACGGTTCTGGTTTCTGGTTTGAAAACCTGAAAAGATTTTGTGGGTGCAGGTCAACCCCTCCCGACCTTCCTTAAAATAATTTTTCATATTCAAAAAGTACTTGACAAAACATATAGTTGTTTGTATAATCATTTCCGTAAATATACATTTTTGTATGTTATTGGAAAAATATGAGATTTGAAGAATTCAGGAAAACCGTAAAAGACCTGCCGATTATTAAAAACGGCTATCTCAAACAGATTAACCGCCATAGTCCGTCTCTTAATATCCAGTTGGAAAGATGGACCAAAAAGGGGTATATAATCCGTCTGAGAAGAAATTTCTATCTATTAAACAGCGAGGACAAAAAAAATGGTCCGTCAAAAATGTTTATTGCAAAAGAAATTTACAGCCCTTCGTATATCAGTTTGGAATATGCGCTTTCAATTTACGGTTTAATCCCCGAAAGGACGATGGACATTACTTCCGTTACCGCGAAAAAAACATCTAAATTTGAAAATAAATTTGGGATGTTCATTTATCAGCATATTAAAGAAAACTGCTTTAAGGGATTTATTGAAAAAAAAGACGAAGCCGGCTTGGCATATTTCATTGCAACTCCAGAAAAAGCCGTCGCCGATTTTTTATACCTGAACAAAAACAGGTTTGATAAAAATTACACGGATATTCTGAAAGAATCCTTCCGTTTCCAGAATACCGGTTCATTGAATAAGAGAAAATTTAAATTTTATGTCAAATTCTTCTCCAGCCGGAAGTTGAGCCGAATCGCGGAAGCATTTCTGAAACTCGGCGATTTTTAGGGTAATTAAAATGTACGAACTCTTGAAAGAAAAATTTAAAGATATCGTTGATGTTGAAGAAAAAACAAACAAGGCACGGGAATACCTGCAGTTTCTTTCGTTAAAAATTTTATTTGACCATAATTTTTTTGCTCATTCCGCATTTGTCGGCGGCACAGCATTAAGAATTATTTACGATTTGCGGAGATTCAGCGAGGATTTGGATTTCAGTTTAATCAATAAAAAAAACTATTCTTTCAAAAATGTTACAGACATTTTGGAAAAAGAATTAAACCGTTACGGGCTGAAAGTTGAATCGGCGAAAAAAGAGAACAATATCGTCAATGCCTGTATGCTGAAATTCCCCGGTTTGTTAAACGAACTTAAAATCAGCAGCATTAAAGGACAAAAACTCTCAATTAAAATTGAAATTGATACTAACCCGCCGCTCGGCGGTAAAACACTGCTTACACCGGTAAGTAAATCGTTTGTTTTTGCGGTCAGGCATTTTGACCTCCCGTCTTTATATTCCACAAAACTGCACGCGTGTTTTTACAGGAAGTATGCAAAAGGCAGGGATTTTTACGACCTCGTCTGGTATTTGGGAAAAAAAACTGTTCCTAATTTTACATTGTTGAATAACGCCGTAAAGCAGACGGAAGGTAAAAGTTTGAGTATCAACAAAAATAATTTTAAGGAATTCTTAAATAAAAACATTAAAAAAGTAGATTTTAACGCCATAAAAAAAGACGTTGAACATTTTCTGGAAGACAAAAGCGAATTAAAACTGCTGGAAAAAAATGTTATTTTGCAGTTGGCGGACAGTGTTATTCTGGAATGAATGCCAATCGGAGAAAAAATGGAAAAAAGGGGACAGGTACAATTTTTTTCTTGAAAGCCACTCCATAATTTTGTATAATCAAACAATAAATTTTTAAGCGAGGTGTAATTATGCTGAAATTCAACAAAAAAACAAGAACCTTGGAGCAGGAAGAGTATAAGTATGAACTGCAGGATGTGAAAGAGCCCAACCTTTACAGGGATATTTTTCCTTACGGCGAGGTGCCGAAAATTTCATTCAACTGGCGTGTGATGCCTATGACTCCCGCCGAGGAAATTTGGATAACAGATACGACATTTCGCGACGGTCAGCAGTCCCGTCCGCCTTACACGGTAAAACAGATTACGGACATTTACAAAATGCTTCACCGTCTTTCTGGTCCCAACGGTGTTGTCAGGCAGTCGGAGTTTTTTCTTTATTCCGAGAAGGACAAAGAAGCATTAAGAAAATGTCTTGAACTCGGCTACAAATATCCCGAAATTACCGGCTGGATAAGGGCGCATAAAGAGGATTTCAAACTTGTAAAAGAGATGGGGCTTACGGAGACGGGTATTTTGACGTCCGTTTCCGACTACCATATTTTTCTGAAACTTAAAAAAACTCGCAAGCAGGTTCTGGATATGTATCTGGATATTGTCCGCAATGCGCTTAACGAAAATATAATTCCCCGGTGTCACTTTGAGGATATAACCCGCGCCGATTTTTACGGATTTGTAGTTCCGTTCGCCCAGGAACTGATGAAACTTTCAAAAGAGGCAAAGGTTCCGATAAAAATCCGCGCCTGCGACACTCTCGGTTACGGAGTTACATATCCCGGCGTTTCAATGCCCCGCTCGGTAAACGGCATAATGTATGGTCTTACAAAATTTGCCGGTGTGCCGTCGGAATGGCTGGAATGGCACGGTCATAATGATTTTCATCGCGCCCTGACGAATGCTATCGGTTCATGGCTTTACGGATGCTCTGCGGCAAACGGTTCGCTTTTGGGAATAGGGGAGAGAACAGGCAATACTCCGACGGAAGCGCTTATTATTGAATACATCGCTTTTCGCGGCGATGCCAACGGAATGGATACGACGGTTATCACCGAAATCGCGGATTATTTTGAAAAAGAGATGGGCTATCAGATTCCTCCGACCCAGCCGTATGTCGGAAAAAACTTTAATGTTACCCGTGCGGGAATTCATGCGGACGGTCTGTTGAAAGACGAAGAGATTTACAATATCTTTGATACTAATAAACTTTTGAACAAACCGGTTTCCGTCGGAATTACGGATAAATCAGGTGTAGCGGGAATTGTCTACTGGGTAAATCATCACATGAAAGTTAAGGTTGATAAAAATCATCCCGGTGTTGTAAAAATCAAGGAATGGATTGATACGCAATACGAAGCGGAAAGAACAATCGGGATTTCCGATGAAGAAATGCACGAACTGGTAAAAAAATATCTTCCGAATATTTTTGAAAAAAAATGAAATTTTCACAGGCATTTATTCCGACTCTTAAAGAAACACCGTCTGATGCGGACACAATTTCTCTGAAACTGATGCTGAGAGCAGGCCTCATCAGAAAATTGTCGTCTGGCATTTATGAATGGCTTCCTCTGGGGCTTCGGGTGCTAAAAAATGTTGAGCAGATTATCCGTGAGGAAATGGACAAAATCGGCGGTCAGGAACTTTTGCTTCCGGCACTTCAACCTGCAGAATTGTGGGAGGAAACCGGCAGATGGAATCTTTACGGAAAAGAACTCTGCCGGATAAAAGACCGTGCAGGACGTGAGTTTTGTCTGGGCCCCACGCATGAGGAAATCATAACGGATATTGTAAGACGTGATGTCCGCTCATACAAACAACTTCCCTTAATGCTTTACCAGTTCCAGACAAAATTCAGGGATGAAATCCGTCCCCGTTTCGGAGTTATGAGAGCAAAAGAGTTTTATATGAAAGACGCATATTCGTTTCATGCGACGGAAGAAGATGCCGGAAAATATTACAAAATTGTTTTTGATGCTTATTCAAAAATTTGTGAAAGATGTGGATTTAAGTTTCGTGCTGTTGAGGCGACGACTGGCACTATCGGCGGGTCATTCTCGCACGAATTTATGGTTCTGGCGGATACCGGCGAGGAAGAGATTGTCTCCTGCGAATGCGGCTACGGTGCGAATGTTGAAAAGGCGGAATGCGTGAAAGAAAGTTTAGAGTTTAGAGTTGAGAGTTTAGAGATGCAACCTTTGGAAGAAATTCATACGCCGGATATGAAAACGGTGGCCGAGGTCGGAAAATTCCTTAATGAAAAACCGGAAAAATTCATCAAGACGCTTATCTATCTTGCCGACGGAAAACCTGTTATGGTTTTGGTAAAAGGCGATTGCGAGATAAATGAAGAGAAACTCAAATCACATCTTAAGGCAACCGAACTTGTGCTTGCCGCCGGTGAGACCGTTGAAAAAATATCAGGTGCGCCGGTAGGTTTTGCCGGTCCTGTAAGAAAAGATAAAATTTTAATTCCAATTTATGCGGATTTTTCAGTAGAAAATATCATAAACGGCATTTCAGGAGCCAATAAAAAAGATTATCATCTGAAAAACATAAATATCGGCAGGGATTATAAACCGACTGAAATTGCGGACATACGAAAAATAAAAAAAGGCGCTCTCTGTCCGAGATGTAAAAAACACGAATTAAAGTTTTCGCGGGGCATAGAGGTCGGGCATACTTTCAAACTCGGAACGAAATATTCAAAAGCGATGAACGCTACATTTCTTGACGTTAAAGGCCAACAAAATTTTTTTATAATGGGTTGTTACGGAATAGGCGTTTCCCGAATTGTTGCCGCAGCGATTGAACAATCACATGATGAAAGCGGAATTATCTGGAACGAGTCGCTTGCACCTTATAAGGCGATAATAATTCCCGTTTTCCCACGGGGACTTCCTTCGGTCGCTTACTACGGTAAAGTTAAAGATGTCTGCGATAGAATATACGAAAAACTCTCCCAAAAATATGATGTTTTATTAGATGACAGAGATGAAAGAGCAGGTGTCAAATTCAAAGATGCGGATTTGCTGGGAATTCCCGTCCGTATAACCGTCTCAGAAAAAACATTGAAAGAAAATAAAGTGGAAATAAAATATCGCAACAAAAATTCGGTAAATCTGTCGGATATAGAAAAAGTTCTTGACATAGTAATTTAAGTTTTGTATAATAACATGCGTGCAAGAGTGGTCAAAAAACCACTCTTTCTTTTTGGGAGAACACAGATTACATAGATATTTTTATATGAAAGAGAAAATTCTTGAAATAATAAAAGAAGATATTGAAAAAGAGGGTTTTGAAATTGTTGAGATAAAGACCTTCAAGACACACGGTAAAACCAATATCCGCGTGTTTATTGATAAACCGGGCGGGATTACGCTTTCTGATTTAGAAAAGGCAACCGGTATTATCAGTTTTCTTTTAGACGGAAGCGATATGCAGCCGCATTTTACAGACTATGAAATTGAGGTTTCATCACCCGGACTTGACAGACCGTTAAAAACGGAAAATGATTTTGCAAAAAATACAGGAAAAACCGTTATGCTCAATCTGTCCGAACCCCTTGGCGACATAAAAAGTTACATAGAAGGAAAAATAATTTCCGTAAAAAATAGTGTCGTGGTTTTAGACGCTGAAAACGGTAAAAAATCCGTGCCGATAGAAAAAATATCAAAAGCAAAAATTAAAATTGAAATTTAATTAAATTTCTCGGAGGAAAAAATGGCTGAACAACCTATTGAACTTTTACCGGTACTTGAACAGATTGAGAGAGAAAAAGGCATAAAAAAAGAGGATTTATTGAAAACGATTGAAATTGCGCTTGTGTCGGCATTCAGAAAACACGAGGGCAATAAAAACCTTAATTTGGAAGTACATCTTGACGAGAATACGGGCAAAATCAAAGCGTATCATGTAAAAAAAGTTGTCGAGAAACCTGTTGACCCCGCAATGGAAATTTCACTTGAAGATGCACTCAAATTAAAGCCCAAAGCGAAATTGGATATGGATTTAAAATTTGAGGTCGCTATAAACGAGTTCGGACGCATCGCGGCACAGACGGCAAAACAGGTTATAATACAAAAAATAAGAGAGATTGAAAAGGACAATCTTTTTGCCGAATATACCTCAAAAATCGGTCAGGTATTAAACGGGATGGTCTATAAGTTCGTCGGGAAAAACATAATCGTTGATATAGGAAAAGGCGAAGCGATACTGCCCGTGCGTGAACAATGTCCGAGAGAAAGATTTAACATCGGCGACCGGCTGAAAGTGTATGTTCTTAAAGTTGAAAAAACTCCGAGGGGTCCGCAAATGGTGGTTTCCCGTCTTCATCCCGAGTTGATAAAAAATCTTTTCCGCCTGGAAGTTCCAGAGGTTTACGACAATACCGTTGAAATCAAAGACATAGTAAGAGAGCCGCAGTCGCGGATAAAAGTAGCTGTTTTATCACACAACATAAAGGTTGATGCAATCGGTTCCTGCGTCGGCGTGAAAGGCATAAGAATAAAGTCAATCATTCAGGAATTGCAGGGTGCGAGAATTGATATGGTTGCTTATTCAACCGCCCCGGTTCAGTATATTACAAGTGCTTTAAGTCCCGCAAAAGTGCTTTCCGTTGAACTAAACGAAGCGGAAAAAAGGGCGTCTGTACTTGTTGCCGACGACCAGTTGTCTCTGGCAATCGGAAAAGAGGGGCAAAATGTCCGTCTTGCCGTAAAATTGACAGGTTGGCATATTGATATAAAATCCGAGTCTGCAAAGAAGTCGGCCGCGGCGGCACAGAAAGAACAGAAAATGGATGATTTCACGGGACTTGAAGGTGTCGGCGAAAAAACGGCCGAAATACTGGTTAAGGCAGGATTTAAGACGGTAGATTCCCTTGCAAACGCTACCGTTGAATTGCTTACCGCCTTGCAAGGCGTCGGCGAAAAAACGGCGCAAAAAATTATAAATTCCGCAAAAAAAGTGAGTGAAGCAAACGCAGGTGCGCCGGCGTCGGAGGTAAAAAATGGTGATGAAAAAAAAGAACAATAAAGTGAAAACAGGCGAATCGGAAAAACCGAAAAAAATAAAAAAAATTTCTGCTGTTAAAACAGCAAAAGAAAAAAAGAAAGTTGTCAAAAATATTATTGCAGAAGAAATCAAAAAACCAAAAACAGTATCCCGGAAAGCGGAAGTTCCGACTACGAAACCGGAAAAAATATCAATAGCAAAAAAAACTGCCGCTATCACCGTTGAAGGAAAACCGCCAAAATCGGAAACACATAAACCGCCGCCACAGATTTTACCGTCGGAGAAACCAAAAAAAGAAATAAAGGCGGTTAAGAAAGTTACCAAACCGGTTATTCAGATTTCTGTGCCGACAGTTCCATCCGTTCCAGGAAAACCGGCAGAAAAAAATGTGTCTCAAACCGAAATCAAACCGACGGAATCCCCGCAGATAAAAATTGCCCCTGCTTTAAAACCGCTTCCTCCTAAACCGGCTGTTCCCCTTCCAAAAATAAAAATTGACGAGTCAATTACCGTATCCGACCTTGCCTCAAAAATGAATATCAGACCCGCTGAACTTATTAAAAAAATGATGATGTCGGGAATTCTTCTGACGATAAACCAGAGAGTTGCGACCGATGTTGCATCCGTTGTTGCAGGTGAGTTCGGTTATGATGTTGAGGTTGTTCCGCTTTACGGCGCTGTTGAGACGGAAGTTGAAGAGGATAAATCAAAACTGATCCATCGTGCCCCGATTGTTACTATTATGGGGCATGTTGACCACGGAAAAACGTCGCTTATGGATGCCATACGTCTGTCCAATGTGGTGGCATCGGAAGCGGGCGGAATTACGCAGCACATAGGTGCATACAAGGTAAAGACCCCCGGCGGCGAAATTGTTTTTCTTGACACACCGGGTCACGAGGCATTTACGGCGATGCGTGCCCGCGGTGCTCAGGTAACGGATATAGTTGTGCTTGTAATTGCCGCCGACGACGGAGTTATGCCTCAGACGATTGAGGCGATTGACCATGCCCGTGCGGCGAATGTTCCGATAATAGTTGCCGTCAATAAAATTGATATGCCCGCTGCGAATGTCCAAAAAGTAAAGCAGGAACTTTCAAACCAGAACTTACAGCCGGAGGACTGGGGCGGGAAAACTATAACCGTAGAGGTCTCGGCAAAAAAGCGAATCGGCATTGAAAAACTCTTGGAGTTGATTTTATTACAGGCGGAAATAATGGAGTTAAAAGCAAATCCTAAACGTCTTGCGCTGGGCGTTATAGTTGAGGCAAAGATCTCTCCGAAACAGGGACCTGTGGCAACGGTCTTGATAAAAACCGGGACTATAAAAACCGGCGATTATTTTGTTGCCGGCAGCGCTTACGGAAAAGTTAGGGCTATGCACAACGATAAGGGTAAACGGCTTTTTGAGGCGGGGCCTTCAACACCGGTTGAGATAATGGGTTTCCAGTTTGCTCCGCAATCCGGAGATAAATTTTTCGTAGTCAACGGTGAAAAAGAAGCACGAAACATCAGCGAGATAAGACAGCAGTCAAGAAGAGACGAAAAACTTTCCCGACGGAAACATCTCACGCTTGAGGATTTTCACAAAAATCTTGTTGAAGGTAAAGCAAAAGAACTGGCGCTGATTCTTAAAGCGGATGTTCGCGGTTCGGTTGAGGTGCTTCGGGATTCGCTTGAAAAACTTTCAACATCCGATGTCACCTTAAAAATTATACACTCAGGTATCGGCGGAATAAACGATTCCGATGTGATTCTTGCCGCAGCTTCCGATGCTGTAATTATCGGGTTTAATGTAAGAAGCGAGACCACAGCATTGGCAATAGCCCAGCGGGAAGAGGTTGAAATAAAAACATACAGGATTATTTACGAGGCAATAAATGAAGTAAAAGCTGCTATGGAAGGACTTCTGGAACCGGATAAAAAAGAGGTGTATGTCGGACGGGCAAGAGTTCTTAAAACATTCAAGGTCGCGAAAACGGGAACTATTGCCGGATGCTTGGTTATAGACGGTAAAATTTCACGAACAGGTGGCGCCCGGCTTTTAAGAGACAATGCAATTATTTACGAGGGAAAACTTGCATCGTTGAAAAGATTCAAAGATGATGTAAAAGAGGTAGAAAAAGGTTTTGAATGCGGAATGATGCTGGAAAATTTTGCCGATATAAAAGAAAGCGATGTAATAGAGTCGTTTGCAATTGAACTTGTAAAAAGGAAATTATGAAAAAAGTTGAAGTGGCGAAAAATGTTTTTTGGGTCGGAGTTGTTGATTGGAATGTCAGGAATTTTCACGGCTATACTTACACGACAAAACGGGGTTCTACTTACAACGCCTACCTTATTATTGACAAAAAAATCGCACTTGTTGATACGGTGCTCGGCTCTTTTTCAAACGAGTTAATTGAAAAAATAAAAGATTTTGTTGACCCCGCAAAAATTGACTACATTATTGCCAACCATGTTGAAACAGACCATTCCGGAGCACTTCCCGAAATTATGAAACTTGCGAAAAACGCAAAAGTTATAGGCACCGCGAAATGCAAAGAAGGACTTTACAGGCATTATTACGGTGACTGGGATTTTCAAGTGGTAAAAACTGGAGATAGCATATCGTTGGGCGAAAAAACATTAAAATTCATTGAGTCGCCGATGATTCACTGGCCCGACAGCATGTTCACTTATATTCCGGAGGACAAATTGCTTTTACCGAACGATGCCTTCGGACAACACATCGCTACGACGGAAAGATTTGATGACGAGGTTGACCAATGTCCGTTAATGGACGAGGCGACAAAATATTACGCTAACATTTTAATTCCGTACAGCCCTGTAATTCTTAAAAAAATTGACGAGGTTGTAAAAAGCGGTATTGAAATAAAAACGATTGCACCATCTCACGGAATTATCTGGCGGAAAGACCCGATGAAAATAGTAAATGCGTATATCGGATGGGCAAAAGGGCTGCCTCTAAAAAAAAATATCCTGATTGTTTATGAGACGATGTGGGGCGCTACCGAGAAAATGGCAAAGGCGATTTTAGAGGGGGTTCGTTCCGCAGGTTGCGAGGCAAAACTGTATAATATAAGCACATCCGACAGAACGGAAATTATCAAGGAAATTTTTGATGCAAAAGGACTGATTGCCGGTTCGTCCACTCACGACAATAACATACTTCCCAACATCGCCGGATTTTTGGATTTTGTAAAAGGTCTTAAAATAAAAAATCGAATCGGCGCATCTTTCGGTTCGTTCGGATGGAGCGGCGAGTCGGTGAAAATTATTGAAAATATTTTGAGAGAAAGCGGAATTGAAGTAGTCCAGCCGTCAATATCCGCAAAATATATGCCATCATCCGACGACCTGAAAAACTGTTTTGAATTCGGCAAAAATTTCGCCTCAAAAATATGATACAAAAGTTTTACTTTAGAGACGATATAGTTTGTATGTCAGAAAGTTTCACCGACGACAAAGTAATACAAGTGTATTACTTTTCAGACGGAGGAATTTGATAAAATGGACATTATTTTTGAAGCCCCGCAGGGATTAAAAATCAACCCGCCTTCAGCCGATAAACTTTACGATATCGCAATAATCGGCGCGGGTCCCGCCGGTATGACCGCCACCGTCTACTGTTCCAGAAAAAAATTAGACACACTTTTAATCACAAAAAACGTAGGCGGTCAGGTGCTGTTGACCAGCGGAATTGAAAATTATATGGGTTATCAATATGTAACCGGCAAAGAACTTTCCGATAAATTTTTCGGTCAGATTGCACAGTTTCCCGTCGCTCTGTTATCAAATATAAGTGTCTGCAAATTAGAATTATCAAAAGGCAATTTTTCTTTAAGTTGCGGCGAGAAAAAATTCTCGGCGAAATCGGTAATAATTACAACGGGTAAAAGGTCAAAAGAATTGGGTGTCCCCGGTGAAAAGGAACTTTTAGGAAGAGGCGTCGCCTATTGTGCAACTTGCGATGCTCCGCTGTTCAAGGATAAAATAGTTGCTGTAATAGGCGGCGGGAACTCCGCTTTAACCGCTGCAATTGACCTGCTTTCCTATTCAACGAAAATTTATCTGATAAATGTTGCAGATACGATTCAAGGCGACCCCGTGCTAATTTACAAAATAAAAAATTCAGACAAGGTTGAAATAATTTCTGACAGCGAAATTACCGAAATAAAAGGCAAAAAAACGGTTGAAGCAATAATTCTCAAAAATATAAAAACTCAGCAAATAAGACAACTTTCCGTCAGCGGTGTCTTTATTGAAATAGGACTTACGCCAAATTCCGAATTAGTTAAAGACATTTTGCATCTGAACAGCAGCAACGAAATAATTATTGATTGTAACAGCAGAACATCCGTCCCGGGAATTTTCGCAGCAGGCGATGCGACAAGCGTTCAGGATAAACAAATAATTATTGCAGCGGGTGAAGGCGCAAAAGCGGCGCTATCGGCGTATCGTTATTTATTGGGAAAAAAGTGAAAATAATTATCGGCGGATTAATCGGCGGTGCAATAGGTTTTTTATACGGAAGATTTATCGGATGTAAGACGGGGATGTGCCCTTTGACGGGCAATTATTACATTTCAACAATCGTCGGAATAATTTTTGGAATGATGATTGCATCGGGAGGTTCAAAATGAGCGTATTGGACGATAAAGTTAAAACTTCGGTGAAAAAAGATTTAGCTAACCTGAAAAAAAATGTCAAACTTATCGTTTTCAGTCAGGAGATAGAATGTCCTTCCTGCAAAGATGCATCTTCGCTTGCCGGGGAAGTAGCGACTCTGACGGATAAAATTTCGGTTGAAAAATATGATTTTGTTCTGAATAAAGCGCAGACGGAGCATTACAAAATTGACAAAATTCCGGCAATAGCAGTCGTCGGTATTAAGGATTTCGGCATAAGATTTTACGGTGTCCCCGGCGGGTTTGAATTCTCTTCTTTTATTGATGCGATAAAACTTGTTTCTTCCGGCGATTCGGGTCTGGCGCAAAAAACAAAAGAGGAGATATCAAAGATCACCAAATCGGTTTTGATAAAAGTTTTTGTTACGCTTACCTGTCCTTATTGTCCTGCCGCATCAAAACTTGCAAACAGGTTTGCCATTGAAAATGATTTAGTACTCTCCGAGACCATTGTTGCCACGGAGTTCCCGCATCTTTCCAACAAATATAATGTTTTTTCTGTGCCGAAAACGGTAATAAACGAAACGGTGGAGTTTGACGGCGCCCTGCCGGAAGAAAAATTTCTGGAACAGATTCTTAAAGCATAATATCGCTCGGGAACAAATTTCTTTGAGACGCTCGTTAGAACTCGCTCTGCAATTTACTCCTGGAACGAATAAGTCGTAAATTGAGGCTCTGCAGAAATTTTTCCCTCGCTCCCGTGAATTAAAAAATGAAGAAATTAAAAATCGGTTTTACTTACGATGCAAAAGCGGATTATAAACTTTTGCCGGGGGATTCTCCTGATAAATATGCGGAGTTTGACTCGGAGGAAACGCTTTCGCAGATTGAAAATGCTCTTAAATCAAGCGGACACAATGTTGAAAGAATAGGCAATGCATCCGCACTTCTTCAAAAAATCGCGCAGGGAAAAAGTTGGGATTTGGTGTTTAACCTCGCCGAGGGTGTAAAAGGCAGAAACCGCGAGTCGCAGGTGCCGACGATTTTAGAGCTTTTCGGGATTGCTTATTCCGGAAGCGATGCGCTGACGATGGGTATAACGCTTGACAAGGCCGTCGCAAAAATCTTGGTCTCGCATGCCTCTGTCCTGACGCCGGAATTTCTGGAAATAGAAAAATTGCCGCAACTTGCAGAAAATGAAAAACATTTCAAACTGAAATATCCCGTGATTGTAAAACCTTCTGAGGAAGGCACGTCAAAAGGTATCTCGCCGGAATCCGTCTGCCGCAGTTTTGACGAGGTCAAAAAAATAACCCAACGGCTAATTTACAAATACAACCAGCCGGCGATTATTGAGGAGTTCATCACGGGCAGCGAATTCACCGTCGCAGTAATTGAAAATGACCCGCCGTTTGTTCTCCCGCCGGTTCAGATAGCGATAAAAGGAAATACCGACCTCGGCGAAGATTTTTATACTCACCAAAGGGTTGAAAACGACGACATAAAATATATTTGTCCCGCAGAAATGCCGAAAGTACTTGAAGAAAAACTGAAAAACCTTACGCTGTCATCTTACAAAGCCCTTGGCATAAAAGATTTCGGCAGAATTGACATCCGCGTTGATGAAAAAGGCAATCCGTATTTTTTAGAATGCAATCCTCTCCCAAACCTCGGCTTAATTGATGTTTTTCCGCTTGTTGCAAAAGCGATAGGCATAACCTACGATCAGATAGTCGTCAGAATTCTTAATGCAGCACTAAAGAGATACAATTTACAGCCGTATCATCCTTGATTTTTTTGTAGAATTTTGTAAAACAAAAAAGAAAAATGAGTAAAAACTTATTGAAACCCGGCGGAATAAAAACAATGAAAAGAAAATTAATAAGTTTTGTGTTGATGACGGAAATTATATTCGCTTCTGTTTTTCAGGTAATATGTCAGGAAATAAAAAGTGACGAGGAAATTTTCAAGGAGATGCTGGGAAAAAACAATCTTTTTATTGAGTCATTTACCGCATATCAAAGCGACGAAGAAATTCCCGGAATTACAAAGCACTCGGACCAGTTGTATTTACTTGAAAAAGACAGAATAAAAATGATAAGGATCCGATATGAAAAATTAAATCAGGTGAATTTATCGGGTTTACTTGAACTGCGGGAACTGGATTTAGAATATTGTGATATTGGCGACCTGAAGTTATCCGGGTTGCCGAAACTGGCTAAACTTAACGTTAGCGGTAATAAAAATTTGAAGCAGGTAAATTTATCGGGCTTGCCGGAATTAGAAATTCTGGATGCGAGGTCCTGCGATATCGGCGACCTGAAGTTACCTGATTTACCGAAACTCATTGAACTCAATATTAGTGACAACAATAATTTAGATAAGGTGGATTTATCAGCGTTATCCGAACTAAAGATTCTGGGTTTGGGAAAATGCAATATCATCGACTTAAAATTGTCCAGGTTCCCGTCCAAACTTACTAAGTTATATCTTAACGGTAACAAGAATTTGAAAAAACTGGATTTATCCGGATTGCCGGAGTTGCAGGAGTTGTGGTTGCTTGACTGTGACATAAGCGACCTGAAGTTATCTAAGTTGCCAAAACTCACTAAACTTGTTCTCAACGGCAACAAAAATTTGCAGCAGTTGGAACTATCCGGATTGCCCGAATTCTGGAAATTAGACATAGAAGGATTTGATATCGCGGCATTGAAGTTATCCGACTTGCCGAAACTCACCGAACTCAAGATTAGCGGCAATAAAAACTTAAAACAGGTGAATTTATCCGGATTACCGGAATTGCGGGAACTGGATTTGTGGAGATGCGACATCATCAATCTGAAGTTAAAGAAGTTGCCAAAACTAACTGAACTTAGCATTAGCGGTAACAGGAATTTGAAGCAGGTAAATTTATCGGGATTGCCGGAGTTGCAGGAGTTGCGTTTAACGGACTGTGACATCAGCGACCTGAAATTAGCGGAATTGCCAAAACTCACAGAGTTAAACCTTAGTTATAACAAAAATCTGAAACAGGCGGATTTATCGGGATTGCTGGAATTAGAGGGTCTGGATTTAGAGGGATTTGATATCGCGGCATTAAAGTTATCCGACTTGTCAAAATTAACGAAACTCAATCTTAACGGTAACAAGAATCTGAAACAGGCGGATTTATCGGGGTTGCCGGAGTTAGAGAGTTTGGATTTAGATGGATTAGATATAGGCATATTGAAGTTATCCGATTTGCCGAAACTTACCGAACTTAATCTTAGCGATAACAAGAATCTGAAGCAGGTGGATTTATCCGGATTAACGGGGTTGCACGAACTGGTTTTGGAAAGATGCAATATCAGCGACTTAAAAATGTCCAGGTTGCCTTCAAAACTTACGAAATTATATCTCAGCGGTAATAATAATTTAGATAAGGCGGATTTATCCGGGTTATCTGAATTAAAGATTATAGATTTAGGAAAATGTAATATCAGCGACCTGAAGTTATCAAAGTTGCCGCTCAAACTTACTAAACTCTATCTCAGCGGTAACAAGAATTTTAATAAAGTAAATTTACCGGAATTACCGGAGTTGCAAGAGTTATGGTTGCTTGACTGTGACATCAGCGACCTGAAATTAACGGAATTGCCAAAACTCACTAAACTCTATCTCAGCGGCAACAAAAATCTGAAGCAGGCGGAATTGTCCGGATTTCCTGAATTACGTGAACTGAATTTAGAGGGACTCAATATCGGGGCATTAAAGTTATCCGATTTGCCGAAACTTATTAAACTCAAACTCAGCGGTAATAATAATTTAAATAAAACGGATTTATCTAGATTGCCGGAATTGCGGGAACTGGATTTGTGGAGATGCGGCGTCAGCGACCTGAAATTATCCGGGTTGCCGAAACTAACCAAACTTATCATTAGCGGCAACAGGAATTTGAAGCAGGTAAATCTATTGGAATTGCCGGAGTTACAGGAGTTGTGGTTAACGGACTGTGACATCAGCGACCTGAAATTATCCGGGTTGCCGAAACTCATTAAACTCGGCATTATCGGTAATAAAAATTTGAAGCGGATAGATTTTTCAGGATTGCTGGAGTTAAATGATCTTGATTTGGGTGGATTTGATATCGCGGCATTGAAATTATCCGAGTTGCCGAAACTTACCGGTCTCAAACTCAGCGATAACAAAAATTTAAAACAGGTGAATTTATACGGGTTAGTTGAATTAAAAGAGCTGGATTTGGGATCTTGCGACATCAGCGACCTGAAATTATCCGGGTTGCCGAAACTAATCAAACTTAACATTAGCGGTAACGGGAATTTGAAGAAGTTAAATTTATCCGACTTGCCGGAGATGCAGGAGTTGCGTTTAACGGACTGTGACATCAGTGACCTGAAATTAGCAGAATTGCCAAAACTAATAAAACTTAACATTAGCGGTAACAGGAATTTGAAGCAGGTGAATTTATCCGGGTTGCCGGAGTTGCAGGAATTGTGGTTAGCGGACTGTGATATCAGCGATCTGAAATTATTAAAGTTACCGCCGAAACTTATTAAACTCTATCTCAAAGGCAACAGGAATTTGAAGCAGATAGATTTATCCGGATTGCCTGATTTCTGGTGGCTGGATATAGAGGGACTGGATATCGGGGCATTGAAGTTATCCGATTTGCCGAAATTAACCGAACTCAAACTTAGAGGCAACAAGAATCTGAAGCAGGTCTATTTATCCGGGTTGCTTAAATTATGGAAATTGGATTTAGGGATATGTGACATCAGAGACCTGGAGTTATCCGATTTGCCGAAATTAACCGAACTCAAACTTTATGACAACAAGAATTTGAAAAAGTTGAATTTGTACGGTTTGCCGGAGTTACAGGAACTGGATTTGGAAAAGTGCGACATCGGTGACCTGAAATTATCCGATTTGCCGAAACTCACGGGGCTTAAACTTTATGACAACAAGAATTTGAAAAAACTGGATTTATCCGGATTGCCCGGATTAAAGATTCTGTATTTAAGTACCACTATGGAATTAGAAGAAATAATAATTTCAAAAGATGCCAGGACGATTGAAATTATGAATGACTTTAACATGCCTTACAAAGGTAAAGTGGTCTGGCGATAATCTGTGTATAAGTGAGGCGGTCCGGGTTTTTAATCGGACGGATTAATTTTTGTAAATTCTATGCTAACCGGGTCGGCGTATTTTTTATGCCGGCTTTTCTTATTTGTGAAAATTAGTAACAAAAATTACTAAAAAACACTTAATAGCAGAACTTGGCACTGCTTACCTCAAAAACAAAAAATTTGGAAAAATAAAAAAGTACTTGACAAAATTTGGTAAAATATGTATACTAATAAGAAGAGAAGATAAAAGGTGGTAAAATATGGCGGAGACAAAAGATGTAATGTCAATAATAGAACTTGCGGAATATCTCGGAATAGGAAAATCAAAAATTTACAATTTAATCAGACAAAATAAAATTCCCGCATCAAAAATCGGAAGGCAATACAGATTTTCCAGAGATGTTATTGATAACTGGCTGAGAGAAAAAATTATTACGACGCCTCGCGCGCCGCAGATGGGACTTTTTGAAAAAAAGGAAACCGCAGATGAACACAGCCAAAAGATTTAAACCACGAATAAACACAAATGAACATAAAAAAGAATTGTATTTTAATTCGTGATTATTCGTGTCAATTCGTGGCAAAAAAAGGAAAATAAATGAACGAAGAAAAAAACGATTGGAAGTGGCAGTTAAAAAATCGCATAACGACCGCTTCTGAACTTTCAAAATATGTCAATTTAACCGAAAGCGAACTTGCCGCCTGCGGGGTTGATTCCCGTCTGAAAATGTCAGTCACCCCGTATTTTTTAACGCTTATAGATAAAAACGACCCGAACTGCCCGATAAGAAAACAGGCGATTCCCACATATCCGGAGTTGAATTTTTCCGAAAACGATTTGTCCGACCCCTGCGGTGAAGAAAAAGATACGGTCGTCTGCGGCCTTGTTCACCGCTATCCCGACAGGGTTCTTTTATTGGCAACCGATTTGTGCGCGATGTATTGCCGTCATTGCACCCGCAGGCGTCTTGTCGGGCAGAAAGAAACATCATTATCCGCCGAACAGTTGGAAGCCACATATGATTACATAAGAAAAAACAAAAAAATTAGGGATGTTTTAATTTCCGGCGGCGACCCTTTAATGTTAATAGATGAAAAACTTGAATCAATTTTGAAAAATTTGCGAGAAATTCCGCATGTTGAAATAATTCGCATAGGAACAAGGGTGCCGATTGTTTTACCTCAAAGAATTACGCCGGATTTGGTCGCAATACTTAAAAAATATCATCCGCTTTATATGTCGCTGCATTTTAATCATCCGAAAGAAATCTCCACAGAGACAAAAATTGCCTGCTCCCTTCTTGCTGATAACGGAATCCCGTTAGGCAGCCAGACGGTTTTGTTGAAAGGTATTAACGACACTCCGAAAATTATGATGCGGCTGATGCACGAGTTGATGAAAATAAGGGTTAGACCGTATTACATTTATCAGTGTGATTTGGCGACCGGGACTTCGCATTTCAGGACATCCGTTGCAACGGGTATAAAAATTATTGAGTCGCTTCGCGGACATACAACCGGTTACGCCGTCCCGACATTCGTAATTGATGCGCCTGGCGGCGGCGGAAAAGTTCCGATTTCACCGGAGTATGTGATTTCAAAAAACAAAGACAACATCATAATAAGAAATTGGAAAAAAGAGATTTATGTGTATCCTGAACAAAGTCGAGGGATACATTTTGAAAACACAGCCCGAGTAAATCGGGAAGAAATTTTAATAGAAAAGGGGGTGAGATAGAATGGCACAAGAAATTGCGAAAGCAGGCGTAAAGAGAGCATCCGGTTATCTGTACTACATTGACAAGCAGGGTGATGTTTCCAGAGCGAAAATGGCCCGCGGTGGCAAGAAAGGTAAAGGTGGCAAAAGTAAACCCGAGAAAGTAACGAAGGTCGGCGTAAAGAAAGAGAAGGGTTACCTCTATTTTCTTGACAAGAAAGGCAATGTATCCAGAGCAAAAATGGCGCGCAGATAAGCAGCCGTTTTTAAAATGGATTAAAAAACCCTCGGATTTCTGCGAACCTGCCTGACGGTAGGCAGGTGCGGAATATCAGGGGGTTTTTTATTGACATTTCGGCTGGAATTATATAAAATCGTTTTATGGCTGAAATTATTCCGTTTCGTGCCGTAAGATACGATAAAAAAAATATTTCCGATTTAATCTGCCCGCCTTACGACATAATATCTCCGTCGGAAAAAACCGGTTATCTCAAAAAAAATCCCTACAACGCGGTAAGAATAGAGTATCCTTCAAATTACCATTCCGCCAAAAAAAACTTTGAATTATGGAGGGTGAAAAAAGTTATAATCAGGGATTTATCTCCGTCATTTTATATTTATGAGCAGAGTTTCGGGTTCAAAGAAAAAAAATATGTCCGGAGCGGTTTTTTTGCGATTCTTAAAACCGAAAAATTCGGCAAAAATATTTTTCCCCATGAGAAAACACACATAGCACCCAAGTTAGACCGTCTGAACCTTTTGAAAATAACCAATATAAACACAAGCCCGATATTCTGTCTTTTTTCAGATAAAAATGGAATTTTCAGAAAAATAGTTCTAAAAATTAAAAAGAAAAAACCGCTCGCTTTTGCTTATTTACCAAATGGTAAGGAAAAAATATGGAAGATTTCCGATAAAAAAATAATAAAAGTACTTGAAAATCTTCTAAAAAATAATAAAATACTTATTGCCGACGGGCATCACAGATACGAAACATTTTTTGAGTTCACTAGCGCCCCTCAACGAGGGGCGGGGTTCACGCCAGGCGGTTACATTTTAACATTTTTATGCCCGTTTGAAAGCAATGGTTTATTGATACTGCCGACACATCGCTTAATAAAAAACTGGACAGAAAAAGAGACTAAAAAATTGAAAAGCTTTTCTTGCATCAGCAAAAAATGGGACTATCGGTTTTATATTAACGGACGATTTTATTATCTTAAAGTCCCGGAAAAATATAAAGGTCTTTCAATTGAGTTTTTGCATTCTGTAATTCTTAAGAATAAGAAAGTTGAGTATACTGAAAACGAAAATTATGCATTGCGTTCGGTTGATAAAGGGGATTTTTCGGCTTGTGTTATTTTAAAATCGCTTTCCGTTGACATCCTGAAATCCGTTATTAAAGAAAGAAAACTTCTTCCGCCGAAGTCGACATATTTTTATCCGAAGGTCTCAACGGGATTCGTGTTCAATGAACTTTATTGATTTAATAATTTTTTTGTCAATACTTTTTTTTGCCTGGGTCGGTTCCAGGATAGGAATAGTAACCACAATTTCAAGTGTTTTGTCGGGTATTTTCGGTTCGGTTGCTGCGAATCTATTCTATGTGAAATTTGCCATCTTCCTTCCGCCAAAGCCGTCCAGTTTAGTAATAAGTTATTTCATGATATTTTTTTCCGTTTCCATCTTGATATTTTATACGGGGCATGCCGTTTCTAAATTGATGCATTTGATGTTTTTTGGTTTGATGGACAGATTTTTGGGCGCATTGATGGGAGTTGTACTCGGTGCCGTTATCTGCGGTGTATTGTTAATGGTCGCGGTTGTGACTCCGTCGGCAAAAATAAGATATTATGTAAAAAATTCAACGCTGGCGCCGGTTGTTATAAATAAAATAATGGCACCTGCCGTTAAACCGTTTTCAAGGAAAAAATACGAAGCATTGACCAAAGATATCACAGTTGATGTAATGAAAAAAATCAAATCGCTGCCGCCTCCGTTGAGATAAAAATTTTGTTGTAAAATTTTTTAATTTCTATTGATTTTTACAAATTTATTTGATAAAATAAAAAAATATGTAATTTAGTTCTGTAGGAGGATTTCAGTAAATGAAAGTTTTGATAACGGGTATTACGGGTTTTGCGGGAAGTTATCTGGCGGAGTTTTTGCTTTCAAAAAAGTATGAAGTTCATGGAATTGAGAGATGGAGAAGTAAGACGGAAAACATAGACGGTTTTAAGGACAAAATTGTTCTTCACGAGTGCGATATTAAAGATTATCACTCGGTAAAAAAAGTAATTGAAAGCGTAATGCCGGAAAAAATTTTTCATCTTGCCGCACAATCGTTTGTTCCGGCGTCTTGGAACGCACCTTCGGAAACAATTACAACAAATGTTATCGGCGAATTAAACATTTTTGAAGCGGTAAAAGAATTAAAAATAAATCCGTGGATACAGATCGCCTGTTCGTCGGAAGAATACGGGATGGTTTATGAAAATGAGGTGCCGATAAAAGAAACGAATCCGCTGAGGCCTTTGTCGCCGTACGGGGTTTCAAAAGTTGCTCAGGATTTGTTGGGTTATCAGTATCACCAGAGTCATAACTTAAATATAGTAAGAACTCGCGCATTCAATCATGAAGGTCCCCGCCGCGGCGCTGTTTTTGTAACAAGTAATTTCGCAAAACAGATAGCGGAAATAGAAAAAAAGAAAAAGCCGCCGGTATTACATGTAGGCAATCTTGATGTCCGACGTGATTATACGGATGTGCGGGATACCGTCCGAGCATACTGGCTTGCGACGGAAAAATGCGTTGCCGGTGAGGTCTACAATATCTGTTCCGGACGCGATTGGAAAATAAAGGATATGTTAAATTATCTTCTGTCGCTTTCAAAAATAAAGGTTGAGGTTAAACAGGAGCCAGATAGAATGAGACCGTCCGATGTCCAAATTTTATTAGGTGACGGTACAAAATTTATGAAACAGACCGGCTGGAAACCGGAAATTCCGTTTGAAAAAACATTGGAAGATTTATTAAATTATTGGAGAGAAAGGATATAAAATATACAGTAAGGAGCGAAGCGACTAATGAAAGCACTTGTATTATCCGGCGGTAAAGGGACCCGTTTAAGACCTATAACGCACACTTCGGCGAAACAACTTGTGCCTGTTGCGAATAAACCGATACTTTTTTACGGACTTGAAGCGATTGCGGATAGCGGCATAAAAGATGTCGGAATTATCGTAGGTGACACAAAAAACGAGATAATGTCTGCGGTTGGTGACGGAAAAAAATTCGGCATAAAAGTTACATATATCCCGCAGGAAGCCCCTCTTGGTCTTGCTCATGCCGTGAAAATAGCGCAAAGTTTTTTGAAAGACGACGAATTCGTGATGTATCTCGGCGACAATTTAATCAGGGACGGCATCAAATCTTTCGTTGATGAATTCAGAAAGAAAAAACCGAACGCGCAGATTCTCCTCGCAAAAGTTCCAAATCCGCAGCAATTCGGAGTGGCGGAACTCAAAGACGGAAAAATCGTAAGGTTAGTTGAAAAACCGAAGCAGCCTAAAAGTGACTTGGCGCTGGTCGGCGTTTATATGTTTGATAAAAATATTTTTGAGGCGGTAAACAACATAAAACCGTCCTGGCGAGGGGAACTTGAAATTACAGACGCTATACAATATTTAGTTGAAAAAAAATTCACAGTCATTCCTCATATAATCAACGGATGGTGGAAAGATACCGGAAAATTAGAGGATATGCTTGAGGCGAACAGGATTATTCTTGATACACTGAAAAAAGAAAATTTAGGTATTGTTGAAAATTCAAAAATAGAAGGTAAAGTTGTAATTCAAAAAAACGCAGAAATAAAAAATTCCACAATAAGAGGTCCGGTTATTATCGGTGAGAATTGCAAAATTATCAATTCCTATATTGGGCCATTCACATCTGTTTATTTTAATACCGTAATAGAAAACAGTGAAATTGAACATTCCATAATTTTAGAAAATTCAAAAGTTAAAGATGTTAGACGTATTGCGGATTCTTTAATCGGACAAAATGTTGAGATTCTAAAATCCGAAAAAAAACCGCAGGCATACAGAATTATGGTCGGTGATTCATCGCGATTGGAGATTATATGATAAAAGGTGTTAGGTTGAAGGAGTTGACGGTTCACAAAGATGAAAGGGGTGCGCTTTTTGAAATTTTACGTTCCGACTGGCCGGAGTTCAAAAAATTCGGGCAGGCATATATTACTGTCTGCAAACGTGGATGGGTTAAGGGCTGGCACTATCACAAAATCCAGACGGATAATTTTTGCGTTGTTAAAGGAAAAGCAAAAATCGTCCTGATAGATTCCGCAAAAAAAGAGTTTATGGAGTTTAAACTTTCCGATAAAAAGCCGTCGGTGTTGAGCATTCCTCCGGAAGTTATTCACGGGTTTGAATGCATATCAAAAGGCGAGTGCTGGATTATGAACATTCCGACGGAAATTTATAAATACAAGAAACCCGACGAATATCGAATTTTATTGAATGACTCCTCAATTCCCTACAGTCCGTGGAAAAAAAGGAAGGGCTGGTGAAATGAAGATTTTAGTTACAGGCGGTTGCGGGTTCATAGGCAGTAATTTCATACTCTACATTCTGAAAAAATATCCAAATTACGAAATTCTAAATCTGGATAAACTAACTTATGCGGGAAACAAAGAAAATCTTTCATCGGTCAAAAATAATCCGAGATACAAATTTATAAAAGGCGATATATGCGACGGACAATTAGTCAATTCATTGATGAAAAAAGTTGACGCCGTGGTCCATTTCGCAGCAGAAACTCATGTTGATAGGAGTATTCTTCATGCAGAGGATTTTATTAATACAAATGTAGTCGGAACGCACCTGCTTCTTGATGCTGCTTTAAGAAACGGTAAAAAAAGGTTCCATCATATTTCAACCGATGAAGTATTCGGAGAACTCGGACCCGAAGGTAAATTTTCTGAAAAAATGCCATATGCTCCGCGCTCGCCTTATTCTGCCTCAAAGGCTTCTTCCGACCATCTCGTAAGAGCGTATTTTCATACTTATGGTTTGCCTGTGACAATTTCAAATTGTTCAAATAATTACGGACCCTATCAATTCCCGGAAAAATTAATTCCGCTGTTTATCACGAATCTTATAGAAGGCAAAAAAGTTCCCGTCTATGGAAAGGGACAAAATATCCGCGACTGGATTCATGTTGATGACCATAATGAAGGTGTAGATTTAATTTTGCATAAAGGAAAAATCGGGGAAACATACTGCCTCGGCGGAAATGCCGAAATAAAAAATCTGGACATAACAAAAATGATTCTGAAAGAGTTCGGTAAAGGATATGAAATGATGGAGTTTGTCGTGGACAGAAAAGGCCACGATTTCAGGTATGCGATTGATTTTTCAAAAATAAAAAAAGAACTCGGCTGGCATCCGGTACATACGTTTAAAGAAGGATTAGAAGAAACTATCGTCTGGTATAAGAAAAATAAAAATTGGTGGAAGCCTTTGAAAGATAGAATAATTAAAAATATAACTGCGAAACAATGAAAATTTTGATTACCGGCTGCGGAATGCTGGGTTATGATTTATGCAGAGTACTTGACGGACATGAAATATACGGGTTGGATATTGCCAAGCCGAATTTTGAAGTGGGAAATTTTACTCTCTGCGATATAACCGATTTTGAAAAAACATATAGAACTATTACCAAAATCAATCCGGAAATTGTAATTCATACCGCCGCCTGGACCGATGTTGACGGTGCGGAAAAAAATCCGGGGGATGCATATAGGTTAAATGTTATAGGCACAAGAAATGTTGCTCTTTCCTGTCAGAGATTTGATGCATCTATGATTTATATTTCTTCCGATTATGTTTTTGACGGAGAAAAAAAAGAACCATATATTGAATTTGACAAAGCCAATCCGTTGTCCGTATATGGAAAATCAAAATATTACGGCGAAATTATCGTTCAGCAATTAGTTAACAAGTTTTTCATTGTGCGTTCTTCTTGGCTATACGGTGTTAACGGAAAGAATTTTGTCAAAACAATTCTAAATCTGGCAAAAGAAAAAAAAGAATTAAAAATAGTAAATGACCAAGCGGGTTGCCCGACGTACACAAAAGATTTGGCCGCGGCAATAAAGGTCTTACTCTCAACCGGTTTATACGGGATATATCATATTACAAATTCCGACACTTGCAGCTGGTATGATTTTGCAAAACAGATTATTAAACTGTCGGGTAGCAGTTGCAAGGTTTTACCGACGACCAGCGAAAAACTTAATAGACCTGCAAAAAGACCGAAAAATTCGGTGTTAAAAAATTTTATGTGGGAATTAAACGGATTTAAGCCGTTAGAAAATTGGCGTCCGGCCTTGAAAAATTATCTGGAGGAAATATGAAATTGTCTGTTATAGGGACGGGTTATGTAGGACTTACTACAGGCGTTTGTTTTTCTGAGATTGGACATACCGTCATTTGCGTTGATAACGATAAAACTAAAATTGCTCTTTTGAAAAAAAATAAAGTTCCGATTTATGAGCCGGGACTTGAAGAACTTTTAAAAAAAAATGTTCAAAATAAACGCCTGTCATTCTCGACAGATATAAAAGAAGCCGTTAAAAAATCAGACGTAATTTTTATCAGTGTCGGAACTCCGCCCCGCGAAGACGGTTCCGCCGATTTGTCGTATATTGAAAATGTGGCGTCGGAAATTGCGAAAAATATGGACGGCTACAAACTAATTGTTGATAAATCAACGGTCCCGGTTGAAACCGGCGAAAAAGTAGAACTTACGATAAAGAGGAATCTGAAAAAAAATATTCCTTTTGATGTAGCGTCAAATCCGGAGTTTTTAAGGGAGGGTTCCGCCGTTTATGATACATTCAATCCCGACAGGGTGGTTATAGGTGTGTCATCAAAAAAAGCTGAAGATATTTTAAGAGAAATCTATAAACCGCTTAATACAAAAATTCTTGTTACCGATATAAAAAGCGCCGAAATTATCAAACATGCCTCCAATTCTTTTCTTGCTACAAAAATTTCTTTCATAAATGCGGTTGCAAATATATGCGAGCGGTGCGGCGCCGATGTGGAAAAAGTTGCCGAGGGAATGGGATTAGACAAAAGAATCGGCAGTGCATTTCTTAATGCCGGCATCGGCTTCGGCGGTTTTTGTTTTCCAAAGGATCTGGAAGCGTTCCTATGGATTTCGGAAAAATTAGGTTATCAGTTTGATTTGTTGAAAAATGTCCGGGAAATAAATGAATATCAAAAACAGATTTTTATTAAAAAAATTGAAGATGCTTTGTGGATTATTAAAGGTAAGACCATCGGTATTTTAGGGTTGGCATTCAAGCCGAACACTGACGATATGAGGTTTGCTCCGTCTATAGATATAATAAAAACACTTCAAAAAGAAGGCGCAAGAATAAAGGCGTTTGACCCGAAAGCAACCGAAAAAGCAAAAGAGGTCCTAAAAAATGTCGTGTATTGTAAAAACCCGTATGAGGTTGCAAAAGATGCCGACTGCCTTGCAATTTTGACCGAGTGGGACGAGATAAAAAATATTGATTTGAAAAAAATAAAAAAACTTCTAAAACACCCGATAATTATTGACGGTAGAAATATTTTTAAGCCGAAGGAAGCGGAAAAACTCGGATTTATCTACAAAGGAATCGGCAGATGAAAATTTTAATTACAGGCGGCGCCGGATTCATCGGCAGTCATTTGTGCGACAGGTTCATTTGCGACGGGCATTATGTTGTCTGCGTGGACAACCTTCTTACCGGCTCGCTAAAAAATATAGCACATCTTAAAAAAGAAAAAAAATTCAAATTTATAAATCATGATGTCACAAAACATATAAAAATTATAGGTTCCGTTGATGCAATTTTACATTTCGCCTCGCCGGCCTCGCCCATTGATTATATAAAATTACCTATCCAAACATTAAAAGTGGGTTCACTAGGCACTCACAATGCTCTCGGTCTTGCGAGAGAAAAAAAAGCAAAGTTTCTTATTGCATCAACATCGGAAGTTTACGGTGACCCGCTTGTTCATCCTCAAAAAGAAAGTTATTGGGGGAATGTCAATCCGATTGGTCCCCGCGGTGTTTATGACGAGGCGAAAAGATTTGCAGAAGCCATCACGATGGCGTATCACAGGGTTCACAAAATTGACACGAAAATCATAAGAATTTTCAATACATTCGGAGAAAGGATGCGTCTTAACGACGGAAGGGTAGTGCCTAATTTCATATCTCAGGCGTTAAAAGGCGTGCCGTTAACTATTTATGGCAGCGGCCGGCAAACCAGAAGTTTTTGTTATGTATCTGATTTAGCAAACGGTATAATAAAACTTTTAAAATCTACGGTTAACGAGCCGGTGAATATCGGAAATCCCGACGAATATTCGATCCTGGAATTTGCAAAAATAATATTGAAATTAACCGGTTCAAAAAGTAAAATAATTTTTGAAAAACTTCCCATAGATGACCCTCAGGTCCGTCAGCCGGATATTTCAAGAGCAAAAAAATTATTGAAGTGGTATCCGTTAATATCCGTTGAAGAAGGACTTGAAAGGACTATAAAATGGTTTCAAAAAAAGATTTAGTTTTGGTTACAGGCGGTGCGGGGTTTATCGGCTCAAATATCGCCGACGAACTTTTGAAAAGAAATTTCAGAGTTCGCATAATTGATAATTTCTGCACTGGCCGAATAGAAAACATAAAACATATCCTCGGTAAAATTGAACTTGTCAAAGGCGATATCAGGGATAAAAAACTGGTCGGAAAGACAATGAAAGGCGTTGGTTTTGTTTTTCATGAGGCGGCATTGCGTTCCGTCCCGCGTTCCATTGATGACCCCGGTTCAACGAATGATGTAAATATCACAGGAACGCTTAATCTTTTGATTGCCGCAAAAAACGCAAAAGTGAAAAGGTTTATCTATGCATCCTCGTCGTCGGCGTATGGTGATACAAAAGAACTTCCAAAAAAAGAATCGCAAAAACCCCAGCCGATTTCGCCGTATGCCGTTTCAAAATTGACGGGCGAATATTACTGCCAGGTTTTTTCAAAAACATTCGGGCTTGAAACTGTTTCGTTGCGGTATTTCAATGTTTTTGGTCCCCGTCAGGATCCCGAGTCAAAATATGCGGTTGTTGTCCCGATATTTATTTATTGCGGTCTTAAAAATAAACCGTTTGAAGTTCACAGCGACGGCAAACAATCGCGGGATTTCACATATATTGACAATGTGGTGAGTGCAAATATTTTGGCTTTGATCGCAAAAAATGTATCCGGAAGAGTTTTTAATATCGCCTGTAATGATAAACATTCCATTTTAGATATCGCACATAATGTAGGAAAAATTTTAGGAATAAAACCGAAATTTACATATAAACCGAAAAGAGCCGGCGACGTGAGGCATACGCTTGCAGATATAACGCTCGCGAAAAAGTTTTTAGGATATAAACCGTTAGTTAATTTTGAAGACGGAATGAAAAAAACGGTGGAGTATTTCAGGGAGTTTTATGCTTAAATTGAAAATTGAAAAAAGAAAAGCGGTTGTCGGGATTATCGGACTGGGATATGTAGGGCTTCCGTTGGCAATTGAATTTGCTAAGAGTGGTTTCAAAACTATCGGATTGGATATTGACGAAAGAAAAATTTCATCGCTAAAAAATAAAAGAAGTTACATAAAGCATATTCCGGCGGCGAACATAAAAAATCTGAAAAATCTTGAGGCCTCATCCGATTTTTCAAAATTAAAAAATGTAGATTGCGTTATTGTCTGCGTACCGACACCGTTAACGAAAATGAAAGAGCCGGATATGAGTTTTGTGGTAAAAACATCGGAAGTTATAGCAAAATATCTGCACAAAGGACAGTTGGTTATTCTTGAAAGTACTACATATCCGGGTACTACCGACGAGGTGGTAAAACCAATATTGGAAAAAATGAAACTTAAAGCCGGTATTGATTTTTATCTTGCGTTTTCACCAGAACGGGAAGACCCGGGCAACAAACAATATAATACAAAAACAATCCCGAAAGTTGTCGGCGGAATTAACAAAATTTCAACGGAACTTGCTTCGCTTCTTTACGGAAGCGTGCTGAATAAAATTGTGCCGGTATCGTCTATGAAAGTTGCCGAATCAACAAAAATGCTGGAAAATACTTTTCGCGCGGTAAATATCGCGATGATAAACGAACTAAAAATTTTGTTTGATAAAATGGGTTTTGATATTTGGGAAGTGATAGAAGCAAGTAAAACAAAACCGTTCGGATTTATGCCTTTTTATCCCGGCCCCGGCTGGGGCGGACATTGTATTCCGATAGACCCGTTTTATCTTTCGTGGAAAGCAAAACAGTATAATTTTCAGACGAAGTTCATAGAACTTGCCGGAGAAATAAACACGAGGATGCCGGAATATGTCGTTGAAAAACTACAGGATGCGCTTAATGAAAAAGGCGTTGCCCTGAAAAATTCAAAAGTTTTGATATTGGGGATGGCTTACAAAAAGGATTCCGACGATATAAGAGAGTCGCCGTCTTTGGAATTGACAGAAATTTTGGAAAAAAAAGGCGTCTCCGTTTCTTATAATGACCCGTATATTCCCAAAATACCTAAAATGCGGCGTCACCAAATTGAAAAGAAATCTATTAACATAACGGCTGCTCATCTTAAAAAGTTTGATGCGGTTTTGATTTCGACCGACCATTCCTGTTATGACTACGATTTTATTTTAAAAAATTCAAAGTTGATTATTGATACCCGAAATGCGATGAAGAAAAAAGACAAAAAAATTATTAAAGCGTGAAAATATCAAAAATCATAAACCCCATCCTTAATTTTTTCTTCCCTGATGTTTGTATTATTTGCGGAGAGGATACCGATAAAAATAATTTGTCGGTTTGCCGTAAATGCCTCAATAAAATTGAATACATAAAACCGCCGTATTGTCAGACCTGTAGCCAGCCGCTCGCTGACGGCGGAGCACATTGCTGGCAGTGCCGTAAAACAAAATATCATTTTGAAAAAGTTGTCGCCGTCGGTAAATACACCGGCGTTTTGCGGGAACTTATACTTAAATTCAAAGAAAAAGATTTTTTGAAAACGGCCCTCGGCAATTTGTTGCTTGAAGTTTTGTCAAAAAATATTGATATTGAGCAGTTTGATTTAATTGTAGCGGTGCCGTTAAGCAAAAAAAAAGAATTCGGCAGGGACTATAACCAGTCGCAACTCTTGGCTGAATTGCTTGCCGATAAGATGAACAAAAAAGTTGTCAGCGGAAACCTTATAAGGATTAAAGATACAAAACCGCAGTTTGAACTTAGCCGTGCCGAACGGCTTGTCAATTTAAAGGATGCCTTTTTTGTTAAAGACCCGTCGGTATTTAAGAATAAAAACATTGTTCTTGTAGACGACATTGCAACCACCTGTTCAACTTTGGAAGAATGTTCCACGGTCTTAAAAAATGCCGGTGCAAAAAAGGTTTTCTGCGCCGTTCTCGCCAGGGATTAAGTTTTTTACTTGACAAATTTTTTCTTTTTTGTATAATGTTCAATTATTGAACAATAAAGGGTAGTGAACCCTTTGTTTTCAGCGCTCGCTCGGAAAAACAAACAAGTTTGCTTTTCACTCGCTCGCTTGAAAATAGGATATTTTATGGAAAGCGGTATAACCGAAAAAGAATTCGCTATAATTTCCGAGTTGTCATCCAGCAATTCGTCAAATCAGAGAACAGTTGCCAAAAAACTGGGAATTTCTCTCGGACTTACTAACCTGATAATAAAGCGGCTGGCAAAGACCGGTTATATAAAAATAAAACAGTTAAACCGCAGACAAATCCGGTATGTGCTTACGCCAAAAGGTTTTTCGGAAAAAGCCAGAAAGTCATATAACTATACATTGAGGACTATAAATTCCTTAACTTTAATGCGGGAAAAAATTCAAAATCTGGCGATTTTAAAATATAAAGCCGGCATAAGGAATTTTACGATAGTGGGAGATAACGAACTTGCCGATATAACGGAAATATCCCTGAAAAAACTTTCACTGTCCGATATAAAATATACCCGCGAATTGAAGAACGGCCGAGAGCACGATGCTTCCACTCTGATATTAAATACAAAAAACAAGAACGGTAAAAGCGGTACGAATTTAGTCAACCTGATTTCATATCTTACCGAAAGCGGATTGAATATATGAACATATTAAAAAATATAGTTGAAGTTATTGAGAGTGAAATTGAGACGTTAAAGGTTTTAAAAAAAAATGTTGCCGTACCGTATAAACAAGCGGTAGATATGATTTTTAAGTGTAAAGGGAAAGTAATCGTTACCGGCGTCGGAAAGTCCGGAAATATCGCACAAAAAATCGCGGCTACACTGGTGTCAACGGGAACATCGGCAATGTACCTTCATCCGACGGAAGGGATGCACGGCTCGCTCGGTGTCGTTCATAAAAATGATGTAATTCTTGCCGTCGGTAAATCAGGCGAAAGCGAAGAACTTTTAGGCATTTTGGGCCCCATCAAAAAAATCGGCGCAAAAGTAATTTCCATAACCGCCAATCTTGAATCAACTCTTGCTAAAAACTCGGATATCATTTTATATACGCCGATAAGACAGGAGGCATGTCCGCTGAATTTAAGCCCCACGAATTCAACGACCGCCGCTCTTGTTATAGGCGACGCGATTGCGGTTACGCTTATGAAAATGAGAAAGTTCAAATCGGAGGATTTCGGACTCCTTCATCCGGGCGGGGTTATCGGCAAACGGCTGCTTCTTACCGTCGGCGATATTATGCGTTCCGGCGAGGATAATCCGACAATTAAGATAAACGACTCTATAAAAAACATGCTTATTGAAATTACAAAAAAAAGATGCGGCGCCGTTTCTGTAATTGATAAAAATCAGAAACTTCTGGGATTTATTACTGACTATGATATAAGAAAAATTCTTGAGAAAAGAGAGGATATATTTTCAAAAAAAATAAAGGATATAATGAATCCGAAACCGATATTCGTATATTCCGACATGAAGGCGGTAGATGTTCTGGCAGTTATGCAAAACAGGGAAAAATCGATTGTGGTTTTACCGGTAATTAACAGAAAAAAAAGGGTTGCGGGAATAATCCATATGCAGGATATTTTAGCGAAAGGATTGTGAAAATTATGAAAATTCAGATGGTTGACTTAAAGGCGAATTATTCCGGGATAAGGGAAGAGATTGATGCCGCGGTAAAAAATGTTTTAGATAAAACAAATTTTATTCTCGGTGAAGAGGTCAAAAAATTTGAGGATGATTTTGCAAAATACTGCGGTGTAAAATACGCTGTCGGAGTTGCCAACGGAACGGATGCTATAAAGATTGCGCTGCTCGCTGCTGGGATTAAACCCGGCGATGAGGTTATTACGACGCCTTTTACGTTTATAGCAACGAGCGAAGCAATCGTTCAGGCGGGCGGCGTGCCTGTTTTTGCCGATATTGAAATTGATACATATAACATCAGCCCGAAAGAGATAGAAAAGAAAATTACAAAAAAAACCAAGGCGATAATGCCTGTTCATTTGTACGGTCATCCTGCTGAAATGGATGAAATTTTAAGAATTGCAAAAAAATATAATTTTAAAGTTATTGAAGATTGCGCACAGTCATTTTCCGCAGAGTATAACGGTAGAAAATGCGGTTCTATCGGCAATTGCGGATGTTTCAGTTTTTTTCCCGCAAAAAATCTCGGATGTTTCGGTGACGGCGGAATGGTTGTAACGTCCGATAAAGAAATTTACGAAAACGCGAAAGCATTAAGAAATCACGGTCAGCGCGAAAAATATTTTTCCGTTATGGACGGATTTAATTCGCGTCTTGATACGATTCAGGCCGCAATACTTTCAGTTAAATTAAAACATATTGATAAATGGACGGTTATGAGAAACAGTGCCGCTCAAAAATACAATGAATTGCTGAAAGATGTTGCGGTTGTGCCGAAGGTTTTGGAAAATTGCCGTCATTCCTTTAATTATTATACAATATGTTTCAAAAATAAAGAGGAAAGAGACAAAGTTCAAAAACATTTAGCCGATAACGGAATACCAAATCAAATTTATTACCCGCAGTCGTTGCATTTACAAAAGGTCTACGAAAACTTAAACTACAAGAAAGGCGATTTTCCCGTTTCGGAAAAAATGCAGGATGAAACACTTTCATTGCCGATGTATCCGGAATTGGACGACGAAAAAATTGAACATATCGTTAAAAAAATAAAAGAAGTTTTATAGGGGGATTTATGGAAGAGCAGGAAATTGATTTAAGGGATTATCTGAGGGTATTGAAAAAAAGATGGGGATTGGTTGTAGGCATTACAATTGGTTGTGCAGTTATTTCAGCGGTTTATTCACTGTTTCTGCCTGATGTGTATGAATCATCAGCAATCATTGAGCCGGCAAAAATAAACAATGTTCCGGTGGAAACTTCGGCAATTGGGGAGTTGCTTTTTAAGAATCCGCTAAATCCTTATCTGAAAGGAATCGCAGAACAAATGGGTCTGAAAGAAGAAGGGGCATATATTCTTCCTGAAAAGTTTAAGATGTTAGACAAATTGGGTTATATTCAGGTAGTAGGCAAAGGAAAAAGGCCGGAGGAAGCAAAACGGTTGGTGGATGTAATTGTTTCACTGATATTAAAAAGACATGAAGAATTAGTAAAAAATGCATTGGAAATTTCAAATGATGAGATGTCTAACTTGAAAGAGCAACTCTTAACCGTAAAAAGCGAAATTGAACAACTGAACAAAAAAATCCAGCAAAGGGAGAAAACGGATATCCTTGCACAGTCATATATATTCCAGTCGCTTAATCAAGCAAAAGAAGATGCGTCTAAAAGACAGACGGCGATGGAATCAGCAATAAGAGCAAAAGAGATGGAATTAAAATATTATACAAAGACCGCTTCAGTTATTGCTGAATCGGTATTGCCACTTATGAAATCTGGACCTTCAAAAAGAAACATAGTAATCACCGCAACCGTAATTAGTTTTTTTGTATCTATGTTTTTAGCATTCGTTGTTGAATATTTCCAAAAAAACCCTTTGTGAAAATATTGCAAAAATTTAATATAATGTAGTTGTTAAAGAATTATATGTATTGATAAATTTTAGTTTCAAGTACATAAAAGTATTGGAGTAAAAATATCATGAGAAGCAAAGGTATCTGTTATTTGTGTGGCACGAAGAAATTAAGTGTTATACATAACAAGTTGCGACATAATATAAAACGCAATGTGCTCAAATGCGAAAAATGCGGTATAGTTTATCTGGAACCTGTCCGGCAGAATCTAAAGGACTACTACACTGGGGAATATCGGAAACTTTATACACCTGTTATCGGCAGGTCGCTTAACAGCAAAGAATTGTTTGATATTTGTTTGCCGTATCAGAAAAACAGGATTGATGAACTGAAACACGCACTTGGTCCACAAAAAAAATTGCTTGATGTCGGATGTGCTTCCGGTGCATTCCTACATGCAGTGAAAAGCCATGTTATGGAATGCGTAGGTATAGAGTTTAACTCGGCGAATGCACGTTTTGTTGAAGAAGTGTTGGGAATAAAAGTGTATACCAAACATATTGAATATGTCGATTTACCTCACGAGTCCTTCGATATTATTACAGCGTTTCAGGTACTTGAGCATATTGAAGACCCTGTGAAATTTCTTGTAGGAATAAATAATCTATTAAAGCCGGGAGGGATTATTTGCATTGAGGTCCCGAATGTCCAAGATGTTCTGCTTTCGGTTTATAATGTTAAGCCATATGCAGATTTCTGGTTCAGAGAACCGCATATTTTCAATTATTCTCCAAAGACTCTTACGATGGTTCTTAAAAAGTCGGGATTTGTCGGAAAAACAAAAACTATCCAATTATACAATTTAATAAACCATCTGAACTGGATGCTAAAAGGTGAGCCACAACAAAGCATGGACATCGGTATGTCAAAACCGGTTTTGGCGCCTTCTCATAATGCGATTGCAGATGAACTCAATCGCTGGATTGCAAAAGTAGACAGAGAGTACAAAAACATTCTCAATAAACATGAACTCGGCGAAAGTATTCTTTTTATAGGAAAGAAAGTTATAGGAAAAAAAGTAATTATTTCATAAAGATGTTATAAAAGTAAAAAAAGATTTTATATGTCGGTTAAAAAAATAAAAACAATTTCTGTAAAAACTATTGATCTTATTGTATATGATTTTGACGGTGTGATGACAGATAATCGTGTCATCGTTTTTCAGGAGGGTACCGAAGCGGTTATTGTCAATCGTGCCGACGGTTTAGGAGTTGCTTGTATACGATTATTGGGTATCCCCCAGTTAATATTAAGCACGGAAACAAATCCTGTTGTAAATGCAAGAGCCGAAAAACTTGGTCTTGAAGTTATAGCATGTTGTAAAGATAAAAAGATTACTCTAAAAAGTTATTGTGTAAAAAATGGATTTGATTTGAAAAAAGTAATTTATATCGGCAATGATATAAATGATCTGGAAGTTATGAAGATTGTGGGATATCCGATTGCTCCCGCGAATGCACACCCGACCGTAAAAAAGATATCCTATTTAGTTACGAAAGCAAAAGGTGGAGAAGGTGTGGTAAGGGAAATTGCAGATCGTATTACACGGGAAAAATACCCGAATAAAACAGGAGGTTAAAAGTGGCTAATCAGATTGTGAAAATTAATGATCATCTTATCGGAGACAATGAACCGGTTTTTATGATAGCGGAAATTGGCATAAATCATAACGGGAGTATTGATATCACCAAAAGGTTAATAGATGCAACGTTTGCTTGTGGTTGGCATTGTGTTAAATTTCAGAAAAGGACTCCGGATTTGTGCGTACCGGAAAATCAGAAAAATATTATAAGAGATACGCCGTGGGGAAAAATTACTTATTTAGAATACAGATACAAAGTAGAATTCAATCAAAAAGAGTATTCATATATAGATAAGTACTGCAAAGAAAAACCCATTCAATGGAGTGCGTCGGTGTGGGATATACCAAGTCTCGAATTTATTATTGCCTTCGGAGTGTCGTTCATTAAAATATCTTCATCAAAAATCACGGAAAATGAACTTTTGAGGATTGCCGCACAATCCGGTAAGCCCATTGTGTTGTCCACCGGTATGAGTACAGTCGAAGAAATTGATAAAGCAGTAGAGATATTAGAAAAATATTCAAAAGGTGATTACATACTGATGCATACTAATTCGGCGTATCCGACCCCGCAAAATGAATTAAATTTGCGGGTTATCAGTTTTCTTAAGAAACGATATAAATGTGTAATCGGTTATAGCGGACATGAGAATAATCTAGAGCCGACTGTAATCGCAGTTGTTTTGGGTGCGAGAATGGTTGAGAGACATATTACTCTTGACCATACAATGTGGGGATCCGACCATGCAGCAAGTTTGGAAATTCATGGAATGGACATTCTTTATGGAAGAATAAAACAAATAGATATTATACTTGGAGACGGCGTGAAGAGAATAACACAGAAGGAAATGGAAGTAAGAAAGAAACTTAGGGGTTAGTATTATACCAGCAATCAGTAAGAACATCTAATGGTGATTTATATTAAAAGACCTATATTGATTATCGGTTTAGGTTCGATTGGTAGAAGGCATCTTCAAAATCTGTTGACAATAGGAATTGATAGAATAATTCTTTATCGTACGGGTAAAAGTACATTGCCCGACGATGAACTTTCAGAATTTAGGACTTTCAATAATCTTGAAGAAGCATTAAAAGAAAAGCCAATCGGTGCGGTTATTTCAAATCCGACATCATTACATATATCTACGGCAATTAAAGTTGCCATGGCGGGTTGTCATATTCTGATGGAAAAACCCGTATCTAATACCGATGAAAATCTGGCGGAGTTGCAGAAAATAGTTGTCGATAAAAAATTATTATTTATAACAGGTTATCAATTCAGATTTCACCCTGCGTTACAACAGATAAAGAACTGGTTAAGTGATAATAGAATCGGAAACCTTGTTTCAACGCATGTCCATTGGGGGGAAGATGTTACAAGTTGGCACCCCTGGGAAAATTACAGTAAAAGTTATAGTGTCCGGTCTGAACTCGGCGGGGGCGTAACCTTAACCCTCAGTCATCCGTTTGATTATCTGCGGTGGCTTATAGGAGATGTTGAAAAATTATACGCATTAACCGGAAAATGCAGCGGTTTGAAAACCGATGCGGAATGTGTAATTCAAATAGTATTAAAATTTAAGAATGGTCCGATAGGTAGTGTTTATTTAGACTATATCGAAAAACCCGCAAGGCACACTTTGTCCATAATCGGGGAACAGGGAAACATTCAGTGGGATAATACCGACGGATGTGCTAAACTTTTTTTCGGCGGTGTATGTGCCGAGGAATATCATGTGCCGTCAAACTTTGAGCGAAATACGATGTTTTTGGATCTGGTTAATAATTTCATAAAATGTATAAATGGAACTGAATTACCTTTATGCACCCTGAATGATGGTGTTCAAGCCTTGAAAATTGCACTTGCAGCAAGACAGTCTGCTATGGAAGGAAGAGAGATTCTGCTTTAGAATCGGAGAATAAATGGAAATACTTGCTATAATACCTGCTCGTGGCGGTTCCAAAGGAATACCCAAGAAAAATATCAAGCCGTTGGGAAATATTCCTTTGATTGCCTACAGTATTGCCGCAGGGTTACAGGCAAAGAATGTAAACCGGGTAATCGTATCTACCGATGATAAAAAGATTGGCGAATGCGCTATACGATATGGAGCAGAAGTTCCCTTTCTTCGTCCCGGGGTTTTGTCGGGAGACCACGTCCAAGATTTCCCGGTAATAGAGCACGTTCTTCTGTGGCTTAAGAAAAAGGAAAATTATAAACCGGACGTAATCGTTTTCCTGCGGCCCACATCTCCTTTTAGACCTCTGGGATGTATCGACGAAGCCGTAGAAATCATGCACAGTAAACCCGATGCCGATTGTGTTCGGGCAGTCATGCGGTCTGGTGAGGAACCTTATAAAATGTGGCGTATAAAAAGAGGTCGGATGGTTCCTCTTTTGAAATCTAATTTTCACGAACAATATAATATGCCGCGCCAAAAACTGCCCAAGACATACTGGCAGACCGGTCAGATTGAGGTAATACGATACGGTACGATAATGAATAAGAAATCTATATCTGGTAAGCGAATATATCCAATAATAATGGATCCTAAATTTATAATTGATATTGATAGTCTTGACCAATGGGAAATTGCTGAATGTATGATAAGAAAGTTTCGTAAAACAAAAGACATCTATCTTCCACAGAAAGAATTTTGAATTAGGAGTTAAAATGATTGATATCAATTTCTATATGAAGATGTACGAACTGAAACAGAAGATTATGATGGGCGAAGTTTTGGATAAAAAGTTCGTTAGCGACGAGTTTGAAAAAAACCGCAATAAGAACCCTATTATTTATAACATAGAAACTACAAATGCGTGTAATATGAAATGTAAAATGTGTCCTCGTACAACGATGATGACCCGCCCGGTTGAAAACATAGAGAAAGAAACTTTTATAAAAATCGTCGACCAAATTAACCCCTTTTCCAAAGAACAATGGAATAGTTGGGAGAATTTTGTTGAAAAAAAATACGGTATTTCCCGGAATGACATGAGTGAAAATCATTTTTTTCTTTACATTATTCCCAAAGTTATTCAACTCCACGGTTACGGAGATCCTCTTTTAGACAAGAACATGGCTTATTATATAAAAACGCTTAATGAAAAAGGATTTTTTTCTTATTTTAGTTGCAATCCGGTTAACATTGACGTTGAAAAAACGGTTCAGATGTTCAAAAACGGTTTGGACTATATTAAGTATTCTATAGAAACGGTTGATGACATGATTCATAAGCAGATAAGAGGAGAAGCATCTAATTTTTCTACCGGCTATAAAAAAATCATGCAACTACTTGAAATAAAAAAGAAAGAAAAATACAAAACGGTCATCATTATTACTATGCTTGACCTTAACCGAAGCAATCAGAAAGAGGACTTCTTAAATTTAAAAAAGGCATTTGAGGAAGCCGATGTGTATATATATCTAAAGAGCGAAGACACGCAATGGTACCGGAAAGACTATCATCCGACTTGCTCCGTCCACTGGACGGAATTCTGCCAGCACCCTTGGGCATCTATGACGATAAAATCCAACGGCGAAGTAGCGATGTGCATGGAGGATTTTAATAACGAAATTATTCTCGGTGATGCAAAAAAGGAAACTCTTTATGACATATGGAACGGTGAAAAATATATTAAATTCCGTCGGGATCATTTTAACGTTACACGAGGCATAAGATGTACCGAACGTTGTGATATGAAACTAATAGGATCGTTTTTTTGTTCGAAGTGAGAAATGTTGAAATGAAGAATATCGTCATAATCGGCGCCGGACAAATCGGGAGCCGTCATCTCCAGGCAATGGCATTGTTGGAAGGTGACGCTAATGTGCAGTTGGTGGATCCTTCAGAAGAGTCATTGAAAGTTGCCAAAGAGCGTTTTTTGCAAGTTTACCAAGAAGGTTCTAATAAAATCGACTTAAAGTGCCATAGAACCGTTAACGACTTATCCGGACCGATAGATTTAGTGATTGTTGCTACTTGCTCCGACATTAGATCCGGGGTTATTAAAGAACTTACACGGAATCAAGAAGTTAAAAACTTCATATTGGAAAAGGTTTTGTTTCAGACAGTATCTGAATATTTCGAAATAGATGACCTTTTGAGAAAGAAAAATATTCTAACATGGGTAAATTGTTGGATGAGAGAAAAAGATTTTTATAAAAAACTGAAAACTCAATTGGATCCGGATGGGAAGATTCAAATGAACGTTGAAGGATCGTGGGGAATGGGCTGTAACAGTATTCATTTTATTGACCTTTTTTCCTATCTGACAAGTTGCATCGATTTCGATTTTATCGATTGTCAGCTTGACAGTGAAATTTTAAATTCAAAACGGTCGGGGTTCAAGGAATTTTCCGGCAAATTAACAGGTCGGAACTCAAAAGGGCATTCGCTGACTCTCCGATGCGACAACGGAAAAGAGCCGTATAAAATTCAAATAATTAACGGTTCCCGGAGACATGAGATTAAAGATTGCGTTAATCACGTGACCCATAAATTTTTTGATGGAGAGAAACAATTTGTTGAAAATGTAAAGATACCTTTTCAAAGCCAGACCACTCATCGGTTAATTAAGGATATTATTAATAATAAGAACTGCGATCTTCCAAGTTATCGTGATTCAATGAATCTTCATCTTCCCATTATCAATGTTTTTATTGAACATTTGCAAAATGTAATCGGAGAAAAGGTGGAAAAATGTCCGATAACTTAAGTTCTAAAAAAGTTGTGCTTTTTGGTGTTGGTAAAATGGGAGTTGAATACTCTAAAGTACTTCAGCATTTAGGCGTTAATTTTGCTGCTATAGGACGCAGTGAAGTCGGTGTTGAAAAGTTTTATGCTCAAACGGCCATCAAAGCAATTCCGGGCGGTTTTTCCGCGTGGAAGGAAAAGTGCGACACCGGCGTTGAATACGCAATCGTTGCCGTCAGCGTCGAGGAATTGGCTCAAACCACGATTTCTTTGATGGACATTGGCGTAAGAAAAATATTGCTGGAAAAACCCGCAGGACTAAATGCCGGGGAAATCAAACTTGTAAAAGAAAAAGCCAAAGAAACGGGAACTAAAATAATCATTGCTTACAACAGAAGGTTTTATGCTTCAGTTTTGAAAGCTCAGGAAATCATTAAAGAAGATGGGGGAGTAAAATCTTTTAACTTCGAATTTACTGAATGGACGCACCAGATACCAGAAAATATCAAAGAAGATGTTAAGAAAAACTGGTTTTTGGCCAATTCAACCCATGTTGTTGATTTAGCATTTTTTTTAAGTGGTGAACCGAAAGAATTTAGCGCATTCGTTTTTGCTGAACCCGATTGGCATTCTTCGCCGACTGTATTTGCAGGTGCTGGGATTACAAAGAATGGTGCACTATTTTCCTATCAGGCTAATTGGTTCGGACCGGGGCGATGGGGGGTTGAGGTCATAACTAATCAGCATCGCCTGATTTTTCGCCCGCTTGAAAAATTGCAGGTACAATTAAATAAATCGGTGGTTGTTGATTTTGTGGAAATCGATGATAAGTTAGACAGAGATTTTAAGCCGGGCTTATTTAAACAGACCGAGTATTTTTTGAAAGATATCGATCACCCCAATTTTCTAACTATTGATAAACATTATGAAAATGTTGTCAACTATTACCAGAAAATAGTTAAACCGCAATAACAAGGAGTGTTAAACTATGACTAACTATCGGAAATGTCTAATTTGTAGTGAGTCCATTGAACCGATTATGTCTTTTGGTAAAATGCCGATTGCTAATGGGTTTCTTACAAAAGAGCAGTTTTCAAAAGAATATTTTTTTGAGATGCAGGTTGCACATTGTCCAAAATGCGGGATGTTTCAACTCACTGAACAACCAGAAAGGGAAAAAATGTTCAATGAGAATTATGCATTTTTTTCCGGCACATCCAAATTAATGGCTATTCATTTTAAGGAATTTGCCGAGCATGTTATTAAAGATTATATTGCTTCAAAAGACCCTTTTGTAGTAGAAATAGGAAGCAATGACGGTATAATGCTACAGAACTTTGCTTCAAAAAAAATCCGTCATCTTGGAATAGAGCCTTCTGCCAATGTTGCTAAAGTTGCACAGGATAAAGGCATAAATACAATTTCTAAATTTTTTGATGAAGAACTTGCCCGTGCAATAGTAAAAGAGTATGGGCAGGCAGACGCATTTTTAGCAGCAAATGTAATGTGTCATATACCTTATATGCATTCAATTGTGGAAGGTATTAGGATATTGCTTAAGCCCGATGGTATTGTGATGTTTGAGGACCCATACCTCGGTGATGTAATTGAAAATACGACATATGACCAGATTTATGATGAACATGTATTTTTGTTTTCAGTATCTTCAATAAAATATCTTTTTGAACAGCATGGGATGGAAGTGATTGATGTAGAACCGCAAGAAACACATGGCGGGTCAATGAGATATGTGATAGCCCATAAAGGTGCTAGATCCATTTCTAAAAAAGTAATACAACAATTGGAAAAAGAAAAAAAACTCAGGCTGCAGAAATCGGATACATATAATACTTTTCGTAAAAACTGTGAACAATCGCGTGATAGTTTAATGTCGCTTCTGAATAAAATTAAAAAACAGGGAAAAAGAATTGTCGGTTATGCCGCAACCTCAAAGAGTACAACCATTATTAATTATTGTGGAATAACGACCGAACAGATAGATTTTATTTGCGATACAACGCCTATAAAACAAGGAAAATACAGTCCCGGTGCCCATATACCGGTTCGGCCGTACGAAGAATTTCCTAAAAATTATCCTGAGTATGCCCTGTTGTTCGGTTATAATCACGCAAAGGAAATCATGGCAAAAGAAAAATATTTTATAAAATCCGGCGGGAAATGGATTGTCTATGTCCCAAAAGTGCAGGTATTAAAATGATATTATGTAGTAATCCATTAGCACAATATCTTTCACATAAAACAGAAATTGATGAAGCAATTTCAAGGGTGTTAAATAAGGGTTGGTATGTTCTTGGTGAAGAGGTTAAGTTATTTGAAAAAGAATTTTCGGAATATATTGGTGTAAATTATGGTATCGGGGTTGGAAGTGGGACAGAGGCATTACATATTGCTTTGAAATCGTGTGATATTGGTTCTGGCGATGAAGTTATAACGGTTTCTCATACAGCAGTTGCCACTGTTTCTGCCATAGAATTGACTGGCGCAAAACCAGTTTTTGTAGATATAGAATCTGACTATTATACTATTAATACATCAAAAATAGAAAAAGCAATAACTAAACATACAAAAGCAATAATACCCGTTCACATTTATGGTCAACCGGTTGATATGGACAAAATTATTGACATCGCAAAAAAACATAAACTTTTTGTAATAGAAGATTGCGCTCAGTCCCACGGTGCAAAATACAACGGCAGAAATGTCGGTTCATTTGGAGATATCGCCTGTTTCAGTTTCTATCCGACGAAAAATCTTGGTGCAATCGGCGACGGCGGAATTATTGTAACCAGTAATAAAAAACTTGCAGAAAAATCAAAATTACTTCGTGAATATGGCTGGGCTGAAAGATATGTAAGTCATATATCCGGCTGGAATTCGCGGTTAGATGAATTACAGGCGGCGATTTTGCGGGTCAAACTGAAATATCTGGATAAAGATAATTCAAAACGCCGAAAATTAGCCGAATTATACAACAAAGAATTAGCAGTAACAGGTTTAGTTTTACCAAAAGTTAGTAAAAATTCCACACATGTTTTTCATCTTTACGTTGTTCGTTCAAAAAAACGAGATGATTTACTGAAATACCTCAAAAATAACGGTATTGGTGCATTAATACATTATCCGGTTCCCGTGCATTTGCAGCCCGCATACAAAATTAAAAGCAAATTAGTTGAAACAGAAATTGCCGCAAAAGAAATTATTTCACTCCCGATGTATCCCGAATTAAGCGAATCGGATGTAAAAACGGTCTGCAACATAATAAAAAATTTCAAAAAAGGGGTTTGAGTATGATAGAAGGGGTCAGCATAAAAAAACTGGTTACGCATACTGATGAACGGGGATATTTCAGGGAAATTATCCGGGTAACGGATGATTTTTTCAAGGAAGGTTTCGGTCAGTGGAGTGTTTCGCAAATGTACACAGGCGTAGTAAAAGCATGGCACATCCATAAAAAACAAATTGATTGGTGGTATGTGTCTGGTGGCGTATTGAAAGTTGCTTTATACGACACGAGAAAAAATTCTCCTACATACAAAGAAACAATAGAGATTTTGATGGGTGACAATCAGCCATCACAAGTATTGCGTATCCCGCCCGGCGTTGCGCACGGTTGCAAATGTATTAGTGGTCCCGCTAATCTGTTTTATGTCACTTCAAATATTTACGACCCCAAAGATGAAGGCCGGATACAATATGACGATCCCGAAGTCGGATATGACTGGTTGAAAGGTCACGAGATAAAATAGATGAATAATATAAATAAACAGATTCAAATAAAACGGTACACATTAAATAAATATAAAAATAAGACTATTCTCATTAGCGGTGGATTCGGGTATATAGGTTCTTCACTATCGGCAGCTTTGTTTGATGTCAAATGTAAAATAAAATTATTGGATAAAAATATTCAAGATGAATGGATTCCCAAAAAAACGCGTGCAGAAGTGACCATTGTTAAGGGTGATGTTTCGAAGAAAGAGACTTGGCAGAAAGTTTTACCGGGCATTGATTACTTATTTCATTTAGCAGCTTTAGAATACAATCGTTCTGCATTTGATATTTACAAGGACATGGACATAAATGCACTTTCGGTTATTCATCTGCTGGAGGTGTGTCGAGAAAAACAGTATAAACTAAAAATAGTTTTTTCTAGTTCGGCTAACTTATTCGGATTAGATTCTATTTTACCAGTTAATGAAAATCATTGTTCTGATCCAATGTCTTTATGGTCTGTCCATAAATTAATGGCTGAAAATTATTTAAAAATATATGCTAAAAAGTACGGTATCGATGTTGTTATTCTTAGGTTGGCTAATGTTTATGGACCAACGGCAAATTCATTAGCAGTTAAGAATACCGTGATAAACAAAATGATAGATAGCGCACTATCTGGTATGGGGTTAACTCTCTATGCCAATAAAAATTGTGAGCGTGATTATGTTTTTATAGATGATGTAATAAGAGCATTTTTGTTTGCAGGAATAAGTAAAACAAACTATGGTTTTAATATTATTGGGTCTGGTGAAGGGAAAACAATAACTAAGGTATGGGAACTCATTGCTCGTGAAATAGAAGGTAATACGGGCAAACCAGTGAAAATAAAATTTGATAGAACTGTCAAACTTGAACCTTTTGATATGCGAAACTTCGTTGCAGATACGAGTCTTTTTAGAAAAAGTACAGGCTGGAGGCCTACTATTTTATTAAAAGAAGGAATAAAATTAACAACGAACGCATTAATAGCTTTGAGGAGGAATAATGGATAAAAGAGGGACAAAAGAAATAAAGTTAAATCTTGGATGTGCTTCCCGGCCCCTGAAAGGTTACATAAATATTGACTTGGACAATCTGGAAGAAATAAAAGCAAGATATCCGCAAGTATCATTTCCCAAAGATACAAAAATTTTTCAGTATGATATATTTAATCTTCCTTATCCTGATGGCACTGTAGCTGAGATAAAAACGGATTCACTTTTGGAACATCTCTCATTTCTGGAAGAGCCCAGATTTTTTTACGAAATGAAACGAGTATTGCGTCCTAAAGGGCTTCTAATATTCGCTGTGCCTGATTTTGAAAATCTCGTGAAATTATGGTTAAAGGCGAAAGATGACTGGAAAGATTTTTACAGAAATGATCCGGATGCTATAAAACATCAGCACTGGTTTGGGCAGTATTCCTATTCCACGAATAATCGGTGGGGGTATTTAACAGCAAGTCTTTATGGCCCGCAAAATTCACCTGGTCAGTTTCATAAAAACTGCTACACAATTCCTAAAATCAGGGCTATTTTAAAGCACATTGACTTTGAAGAAGAAGAAATTAGTACATTTAGATGGAAAGAGGATAGAGATTTAATGATATTGGTCAAAGCAAGAAAAAAATAAATATTTTAATATTTTGTATTATATATAGGAGGGATAATGACTATGGATGTGAAAAATAATGTTGGAAAGACTTCTTTAAAAAATAAAAAAGTGTTAATTACCGGTGGGCTTGGTTTTATCGGCAGTAACCTTGCACATCAATGTGTGAAATTAGGCGCGGAAGTAACAATTTATGATTGCCTTGACCCGCATGCCGGCGGCAATCTTTATAATGTTGAAAGTATTAAAAATAAAATAAAACTTGTATTTGGGGATATATTAACATTTGATGAATTACCTCAACATATTGTTGACAAAGACATAATTTTTAACTGTGCGGCATCAACGTCGCACCCTTTTTCTATGAAAGAGCCCTGGATTGATCTGGATGTGAACTGCAAGGGGGCTATAAATCTCCTTGAAGCAGTCCGTCGTTTCAATAAAAACGTAAAATTTGTTCACATCGGGACGAGTACGCAAATCGGAAAACTTCATTACCGTCCTGCCGATGAAAACCATCCTGAATTTCCCACTGATATTTATTCGGCCAATAAAAGTGTTTCTGAAAAATATGTTTTAACGTACGGAAACGCATATAATATGCCTGTTACAGTTGTAAGATTTGCAAATGTTTATGGTCCAAGAGCAAGCATTCACAGCCCGGAGTTCACTTTTGTAAATTATTTTATCGGGTTGGCTTTACAGGGTAAAGATATTACTGTTTATAAACCAGGAACGCAGTTAAGAAACGTAACTTATGTTGATGATTGTGTTGATACGCTTATTTCGGCATCTCAAAGTGAAAAATCTAATAATGAAGTGTTTTTTGCAGTTAGTGGTGAACATTACAGTGTAGCAAAAATAGCGGAAACAATTACAAAATATATCGGCGGGAATTTGAGATTAATTGACTGGCCTGCAGACAGAAAAGTTACCGAAATCGGCGATGCGGTTATCAGTAATAAAAAAATTGAAAAAGTTTTGAAATGGACGCCGAAATATAATTTTATAAAAGGGTTAATAGAAACAAAAAAATACTATAAAAATTGCTTAAAACAATATTTAAAATAATATGAAAATTCTGATAACAGGTGTATTGGAGCATATCGGTTCAAGGTTAATTCATAGTATAAAGCATGGGCAGTTTGAAGAAGTGGTGCTTATGGATAATCTCAAAGATATTCATCACTTTTTAATTTACCAAAAGATGTAAAATACCGTTTTGTCGAAGAAGATATTTGTAAAATTGATTTAAATAAATACTTCAAAAGGATTAATTTTGTTATTCACCTTGCTGCTTATGAACACAAACATGGGGCAGATCAGTTTATGACCCGGGAGGAGGCAAAAAGAAAAATCTTTAAATACGTTGAAATGTATTATAACCGCAAAAGGGTGCATTCAACGCTCGGTTACTTGAGCCCTTTTGAGTACGAAAAACAGAAATTTTTTCTAAACAATTAGTCCACTAAAGAGAGGAGGGTTATGTTATATGAATAAGAAAATTTTACTATTTTTCCCTAATACAAGTAATGAAGGGGTTATGCCGCTTGCAATTGCAATTTTATCTAATATTGCAAAAAACCTTGGATATACAATAAAATATTTTGAAACTTCATTTTACAAAAAAGAAAAAATATCTACTGAAGATCATGAAAAAACTGGCGAATTTAAAAGTATAGATAGAAAAGACTTTATTGAGCTTCAACCATATGAAAACATGCAAAAGGATTTTAATAGATTATTAAATGATTATAAACCTGATATTCTTGCTGTAAGTGCTAACTCACTTGAATATGAATTATTTACGGAAATAATTCAAAATGTTAAATTCGAAACATTTAAACCTTTTATTATTATTGGCGGAGTGCACGCAACAATTGCACCTGACGAGGTAATAAACAATCCATTTGTAGATGCTATATGTAGGGGCGAAGGTGAAAAAGCATGGGAAGAATTTTTAATTAAATTTAAAACAAACAACGATTTGAAAAACGTACAAAATTTTTGGATTAAAAAAGGAAATAAAATTCATAAAAATTCATTAAGGCTTCTTTTAAATGAAGATGAATTGTGGGAATCACCTTTAGATTTTAGTTTTTTTGATGACCGTCATTTTTTATATATTTTTGATGGAGTAGTATATAAAAAAGGAAATGTTGAATTATCAAGAGGTTGTCCTTATAATTGCACTTATTGCGTTAATTCTGCATTTAAAAATACCTATAAAGGCCTTGGGAAATTCATGAGAGTTCGTCCAATTGAAAATATAAAAAATGCAATTTTGCAGCTTATAAGCATTAAATGTAACATTTTATATTTTCAGGATGAATCCTTTCTTAGCATACCATATAATGTATTAAAGGATTTTTGTTCATGGTACGGGAAAGAAATTAAGCTCCCATTTTTGATAATGGCTCGTCCTGAATCAGTAAAAGATGATAAAGTTAAACTCATAGCTGATATGCAATTACCATTTCAGGTATCATTGGGACTTGAATCAGGAAGTCAACGGATATTAAAAGATATATGCAATAGAAAATCAACAGTAGAAGATATTAAAAATGCAGTTAAGATTTTTAAAAATTATAACATACGAACTACTGCTTATACAATGGTGGGATTTCCGACAGAAACTCGGGAGGAGGCTTTTATGACTATAAATCTGGTTAGATCTCTTAATATTGAAAACTCTGTAATGTCAATTTTTTTCCCTTTTTATGGTGTTCCTTTAAGAGACTATTGTATAAAACATAGATATATAACAGGTAACGAAAAAGCCAGGACATTTACTGATAAATCAATATTAAGAAATCAACCAATGACTCCTGACGAAATTTATAACATTAGAAGAACCTATAGTCTTTATACTAAACTTCCGGATGAATTTTTACCTGAAATAGAAAAATGTGAAAAAGACTACGATAATAATAAAGAATTATTTACTAAACTGGTAAATTTATTATTTGAGAGATATTATAATAGCTGGAAATTAAAATAGGGTTTATATAGACGATGCTCCATATATACTTGCCGCTATGATATCAGGAGATTAAAATATTATGGAAGCACTTTAAAAAATTTGAAATTAAGAATTAAGAATACACTTTCAAATGGAGGGGCGGGGTGAAAATTCTAATAACAGGTGCATTGGGGCATATCGGTTCTCGGTTTATTCACGATATAAAAGCTGGGCAGTTTGGAGAGGTGCGACTGGTTGATAATTTGTCAACACAGAGATACTGTTCTCTGTTTAACCTGCCTGAAGGTGTCAACTTCAATTTTTATGAGGGTGACATCTGCACAGCGGATTTGGAAAAATATTTTGACGGTATAGATGCAGTCGTTCATCTTGCGGCGATTACCGATGCCGCAACCAGTCATGAAAAGAAAGATTTGGTTTTTAAGGTTAACTATGCAGGAACTGAAAAAGTTGCAAACGCCTGTATAAAAAAAGGTTGTAAGTTATTTTTGCCGTCAACAACAAGTGTTTATGGCACACAATCGGAAATCGTAGACGAAAATTGTTCGGAAGAAGAATTAAAACCGCAGAGCCCGTATGCCGAAAGTAAAATTAAGGCGGAAAAACTATTGATTGAACTGGGACAAACAGAAAATTTGAAATTTACAATTTGCCGCTTAGGTACAATTTTCGGTACCTCTATCGGGATGCGGTTTCACACGGCAGTAAACAAGTTTTGCTGGCAGGCATGCCTTGGGCAACCGATTACTGTGTGGAAAACAGCAATGGACCAGAAACGACCGTATCTTGATTTAAGCGATGCCGTCCGCGCAATTTTTTATATTATTAAAAACGATATTTTCACAAATGAAATATACAATGTTGTTACGGTAAATTCTACCGTCAGGGAAATAACAGATGAAATAAAAAAATCCGTTCCCGACATAAAAATCAATTTTGTTGACTCTAAGATAATGAACCAGTTGTCCTACACTGTTTCTCATGAGAAATTCAGAAAAACAGGATTTAAATTTTCCGGCAATTTAGAAAAAGGAATCAAAAATACTATAAAAATACTAAAAGGAATTAGAATTTGATGAAAAAGATGTGCACGAGAAAACAATTTGCTGTTGAACTGCAATCTTGTAAGATTCTTAAAGTGTTGTAAAGATTAATCTTTAGTATAGAACTGATATCTCTATGTGCGGATTGATTTATGGATATTGACAAAAGTCTAACCGTTTTACTTGCGCTAAAGGATAGAGTTCCATTCACCTTCCGTTGGATGGCATATGCCGACAAGATTTGTTTTCCATTTAAGGTTTTGATTGCAGACGGCGGCGCAGATGAAACTGTGCCCGAAGTCCTGTCTAACAGGAATAATTTTCCAAATGTCGATTATGAGTATGTTCGATACCCGTATGACCAGACATATTTTGAGTATTATACCAAACTTACTAACGCTCTCTCGCGCATTGAAACACCATTTGTGGCCATGGCGGATAATGATGACTTCTACATTGTTGAAGGACTTAGGCGTAGCGTTGATTTTCTTCATGCTCATCCTGATTATAGTTCTTGCCGGGGTGAAATGGGGGGACTTTTCTTAAAGCGCTCTCAAAAATATGGCAATTTAAGTGAAGTATATGGTGATGATTTTGAATTCGGACTATCTAGCTCTTTGCCAAATAACCTTGAAGAAGAGACTGCTAATAGGCGTATTCAATGTCATTTGTTAAACTATGTACCTACTTTCTATGCTGTGCATCGAACGGAACAATTGAGAAAATGTTTTCAGACTTTAACAGAAATCAATCCTTCTGATATATTCATAAACGAACTCATTACGTCCTGTTTATCAGTTGCTGCCGGAAAAGTCAAAATAGAGAGGTATTTATATCTGGTGAGACAACAGAAATCTCCTGGCTCTTCTGCAGTCACTGAGGAGCAGAAGAAGGGAGATTATTTTGACAGGATGCTTCTGGCATCATGGTCAAATGATTTCTCAAACTTTTTGCAGGCGGTTTCCGCCGTCATTGCTGATAATGACAAAATATCTATTGATAATGCCATTCGCCTGGTCAGGGAGGGATATCGGAATTTTGTTACGCCTCAGATTATTAGAAATTTGTCGAGCCAGGCACCTTGGCTCACCGAATGGATGATACGAAATGGGCAAAGATTAAACTATCGTTTCAAGGACGATAATGTATTAAGAAAAATCTTACGCAAATTTTACTCAATCATTTGTAGAATTAAATTTAAGGAAGGAAGAGTAAATGTTATGGGCAAGTCATACAGGTTCTATAAGGATATCAAACCAATTTCTGAATTTTTAGCCGCACTGCCTTCTTACGACTTTTTAAAAGAGTCAAAACACAAAAATAAGGTTTTGTAGAAAAAATAAAACTGAGACGGAGATAAAGGTTTTCTAATGTCAACCCTAAAGAAAAACATAATTGCTAACTTTTCAGGTAAAGGTTGGGCAGCCATAATGAACTTAATTTTTGTGCCGCTATATATTAAGTTTATGGGTATCGAGTCCTATGGGCTGGTAGGTATATTTTCATCTTTGCTGTCAATTTTTGGGCTGCTTGATATGGGCATCAGCACTACCTTAAACCGGGAGATGGCGAGATTATCGACGCTTCCTGGTAAAGACCAGGAGATGCGGGATTTTGTCCGGACACTGGAGACAATCTATTGGGCGGTAGGACTTTTTATCGCTTTAGCGGTAATTGCGCTATCGTCGCCTATTGCTAATCATTGGGTACATCCCGAAAAGCTGTCGCCTTCAACGGTGCAGAAAGCAATAATTATAATGGGCTGCATAATAGCTTTTCAATGGCCGCTAAGATTCTATTCCGGCGGGCTGATGGGTTTGCAAAAACAGGTTCTTTTTAATGTTATTGATATAGTAGCTGCTACTCTGCGCGGTGCCGGTTCCGTGTTTATTCTCTGGAAGATTTCTCCGACGATACAAGCATTTTTTATCTGGCAGATAATCATAAGTTTTTTTCAGACATTAACGACTGCTATTTTTTTGTGGAAAAGTTTGCCGAAAACCGGGTATTTTTCCCGCTTTCAGAAAAAGTTGCTTTTGCCGGTTTGGCGTTTTTCTGCAGGATTAACCGGCATATCCGTCGTTTCTCTTATACTTACCCAGACGGATAAAATTATATTAAGCAGGATGTTATCCCTGGAAATGTTTGGTTATTACACTCTTGCTATAGCAGTAAGCCATGTACTTTATAATTTTTACGGACCCGTATATACTGCCGTATTCCCGCGCTTCTGCCAGTTGATAAGTGTGTCGGATTATTCCGAATTAAAAGCATTATACCACAAAAGTTGTCAGCTCTTGTCAGTTATGGTGCTGCCGTCCGCTGTAGTAATTTGTCTGTTTTCTCAGGCAATTATGTTTCTCTGGACAGGGAATCATTTAATTGTTTCAAACACACAATACCTCATAAGTGTACTGGTAATCGGGACTGCGCTCAATGGATTGATGCAGCTTCCCGCGGGTCTTATGTATGCAGACGGATGGACTAAACTCTCATTCTACACAGACTTAATTGGGGTTGTTATTCTCATCCCGATGATGATATTTTTAGTAAACCATTATGGTGCGATTGGTGCGGCGGTTTCTTGGCTTATTCTCAACTTCGGCTACGTATCAATTATCATTCATATTATGCACACACGTCTTCTTAAGAACGATAAGTGGCGATGGTATTTCATTGATGTGGGAGTTCCATTAGTTGGCGCTCTGACCGTCGCATTTATTTGGCGCATATTTATCCCGGATGGAATGTCAAGATATGCTATGTTTGCCTATCTGTCCGGTGCTTCAATTACAACATTGATATTGTCTGCAATTCTGACTCCTTACACCCGTTCCTTAATTGCTCAAATATTACTCAAGTTTAAGCTGCCGTCATTTGCAATGTAATAATGCGAGAAAAACATGATTTCTGGAGTAATATTTTTAAATGAATAAGACTTTGTATGATGTAGCATTTGTGCCTATGAATTCCCGATTGATAACTCTGTCAGAGCGGTTAGCGGAACCTCTTACAAAACAGGGTATTAGCGTCTGTATCTTGAAAACTGCCTTTCAGGGGAACGAGCTTTCGGGTTGGTCTGACGGAAGACAAACAAAAATTCCTGTTATCCAGGTGAAGCCGCTGTGGTATGATGAACCATCGAACTTTTTCAAATACACAACCCGAACCGTCGGAGCATCAAAGGCATTGATGGCTAATCCGGAATTGCCCTTCCGTTTGCTGGTAGTTTTTATGGATAGGTACGCAGAGGGAGGAATACTGACTGCGGTTGCCAAAAGTAAAGGAATCCCGACTATCCTTTTTCAAGAGGGTTTTCATGCCCGGATGGGTAACTACTCATTGAGTTTGTATGATTTAGCATGTTGGCTTCGTTCAAAAGTTCTTACTCCATGGTTTAGTAGCGGCTTCGACGGAATGCAAGCCGATTACGTGGCCGTATGGAGTGAGTACGGGATGAAGGAAGATTTGATGAAACGCGGGCGTCCGGCCGATACTATCTTTGTTGTAGGCAACCCTCTCCCGCCGGTTTTGCAAAATAAGAAATTACCTTCATTACATACTCCACCTGTAATAATGATTGCCCATCAGCCGTTGAATCATCGTTATGCATCAAAGTCATGGAATGATGAGTTCTATAAGGGGGCAGTAAACATTCTTTGTAATATAGGTTACAATGTATTATTTAAAGCCCATCCCCGATGTGTAGGCGATGGTGATTTAGCAAATCTTAGAAAGGAAATAGAAACTCAAATTTCAAACTGCTCTGGTAAAATGGAATGGGTAGATCGTAACCTAATTGCTGAAGAGTTATTATTACAATGCGATGCATTGATTACTCCAATTTCAATAACTGCATATACAGCTCTTCGGATGGGAATGCCGACAGTGTTCATTCGCACGCCTTATAATAGAAGTCCATTGCTTGAAGAAATGGGACGGTCGGGTGAAATTATATATCCTTTGGATTGGCAAGATTTGGGTTCAACACTTAATCAAGTGCTATCTAATGAAGGCATGCGAAAACATTGGTATAATGCAGGTCCTCTGGCGGCAAATAAACTCAGTGGAGATTCGAATGGTTTTGATAATAAGTGGGCCGAATGTGTTAAAAAATTGCTTAGCCCGATTGGATAAATAGAGATGTCTAAGAAATATTCGCGTCTATTATATTTTGGACAGGCTACGTGGGGAAGCACCAGCAGACAGCGGTTCGATGCCCTTAAGGGGATGTTCAAAGATGCTTATCTGGTAGATTCCAGGCGTGTTTTTCCTGACAAAAAATCCGGGAGATCTTTTTTTATCAGTGTGCAGGGCCGCTTGGGCGTGGGTCCTATAATTAAGAGTGCTGAGCGGATATTAGCTCAAGAAGTGTATCGTTTTAAACCCGATATGATTTGGATTGACGGAGGTTTTTTCATCTCAAATGAAACTTTGGAAATTATTCGCCATAAATTCAATTGCAAGATTATCCATTATACCCCAGATTCGCTTTTTTCTCCGGGAATGTCCAACAGATGTATGAGCGGTGCAATCTCCGCATACGATGAGGTTGTAACCACAAAAGAACAGGATTTGTCCACGTATGAGAAACTTGGTGCCAGGCATGTTATATTCTCGTTACAAGGTTTTGACCCGGATATTCACCGTCCCGTTTCCTTGACAGCTGACGAGAAACAGGAATTCGGATGTGATGTTAGTTTTGTTGGACAATGCATGAAGGATCGCGCAAATAGTTTGGATTACCTGTCTCGGTCTCTAAAATTGAATCTGCGGATATATGGCACGGACTGGGATTCCCGTTCTGTCCCGGCGAGACTGAAACCGCTGTTTCATGGTCCTGCAATAGGTCATGATTATGCGAAAGTTGTTTGTGCTTCAAAGATTACTTTAGGTTTCCTTAATCGCGAGGTCAGAGATACGTTTACTACCCGGACTTTCGAGATTCCGGCCTGTGGGGGTTTCCTCTTAGCAGAGCGTACTTCGATACACCAGAAGTTATTTGCCGAGGACTCTGAAGCGGCATTTTTTTCTTCAGATGAAGAACTGAAAGACAAAGTAAATTTTTACCTGACAAATGAGAATGTGCGTGAGAGGATTGCAAAAGCAGGTCATTTGAAAGTAATGACTGCCGGGTATACATGGGAAAAACTGATGGAAAAAATCATTTCCGAGATAGACAAATAATTCGCAAGAGAGCAATCTTATATGAATATATCTTATACGTTTTGTTTTGAAGTGATATTGGTAATCGTCAATATATTGTTTTGGCTGGGACCATTTTTAATATCTATAAGAAAAGGCATTTTTAATACTCTGCATCCGCAATTTATTACTCCTTTATGGATTGTTTATTTTATACTTAACACAATGATACAGAATTGGTTTCCCTGGATGGGCGGCACAGAGCACGGAATATTAAAAACCACGAGTGAAGGCATAGCAAATAATCCTAATTATTTAATTATGCCGCTAATCATTGTTGCATTTTGTGCACCTTTTTATCATATAGGTGTAAGACTTTTTTGCGGCTCAATTGTTAATAGTTCATCCGAAAGAACCCAGTTGAGCACAATAACTCAGGTTATCCCAAAAGGACAGAAATTACCGTTTTTATTTCTTTCATTTGTTATATCAGGAGTGGTCTGGATGCCTAATTATTTTATTCCCAATTCAGATTTTGGCACCTTTTGGACATATCCATTATCTATGACAAATGCAATTCTACCTTTTATGATTTTTTGCGTTAGTAAACCGGTGGGACTGTTAAGTTTCGGTTTTTCTGTTGCCAGCGCTTTAGTCATGCGGTCCAAGGCTTCATTTCTGTATCCGTTATTATCGATTGCCTTTTATTACTTTTTCTTTAAATTCTCATTTAGCAGATTAAAATCATGGGTAATATTTTTTATAATTATATCCCTATCCGTCGTGGCTTTATCTTTTGGTTTTGGCAGTGATGCCCGAAGGCTTCTACACCGCGATTATGCATTTGAGTCATTTGCGGCGCTTGTTAATAGAGCTCCAAATTCTTATTTTGGAAGTGCGGAATATTTATTATCAGGTGTAAGTAATGGTCCCTTTGCAAACTGGACGCTTGAAGAGATAAAAGCAGGAATTCCAACAATTCTTTATCCTAATAAACGGTTTATAGTTAATCCTGCAAAAATGGTGTCACAGCAGTTTTTACCTGATGATTATATAATTCTGCCGAATGCATATTTCAACCGGTTTCTCGTTTTTGCCGGCTACTATGACTTTGGTATTATGGGAGCTTTTATTAGTGCATTAATCTTTGGCGCTTTATACGGCTGGTTTTGGATGAAGACAAAACGTAAAATTCTTAAATCAGGTTATTTATGGCCGTTGTTTTTATACCTTCCAATACCAACAATAGCTACATATTTTGTTGCCTGCGGTGGTCCTAACTATGGATTCATAAATGCTCTTGTTCCGGCAGGTGTTATATTTATTATTATGATTGTCACCGGATTTTTAATGCAGGCGGCAGTTAATTGTCGTAGATATTATATATAGGATATGGTCAGAGAATGAAGAAAAATAAAATTGTAGTTTTCCACATCGGAGGAATCGGCGATAGTATTCATGACCTATCGGTATTAAAGCAGATTGTCTCATTTTGTCCAAGAAGCCAAATATTTTATGTTTGCAAAAAAGGCAACGAAGTGCTTGTTGATTTGGCCGGCCTCGGAGATATTATAATTAAGGTTCCGGTAAATAGCAAGTTTGATTTGTTGTCATTGTATTTTAAACTTCCGTTTCGGCCGGATACGATAGTAGTATGCTGCGGGATGAATGTAAGAAAAATTGAATATTTTTTGCGTTGTTTTTTTCCTAAACGGGCAGGGGCTTCTTTTCCTGATTACCCTGACGAGTGTTTGAGAAAATTTCGGACTAAAGGGTCAACCTTCAATGTTCTGGTCGGACCTCTACACGGAGCTCATCGGATTTTTGTGAACCGGGAAGTCCTCCGTTTGTTAGGAATACACGGAAATCTATTTTCACCATTGTTGGATAAACATAGAGTTAGTTCTATTGACTTGCCCTCTATTATAGATTGGAATTATGACAGACCATTTGCTGTATTACATCATGGTGCTGCTTCAGTAGATAGTTCAAAACGATGGAAAGAATCCAAATGGGCAACGGTTGCCGACAAGGTAATAGAGCAGTTTAAATTGGATATTCTTTTAGTAGGTGGTCTGCAAGAAATTGAATCTTCGCGTGAGATTGTCAATAGTTGCAATAATAAAGACAGGATATACAACGCTACGGGGAAGTTTTCACTCTCTCAACTTGTTCGTGTTATTTCCGAAGCGGCGTTAGTGGTAGGTACGGATTCAGGTCCAGGGCATATTGCAGGAGCAGTCGGGACACCATTGGTTTCTGTTTTCGGACCGACGAGTCCAAGTCAAGTCGCACCGGTTACAGAAAATGGTTGCATTGTTCACCACCCGGTTCACTGCGGACCATGTTATTGCAGTAATAATTATTATTATTGTCCAAATAATAATATCTGCATGAATGCAATAAGCGAGGAATCGGTCATTAAGGCAGTGAGATTGGTCTTGGGTCATTCACCTGTTGATAACGTGATTCAAGAGAATTGTGATGTAATAACTAAATGTCCTACTTTATCAGATTGCCGTGATTGGTCTCGGTCAGAACCAGGGAAAACTATATAATTAATTAGTCAAGGAGGATATCGGGTGAGAAATATATCGGCAATTGTCGGAAAAAAAGTGTCACTTTTAGTATACATGTTACGGTGTTGGTGCAGGTCAGCTCCCTATACGTTTTATTATATTACGGTCGGTATGTTTATCAAACCGCGGAAAGGGTTGGAATTTCTCCATAATGTTTTACATTCGTTAGATTGTTATTCCAATGATTCGCTGCTTGGTAGTGTAAACATTACAGACCTTATAAAGGGAGATGCAGATGTAAAAATTGTTGGACGGTATCATATTCAAAAGAACCATGATACACGGATGCTCCTTGAACTTAGTATCCTTGCATATCTAATGCAGGTATTAAAACCGAAAGTAGTTTTTGAAATTGGCACATTTGTTGGGAGAACTACGCGTCTTTTTTCCGCAAACAGCCCTGATTATACGCAGATATTTACTTTAGATCTGCCTCAAGATGCGGCGCCGCACCGTATTGGTGAAGATTATACAGGGACAGATGAGTCAAGAAAGATAACACAACTTCATGGAGATTCACGGAGTTTTGATTATTCTAAATGGTTCAACCAATGCGACTTTGTATGGGTTGATGCATGTCATGATTATGATTTCGTTAAATCGGATACGGACAAAGCGTTCAAACTTTGTAGAACCGGCGGATGGATTGCGTGGCATGATTATCGCCATGCCAAACCGTGGGACGGAGTCACCCGCTGTGTGAGGGAAACATATAAAAGCCATCCATATATTCATCATATCTATGGTACGACAATTGCGATAATGCAGAAAAGAGTGGAGACTGCATATTGAGATGTAGCTTGATTTTTTGGAGATAAGGAGTTATAAAAACAGAGGAGAAGTATGGGAAATTTCGTTCAGAAGATTCGAAAGTGCATTGTGAGCAACAATAGGTTAGAGAGGGACGTCCAAGTATTCCGCGACATAAAGAAGATATTGGATGTTGGATGTGGTAAAGGACTGTTCCTGAGATTATGCGGTAATCGTGGCATCGGCATCGACGGCTCGAAGGATAATGTTACCCATTGCCGGGAAGCCGGGCTGAATGCTATCGAGATGCTCCTGCCAGACAGATTGCCTTTTGAAGATAATGAGTTTGACGGAGTTTACTGCTCTCATTTCATAGAACATTTTTTACCCAAGGATGTTCTGCTTATATGTCAAGAGATAGACAGGGTGTTGCAACCTGGTGGAACGTTGCTTATAAGGTCTCCACTATATTCTTCGGAGTTTTTTGACGACCCAACCCATATCCGGCCTTACCATCTTCACAGCATTCTTCATCTGCTTGGCGGTTGGGAGGAATCTGATACCAGGCAGATGATCATTGGAAAAGAACAGTCGAAATATAAACTTGTTTCCTATTACGAGGAAATTTATCCTTTTTACGTTTCAAGCGTAGCCCCAACCATATCGCCCAGAATGTTTCCTGTGCGTCTATTTCTAAGGGGGGTTGGTTACGTGCTGAGTCGGTTCGGAATAGGGTGCAAGAGAGCATACGGTGCCGTTTTGACAAAGATAACAAGCGATGGAAACAAAATCGAAAAGTAAATTCTTGGCTTTCGGCAAACTTGATTTTTTTAGCGGAATCAAATAATAATATGTATTTTAATAAACCTGTGATACCATCAAATGCAAGAAAATATTTAGAAACTGTAATGTTAAGCGGTAAACTATCGGGTGACCATAAATTTACAAAGAAATGTAATGCGTGGCTCGAAAAAAAGACAAAAGCAAAAAAAGTTCTTTTAACTACATCTTGTACCCATGCTCTTGAAATGGCAGCAATTTTAACGGATATTAAAAGAGGCGACGAAGTTATTATGCCTTCATATACTTTTCCTTCCACTGCGAATGCTTTTGTTTTAAGAGGCGCTAAAATTGTATTTGTTGATATCAGACCTGACACTATGAATATAGATGAGAAACTTATTGAGGTGGCTATCACGGATAAAACAAAAGCGATAATACCCGTTCATTATGCAGGAGTTGGTTGCGAAATGGATACTATCGGAAAAATAGCAAAAAAACACAATCTTTTTGTTATAGAAGATGCCGCACAGGGTATGATGTCAACATACAAAAATAAAGCATTAGGAACTTTTGGACAATTTGGTGCATATAGTTTCCATGAGACGAAAAATTATACGTGTGGTGAAGGTGGTGCAATAATTATAAATGACAGTCGTTTTACTAAAAGAGCCGAAATAATAAGGGAAAAAGGTACAAATCGTTCACAGTTTTTTAGAGGAGAGGTAGATAAATACACATGGATGGATGTTGGTTCATCATATTTACCAAGTGAATTAAATGCTGCCTTTCTTTTTGCTCAATTTGAAATGGCAGAAGCGATAAAAAAAAACAGAATGAAACGTTGGAATCTTTATTATACAATGCTGAAAAATTTGCAAGAGAAAGGCTATATCAAATTACCTAATGTACCTTTAGATTGTGTACATAATGCACATATGTTTTATATAAAGGTTAAAAATTTGGAAGAAAGAACAAAACTACTTAATTATTTAAAAGTTAAAGGGATTAATGCATTGTTTCACTATGTGCCTTTACATCATAGTCCGGCAGGACAGAAATACGGAAGATTTTTTGGTACCGATAAATTTACAACCAGAGAGAGCGAGCGGCTTTTAAGACTTCCGTTATATTATGATATGCCTCTGTCAGAAGTAGAGCGGATTTGTAAAACAATCAAAAAGTATTTTGTTAAGGGAGACCTATGAATAATTTAAAAAAATACGGTTTCCACGATTATTTAAGCCCGGAATTCCCGTCGCAAATTATTGTCGAGAATACCGAGTTGTGTAATTATGCCTGTGTTCATTGTCCGCATCATAGCTTTGAAAAATCCGGCAAATATAGCGGTAGAAATCTGGATTTAGCTTTACATAAGAAACTCATAGACGAAATAGCCCGTGACGGTATTGGATATTGCCGATACATAAGATATGCTGCTCTTGGAGAAACTCTATTACATCCAAATTTTATTGAAATGGTTGAATATGCCGGCAAACATAGCGGAGTTCCTTTGAACATAACTACCAACGGATTGTTGCTTACGGAAGGAAAAGCACGCAGATTACTTGACGCAGGTGTTAATACGTTTGATATCAGTATAGACGCTTATTCAGATAAGGTTTATAGAAAAATAAGAAGAAAAGGTGATTTACTAAAGGTGCGTGCCAATTGTTTAAAGCTTATCGAAATGATTAAAAACGGAAAATACAAAGCCAAAATGATTGTCAGTTTTGTTGAACAGTCACTTAATAGGCAGGAAAAAAATAAGTTTAAGGAATTTTGGGAAAACAATGGCGCAGATTTTGTTGTTATAAGGCCTATGCATTCTGCCAGTGGAAGCATAAAAGCAGCTGCCCGAGAAATGAGAAAAAATGCTCCCGAGAGAACCCCCTGCATATATCCATGGGAAAGGCTCGTATTAACTTCTACAGGTTACCTGAGCTATTGTCCGGCGGAGTGGGAGTATAAAGCATGCATTGCCGATTTCAGAACTACCACGATCAAAAAAGTGTGGCAGGGGGCATACATGCGTGCACTTAGAAAAGCACATTTGAAAAATGATTTTTCACAGTTCTCTTTTTGTAAACAGTGTCCGGATTGGTCATTAACAATATGGTCTAAGCAAGGCAAGAATTATGCAGAAATGATGCAGGAGATAGTGAAGTAGTACATCTTAACAATAAAGAGGGGCAGAAGAATTGAAAATAATATTAATACATACATATATAACATCAGATCGCAAGGAAATTTTGCCGACGCTTTGTGAGCCTTTAGGTCTAATTAGTTTAACAACATATATTGAATCGCAATTCAAAAGCAAAGTAGATATTAAGATTCTTGATTTATACGCCATGGGTTTTAACAAAGTTAGGAAGAGAGATAATGGGCGTCTTTCGATAGGAATATCGGACGAAAAGGAAATAATTGATCTAATAAAAGATGAAAATCCTGAAATTGTAGGTATCCAGTGTAATTTTACCGGTTATGCTAATGATGCAATGGAAGTAGCCAAGGTTGTTAAAAAAGCTTTGCCTGATACCGTTATTGTTGTTGGAGGAGCGCATGCTTCGCATAATTCGGAAAATATTTTAAATAAACATCCTTACATTGATTACATTATCCGGGGCGAAGGCGAAATAACTTTTTATGAGTTTATAAAAGCAATTAGAGACGGGAGCAGCGTTTGCAATATTCATGGCATTACATACAGGGATAAAGATGGGAATGTTTTTGTGACATCAGAGAGAGAGATTATTAAGGACATCAACGTTCTTCCCATACCTGACAGAAAATATTTAGACATGAAAATGTACGCCCACATAAATCGAAAAGTATTTCAGTGGGCGAGAAAATATCCTGCTGCTGTAATTATGGCATCCCGCGGTTGTCCCTACAACTGTATTTTTTGTAGTACAAAAAATATGTGGATGCGCCGATGGAGAGAGCGTTCTCCAGAAAACATTATCCGTGAAATTGAAGAATTGATTACTAATTATGGTGTTAAAGAAATATGTTTTTCCGATGATCAGTTTTTTGTTGAAAAAAAATGGGTACATGAAATTTGTGATATTATTATTGAGAAAAAATACAATATTTCTCTATCAATAACATCAGGTGTTAGTATTTGGCTCGCTGATGAGCATCTGCTGAGAAAGATGAAAAAGGCAGGTTTTTATCATCTCAATTTCCCAATTGAGAGTGGCAACCTCAATAGCATCCGATTTATAGGAAAGCCGATTGAACCCGAGGTTGTTTTAAAGACAATAAAGTTTGCGAATAAGCTGGGATTTTGGACATCGGCTAATTTTCTTATCGGATTTCCTTACGAGACGAAAAAAGAAATAATGGAGACAATTAATTTTGCTTACACGTGCGGCGTTGATTTTCCGGATTTTCTTATAGCTACGCCTCTCCCTGGGGCAGAGATGTACAATATATATAAAAAAGAAGGTTTAATAAAGGACGAAACGGAAACAGATGGTAATTTTTTTGTTGCCAAGTGTAATACATTGCATTGTACGGCGGAAGAACTGATGGAAATACGAAGTGACGCCGCAAAAGGTTTTTTTAAACGTAAATTATGTTGGTATCTGAAACCAAGCAATTTTATTAATTATCTTTTCCCTAAGGTTTCCTCATTAGATGACATGCGATATTTTATGAAATTATTGTTCTTAAGTGTATTAGGAAAATATAAAAGAGATAAGCGGTAGAGTGAGAAACCATAATTATTCTCAATGTGTAGGAGTTAATTGGTGAGGGTAGGTTTAATCCAGTCGAATTTTATACCGTGGAGAGGCTACTTTAATTTCATTGATGATGTGGATATATTCATATATTATGATGATATACAATTTAGTAAGGGGAGCTGGAGAAACAGGAATAGTATCAAGACAGAAAAAGGGTTGGCATGGGTCACCGTACCTATTTTGCATAAAAGTTTAGACCAATTGATATGTGATACGTATATTGATTATTCGGAGAATTGGATACAAAAGATAACCGGGCAGTTGTACAATTCTTATAGACACGCCCCATATTATAAAGTTTATGCTGACGATTTTTTTACTATTTTAAATAATAAATATAAAACTATTTCAGAACTGAATATCAATATTAATAATTGGATTATGGAAATCTTAGGAATAAAGACGAAAATCAGGATGTCATGCGAGTTCAATTCTGTCGGAATAAAAACCGACCGAATTTTGGATATCTTGCATAAAGTCGGGGCTGATACATATTTATCAGGGCCTGCAGCTAAAAACTATTTGGAAGAAGATAAATTTGCCAAATGTGGGATAGTCTTGGAATACAAAACTTATGATTACCCGCCTTATCCACAGTTATGGGGTGATTTTGTGGGTGAAGTGACAGTGCTTGACCTTCTTTTTAATGCCGGCCCTGAAGCAAGAAAATACTTAAAAAGCCAATCACCGAATCAAGTGGTTGTGATTTGATATCTTTTGGAAAGTGGGGAAGATTTATGATTAACAAAATTTCTGTTGTTATTCCCGTCTATCAGAATGAAGGGACCATATCTGCAACCTGCAAAGCAGTGTCGGATGTTCTCGACAAGCACTCGGAAGAAATAAATTACGAGTTTGTTCTGGTAAACGATGGCTCAACTGACCAGTCGTGGGAAATCTTGCAAAGGATAAAGAGGGAACGGACTGATAAGGTTACCATTATCAATCTTACACGAAATTTCGGACAAATATCAGCTCTTCTCGCAGGTTACATCTATGCAGAGGGGGACTGTATTATCTCAATGTCAGCCGATCTTCAAGATCCTGCTGAACTCACTTGGGAAATGTTTTGTGCATGGAAGGATGGGAATAATCTTGTGGTGGCAAACCGGGTTAAGCGGAACGATGGGTGGCTTATAGACAAAATTTCGGGATTCTGTTGGACATTGTTGCGCCGTTTTGCTGTACCAAATATTCCGAAAGGCGGATTCGATTTCTTTTTAATGGACCGCCAACTCTGTGACTATTTCACACGCGATCCTGAACAGCATATATTTATTCAGGGACGCTTACTTTTTTACGGTTACAAGCCGTTTATAATACCATATGAACGTAGAAAACGATCTGAAGGAAAATCACAAACTTCTTTTGGAAGAAGGGTTAAATACTTTATAGATGGGTTCGTGGCATATTCTTTCTTGCCATTACGAATAATGTCCATAGCGGGAATCTTGTTTTTTCTTGTTTCCATTATCGGTTCCTGTATGATTGCCTGGTATGTGTTGGTATATGGCTCCAGGGTAGAAGGGTGGGCTTCTCTTATAATAATTATTTTGTTTTTGAACGGAATGCAGATGATGTTCATAGGGATGATAGGAGAATATCTTTGGAGAAATATCGAAGAGACCAGAAAACGACCGCACTACATCATAGAAAAAATTATAAAAAAAGAGATGCCTAATGGTTTCAAGAGTTGAACTGAATATTGGTATGTTTGATGTACGTCAAATTGCTGACAATCTGAATCTCTCACCGGATGGTATTTGGGTTGCTCCCAAATCCACAGACTTTGCATTTCTGCCTGATGATGAGACGGATTGGGTACAGGTACAGCAGCATAGTTTTTGGTATCAACACCGTAACAATTGTTTTAAAGAACTCTTTAAGAATTTTTCACCGTCCGGCGTCCTGCTTGAAGTGGAAGCAGGTGACGGGTTCGTTTCGCTGGGATTACAGCAGTCGGGAATTCAGGTCGTTGCAATCGAACCGGATTTGAAGCATGCCCGTAATGCTAAACGGCGCGGAGTTGAGAATGTTATTTCGGCGAAAATTGAGGACGTTGAGTGGAAACCGGGTTGTGTAAGCGGTGTAGGTTTGTTTGACGTTCTGGAACATGTTGAGGATGAGATTGACTTTCTGCGGCAAATCAGACATCAGCTATTAAAACCAAGCGGCCGACTTTATATATCAGTTCCTGCTTACAAATGGCTTTGGTCAAAGGAAGATGACGAAGCGTGTCACCTCCGTCGTTACTCCATGGAAATGCTGCGGAACAGATTGAAAGCAGCAGGTTTTATGATTGAGTATGCGACCTATTTTTTTTCAGTTTTAGTGGTTCCTATTTTCTTTTTCAGGGCTTTACCGACTCGATTTGGCATTCGTCCGGACCGGACTCACTTATCGAGTTATCGCGAACATAATTTAAAAAATTCCTGTGGTTACTGATATGTTGAATTATTTTTTGTTGAGGGAAGTTCAAGCGATACGGAATAAATCCACTAAACTTTTTGGAGCATCCTGTTTGGCAGTGGCTCGCGCCGTTTAAAACATAGAGGAGTATTTGTGTTGTTTTTAACAAAAGTAAAGTTATCAAATTATTTCACACTGGAAAAGATGTTTCTTCTAATTGCATCGGTTGTTTTGATTGTATGGTCTTACCCGATTTGGTACGTTACGGGAAAAGCAGTATTAGGTGACGGCAATATGATTTTTCAACGGTTTGAGGCATTGCGTCAAACTGTAGTTAATTATAAACAATGGCCTGGCTTAAATCCTTGGAATGCAGGTGGTCAACCATTAGAAGGTGTTCCTTATCTTTTTATTTTTTCAATACGAAGTTTATTTGTTATTGTTTTTGGCACTAGCGTAGGCATGGGGATTACTTTTGTTGTTTATCTTATTATTGGATATATTGGAGCATGGAAGTTATCTACAATTTGGTGGAATAATGCTTTTGTAAAACATTTTTTTGCGATATTTGTCGTTACTAATGCTGCTGTACTAATTCACATTAGCGCTGGGCATATGTTTTCCGTTTACTACCTGACGCCCCTGCTCTTTTATTACTTTTTGCGATTTAAAGAAGATGCTTGGTCTGGACTGAAAGCTGCCGTTGTTTACGGGTTTGCATTTAATGACATTCCTAATTATACGGTTCAGTACATGACGGTTATAATTGCGTTACTCTTTTGCTGGTTTCTATTTATTGGTTCAAAGGAAGTGCGTTTAAAGATGCTGCGTTGGCTGGCCTTGTTTACGGTAATCATTCTTACTTTGATATCATATCACCTAATAACAATTCTTCAAATCGCTAATGAGTATCCCCGTATTTCTGATTTAAAGTTTCACTATTCGTGGGATGTTATCTTAAAAACTTATTTTTATCCTTTTACTCACATAGCGAAAGTTTTTGCCGACCCCCCGGGAGTGTCGGGCGGTTCGGCTACCCGGTCGACGCATGAGACGGCTTGTTATGTCGGAATTGTCAGCATGCTAATTGCTTTGGCAAGTTTTCGTAGAGGATTAAAGTGGTGGCACACCATAACCATTATTTTGATTTTGGCCGGCGTCGGAAATAACGCTGTTTATTGGCCCATGTATTGGCTGCAAAAACTACCAACTTTCTCATCACATTTGGCTTTTGCCAGAGTCCGTATGATAACTCTTTTCTTTATAGGAGTAATGGTGACATGGGGCTTATGGTTCTTGTGGGAAAAATATAAAACAAATTGCTGGGGCAGAAAAATCGTTATTTTCATAGGACTCTTTATTGTGCTCGAGCATTCTGTGCTTGGTTTTCTGATTATCCGCGGAACGCATGTTGATATTGATAAAGCCGATCCTTTTTACCGTAGTCATTATCCGTATATCGGGCGGTCTATCAATAGTGAATTTATGAATATTTCCGTATTGCCGCCGTATGAATCCACTAAATTAAATATAGGCATATTACGGGGAGGAGGGGATTCGCACCTGCCAATGAATTATTGGGAAGGTGAAAAAGGATATAAGGGACCGTTAGGAAGCGATGAAAAGGGTTATATTGCAGAATTTGTGCAAGGGGGTAAAGGTGTTAAACCGGTATCTTGGTCGCCGAATAGAATTAAATTTAAAGATTTAAAACCAAATCACCCGTTAACGATTAATATGAATCCAAGTAGAGCATGGTATAATAACGGACGGCAGTTATTTCCAAAATATAGGATTATTGAAGTATATACACCTTTTGCGGTTATGCCCGACGAAAACGGAATAGTTGATTTGACTTATAGATACCCCGGCAAAACTTTGGGTATGGCAGTTACGGTATTTATGTTTATGCTAAGTATTGTTGTGATTCGGATTGTTAAGCGAAACTACGGTGGAAAAGTTGAAAAAATTTAATTATTTATGTACAATTATTTTCAGAAGACTAAACTATTGTGTGTATGAAAAACGAATCTTTTGTTTCCATAATTATTCCCTGCCGAAATGAAGAAAAATTCATTGGCAGGTGTCTTGGTTCCGTAATTGCCAATAACTATCCAAATGACAAACTTGAGGTTTTGGTTATTGATGGGATGAGTGAGGATGTGACAAGAAAAATTGTGAGAAAATATGCAGAGAAGTACCCTTTTGTAAAACTTCTTGAAAATCCAAATAAAATAGTTCCGACTGCCTTAAATATTGGCATCAAAAATGCTCAAGGTGAAATAATCATTAGGATGGATGCTCATAATGTTTATGAAAAAGATTATATACCGAAGTGCGTGAAATATTTGAAAAAATACGATGTTGATAACGTCGGCGGGGTTTTGGTTACATTGCCGGCCGGTGACAATGTATTGTCCCGATCTATCGCTCTGGCGCTCTCTCATCCTTTCGGCGTTGGAAATTCATATTTCAGAATAGGCACAAAAGAACCGAGATACGTTGATACCGTGCCTTTCGGATGTTATAAAAAGGAAGTTTTTGAGAAAATCGGTTTATTTGACGAAGATTTGATAAGAAATCAGGACGATGAGTTTAACCTGAGGTTGATAAAAAGCGGCGGAAAGATACTTCTTGTTCCGGAAATTGTTTCTTATTATTATGCGAGGGATTCGCTCGCTAAACTGTGGAAGATGTATTTTCAGTACGGCTATTTCAAACCTTTAGTTGTGCGAAAAGTGGGGGGTGTTTTAACATGGAGGCAGACAATACCTTCGTTATTTGTCGGTTCACTGCTAACTATGGGGTTATTATCATTTCTCAACGGATATTTTTTGTTACTTTTTCTGTTTGTAGCCGGTTTTTACGCGGTTGTTAATTTTTATTTTTCATTAAATATTTCCATAAAAAACAAAAATTTATTCCTTGTGCCTTTTTTGATAATTTCATTCGGCATATTGCATTTCAGTTACGGATTAGGTTACTTAAAAGGCATACTTGATTTTATCGTTTCCGGGAAACACCTGAAGAAAAAAATCAAGGACATGCCGAACACGAGATAGAATTTTATATGAATAAATGATATAATATATTAATTGTTTTTAAGGGGAGTTAATTTATGAACATACCGTTTCACAAGCCCTTCATAGAAAAAGACGACATAAGCGCGGTGGTGAAAACCTTAAAGAACGGCTGGCTTACGATGGGGCCGAAGACAATGGAATTTGAAAATGCTTTTAATAAATATATAGGCTCGAAATACTCTGTTGCTGTGAACTCTTGCACGGCGGCGTTACACCTTGCGCTGAAGGCAATCGATTTGCAGGCAAAAGACGAAGTGATTATACCGACCATGACGTTTGCAGCCACGGGGGAAGTCGTGTGCTATTTCGGCGCCAAACCCGTGCTTGTTGACGTCGAAAGAAATACGCATAATATGTACGTATCAAAAATTGAAAAAGCCATAACGTTCAGGACAAAAGCCATAATACCCGTCCACTACGCCGGACAACCCTGCGACATGGACGAAATCATGAAAATCGCAAAAAAGCATAATCTTTATGTTATTGAAGATGCCGCGCATTCATTACCCACTTTATATAAAGGAAAAAAAATCGGAACTATAGGAGACCTGACTTGTTTTAGTTTTTATGCAACAAAGACACTGACGACCGGCGAGGGAGGGATGGTAACGACTGGAAACGCCGAATGGGCCGAAAAAATAAAAATACTGCGTTTGCACGGTATATCCAAAGATGCATGGAAAAGGTATACAAAAGAAGGTTACTGGTATTATGAAATCACCGAGTTAGGGTATAAATATAATATGACGGATATACAGGCGGCACTGGGCATAGCTCAACTTAAAAAAGTTGAGCGGATGTTGGAAATGAGGCAGGCGGTGGCCAAAAGATACAACGAAGATTTAAAGTGTTTCCCGGAAATAACGGTACCGTTTGTTAAATCCGACAGGGACACTGCCTGGCATTTATATGTTATCAAACTGAATTCGAAAGCACTGAAAATAGACAGGAATAAATTTATAGAAGAATTGAAAAGGAGAGGTGTCGGTACAAGCGTGCATTTTATTCCTCTTCACAGACATCCTTTTTACAGGAAAAATATTTGCAATAAATCAGAAAACTTCCCCAATGCGGACTGGATTTATGAAAGAACAATTTCTTTGCCCATTTATCCCGGGATGAAAAAAAATGAAGTCGAGGCAGTAATAGGGGCAGTAAGAGAGATAATTAAAAAATTTAAGAGATAAATAGTGAAACGTTTATTTGATATAACTTTTTCGGCAGTTGGACTGGTTTTATTGTTTCCTGTTTTTGCAGCGGCCGCAATACTGATTAAAATTGATACCGACGGTCCCGTTTTCTTCATACAGAAAAGAGTAGGCAGAAATTTTAAGGTTTTCAATATATATAAATTCAGAACTATGATAATGGAAACTTCTTATCAGGGATTGCCGATCACCGTCGGGAATGATTCGCGGATTACTAAAATTGGGGAATTTTTGAGAAAAACAAAAATAGATGAATTGCCACAACTCTTTAATGTCCTTAAAGGAGATATGAGTTTTGTCGGTCCCAGACCGGAAGTAGAAAAATATGTAGATTTATATAGAGAGGAATATAGAGAAATTTTAAAATTAATGCCTGGGATTACCGATATAGCATCATTAACCTACTCTAACGAAAGCGAAATTTTAAATGGTAAAGATAATCCGGAAAAATACTATACGGATGTAATTTTGCCGCATAAAATTACATTTGCCGAGGAATACGTTAAAAAAGCGTCTTTTTTGTTTGATTTAAAATTGATTTTACTTACGATTTATAAAATATGGAGTAAACCGCAATGAACATAAAAAAAATAATTGTTAATTTACGAAGGCCTTTAATTGTTCTGCTTCATTTGTGCTTGATATTGATTGCGTATATCTTCGCATTTAATCTGCGGTTTGAGTTTAAATTATTACCTGAAGATTTCAAAGTTATGTTAAGAACTCTTCCGCTTTTAATTATTATAAAACTTCTTTTCTTTTATTTTTTCGGAGTATTCAGTGGTTTATGGAGATATGTAAGCATTGGTGATCTATGGGATATAATACTTGCCAATTTTCTTTCCAGTGTCGCTTTCACTCTATCGGTACTTTTTTATCATACTTTTTATGGATACCCTCGATCAGTTTTTATAATAGATTTTATTTTGTGCACTGTTTTTGTGTCAAGTGTCAGATTTTTTACCCGCTTAATAAGGGAAAGGTTCCAGGACCCGCTGCTGTCATTAAAAAAGAAAAATGTGTTGATTGTCGGTGCAGGTCAGGCGGGCATATCGGTTTCACGGGAATGCCAGAATAATCCGATTGCCGGTTTAAATGTTGTCGGTTTTATAGATGATGATACTGCCAAAAAAGGACTTTCTATATTCGGTTTGAGAATTTTCGGTGGAAGAAAAATGATACCTGATATAGTTTCAAAATACGATATAAAAGAAATAATTCTTGCGATACCGTCTGTGAAAGGCGAAGTCATAAGAGATATTCTTTCTTATTGCGAGATGACAGATGCAAATATAAAAATCGTTCCCGGGTTTGATAAAATAATATCCGGGCATCTTGAAGTAAAGCCACGTAAAGTCCAGCCGGATGACTTGTTGGGCAGGGAACCGGTAAAAATAGACGAAACCGAAATTAGTTCCTATATCAGAAATAAAAAGGTTTTGGTTACCGGCGCCGGCGGTTCAATTGGAGCAGAGTTGTGCAGGCAAATAGTAAAATTCTCACCAGAACTTTTAATTCTTTTAGACAACCATGAAAATTATGTTTATTATCTCGGAGTTGAATTCTCCACTCTGTATCCTCAATTAAAATGTAAGACAGTCATCGGGGATATCAAAGATATCGGGCTGTTGAGGCATTTGTTTTTTACTTACAGGCCGGATGTTGTTTTTCATGCAGCGGCGCATAAACATGTTCCTTTGATGGAAGAAAATCCGGTCTCAGCGGTAAAAAATAATATTATCGGTTCGCGTAATCTTATTTATGCTTCAAGTCATTATGGAGTTGAAAAGTTTGTTTTAATTTCTACCGACAAGGCGGTCAACCCGACAAGTGTGATGGGTGCCACTAAAAGGATCGCGGAGAAGATTTTGCAGGCGAAGTCAAAAGTTAGTAAAACAAAGTTTATGGCGGTCCGTTTCGGGAATGTTCTGGGATCATCGGGCAGCGTAATTCCCCTTTTCAAAAAACAGATTGAAGAAGGCGGACCTGTTACCGTAACTCATCCTGACGTAAAAAGATATTTTATGAGCATTCCGGAAGCAGCAATTCTTGTATTGCAGGCCGGCGCAATCGGGTCCGGCGGCGAGATTTTTATTCTTGATATGGGTGAGCAGATAAAAATTGTAGACCTTGCAAAAAATATTATTGCATTTTCAGGGTTAAAATTAAACAAGGATATTTCAATCAAATACGTCGGTCTCCGTCCCGGGGAGAAACTCTATGAAGAGATACTCTTAGACAAAGAGAAAGATAAGGTTACCAAGAATAAAAAAATATATGTGACTACACCGGAAAATTTTGACCTTCCTAAAATTAGAAAAGATATAAGAGAATTAGAACATCTTGCCGTAATAATGGATGAGGAAAAAATATTAAAAAAACTTAAACAGATGGTACCCAATTATGTTTCTCAAGCCGACAGTACAATCAATAGTTAAATCCAAGGGATTTAATTTATTCGCCTACTATTCATTTATTTTCTTATTTTTAGTCATTTCATTAGTCCCGTTTAATTCACTTGAAATTAAAATAATGGGCATACCTTCCCTTCATTTTCTTTATATACTGTTGTTTATTTTTGTACCCGCACTTATGGTTTTTAGTTTTTTACAAAACCCGCATCTGAACTTTTTTGACAAATCACTTATTTTATTGACGATAGGTTTTTCCATGAGTTTTATAACAAGTATTGACCGTATGTTCACAATTCGCTCACTGACAGGTTTTTGCTTAAAGGGCATTGGCGTGGCATTTATTGCCGACAAACTGTTAAAATATAAAGTTAAGTTAGCAGTTGCCATTTTTGTTATTTGTGCGTCTCTGATTTCTCTGACAGGTATAATAGAAGTGTTCAGCAGCTGGTATCTTTATCCTAAACCGATGGATTGGCCGCTTCATTTTGTAAGGTCAACGATAGGCAATCAGCTGCCTTTTGCCGCATACCTCATTTTATTTTTGCCGCTGTCATTTTTGTATATGGAAAACAAAGCGAGACCCGTTAAATTTTTACCTTTTTCGATTATTGTATTCGCCATCCTTCTTTCTTTTTCCCGCAGCGGCTGGTTCGCATGTTTTGCTACAGTTATTATTTATTATTCAAGGAAAAAATACTTTCAAAAAATTATTAAAAACTGGATTTATGTATTTTCTTTTATTGGGATAATTGGCGTTTTGTTTTTCTTGATACCGTCTGAAATGAAAATTCATTTTACTGATAAATTTAACGTTAATATGTTTCAATCAAAATCTTTTGAACATCGTTTAAGATCATTCATAACTACAAAAAATATCATTAAAGATTATCCTCTTTTCGGCGTCGGGTTTGGAAATTACCCGAAAGTTCATGAGAAATATAGGGTGGAAGGTGTGGAAAAAAACACGTTCACGCCCGATAATGTGTACTTGAGATTTTTATGTGATACGGGCATTATTGGCGCAGGGATATTTTTTGTATTTATTATTTATTGGATGCATAAGCTCTGGAAAAGCAGGGATAATCCTGTTGTGTGGGCGATTTTTTGCGGTCTTGCGGGATTTTTGATAAATCAGTTGACGGCGGATTTGTTTTTTTGGACCGCCCCGCAATTTGTTTTTTGGACATTACTCGGAATGGGAGTTGGCTTAATAGGTAATAATGGAACTGGCAATCAGAACGGGTAAGAATTTATTTTATAAAATAACCGGCGAACTGGCGACCAGAATTCTCGCTTTTTTATTTTATGCTATCATTGCAAGAAAACTGGGGACTGCCGATTTTGGCAAGAATTCATTTGCCTATTCATTTACCATTATATGCGCTCTTTTGGTTGATATGGGTTTCAACAGCATCTTAATCAGAGATATCTCACAACACAAGCATAATATCGCAAAATATGTAGGCAATATAAGTTTCGCAAAGTTGATTTCTTCCGTAGTTTCTTTTTTTATTGTTTTATTTGCGGGGTATCTGACGGGTTATTACAAAAACTATGGTAGGGCGATACTTTTGATGGCGGTTGTGTCTATATTGAGCGGCTGGATTGATTATATTATTGCAATTTTCAATGCTTTTGAAAAAATGAATTACGAGGCGTTGCTTAAATTTTGCAATAGAGCGTTTCTCTTAATTTTTGGGGTTGCGGCACTGTTATTGAACGGCGGACTTTATGGATTGCTGGAAGCGATGATTTTTGCCTCGGTAATTAGTGTAGTTTTCGGACTTTTCATGGTGAGAATTAAAATAACTCCGTTCAAGTTAAATAACGATATTTTTTTTATTAAGAAAATTTTCATTATAGCTTTACCGGTGTTTTTAAGCACTTTATTTATGTCGGCATATCATAATATAGGCACGATTTTGATGCCTGCTATGGGTTGTTCCGATATACAAATCGGATGGTTTTCGCCGGGCATTAAATTGATAGAGATTACTGCTTTGCTGCCGGTTCTTTTTGTGAGTGCATCCTTTCCGGTACTTTCGGATTTTTTCGGACGCTCTGAAAATTTGTTCGCAGATAGTTGCCGTTATATTGTCAAGTTTTTATTCGTTGCGGGTTTACCTATCGCTATATTGGGGGTATTGTTTTCAAAAGAAATCGTTCTTTTTATATTCGGTAGCCAGTATCTGCCCACGGGCGTTATATTTTCAATTTTACTTTGGTCCGTACCTTTAGTATTTGTCAATCATGCTTTGATGCAGATATTTATAATCAATCATAATCAAAAAATTACCACCTATACGGCGATTTCCGCTTTTCTTATAAATTTTATTTTGAATATTTTGCTCATCCCGAAATTCGGTTATATCGGAGCAAGCATATCTTTCGTAATTACCGAGACCGTGCTGTTTTTGGAAAACATGGTGCTATCATCTTATTATAAAGTTGCGATTGATTGGGGTAGTTGGATATGGAAAATAATTATTGTTGCCGTTGTATCCGCAGCAATTATCTACGGACTACCCATCAGTTTGGTTGTGAAGATAATGTTATTATTTATTGTTAATATGGCAGGTTTTTGGTTCTTACGGATTCTTACCGATAAGGATATTTCCTTTATTAAAAATATATTAGTTAATATAAAAATGCGGGCGGCATAAATATGAAATGCAGGATTTGCGATAACTCGGAAAATAATAAAGAATATGAAGTAAAAGAAATGATGTATGGTTTCAGAGATAGGTTTATTTATTTTCAGTGTTCAAAATGCGGCTGCCTGCAAATTTCGGAAATTCTGTCGGATATGTCAAAATATTATCCTTCTGATTATTACAGTTTTGCTTTGAATATAAGCGAGCACCCGATTAAAATATTTATCAAAAACTTAAGGAATAATTACGCTGTTTTTAATAAAGGGATTATCGGAAAATTTATTATGACGGGTTTTCCAAACGAAAGTATGAGAAGTTTATCCAAAGTTCATCTGACGAAAACTTCAAGTATACTGGATGTCGGCTGCGGTAGAGGTATACTACTAAATGACCTTCAAAAAATAGGTTTTAAGAATTTATGGGGTGTTGACCCATATATTCCCGAAAAATATATTAGAAATGAAAACGGATTTAAAATTATCAAAAACAGAGTTCATAATATTAACGGTAAATGGGATTTAATAATGTTTCATCATTCATTTGAGCATTTGCCAAATCCGGCTGAAACGCTTCAGGCGGTTTCAAGATTATTGGCTAACGGCGGTATTTGCTTAATTAGAATTCCTACCGTTTCTTCATTTGCGTGGGAACACTACAAAACAAATTGGGTTCAAATTGACGCACCGAGACATTTTTTTCTTCATTCCGTTGATAGTATGCGAATATTAGCAGAAGAAAACCAAATGGTCTTGAAAGAGGTTGTTTATGATTCTATGGATTTTCAATTCTGGGGTAGTGAGCAAAATGCAAAGGACATACCTTCAATGTCTGAGCAGTCGTATAGCATAAATCCAAAGAAATCAATTTTCTCATCTTCAGAGATAAAAATGTTTAAACAAAAAGCAAAGAAACTGAATTCTGAAAACAATGGAGACCAGGCAGTTTTTTATTTGAAAAAAAGCGATGCTTAATGATATAAATTTTCTGAAAATCAAATTTCAAAAGTTAATAAAAATGATTTCACTGCCGCGGAACTGGATTGTTCTGGATGTCGGCAGCGGTGACGGTCCTTTTCCGCGAGCGGATGTTTTATGTGATAAATATATTTTTGATACTGACAGGATGAGCAATCTTGTAATTGACAGACCTTTTGTAATGGGAGATATTTCTGCGCTGCCGTTCCTTGATAATAGTTTTGACTTTGTTTATTGTTCTCATGTGCTTGAACATACAAATAATCCGGAAATAGCAATGAAGGAACTGATGCGTGTAGGAAAAAGGGGATATATAGAATTGCCGTCAGAATTTCAGGAAAAAATACAAAGTACCGTTGTTCACAAATACTATATCAGAAAAGAAGATGATTGTCTTCTTTTTTATCACAAGGAAAAAGATGTTTTTGATGACAGTATGCAGAAATACTTCGGAGATTTAATTAATAAAAAAGATAAAACATATATGTCGTTTTACTTCAAACATTATTATGATTTATTTAATTTGGAATATTACTGGGACAAAGAAATCAAATTTAATATTTTTGGTAAACCGGGTGTTTTTTTCAGCGAGAAAAACGGATGTCAATCCGTAAAACAGATTATCGCTCAATTGGACAAAACCTCTTTTTCGTTTCCGGTTGGGTTGCGTTCTTTATTGAAAGTTTTTATAAAAAAATTATTTACAAAAGTCAAAAATGCGGATTTGATAAAATTCCTTGCATGTCCTTATTGTAAAAAAAATGTAATCGTAACAGAGCAGAAAGATTTACAATGTACTCTTTGCGGCAGGGAATTCAAAGTTCATAAAAATATTCCCATTATGTTAAAAGAAGGTGCATGTGAATAATGTTTCGTTGTCAATAATAATAGTCAATTATAATACAAGGGTCATATTAGACGAATGCCTCGGCTCAATTTTTAAAAATCCTTTTCACGGAAATTTTGATGTTATAGTAGTTGATAATGCATCCAAAGACGAAAGTTTGGAACTGGTTCGGGAAAAATATCCCCAGGTAAAAACTATCAAAAATGAAAAGAATTTGGGTTTTGCGAAAGCAACTAATGTGGGTATAAAAATAAGTCGGGGCAGTTATGTGCTTTTACTGAACTCGGACGCGGAAGTTTTAGACGATTCACTGAATAAAATGTTTGATTATATGGAAACCAATCCGTCGGTGGGAATCGTAGGACCAAAGTTGATAGGTGCGGCCGGCAAAATTATACAGATGTCGTGGGGTTGGTCGCCTACCATATTAAAAGAGTTGCTGCAAAAAACTTTTATGCCGGAGCATATTGCCAAATATAAATTTTTACAACTTGTAGTTAAGTTTCTTGAAAGAAAGCAACGGGAAGTGGAACTGGTATCCGGCGCCTGTATGTTTATAAGAAGAGAAGTTTTGGATATTGTAGGTCTATTGGATGAAAATCTCTTTCTTTATTTTGAAGAACCGGATTTTTGTATACGTGTCCGCCGTGGCGGCTGGAAAGTAATTTTTTTACCATCCGCAGAGATTATGCATAAATTAGGGCAAACAATGGCAAGAGTAGGTAAAGAAACGCTGGTAATTTACAGAAGCAGCCAGTTGTATTTCTATAAAAAGAACAATTCTAAATTACAGCAAAAATTACTAGGATTGTTTCTTTTGTTAAAGTTTTCTTACTTGAAATTGGTTAAACCTGAAAATACGGATTTCTATGATAAAGTTTTGGATATACTTCACAAGTTTGAAAATAAAAACTTAAATTAAAGCAGAAAAAATTCTATTTTCAAGCGAACGAGCGAAAAGCAAACTTGTTTGTTTTTCCGAGCGAGCGATGAAAACAAAAGGTTTAATACCTTTTATTGCCGTGATTTTATTTCCGGAAAGGGATTTCCAAAAATGAAAAGTCGTGAATTAGTTGAACTTCAAGAAGCCGCCTTTGTAGGGATTGCCGTCGGCAACGGTGATTTGGAACATCTTTCTAATAAAGTAGGAATTGCAAATTATATCCGTATCGCCGAACAAATAAAGAAAAAAATAAAAACGGGAAAAATTCTTGACTGGGGCTGCGGCTATGGACATATGACGTATCTTATGCAAAACCGCGGTCTTCCGGCAACGGCGTATGAAGTATTAAAACGGGATAATATAGAAAAGCTCCCGGTTTTTTCCGGGATAGATATAATTTACGGTAAAGAAAATTTCCGTCTGCCTTTTTCAGACGAAATGTTTGACGCAGTTTTATCCTGCGGCACGCTTGAGCATGTGGAGAATATTGATGCTTCTCTCGGCGAAGTAAGAAGAATACTGAAAAAAAACGGTAAATTTTTTATCTATATGCTTCCGAATAAATTTTCATATACGGAATGGATTGCAAAAAAAAGGGGCATCAGCGTTCATCCCGTAAAATTCAATAAAAAGAGTATTTACAGATTGTTTGAAAAATCCGGATTCAAAGTCGTTAAAATAAAAAGAAGCAGTGTGTTGCCGAAAAACCTGACCGGTCTTCCCGGTTTCATAAAAAAAATTTACGGCAACCTGTATTTTCTTTTAATTCCTCTTGATAATTTACTCTCAAAAATACCGTTATTAAACAACATCAGCGGGGTTTTTGAAATTATTGCGGTAAAAATCTAAAATGTCGGGACAAACCGGTTTTCAATGCGGTTCGGTAATTAAAAATGAGAGTCGGAATTGACGCAAGGATGATAGAAAGTTCCGGCATCGGAACTTACATAAAAAATCTTGTTTGCTTGTTGCCGAAAATAAGCAGAGATGAGTATATTTTATTCGGGACCAGAAGCAAACTGGAAAAATATAATTTGCCGGTTATAGAAGCCGATTTCCCGATTTACGGAGTCAGGGAGCAGGTATTTTTTCCTGGTATAATTAAAAAAGCAAATATCGGTTTGTTTCATTCCACGCACTATTCAATTCCCGTTATGTATTTTGGAAAAATGGTTGTAAGTGTGCATGACTTAATCCATCTTGTTTATCCGGAATATCTGTCTTCAAAACCGGCATATTTTTATGCCAAATTTATGATTGCGACTGCCTGCCGCAAGGCAAAAAAAATTATTACGATTTCAGAAAACACAAAAAAAGATATTATAAAATACTTTCATATTGAACCGTCAAAAATAGAAATTACGTATCCGGCAGTAAGCGATGATTTTAATCCTTCGCAGGCAAAATCCGAAACAATGAAAAAAAAATACGGGGAATATATTCTTTATGTCGGTGCTATCCGTCCGCATAAAAATATTTTACGGCTTTTAGAAGCATTTAATAAATTAAAAAAAGAAAAAAAAATAAAACATAAACTTATTCTGATAGGCAAGGGGAAAATTCCTTATATTTATGATGTCAGAAAAAAAATATCCGATTTTTCGCTCGCAAACGACGTGCTGATAATGGAGGAAATAGAACAAGATAAACTCATTGATTTTTACTGCGGTGCGGATTTGTTCGTTTTCCCGTCATTATACGAAGGATTTGGTCTTCCTCCTCTGGAAGCAATGGCATGCGGATGTCCGGTGGTGTGTTCAAACAACTCGTCTTTGCCGGAGGTCGTCGGCGATTCCGCATTGACGGTTAATCCGATGTTCGAGGATAAACTTGCTTCCGCAATTTATAGAGTTATCACCGATGATAATCTCAAAAATAATCTTATAGAAAAAGGGCTTGAAAGAGCAAAAATATTTTCCTGGAAAAAAATGGCGGAAGAAACGCTGAGAATTTACGAAAAGGTTTAAATATGAAATCGCTTATTATAATTCCAACTTATAATGAAAAAGAAAATGTAGAGAAAATCGTAGAACAGATAACTTGTAAAAGATTTTATATTCTAATCATTGACGACAATTCGCCCGACGGTACTGGGTCTATTCTGGATAAGTTAAAAATTAAAAATGAGAAGTTAGAGATTATTCATCGGGAAAAAAAACTGGGGCTCGGTACCGCATACATTCAGGGATTTAAGTGGGCATTGGAAAGAGATTTTGATTATATTTTTACGATGGATGCAGATTTCTCACATAACCCGGAATATCTTCCGGAATTTGTAAAAAAACTTGATGAATTTGATTTGATAATAGGTTCTCGTTATGTCAGATGTGGTGGTATTAGAAATTGGCCTGTTCAACGAAAACTTATCTCCCGCTGCGGAAATTTTTACGCCAAAACAATTCTTCATTTTCCCATTAACGACTCTACAACCGGTTTTATGGGATTTAGAAGACAGGTTCTTGAAAAAATAGACCTTGACGAAGTAAAATCAGAGGGCTACGGATTTTTGATAGAAATGAAATATAGAACCTATAAACTTGGTTATAAAATTTTTGAATATCCCATATTTTTTACCGATAGAACACTTGGCAAATCTAAAATCTCAAAAAATATTATCTGGGAAGCGATTTTTCTTGTGTGGAAATTAAAATTTAAAATCAGATGAATAACAAAATTTTTCAGAAGAACCCGGCTATTTTATGGAAAACCTTATTTTTGGAATACTGACGATTTTTTTATGTGCTGCAGGGTATTTCTTCTCATGGCAGCTGTTTCAGAAGAATAACCTCAAGCATGCGATTCTTTTGTTAATCTTTTGTGGAATCCTTCTCAGAACTTATGTGGCAACTGACTTTTATTTGCACTCTTGGGACGAAAGATATCATGCATTAGTTGCAAAGAATCTCATAAAACATCCGCTAATTCCGACCCTTTACGACAAACCGGTTTTACCTTACGATTACAAAAACTGGACAGGTAATCATATCTGGGTGCACAAACAGCCGCTACCTCTCTGGACGATGGCTGTAAGTTTATGGCTGTTCGGAATTAATGAAATCGCTTTAAGAATTCCTTCCATTATCTTGTCAACTATAGGTATTTGGTTAATTTATTTAATCGGCCGGAATTTATTCGACAAAAAAGTAGGATTCATTGCCGCATTTTTATATTCAATACATGGACTTATCATTGAAATGACCGGCGGCAGGGTTGCAACAGACCATATCGATATATTTTTTTTGTTTTTCGTTGAATTGGCCGTATTGTTTGCCGTTAAATTTGCACAGAACAAAAAAATTATTTACAACTTTTTATGCGGTATCAGCGTCGGTGCTGCGATTCTCTCAAAGTGGCTTCCTGCACTTATAGTTTTACCGCTCTGGTTTTTATTCGTAATTGACTCAAAAAAATTTACATCAAAAGAAATCCTTGTCAACTTCATTCTGCTTTGCCTGATGGTTCTGATAACATTCGTCCCTTGGCAATTGTACATTTACAATATATTCCCTTTAGAAGCAAAATGGGAAAGTGCTTTTAACTTAAAGCACATAACAGAAGTATTGGATAAACTTGGCGGGCCCTTTTATTATCACTTCGGCAAAATAAGAATAATTTTCGGTGAATTGAGTTATCTGCCGATAGTTTGGTTTATGTGGGAAACCGTGAAAAACCGGCGGGACTATAAAAGATTGGCATTAGCCGTTTGGTTTCTTATTCCCTATCTGTTTTTTTCCTTCGCAAAAACCAAAATGCAAGGGTACATCCTTTTTACCGCTCCCGCCGTTTTTATAATAACGGCCGTTTTTTGGAATTACTTGTACAGTCGTAAACATATCATAAAATACAAGCGGTTGACATATACTATCCTCTTTCTGTTGATAGCTTTACCCGTAAGATATTCAATTGAGAGAATTAAACCTTTTAAAATAAGAGAAAGAAGCCCGATTTGGGCAAGTGAAATTAAAAATCTGAAAAACCAGTTTGAGGGTAATAACATTATCCTGTTTAACTCCGAGCATCCCATTGAGACAATGTTCTACACCGACATTATTGCCTATCCTCACATACCCGATAAAATCCGATTAAGTGAAATTATCGGCAAAGGTTACAAAGTACTAATCAATGACAACGGACATTTGGATAACGATATTAAGACGATGAGTGGTATTCAAATAGTAAAATTAACTGCCGCCGCCAAAGCCGGAATATAGCGGATTTTTAAAAAAATTATTCAGTAATATATGAAGAACGGGAATTCAAAATTTTTGATTTAAGAAAAAAATGAAAGTTGCGATTATTCACGATTGGCTTACAGGAATGCGCGGCGGTGAGAAATGTCTGGAAGTTTTCTGTGAACTTTTTCCTTCGGCCACGGTTTTCACGCTTGTTTATATAAAAGGTACGGTATCGGAAACGATAGAAAGAATGGACATAAAAACTTCCTTTATTCAGCACTTTCCCGATATAGAAAAAAAATACAGATATTATTTACCTTTGATGCCGAAAGCAATAGAGCAGTTTGATTTAACCGGCTACGATTTAATTTTATCATCAAGCCATTGCGTGGCAAAAGGGGTTAAAGTACCGGAAAATTCCCTGCATATCTGTTACTGCTATACTCCTATGAGATACATCTGGGATATGTATGAACAATATTTCGGCGATTCAAGATTTTATATAAAATTTGCGATGAAAATGATAAAACCGTATCTTCGGAAATGGGACGTAGAAAATTCGGAAAATGTAAATTATTTTATTGCGATTTCCGAATGTGTCAAGGAAAGGATTAAAAGACATTACAACCGTGAAGCCGATGTAATTTATCCCCCTGTTGATACTGACTTTTTCATACCCTTTACCCGCTACCCGCTACCCTCTACCGATTATTACTTGATCGTTTCCGCTTTCGCACCGTATAAAAAAGTTGATTTAGCCGTAGAAACATTTAATAAACTTAAACTGCCTCTTAAAATTATTGGTAGCGGTCAGGACGAAAAAAAACTCAAAAGAATTGCCGGAAAAAATATTGAATTTTTAGGCTGGCGAAATAATGATGAATTGCGAAAATATTACCAAAACTGCAGAGCGGTAATTTTTCCGGGCGAAGAAGATTTTGGAATCGTTCCCGTTGAAGCGCAGGCATGCGGGAAACCGGTTATCGCTTACAAAAAAGGCGGCGTACTTGAAACGATGATTGACGGTAAAACCGGTATTTTTTTTAATGAGCAGACCGCGGAATCGCTTTCCGCATCCGTATTAAAATTTGAGAATATGAAATTCAATTCACGTGAAGTTCGAGAACCTGCCGAAAGGTTCGGAAGAAAAAAATTCTCTGAATTAATAAAAAATTATATTGACGAAAAATTAAAAAAAAGATATAATCAATAAACTATGGGTCTAAAAATCAGAAAAATTTTATTTCCTTTGGCACTTTTTTTATCTGATATTTTTGCTATATACATTTCTTTTATTTTTGCCTACTGGTTCCGGTTTCATTCGGGTTTTTTACAGATTCCAAAAGGTATCCCGCCGTTTGATTTGTATCATACCGCCATAATGGTTGTCATATTTCTCTGGGCAGTAATTTTCGTTTATACCGGTTTCTATGCAGAGCAAAAAATTGACATATTTAGCGAGTTCTTGAAAATACTCAAAGGTGTATTTTTGGGAACGGTACTTGTTGCGGCGATTACTTTTTTATACCGTGATTTTACATTTTCCCGGGCGATGCTTTCAATCGCTTTTATAATTAGTACAGTTGTCATATTTTGTTTCCACGAAATTATAAGAGTAACAGATGGTTATATCGGCAATTTTTTGCTCGGGACCCATAAAATTCTGGTTTTGGGTGAAGGGAAAATCGCCGAGGATATAAAAAAAATACTAAAACACAGGAGAAATTTTGAAGTGCATTATTCACATTTTAGCGACGGGCATAATTTAAGAAATTTTATAATAGAAAAAGGCATCAACGAAGTTATATTTTCAAAAAGTCAAATTTCACACGATGAAATTCTTAAAATTTCAAGCATTTGCGAGGAATTCGGCGTTGATTTCAGATTTGTTCCTGATGTTTTGGAATTGACCCGCGGCGAAATTGTAATAGATGAATTTATCGGTATTCCGGTTTTTCGTTTTAAGTCAATTTCATTGTATGGATGGAATTTTTTTATTAAGCGGTTAATGGATATATCCGTTTCCATTATTATATTTTCAATATTTGCCGTTCCTCTGTCGGTGATAGCAATTTTTATCAAAATTTCCGACGGCGGCAGTGTGTTTTTTCTTCACCGGAATATGGTTGGTCACAGTTGGAAAAGATTTTCCATATTCAAGTTTAGAACGATGATACCCAATCCGGAAAAAGAATTCAGCAAAGAAGAAATTCTTCATTTGTCTACCCGTCGCGGTGAAAAAGCGAAATATGACCCCAGGATAACGAAAGCCGGCAGTTTTTTAAGAAGGTTTTCTCTTGACGAACTCCCGCAGTTCATCAATGTTTTAAGAGGCGAAATGTCTATCGTGGGTCCTCGTCCGCAGACGGTAAAAGAGGCGGAGACGTTCGGCGAAGCGGGAAAAAGAAGATTTAAAGTTTTACCGGGTATCACAGGGCTTTGGCAGGTAAAAGGTAGAAAAAATTTATCATATGAGGAGATGCAGCGGCTGGACGTCTACTATCTTGAAAACTGGTCTATAGCGTTGGATATAAGAATTATATTGAAGACGGTCCCGGCGGTTTTGACGGGGTGCGGCGCTTACTGAAAAAATGTTGAATGAAACGAAATCCCGCAAAGCGGGAAAAAAATCAAAAATTTTAGTAACAGGCGGTGCGGGGTTTATTGCTTCGAACATTTCGGATGCATATATTCAAGCGGGATACCCTGTCGTTATTGTTGATAATTTATCGACGGGAAAAAAAGAAAATATAAACCCGAAAGCGAAATTTTATAACACAGACATCACAGATAAAAAACAGATTGCACGGATATTTGAAAAAGAAAAACCGGATATAGTAAATCATCATGCTGCCCAAATTGACGTAAGAAAATCGGTGGCTGACCCGGTTTTTGACGCGCAGACAAATGTTATAGGCACTATAAATCTTCTTGAAAATTCCATCAGGCATAAAATTAAAAAATTTATTTTTGCTTCTTCAGGCGGAGTTATGTACGGTGAATGCGGTAAAATTCTGCCGTCGGAAAAACAAACTCCCCGACCGCTTTCTCCTTACGGTATAACAAAACATACCGTTGAGCACTATCTTGAATATTATTCGGAAACATACCGACTAAAATATGCCGCATTCCGTTACGGCAATGTCTACGGTCCCCGTCAGGACCCCCACGGTGAAGCGGGTGTTGTTGCAATTTTCATTAACAGAATTCTGGCATCCGAACCGATAAATATTTTCGGCGACGGCGAACAGATGCGCGACTATGTATTTGTTTCCGATATAGTTAACGCTAATTTAATAGCGCTTCATAAAGGGGAAAATGAAATTTTTAACATAGGCACAGGTAGAACAAAATCCGTTAATCAGCTCTTTTACGAACTCTCAAAAATAACCGGCTATTCCCAAAAACCCGTGTATAGACCGCAAAGAACCGGCGAGTTATTCAAAAGTTCGCTTAATGTGAAAAAAGCGGAAGAGAAACTTGGTTGGTCCGCAGAAATTGATTTCAACGCGGGTCTTAAAGAAACATTCGGATATTTTAAGGAGAGGTACAAAAAATGAAAGCGATAATTTTGATAGGCGGGTTCGGAACGCGGCTTAGACCTCTGACATGCAATACTCCCAAGCCGTTGCTTCCCGTACTAAATAAGCCGTTTTCTTTGTATCAGATAGAACTTCTTAAAAAGTACGGAATAAAAGAGATAATTCTTTGTATGGCGTATTTACCGTCGGAGTTCAAAAAATATTTCGGTGACGGGAAAAAGTTCGGCGTCAAAATATCATATGCGATTGAGAAAACTCCGCTTGGCACCGGCGGCGCAATTAAGAATGCCGAAAAATTTGTAAATGATTCCGTTATTATTTTCAACGGGGATGTCCTTACGGAAATTAACCTTGCAAAACTCATACAATTTCATAGAAACAAAAAATCAAAAGCTACAATTTCACTTGTCAGTGTCCCGGACCCTACCAGTTTCGGCCTTGTTGAGACCGCCAAAGACGGGAAAATACTGCAATTTCTTGAGAAACCGTCGCTTAATCAGATTACCGTAGATACTGTCAATGCCGGAACTTATATTTTTGAGCCGGAAATTTTTAAAGAAATGCCGCCGGACGTTGTTTATTCCGTTGAGCGGGAACTTTTTCCGACGCTGCTGAATAAAAAAATTCCCTTTTACGGTTATATTTATTCCGCTTACTGGATTGATATAGGAACTACCGAAAAATATCTGCAGGTTCACAACGATTTAATGAACCGGATGAAAAAAAATGTTATCGGTAAAAACTCAAAAATAGCAAAAAGTGTAAGAATTTTCGGACATCTTGTCGCCGGTGATAATACTCAAATATCCGAAAAAACCACAATCTATGGCAATGTTTGTTTGGGAAATAATGTTAAAATCGGGGGAGGTTGTTTTCTTTCCGACTGTGTAATTTTAGATAAGACGATATTGGAGGAAGGCAGTAAAATTGAGAATTCATTAGTCGGCAAAAATTGTATTATAGAAGAGAATGCTCATCTCAGGGCAGGTTGTGTTGTAGGGGATAAAACGGTAGTAAGGAGATACAGCAAACTATGAAAATAGTCAAAAAACCGTGGGGTAAGGAAACATGGTTCGCCCTCACAAAAAAATATGTAGGGAAGATACTTTTTATTAAAAAAGGACACCGTTTAAGTAAGCAGTATCATAAAGTAAAGCATGAGACAATTTATACGCTTAAAGGCAAGTATGTTATGGAATTGCGAACCGGGAAGAAAATAATGAATGAAAATTCGGTCATCGTTATCCCGCCGAAAAAAATTCACAGGATGTATGCAAAATTTTGCGATGTAACGCTCCTGGAGGTTTCAACACCCGAGGTCCGGGATGTTGTCCGTTTGGAAGACGATTATGGAAGAAGCAAATAGAATAAAATTCGGAACCGACGGCTGGCGCGGGATAATAGCAAAGGACTTCACATTTAAGAATGTTGGGATTGCCGCCCAGGCGATTGCGGATTATATAAAGACAGCGGATAGAGCAGAGAGGACAGAGGACAGAGGACAAAAACTACGCTCTATGCACTCTACGCTCCGCTCTGTAGTTATCGGTTATGATAACCGCTTTTTGTCGGAGAAATTTGCTTTACATACAGCAAAAGTTTTTTCTGCAAACGGAATATCTGCGGCGGTTTCAGAGTCGGCAGCCACTTCTCCGGCAGTTTCGTTATATTGTAAAAAAAATGATTGTCTCGGCATTATGATTACTGCAAGCCACAACCCGCCCGTCTGGAACGGTTTAAAAATAAAACTTCAATACGGAGGTTCGGTTTCGGAAAAAATTATTGATACAATTTCCGGGTTCCTTTATAAAAACGAAGTCAAAATTACCGATGATGAAATAAAAATCGCAGACATTATTAACGATTACAAAAAATATCTTAAATCACTTGTTAAATTAAATTCGGCTTCAAAATTAAAAATCACGATTGATTCTATGCACGGCAGCGGCGCCGGCATTTTAGAGCAAATCCTCAAAAATGAAAAACACATAGTTGCAATGCATAATAACCGCGACCCTCTGTTTTCGGGTATCAATCCCGAACCGATAGAAAAAAATCTCACGGAACTAAAAAAAACGGTATTGAAAAATAGGTCAGCCGTAGGTTTCGCTTTTGACGGCGACGCCGACCGTCTTGGTGTTATAGACGACAAAGGCAGGTATCTTTCGCCGCACATTGTCTTTCCTCTAATTTTGCTGTATCTTCTGGAAGGAAGAAAAATAAAAGGAAAGGGAAAAGTTGTTCAGGCGATTTCGCTCGGCTATCTCTCCGAAAGAATTGCAAAGAAATTCGGGCTTCCCTTTGAAGAGGTTTCTGTCGGGTTCAAATATATTTGTGAGAAAATGCTCGCTGAAAATGTAATGCTCGGCGGTGAAGAATCCGGCGGTTACGGATGGCGCGGCGGGATACCGGAACGGGACGGTATATTAAATGCGCTTTTAATTACCGAGATGCTTTCAAAAACAAAGAAAAAACTCTCTGAGTTGGTTGATGACTTGCAAAAAAGATTCGGGAAATCATATTATAAAAGAATTGACATAAAATTGAAACAACCCGTTGATAAAGATGAATTCACAAATCATGTCAAAAACTTCATCAGCAAAAAAAAAGGCATAAAAGAAGTCAGGACATATGACGGTATAAAAATAATTTTTGAAAATGATAACTGGCTTTTGCTCCGCCCGTCGGGCACGGAGCCGGTTTTAAGGACATACTCGGAAACGGATTCAATTGCAAAAACAAATAAATTACTTGATTTTGCAAAAAAAATTTGCTTTAATATAAAAATTAAGTAGAAAAGAAAAATCCATTAAGGAGGAGGGAAAATGTTTTGCGGAGATTATGTGTTCACTTCGGAGTCGGTGACGGAAGGGCATCCGGATAAAGTATGCGATCAGATTTCGGATGCGGTATTGGACGAAGTTTTCAGGCAGGACCCGCCGTTGAAAAATAATTTCCGGTGCCGGGTTGCCTGTGAGACGTATATCACCGTCGGGCTTTTGATTGTCGGCGGCGAAATTACGACAAGCGCCTTTCTTGACGTTCAGAATTTGGCCAGGAATGTAATCAAGGGTATCGGCTATACTGATGTCAAATATGGTTTCAACTATCAGACCTGCGGGATATTGAATGCCATCGGCCGGCAGTCGCCGGATATTTCTCAGGGTGTGGGAAGATCTGGGAAGGAAATCGGCGCCGGCGACCAGGGGCTTATGATTGGATATGCCTGTAACGAGACAAAAGAACTGATGCCGCTTCCTATAACGCTTGCACAGAAACTGACAATGCGGCTTGCCGAAGTGAGAAAAAAAAACATACTGAAATATATCGGTCCCGACGGTAAATCACAGGTTACGGTGAGATATGTGGACGGCCGTCCGACTGCCGTTGAAAAAATAGTTATTTCAACGCAGCACACCGAGGACTCCGTGGATAAAAAAACTGGAAATCTTGCCAACTGGGCAAAACAGGAAATAATTGATACGGTGATACTTCCCACAATTCCAAAAAATCTTATGAAAAGATTCAATTTCAAAAAAGACTGTTACATAAACCCTACGGGCAGATTTGTAATAGGCGGTCCGCAGTCGGATACCGGAATGACCGGCAGAAAAATTATAGTTGATACTTACGGCGGTATGGCACCTCACGGCGGCGGTGCATTTTCGGGAAAAGACCCGACGAAAGTTGACCGCTCAGCGTGTTATATGGCAAGATACATCGCCAAAAACATTGTTGCCGCAGGTCTTGCCGAAAAATGCATGATTCAGCTTGCTTATGCGATAGGCGTTGCCGAGCCGGTTTCAATTATGATTGATTCTTTAGGCACTGGTGTGGCTGATGCGAAACTTGAAAAAGCGGTCAGAAAAATATTTCCATTAACACCGAGGGGAATAATAGAAACGCTTGAACTTCACAGACCGATTTATCAAAAAACGGCTGCTTACGGACACTTCGGAAGAAACGAATTCAGGTGGGAAAAAACGGACAAGGCGGCTGAATTAAAATCAGCAGTTAAATGAAAAGAATGGAACCACGAATGGACACGAAAAAATTAGTGTGTATTAGTGTTAATTCGTGGCTAAAATAAATATGGAGGTGCAGTGTGAACTACGACGTGAAAAATCTGAAGTTGTCAAAATTAGGAAAAGACAGGATTGAGTGGGCTGAACGGGATATGCCGGTTCTTCGTCTGATAAAAGAAAGATTTTCAAAAGAAAAACCGCTTAAAAATATCACTGTTGCCGCGTGTCTTCACGTAACGAGTGAAACGGCAAATTTGATGATAACGATGAAGGCCGGCGGCGCAAAAATTTTGCTTTGTGCTTCAAACCCGCTTTCAACCCAGGACGATGTAGCGGCTTCGTTGGTAAATGATTTCGGAATTTCCACCTTTGCGATTAAAGGTGAAGATAACAAAACATATTACAGGCACATCCAGTCGGTTCTTGCCGCAAATCCGCATGTTACTATGGATGACGGCGCCGACCTTGTTTCAACTCTCCATTCCGGAAAATACAATCTCAAAAATATTATCGGCGGAACAGAGGAAACGACAACAGGCGTAATTCGGCTTAAAGCAATGGCAAAAGACGGTGTGTTAAAATATCCTATAATTGCCGTCAATGATGCCCTCACGAAACATCTTTTTGATAACAGGTACGGCACGGGGCAGTCAACTCTTGACGGAATCATCCGTGCGACAAATGTGCTTTTAGCGGGAAGAAATGTGGTTGTTGCCGGTTACGGCTGGTGCGGTCGCGGTGTCGCAATGCGTGCCAAGGGTATGGGTGCGAATGTAATAGTAACCGAAATTGACCACTTGAAAGCAATTGAGGCGTTGATGGACGGTTTTCAAGTAATGCCGATGTCGGATGCCGCTTATGTGGGCGATATTTTTGTCACTTTAACCGGCGACATAAATGTTGTGAACCGTCAGCATTTTTTAAAAATGAAAAGCGGTGCGATTGTGTGCAATTCCGGTCATTTCAATGTTGAGATAAACATCCCCGCGTTAAAAAAAGAGAGTAAAAAAGTTAGAAAAGTGAAAGAGTTCGTTGATGAGTACACGCTGAATTCCGGCAGAAAAATCTATGTTCTTGCTGACGGACGGCTAATAAATCTTGCTGCTGCCGAGGGACATCCGGCTTCCGTTATGGATATGTCATTCGCCAACCAGTCGCTTTCAGCGGAATATCTTGTCAAAAATCTGCCTTCAATTCCGAAGGCAATCAAACTTAAAAATCAGGTGTATTCAGTTCCGAAAGATATTGACGAAAAAATAGCTCAACTTAAATTGGCATCACTAGGCGTCAAAATAGACAACTTAACGCCCGAGCAGAAAAAATATCTTTCGTCCTGGCAGGAAGGAACGTAAAATATCGCTCGGGAACAAATTTCTTTGAAACGCTCGTTAGAACTCGTGGCGCATCGTCCCGTATGCGGGACAATTTGCTCCTGGAAAAAATAAGTCGCAAATTGAGGTTCTTCAGAAATTTTTCCCTCTCTCATATAGTTATTGGAAAATGTGTCAAAAAACACCTTGACAAGTTTTGTATTTTGCGTTATACTTTTATCAGAAGGTAAAATTTGCATTAAACGGAGAATTTTATGAAAAAGATTTTCTTTTTGGTTTTTGCAGTTTCTTTACACTTTACACTTTACACTTTACACTGTCTCTGCGCCGATTCTTTCAAAATCCTTGGCACGAGACCGTTGGCTTTGGGCGGGGCATTTGTAGCAATCGGCGAGGATGCTCTTACACAATACTGGAATCCGGCCGGATTAGGTATAGGACGTGATTTTGATATTCAGATTCCTGTCAGTGTTAGATTGGAAGCGACCGGTGATATTCTGGGTTCCGCCGACCGTCTTTCTGATATAGCAGACCAGTTTTCCGATATTTCAGCTGCTCAAGAGACAGGCAAGGCAATCTCTTTGGACCAGTTGTCCGCATTTGCAACAGGTATTAAAGAACTTGACAATCTCAACGACCCGTCAAAAGGTATTTTGGTTGATGTTTCAGCAGGTGCGAATATACGGGTCAGTCATTTTGCGGTTGCTATAAACAATTTTACATCTTTCGGTATGGACCCTTCCATTGATATTAAAAATCTGGGTCTCGGTGCAGGTTCATTTTCGTCAAACCTAACGCCTGGAATTAAAAAAGCCGATTTGCCGGCATCCACCGAAGAATTTGAAGGTGTAGATTTGGGGAGTATTATAAATGATTATAATGCCGAGTATAAAGCATCTACAGGCGTTGATATTTTTTCCACACCTTCCGACCCTGGGCTTGCCGCATCCGCCAATACGCTTTCATCCGGAATTTTAGGAGATATTAATACAACCCTTAAAGATCTTGGGATTAATACTAATGTAACTATTACGCTTCCCGCAGGGCTTTCTATTGAACAGGCATTAGCAAATGCTATTGTCCGGGCGGCAACAGACCCGATTATAGCGGCTCAACTCGGCACCACTGTCATGACCCCGGCAGAGATTGCCGATTATACAAAACAAATCAACGATGCATGGCCGCTTGTGAAATCCATAATTGAGAGCAATCTTTCCGGCTCATCTTCATATGCGAAAAACAGTTCAAATTTAACGGTCAGGGGAGCATCCGTTTTTGAAGCATCGCTGGGCTATGGCCGGTCCGCTCCATATGTTCAGTCAACTGCGGTTTTGGGCGGCATATTGAAAGGGCTTTATGTCGGCGGCAACCTCAAATATATGAAGGGTTATGTCGGCTATGCCAAAGCAAAAGTGCTCTCCGATGATGAAGTGGACCCTTTTGCTGATTTAACTGATAATCAAAAGGTATCAAATCGCCTCGGTTTGGATTTGGGGTTTCTTCTCAAAAAAGAGCGGCTTTTAATTTTTAAGAAAACTCAATTCGGGCTTTTGTTGAGAAATATAAACTCGCCGTCGTTTGACCAGCCGGCTGAAGCGATTGCAGACGGTGAGGGCTCAAAATATAAAATGTCGCCGCAGATTAGAGGCGGTGTGGCTTTGTGGCCTTTTAACTGGTGGACGATTTCATCCGATTTGGATTTGACGACAAACTCAACACCGCTTCCCGGCTACGATTCCCGCCTGTGGGGTCTCGGCAACGAGTTCAATCTTGTTAATAGTGAATGGTTCAATCTCGCCTTGCGTGCTGGTTTGATGAAAAACCTGGCTGAATCAACTTCAAAACTTGCCTACACCGGCGGTTTCGGTATAACGCTCGCCCACTTTGTTATTGATTTCGGCGGTGCGATGTCAACGGATATGGTTGAAGTTACCGGCGGAACAGAGGTCCCTGCATCGGGCGCCGCTGCCTTAACAATTTCATTTGACTTCTGATTGTTAGTAAGTTATCCACAACTGTTAATAAGTCGTTATGCGAAAAACAATTACCTCCGTCCCCATTATTTTAACCTTTAACCTTTTACTTTTAACCTTTCTTCATTCTGTTCCTCACATCAACGGAAAAAATCCTGGTCCAAAAGAATATGTTCACCAACTTCCGGACATAAAAACGCTTCAAAAAGCAGGGTTGTCACCGCAGATGATTGCAAAAACGGTCGGTACAACCGGGACAAGAAAAATTGCCGTGATTCTGGTCAATTTTTCCGATGCGGGGACTAATACTTCCGGAGCCAATACGATGACTTCTTCGGACATTACCGGATTTAATATAACTTTTGATTACCTTAAAAATTTTTATAAAGAGGCATCTTACGGACAACTAAATCTTGAAATTACGTTTTTTCATTCCACCGGTTCTGTAACGTCGCTATCAGGAAATGAGACACCTTTCACCTTAACAACCCCAATGTCCGATTACGGTGCCGATACCGATGCATCGCTTTCGCAATTGATGATTGACTCATTAAACGCCTGTGCCGGAAATGTAACATCGTCAAACTATGACGGTGTGATGGTTGCACATGCCGGCTACGGGAATGAATCAACCAAGGTAAATAATTTGGTGAATGATGGCAATATTTGGGCCGCTTATGTGGGTCCATTTACAGCGACTTTCGGTTTTACAGAGGGTACAAATATTGCCGCAAAAGAGGACGGTGCATCTAACATAGGCGTTGCCTGTCATGAGTTCGGTCATCATATCGGGCTATGGGATTTGTATTCAACCGGTATTGGAGGGGGAGATACACAGGTCGGCTCGTGGTCTTTGATGGACTACGGTGTCTGGCTTGGGAGTCCTGCCGGCGCAAAACCCTCGCATCCGTCCGGTTGGGAAAAGGAAAAACTCAGGTGGCTTAATTATGTGGAAATTTCATCCGGAACGCGATATCTAACTTCCTATTCTTTTGAAACATCCGCTGCATCCGTCTATAAATTAAAAATACCGGATACTGAAACTGAGTATTTTGTCGTATATCACACATCAAAAACGGCGTATTCGCCGTCAACACCGGGAAACGGACTTCTTATTTGGCATATTGACGAGGGGGTAATTGACGGCACAACTTTATCCGATAGAAAAACAAATAATTCGCTGAATAACTATTCGCACAGAACGGTTGATATTGAGGAGGCGGACGATACAGACCCGTCAGTAACTTATGGTGATTCCGGCGACCTCTGGCCCGGAACACGTCTTAATTTCACGCCGGGTTATTCAAACGAATATAACGGTCAGCCAAGCATGGTAAATGTTTTGAATATCTCAAATTATGTCCAACTCTCATCATTTACCGTCTCATATAAACCTTTTATCGGCGGATATGTAAGAGACGCAGCGGGAAAAGGTATTGCAGAAACAGTACTTCATTTGTTAGCAAATAGTATTTCGTCTGAGACGATTACTGATTCTAACGGTTATTATTCATTTACTGATTTGAGCGATGGCACATACACCGTCACTCCATTAAAAATCGGCTATAATTTTTTACCGGCAAATAAAGCGGTGATTCTTTCCGGTTATTATTCAAATAACAATAATTTTACGGGAATTGCCGCTGCGACTTATTCCGATTTGACAAGTGAACCGAATAACATAAAACCGGTCAACAATCTTTTTGTGCCAGGTTCCGAAAAAGCGACTGTCTATTATAAAACAGCGAAAGACGGAAAGGTTACGATTAAACTTTACACTTTAGACGGAAGATTTGTAAAAACACTTTTGAATGAGGATGTTTCTGCGGGTGTCGGTTCAGTTGAATGGGAAGGGCTTAACGAGGATGGTTCTGTTGTTTCCTCGGGTATTTATCTTGTTCAGATTACAGCCCCCGATTACAGAGAAATAAAAAAAATATGCGTTATCCGTTAAAAAATAAAACCGATATAGGATACAGGATACAGGATACAGGTAAAGTCATTGCTTTTACTTGCATCTTGCATCTTGTATCTTGCATCTGTCTTTTTGGCAAAGGCGCCGGCACAACCGCCGGTACTACTTTGCTGTCTGCCGTCGGCGTCAGACAAATGGCGCTCGGGAACTGCGGCTCATCTTTAGGCGGTGATATTTATTCAATGTTTTACAATCCCGCCCTGCTTGCCGATGTTTCAAAAAAGCAGCTCTCAACATTTTTTACGACGGGCTTAAGTAATGATTACAAAGCGTCGGTTGTATACGGACTACCGATTCCGTCTTCCAAAAAAGGCGGCATGGCTTTCGGTATCTTTCATCTAAACGGCGGGGAAATGGAAATAAATTATGTGAACGGCACATCAAAAAATGTCGTATCAGCGTCGGATTATCTTTTGATGTTGGGATGGGGCGGGTATTGGTCAAAAAATGCGTCCGTCGGCTACAATCTAAAATATCTTTCAACAAAGTTAGTTGAAGATTATACCGCCTCAGCAATCGCCTTTGATATGGGGTTGCAGATTAAATCATATAATGACAGGTTCAAATTCGGCGTTTCGGGGCAGAATTACGGAACATCACTTAAATACAGAAGCAAAGCGGAGTCGCTTCCGGTATTAGTCCGCAGCGGTTTTTCATATATTTTTTCAATAGCCGCTCGCCACTCTCTGCTTGCCGCAATAGATGGATTGTACATCATTAAAGAAAAAAATATTTATAGTTCAGCAGGACTGGAGTATTCAATTTATAGTAAATATTTACTACGGGCTGGAATAAAAATAATGCCTGACAGATACAATTTTACTCTCGGTGCAGGATTCAAGTTTTACGAGAGATATTCACTTGACTGGGCAACGGAACTCTCCGAATTAAACAATCCGCACAATGTATCGTTTTCTATAAAATTTTAATTTTTTATTTTTGTAACCGCAGATAAACCCCCGATAGAACCATTCGGGGACAGGCTCCGATTTACGCAGATAATTCTTAATTCTGACTTTTATCTGTGTTTATCTGCGTCCATCTGTGGTTGCTTTTTTATTTATGACTTTTCGGTTTTGTAAATTAAAATTGCCGCAACAATCAAAAAAATTAAATTCGGCAGCCATGCGGCAAACAAAGGATTTATCGTCTTATTCATTCCCATCGCAAGAAAAAGAGAAAGTGTTCCCCAGTACAAAAACCCTGTAAAAATTGAAACCGCGAAGGAAAAAATTTTCGCCGTCTTCGCCGTCTTTATCGCAAAGGGAATTCCCAAAAGAATCATTATTAAAATCGCGACCGGTTTTGCCAATTTTGAGTGTTTGTGAACCTGCTCCTGATGCGAAGGAATTCCGGATTTATCCAGCCGTACTATCAAATCTGATATTTCTTTGTAAGACATCTCGTCGGGATTTTTCTTGATATTTACGAACTCGGAAGGTTTTTTGGCAAATTGAATGGTTTTGAGCGGGAATTTTTTTACGATGAAATTGCCGTTGTTGAAATGACCCTCTGTTGCGTCAATAAGTTCTAATTCGCCGTTTTTCCATTTTGCTTCTTTTGCCGTGATTTTTTCGTTAAGGTTCATCTGATTATCCAGACCCAAAAGAATCAGTCCTGTAATTTTTTCATTATTACCGTCAATTATTTTTGCCGAAAAGATTTTATCGTTTTCAATCTGAACGACATTAAAGCCCTCATTCGGCTGATATGCCTGTTTTTTTATTTTGTATTTCCATACCGATAGATATTTTTTATTTGAGCGGACAAGCACCGTGTTATCAAAAAACATAAAAAAAGTAGACAGAATTACGCCCGCAAAAATCACTGGCATTGAAATACGCAGAATGCTTAAGCCCGATGTTCTTAATGCGGTAATTTCATTGTTCCTTGCCAGATCTCCCATTGAAAACATCGCCGCAAGAAGTCCTGCAACCGGAAATATCAGAGATAGCCAAGCAGGATACGAATAGCCAAGCGAAAGTATAAAAAGAGATATGGGTGCACCAAGTTTGAAAACTATATTTAGACGGTCAAAAATATATGTTATGCAGATGATGAAAGAAAAAACCACCACTGCAAAGAAAAGTGATTTTAAGAACGAAGTTGTAACATATCTGTCAACGATTTTCATATTTTTACTTTTGTAACCGCAGATAAACCCCCGATAGAACCATTCGGGGGAAGGCGCCGATTTACGCAGATAAAATCATTCTTTTATTGTCTTATCTGTGTTTATCTGCGTCCATCTGTGGTTTCATTTTTTAGACATCCGTAAAATTAAAATAATTCCCGCGATGCCGACCGTAAAATTCGGAATCCATACCGCAATCAGCGGATTTAAAAAATTTCTTTCACCCGCGGTGGTTCCTGCTGCCAAAAGAATATAATAAATAAAAATCATTCCTATCATTATTGCGATTCCGAAACTTTTCGCCCGCGTTTTGGCAATCATAGAAACCGGCGCCGCCACAAATATAAACAGAAAGCCCGCCCATCCGAGCGCAAACCGAAGATGATATTCCGTAAGATAAAAATTTTTTATATTCTCCGGAATTGTCTTGATTTTGGAAAGTAAAACTTTTGACGGAAGTTGTCGGGCGCTGCCCTCGGTTCTCCTTAAGAACTCCGTGCTTTCGTTAAGTTGTAAAATCATTTCGTTATTTGAAAAACTGCACAGGTTAAACTCGCCCGGCTTTTTATAATTCTCCTGAAAAATCTTTCCGTTATTAAGGCGGAACAAAATTCCCTTGCCTTCAGCAATTGCCATCTCCGCCGTTTCTGCGGTTGTTATTGTCGGCAGACCTTCTTCCCATTTATAAATCAGAACTCCTTTTAAGATATTGTCGTCGGTAATTTGCCTGATATAGACATCGTAATTCTGCATCTGGACGAAATTTTTTTCCGAGAACTGCAACACCGGATTTTTGTAGAGTATCTGGTAGTAGAGCATTTTAAATTTGTAGTTTGATACGGGCGCAACAGTTGAATTAAAAAAAGTCATAATAAAAGAGATTAAAAAGCCGATTAACAATACTGGTTTCATAATTTCCACGGTTGATATTCCTGCGGTGCGGATAGCGGTTATTTCGTTATCCTCATTCATCCGGGAAAAAAGAAGCACCGTTCCCGAAAGAACTGACATCGGCACGGTGAACATAAACAGTGACGGAAGAATATATAAAAGAAGTTTGGTGGTATTGAGTATTCCCGCACCTTTATTTAAGAGTAAATCCGCCAAATCAAACAACTGGTCCATCAACAAAATAAAAGTTAAAACCAAAAGTGAAGTGAGGAATTTCGGGAAAAATTCTTTTACAATATACTGGTTGAGTATTTTCATACTTTTTTCATTATACAAAAACCACTTGACAAAATCAACTTTTTTCATTATAAATATAGTGGAAGCGATAATAGCAAAGTTCTGAAAAATCAGGACGGCGCAAAGCCAATATCCCGTCGTTTGCGGGATGCCGGGTTACCGAAATTAGAATTTGATTGCAGCGATGAAAGGCACGATGACAGCGATATTGATTTATCGTCGTTATCGGTGTGTTTATCGTTGTAATCAGTATCTTATCCGAGTTTCGGTATTTCCGGCAATTCGGATTTTTTATTTGTTTATTTTCCTTTGATTTAGTAAAATAGCAGAAATAAAAAGTAATGTAAAAGTAATGGGGACGGAGGTAATTAAAAGGGTTAATGGGGACGGAGGTAATTAAAAGGGAAAAAGCATGCTTTTAGACGGTAGCAATATTCCGGATTGAATAATAGTGTCCGTCCCCATTATTTACGTCCCCATTATTTCTATTAGAGAGAGATGTTTCTGATGAATAATTTAACGGGCAACAGAAAGAGATAGAAATGTTGAAACAGGAATATCCGGTAAGAGTGATTTGATAATTACCTCCGACAAAACTCTACAGCAGTGCAAATAATTTGTTTTTTGAGAAAATATGAAAAAACTTATTGTGAATACCGTTCCGAATCGCCTCTGGAAACAATGGCTTGCAATTGGGATAATAGTAGTTGCTACGACAGTTATCTATTTCAATGCACTTCATACTCCTTTTATATTAGATGACGAGTTTAAAATTGTAGGAAATTCAGATATAAGAAAACTAAGTAATCTCAAAACAAAACTTGTTTATCCATATGATAAAAGTAATTCTTATAGTAATATTAATTTTTTTAATAGGAACGACCCCTCTCGTCCAATAGTATATTTTACATTCACACTGAACTATTATTTAGGTAAACTAAATACTTTTGGTTATCATCTGTTTAATCTTGTTATACATATATTTAATGCGATACTGCTGTTCTTTTTAACGAAAAAGATAGTATTGTATCTCTATAAAAAAGATTCCGTTGTTTTTTCTTTTTTTGTAGCCCTGTTTTTTGCAGTACATCCAATCAACACATCCGCGGTAACGTATATTTTCAGTCGTTCCGATGTTTTAGCCACGTTTTTTTATATTTCGTCTTTATTGTTTTTTATAAAGACATTTGAAAAAAATAAAAAACTGTATGTTTTTTCGTTAGTGTGTTTTATATTCGCACTTTTATCAAAACAAATAGCAGTAACTTTGCCTGCGATAGTGCTGATTTTTGATTATATTTTCCTGAGTGATTTCAGCATAAGAAAAACTATTGATAAAAAATATTATCACATACCGTTTTGGGTTTTACTTTTTAGTTATTTGTTATTTCGGTATCTTTATCTCGGCGGGTTGGGCGATGTAGAGGTATCGGCAAAAATTACCTGGAATAGATATTCCTATTTAATTATTCAGCCATATATAATTTTAAGGTACTTGCAACTGTTACTTGTCCCTGTCGGTCTCTGTATATATCATGTAATGACTCCAGTAAAGACATTAGATCTAAAAACAATAATATCATTTATTTCACTTGCGGCAATATTCTGGTTAACTTACAGGACTTACAAGAAGAAAACAAATAATTCAAGGATAGTTATATTTAGTGTAGTATGGTTTTTTATTACGCTATCTCCGACATCCAGTTTTTTCCCGACCACAAGTCCATTAGTAGAGAACCGGATGTACCTTTCCGGCATTGGATTTTATTTTTTCATCGTTTTTTTGTATTTTAGCTTATTTAAGATAGATTTTGCAGAAGAATTTAATGAAAACCGCAATTGGTTTTTTAGTAGTATTATAATGTTTCATATTTTATTGCTTGGCTATGGGACAATAAAAAGAAATCAACTTTATCAACAGCCAATTCTAATGTGGCAGAATGTTATTTCAAAATATCCTAATAATCCAGAATCGCACAACAAACTCGGAATTCTATTGTATAATTCAAAAAGATATGAAGAAGCGGAGAAAGAATACAGGGAGACGATAAGGATAAATCCGAATAATGCAGACGCGCACAACAATCTCGGGGTTTTATTATATAATTCAAAAAGATATGAAGAAGCGGAGAAAGAATGCAGGGAAGTGATAAGGATAATGCCGAATTATGTAAATGCACACTACAATCTCGGATTTTTATTGTATAATTTAAAAAGATTTAAAGAAGCAGAGAAAGAATACAGGGAAGCGATAAGGATAAATCCGAATATTGCAGAAGTGCACAACAATCTTGGTATTTTATATTGTTATCTAAAAGAATATAAAAAAGCACTTCAAGAATTTGAAATTGTTTTAAGATTAGATCCACATAACAAAAGCGTGAAAGATGACATAAGAAACCTTAAAAGAATTCTAAATGAGCCCATAAAAAGGTGAAAGTGGGAACAATGGGGACGGAGGTAATTAAAGTTAATTAAGTGGCTAAAAGTCATCTAATTCGTAAATTTAATTTAAGTTATGAGAGGTATTTTATGCCGAGATTAAAGAGATTTACAATTGAAAATGGGAACTATCATATTTTAAGCAGGGGGCATAACAGGCAAAACATTTTTCATAATGATGACAATTTCAAAAAATATCTGGAATTACTGGAAACAAATAAACAAAAATTTGACATAAAAATTTACCATTATTCGCTGATGAACAATCATATTCACATAATACTCAATTCGCCAACAGGAGCGGCATTAACAAAAATGATGCGGGGAGTGAATCAAAGTTATGCCCAGTATTATCGCAAAAAATACGGCGGCTGCGGGTACATCTGGCAGGACAGATTTAAAAGTTTTCTGATAGAGAATGGACGCTATTTGCTTGTTTCGGGTAGGTATGTTGAAATAAATCCCGTGGTTGCGGGTTTAACGAAATTGCCGGAAAGTTATCCTTGGAGCAGTTATCGTGTTTACGGGTTTGGCGAGAAGAATGATATAATAGATTTGAATCCTGAATACATATGGTTGGCTGATAATCCCGTAACCCGTCAAAAATTATACAGGGAATTTGTTATGGACGGAATTAAAGAAAAAGAGATGCGATCCGAAGAACGATTTTTCAGACAGGGTGTTTTTGGCTCAAAAGAGTTCATAGAACAACTAAAAAATATGGGTTTAAGTCAAAAATGGTCTCATAGCGGTCATCCTTGGAAAAAAAATACAAAAAAATGAAAAAACTTATTTTAATTACCTCCGTCCCCATTATTTTTATTTTAATTACCTCCGTCCCCATTATTTTGGGAGAGGAGTTTGATATTGACGAGTGGAACCAGATAAGACAGCAGAAGGAAAAAAGAGAATTCAAAGAAGAGAAGATAGAAACCGCAAAACCGGAGTTGTTTCAAATAAGCACCGCCGCTGTCGTGTCCGAACCTACCGTGCCTGCGATACTTTCGGAAGGGATAGAACTTCCTTACGAGTCAAAACTTGCGATTTCCGGCAGAAAATTTATCGGGATGAAGTTCACATCTTCAAAATATCTCCACGAAAGGGAAGACGGAAAAACCCAGCCGTCCGTCAGCGGATTTGAACTTGCCCAACAGCTGCAGGTCCGCGTCAAAGGAACGGTAAAAAGAAAAATCACCGTTAATGTTGATTACGACGATACCGTTGAAAATAAAAAGGATATTTCAATCGTCTATAAGGGCGACCCCGATGAGTTGGTTCAGGATGCGGCATTCGGCGACATCACGCTTTCGCTTCCTGGAACGGAGTTTGTTTCTTACAACAAGCAGGCGTTCGGTGTAATGGCAAAACTGAAACATAAGAATGCGAATTTTTACGGCGTGTTTTCCAGAACGAAGGGAACTACCGAGACAAAGCGGTTCCGCGGTTCAACCACTTTTGAAAAAAAGGACATCAACGATGCAAGTTATTTGAGACGAAAATATTATAAACTCGCACTTGACCCGTCTCATCTTCCCATAAAACCCGGCAGCGAGAAAATATATGTGGACGATAAAAATGGCGATAACAATAAAATTCTTACATCCACAATAACCGTCTCAAAATATGGCGCCGGCAACTCAACTTTTTCAGCGACCTGCGACCTTTTATACCCGGGGAGCGACTACACTATTGATTACGAACGGGGCGTTATCGTTTTCAGAAAATCAATCGGGCAGAATTATGTTATTGCGGTTGATTATGAGAAAAAAGACGGCACCCGGGTGATAGATAATATGCCTTTTGCCGCATTCAAACTGATAAAAGACGAGACGGAAACGCTTGGCTATGAACTTAAAAATTATTATTCAATAGGAAGAACAAAAATTATCCGTGATGATAATAGAGGCAATTTTATATTCAGGGTTATGGATTTAAACCGGACCGAGGTACTGAAAATCGGCACAACGGATGTCGCATATCCGCAATTTGTTGAGGTGGATTTTGAAGCGGGGACTTTCAGATTTACCGACGGCGCCGGCAACGACAAAGAACCGTTCCCGCAAAATAGTTATGCTACCTCACCGACAAGGAATTACATAATTTATACCGAATACAGATACCGCGCTAAGTCATATCTTGTAAGAGCCAATATAGTTCCGCAGTCGGAAAAAATCATTATGGACGGCAACCCGCTGATAAGGGATATTGACTACTTTATGGATTACGACTCCGGATTTATAACATTTTTAAACGAGGAAAAAATAACAGACACTACCGTTATAGATATAACTTACGAATGGGCGCCGTTCGGAGGTCAGATGGACCAAACGGTCGTCGGCACCCGCGTTGAATATGCCCCGTATAATAATTTTTCTTTCGGTTCAACTTTTCTGTATAATTTCCCTGCAAAACCATTGACATCCCCTGATGTCCGTTCAACTCCCGAGAGCATTTCCGTCTATGAATTTGATACGAAAGTATCATTCAGTGATTTGCCGCTTCAGCCGTCATTTTCCGGTGAATATGCCTCAAGCATAAGAAATCCTAACATTTTTGGAAACGCTTTAATTGAAAATATGGAAGGTATTAAACAGGCGGATACTATGTCATCTGACGACGATTCCTGGAAATATTCCGCAAATATATCCGCCGATGTAACGGCAAACGGTTCTTTTTATTGGAACAATGTTGATGTGAAAAGCGGTGATATTAATTCGTCGGTACCAGATGACGAAAAAGATACAAAGCAGCAGGTTCTGAACATTTCATATAAACTCAATCCAAACAAAGAGGCGTCAATTATTTATCCTATTTCCCGTCTCGGTGTTGACTACACAAAAAAACTTTTTCTGGATTTTTGGATGAACGGTGATAATTCCGGTGACGATATAACATTTTCAATCGGTTCGTTAAACGAGGATTCCGACGGCGACGGAGTAATGGATACCGAAGATAAAAACTCCGACGGTATATTAAACCCCGGCGAGGATACCGGAATTGCGTTCAACCATCCCGACGGAAGCGTAACTTTAATAGGTGCGGATAACGGAAAAATTGACACCGAGGATTTGGACGGCGACGGCGTTTTGAGACGTAACGATAACATTCTCGGCAGTTTTAACATGGCAACTTTCACAAATCCCGACGGTGTAGTTGGTTTTAAGGATGAAATCGGGACCGCCTATAAAAACATTTCGTGGCCGCCCGGATGGAAACATTTTATTGTTCCTTTGGGAGATGTAACGACATGGGAAACGGCGAAACAAATAAGATTTACGGTGAAGTCGCCGCTTGGAAATTCCGCATATCGCAGCATTCAGTTTTCGGATGTTTCAATAGTCGGAAACAAATGGGAAAAGCCGATCGTTATGGGCACCGGCGAAATGGTTGTCTCCGCTATAAACAACATTGATAACACCGGCTATGTACCGCTTTATGATTATTTTCCGTCGGTCTATAAAGACCTTTACAATCTTGAAAGCAAGGATTTAAAAATCAAAAAAGAGCAGTCGCTTCAATTAAAATATACGCTTGAAAACGGCTCAACCGTGACCACAAAATCCGTTTTTTCCCGTTCAGCAGATTACTCAAAACACAAGAAACTGACATATTATTTGTGGGGTGATAAATCAAAAAGTGCAACATTCACTATTCAGTTCGGCGCCGAGTCAGCATATTACGAGCATAAAATTGACACGATGGGGAATAATCCACCGGCATGGGTCGGCTGGAAAAAATTCACGCTAAATTTTGTTGACTTAAACAACGATACAAAACCGGACACTGTCACCGCGGCTGAAGGAACAATGAACATCGTCGGCAATCCGTCGTTAACGAATATTACTCAGATAAAAGTGTTGCTCAAAAACGAAACCGGTTCAAAAATTGACAACGGCGAAATCTGGCTTGATGAAATTTATCTTGATGAACCGAATGAAATTACCGGCTATGCTAACAGATATAACGCCGATTTTTCAGTTCCCGATTGGGCGACCTTCGGCGGAAAATTTAAGTTTATCAACCGTGATTTTCAAACGCTGACAACCCAGATATCAAATCAGGACTCCGAGGAAGTGTCCGGTTATTTCAATATGCCGCAGTTGTGGCTGTTGAAGCCGGAATTTTTAAGATGGATGGCTATGCCTCTGAATACGTCCGTTTCAAGAACCGTTACCGTAACACCCTCGGCAATCCAGACCGGCGACCCTAACCTTGTTTCAATTTTGGATGAAGGAAAGATTACCACAATTTCCGGAAATAGTTCATCGTCGCTAATGATACAAAAATTTCCCCGCCTCGGTGCGTCGTATTCCCGGTCAATTACCGAGTCAAATCTTTTAATTCAGCGTGATGAAACTAATACATCAAACGGCACTTTTGATTATACAAATCCGCTTAAACTTTATGTAACGCCCAACGACCTTTCGGCGTCTTATTCGCGCTCCGATGCGTTCAGGGGTCGTCCGCTTGACAAATCTGCTGATTTCCCGGACCTGTTTAATTTCACAACCAATTGGTATCTTCAGACATATACACAGGATTATTCCGGGAAAACATCTTTTACGCCGATGGGATGGCTTGACGACTGGTTCGGAGTAAAACCGTTTGCAAATTTGTCGCTGGCGCCTTCATATAAGTTTTCCGTCGCCCGTGAGAAAAAGCGGCTTATGTATGATGATGAAACCGACTACAGGAAAAACGATGGTCAAACAGCATCCCTCTCAACTTCCTTCCGTATCTTTTCGTGGATGCAGCCGTCGGCATCCTACAATTCCGGAATAACCCAGACATATAATTTGATTACTTCCACAGTTCCTTTACAGAGCGGCGCCACTGGGAATGTTGAGGCAGTAAGCAAAACGGTTGTCAGAACGTCCGACGGGAATGTTTCCGTTTCGCTGACGCCCCGGGATATAGTCAATTTTGCCCCGATAAATTCATTGTCATTAAATTCTTCGTTTGAAATTGCCGACGGCGATAATTACAAAAATGTTGACAAAGGGGAATATGTTTATAATAAATTGTTTGTGAGAGAAAAATTGGGTGAAAAAAGTTTGTCGGTCAGAAACATAATAACCGGAGGCAGAGAATCCCTTACCTTATCCGATACCGTCCGCGGAAATGCCAGATATTCGCCGTTTGAATTTTTAGATTTTAGGGGCCGCCTGATGCCGATTAAATCAATCACGACAACATCCGCATATTCCAAGACCGATAGAAAAAGCGAGACCACCGGCACGCAGAGTCAGACGATAACGCTGAATTGGCCCGATTTAACCGCGGGAATTCCCGACACCGAAAAATTTTTCTTTATTGAAAAATATATTTCGGACACGCAGGTCAATTTGAGATATACAAAGAGAACCACCGACGATTATGCCTTTGACGAAAAAACAAAATTTGCGCAGACAATTTCCAATTCCTATGATTACAGATTCAATTTCATAAGAAAATTTGACTGTTTTACCTCTTACAGCGTTTCCACAAATTTAGGCGAAGATGTTAAACAGCAAAAAATCACCGCCGACGGCAAATCGGAGTCGGCAGCATTTCAGGTCGGCTATAGATGGAACGACTGGCGGTTCACTCCGAGATACGACTGGAAAAAAGATTTGGAGATTGATGGAACTCCCAAAACAACGAAGGACTCTCTAAATCACGCCGTTTCGGTGGGAATAAATTACGACGTTTCTAAACCGATAATGTGGAAAATTCCGTTTTCTTCAACAATACTTGACCTCAAAAATCGTTTCACAATGACCAGCAATCTTAAATATACAAAAAATATAGACAAAATAGTTGAAAGCAATAATACCGATACGTATTCAATGTCTTTAAGCGGCGATTATACGATTTCCGACAATTTGCGAGTCAATTTGGGCTCCTCCGGCAGTTACTTTAAGAATAGGAAAAGAAAGCAGGATGATTATTATTCTTTAGAAATTTCCTCGTCGCTTACCATTACATTCTAAGATATGCATGTTATAAAAATAAAAAAAACATTTTTAATTTTTAATTTTACATTTTTAATTTTTAATTGTCTTTATGCCTACGATTATATCTCGGAAAAATTACACTACGGGAATATTTTTTATCCGCCGGGTGATTTTGAGGAGGGTAGGAGATACCCCGTGGTCGTCAACGATACCGTTCGTGAGTATTTGAAGGATTCCGAGCCGGAGTTTAACCGCCTGAATGCTGACGAAAATAAATTTTATGAAAAGACCGCCGGCATTTTTTTCCTGAATGCGGTCGGTTTTTCTGCGCCGTCTGATGCCGCGCAGATTTATCTTAAAAAGAAAAAATATGCCGAGCAGGATTTTGCGGCAAATTCCGTTTTCTTCTTGCTTAATACCGAAAAAATTTTCGTTACGGATGATGAAATTGCCGTTGACACTCACCTGCACACGATTTATTCTCACGATTCGGTTGCCGATATAAAAAAGTTAATAATTCAGGCGGACAAAAAAGGGCTCGGTGCGATTGCAATTACCGACCATAACGATTTTGAGGGTGTCCGCCGTGCAAGAAATATAGCGGAAGAATTAAAAGCCCGCGGGCTGATAAAAAAAGATTTTTTTATAATTTCCGGCGAAGAGATTTCTGCTGCGGACGGTCATATCATAGCACTTTTTACCAAAACATACATTTATCAGAATATGAGCGTTTCGGAAACGATAGCGGAAATTCACCGTCAGGGCGGACTTGCCATCTCCGCCCACCCGACTCAAAAAAGCGGGGTCGGGTTAAAACAGATGCGTTCCCAAAAGTTTGACGGTGTTGAACTCTATAACGGCAGTTCCTTTCTTCCTTACGATTTTTTCCGTCAGATAAAAATCAAAAAAAAGTTAAGAAAACAGAAAAAATTTTATGTTTCGTCGTCGGATTCTCATTTCAAAGGCGGCGCCGGTTATTCCGGCTGCTCAATCGTCAGGGTAAAAGAAAAATCGCTTAACGGTATAAAAGATGCGATGAAAAACGGCGATGTCCGTCCCGTTTTAAGCGGAATTTATGTGCCGTATAAATCGTTCATAGAATTCTCTCCGGTTTATTCTGTTTATTCCGCAGTGTCTCTTTATGACGACGTAAAGGACCTTGCAGAATTTGTCCTCGCCGGAATTACGTTGTCGTCAAATATAAAAATCAAAACGACTTATGACGAGCAGGTTCACGATACCTTAAATGTTATCGGAATTAGAAAACTGTCAGATGAAGACAACGAATTGAAAAAACCAATTAAAATATCGTCCGTTTCGGCAACCTACGGTCCTGCGATTTTCAGTTATGATTTTGATACAAAAGAAACGGAAACAGCGATAAAGTTTATGTTCTGATTTTGCTTGACTTTTTTTGTAAATTTTGTAAAATAAAAAAACTGTAGTGCTTCTGTTCCAAATATAGCGAAGCCTATTTTTTAAGATTTTAATCAGGGGGTTCAAATGTTCTTGAAGACAGTTAAATGTTTGTTGATAGGTGTAATGTTTTTTATATCATCAACTTTGATTTATGCCGCTGATACTGACTCAATGGTTCAGGATGCTCTTAAAAAAATAAATCCGACTTTAAAAAGTATTCCTGAAAACATAAAAAGGATTGCGGTAAACACAATAAAAACAGATACAAAAGATATAAATGCTGTTAGTTTACAAGACCAGATAGTTACGTTGTTGCTTGGAAGCGAAAGATTTCAGGTTATAGACAGAGAAGCATTGAATACATTACTTACGGAACAAAAATTACAGTTGAGCGGTGCGGTTGGGACGAACGAACTGGTTTCAGCGGGAAAACTTATTGGAGTTCAGGGATTCTTTTTTGGTTCAGTGGAACAAAAAGAAGGCAAAGTTATTTTGAATCTAAAATTGGTTGATGTTGAAAGCAGTGCCATAGTATATTCAAAAACTTTCATAGGAGAATCGAGCAGTTACGGCAGATTGGGAATCGGATTATATTCAGGCACTATAGATTTTGCTTTAGAAAAAATTACGATAGGCAATAATGTTGAGACAGGCGAATCCAAAGCAAGTTCAAATAGTTTAGGTTTAAGTTTTTCATATAAGCAGGGTTTTCAATCAATGAAACTTTTTCAATTAGGAATTGATCTTGGAATGGCAATGTATATTAAAGACGGTATATATGAATCGAAAGGGTATATTTATGACATTAACAACCCCACTAACATAGCAGGAGATTATTCAGTATACATAAGATATTCACCAACATTTGAGGCTAATATTGTAGCAAAATTATTTCTTTCAAGCAAAGTATTGTTTGGAACAAAAACCGATTTAATAAATCCTTATTTTGGAACGTCCTTTAAAGCTACTGGATATAGCATTGATGCAGGCGGGATGCAATCTGGCAGTGGCAGTTGGATGACTGAAGAAAAAACAGATGTACTTATAAGTATCTGTCCGGTATTTGGTGTGGAGGCAAATTTTACCAAACATTTGTCATTTTTTGTTAACGGAATCAGTGTGCCGGAAACCAAAGAAACCCGCGATTCTTATATAACACCGCCTACTAAGAGTACTTTTACAATACCGGCCGGAATATACTGGAGCGGTGGATTAAAATATTATATAAATTTGTTTTAGATGTTATTTTTAAGGGAGGTTTTATGAAAGTAGGTATTAACGGTTTCGGCAGGATTGGGCGGCTGGTGGCAAGGGCGATACTGGAAAAAAACAGCAAAAACATTGAACTGGTCGCTATTAATGATTTGGTTGATGCAAAGACAAATGCGCATCTTCTCAAATATGACTCCGTTCACGGGCAATTTCCGGGCGACGTAAAGGCGACCGGAGAAGATGAAATCACTGTTAACGGTAAAAAAATCAAAGTTCTTAAAAAGAAAGACCCGTCGGAACTTCCATGGAAAGAATTCGGAGTTGAAATAGTCGTTGAGTCAACCGGTCTTTTCACAGTGAAAAAGGACGGCGTCAACAAAAAAGGCAAAGAGGTAAAAGGCGCGGAAAATCACATCACGAAAGGCGGTGCTAAAAAAGTAATTATTTCCTCTCCGGCGGAGGGTGAGGATATAACTATTGTGCTCGGCGTCAACGAGGATAAATACGACCCCAAAAATCACAATGTTGTTTCAAATGCGTCCTGCACTACTAATTGTCTTGCTCCTGTGGCGAAGGTATTAAATGATGTGTGGGGAATAGAAAAAGGTCTTATGAACACAATCCACGCTTACACGAACGACCAGAGAATCCAGGATACCGCGCATTCAGACCTGCGCCGCGCACGTGCAGCAGCGGTCTCAATGATACCGACTTCAACCGGCGCCGCAAAGGCAATCGGGCTTGTGATTCCCGAGTTAAAAGGCAAACTTGACGGTTTCTCTATCCGTGTTCCTTCACCGAATGTTTCAGTCGTGGATTTAACGGTTCTGCTGAAGAAAAAAGCTACCGTTGAAGAGATAAATGCTGAAATTAAAAAAGCGGCAGAGGGGAAAATGAAAGGAATCCTCGGATACACCGACGAGCCGCTTGTTTCAATTGACTTCAACCACTGCCCGCTGTCGTCAATCTTTGACTCAAAAATAACCAAAGTTATAGACGGTGATTTTGTGAAAGTTCTTGCCTGGTATGACAACGAGTGGGGTTATTCAAACAGGGTTGTTGACCTGATTGAGTTTATGATGAAAAAAGGAATATAGGTCGCTCGTGGAGGAAAAATGGGACGGAAAGACAGGGTAAAAGAAACCGCTATTTTGTATAAAACAAGAAAACCGTCTAAAAAATTCTCGGTTGTAATTGAGAAAGATGCAACCGGCTATTTTGCTTTTTGCCCGGAATTGCAGGGATGTTATACGCAAGGTGAGACATACGAAGAAGCAATGAAGAACATAAAGGACGCTATTGAATTACATGTTGAAGACCGCCTTGAAAATGACGAAGAAATTCCTACGGCAAAAGAGATTAGTTTGACAACTGTTGAGATATGAAATTGCCAAGAATTACAGCAAGAGAGACCTCAAAAATTGTGGAAAAGTTCGGATTTGTTATTGTTCGCCAAAGCGGTAGTCATAAAATATACAAAAATTCCGAAGGCAGGCGTCTCACAATTCCATATCATTCCGGAAAAATTCTGCATCCAAAAATTTTGAAAAGCATTATTGTGGATTGCAATTTAACCGTTGAAGAGTTTTTGAAATATCTATAATTTTTTATCGGGGGGAGAGATGGCGAAACTTACAATTCGTGATGTTGATTTGAAAGGGAAAAAGGTGTTGGTGCGGGTTGACTACAATGTTCCGCTTGATAAATCGCAGAATATCACCGACGACACACGGATAAAAGAGTCGTTGCCAACGATAAAATATCTCCTTGAAAAAAACTGCAGGATTATTCTATGCTCGCATCTGGGCAGACCGAAAGGCAAAGTTGCGCCGGAATTTTCGCTGAAACCGGTCGCAAAACGGCTGTCGGAACTTCTGAAACAGGAAATAAAATTTGCGCAGGATTGTGTGGGCGAAGAAATAAAAAAACTTGCCGCCGGTTTGCAACCGAAAGAAATTCTGCTTCTCGAAAATCTGCGTTTTCATCCCGAAGAGGAAAAAAATGACGAGAAATTTGCGAAACAACTGTCGGAACTCGGTGAGTTTTTCGTCCAGGATGCTTTCGGAACGGTTCACAGGGCGCATGCTTCTACGGCAGGAGTAAATAAGTTTTTACCGTCAGCGGCGGGATTTTTGCTTGAAAAAGAAATAAAATATTTAGGCGATGCGCTTCAAAATCCGGCGAGACCTTTCGTTGCAATTTTAGGCGGTGCGAAGGTCTCCGACAAAATCGGTGTCATAGAAAACCTATCAAAAAAAGTTGATGCTATTTTAATCGGCGGCGCGATGGCTTATACTTTTCTAAAAGCGATGGGAATAGCCGTCGGCAACTCTCTCGTTGAAGACGACAAACTTGACCTTGCAAAAGATCTTTTGAAAAAAACTTCAAAAATAAGATTTTTATTACCAATAGACCACATTATCGCCGACAAAGTTGATAAAGATGCAAAGGTTGAGGAAGCGAAAGGTATAGAAATAAAAGACGGTTTTATGGGCGTTGACATCGGTTCTATGACGCAGAATATTTACAGTTGCGTAATTTTGAAAGCGAAAACTATTGTCTTAAACGGTCCGATGGGCGTTTTTGAAATTGACAAATTTGCCGCAGGCACGAATGCGGTTGTCAAAGCAATTGCCGAGTCAACATCAAAAGGCGCAATTTCAATCATCGGCGGCGGCGACAGCGTTTCTGCCGTTAAAAAAGCAGGTGTTGCCGACAAGGTCTCCCACATGTCCACCGGCGGCGGCGCATCCCTGGAATTTTTAGAGGGATTAGAGTTGCCCGGCATCGCAGCACTAAAGGAGAAATAATAAATGAAGAGAATTTTATTTTCGTTAAGTTTTATAATTTCTATGTTATTTGTATATAAAGTTTTGCATTGTGAAAATCTGAAGAAAGACACAATAAAAACAGAAGAGAGCGTCAGTGAAATAGGTTTGCTCAGAAATGAAATAAAAGCAATAAGAGAAGGACAACTTAATTACAAAATAGAAAAGGATTTACTAAAGGAGACATATTCCGTTAATTATGATAGAATACAAATAACCATTACATTTATATTAGGGATGCTTTCATTATTTGGTTTTTATAGCATATTTAGTTTTTCTAAAGTGAAAAAAGAATGTGAAGGTGAACTTAAAGGAATAAAAGATATGAAAGTTTTGCTCGAAAAGGATGTATCTGATATGAGGGCGTCATTCAATAAAGATATATCTGCTATGGGAGAGTCAATCAGTAAAGAAATGTCTGCTATGCGTGATATTAATATCAAACAGAATACTGATATACAAGTGATTGATATAAGAAGAAAAATAATGGAATGTTATAGAACGAAAGATTATGGTTATGCACTCAAGTATATTGAAAAGGGATTAGAAATTATTAAAGATGATATCGACTTTTTAAGAAATAAAGCAGAATGCTTTGTAAAATTAAGAAAATATGATGATTCTATTAAGCTGTATGAGAAAATTTATTTAAAAGACAATGAAAATGTTTCCATAATATCTAATCTTATTGAGCTGTATCTTTTAAAAGAAAAATTTGATAAATCCAATGAACTTATCGTTAAGCATAAAAAGTTGTTAGAACCAAAGAAAAACTTAATTGTATATTATGATTTTCTAAAATGGTATTTAATGAAAAAAGAAAAAGAATTATTAAGTTCTTTGAATGATTTCTTGAAATTAGATAGTGTTAAAAAGAATATTAATATTAGATGCAATTATATAGGAGCATGGGATTTTTCAGATTTATATTATGTTATTGAAAGAAAAGAAAACGATAAATTAAAGATGTTATTGATGGAAATCGTAAAAATGCTTAAAGGTGAAATAACAGCAGGAGAATTGCAAAAATACATCCTTGACAATGGGTTGAATTAAAAAGAAACAAAAGGAACAGGAAGGGAAAAAGCGGAAAAAGGGGACGGGTCCAATAAAAAATTAAGAAAAACATAAATGGATAAATTAGAAATTCAAAATATCTCGGAAGATATCTCAAGATTGCGGGGAATTTTTAAGGAGTTAATAAAAATTTTGCCGGCGTTTAGTATTACAGATGAGAAAATTTTGCCATATGGATTGAAACCCCATACTCGTTCTGTTAGTTGGATTGTTGAACAGGTAATTGTCCAACAAACAAAATATAATGCTAAAAAGTTAGGACTTATTGATGTTGATTTTAGCATGCCCGATACTTGCCTGCATGATTGTGTAATTAAAACTGAAAAAGATATTTATTATGTAAATGTGAAAATCAGCAATGCGGGAGAAAAAAAGCAAAACAAAAATGATATTGCCGCCGTAGAAAAACTGTATATGCAATACAACAGCAACCCGGCATATAATTTAATTTATGCTTGTTTCGGCATTCATTTCCAGAATGTCAATATCCACTTTGACCCGGATTATTTATATGTTTTTTCACCGCAGTTTTTACCGATATATGTAAATCCCCGCAATGATAAAATTCAGGCATATTATAAACATCCTCCTCAGTATAGAACACGGGAAAAGTTTTTATCCTTGTTGCAGAAAAAATCAAAAAGCATCGTGTTAAAATGAATAAATACTTGAATCACATTTTTAATGAAGATGTTTTGAAAGGTATCAACAAAATACCTGATAATTCCGTTGATTTGATAGTTACCGACCCGCCGTATTGTTTGGGCAAAGATTACGGTAATAATTCGGATAAATTAAATCCGAAGGATTACTTGAATTGGTCTGAAAAATGGATTGCTGCGGTGATTCCAAAATTAAAAGATACCGGAAGTTTTTACATTTTTCTTACATGGAAATACAGTCCTGAAATTTTTAGTTTTATGAAAACCAAGTTAACTATGATAAACGAAATTATCTGGGATAGAAGAGTACCGAGTATGGGTGGGAGTACCAGAAAATTTTCTTCCGTTCACGACAACATCGGTTTTTTTGTCAAATCCAAAAAATACTATTTTGATATTGATGCGGTAAGAATTCCCTACGATGAAGCAACAAAAAAAGCGAGAACAAGGCCAAGATTTGTCGGTAAAAAATGGCTTGAGGTTGGCTACAATCCGAAAGACATCTGGAGTGTCGCAAGAATTCACGCAGAATCTCCGGAAAGAGAAAATCACCCCACACAAAAACCATTAGAAGTTATTGAAAGGATTGTAAAAGTGAGTTCGCCGGAAAACGGAGTTGTTCTTGACCCGTTTATGGGGACGGGAACGACGGCGATTGCTTGTAAAAAACTTAATAGAAACTATGTGGGTTTTGAAATAAATGCCGAGTACTGCCGAACAATAGAAAAACGATTAAAAAATTCAACAGTTCAGTCGGATTTTTATGAAGATAAACCCGAAAAAAACCACAAAAAATATTATGGGGAGCAATTCTCTCTATTTCACGACGGTCGATAAAGAGAACAGGAATTACGTTTATGGCAATTAAGGAATGGATACAACTTACATTACATGAAATGGTTGATGAAATTATTTGTGCGATTAGAAAAGAGGTCGGTGCGGGGTTTTTAACCCCAAAGAGCAATAAAGAAATTGAAAAAATAATCCGGAAATATGGAAAAGAAATATTTTTCGCTCAAAATGAAGATACAAAAAAAATAAAATAACAGGAGAGGTAACGGTTATGAGTATTCAGAACGAACCGTGTTGCTGTCCGAAGTTTAATCCGGAGCCGTGGGACAAAAAAGAAATAAACTGGAAAGACAAGTTGTTTATCAAAGATTCCGTAAAAAGTTTTCTTCATATTCCGATTAATTTCGGTAGCGTTGTAAAAAGAAATATGAACAAGATTGAAATTTCCGTCGCACTCAACCCGGATAATATAATGCTTTCAGACGAAAAATCGCTATGGGGCAGCGACCTTTACATTGCAGTCAGCAAAGAAATTCCTGACGCAAAAAACGAGAAAATATCAGGTACGTTTCTTACAAAAGTTTTTGAGGGTCCTTTTCAGAATTGCGGGAAGTGGATAAAAGAAATGAACGGATACGTTAAATCAAAGGGCAAGGAAACTAAAAAAATATATATGTGGTACACTACCTGCCCCAAATGCGCAAAGATTTACGGCAAGAACTACGTCGTTATATTTGCAATGATTTAAAAAGTAATTAAAATGGAAAAAGCATTTTTATCTATTGATGTCGCCGGCTCAACAATAATAAAACACGGTACGACTGCCGAGCGTATTTCAATCACTTTTTCAAATTATCATAGTTATGTTTCACAGATAATAAACAAAAACGAAGGTACGGTAGTCGTAATTTCCGGAGACGGCGTGATGGCGCATTTTCCAACGGCGGATAATGCCGTTGCAGCCGCTTTCAAAATTCAGTCGGGAATGGGAAAATTTAACAGGAGTCAGAACAAACTTCCGTTCCCGTTGCGTCTCAGAATTGGCATAAGTTTCGGCGTGATTGGAAAATTGAAAATTACAGGTAAAGATACTCATATGCTGCTGGATGCAGCAGGTACGGTTCAAAAGGACGGTGTGCCGGGCAACGTCAATATCTCTTACGATACTTTTTATAACCTGAAAAAATATAAAAAAGATTTTACGTATTACAAAACCAGCGAAGTTTTGAAAACAACATTGTACGTCAATAAACCCCGTCCGCACTGGGGCCCGGAATTGGTCGGGAAAGCGGATGCCGTACATTATACCAAAGGTTATGATTTCCTGAACCAGATGAGATATTCTGAAGCGGAAAAAGAGTTTAAACGGGCACTGAAAGAAGCGGGAAAAACAAAAGACCTGAAATGGATTTCGTCTTGTTTGCACGGGCTGTGTTATTCGCTCGGTCGCCAGAGAAAAAACAAGGAAAAAATACCGCTGACTTTAAGGCATATTGAAACCGAGAGAAAAATAGGCGACAGAAAAACGTTGGTTATTTCCCTTAGAAATCTTTTTTATGCATATAAATGGCTGTCACGGGATTTGGAAAGGGAACAGAAATTTACCGAAGCATTATGCTATCTTGAAAAAGCTTTGTCGGTAGCCAACGAGATAGATGATGAATATCTGATAAAAGACGTTAGTATTGACATGAACGACTTAAAATCTTATCTGACTTCAAAAAGAATTTAAAGTCAGATGGTTTTAAAATTTACATCCGGAGAAAAAAATGGTTGAACAGGAATTTTTGAAAAAGTTGGCGACGAAGACGGACAGCAAAATAGTTTTAATCGTGATGGACGGGCTCGGCGGTTGCCAGAACGAAACAGGGAAAACGGAACTTGAGGCGGCAAATCATCCGAATATGGATGCGCTTGCAAAAAAATCTATTTGCGGGTTATCCGACCCGATTTCAGCAGGCATTACGCCCGGCAGCGGTCCCGCGCACCTTTCGCTTTTCGGCTACGACCCGTTGAAGCACGAAATCGGCCGCGGTCTCCTTGACACTCTCGGCATAGATTTTCAGTTTACTCCCGACGACCTTGCCGCCCGCGGGAACTATTGCACCGTTGATGATAACGGCTTCATCACCGACCGCCGCGCCGGAAGAATTTCAACCGAAAAAAATATTGCACTGTGCAAAAAACTTGACGGTATGGAAATTGACGGCGTTAAAATTTTTGCGATGCCGGTCAAAGAGCACAGGTTTTCCGTAATTTTCAGAGGGAAAAATCTTTCGGATAAACTTTTGGACAGCGACCCGCAAAAAGAGGGGCTAAAATCATTGGATGCCGTTGCAACAGAAAAATCTGCGGCGTCATCGGCAAAAATCGTCAATAAATTCATCCAGAAAGCAAAAGAAATTCTAAAAAATGAACATCCGGCGAATATGGTTTTGCTGCGCGGGTTTTCAAAAATGGTTGACCTGCCGAAATTTCAGGACGTCTACAAACTTAATCCTGTCTGCATCGCGATTTACCCGATGTATAAAGGGCTTGCCCGTCTTTGCGGAATGGATGTTATTAAAGGTTGCGAGACCATTGAGTCGGAATTTGAGACGCTTACAAAAAATTTTAATAAGTATGATTTCTTTTACATCCACATAAAACAGACCGATTCTTCCGGCGAGGACGGGGATTTTCAGAGAAAGTTAAAAGTGATTGAGCAGGTTGACAGAGTTATTCCGCTATTGACAAATCTAAACCCTGATGTTATAATAATCACCGGCGACCATTCAACGCCTGCGGTGCACGCCGGACACTCATGGCATCCCGTTCCGGTTTTGATTTATTCAAAAAAGTGCAGGTTTGATAAGGTTGAAAGGTTCTCGGAAATTGACTGTATTGCCGGAGGTTTGGGGCGGATTAACGCAAGGGATGTGATGCCGCTGGCACTTTCAAACGCCGGGAAATTGTTAAAATACGGAGCATAAAAGTCGTTCGGCTCCAAGAAAAAATAGGAAGGTAAAATGTACGGATTTGTTTTGACTGTTCACATCATCGTCAGTTGCGGTTTGATTTTGATTGTGCTTTTGCAGGCGGGAAAAGGTGCGGGCATTTCGGGACTTTTCGGCGGCGGGGGAAATGAAGCCGTTTTTGGCGGTAACACTACGCCTGCCATCATAAAAAAATTTACGACAACAATGGCTGTTCTTTTTATGATAACATCACTGTTTTTAACGGTAATCGGTTCAAAATTAAGAACGAGGTCTTTGGCTGAAAGGATTCCACCGGCGCCTGCCGAGACACAGCAACAGCAACCTGCTCCTACGGATAATGTTCCTGCTGCACCGTCGGCACCGACACAGCCGTAAGGGCAAAGAAATAGTTTATACGAAAGAGAATTAGTTTAAACGACAGAGAATTGGTGAATTGGAAAAAAATCTAATTCTCTAATCTCTAATTCTCTGGTGTTTAATGCTGGGGTGGCGGAATTGGCATACGCGCACGTTTGAGGGGCGTGTCCTTTACGGGATGCGGGTTCAAGTCCCGCCCCCAGCATGTCGCTTTCCAGAATTTTTTTCTTCGTTCTTTATAATAATGTAAATATTGCGGGAGTAGTTCAGTGGTAGAATGTCTCGTTGCCAACGAGAAGGTCGCGGGTTCGAGCCCCGTCTCCCGCTTTTTTGGTGCGGTACCCAAGTGGCTAAGGGAGCAGTCTGCAAAACTGTTATTCGCCGGTTCAAATCCGGCCCGCACCTGTGAAAAGCAGAGAATTAGAGAATCAGTTTATACGACAGAGGATTAGTTTCGTAGAAGCAACTTACTTGTAGAATCTAATTCTCTAATTCTCTAATCTCTAATAACTAAAAATGATTTGGGCGGTTAGCTCAGTTGGTTAGAGTACTTGCTCGACACGCAAGGGGTCACAGGTTCAAATCCTGTACCGCCCATTTTTTTTGATAAATGAAATGGATAAAAATAAACCTAATTTGGAAATTCTACGGCATTCAACCAGCCATATAATGGCTCAGGCGGTAACAGAACTTTTTCCCGATACGAAACTTGCAATCGGTCCCGCGATAGAAGAAGGTTTTTATTACGATTTTGACACGCCCCAATCGTTCAAACCCGAAGACCTTGAAAAAATAGAAAACAGGATGAAAGAAATCGTAAAAGACAATCACAAATTTGTCCGTTCAGAGATGACAAAAAAAGACGCGGTTGAATTTTTCAAAAAGAAAAACGAGCCGTATAAAATTGAACTGCTCAACGATATCGCCGACGAAAAGGTCTCGCTTTATCAGCATAGCACATTTGTTGATTTGTGCCGCGGACCCCATCTTGAAAGCACGAAAGAAATAAAACACTTCAAACTTTTATCAATTGCCGGCGCTTATTGGCGCGGCAGCGAAAAAAATAAAATGCTCCAGAGGATTTACGGCACCGTTTTTCCGACCAAAGAAGAGATTGAACAATATCTTAAAAAACTGGACGAAGCAAAAAAGAGGGACCACCGCGTTCTTGGAAAATCGCTGGATTTGTTTTCCGTGCATGAGGAAATCGGAGCGGGCTTAATTCACTGGCATCCGAAAGGCGCAATTGTCCGTCAGCTCCTTGAAGATTTCTGGAAAAAAGAACATTCAAAAAACGGATACCAGATTGTTTGCACCCCGCACATAGCGTCTGAAGAAATTTACAAAATCAGCGGGCATCTTGAAAAATACTCAGATATGATTTATTCGCCGATGGATATCGACGGAAAGCCGTTTAGGGTCAAGCCGATGAACTGCCCGGGCCACATCCTTATTTTCAAAACAAAACTTCATTCTTACAGGGAACTTCCCGTCCGTTTTGCGGAAATGGGAGCCGTCTACAGACATGAACTTTCCGGCGTTTTACACGGACTTATGAGGGTCCGCGGATTTACCATTGACGATGCGCATATTTTTTGCACGAAAGAGCAGGTTGAAGATGAAATTATTTCCGTTTTTGATTTCACTGTGAAATTTCTGAAAAAATTCGGATTTTCCGAGTTTGAAATCTTTCTTGCAACCCGTCCGGAAAAATATGTCGGTGAGATAGAAAAATGGGATTTAGCCACGGCGTCTCTTAAAAAAGCGCTTGAAAAAACCGGTTACAAATACGAAATTGACGAGGGCGGCGGAGCGTTTTACGGACCTAAAATTGATTTAAAAGTTAAAGATGTTTTGGGAAGGTCTTGGCAGTGTTCAACGATACAGTTTGATTTCAATCTCCCTGAAAGGTTTGATATAACTTATAGAAATTCCGAAGGCAAAGACGAAAAGGTCTTAATGGTTCACCGTGCGATTTTCGGTTCTTTGGAAAGGTTTTTCGGCGTTTTGATTGAACATTACGGCGGGGCTTTTCCCTTTTGGCTGGCACCCGTTCAGATAAAAATTTTACCGATAACGGATGCGCAAATTGAATATGCCCAAAAGGTAAAAAATGAACTCGGGGATTTGCGGATTGAAATTGACTCAAGGAATGAAAAATTAAACTACAAAATCCGCGAAGCACAGGTGGAAAAAATCCCGTACCTTTTAATTTTGGGCAAAAAAGAGCAATCATCAAACGAAGTTGCCGTAAGATTATACGGGGAAAATACTACGACCATAAAGGATATAAAAAAGTTTTTAGAAGAAATAAAAGAAATCACTTGACAAATAAAGTTTTAATCGTATAATACCAGCAAAGATCCCGTTTTAGGGACACCTTAATCCAGTGGAGAAAAGGTGAATTTGCAGAAAGCAAATTTGACACAGATAGCCACTGGGCTGTCTTTTTTTGTAGAAGCACGGAACAGAAGCGGAACAAGACACAGAACAGTTCCGCGTCAGTTCCGTGTAATGAGCGTAGCGAATGGAGGTGGTGTAAAATTTCAAAAAGTTTTTTGAGAATTAATAACCAAATAAGGGCACTAAAAGTTCGTCTAATCGGCGAGGACGGAACGCAATTGGGGGAAAAGACCATACAGGAAGCAATGTTTTTGGCAAGGGAGACGGGAGTCGACCTTGTTGAAATAGCACCTATGGCAACGCCGCCCGTTTGTAAAATTATAGATTACAAAAAGTATAAGTATCTGCAGAGCAAAAAAACTAAGACGGTTCACAAGACGGGTGTTTTGAAGGAAATAAAAATAAGACCAAAAATCGGGGAGCATGATTTAGTGGTAAAAATCAAACACATCTTACGGTTTCTTGAGGAAAAAAATAAGGTAAAGGTCTTGATGCAGTTTTTCGGAAGGGAAAGAGAGCATATATCGGTCGGCGGAGATATAATTAACCGCGTGCTTGCGGATATAAGCGAATACGGGCAGCCGGATTCGCCTCCGCGGTTGATGGGAAATTCAATAAATGTGATTCTTTCGCCAAAAAAGTAAACAGGATACAGAAAAGTCATAAAGCCACGAATAGACATTCACCCCGTTAGATATAGAATTTTATCTAACGGGGCAGGTAAACGCGAATAATAATAAAGGTTGTAGGCATGAATTTATTCGTGCAATTAGTGTTAATTAGTGGTTAATTAAAATAGGAGAAGAAATGCCAAAATTGAAATCACACAGTGGTGCTAAAAAAAGATTTTCTCTGACAGGAAGGGGTAAAATCAAAAGAAAAAAGCAAGGTGCCCGTCACATTCTTACCGGTAAATCGCCGGGCAGGATGCGTCATTTGAAGAAATCGGGAACACTAAACAAGGTTGACACAAAAATGATAAGGACTATTTTACCTTATCTATAAGGAGGCAGTGAATTAGTTTATACGAAAGAGCAAGAGAGACAGAGAATTAGTTTATACTACAGAGAATAAGAGAATTAGTAATCTTATCTAATCCTCTAATTCTCTAATCTCTAATTCTCTGATGTTATATTCTCTAATTCTCTAATTCTCTAATTCTCTGATGTTATTATGCGTATAAAAGGCGGAGTTGTAACGAGAAGAAGAAAAAAGCGGCTTTTTAAGAAGTCAAAGGGTTTTCGGCTGTCCAACAAAAATGTCTACATTCATGCGTCGGAAAGAGTGGACAAGGCGCTTGTTCATTCATATGTCGGCAGAATTCAGAAAAAGCGGGATAAGAGAAGTCAGTGGATTTTAACGCTTAATGCCGCCGCCCGTCTTAACGGTTTGTCGTACAGCAGATTTATTTCCGGAATTAAAAAAGCCGGCATAACGCTTAATAGAAAAATGCTTGCCGATATTGCCATTTCGTCACCGGAAGATTTTACTCAGTTGGCGGAAATTGCCAAATTAAAAATATCTGCCGGACAGTCGCCGACAGTGACATCTTCACCTTCGGCTCCGGCTGCCGGTTAATATGAAATTTTCTCCGCAACAGATTCTCGTATTCGGTTTCGCCGGCGTAATTTTAATCGGAAGCGTTATCCTGTCGTTACCCGTCTCATCTGCAACGCTCCAACCGGTAAATTTTGTTGATGCACTTTTTACAGCCACATCTGCTGTTTGCGTTACCGGACTTATCGTAGTCAACACGGCGACCCAGTGGTCGCTATTCGGTAAAATAATAATATTGCTTCTTATTCAAATCGGCGGGCTGGGTTATATGACCCTTGCCACGCTTTTCGTAATTATGATAGGTAAGCAAATATCTCTGAAAGACCGTCTCGCATTTGCCGAGGGCATACAGACATTCTCGTTTGTTGAAATTAAAAGATTTATAATTTATGTCGTGAAAATCACGCTGCTTATTGAATTTGCGGGTGCGTTAATTCTTTCAATAAAATGGATTCCTGAGTTCGGAATTGTCAGAGGTTTCTGGCATTCAATTTTTCATGCGGTTTCCGCTTTTTGCAATGCCGGTTTTTCAACTTTCGGACTGAATCTTTCAAATTATGTCGGTTCTATTCCGATAAACCTTGGAATAACATCGCTTATTATTTTGGGAGGTATCGGCTATATTGTCATCAGTGACGTTTATTCTTACAAAAAAACAAAGCGACTTCTTCTGCACACTAAAGTCGCGATTTTTACTACGGTGGTTCTTATTATTTCAGGCGCTGTTTTGATATTTTTATTGGAAAATAATAATCCGTCAACACTGGGACTTCTAACACTTAAAAATAAATTATTGTCGGCATATTTCCAGTCAGTTTCTCCGCGCACGGCAGGTTTTAATACCATTGATATTTCAGCGCTTACTGCTCCTGTTTTATTTTTGATTATAGGACTGATGTTTATAGGCGCATCGCCGTCGGGTACGGGCGGCGGAATAAAAACAACGACTTTCGCTACAATTTTTGCCAGCATAAAGGCAACACTCAAGGGCAGAAAAAGTGTTTCTATTTTTAAGCGGAGGATTGGAGCAGAGATTGTGCAAAAATCATTCATACTCGGATGTCTGGCAGTTGCTTTTGTATCTGCGATGACATTTTTAATTTTAATTATTGAAGGCAAGGATTTTATAAGAACACTTTTTGAGGTTGTTTCGGCTTTTGCAACCTGCGGTTTATCGGCTGCCGTCGGCACGCCGCTTTCATTCTCATCTTTTTTTACGCCTTTGGGCAAGTTGCTGGTAATATTGACGATGTTTGTCGGACGCCTTGGACCGTTAACAATTGCAGTTGCTGTTATGGAAGAAAACGGTGCAGAAAAATTTCATTATGCCGAAGATAAAGTTATAGTAGGATAGGGAGGAGGCAGGGAATTAGAGAATTAGAGAATTAGAGAATTAGAGAATTAGATAAAAACCACATTCCAACTAATCCTCTGATTCTCTGTCGTATAAACTAATTCTCTGTCGTTTAACCTAATTCTCTGATGTTACTATGGAACAAATTGCGGTTATCGGGCTCGGGACATTCGGAATTTCCGTCGCAAAAGAACTGTCAAAAAAGGGAATTCAGGTTCTTGTCATAGATACAAACGAACAGAAAATACAGGAAATTTCTTCATCTGTTACCCAAGCGGTAGTGGCGGATTCAACGGATGAAAAAGCCATGAGAGAACTCGGGCTTACTGATTTCGGAGCAGTTGTTGTTGCTATCGGCGACAACCGGGAAGCCAGTATTCTTACTACTTTAATATTGAAGGAAATCGGCGTTAAAAACATTATTGTCAAGGGGTTAGATGACTTGCACGCAAAGGTTCTCCAAAAAATAGGCGCCGACAAAATCGTTTTCCCGGAAAGGGATATGGGCGAGAAACTTTCCGAAATGCTGGTATCTCCGAACATAATAGAAAAGATAGAACTTTCGCCGGAATACAACATGGCGGAGGTTATTGCCCCGCAATCATTTATTGATAAAACAATCAAGGATATTGATGTCAGGGCAAAATACAAACTGCACATTATAGGCATAAAAAGAAAAGTGCCGTATATTAAAGATGACGGCGAGACCGATTTTAAGGAGGAGTTTCTTATTGCCCCGTCTGCATCGGAAATTTTGCAGGACGGAGATGCACTTATTCTCATCGGAACATATTCCGATATTGACAAAGTGAAAAAACTGTGAGAAAATCAAATTTATGGAAAAACCGACGTTAAAAAAATTTTCAAAAGAAGAAATTGACCTGGTAGAAATGGGTAAGTTTTATTTTATCAGCGGTAAATATGACGAAGCGATTGAGGAATTTGAAAAGGTCATAAAAATTAATCCGCAGAATGCCGACGCATATTTTAATATGGGGATAGTAAAGGAAGCGAAGAATGATTCCTCCGGTGCTAAAAAAATGTATGAAAAGACACTGGAAATAGTACCCGACCATAAAACTGCGAAAAAACATATGGATAAATTAGTGGGATTGTGAAAAAATGAAAAGCATTGAAAAAAACGCAATTGAAGAAATATTAAAAACTCAGACACAGGAAGAACTTGAAAAACTCCGCCTGAAATATCTCGGAAAAAAAGGAATAATAACGGAAAAATTATCCGGACTTTCCAAGTTGCCGCTTCCCGAAAAAAAAACTGTCGGCAGGGAAATAAATATAGTCAAAAAAAACATAACGGATGCGATTGAAAAACATTCCTCTGAAATAAAGAAAAAAAATATACTGTCGGATATTTCAAAAAATGTAATTGACACAACGCTTCCTGGAAAGCCATTTGATTTCGGCAAACTCCATCCGTTAACACAGGTAATGAATGAAGTGAAAAATATTTTTGTTAATTTAGGATTTAATATCGCTACCGGTCCCGAAATAGAAACGGATTATTATAATTTTACCGCGCTGAATATCCCCAAAGACCATCCTTCAAGAGATTTGCAGGATACTTTTTACATCAGAACTCAAGAACCCGAAAACTCAAGAACTCAAGAACTTTTACTGCGAACCCATACTTCTCCCGTCCAGGTGAGAGTGATGGAAAAGCAAAAACCTCCGGTAAGAATAATCGCACCCGGAAAGGTCTACAGACATGAAGCCGTTGACGCATCCCATTCTTTTGTTTTTCACCAGGTTGAAGGACTCGCCGTTGATAAGGACATAACGTTTGCCGACTTAAAAGCGGTGCTTGAAATTTTTGTGAAAAAAATGTTCGGTGAGAATGTCCCCTCAAGGTTCCGCCCGAGTTTTTTCCCTTTTACCGAACCGTCCGCCGAGGTTGATATGCAGTGTTTAATCTGCAAAGGGCTCGGATGCAGCGTATGTAAGCAGAGCGGCTGGGTAGAACTTTTGGGATGCGGAATGGTTCACCCGAAAGTGTTTGAGTCCGTCGGCTACGCTCCAAAAAAATATACCGGCTATGCTTTCGGCATCGGCATAGAACGGGTGGCAATGCTTAAACTGGGAATTGATAATATGCGGCTTTTTTATGAAAATGATATAGAGTTTTTAAGGCAGTTTTGAAATTTTATTATTAAGGTTTACAATGCCTGCAAACTAAGTTATAAATAAATTACAAATAAGTTACACAAAAGTTACAATAGATTATGTATAATAATAATATGAAAACGCAAAGAACCATCGCTAAAACGCATAATTTTCACAATTTAAGTACATTATCTATCTATCTATCTATCTATCTATCTTATATGGATAAATAGATTTGTAATAAAGAAAAATAGTATTTTAACCCGGTCAATTAAATTGGCTGGGTTTTTTATTTTCTATTTGTTTCTCGCTTCTGAAATTCCCGCCCGTGGTCTTGACATAAATGTGGACGTAATAAAGCTCAGGGAAATTTCCTGCGGTGTTGAGATAGATGTCGGAAAAGCGATTGCTCAAAGGATTGTAATACGGAATACGGGTGAGACAGCCCGGAGGTATAAAATTTCGTTTCATAAGCCGTCTGCAATCGGAGTTAAGTACAACATAGAGAGGTATAAAGAAATACCGGATGTCCGCTGGCTGCGTATGGAAAGCGAAAATGGAAAAGAATTAAATACCCTTAACGAGTTTAGCATTGCCGCAAATTCCGAAAAAGAAATCATTGTTTATCTGAAAGTACCCGACAAGAAAAGATATTACGGAAAGCGATATTGCGCGGTTATGGCAGTTTCCGAAGTTCCGGAAGAAGACAAAGCAGCTCAGATAATTTTAGCGGTTTATCCGAGGATTGACATAGAAACAGTAAAGAGGGCAGACAGATGAATAATTATTTTCTAAAAAAAGCAAACAACACGCCGACAATAGCCCAGAACTGCCCGAAAATAAAGATGAACATCCACTTGATGATTTCTGCCTTTACTTCTGAAAGTCGTTTTTCAAATTTGTCGGTAGCACGATCCAATATAACTTCTTCTGATTTGACATTAACCTTGTCAAGCAGCTCAACCAACGCATTTGCACCGTCGTCGGAAAGTTTTTCCCGCAGAATTTTTGGTATAGCAATCACAGACATATTTTCCACCTCCGAAATAATTATACAACAAACAAAAGATTTTGTCAAGAGATTTTTTTGATATGAAAAAAAATATTAAATCAGTGATTTTGCTATTCTCTATTCTCTATTCTCTATTCTCTGCCCTTTATGCCGGGCTGTCCATATCGTTGACAACCGGCACCTGGAATATAGGAAACATTCAGATTAACGGTTCAACGTTTACAACCGGCAGTTATTTCGGGGTTCTGAATAATAGCGATTGGTATGAGGATATAACGCTCAAGGTGTCGTCAACAAGCGTGTATACGCCTGCGGCGGCGCCAGCCGCTGATAAGTTCACGATGTCGTATTTCATCGGTTCGTCAACCGTAACCTTATCTACCAATACGGTAGTAATGAAAAGCGGGTTGATGTGGAATACCACCCAGTATTTTGGTTTGAAGTTTGATGCGCCTGCAAGCGTAACTACCGGATATAATCAGCAGCAGGCGGTAGTGGTAACCGTAGCAGCCCAGGCGGAAGTCCCCACCCCGTGGGAGAACAGGACGCTGCCGTCCGGCAGTCCCCATTATTCATCCATAATCGTCTGGGTGCCTGAGTTCACAGCGTCGTGGGGTTCAACAGCCGGCGGGTTCTGGGTGGACAAGTATGAGTCGTCCCAGCCGGATGCCACGACAACGTCAATGGGTTCAATCGGGCAGAATGTGGACCCCGGGACAACGCCCGCGGTGTCCGTCTATAATAAAGTTTCGTGGGGCTGGATAACCTCAATCAACGCCCGGAAAGCCGCGATGAACCGCGGCAGCGGTTTCCATCTCATATCATCACTGGAATGGGCTGCAATAACGGATACAGCGACGGTATCAATGATACCAAACGGAGGACCCGGTGGAAATAATGCGAATGTGACGGCGCCCGGCGACCAGGATGCGGATACGGCGGGTACCCAGTATGGCGTATCGGATGCAACGGTCAGGGCGACCTGGCCGCAATGTGATTTAACCGGAACGGAGAAAGCCGGTTCCGGCGGGTATCTGTGGTCAATCCCGCAGAATTCATCCGGTGTTTGTGATATGAATGGGAATCTGTGGGAGTTCAATTCCGGTATTCACATAAAGGACTCAATAGCATATCTGATGATAGCGACCGTGCCCGTGTCCGCACAATGCGGAAATGGAACGGGTTCGTTAAATACCCTAACGGATTCATCAAAGAATTGGACGACGAATCAGTGGAATGGTTTTTACCTGTATGATTCAGCGGGGACGTTTTTTCAGATAACCGGAAATGCCGCAACGACCTTAACAGTTTCCGGGACGCCTGCATCCGGTTTTTATGAGATATTGCTGAATACCGGTTATAATATCTGTTCAGGAATGACGAGCGGAAACAGGACGTTGACCTTGAGAACTGAACCGACGCTCAAAGTTCATAAAGTGCCGGCGACGTCCGATGCGACCGGTTCTGTTACATACGGTTATGACGGGTACTGGTTCACTACTACTGGTTCGTTTATCGCGTTTCGCGGTGGTGGCTGGAACAACGGTCCGGGGAGCGGCGTATTCGCGCTCTATTTCCTCTGGACGACGGCTGATTACAACACGACCGTTGGTCTGCGGGCTGCCTGTCAGCGGTGAATCTGGAATCTGAAAATCTGGTGTTGCAGTTTTTTTCTGTTCCGTGAGGAAGTTAAGGGGGTTTCAGGGGGATTTTTCCCCCTGATAAAATGAAAAATGATACTATCTATAAATTTCTTTTCTGTGACCGATTCTGATAACGAGAATAATTTTTTGTTGCTGATGAACTTCATAAATTATTCTATAGTCGCTATGGCGGAGGGAATAACAGCCCTTTTTATCGCCCTTAAGCGGTTTCCCGGAATAAGGGTCATCGGAGAGTGAATTTATGTGTCTTGATAAAATAATTAAGAGATTGCGGTCGGAACGTGCGAGTTTCCTTAAATCGCGGGCTGCCTGCGAGGAAAATTCAATGCTGAATTCTGAGTTCATTTTTAAGGTTTTCCCATTTTATAGTTTTACCTTTGTGAAATTCTTCCCGCGCTTTCTTAATTTCAAGAGAAAGTTTGGGAGTAGGTTTTTCTCCCGCTTCTTTCAAAAGATTAACGTATTCATCAACGGGGATAAGAACCATCGGTTTGTTAATAGTAATTGCATGAGCCATAATATCACCTCCGCTGATACTATAACAAAAAAATATAATTTTGTCAAGGGGTTTAATTATGGTTTCACAAAAAATGAAGAAAATTAAAGTAATTAAATCAAAGTTTTATAAATTCGTAGACGGTCAATCCCGCCTGTTCAATTATGACGCGAAGAGTTCCTTTTGGGACGTCTCTGCCGGGGTGGTTAGGGATAACAGTTCTTCGGTGGGTTTTAGGGTTGTACCATATTTCATGACTGCCCTTTGCGTGCCTGTCAAAAACAAATCCCGCTCTGCGGAGTTTACGGATTACTTCAATCGGTTTGAGGGACGGAATACTGCTCATAATTCAATGGGGACGGGTATTTGCGCTTCCAATTTAACTTTTTTACCGGACAACGTTGCGAGTCCTTTCGGGAGTAAGTCGCCGTGTTCAATGAGCGACTCAATGATTTTTCTCGCCACGTCTTCGGCGATTTCCAGCGTTTCCGATATTGTTCTGCCCTGGGCTATAAGACCCTGCAAAACCGAGCTTGTTGCCAAATATCCGCCTTCTTCTAATGGTTCAATTGATACGGGTATTAAATATTCCGACATTGTAATCACCTCCGATAATACTATAACAAAACAAATAAATTTTGTCAAGGGGTTTTTTGTTTGTTGTAGTAGCAGACCTTGGTCTGCTGATGTTGTAGGCACGGTTTCAACCGTGCAAAACCGCACGAATAAATTCGTGCCTACGATTAATTTCGTGTAATTCGTGGTTGAAAAAATGAAAAAACTTATTTTGCTATTCTCTATTCTCTATTTTCTATTCTCTGCCGTTCACGCCGCCTCGTCCGATACTATTACCTGCTACTTTGTAATACAGGATACCGTACCGCCGGCGAATGTTTCAATATCATCCTGTTCAGCGGGTTCACATTCACAGATAACGGTGTATTTTGCAGCCAATGATACCGGCTCCGGATTAGCCGGCAGTCCGTATTATGTAGAGATGTCAACGGCGTCCAATTTCGGCGGAGATGTAACCAACTCCGGCTGGATATCCCAGACAAGTTATGCGTTTTCGGGACTTACCCGGAACAAGAAATATTATTTCAGATTGAAGGCGAAAGACAACGCCGGAAACGTTTCCGACCCGTCGTCGGTTGTCAACTGGCGGACAAAACCGGGGACGTATCAAGAGAAGACGACAACAAGAACCGGAGCGAACAGTTTCGGATTTGTCGGGGACGGTTTGTGGGAGTGGGAAGTTGCTGCGAAATCAGGACAACTTGTAACGATAACCGCATACATAAGATACAACGCAAGTTACGGAGCAGCGGGCAAACCCAAACTGACACTGTACAATCTGGGAGTGAACAGCAATGCAACGATGAGTGCCTCTTCCGACACGTGGGAACAGTTGCAGGTTTCCGGTACACCCAACAGAAACGGAATACTCAAACTGAAGATAGAGGGCTATTCAACAGTCCCCGGCGCAAAGATGTTCGTTGACGACATCAGTATAAGCCAGTGAATTAGAGAATTAGAGAATTAGAGAATTAGAGAATCAGTGAATTAGAGAATTAAAAATAAAAAAACGTTTAACTAATCCTCTAATCTCTAATCAACTAATTCTCTGTCGTAACAGGAGGTGATGAAAAATGGCTGGATTAACCGACACTACGAAGCGCGAATTTGCAAAAAGGACTCTGGACATACTCAACTCAAATTCCGATGCGCTGAAAAAAACCGGCGTTGACATCAAGGCGAAATCTGACGAGTTGAAGAAACTTGTTGACGATGCCTTTTCTGCGGAAGAAAAGCAACTGAAATCGCAGACTGAGGCAATAAAATCAACCGAGGTATCGCAAAAAGCGACCGTTGATGTCTACAAGAAGGCGTCCGACGTAATTGAACTGATTGTCGGCGCACTGGGAAAAGGCGACGCTCTTTCAAAACGGTTGAGAAATCTGCGCGATGAGATATCAAACGAGGCGTTGAGAGGGAAAAAACCGGCGCAGCAGTGATATTTCCCTGGTAATAGATATTCTGACACAGGTAATATCCGTTTTTACCATGGTAAGAATGTCTCCGCCGCAGGTAAGAAACAATCTGACACGGGTAATTATGTTTCCGGCGAGGGTAATGATGTTCCGGTAACAGGTAAAAACCGTTTTTACCCTGGGATTTATCTTAAGTGCACAGGTAATAATCTTTCCGGGATAGGGAATAATACTAAAGAGTCAGGAAATTTCTTTCCGGGAACGGGGCTCAGCGGTGAGCGATGAAAAAACGGCCGGGATGATTGTCGGCCGTTTTTTTATTTACAATGTCTGATTTTTTTTGTATAATCAACTCGGTATGAAATATCGGAGGCGTTATGAAAAAAGTTGATTCGTTGGAATTTGCGCTTGATTTTGAAATTAATGGAACCGTATTATACTTAAAACTCGCCAAAAAAACAAAAAATATACTCAGTAAACGACTTTTCTATTCATTGGCTTCGCAGGAAATTGACCATGCCAAAAGAGTAGATGAAATATATGAAATGGTAAAAGAAAATAAGGTGTGGGAAGTGCTCGGCGAAAGAAATTTGTCTTCCGTAGAGTTTGAGCTCAAAGATTTTTTTAAAAAAGCTAAAAAGATTAATTTGAAAAGAGATACCGAAAATTTGTCGGGGTATAAAATAGCGATGGAGATGGAGGAGAAGGGTTATATCGCGTATAATAATTTTTACAATAATTCCAAAAATGAATCTGAAAAGAAATTTTTTAAGCAATTGATGGAGCAGGAAAAAGAACATCTGGAATCCTTGAGAAATGTTTATTATTATTTGACAAAAACAGGCGATTGGTTACAGGAAAATGAAAGCAAAATCTGGAGTTGGATGAATATTTAATATGCCTCAGGACAGGAAAAAAATTATTGAGTCGGTAAATAAGATTTCTTACGGGCTCTATGTGATAACTTCCGTCGCTAAAGATGGTCGCATAAACGGACAGATAGGAAACACCGTTTTTCAGATAACATCTACTCCGATGCGCGTCGCCGTCGGCATAAATAAAAATAATTACACTTATGAGTTGATTAAAGAAAGCGGTGTTTTTGTGATAAATGTTCTGAAGCAAAGCCAGATTGATTTGGTTCCTGTTTTCGGACTTAAATCGGGCCGTGAAGTAAATAAATTTGAGAATGTAAAATATCATAAAAGTATTACCGGCGTGCCGGTTTTAGACGAAATTTTAAGCTGGATGGAGTGCCGTGTCGTGAATGAATTGACGGTTGATTGCGGGACACATAATATTTTTGTGGCGGATGTCGTTGACGGTGATGTTATAACTTCCGGCGAGCCGCTGACTTACAAATTTTACAGGGACAGCAAAATAAAAAAAAATGTTTGATAGATGTCCGGGCCAGTCGTCAAGAAATCTAAAAGTCGGTGTTTATATCTGCAAAAATTGCGGGCAGGAAGTTGAGATTTTTTCAGACGAACTCCGCGTGAAATGTCCTAACTGCGGAAAATTCGTTCACAAAGAAAAAGTCCCTTCTTGTATTGAATGGTGCAAATCGGCGAGGGAATGTCTGGGCGAAGAAAAATGGAAAGAGATTCAGGGAATGTTGAACGGAGGCAAAGATGAAATTAAAAGGAAGTGAGACGGAGAAAAATCTTCTGAAAGCATTCGCAGGCGAATCACAGGCGAGAAACAGATACACATATTTCGCATCTGCTGCAAAAAAAGAGGGTTATGAGCAGATAGCGGCAGTTTTTCTTGAGACGGCAGAAAACGAAAAGGAACATGCAAAGGTTTTTTTCAAATATCTTGAAGGCGGGGATTTAGAAATTACTGCAAGTTATCCGGCGGGAATTATAAAGAAAACATTAGAAAATCTGCTTCATGCGGCTGCCGGTGAAAATATGGAGTGGACGACGCTTTATTCCGATTTTGGAAAAATTGCCCGGGAGGAAGGTTTCGGGGATATTGCGGAATCATTCAAGCAGATAGCGAAAGTTGAAAAATTTCACGAAGAGCGATACAGAAAACTTGCAAAACAGTTGGATGCCGGCAGTTTTTTCAAAAAAGAAAAAATTGTAAAATGGCATTGCCGGAACTGCGGTTATATTTTTGAGGGATATGCTCCGCCGAAGGAATGTCCTGCTTGCAAGCATCCTCAAAGTTATTTTGAGGTGCTGGCGGAGAATTATTGATGGACGATATAATTAAAGAGTTTTTAGCACAGAAAAATATCGCTGTTGCGGGCTCTTTCCGTTCAAAAGAAAAAGTCGCTTACAAAATTTTTGTACGACTTAAAGAAAAAGGTTACAATGTTTTTCCGGTCAATCCGTCTTTATCGGATATGGAAGGGGTAAAATGTTATCCGTCAATTTCAGATATTCTATATCCTATTGATGCGGTTGATATTGTAACGCCGCCGGGAGCGACGGAAAAAATTGTTGAAGAATGTAAAAAAAAGGGAATAAAATACGTCTGGATGCAACCGGGTGCAGAAAGCGAGAATGCGATAAAGTTTTGCGAGCATAATAATATAAAAGTAATTCATAATTCTTGTTTAATGGTTGAACTCGTATAAATATATGAGCGAATTGAGATGTGCGAGAATAAATCAGGTTTTGAAAGAGCGCCTTTCAGAAATTTTCATACGGTATCTCAGGGATGAAATCGGGTTCACTACCATTACTGATGTTAAGGTAACTCCGGATTTGCGCAATGCCGTCGTTTATTACAGTGTTATAGGATCCGACGAGGAAAAGAGAAAAACAGCGAAGTCGCTGGAAAACTCCAGATCTTTTATAAACGTTGAAATGGGAAAGAATCTTCATATAAAATACACGCCCGTCATAAAATTTGAATACGACGATACGCAGGAAAAAGCATCAAGGATATTTGAACTTCTTAATAAAATTGAGGAGGAAAAAATTGCTGAAAGTTCCCCGAAAATACAGAAGCCGGCTCGCCGCCCTAAAAAGCGTTCTAAAAAATCCAAAAAATAAATTTTTTTTCGTAGCAGGTCATCAAAGACCCGACGGCGACACTATCGGCGGATGTCTTGCCGTTTATTCGCTTTTGCGGCGTCTTAAAAAAGATGTTTTTCTATGCAATTTTGACGCGGTCCCGTCGTTCCTGAAATTTCTTCCGAATTCTTTCAAATTTAAAAATATAAAAAAGACGGACAGGAAATTTGATGTTGCGATAATCCTTGAATGCTCGGAACAAACGCGGTTCGGAAATATAATAAATCCGAAAAAACAGTCAAAAGTTACCATAAACATAGACCATCATGCATATGACAGAAAATGGGCTGATATAAACTGGATTGATTCAGAATCTTCTTCCGTTTCGGAAATGATTTTTTATCTTTTTAAGTTTTTAGAACTGCCGTTGACGAAAGAAGAAGCGACCTCGCTTTATGTCGGAATTGTGACGGATACCCATAATTTCACTCAAACGAATACAAACTCCCAATCGCACATTATTGCCGCTGAACTTTTATGCTGCGGGCTTGAACCGTCGGTTATTGAAAAAAATATCTACGGAACAAAATCGCTTAATGCTCTTCGTCTTTTAGGAGCATCGTTGAGAAATATTAAAATTGACAGTACCGGCAAAATCGCGTATATTCAGATTACGAACAAGGATTTTCGTCGGACAAAAACCACTCCCGAAGACACTGAGGAGATCATAAATTATGCCGGGATGATTCCTAATGCGATTGTGTGGTTGCTTTTCCGCGAAACTCAAAAGAAAAACCTTATAAAAGTGAGTTTTCGCTCGGTAAGAGATATTGATGTAAATAAAATTGCAGGGACTTATGGCGGCGGCGGTCACAGAAATGCTGCCGGCTGCACGGTTAAAGGAAAAATTCAGGAAGTTATAGATACCGTTATTACTGTCGTAAAAAATGAACTAAAAAAATAGCCACAGATGAACGCAGATGGACACAAATAGGGCAATAAAAGAATGATTTTATCTGCGTAAATCGGCGCCTGTCCCGCTTGCGGGATTTATCTGCGGTTAAAGATTTAAAAAATGAAAAATGTTCTTTTGATAAACAAGCCGTCCGGAATTACTTCTTACGATGTAATAAGAATACTCAAAAAAAAACTCCATCCGAAAAAAATAGGTCACGCCGGAACACTTGACCCGTTGGCGTCCGGACTTCTTATCGTTTTGATTGACGGTGCAACAAAACAATCGGAAAAGTTTATGGCTCTGGAAAAAAGGTATCGCGTTGAAATGCACCTCGGTATTAAAACGGATACCGGAGATGTGGACGGTAAAATTACACAAAAATCCGCTCTTCCCGAGTTGAACAAAAAAAAAATAGAAAAAACTCTGAAAAAATTTGAAGGAAAAATAAAACAAACCCCGCCTATTTATTCCGCAATAAAATACAAGGGAAAAAAACTTTATGAATATGCCCGCGCCGGAATAAAAGTCAAAATAAAGCCGCGCTTTGTTGAAATAAAAAAAATTAAATTGTTGGGTTTTAACAGGGAAACGATTGAATTGCGGGTTGATTGTTCCAAAGGCACATACATAAGGACATTGGTTGAAGATATCGCAAAAAAACTTAAAACGGTTGCTGTTACCAGTCGCCTTGTAAGGGAACGGATAGGAAATTACACCCTTATTAAAGCAATAAAATTAGAAGATTTATGAAAAAAAAAGTGACACGAAGTGTCATTGCTATAGGAATGTTTGACGGCGTACATCTCGGACACCGGAGGGTCCTTAAAACAGCCGTTGATTATGCCAGGAATTATAATTCAGAAACGGTTGTTTTGACTTTTGACAGTATCCCGAAAAAACAATCTGGCGTGCTTTCAACTTTGACTGAAAAAATTCGTCTGATAAAATCACAGGGCATAAAAAAAGTCAGGATTCTGCCGTTTAATAAAATTAAAAATTTAATCCCAGAAAATTTCTTAAAATTATATTTAAAAAATTGTTTTTGTATAGTTATCGGATATAATTTCAGGTTCGGGAGAAAAAGACGAGGCAGCGTCAAAACAATAAAAAAATTTTGTAAAAAAGCGATTATCGTCAAACCGGTCAGATATAAAAATAAAATAATTTCTTCTACGATGATAAAAAAAGAACTACTCCTTGGAAGGATTGAAAAAGTCAACCGGTTGCTCGGACAAAATTATACTTTTGAGGGAAAAGTTATAAAAGGTTTGGGTCTCGGAAAAGAACTCGGATATCCTACGGCAAATTTGACCGTGGAAAAAGAAAAAACGGAATCCGTGCCGGAAGGAATTTTTATATCGCAAGTCAAAATTGGCAAAAAAAAATACCGTTCAATGACATACATAGGCAGAAGACCTACGCTCGGTTTATCCGCTAAAACGGTTGAGGTTTATATTCTCGGTTTTGAAGGTCGGTTATACGGCAAAAAAATTAGCGTTGAACTGCTTTCAAAAATTAGAAATGACAAAAAATTTCTTTCCGTTAAAAAACTCGCGCAACGGATAAGAAATGACCTAAAAATTACGCGGCATTATTTCAAAAATCTTCGACAGAGTAATTGACATGTACTTGCGATTAAGGTAAAATAAAAACTATATGAAAAAGATTTTGTGCATTTTCGGTACTCGTCCGGAAGCGATAAAAATGGTTCCCGTCATCAAGCAACTCAAATCGGAAAATGAAAAATTTAAAGTTAAGGTTTGTGTTACCGCCCAGCACAGAAATCTTCTTGATGAAGTGCTTGATATTTTTAAAGTTATTCCGGATTATGATTTGAATATAATGACGGAAAACCAGTCGCTTTTTCAAATTACAAGTTTCGTGCTGAAACATCTTGAGCCGATTCTCAAAAAAGAAAAACCGGATATGGTTTTAGTGCACGGCGATACGACAACTACTTTTGCGGCAGCCCTTGCGTCATATTATCTGAAAATTCCCGTCGGGCATGTTGAGGCCGGTCTGCGTTCTTATGATAAATTCAATCCTTATCCTGAAGAGATAAACCGGCGACTTACCGATGCTATCTCCGATATTTACTTTTGTCCCACATTAACGGCGAAAAAGGCGCTTCTTAAAGAAAATATAAACCCGAAAAACATTTTTATTTCAGGAAATACAGTTATAGATGCAATTTACATGATTTTAGAAAAAAAGCACGGATTCAAAAATCCCGTTTTAAAAAAAATATTTAATTCTCAATTATCAATTCTTAATTCCCGGCTGATTTTAGTCACTGCGCACCGCCGGGAAAATTTCGGAAAACCGATTGAAAATATATGCAATGCGATAAAAAAAATTTCAAGGGAATTTCCTGACTGCAAAATCATTTATCCCGTTCACCCGAATCCCAATGTAAAAATACCCGTTCATAAAATTCTCGGGCGTTTAGAAAACGTATATTTGGTGCCGCCTTTAAACTATTCCGATTTCGCCAATCTTATAAAAATTTCATACTTGATTTTGACGGATTCCGGCGGTTTGCAGGAGGAAGCGCCGTCTTTAGGAAAACCGGTACTTGTTATGAGATGTGTTACGGAAAGGCCGGAAGCGGTTGCATCAAGAACGGTAAAACTAATCGGCACTGACGAAAAAATAATTTTTAAAGAAGTAAAAAAACTTTTAACCGATAAAAATGAATACAATAAAATGGCAAAAAGCACCAATCCTTACGGCGACGGTTTTGCCGCGAAAAGGACGGTAGATTTTATTAAGTATTATTTCGGTTTAAGTGATAAAAGACCGGGAGAGTTTTATGCCGGAACCAAAAAAATTCAGTAAGGGAAAACATATTTATACGAAGTGGGGAAAAAACTTAAAGGAGGTAAAAACAATGTCCGAAACAAACGAGCAGAAACCGGTTCAGATACAGATTGAACTTGACGAGCCGACGTCGCAGGGAAGTTATTCCAATCTTGCGTTTATAACGCATAATGACACGGAATTTGTTTTTGATTTTGTGTATGTCCAGCCGCAGCAGCCGAAAGCGAAAGTGCGTGCAAGAATAATTACAAGCCCCGCCCATGCAAAAAAGTTCTTACAGGCGCTTGCGGATAACATAAAAAAATACGAAGACAAATTCGGTACGGTGAGAATTTCTTCGGAATTAGAAAGAAAAGTCGCTTTCGGTAATGCATAGATTTTTTTAAAATGAAAATAACTATCATCGGTGCCGGTGCGATGGGAACGCTTTTTGCGGGACTTTTATCAAAAGGCGGTAATGATGTATATCTGTTAACAAGAAATAAAAAAACAGAAAAAATACTTAAAAAAACCGGAATTAAAATTTCAGGCATTACAAAAACAATAATCCCGTCTTCAAAATTAAAAATAACAACCAATCCCGCTGAAATATGCCGTCCCGACCTTATAATAATTCTTGTAAAATCCCGCGATACGGTTTCAACCGTTCCGTCAATTAAAAAAATGTTAGGTAAAGATACGATTGTTTTAACACTTCAAAACGGTCTTGGAAATTACGAAACTCTCTCCAGATATTTGAGCAAAAAAAACTTGTCCCGAGATTGCCGAGGGATAATTATCAGCGGGACTACATCGGAATCCTCAACGCTTGTAAAATCAGGCGAGATTATTCACACGGGCAAAGGAGAAACTATAATTGAAGAAGGCAATTTTTCCGGACAAATCGCCGGTATTTTTAATAAATGTGGGATAAAAACAGTTTTAAGCGATAAAATTGAATCGGTAATTTGGTCAAAACTTGTTTTGAACTGTGCAATAAACCCTGTTGCGGCGATCTCCGGCGTCAGAAACGGAGAAATAATCAAGTACAAAAATCTTTTTGAGGTTGCCGTGGAGGCAGGAAAAGAGGTTGTAACTGTTGCAAAAAAGATGAAAATAAAAATTCTGTTCTCCGATGTCGCACAGATAATTAAAAATGTATGTCTTGCAACATCAAAAAATACCAATTCAATGCTCGCCGATATTTTATCCGAAAGGAAAACCGAGATTGACTCGCTAAACGGTGCGGTTGTAAAAATCGCAGAAAAATTAAAAGTTCCCGTGCCCGTTAATAAAAGCTTGTATAGAATTGTGAAAAAATTATGATTTTAGAAGTTAAAGTTGTAACTAACGCAGGAAAGAATGAGATAAAAAGAGAAGGAGATAAATATAAGGTTTATATTACGGCGCCGGCTGTGGACGGTAAAGCAAATAAAAAACTGATTGAATTTCTTGCCGGACATTTTAAGGTTAGAAAAAGCGAAATCCTCATAAAAAGAGGTAAAAAGTCCTGCCACAAAATCATACAGATAAATGAACAGTAAAAAGATTTTACTTTTTATATTCTTTTCCGCGCTTTTTTTGCGGGTTTCAAATTTTTTCAATCAAATTTATAGCCGGCAAATTTTATTTTTTACCGGTGATTCCGACGCTTATTGCCATCTATTGAGAGTCCAATCAGCCATACAAAATTTTCCGAAACTTCCTCTTTTTGAACCTTTTCTTAATTTTCCGCACGGAACACACCATTTCTGGCCGCCGGTTTTTGACTGGCTTACCGCAGTTTTGTGTCTAATTTTGGGATTAGGTTTCCCATCCGTTAAACTTATTGAATGGACTTGCGCATTATTACCGCCCATAATCGGCGCCGCAACAGTTTTTCCGGTTTATTATTTTTCCAAAAATATTTTGTCGGAAAAAAATGCGATTTTTGCATCCGTCATTTTTGCTATTATGCCGTTTCATATTTTATACGCGACATTCGTAAGATTTGACCACCATTTTGCAGAACCGCTTTTCTTCATTTTAATTATTTTGTTTTTTATTTTTGCCGTAAAGAAATCATTGCTTTATGCTTTTTTATCCGGAATAATTATTTTCATATCAATCGGGACTTGGGTCGGTTCAACAATTTTTATTTTGATTTTAGGAATATCCGTGCTTGTCAAAATGATTTTTGATATTCTGGCAGGAAAAACATCCGACAGATTATTTCAAACCGCTATTATAACTTATGCAACTGCTCTGCCGGGCGTGATGTTACTGCGTAATCCGTACTGGAAAAAAATCTATACAATTTCGTTTGATACAGTTTCCCTTTTTCAGCCGTATATGATATGGATTTTTTTATTGCTGTTTTTGATTTTTTATTTTTTTCAGTGCCTTGTAGTTTTTTCAAAAAACAGAAAATTTATAATTATATCCGGTGCTGTTGCGATTTTTTTAATTTTTTACGCATTACTTTTTTCAGGCGGATTTTTGGGAGGACTTTTTGCGGGGATAAATTTTTTGGGTAACAGACCGCCTCAGTTTTTCAGCGAATTCGGAGAATTTGAGTCGTTTATTACCTCTGCTTCCGGAATGTTAGATATAACATTTGTTGCAGTTATACTGCTTATCGTTTTATATGGTGTTGTTATATTCTTAAAAGATACTATTAGAGACCCTGCATTTGAAAAAATAGTTTTTTTAATTTCAACCGGTATATTCGGCATTTTAACAATAAAAAGAGCAAGATTCTCCGGATTGTTTTCAATAAACTTCGCAATTCTGGTCGCCTACATTTTTGAGCAAATACTCAAAAATGAAAAAATGCATTCTCAAAAAATTCGCAAAGTTCCTATTATAGTTTTATGGATTTTAATTTTGGTTTTTTACGGATTTGGAATCTCAATATCAACCGATACCGGATTTAAAGAATACTACAAGTCACTTTTATGGCTTAAAGAGAATTCGCCGGCGGTTTCGCGAAATAATCCGGAATATGGAGTGCTTCCGTCGGCATCCGAATACGGCAATACCATCGTTTATGCCGCCGAAAGACCGACCGTTTCAACGAATATGCATCTTGAACCGCAGGGACTTATTACACTTGAAAAATTTTTCCTTGAAACGGATTTGAAAAAAGCAAAAAAGATTTTAAGTGAAAATAAAATCGGTTATGTGATTTTAAGCAGAACTCCTTATATTGAGCAGAAAGCATCAAAAAACTCAGTTTACAGCCGACTCCGGCAAACCGAACAAATGTTCGGCTTAAAAAAAGTTTATGTTTCAGAATCCGGCGATATAAAAATATTTAAGAACGAAAATAATAACAAATAAGCAAACGCTTGAAAATTTCATAAAAAGATGTAAAGTAATACTGCAGATAATTGCATTGTTGCATTTTGGATTTTGCCTGATTTTTCCATAATTGAACAGAAGTCTTTCAAAAAATAATTGAAAGTTATACATAAGTAGAAAGTATTAAACGTCACGTTTTCCCGGAAAGAAACTTAAAGGGGTGATAAAACTATTGACAGGATTAAAGTTTTTTGTTATACTTTTACCGTAAGAGAAAAAATGTTTAATAACGCCTGCAAATAAAGTCACAAAAAAGTTACAAATAAGTTACCCAAAAGTTACAATAGATTATGTATAATAATAGTATGAAAACGCAGACAAATATCATTAAAACGCATAAATTTCGTTATTTAAGTTCCTTATCTATCTATCTATCTATCTATCTATGTCAAAGATAAAAGGGAAAAGGTAAATAGAAGCAAAAAAGAAAGAAACCAGTTCACAAGTAAGTGGGCTGGTTTTTTATTTTCTGTTTTGAGGTGAAATATGATTAAAAAACTTGGTTATTTGATTTCTATTCTCAGTATGCTTGTTTTTGTTCCGACATCCGTAGCCGCAACTCCTTTAGAGATTGATTATATGGAGTATAGTTCGGATGTCAACGCACAAACGGCTTACGTGAGTAATTCTTCTGTTACCGCTACCGGCGGAACAATAACAGAGGTCGGCGGTTATCGCATTCATACCTTTATGAGTGACGGGACATTCACAATAAATGTCGCTACGAATGTTGAAGTTCTTGTTGTCGCCGGTGGCGGTGGGGGTGCAGCAAATAGAACTGGTGGCGGTGGCGGAGCAGGAGGTTTGATTTATAATGCTTCTTTTGCTGTAACTGCACAAGCATATACAGTAACTGTTGGTGCTGGTGGAGGTATAGCCACATCTGGGTCTAACTCGACTTTTAGTACAATTACAGCACTTGGTGGTGGTGCTGGTGGTGATGCTTCCGTATCGTATGGGTCAGATGGGGCTAGTGGATTTCCAGGAGGTTCTGGAGGAGGATCTCGCTCTAATTCAAACCCTGCAAACGGAGGCGCTGGAACATCTGGACAAGGTTATAGGGGCGGCAATAACAATCTTGGAACTTTACGTGGAACTGGTGGTGGTGGTGCCGGAGGAACTGGTAACGATGTTTCAACAGTAGACAACGGTCAAGGCGGTGTTGGCCTTGCGTATTCAATTTCTGGGACTCCAACTTATTATGCTGGAGGCGGTGCTGGTGGAAGTTCACAAGAAGATAATCCAAGTGGCGGTAATGGTGGTGGCGGTACTGGGGCTAATAGCAGCAATACTGGTGCCACAAATGGAACGGCTAATACAGGTGGCGGTGGAGGTGGCGGAGGAGGTAGCGGTGGAGCATCAGCTGGCGGCTCCGGCATAGTCATAGTAAGATATCGTCTTCCAGCACTACAAGATTTTTCCGAATCCACCCTCAAAACGCAGGGCTCTTACGCACTAAAGTCCACTTCAACGATAACCACATCGCTCAACAAAACCCTCACTCGTACCGTTTCACCTACGATAAATTTATCAGACAGGACAACAATCAAATTTGATATCCGCTCTTCAAGAACGGGAAGCAATATTAAAATAGGCATCCACGACTCCGGCGGAACGACTACGGAGATAACGCCTAACATCACACCGGCAGATACTTATCAGACGATAACCTGGGATATATCAGCGGTATCTAATGCCAATAAGGATGCGATAGACCGGATAATAATTACCATAGTCAACGCTGATGCAGCCAATACTTTTTATATTGATAATCTTTTCGCGCCCGCCGTCACCCCGAGTGCACCTGCGATAAGTTCTGTTACGGCAAACACATATACAAAAATAACCTGGTACTGGACTGACAATTCATCAGGAGCATCGCAGGAAGATAATTTCAAGATTTATACATCAACAGGCGGCTTGCTCGCGACATTAAGTGCAGATACAACGTATTATGAGGAAACCGGCTTGACAAGAAACAAGCAATATAGCAGATATGTACAAGCAATAAACGCAGCAGGTTCAAACAATTCCGCGACTGTAAGTTGGCGGACAAAACCGGGAACGTATCAGGAGAAGACGACAACCCGCACGGGAGCGAACAGTTTCGGATTTGTCGGAGACGGTTTGTGGGAATGGGAAGTGGCTGCAAAGAGTGGGCAACTAATCACAGTAACGGCTTATGTGAGATACAACGCAAGTTACGGCAGTGCTTCAAAGCCGAAATTGACACTGTACAATTTAGGAGTGAACAGCAATGCAACGATGACACAAGGAGCGGATACATGGGAACAGTTGCAAGTTTCCGGCACACCCAACAGGAACGGAATACTCAAACTGAAGATAGAGGGCTTCTCAACAACTCCCGGAGCAAAGATGTATGTTGACGACATACAGATAAGTCAGTGAAAAATACAAGTTAAAAGTAAAAAGTTAAAGGTTAAAAATATAGTTGTAATTTAATTGACCCACTTTAAAAATGTTTTTACCGGCGGCTCGGAAACGACAAATCGCCGTTTTTATTGCTTGAAAATACCTAAAAAAATAGTAAAATCATAATTAGCCGATATGGTATTAGGTTCAATATGATTTTTCCATAATTGAACAGTAATCTTACATAAAAAACTTGAAGTGATTTTGCAATACCATCTTTTACAATCTGCAGTAATCAAGAAATAAAAAAGTTTTGAGATTGACACGGGCTTCCTCCTCGCAATGACAGCATTAAAAATTCTCAACAGATGTCGCATAAATGCGACCGCTACAACTGGGGATTTTTTTATTGCAATTTTCCGGATTTTTTGGTAAAATAAAACAGATGCAAATTATTGACAAGAAAATCAAAAAGAGTGAGTTTATAAAAAAATTTCTGAATTATTTTGAAACGGTTTCTAAAGCGGTGGTGGATGTTGAAAAAAAGATAATTGCCGCGGATGCCGAACTTCACTCGGATTTGGAAGTTATTCTTCTTGAAAACGGTTCAAAACAAGAAAACCTTTGGGGAATAAATCTGTATCCGCTTAAGGATAAAAATGATTTTGTTGAATTTACTTCGCTGATAAATATAAGACCTCACCAGAACAACAGTTCTATGGAAATTGAGGATAACGATATAAGGGAAAAAATAAAAAAAATAATTGATGAATTGATAGATTATGAATCTTAAACATCACAAAACATTGACGGAAGAAAAGTGGTCGCAGTTTCCTTTTTACAAACAAATAATTATGATTGCTAATGAAATAAACAGGGCGAAGAGTTGGATTATTAAGGGTGATTCCGAAGAAGTTAAAAATTGTTACGAGAAAGCGCTGGAACTTATTGATTTGACCGTTGCGGTTTTGGCTAATAAAAAAGTTTTGAGAGAAATTTTGAGATTCAGAGAAGTGCTTGCGGGAGAATACATTAACAATCAAAAAAAATTAGAAATAAACAGAAAACTTTTTTTTGTTTTACTTTCTTTGAACAAAGACAGTTATAATTTATTGGCAAAATAAATAGAAATAAAAATGAAAATTCCTTTAAGTTGGTTGAAAGAGTTTGTAGATATTGATGTTTCCGTTGAGGAACTTGCTTACCGTTTGACTATGGCGGGGATAGAAACGGCGGCAGTAAAAAATGTTTCTGTTGATAAAAATGTTGTCATCGCTAAAATTTTATCGGTTGAAAAACATCCCAATGCGGATAAACTTTCCGTCTGCGAGGTTACTGACGGACAAAATAATTATAAAATTGTATGCGGCGCCAAAAACATAAAATCAGGTGATATTGTCCCGCTTGCCAAAATCGGAGCCAAACTTCCCGCCGGTGAAATAAAGAAAGCGGTTCTTCGCGGTGTTGAGTCGCAAGGAATGCTATGTTCTCCCGTAGAGATTAAAGCGGGTGATGACGCTTCCGGTATTTTTATACTTCTTTCCGATGCAAAAATCGGACTAACCCTTGACGAATATCTCAACAGTGATTCATATATTGAGACGGTAATTACTATAAACCGCGGCGATTGTCTTTCCGTTTTTGGAATTGCGAGAGAAATAGCCGCAGTGTTCAATAAAAAAATAAAAAAAGAAATAAAGGATTATAGCGTTAAACCAAAAAATATTTTTCCGGTAGAAATTAAAAATCCGGAAAAATGTCCGAGATATACGGGTTTCATAATAAAAAATGTAAAAGTCGGTCCTTCTCCGAAGTGGCTTGCTGACCGTCTTATAAATTGCAAATTGCGTCCGATAAATAATATCGCTGATATTACGAATTATATTTTGCTTGAATACGGCCAGCCGCTTCACGCATTTGATATTGCTCAACTAAAAAATAAAATCATTGTTCGCAATGCGAAATCACAAGAAAAGATTTTTGCGCTTGATAATAATGAATACCCGCTTGACGATGAAATACTGGTTATTGCCGACGCAGATGTGCCCGTTGCCATTGCGGGTGTTATAGGCGGAACCCCGACTTCAGTAACGGATGTAACAAAAAATATTTTTCTTGAGGCGGCCTGTTTTGACCCTATTTCAATAAGAAAAACATCAAGAAAACTTGCGATTTCCACCGATTCGTCTTACAGATTTATAAGAGGAATTGATGCAAAAAATGTTTCAAATATAGGTATGCTCGCTGCAGAAATGATACAGAACATCTGCGGCGGCGAAATCGTTGAGGGAGCGGTTGACATTTATCCAATTCCGTCTGAACCCATAAAAATAGAACTTGATATAAACAGAGTCAACAAAATTTTAGGTACCGAAATTTCAATTGACGAAATAAAAAATATTCTGACCCGCCTTGGCTTCAATTTTAACCTTAACCCTTTAACCTTTAACCTTTCCGTTACTGTTCCCTCGCATCGCAATGATGTAAAAGATGATGTAGATTTAGTGGAGGAAATCGCCCGCATTTACGGTTACAATAATATAAAAACAAGCGATAAAATAAGTTATAACGCGGATGTTCCCACCGCAGATAAAACGGAACAAATAATTGACAGGATAAAAGACATTGCCGTTTCCGCCGGTTTTTTTGAGACGATAAGTTATAATTTTGTTTCAAAAGAGGATTTGCTCAAACTTAAACTAAAAGAAAGCGAATGGGAAATTAAAAATCCGGTATCGCAGGAAGAACCGTTTTTGACAACATCACTTATTCCTCAACTGATAGAAAATGCGATTAGAAATTTAAGTCGTGGAAAAAAGGATATAAAATTTTTCGAAATCGGCAGGGTTTTTCTTGAGAAAGAACAAACATTTTTTTCAGGATGTGTCTCCGGTTGTGAAACCGGTTGGTGGAAGGAAAAACCGCCTCCCATTGATTTTTATTTTTTAAAAGGTTTTATTGAAGCCGTTTTCTTCGGAATCGGTATGTCGGATTATCGGTTTGAAGAGAACGATAACGAGGATCTTCGCAATAAAATGTACCACCCTAATCAGTCGGTAAAAATTAAAATATCGGATAAAACGGTCGGCCATTTCGGACTTCTTAATCCGGATATAAAAAGCAAACTGGACTTGAAAACCGATTTATATGTTTTTGAAATTGTTTTAGATGAACTTGCGGATTTTACCGATTTTGGAAAAAAATATGTTCCGGTTCCAAAATATCCGGCCGTAGAAAGAGACCTTGCGATTGAGATACCGCAAAATTTTACCGCCGACGAAATAACCGGTGTTATAAAAAAAGAGGGTGCAGATATGCTTTCCGACATAAAATTATTTGATTTTTACAGCGGCGAACAAATAAAAGAAGGGCATAAATCGCTTGCTTTTAGAATGACATTTCGCCGTCAAGACAGGACGCTCAAAGATGAAGAGGTCAACACCGCTATCAAAAAAATAATTTCACAACTTGAAAAAAAGTTTAACGCCAAAATAAGATAATTAAAAAATACTTGACAAAAACAAATATTATTTATATACTTTTCATGGAAGGCAATGGATAAGGTCAGCAGAAAAATCGGTATATTAAAAGAGAAAATCAAAAATGTTTCCGTTGCGATGAACGAACTTCACAAGGAGAACAAGAAATTAACGGAAATAAATGAAGATTTGCTTACAAAAATTAGAATCTCCGAGGAGGAAAATAAAATGGCAAGAAAATTTGTAAAAGAAAGGGATATAGTAAAAAGCAGAATTAAAAATATTCTGGAAAATATAGAGAGGGCAAAAATCTAATGGCAAAAGAAAGGGTCTCTGTTAAAATACTGAACAGTATCCATGATTTGGAAACGGATACGGAGCCCCTTTTTGTAAATCAACTTGCCGAGTACGTGAATAAAAAGTTGCAGGAAGTAGGCAAAGAACAGAACACACAGGATACCACAAAAATACTCAGCGTCGGTCTTATAATACTGGCAGAGGAAATTTTTAAGTTAAAAGAAGAAAAAGAAAATATCGAAACGGAGTTAGACAGAAATGTGGATGAGTTAATTTTACATCTGGATGCGGCGTCTCATCCGCGATAATATTTTCCCTGCGGTGTTGGTGTTGAACGAACTGTTTTGAGCCTACAAGCACAATTTAGGGAATCCGAGTTCCGTGTAATTTCGGTTGCACGGACAGGATACCCGCTTAAGTTCAAGTGCTTCAAACTTTTTGTTCTCACGGCATTGCGGGGTTTTTTATTTACGAAGATTATAAATATGAAAAATACGGAATACACAGATTTGTTTCAAAAAGAAAATAATACTGTTAGAAAAAATGAGCCTCTTGCGTTGAAGGCGCGTCCGAAAATGCTTGATGAATTCGTCGGGCAAAAACATATTCTTGCGGAAGGCAAACTTTTAAGGCGGGCGATTGATTCCGACAGTTTGTCGTCGGTAATTTTTCATGGTCCTTCCGGCTGCGGAAAATCGGCGCTTGCAAAAATTATTGCAGATAAAACAGAGGCGAATTTCCGGGAAATAAATGCAGTTGTCAGCGGCGTGGAAGATTTGCGTAAAATTGTCGCCGTTGCGGAAAGCAGGACAAAAAAAACCATTCTTCTGATTGACGAAATACATCACTTCAACAAATCGCAGCAGGACTGTCTTCTGCCGTCGGTTGAAAAAGGGATTATTACGCTGGTCGGCATTACGACTGAAAATCCGAATTTCTACATAAATTCGGCGCTGTTATCCCGCTCGCTTGTTTTTGAATTCAAAAAATTGTCAGACGGCGATTTGGAGAAAATTCTTGAACGGGTGGAGAGTGATCTTAAAATAAATTTCGAAGATAAGGCAAAAAATCATTTGATAAAATATAGCGACGGTGATGCAAGGCGGCTGCTAAATGCGGTTGAAATAGGTTATTCCACTACGGACAAAAATAAAAACGGATTTATTGATTTTACAGTATCTATTGCCGAGGAATCAATACAGAAAAAAACTGTCGCTTACGATAAAAAAGGCGACGGACATTATGACACGATTTCGGCGTTTATAAAATCAATAAGATATGGTAACGCGGATGACGCTCTTTACTGGCTTGCAAAAATGTTGGCCGCCGGTGAGGACCCGCGGTTTATTATAAGGCGTCTTGTAATTTTTGCGAGTGAAGATGTAGGCAACGCTGACCCGTTAGCTTTAATTCTGGCATCTTCCGCCCTTAAAGCCGTTGAATTTATAGGTCAGCCGGAATCAAAAATTGCACTTTCACAGTTAACAATTTATCTGGCAAGAGCCAAAAAATCACGGGAGGCTTATGACAAAATAGAGGAAAGCACAGAAAAAATAGAAAAAGAAAAAACTATTGATGTCCCGCAGAATCTGAAAAATTTATAGGCGATGGAAAAAAATAAAACAAGAAAAAAAATAATTAAAATCAGGGAAAGTATTGACAGTAAAACGGTTGTTTCAAACAGCGACAAAATTCTTAAAAAACTTTTTCGGATGAAAGAGTTTTGTCAAGCAAAAAAAGTGATGTTTTATTCGTCTTTCGGTAATGAGATTGATACTGGTCGGATGATTGAAAGGTCGCTTAAATTAAAAAAATATGTCTTTTTGCCGAAGATTTTAAAAGGCAAAATTGTTCCGGTTCAAATTAAAAATCTGAAAGAGTTGGTTTTGGGAAAATTCGGTATTTTGGAACCGATCGGGACGATGAACGGGTGCCGCGGGACGACAGATTTGGATGTTATAATTGTTCCCGGCGTTGCTTATGATAAAAACTGCAACCGTATCGGTTTCGGCAAGGGATATTTTGACCGATTTTTGAAAACTCAAAAGGCAATAAAAATTGCTCTTGCACACAGTTTTCAGATTGTAAAAAAAATACCGGTGGAAAAATTTGATGTTCCGGCGGATTTGGTAATTACGGAAAAAAATATTTTTAAAAGGGGGAAATGAGATGGATAATATTTTATTGATTTTATCGGTTGCGGGCATATCCGTTGCAGCGGGATATTTTATAAGAGTTATCATTGCCAGGCAAAGTTTGAAATCAGCCGAGTCAATTGCTAAAAAAATTATAAGCGATGCCCAAAATTCAGCGTCGTCAAAAAAAAGAGAAGGGGAACTTGCTGCAAAAGAGGAGATGCACCGCCACCGCCAGGAATTCGAGGCACAGACGAAAATAAGACGGCAGGAACTTTCAAATCTTGAAAGACGGCTTCTCCAAAAAGAGGAAAATCTTGACAAGCGTTTTGAAATCGTAGAAAAAAAAGAGCGGGATGTTAACAGGAAAAATGATGAACTTACCTCAAAATCAAAAATTGTAGAATTAGAACTTGTAAAAGTCAATCAACAGAAAGATGAGCAGAAAAAAATACTTGAGAAAATTTCGCAGATGACGGCAGATGAAGCAAAAAAAATCCTGATGAAAACGATGGAAGAGGAAGCAAAAAAGGATGCCGTTTTACTTGTAAAAAAACTTGAGCAGGAAGCGAGGGAAACGGCTGCGAAAAAGGCAAAGGAGATTATCGCGGTTGCAATTCAGCACAGTGCCAATACATACACTCAGGAAATAACGGTATCCGCAGTGCCGCTTCCCAACGATGATATGAAAGGAAGAATTATAGGCCGCGAAGGCAGGAACATCCGTGCGTTTGAACAGGCAACGGGCGTTGATTTAATTATTGACGATACGCCGGATACAATCACGCTTTCAAGTTTTGACGGAGTTCGTCGCGAAATTGCAAAAATTTCACTAGAGAGGTTGATGGCTGACGGAAGAATTCACCCGACAAGAATTGAAGAAGTTGCCAATCAGGTTAAAAAAGAAATGGATGAAAAAATAAAATCGGTCGGCGAGGATGCGGCATTGGAGGTCGGAATTACAAATCTCAATCCCGAGATAATAAAACTGATAGGCAAATTAAAATACAGAACATCTTACGGGCAAAATCAACTTTCTCATACGCTTGAGGTTGCAAGTATATCCGGCTATCTCGCTGCGGAATTAGGCGCCGATGTCCGTTTCTGCAAAAAAGCGGGACTTCTTCACGATATAGGAAAAGCGGTTGACAGGGATGTAGAGGGAACCCATCATCAAATGTCCGCCGATATAGCAAAGCAGTATGGAGAATCGCCGAAAATGATAAATGCGATTTTGGCGCACCACGAGGGCATCGTTCAGCCGGAATCCGTTGAGGCGTTTATTTTACAGGCAGCGGATGCCATTTCCGCCGCCCGTCCCGGCGCAAGACGTGAAACGCTGGAACATTATCTGAAAAGAATAGAGCGTCTTGAAAAAGTTGCGGAATCATTTATCGGGGTTGCGAAATCTTATGCAGTTCAGGCGGGAAGAGAAATAAGAATTCTGGTTGCGCCGGAAGATATTGATGACGCCGCCGCAAACCAATTGGCGCAGGATATAGCACGCAAAATTGAGACGGAACTTGAATATCCAGGCCAGATTAAGGTGACCGTTATAAGAGAAACAAGATATCAGGAAGTCGCTAAATAATCGCTCGCAAGCAAATTTTCTTGAAACGCTCGTTTGCCACTCGTCCCTAAAGGGACTTCCTACTGGTCGCTCTGCAATTTGCCCCTGAAGGAACTTCCTTCGGTCGCTCCTGGAACGAAAAAGTCGCAAATTGAGGTTCTGCGAAAATTTCTTGCTCGCTCATCACTGGAAATGAAAATGAAAAAATCAAAAATGAAGAAACAGGAAATCAGGGAAATAGACAACTGGCAGGATTTTATTTTTCCGAAAAGGGATTTAATATATGCCGCTATATTGGTATTTGCTATTCTTGTTATTTACCTTTTGTTTCCGTGTAAAATGTTTTACTTTGACGGTTTGATGTATGCCTCTATAATTGAAGCGAAAGAACCCGGTTGGCAGAGCCGGCTCGCCTGGGCAAACCACCTTAGTTTTAATTATTACGGTCATATTTTCTGGCGTTTACTAAAATATATCGGAATTGAAAAAGACGGCTATTCGGCACTTCAGACGATGAATTCATTCTTTGGAGCGTTTACAATCGGAATTTTCTTTTTATTTTTGAGAAAACTGATAGGAAAAATATGGTTATCGGTCGTTTTTTCTTTGCTTCTGGCATTTTCATATGCTTTTTGGTACCGTTCCGTTGACGCCCAGGTTTATCCTCCTTCCGTTTTCTGGCTTACCGTTTCTTTTATTTTAACATGGTCATATGTTAGACAAAAATCTAAATTGAAACTTGCAATTTTATCGGTCACATCCGGTCTTGCCGTTCTTTCCCATCAGGGAAATATATTTTTTTTACCGACGGTTATTGCCGGCATTGTTCTTGTAGGCAGAAAAAATATAAAGAACCTTTTTTTATTTGGAATCGTAGCGGGGTTTGTCATAGCGGTTCCGTATCTGCATGTTCTTACATATCAGGAAAAAACGCTTATTGACAGAAATACAGGTTCATTTGCCATAAATGAGACAACGGTAAAAAATTCATTTAATTGGCTGAGAGGTAATGCCGGCAGTTATGACCCGAATAAATATGTTAATACTTACTGGCAACCCCAGATGAAACATATCGTTACCGATTTTAAGACGATGATTTGGGGAATGTGGTTTGCAAAAGACAGTTATTTTACTTACGGTACCCCTTCCGATAGCGGAAAAATATGGATGCTTGTATCAAAAATAATTTTTATACTTTTGGGATTTTTTTTATTTTTTAAGGAAAAAATTCACAAAAAATACAAAACATTATTTTATCCCGCTCTTACTTGGTGGCTTTCTTACATGTTTTTTGTGAGCTGGTTCAATCCGGGCAATCCCGATTACTGGTATCAGCATTGGGTGCCGGTTCTCGCATTATATTGCTGTGCCGTCTATGAATTCCTCAAAGACGAGAATATATCTCAACTTATGAGAAAATCACTAATCGGTTTATTTTTTTGTTCCGTTGCCATCATTCCCACTGTTAATTTTTTTGATTCAATTTATCCGATTTCCATAGCGGAAAACAACGAAAATTATATCAGGGCGCTTTTTGTAAAGAAATATGTAAAAAAAGGCGGTGTTGTAATAATTTCCGGGATCGGCTGGAATCCCGGCAAGGTCTATATTCCGTCTTTTGCTGATGTCGGCAGGATTTCTTTTGATTTAATCTTTGTCTATAATCCTAAAGACCAGGGATTGCAGATATTAAAAAATCAGGTTGAAATGCTTACGAGTCAGGGAATGGATATTTACGCGCTTGATGAGATTTTTTACAAAGTAACTGAAGGAGCACTTAAACAGTGGAATGTCACAATGGATGAAATAAAAGAAATTTTTAAGCCGTATGAGTTTAAGACGCTCGGTGTCTATAAAGACGGTATGAAAATTATGCAGGTATTTCCCAAAAAGGGTTCTGCTGCATATCAGAGGAGGGAAGGAATAAAATTTTACAATTTGAAAGATTATAAAAATGCGGCAGATAGTTTCCTTAAAATTCCCTCGGCAAGCATTACATCTTTTGACTATAAACTTATCGGTAATAGTTTTATGCTGTTAAACGATAAAGAAAATGCCGTCGTAAACTGGAAGGCGGGCTATAAACTGAACCCTTCCGATGACCAATTGAAAGAGATTATCCGGCACTATGGACAATAAGCAAAAAAAAATTCTTCAAGCGGTTATTTTTGAATACATAGAAACGACCCGACCGGTTTCTTCAAAACAACTCGTTTTAAAATGCGGCTATTCCGCCAGTTCAATAAGAAATCGCATGGCTTACCTTGAAAAAAACGGATATTTAGAAAGCCCGCATACATCATCCGGCAAAGTTCCGTCCGATAAGGGCTGGCGTTATTTAATTTCCGAACTTTTGGAAATAAATCTCGCAATTTTAGACAATAAAGAAACACTCAGAAAAACCTATGCCCAGCAGATTAAAAAAGAAAACTTGGCTTTGGCGGAACTATCAAAAACATTTTTTTATATTTTGGAACACTCCGGATATAATTTGTCGCCGAAACCTGAAAAAACTTTCTTTCGGGAAATACTTTTCAGGACAGTTGATAGAAAAACAGTTTTGGGAATTATTCTTTCATCCAATGGCGCCGTTAAATCATTTACGGTAAAAGCGGAAGAACCGGTTAAACAGGAGTTTTTAGACGGCATCAGCGAATTAATGAATAAAATATTGTCCGGGGTTGCCTTATCCAAAATAAAGAATAATTTTGGCGAAATCACGGAATTAAATAGGTCTGAATATCAGAAAAAACTGGATTTTATCAAGAATAATTTTGAGATTTTTTTTAATTTTGAATCCGTAGAGGACAATATTGCATCAAAAGTAGCGGGAGAGATAAAAAAAAATATCTACGATGATTTTTCATCTATTTAGAAAAAAGGGACCGAAAATGAACGAGAAAATAAATAACGAACCGAAAACTGAAGAAATTTGTAGGGAAGAAAAACTTTCGGAACTTGAGATACTGAAACAATCTGTTGATGAGCAGAAAAAAAAAGCACAGGATTATTACGAACAACTTTTACGATTAAAAGCCGATTTTGAAAATTACAGAAAACGCAGCGATTCTGAAAAAAGGGAACATTTTGAAGACGGAAAAAACTCTCTTATAACTGAACTAATTGATGTTTTTGAAACGGTAAAATTGGCGAAAGGTATGATAGAAAAATCGGCAAACGGCGAATCAGTTCAGCAGGGACTGCACCTTATAGAAAAGAAATTGGCAGAGATATTAAAATTGCACGAAGTAACGGCAATTATCAGTGTAGGCGAAAAATATAATCCGCTTCTTCATGAGGTTGTGGGAGTAGTAGAAAATGACGAGATTGAGGATGATATAATTTTGGAAGAAATAAAAGCAGGTTATAAAATAGATGATAAAATACTGAAACCTGCAATAGTTAAAATAGCGAAGAAAAAAGAAATTAAAAAAAATAGTGATAATGCCGAAGGAAAGTAACGGCAGTATCTTGGGAGGAAGTTATGGGAAAAATTATTGGGATTGATTTGGGTACATCTAATTCTGCTGCTGCGATTATGGAGGGTGGAAAACCGACTATTATACCTTCTGCGGAAGGAATGACTCTCGGAGGCAAAGCGTTCCCGTCGTATGTTGCATTTACAAAAGACGGACAATTGATAGTCGGAGAGCCTGCCCGTCGTCAGGCGGTTGCAAATACCGAGGGGACAATAAGTGCCGCAAAAAGAAAAATGGGTACCGATTACAAATATAAAATCTACGGCAAGGAATACACGCCCCAGCAAATATCAGCGTTCATTCTGCAAAAAATAAAAAAAGATGCCGAAGCATTTTTGGGCGGACCCGTTGACGGAGCGGTTATTACTGTGCCCGCGTATTTCAACGACAACCAGCGTCAGGCCACAAAAGATGCAGGAGAAATAGCAGGGTTGAAGGTTGAGAGAATAGTAAATGAACCGACTGCGGCATGTCTTGCTTATGGTCTTGACAAAAAAGGCAAGGACGAAAAAATTCTTGTTTTTGATTTCGGCGGCGGCACGCTTGACGTTACAATTATGGATTTCGGCGGCGGCGTCTTTGAGGTAAAGTCAACAAGCGGAGACACACAATTAGGCGGAACGGATATGGACAATGCGATTATTGATTTTATCGCATCAGAGTTCAAAAGAGAATCCGGAATTGATATAAGAAGCGACAAAATGGCTGTCCAGCGTCTGAAAGAAGCCGCAGAAAAAGCAAAAATTGAACTTTCAAACGTTTTGGAAACTGACATCAATCTTCCGTTTATTACGGCTGATGCATCCGGTCCCAAACATCTTACGATGAAAATTTCCCGCGCCAAACTTGAATCCATAGTCGGCCCGATTATTGAAAGATGCCGTCATTCAGTTGAGCAGGCACTTTCTGATGCAAAACTGACAGCCGCTGATATTAAGAGGATTATCCTCGTAGGAGGACCTACGAGGATGCCGGCGGTACAGAAATTTGTAGAAGAATTAGTCGGCAAAAAACTGGAAAGAGGCATTGACCCGATGGAGTGTGTTGCTGCCGGTGCGGCAATTCAGGCAGGGGTACTAACCGGTGAGGTAAAGGATATTCTTTTGCTTGATGTAACTCCGCTCTCACTTGGCATTGAGACCCTCGGTGGTGTTCTGACGAAACTTATTGACAGAAACACCACAATTCCGACGAAAAAGTCGCAGATATTTTCAACAGCGGCGGAGAATCAACCGGCGGTTACCGTAAATGTTTTACAAGGTGAGAGGCAGATGGCATCGGACAATGTTTCCTTAGGCAGATTTGATTTGGTCGGAATTCCTCCAGCTCCTCGTGGCCTTCCCCAGATTGAAGTTACATTTGATATTGATGCCAACGGTATTTTGCATGTTGCTGCAAAGGACCTGGGAACCGGTAAGGAGCAATCAATAAGAATTACCGCGCCCACCAAACTTTCCAAAGACGAAGTTGAAAAAATGGTGAAGGATGCTGAGAGATTTGCCGAGGAGGATAAAAAACGCAAAGAAGAAATTGAGGTCAAAAACGAAGCGGATGCCGTTGTATATTCCGCCGAAAAATCTTTAAAGGACCACGGTGATAAAGTTCCTGCCGACGAGCGGTTAAAAATTGAAAGAGCCATTGCCGATGCGAAAGAGGCATTGAAATCAAACGACCTTGAAAAAATCAAAAAAGCGAAAGAGGAAGTAATGACGGCATCGCACAAACTTTCGGAAGAAATTTACAAGGAAGCGACAAAGAAGCAGCAATCATCGGGTCCGTCGGGACAGCAGCAGGGACAAACATCATCGCAAGAAAGCAATGAATCCGATGCTGGAACACCATCTGAAGAACCGAAAAAGAAAGATGATGTAATAGATGCCGATTATAAGGAGGAAAAATAACAAAGCGAGACTACTACGAAATTTTAAATGTAACTAAAAATACATCTGCTGAGGAAATAAAAAAGGCATATAGAAATCTTGCCTTGCAGTTTCATCCTGACAGAGTTTCCGCCGATAAAAAAAAAGAATCGGAAGAAAAATTCAAAGAAATTTCCGAAGCATATGCAGTTTTGTCTGATGCCGAAAAAAGGAAACTTTACGACCAGTACGGTCACGCCGGTATTGACAATAGATATACTTCCGAGGATATTTTCAAAAATGCAGATTTTTCCGGGTTTGAGGACATTTTTCAGCAAGGCGGTTTTAACGAAGTTTTCGGAGACATATTTGATATTTTCGGCGGCGGCGGATTTCGTGGAAGAACTCGCCGCAGTGGTCCTACTCGCGGCTCGGATTTAGAGTATCATCTTACTATTACACTTGAGGAGGCATATCACGGCGTAGAGAAAACCGTTGAGATTTATCATACGCAAACTTGTTCCGTATGTCGTGGAAGCGGAGCAAAAGCCGGAACATCTAAAAAGACCTGTCCTACCTGCAAGGGTGCCGGCGCTGTCAGATATTCCCGTGGTTTTTTTTCAATGCAGCAGTCCTGTCCGAAATGCGGCGGCAGCGGTGAAATCGTCGGCACTCCGTGTTCCGAGTGTTCAGGCAGGGGAAAAGTAAAAAAGCAGTCAAAGATTACCGTTAAAATTCCCGCGGGTGTTGACACCGGAAACACTATCAGGGTTAAAGGAAAAGGTGAGGCGGGTGAAAAAGCCGGTCCCTCCGGCGATTTGTATATTGTTGTCCGCGTGCTGCAGCATAAAATTTTTCACAGGGAAAAAGATGACATTTATGTTGAGGTGCCTGTCGGAATTGCGACCGCCACTCTTGGCGGAGAAATAACGGTCCCCACGCTTGACGGAAATGTTTCAATGAAAATTCCGTCGTCAACCGCATCGGATAAAGTATTCCGTCTGAAAAGAAAAGGGATGCCGGCGGTTAATTCATCTCATGTCGGCGACGAATATGCAAAGGTTTTAATTACGCCTCCTGAAAACCTGACAACCCGCCAGAAAGAACTTTTAAAAGAGTTTGCAAAAATATCCGGCGAAAAAATAGACGAAGGATTTTTTAAGAAAATATTTAACAAATAAATGCAAAGATTTTTTGTTGAAAACATAAACGGTGATATAGTAGAAATTACCGGCAGTGAAGCCCATCACATAAAAAATGTTTTAAGAAAGAAAAAAGGTGATGCGGTTTTTTTATTTGACGGGAAAGGTAACGAATACGAAACGAAAATTTCTGAAATTACCGATAATATAAAATTAAAAATTATCTCAAAAACGCAAAAAGATTTTGAACCTAAAATAAAAATAAATCTCTATCAATCAATTCCGAAATTTAAAAAATTTGATTTTATAGTTGAAAAATCAACGGAACTCGGTGTCTCAAAAATAATTCCGGTAATTTCACAGAGGACGCAGATTACATTCACCCCGTTAGATAGAAACTTATCTAACGGGGCAGGGATAAAAGACACAGATTACACAGATAGAAAAATCAAGAGATGGCAAAAAATTGCGATTTCTGCGGCGAAACAATGCGGGAGAAATATTATTCCGGAAATTTCGCCGGTTGCAAATTTTCACGATGTTGTTATGTCCTTGCGGGCAACAACAGCGACTACAGGAAGTCCCCGTGGGAGGAGTCCCGTAGGGGTGAACCCCGACAAGGCGGGACCTTGCTCCGTAAGTGAAGTAATCTCAATAATCCCCTGGGAATGCGAACAGAAAACCACTCTAAAAAAGATACTTTCAATTCTTAATTCTCAATTCTCAATTCTCAATTTATTCATCGGTCCCGAAGGCGGATTTTCAAACGCCGAGATAGAACTTGCCAAAAAATGCGGTGTAATTCCCGTAACGCTGGGCAAAAGAATTCTTCGCACCGAAACCGCCCCAATCGTAGTCATATCAAACATTTTATACGAGTTGGAAGGTTAAGAAAATCCTCGCAAGTAAAACCTTGAAAAATAATAAATAATTTTGTATAATTTAAAAAGTTACTGCCGGGATGGTCCAGGAATAAATCGGGATAAACTCCATTGGTAGACGCAAGGGACTTAAAATCTCCTGCGTCCTTAAGAAAAATTGAGACAAGAAGCGACATCTACCGTCGGAGAGTTCTAAAAAATGTTCTTTGTAACGGGGTGCTTGAATATGTTTGAATTCGCCCTGTTTTAGAGGGAGTTTGGCACAAAACATGGCACACTTTTCGGGCGGGTGGCGGAACTGGCAGACGCACGAGACTTAAAATCTCGAGTTCTGTAAGGGACGTGAGGGTTCGAGTCCCTCCTCGCCCATAAACTTTTAAGGCATATCAAACAAATTTTGGTATGCCTTTTTTGTTTTTCAGAATATGGAAAACATTGCATTTGTGTTGAACTTCAGGGAAGTGGGACTAATAGGTGTTTGAAAAGTAGCAGAGGTAGAGCAAACGCATTTGAGAAAATGTGCCGATACCCAAATACAAAAAGTCCTTGACATCCCGGATGAAAATAATATAATAAAATTGTGAGTTATAGAAACAAACTTTTCATTGCTTTTTTGGTTCTTATGTGGATTTCGTCCACAGGAGTTATTTTTTTTGATAAAAAAATTTCCCAGATAGTAAAACAACAACTTGGTGAAAATATTTTATCAATTGTGAAAACAGGTGTCTTACAGATAAACGGCGATAAACATCAATTACTTAAAACGAAAAAAGATGAAGGAACAGAAAACTATAAAAATATAAAAAAAACTTTACAGGATATAAAAAGTAATAATCCGGGCATCAGGTATATTTATACCGCGAGAGTATTAAAGAATGAACTCATGGAATTTGTGGTAGATGCTGATGCGGACAAAGATGAAAATAAAGACGGCGTTATTGACGAGACAGAAAAGATGTCACATATCGGCGATATCTATAACGAACCTCAAGAAAAATATCCGGAGTTTATCTCCGCTGCAAAAGATAAAGCAACTGCAAATACGAATTCTGTAACCGACCGGTGGGGAACTTGGATTTCAGCGGCCGCCCCGATAAAAAACAAGAAAGGTGAAATTGTAGCAGCTCTGGGTGCCGATATGTCAGTCCAAAATGTTCTCGTTACAATAAAAAATGTAAAAAAAGGGATTACAGTGATATACTTCTTGTTAACATTTTTAATATCGGTTCTGCTTGCAACATTTATTTCCCGGAAAATATCAAATCCCATAAAAGAACTTGACGAAGCAACAAAAAGAATGATTGCCGGCGATTATTCAACTGAAATAAAATTAAAATCAAAAGATGAAATCGGAGAACTTGCCGGATCGTTTGACATAATGAGAATAAAACTTTTGGATGAGAGAAAACGGCTCGGCAGGGAACTGCACGACGGGATTGCCCAGACGCTTACAATTGCATGTATGAAATTAGATTTTTTGGTTAGTCAAATAATTCCTGAAAAAACAAAAGAACTTAAAGAAATTACAAAAATGTTAAGGACATCTATGGATGATACCCGGAAAATAATTTACGAGTTGAAATTGCCTGATATTGAAATTAAAACACTTAAAGAAATTCTTTCGGAGTATCTTGAAAATTTCAAGATACAAACCGGCGTTTTTATCAAGACAAATATAGATATAAAAACCGAATTGCAATTAGATAAAAAAACGGCAATTTTCAGGTTTTTCATTGAAGTATTAAATAATATACGAAAACATTCGCAAGCAAAAGAAATCATAATTACGCTTGTTGGAAACGAAAAAAAACTTTTATGTAGCATAGAAGATAACGGCAAAGGCTTTGACATAACCGGAGTGGATATTTCAAAACATTACGGTTTAACAGGGTTGAGGGAACGGATAGAAAATCTCGGCGGAATATTTAAAATTGGTTCTGTAATAAATGAAGGCACAAAAATTCAGATAGAAATTCCTATATGATAAAAATTTTTATTGTTGATGACCATGCGCTTTTCCGTCAAGGACTGAAAGAAATCTTTAATTCGCGTAAAGATATAAAAATTGTCGGCGAAGCGCCGGATAGCAAAGAATGCCTTAAGATTTATAGAAAAATCAGACCTGACATTATTTTGATGGATATTTCTTTGCCCGATAAAGACGGGCTTGAAACAACAAAAGAGATATTAAAAATCAGTCCCAAACAAAAAGTTATAGTTCTATCAATGTATGACGACGAAAAACATATCTTTGAAGCGTTTCAAAACGGTGCAGTCGGTTATTTTGTAAAAACAAAGACGGTGGACGAACTTTTTAAGATTATTAATGCTGTATATGAAGAAGGAACATCTGTCCCGCGTTCATTAACTTCTAAACTGCTGGAAGGAATAAAAAGACATGCATTGCCCCGGCAAAGGTTTAAACTTACCGATAATGAAATAAAGATTCTGCAACTTTTGAAGCAGGGACTTTCAAACAAAGAGATTGCCCGGCAATTAACTACCTCAGAGAAAACAATAAAAAACCATCTTACTAATATCTTCCAAAAACTCGCCGTGGAAAATCGCACTCAGGCGATTGTTAAAATCGTTGAAGAAAAAATAATTTGACACCTGCCCGAAGGTCTAAATAAGGTAGTCCTTTTTTGCCCATTAGTCCTATTTACAGGAATCTCTTTTCTTGATAAAATCACAACAATTATAGTAAAAATAAAAAGGTGCATAAAAATGTCCGTAATAGGTATTGCGTTTTTAAGTTCAGTTATTGCGTTAAATGTTCTTTTTCCTCTTAGCGGAAAAAAAGATTTCAATTACTGGTTTCAAAAAGGGGTTAGTACTGAAAGTTCCGATAAAAAAATAGAATATTTCACGGAAGCGATTAAATCGTGGAAAGTTTCATCAGGGGTTGAGATAAAAGCCGAAGCATATTACAATCGCGGAGCTGCTTATGGCATCAAAACTTCATATGACAGTGCAATAAATGATTTTAGCGAGGCAATTAAATTGAATCTGAAATATGCGGAATCATATGCAGCCCGCGGGAATGTATATGATTGTAAAGGTTTGCTTGATAATGCAGTTTATGATTACAACATGGCGATTGAATTAAATCCGAATTTAGCAGGTGCATATAACAATCGCGGAATTGTTTACGACGATAAAGGTATGTATAATGAAGCCATCAGTGACTACAGCCGTGCGATTATGTTAAAGCCCGGATATGCAAAGGCATACCGTAACAGAGGTGTTTCATATTATAAAAAAGGATTTTTAACTGAAGCAAAAAGGGACTTTGAGACAGCAAAAAAGGAAGGATTTTTTCCTATAACAAACACTGTCTCCTCAGATTTGGAAATATCCCGATAAGGTATTTATGGATAGAAAAATTTTAATTATTGATGATGATGAAAGTATCCGCATTTTAGTGGAGACGACGCTTAATATGAAAGGTTATCTGACTTGTTGTGCTCCTAACGGGCTCATAGGACTTGAAATGTTGCATAGAGAGAAACCGGATTTAATACTTCTTGATTTGGATATGCCAATATTAAGCGGAGATGAGGTCTGCAAAAAAATAAGAGAAGATATTGCTTTTGCACATCTGCCGATAATTGTTCTTACGGGCAGCCGCAAATTCGGTGATAAGGTTAAACTTTTAGAAATGGGTGCGGATGATTATATACTTAAACCGTTCAATAAAGGCGAGCTCCTTGCTCGTGTCAAAAATGTATTGTATCGGCTGAAACGGTCTCTGGATGCTAACCCGTTAACACGACTTCCCGGGAACGGTACAATAGTAGAAGAACTAAATAAACGGATAAAAGAAAAGAATAACTTAGAAAATGACTTCGCCGTGTGCTATTTAGACATAAATCATTTTAAGGCGTTCAACGATTATTATGGCTTTCTACGGGGTGATGAAATTATAAAAACAACCGTTTGTGTTATTGTTGATGCTGTAAGAGGACAAGGTATAGATGACGATTTTATCGGGCATATCGGCGGTGACGATTTTGTAGTAGTCACGATACCTGAAAAAATTGATATTGTTTGTAGACGGATTATTGAAAACTTTACACGGCAGATACCCAATCTATATGATATTGATGACAGAAATAAGGGATATATTATCTCTAAAGACAGGCGCGGCAAAGAAAAACAATTTCCTGTAATGTCTATTGCTGTGGGAGTTGTTGATACACGGGTACGGAAGGTTTCCCATCCCGGTGAAATTAGCACTATTGCAAGCGAATTAAAAGCACACGCTAAATCCCTGCCGGGCTCAAATTATGTTGTTGATAAAAGACACGATTTAAGCGGCAGTTTTGCTTGCCACCGGTAATACAGTAAAACTGCCGCTTTATTTTCGCACGGAGATTCTATGAGAAGAATTTTAATCGTTGATGATGAAGAAAATGTAAGAGAATTTTTAAGCAAAGCAATACTCAAATATGACCATAGCGCTGTTGATACTGCTGTTTCCGTATCAGACGCCATCTGGAAATTCACGGAAAATCACTATGATGTCCTGATAACCGACATAAATATGCCGGAGGTATCGGGACATTTCCTCATCAGTCATGTAAAAAAATATTTTTCGGAGTGTAAAATAATAGCGATAAGCAGCGACCATATGGCTCTTGAAGATGCAAAGAAATTCGGTGCGTTTACCTGCATAACAAAACCGTTTTCGGTAACCGAACTTATGGAACATTTGTGAGGAGGTAGAAAAAAATGTTTAACGATAAAAGGCGTGCGTTCCGCCGTCCTGTAGAATGGAATGTGAAGATTGAATTAAACGGCAAAAGTTTTGAAACATCCTGCATAAACATTTCAGAAGGCGGAATAAGGATTGAAGGAACGAAAGACGACCTTCACCTGACAAACTTAATTATAGAGCATCTTGCCGACGATAAAAAAACGCAGCCGGAAATTGAAATTAAAGTGCCGACGACATTTCAGGAACTGCAACTTAAAGGCAAGATAAAATGGTTTCACACGGATAATGTCTTAAAACAACATCATATCGGCATAGCATTTGAAAATCAACCGGACATACAAATATTTCACGATAGCATGAGAGGGAAATCAGGCATCACACTTTTCCCGAAGTGATTTTTTTTACTCCGCTATTCGTTTGAGTTAATACATTATGAATAATTTAACTGAGAAAGAAAAACTTATATTGGAAAGAATTGTTGAAGGCAAAGGCAACAAGGAGATTGCGAGAGATTTATCCGTCTCTGAAAATACAATCAAGGTTGAAATGCGTTTTCTGTTTTCAAAATTAGGTGTAAAAAATAGAACCCAGGCGGCAGTTTTTGCGGTAAAGAATCAGGTATGAAAAAATTTTTAGTTGTTGATGACAATAAAGAGATTCGCGAGTTAATAGCAGAAACACTTAAAAAAGAGGGTTTTTCGTCTATATTGGCAAAGGATGCGGATGATTGTTTCAAAAAACTTGAGGATTCCAAAAACGATTTGCCGGATATGATTCTGCTGGACCTTAATCTTCCCGGCGTTTCCGGCTGGGATGTCTGCAAGATACTCAAAAAGGAAAAAGAGTACCGGAACATCCCCGTGATAATGATTACAGGGCACTATAAGACATCAACGGATATAGTGTTCGGTTTTCAGCACGGAGCGGATGATTACATGACAAAGCCGTTCAATCCTAATGTATTACTTGCACGGGTAAAGGCAATTTTGCGGCGCAGCGTCAACGCCCCGTCCGAGCAGGAATTTCTTACTTCCTCCGATAAAAAAATAATAGTTGATGTAAATAACAGGACGGTAAAACTGTTCCAGGGCAAAAATGCCGATAGGCATGGCGGTTGCGAGATACTTGATTTAACCCCGAAGGAGTTTGACCTCCTGTGTCTGTTTTTAAGAAAACCGAACCAGATTTTATCAAGAGAACAAATTTCAGAAATTGTCTGGCAGCAGGATTATTATGACACATCCCGTACGGTTGACAAACACGTAGAAACTCTTCGCAAAAAACTCGGAGTTTTTGGAGAGAGAATCATTACCATAACGGGCGTTGGATATAAATTTACCAATGAATAACGAAGAGATAATACAAAAAGCAGGAAAAGGCGATTCATCCGTTTTTGAAAAAATCTATCAGGATAACCACGGGAAACTTTTTTCAGTGGCTTTCCGTTATTTACATAACAAAGAGGATGCCGAAGATGTTGTCCAGGAAACGTTTATCAATGCGTTCAAGTTTTTTTACAAGTTTGATGGTCGTGCAGAAATTTCAACATGGCTTACAAGGATATGTCTGAATTTATGCTGGCATAGAAAAGAGCGGAAAGCGGAAAGCGGGAAGTGGGAAGTGCCGTTAGATAAAGAGATAGAGACAGAAGACAACGAGGTGAAAATTCAGATTGCGGATGATAGACCTCAACCACCCGAAGAGATAGAAAAAAAGCAGGCGGCGGAAAAAATAAGGATTGCAATTGACTCTATGAAAAAGAAATACAGGGAAATTATTGTTTTACGGGAACTTGAAGGTTATTCCTACGAAGAGATAACAAAAATATTGAAAATATCCCAGGGAACCGTAATGTCCCGCCTCCACAGGGCAAGAAAAATCTTACTGAAAAAATTGCAGTTATCTATTTAACTTGCCTCTGTGGTAAAATAATAGGAATCGTTTTAGAATATGATAGCGGACCTCAAAATGACTTCGCAAAAATTTCGCAAAAACTTCACAAAAACTTCGCAACTTTATATTATACTTTTGGTATCTGATGTTGTAGGCACGGTTTCAACCGTGCAAAACCGCACGAATACCGCGAAGCAGTACTGTTTCACCGTAAATTCGTGCCTACAATTAATTTCGTGTAATTCGTGGTTGAAAAAATGAAGAATAAAATCTCACTTTTTGTTATAATTTCAGTGTTTGTCATTGCGAGCGTTAGCGTGGCAATCTCGCCTTTGTATTCCGAGTCAAAAGTTATTGCCGTGCTCCCGTTTGAGAACCTGCACAAAAAATCCCATCTGGAATTTGTTAAAAACATTGTTCACGAAAAAATGTTTACCGCTTTTTCAGTTCATAATTCATCATTCATAATTCATAATTCCGCCACCGTTGTTGATTATGTCGTAATTGGCGTTGCTTCTCTGGAAGATGCCGGGAAACTTTACAAAATATCCAAAGGCAAAGTGCCGACCATCGTTTTACAAGGCGAGTATTTTATGATAAGAGACCGGCTGGCGTTGAACATATCGCTGTTAAGCCCGAAAGACGGTTCACGGATAGACGGCACGGGCGAACTTGTGGTCTATAAAGGCAACCGCCACCCGGAACTACCAGGACAGGCAAATTTTCAGCAATCTATTTACGAGGATATACAAGAACCGTTGAACAAATTGATAAAAGGGATACAAGACCTTATAGAAGGTAAAAAAGAAAAAAAGTAAGAGGGCGATTGTGGGAGAAATCAGAGTCATCATCATATCAGAAAAAGTATTCGCAAAAATTTCGCAAAATCTTCACAGAAACTTCGCAACTCTGTGTTATACTTTTAATGTAGTTGCAGACCTTGGTCTGCTGATGTTGTAGGCACGAATTCATTCGTGCAAATTAGTGTTAATTCGTGGCTAATAAAATGAAGAAATTTTACTTTTTAATTTTAACCTTTAATCTTTTACCTTTAACTTCCGCTTCTGCGGCGGTCTTGTATCAGACAACCTTTAACGATTTCAACACTGGCAGTAGTTTTGTGCAGACAGCAATACGAAGCACGGACACGGCGGCTTATATTGAACTCGGCAGAACAGGTGCGTTGGAACTGACCGCAGACAGCCAGACGGTCGGGTTGTGGCATTTTGATGAAATACGGGAAATACTATGAAAAATCAGATGCTTAAAGATAACTCTAAATGCGGGTTGACAAGCCGGGTTTCAAACGGTGGGAGTAATTTTTCTATTTCAACCGTCAATATCTTTTGTCCCTGTTCTTTATTTAATTTTGCCGTCTTTACAGCCCATTTGTTAAATTCGGGATTGTTTTCAATCTGGAAAACTATCAAAGCATTAGCAGGAATTTGTTTTGCAAATTCCGGATGTTTAAGAATGTATCTTGAAAACTCAAAACCGATGCTGCGCTGTAATTCCCAAAAGTTTGATTTATTCATCTTGTGCCTCCTTCAAAAATGCCGTTCTGAAAATTTCCCATTCCACGTGCAATTCTTCCTCTGCAAGTGTCAGGGCATCATTAAAATCCTGAACCGGCAAAGGAATTTTTTCAACTTTTCCGGACGGATGGATAATGTCTTTATGGGCGAAACCGTGTCTGGTGTCATACCGAATAACAGGTTGCCATTTGTTTTTAACGAGTATTTCCAACTGAACGACAAATTCAAGTATGCGATTTTTAATTCTTTTGTGAAAATGACGGACTCTTGTCTCATCAGAATAAAGAAAAACGAATTGTTCTTCTTTGATTTCCATGAAATTAATTATAATAAAAACAAAAGATTTTGTCAAGGGTTTTTTTGTGAATTGTAGTTGCAGACCTTGGTCTGCTGATGTTGAACCTGAAAATGACTTCGCAAAAATTTCGCAAAAACTTCACAGAAACTTCGCAACTTTGTGTTATACTTTTAGTAGCTGATGTAGGCACGGTCTATGACCGTGCTAATATGCCATAGACGACGCACGAATAAATTCGTGCCTACAATTAATTTCGTGTAATTCGTGGCTAATAAAATGAAGAATAAATTTCTACTTTTTGTCCTAATCCTGTTAATCCTGTCAAAAGGAATAAATCTCTATTCCGCCGTTTGGTATCAGACAACATTCAATGATTTTAATTCCGGGGAAAAGAACTATACGGCAATACGGAGTACGGACACGGCGGCGTATATTGAATTACAAAGAACAGGTGCGAGTGAGTTGGCTGCTGATTCGCAGACCGTTGGCTTGTATCATATGAACGACGGCGGACCCGCGGAACTTTCAAGCTCTGTTCAGGGTTCAACGGTCGTTGCGCTTTACCACTTCAACAACGGTCCCGCAACAACACTTACATCAGATGCAAACACAGTCGGACTCTGGCATTTTGACGAAATCCTATCCGCACCCGCCCCGCTCCCCTCAACAGTAGTCGGCTCAACAGTAGTTGCACTCTACCATTTTGATAACGGTCCCGCAACAGAACTTTCCACAGATGGCAATACAGTAGGTCTCTGGCATTTCAACGAAGGGGACGGCTATTACGCGTTGGATTCCGTCCAGCAGACATGGTCAAAACGAATACCGATAACTATAAACAACGGCGGTTCTGGGTTAAGCGACTATCAGGTCTGGATACCGACAACTGTTTTCAGCACTGCCCAGTGGTCAGACATAAAAGGAGTTACAGGTCAGATAGATTTAGACGATGTCAGGTTTGCAACAGGCACCGCATCAACCGCAAGGTTTTTCCCGTACTGGATAGATGACTCAACAGTAAATCCCAAAGGTTTTTGGGTAAAAGTAATCACCGTCCCCGCCGGGAGTTCAACAATCTATATGTATTACGGCAACGCGAGTGCCAGTGCTGGAAGCAATATGTCTGCTACCGGATTATTGTTTGATGACTTTACCGGAACTTCTGTTGATTCATCTAAATGGGATTTAACTTATGGAAATGCTGTAATTGAAAACAACATGTTAAAATTGGGTCCGACAGATTGGTCATATGTTAGAAGTGCTTTAACATTTTCTGATTTAATATTCACTTTTAAGACAAAATTTGTTGTTGGTGGTAGAACCCAGGTTGCCTTTAGATGGCAAACGGCTGATACTGATATGAATGAGTTTGACTTTGGAACACCAACACAACAGTTTTCCGTTCGAAAAACAGTAGGCGGCACCTGGGCCATATTGAAAACAGTAGATTACACTTTTAGTAGCGACACTTGGTATTGGTATAAAGTAGAAAGTATTGGAACAGGATTGAACACAAGAAAAGATTACTACTCTACTGATGGAAACAACTGGACTTTAATAACAACTACAGAATCAGTTTTTACATCAGGAAAAGTAAAAATATGGAGTACGGATTCCAGTACTAATTATGTTGATGATGTTCGTATCCGCAAATACGCCTCGGCTGAGCCGACGACGAGTGCGGGGACGACTGAGACAGCGGGATACTCGCAGGGCGTGAATAATGGGTATGTGAAGTCGGGTGATGGGTCAAACAGGTGGGACACACAAGTTCCATTTACAAGTTTCGGCAAATCAATGAATTTCCGCGGCGGCCTCACCGGAACAACAAGCGATTATATTGCTATACCTGAAAATTCTAATTTTGTAACCCCGCCCGTAACTTATGAAGCATGGGTGAATTTGAATACTTTGGGAGTAAAGAAAGAAATAATAGAGAGCGATAATGGCGCGTCTTCCGGTGTGCAGTTTATGATAGATACAGACAATAAATTGCATTTTATGTGGTTGGAGGGAAGTAATCCTAAGGCAGATGGTTCAACTGTTTTTACTACAGGTCAATGGTATCATTGTGCGGGAGTTGCGACGGCCACAGATATAAAAGTTTTTGTTAACGGTAAATTAGAAGGTACGTTTTCAGCCGCACTAAGTGCACGTTCTCCTGTTGATATGAATATAGGAAGTTACCGTCGTGGCGTTGCGGAATTTTTCAACGGTAAAATTGACGAAGTGCGGGTTTCTAATATTGCACGGAGTGCGGCGACGATTTGTCAGGATGCGGGCGGTGCGGTGGATTCGTCTGCTTTGGGCAACCACGGCGGGCTTAATGTTGCCACACAGACATACACCACTTCAATGACCGGCTTCGGGAATACGTTGCAGTTTAACGGAGTAAATGATAAAGTTGTTTCTTCGACAGCGAGTTTTCCATTTGGTAATACTGCAAGAACTATGGAATGCTGGATTAAAACGTCGCAGTCAGCCGTTGCCCATATAATTACTTATGGGGCGATGACTGATAATAATGGAAGTTTTATATATATGACGAGTGGTCGTATGTGTATGGGGTTTTATAATAACGATTTAGATAGTGGAATAACCATAAATGATAATTTATGGCATCTTGTATCTTTTACTTTTGATGGTTCAACTGTAAAAACATATGTAGATGGAAAGGCAGGTGCATCAGCGGCTAAAACTACAAATACGTCAGGTGGCGAGAATTTTGTAATAGGCATTAAACAAAATGGCCTTTATCCTTTTGATGGTCTTATTGACGAAGTGCGGATATCCAGTGGGGCGCTTTCGGCGGGGCAGATTGCGGCTGATGCGGGGGTTTATACGCCGGATGCTTCGTCATACAACAACAAGGGCTATATCTGTAATGCCTCAACATCAACAGAAGTGCCGTTTTCAACCTTCGGTAAATCAATGCTGTTTGAAGGCGGCCTCACCGGAACCACAAGCGATTTTGTGGATTGTGGGAATAGTGCGAGTTTACAACTTAATACGGGAACGGTGGAAGCATGGATTAAAACATCCAACGCTGGTACTTCTTATAGAGGAATTGTGGCCAAACAAAGTGCGTATTCTCTCTTCTTGAATAGTAACGAATTGGGAGTATATGATTGGGATGCTTCCGCCTGGCGAGGAACCAGCAAAAATTTAAATGATAATAATTGGCATCATGTGGCTTCTAGTTTTGAGAGTGGGGTTGCAAATGGAACTAAAATATATGACAATGGTCAATTACTAACATCTACGATAATGACTATTTTTAACCAAAATGTTCCAGTTCAGATTGGTGAAGCAAATGCTGCTCAGCTTTTCAATGGTCTCATTGACGAAGTGAGGATTTCTAATGTTGTGCGGGTTTCAAGCGTGATATGTGCTGATGCGGGCGGGGCGGTGGATTCGTCTGCTTTCGGCAATCACGGCGGACTTAACATCGCTACACAGACATACACCACCTCTGATATGACAGGTTTTGGAAAGTATTTGCAGTTTAATGGTGTGAATGATAAAGTAAACGTTTCCACACTCAGTACTACTTCTGACTCATTGGCACTCACAAAGGGCAGTGTGGAAGCATGGATAAAAACTTCTAATGCCGGTACAGGTTCTCGTGCAATTGTTGCAAAAAAGAATGCTTACGGAATGTTCTTAAATGCTAATGAATTTGGAATTCAGGACTATTCAGTCGGATGGCGAGGAACTGGAAAGTACTTAAATGATAATAATTGGCATCTTGTATCTTTTACTTTTGACAATGGTGTAGCAAATGGGAGTAAGGTTTACATAGATGGCAACTTATCGTTAACTACACAGATGACTGTTTATGATCAAACTGTATCTCTGACAATTGGTGATGCAGGTTCTGGTGCTCCTACTGCTGAACGATTCAACGGCTCTATTGACGAGGTCCGGATATCCAGCGGGGCGTTGACGGCGGGGCAGATTGCAGCTGATGCGGGGAGTTATGTAGCGGATGCCAGCGGGAAAGGCAATTTCGGCGTGGCGGTGTCAACTTACGGGACTGCGGGCGGGCTCTCAATGTGGACAGGAGCAGGTAGTGCAAAATTCGGCGCAAACGCGCTCGCTTTTGACGGTGTAAATGATTATATTGATTTAGGAAACACAGTTTTACTGAGTACATCAAGTTTCACACTTGAAAATTGGTTTTATGCAAATAGTGACAGCAGTAGTGGTAGGAGAATTATTGAATATAATCCAACTACAAATGGAACTATCAGTAAATATTTAAGTGTTAGTATTACAAGTCCGAACACTTTAAAGGTAGATTTTTATACTGGTGCTTGGGACGCAAGTTATGCTGCTACTATATCGCTAAATCAATGGAATCATGTCGCTGCCGTTTGGGATGGGAGTAAAGTAAATTCATATTTAAATGGTGTTCAGTTCGCTTCAGAGTCAAAAGCTATTACTGCCTATAATACGTCTTGGAAAACATATATTGGTGCTAATGCAAACAATCTCGGTGCAGATTCTTGGTTTGACGGAAAAATAGACGAAGTGCGGATTTCCAGCAGGGCGTTGAGTTCGGGTGAAATCAGTGCGGATGCGTTGGGACCCTGCTACAATTCCGGCGATTTTGTTTCCGATGTGAAAGATACCGGCGAGAACGGGACGGTGTTCCAGAACATCTATTCAAGCAGCGAAATACCGACGGGGACATCGCTAAACTTCTATGTACATACATCATCGGTAACCTCGCCGTATTACTGGACTGCCTACTCCGGGCCTTACGGCAGCGGTTCGGCGCTTTCATCGCTCAGCCGTTACAGGTATGTCCAGTACCGCTCAACATTCACGACTACAAACACAAATTATTCCGCACTGATGAACGACTGCACGATACAATATGCGGCAAACACGGTGCCATCACGAGATATGGCTTCCGGTGTGGCGAATTCTGAAACGCAGATAACATGGACAGCCAATACGACACCTGCGGACAACGAAGGCGACGGAATAGAGTATTATTTCAACGGTTCTGCGGGAAACCAGTCATATGGCGGCGGGAACACGTTCATAAATGGTGGTCTTACCGCAAACACACAATACAGTTGTCAGGTAAAAGTGAGGGACACGCCGTGGTTAAAAGAATCCTCCCTTTCGGGAGGACTCCAGCGATACACACTCCCAACTGCACCGACTGATAACAATGTAACCTGCGATAAGTCAACCAGCACGGTCTATGGAACGTCGTTATTTACATTCAGCACGACTTTTGGGGCGGGAACATTCTCAAAAATAATGTATAAGTGGGATACATCTTTAGCAGATAGCGACTGGCTCAATACATGGAATGCAGGCGCACTATCACAAAATGCACTTACCCAGCAGACCTCGTATTATCTGCATGTGAAGGCATTTAATGGCGACAATGTTGAAAACGGGACATTTATTAAAGGACCTTATTTATACCAAAGTAATTATCAAGGTGCAACGGATACGACGGATACGGACTTCAACGCAGGACTTGTGAAGTCATCGGCGACAATAGTCGGTACCGGCAATGCGGCGTATATAATGATAACACCCAAAGCCACAGGTGGAACAATTACTTATTCAGGTGAATATACCATTCATACTTTCACTTCAAACGGAACTTTTACAGTTTCTAAATCTGGCGTTGTAGAATATTTAGTAGTAGCAGGTGGTGGAGCTGGTGGCTGTACATCTTCAGGTTCTCATTATACAGGTGGAGGTGGAGCAGGAGGATATAAAACTGGAACTGGATTTAATGTAGCTGTTGGACAATTTACAATAACTGTTGGAAGTGGTGGAACAGCAGCTGCAAGTTCTGCTGGGGGAAATGGCACAGATTCTGTTTTTTCTTCAATCACTGCAACAGGTGGTGGTGGAGGCGGAGGTTTTGATAGTTTAAGCACTGTTGCGGTATCATGTGGTCAAAATGGAGGTTCTGGAGGTGGTGAAAGCACTGGAGAAGCAGCTGTTACCATAGGTAGTGCCAGTCCTGCTGGCCAAGGAAATAATGGTGGAACTGGGCAGGGTACATGGATTTCTGTTTGTGCTGGAGGAGGAGGTGGTGGAGCGGGTGCTGTTGGGGGTAATGCAGCGTCTAATCTCGCTGGAGGAAATGGTGGGGCTGGAGTAAATAATTCTATTAGTGGTGCATCTGTCGGATATGCAGGAGGCGGTGGAGGAGCTTCAAATGGAACAAACGGAACAGCTTCACACGGTGGAGGAATAAGAGATAATGCTGGAACTGCAAATACAGGAGGTGGAGGAGGAGCTGGAGGTAATGGAGGTTCTGGAATCGTAGTTGTGAGGTATTTAGATTATTATCCCGCCGGAGAACTTCAGTCCCGTGCAATAGACACGGGTAAAAAAGGAACAAGGTGGGGCCAGGTCTCGTGGGGGCAGAGCGTGCCTGCCGGAACGAGCATAAAACTGAAGACCCGCACTGGCGATACGGCAACGCCCGACGGCACGTGGAGTGCTTGGAATTCATCGTCAGTTCCGACAGGGGAGTGGTACACAGTCGCCACCGGCACGCCGGTTGCATCACCTCGTTCCCGTTACATACAATACATTTCATCATTTACGACAATATATTCAACCAATACGCCTCAATTAAACGAAGTAACAATCCAGTATGCGACGAACACAGCGACCTCGCCTAATCTTGTAAGTCCCGCAAACGAGATTTGGATTTCTTCATCACGACCCGTATTCAAATGGAACTTCGTGGACGACGAAGCGGACAGCCAGACAGGTTATCTGGTGCAGTTAAGCACCGCATTAAATTTCAGCGTAATCAATTACGCCAGCGGGGACACGTCTTCGGCAGTTTCCCAATATCAACCCGGAGCAAATATCAACAACGGCAATTACTACTGGCACATAAAGACGAGCGACACCTACGGCGAGTGGAGTGTGAATTCGTCGTCATATCAGGTAAAAATAGACACCGCGCCGCCTACGGGACACACAATATCGTCGGTAGTGGCGTATTCAACATATTGTGTAGTTAACTGGAATACAGCCAACGACCCTGCGGACATATACGGCTCTGCCGGCAGCGGACTTGCGTCATTGCCGTACGTGATGCGGTATTCCACGAGCAGCAATTTTGAAACACAAGTAACAACGACAACGGATTGGTTTAGCGGAGCAAGCTCCGCAACTACAAGTTTAAATATGAATACGACGTATTATTTCCAGGTTAAGGCAAAAGATACGTTAGGTAACGAGCAGTGGACGTCATCGTCGTCTGCGATAACGCTTGTGAACCTCCCGCTTGCGCCGACGCTTTCCGGTTTGTCCGGCTCGTCAATCCAGGTAGCGAAGAACGACGACGGCAATTCTTCCACCGTAGAATATTCAATAAAGGTATTAAAGAGTTGGGGCACTACATATTACGTTCAGGTGAGCAATACACTTGATACCGGCATTGTGTGGCAGACACTGACGAACTGGAGTTTTCCGATAACGGTGACGAATTTAAGCGGTAATACGTCATACCAGTTTTTGCTGCTGGCGCGCAATTATGCGGGCGCAATAAGCACGGGCAGTTTCGCCGGCAAAACGACGCTTGCGAACCAGCCGGACGTTCCCGGCACATTTGAGACGGTGTATATTACGACGTATTCAATAAAGCCAAGTTGGACGCAGAACAATGCGGAAGGCACAACATACAGAGTGCAGGTATCAACGCTGCTAAATTTCAGCGTAATAGCGTCAACGGAAGAAACAATTGTGAATTCCGTAACCGTATCTTCAATGACGGCGAACAAGTCGTATTATTTCAGAGTGGCGGCGATGAACTCGGAAGGACAGTTAACCAGTTGGACGGTATTGAACAACAGCAACCCGAAATATACGAGGATAGAAACGCCGGTTCTGTCTGACAATGTGTGGACAATCAACAGCAGTTCCGTAACCATAAATTTGAGCGCCCAGACGTTCAGTAACATTTCCGGCGGTAGTTCAGGGTTATGGTTTGAAGAAAACGGTTCGGAAGGCAGCCCGTGGGCAAGCGGATGGATACCGAACAAGATCTGGACGCGCAGCGAGAACAACCCTGCGAGTTCGCCTGCGTTGATAGGGAACACGACGTATGCATTTACAATAAAGAGCCGTAACTACGAGGGCCTGGAAAACGACGCGGTAGGCCCACTTGTAAAGGGAATGAAGATAGAGCCGATCCAGGGAGCGGAGTATTTAATATACGGCTCAAGTATAGCCATCCGTGCGACCGGTACATACAGTAATTTAGCAGATGGTATGTCCGGCATAAACTACACGCTCTGCATAGACACATACCAGTGGACGAACACCGGAGTAAGCAGCAGCGTGTGGGTGAAGAACACAGATTACTGGTATTACACAATGTATAACGGGACCGGCTCAGCCCTGTCGCCGAGCACGACATATTATTTCATCAGTAACAGCCGGAATTACGACGGCTTATGTAATTCAACAATAACATACACCGCGAAAGTGACGCTGCCTACAACACCGGTGTCGCCAATTTTAGCGCTCCCGTCGGGCGACCCGCGCAACCGGCTCGGCGTAGAGATACAGGCTGAGAGTCCTGTAAACTCCGAAGTAACGCAGTATGCGGTAGCGATAAGCACGGTAAGTAATTTTAATCCCATATATTATGTCCAAACCGACCGGTCAACGGGCACGGTAGAGTGCTGGGATACAAAGGCAAACTGGAACGCCAAATTATTGGGTGATATGGGGAGCGGCGGCAGCGTAGTAGGCATAACGGGTTTGTTCTGGAATTCCACCTATTACGTGAAAGTGAAAGCGCGCAGCCCCGACGGCACCGGCTCGCCTTACGGTGTCTCGGTAACGACAGTAACATATCCGCAGCCGCCTGCGGACGTACATTTCACGACGCCTACCGCAATGGGCGAACTGAATGCCGACTGGAGCGATGTTTCTGCAATGAAATACTGGGTGCAGATAAGCAGCGATTCAACAAACTGGTCGGTGTTAAACGGCGACAGCGGCTGGATAAGTTATTCATCACAAACATTTACGGGCTTGTTAACGAACAAAAAGTATTATGCGCGTGCAATAAGCCGGAACTTAGCGGGGATATACGTATCAACAATATCAGCGGGTAACTGGGAGACGAACGAAGACACCGGCGCGTACACATTGGCGGAATCGCCGTCAAATCTACAAATAACAGGTATCGGGTATACAACGGCAACGGTAACCTGGACCGGCGGTAACAATCCTGCGGGCACGGCGACTTGGTATGATGTAGAGGCATCCTCAAACGGGTTTATAACAATAATAGATAAAAGCACAAGCACATATGAGGGAGTATTGGTAGACACATTTTCGGCAGCGAGCGGCACCGGTCTGAGCCATAACACAACATATCAGTTCAGGGTGCGTGCAATAAATATGGACAAGCTCCCGACCGCATATTACACAACGGGCTTTTCATCCTGCACGCTGATAGACCCGCCGATAGATATAACAGTAAGCGGGATAACGCAGACGGACGCTAATTTAACGATTAACTGGCCCGGGACAGCGCCTGATTTGACCGACCAGGGACCCGGCGACGGTGCATACTGGGAGCGGTATCCCGGTATCGGTTCTAACGAAAAAGAGATTTCAGTGAAAACGACATTTCAGGATACTTACTGGCGTGATGAAGGCGGGAATACTAATAACAATATCTTCGGCAGTGCGTTGACGGCGAACACGACATACCAGTTTAAGGTAAAAGCAAGAAACAAAGAGAAGGCGGAAAGCGGCTGGGCTTATTCAACAATAAACTGCACGAGGATACAGCCGCCTTCGGTATTTACCGATGTTGTTATCACAACTAATACTATAAAGTTGAAAGTAGCGGGCGCATTTAATAACCTCGGCGTGATAGATACATCCACTTCCGCGGTAAGTACGGTCGGCGGGACGGAACCGCCTGCGATGGGTGATTGGTCCGACGGTCTTTATACGGATTCGCCGCCGGAAACTAACCTGAGCACTAATGACCGCTGGTGGAAGTTCACAACTGAATACCGCGAGTATAAAGGGCTTGCGCCGAATGCGACCTATTATTTCAGGTCGTATTCAAGGAACAGGAAGGGGACGGTAGAACCGCTTACAAGTTATG
>JBBAAR010000005.1:0-170441 GCA_041658185.1 Elusimicrobiota bacterium
TTACTGAAATTTTACTAAAATATCCTGAATATCAATTAGCAAAGGACTATTATGCAAAGATAATAGCGGATATGAAAGATACGGCTGTGGATCAGCGGACAACCGACCTTGAAAAATTATCATATGCGAGAGGTTATATTTCATATTATGACCAACAATTACCCGATGCGTTGAACGAGTGGGAGAAAACACTGCAGATAAACCCGAAGCGTGAAGAGTTGGAGAATTATATCAAGTATGTTAAAGAAAAATTAAAAGATGCCGGCCGTCTTGCTAAAGAAAAGGAAATAGAAGAAAAAATAAAACGGTTATTTGATGAGGGGTTGAACAATTTCAGCAGAAAAAGTTGGGTTGGTTGTATAAAGAAGATGGAAAATGTTCAGCAGATATGCAAAGATGAACCGTTCCCGAAATCACTTGAATGGCACGGTAAGGCACAGGAATACATAACAAAAGCGGTTGAGGAACTTTCTAAGCTGGCTGCAAAAGAACCCGCAGTGAAGCCGGCATACTCAGTACCTGTTGAGGAGAAGGAGGAGATAGACCTCGCCGGTGCAGAGAAAAAATACAGCGAAGGACTCGTTCTGTATGCCCAGGGCAAACTGTTTGATGCGGTAAAAAAATGGGAAGTGGCGGTGCGGATGAATCCAACCCACGAAAAGGCACAGCGCGCTTTGGAAAAAGCAAAAAAAGAGTTGCAACTGCAGAAGAGATGATATGAACCGCGGAGAAGTCCCGTTACAAAGAACAGGATAAACTCCGAACGCAGAGTAAATCTTAAAAATTATTCATATTTGCCTTTCTCTACTTTTTTTTCAACATCTCTGCGGTTAAATTTATAGGAGTGTTTTTATGAGCATCAGGACAAAATTCATAATTTTTGTAAGTATCATTATAGTTTTGGTGGTTGCCGGCGTAAGCGGATTTTTGTATTTTGCGGAAAGTAAAGTTCTTAAAGAAGAGGCGAAACAGAACCAGATAGCGACGGTGAAAGGGCTCGCGCAAATATGCCGCGAAGCACTTTTGGTCAACGACGACCTTTTGCTTTTCAACTATCTCAATCTCTTAAAAAGGACAAACAGGGCGGTGGGATACGGGGTTGTATTAAACAATGAAAACCAGATAATTGCCCATACCGACGCCACAAAAACAAGAAGTTATGACAATTCAAAAATAGGGATTGCCGCCAAAAATGCGAATGATGTTTTTTCGCAGGAATGGCTCAGAGACGGCGTTGAAATTTTTGAACTTTCCATACCGGTTATGATGGGCGAAACAAGGGCAGGGACCGCCCGGCTGGGTCTTTCAAAAAAGGTGCTGAATGAAATATTGAACGAAACGCTTTCAAAGACACGCCTCCGCATCGCATCAATAGGTTTTGCGGCGCTCGTTATCGGCGTTATCTTATGTATAATATTTGCAACCACTATGACCGGTCCGATTAAAAAACTTGTGGAAGGCGCAAAACTTATCGGCGAAGGTAAATTAGATACAGTTATTGAAATCAAACGCAAGGACGAACTCGGCTGGCTTGCTGAAGAGTTTAACATAATGGCGGAAAAACTGAAAGAACTGGACAACATGAAAAACGATTTCGTCAACTCTGTCTCGCACGAGCTCCGCTCTCCGCTTTCCGCGATAAAGGGCTATGTTGATTTCCTGCTGAAAGAGGTCGCAGGTCCCGTTAATGATAAACAGAAGGAATTTTTAACCATCGTAAAAAACAACACGACCCGTCTTACCAATTTTATAAACAACGTTCTGGATGTGGCGAAGATGGAAGCCAATAAAATGGAATTGAGCAAGGAGCCGACGAAGATACAGGAAGTCGCCGGAGAAGTGGTGACGCTTTTTAAACCGGTAGCGGACGAGAAAAAAGTGATGCTTGAATTTACAGCGGATGAACCCGTCCCGGAAATTTCCGCCGACGGCGAGAAAATAATGCAGGTTATAACCAATTTAATATCAAACGCGATGAAGTTCACGCCGGAAGGCGGCAGGATTATCGTGAAGACGGAAAGCGTAAAGCGTGAAGAGGAAAGAGTATCAACCCTTCACCCTTCACCCTTCACCCTTCCCGTTATTTTAGTTTCCGTTTCCGATACGGGTATCGGTATGACAAAAGATGACTGCACAAAACTTTTCAATAAATTTGTTCAGGTTTCGTCTTCCAAGAAAAATATAAAAGGGCCCAAAGGTACAGGGCTTGGTCTGTCAATAGCCAAAGGGATTGTGGAACTCCACGGCGGTAAAATCTGGGTGGAATCGGAGCAAAATAAAGGAACAACGTTCTTTTTCACACTACCTGTGTAAAAATGTCAATAAAATCAAAATTCACCATTTTTATATCAATACTTGTTTTGATAATAATCGTCGGTCTGACTTCTATTTTATACTATGCCGAGAGAAAACTTCTGGCTGAGCAGATGGAAAACCATCAGAAGTCGCTGGTTGCAGGACTGGCCCAGATAGGAAGGGAGTCACTCCTTGTTGCCGACGACCTGATACTTATAAATTATGCCAATCTCCTGAAGAAAACGAACCCTTCCATAACGGAGGTAATCGTTACGGACAAAAAAGGAATAATTATTGCCCATACCGACTCTAAATTACTGGGGAAACGGATTGACCGGTCCGCAAAAGAAGAAGAAACCGCCAAAGTCAAAGTGGAAAACCCGGTACTTTTCGGAACTGATGAAGTCGCCAGATGCGTAATAAATTTTTCCAGGAGTGAACTGAAAAAAATATTTGAAGAAGGGCTTAAAAATACCCGACAGCGGATTTTTACAATCGGAGTTGCCTCTTTAATTATCGGTTTTTTCGGTGCCTGGCTTTTTTCTTATCTTATGACGGAACCGATTGAACTGTTGTCAAAAGGCGCCGAAATAATCGGAAGCGGAAACTTGGAACATAAAGTTCGGATAAACCGGAAGGACGAACTCGGGGCACTTGCCAACCATTTCAACATAATGACGGAGAAACTGAAAGAACTGGATGAAATGAAGAAGGATTTTGTGTCATCCGTTACCCATGAACTTCGTTCTCCGCTGGGTGCCATTGAAACATATGTAAATCTGCTTTTAGATAAAAATCCCGAATACGAAAAGGAGAATTTTTCAAGAATAAAAAAAAATGTCGCTCGGCTGCGTAATTTTATAAACGACCTGCTTGATGCCGCAAAAATTGAAAAAGGAAAAATGGAGATTTCGCCTTCGCCGTTTAATTTACCGTCGGCAATAAGGGATATAGTTGACCTGTTCAAACTGCAAGCACAAGAGAAAAAAATTTCGCTTGACTTTTTTCCGGAATCTGATAATATAAAAGTGAACGAAGTGAATGCCGACGAAGACCGGATAAAACAGGTAATAACAAATCTTGTTTCAAATGCCCTGAAATTTACGCCGGAAGGCGGAAAGATCACGGTAAGGGCAGAGGTTAGAGGACAGAGGATAGAGGATAGAGAGGGGCAAACGGCAATCAACAGCAATGTCTCTCTCTCCGCTATTCTTGTTTCCGTCTCCGATACGGGAATAGGTATTCCGCCGGATGCAGTAGATAAAATTTTTCAAAAATTTGAACAGGTAAAAGGGACAAGGGCAAAAATCAAAGGGCCCAAGGGAACAGGGCTCGGTCTATCAATAGCAAAAGGTATAGTTGAATTGCACGGCGGAAAAATCTGGGTGGAGTCAGAGTTGAACAAAGGCACAACGTTTCTTTTCACTTTGCCGGTATGAAGAAAATCTTGATTATTGATGACGAACAGGATTTGCTTAATGCCAGTAAAATTTATCTTGAACAAGCGGGTTATCAGGTATTTACTGCTGAAAACGGTATAGTGGGATTAAAAATGGCAAAAAAAGAGATTCCTGATTTAATTTTGCTTGACATAAATATGCCGGAATTTGACGGTTATTCAATTTTCCATAAATTGAAAGACGATAAAAAAACTGCAAACATACCAATTTTTATATTAACTGCATCTGAAATTTTGAAAGAAGCGGAAATGTTTTTTAAACTTGGTGTTCAGGGTTATCTAATGAAAAGATGGGAAACGGAGAGATGGATAAAAAAAATAGAGGCGGTGTTGAATAAGGCAGGTTAAAGATTAAAGGTTAAAAGTTAAAAGTAGGCACGAATTTATTCGTGCTAACTTGCCCCGTTAGATAAGTTTCTCTATCTAACAGGGTGAATGTTCATTCGTGGCTTAAATAAATTTATGAAAAAGGTTTTAGTAATTGACGACGAGCCGGCAATAGCGCAACTTATAAAACTTGAACTGGAAAGCTGCGGATACAGCGTTGATGTCGCCCTTTCCGGCACGAAAGGTATTGAAAAAATTATTCAGAGTCAACCGGATATACTCTGCCTTGATATAATGATGCCGAATATGAACGGGTTTCAGGTGCTGGAAGTGTTAAACGCCGATAATGAACTTAGAAAAATTCCGGTAATTATGGTTTCCGTTGCCGCCGGCGATGTGGAAAAAGAAAGGGCGAAAAAATTCGGCGTTGATGACTTTATATTGAAACCGATTGACTTTGAAAAACTTCTGAAAACTGTTGAAAAAAATGAAAGACGGCTTTATACCCTGGAGATTCAGACAAAGTGAAAAAGATTTTGATTGCCGACGATGAGGATGAAATAAGGAATCTGCTTGCTATGGCTATTACATCCAGGGGTTATGAGGTTATTACCTGTGCCGACGGCGGAGAAGCGCTGGAAAAAATAAAAGAGGCGGTTCCGGACCTTCTGATACTGGATGTTATGATGCCTGTGATTGACGGCTTGCACCTGTGCCACCAGATTGTCTTTGAAAGCGAGATTTATCCTACGCCAAAAATTATACTGCTTACCTGTCGTAAAGAGGACAGGGACAAAGAGATGGGTGCGAACATCGGCGCCGACCTGTATCTTACAAAACCGTTTTCTTTGGATGACATAATGGATAGGGTAAAAGAACTGATAGGAGAACCGTAAGAGATATTATGTTAAAAAAAGAAAGTTACAAGATACTGATTATTGACGACGAGCAGGACTTAACCAACATGGCGAAAATACAGTTGGAATTGTCAGGTTTCTCCGTTGATGTCGCTTTTAACGGAGAAGAAGGGTTAAAAAAAGTTATGGAGTTTCTGCCTGATTTGATTCTTCTTGATATCAGAATGCCGGATTTAGACGGGTTTCAGGTCCTGCAGAAATTAAAGGAAAAAGAAGAGACGGCAAAAATACCGGTGGTAATGTTCACAACCTGCTCTCAAAAAGAGGATAAAGAAAAAGCGTATCTGTTGGGTGCGATTGATTATCTGACGAAACCGGTAAATCTTTCAAACCTCGGAAAACAGGTGATGAATGTGATTGAGAAAAAGGAGTAGCAGTGGTATCTATATGAAAAAAATTCTTATTGTTGAGGACGAAGAGGACTACCAGCATTTAATCGGCCAGGTTTTATCCGGCAATGGTTTTGAAACTTTCTATGCGTCCGACGGTGCCGAAGGACTGGAAAAAGCCAAAAAGGAACTGCCGGACATAATAATCCTGGATATCAATCTCCCGAAATTAAACGGATGGGAAGTATTGAAAGCAATCAGGAGCGATGCATCCGGTAAATTAAAAAATATTCCTGTGATTATGCTTACCGTAAGAGGCGAGGATGTGGACCAGATAAAAGGGCTTGACAACGGCGCCGACGATTATATCGCAAAACCGTTCATACCCAAAGAACTTTTATCCAGAATAAATGCCGTTTTGAAACGGTCAGAAATAAAGTAATTTTTCTCTTGACAAGATTTTGATTGTTTTATATAATAAAAGTGTTGAGGCAAAATTAAGAGTTAAGGATTAAGAAAAAAACTATGAAAAAATATTTTTATCTTTTACTATTCACCCTTCACGCTTTACTCTTCACGGCTTTTATAGGTTGCGACAGAACATTTGACACGGAAATAACATTTGAGGGACAGGTTTATTACGGAACAGAATCGGAAGGTAAAATTACAGTGTTAGGTCCTCTTTTGAATGCAAGAGTAATGGTTGCCGGACACTCTGAGTCAACGGCTACCGATTCATTAGGACGATATTCTTTAACCATAAAAGCGGTGAGGACTTATACAAATAATAATTATGATTCTTATACTCTGGAAGCGTCAGGCACTTCTTCGCCGGGGATATATCCGAGCGGCAAATATGTAAGTCAGGAGATGGTTGTCTACGGAAAATCCGGGGATACAATTCCTGTCCGTGATTTCTTATTATATGAACATAATAAATAAACAAAAATTATTTTTAATTTTAACTTTTAACTTTTTACTTTTTAATTACCTTTATTCTGCTGAGATAGAAGACGTGAAATGGGATGCAAAAAACGGAAGAAACATTATAACATTGAAAGCGGAAGACCCGCCTGTTAATAATAAAACGGTATATGAGGTTCAGTGGAAGCAAGGCCGTAATCCCGCTTCTGTTACTAACGCTTGGGCTTCACTTGGCACATCATTTAATACAGTATTTTATCATTACCCTGCTCAACGAGGTGACCATATTTATGAGGCAAGACATAAATTTGATCTTTATGATTCAAGCGGCAATTTTGTTTCAGCAGGCGCATGGAGTGCTTGGAGCGGCGCGGTCTTGAGTGAATATGTTCATGATTTTATAAGAGGTTCTTATACAGATAACAAAGAAGATGAGTCGCAACTTCATATGGGGCCCTGGTGGTTTTTTAAGTATCAACTTCATTCTGACTCATATGTTACGATAAAGATTTACCCGCCCGGTACAAGAATACTTTCTTCAACCGATTACGGATTTCCTGTGTCATATTCATCATCGTCCGTCAGAACCATGATTCACAAAATTTCAAGGAGTGAAGAGTTAGTTGATTCATCCTGGTGGAATACTGATGAATGGGATTTAAGAGATGATACGGGTAAAGTTGTTGATAATGGGATTTTCTGGATTTCAATTGATGCCTATAATGCTTTATGGAACAGTTTTGATACTACCGATACTGAAACAGGAAGAAGAGGTAACTGGTTCGGAACTATACCTGTTGATATCATAAGAATAATGAAACTTCAATCCAACCCGATTGTTGATTATGTCGGTGAAAAAACATTTAAGTATCGGCTTACAGGTGCGGCAAAAGTAACTCTGAAAGTGTATCAGGGCGGCGTAACATTTACGGGAATTGATACTAATTCCGCAAGTGCCACATATGGAGAAGCAATCCCAACCGGTGGTTATACTCCGCTTAAAACACTTACATTTTACCGTGCTGCCGGCAACTGGGAGGAATCCTGGAACGGCTACACCGATGCCGGTAGCGTTGTGCCCGACGGAATATACACATTTTCAATATCTGCCGTCAATGATTACAAAAGAATAGCAACGAATGAACTGGGAAACGACCATCCGATATGGGGCAATGTTACAATTGTGCGGACAGCCCCGCCTGCCAATGCAGACAGTGGAACCGGAACAACCACAGGCACAGGGAATATAGTTGTCGGTACATATGCACCTGCAAGAAATACGGTTATCCCGGCAGGTATTACCGCTGTTATTGTTTCAATATCTGATGATGATGTTTCAATAGATACCTCAAAATCAACTCTTGTCGTAAAAGACCCGCTGGGTAGAGAAATAAAAAATGCACCGCTTGTTTCAGGCAGATATTTCGGTATAAATCTTCCGCCTTTAACCGTTGTCGGCGAGTATAATGTTAACTTAAAACTGGTCTCTACAAATGGTAAATACTGGGATGAAACATATAAGTTTAGCGTACAGAAAGCAGGTTCCAATTTTAAGGATACCGTTTATGCATATCCCAATCCTGTAAAATCTGACTCGGACAGTGTTAAAATTCGGTATAACTGGATCGCCGGTGACAAAGCGAATATAAAAATATTTAATATTGTCGGTGATTTGATTAAACAAAAAGAGGTTTATGATTCAGAATATGAGTGGGAACTATCGGATGTCGGTAACGGCTTGTATTTCTATAATGTTGAAGTAGGCGGTAAAAAAGCGGTAAAAACAATAATGGTGGCAAGATGAAAATAATCGTGAAAAGTGAAGGGGGAAGAGTGAAGGGATACTGGCAATTTATATTGCTTGGTTTTTTACTTTACACTTTACACTTCACGCTTCACACTTCACGGCTCTATTCAGCAACGCCGACGGCAGAGTTTTTACGGATAAATCCTTCCGCCTCTGCATCTTCTATGGGTGGGGCATATGTCGGGTATAGCGGCAAAATTGACTCAATTTATTCCAACCCGTCGGGCCTGGCAACAATAAAATCGCCTCAACTTTCAACAACATACATCTCATATATCCAGGATGTAAAAACCGCCGCTTTATCATATGCTAAACCTGTAGGTTCTAATGTATTCGGAATTTCAGTGTTGTATTTTGGACTTGCCGGTTTGGAAGTATATGATAAAGGCGGAATAAAACAGGACAAGACCGCTTCAGCCAATAATTTCTTGGTTGGTTTTTCCTGGGCTAAAATGACGACTCTTTTGAGTCGTGATGACCTTGAATCAGGAATTTCTTTAAAAGGTATAAATCAAAAATATGATGATGCATCAAGCAACGGTGTATGTATTGACGCCGGTGTGATTTATAAATTAGATAAATTTTCATCAGGGATTTCGTTGCAAAATTTTGGTCCTGAAATAGATAACCGGAAACTACCGTCAACTATCCGGGCAGGCACAGTTTATAGATTTCCGCAAATCCCGGTCAATTTATCACTTGAAGTTGAAAAACCGATTTATTCAAACTTAAAATTCAAAACCGGTGCGGAGTATGAAATAACATCATCGGTAAATTTAAGAAGCGGATATGAATATATCAGGGAAACCGGCGCTCTTTCCGGTATAAGTTTCGGACTGGGTTTAAAGACCTTGTGGCAGCAGGAAAATTATACCGGTGAGGAATTCCGCCCTTTATTAGAATATAATGAAGATTTGAAGAAAGAGCAGGGACGAAGTAGGAAAATAGGTGTTTTGCTGGACTATGCATTTTCATATTTCGGTGACTTAGGCAATATCCACAAAGTATCTTTTGGTTTGGAATTTTAGGAGAAATGATGATAAACGCGGAACAGACACGAAACAAGACACGGAACAGACACGGAACGAGGATCTGGTTTTTGTTTTTACTATTTACTATTTTCTATTCTCTATTCTCTATTCTCTGCCTTCACGCTGAACAGGAGATGGTAGAGGTTTCGGTTGAAGTTACCGAGATAAACAACGACAAAGCAAGCGAACTCGGTATAAAATGGTTTGACACAATTAATACGAGCGAGGTTTCGTGGAAGGACCCGTCAGGTTTAAGGGTGATTCCCGATGAGACAGGAAATGTCCGCTCGCCGGTTAACGCCATACCGGAAGTTCCGTCAATCATCAAAGTCGGCGATTGGGTAAGGTACTCTGCATTGACTGCTGACCTGAAATTTCTTATTAAAAAAGGAGCCGCTCAGATTCTCTCAAAACCGAAAATTGTAACAAAATCCGGGACCACAGCAAAATTTCTTATCGGCGGCTCGTTTCCCGTTGTAGCAGCCGGTGTCTCCGGAGGCTCGGTTGAATGGAAAGAATACGGGATAAAAACTGAAGTTTTGCCTAAAATTTTACCGGATAGAAGCATAGACCTTGTTTTAACGACTGAGGTGAGCCGTCTTGACTGGGCGAATAAGGTTCAGGGGTATCCCGCAATTTTGACAAGGACTGCGACATCAAATGTGAAGATAAAAAGTGAGCAGACGATCGCTTTGGCGGGCATGATTGAGACAAAAAAAGAGGACACAATAGTAGGCGTTCCTATACTTATGGACATACCTGTTTTGGGCTATCTGTTTTCAAAAAAGGATAAAACCGAAACAAAAACAACCGTTCTGATTTTTGTCACGCCGAAAATACTTGAATAACGAAACGATAAATATGCAAAACTTTGGACCGATAGACGAATTTTTACAGGACGAGACCGTTACTGAAATAATGGTCAACGGTATTTCTCAGATTTACATTGAAAAAGAAGGTAAATTACAACTTACGGAAAAAAGATTTACCGACGAAAAAGAACTGCAAAATGTAATGGATGCAATAGTAAAACCGCTCGGCAGGAGGATAGATACCGAAACACCTTATGTTGATGCCCGCCTGTTTGACGGCTCCCGCGTAAATATAATAATCCCGCCTTTGTCTTTGGTCGGTCCGATGATTACAATAAGGAAGTTTTCAAAAAAACGTCTTATCGGCGCCGACCTGTTGTCTTTCGGCAGTTGCAATGAAAATATGCTGAAGTTCATTGAACTGTGTGTGCTATCAAAAAAAAACATAATTATTTCCGGCGGTACAGGTACCGGTAAAACGACTTTGCTTAACATTGTTTCTTCGTTTATTCCGTCTGCTGAAAGGATAATTACTATTGAAGATGCTGCGGAATTACGTCTTAATCAGGAGCATGTAGGACGGTTGGAATCAAGACCGCCGGATATTGAAGGGAAAGGGCAGGTGACGATAAGGCAACTCGTCATAAATAGTTTGCGGATGCGGCCCGACAGAATTATCGTAGGCGAATGTCGCGGCGGCGAGGCGCTGGATATGCTTCAGGCGATGAACACAGGGCACGACGGCTCATTAACAACCGTTCACTCAAACAGCCCGCGGGATTGCCTGAAACGGCTTGATGTTATGGTTTTGATGGCAGGGCTTGATTTGCCTATGAGAGCAATCAGAGAGCAGGTCTCATCCGCAATAAACTTAATAATTCAGGTTTCCCGGTTTTCCGACGGTTCCAGAAAAATTACCGACATTTCACAGATTACCGGAATGGAGGGGGACATTATTACCCTTTCCCCGATTTTTGAGTTTAAGCAGACAGGTATTGATAAAATAACAGGCAAAGTTCTCGGCGAGTTCAAAGCCACGGGTACAATCCCCACATTTCTTGAAGAACTGAAAACGAAAGATATAAAGTTTGATATGCGAATTTTTGAATGAAAAAATTCCTTCCCACTTTTTTAACCTTTAGATTATTTTTTATCTTTTTAATTTTAACCTTAAACCTTATACCTTTAACCTTTCTATCCGCTTTTCCTATTATTTCCGAAGACGATTTTCTTGTTGAAAAAAACAAATGGGAGGTTAACCAGTATTTTTACGGCACAAAATATAAAGATAAAAAGTCATATTGGGGCGAATCCTGGACCGATTTCAGATACGGGATTTTGAAAGATATATTCAATCTTGGATTTGTTCTGCCTTTTGATTATTGGAAAGAAGAAAGCGAAAAAGAGTCCGGTTTAAGCGATATAAGGTTATTCGGGAAAACAAAGATAAATAAGAGTTTTTCAGCGCTTTTAGGACTGAAATTTGCGACGGGCGACGAAGAAAAATCGCTGGGCAGCGGGGATAACGAGCCGTTTGTTTCTTTTATCTATAAAAAATCGGCAAACCCGTTAGATTTGTTTTTATCGGCAGGTGTCCAGTTTTCAAAAAATATATTTTTTAATTACAACCTTGCAATTGACTGGAACTTAAATAATAAAACCGCTATTGTCTGCGAATTTATCGGTGAAACCCAAAATTCAGAATATACTCAAATATCGGTCGCTCCCGGGACAACATATAGTTTAATTGAAGACCATTTTTATGCTCTTACCGCATTTCAATTCCCGTTTTACAGTTCCGGCAATGTTGGAAAATTCCTTTTTATGCCGTATGTCGGTTTCGTCTATGATTATTAAAAACGGCTACAATTTTTTATATGATAAAAGTAAATTGTCTAACAAAAATCATTGGAAATAAAACAATCCTTCACGACATAAATCTTGATGTGAAAAAAGGAGAAATTTTTGGTTTTCTTGGTCCAAACATGGCTGGAAAAACAACAACAATGAAAATATTAGCCGGAGTTTCAGCACCAACTTCAGGCGAGATTTTTATATTAGGACACAAAATGCCTGACGAAAGAACCAAGATAATACCACGTCTCGCTTTTATCCCCGACCAGCCTCTACTATATGAAAAACTTACAGGCAGGGAATATCTTAATTTTATCTACTCAATATTTAAATTATCCGAGAACAATAGAGATACAGAAATTGATTATATGCTTGAAAAATTTGACCTGTATGAACAAGCAGATGAATTAATAGAAAATTATTCACAGGGTATGAAACAAAAACTATCTTTTGCTGCTGCGTTTATTCGTAAACCGGAAATACTGCTAATTGATGAACCGATGACAGGACTTGATCCAAAATCCAGTAAAATGATACAAGATATGCTTATAAAGTTTGCTAATAATGGCGGTGTAGTATTTCTTTCAACACATATGCTGGATATTGCTGAAAATATTTGTAATAAGATTACCGTAATAGATAAAGGCAGAACTATTGCTCACGGCGCAATTAATGAACTCAGAAATATTATGAAAATTGACTCTGGAAAACTTATTGATATATTTCTTGCAGTAACGGAAAAAAATGAAACAATTCCTTAGCATTTTTAACCTTAAATTTGCAATTCTTAAAAACAGATTTATACATTCAACCAAAACCAATATTATAAAATTTTCAATTCTTCTTTTATTTATTGGAATTTACTGCACCAGTGGGCAATATTTTGTTCTCATCTTTATTGAAAAATTAAAAGACATACCGGTATTGAAAGAATTATACATATCCAAACTATTTATATCCGAGATGTTTTTATTACTCTTATCAATATTTATGCCATTTCTTATCTTTGGCGGTTTGGTATCCTTTATCCCGACATTCTTAAATAAAAAAGAACTGACATTTAATCTGATAAACAATTATTCTTTATTACCCGTTTTCATTTATAACTATTTTGAAATAATATTTAAAAACTGGGCATTTATACTTATATCAACTGCGCCCGTGTGGATAGCATATGGAAAACTCTTTAATACATCATATCTTTACTTTATTTTAACACCAATAATCATGTTAATGTATTCAATAACACTTGTTTCAATCGGTACTTTTATAGCGTTTGCATTAATGACACTCTCGCCAAAATTGAAAATTAAGATAGTAATTAATCTGGCAAGTGTAGTTTTTATACTCTTTATGATATATTACATAACAATTTCTCATCCCGTAAATCTCATAGGAAATAATTTTGTAAATGAATTGTTAAATTATACCCAACAATTAAAAACATCTAACCTATCGCTAAAAATTCCTGAGATTACCAATTCAATACTTACAGGATTTGTTTATAAAAAGAACAGCATATTTTTTAACAATATATTAAAACTTTTGTTGTCTAATGGAATGGTTTTTGTTATTACAATTACTTTTTGTTATTATATATTCAAGAAGAAAATTCTTTTGATAATGGATGAAACAGGTTCTAATATTTTCGATTTAATAAAACCTTCTTATGAAATTAAATCGCAAATATCTAAAAACCTTATAAAAAAATATCCTTTAGTATATAAGGAAGTGATATACATAATCCGGGATTCAACTCTGTTGCCGCAAATACTGCTAATAATTATTTTATCTATAGCTTTTATTATCTATACAACAAAGTTTAAAAATGTAGATACCGGGACATCCCTTTTCTATTTCACATTGAGTTATCCTACACTTGTATTTCTTCTTGTAATGTTTGCCGGCAGGTTGGTATTCCCGTCAGTAAGCACGGAAGGCAAAAATATCTGGACGATAAAATTATCGCCTGTCGGTATAAAAAAATTTATTTATACAAAAATTTTGATTTTTTTTATATTTCAACTATTATTTTCAATAATTTTTTTATTGATTATACATTTAATGTACGGTTATGCTTCATATATTCAGGTTATACTTAATTTTTCAATCATTATTTCTCTTGGTATAACTGTGATAGGTATTGTTTTAGGAACAATACTTGTTGATTTTTATGAGAGTGATCCTTGGAAAATTGCAACCGGGCTGGGTGGAGTATTGTTTTTTATTGTCAGTTTTTCATTTTCATTTTTTCCGATACTTATGGCTATTCGTTATTATATGCCTATTCTTTATTACGATTATGCAAAGCGTGGGATAAATACAAATATAATTAAATTTTCATATATATACTATCCGATGTTTGACCTTTTATTTATTCTTCCGATAATTCTTATAGTTACAAATTATTTGATAAATAAAGTCACAAAGAGATTGGAAATAATAGAAATTTAAATGGCGATAAAAACATGAAACTAAAAACCAAATTTTTTTTAACTTTTTTCATCGTCACATTTTTGATTTCACTCGTAATATCCTATATTTTTTATTTGGATACAACCGGAACAAAATTTGAAGAACTGCGCAGCGAAATTACATCCGTTGCCGCATCTTGCGCACTTTTTGTTGATGAGCAAAAACATTCCCGGCTTCAAACCAAAGAAGACATTTCAAGACCGGAATACATAGAAATAAGAGACCGACTAAGACAATTCCAGAAAAACTTTCCAAGAGTCCGGTATGTTTACACTATGTCAAAAACGGAAAAACCGGATATATGGAAATTTGTAGTTGATGCAACGGAACCCCGCGACGACGACGGCGACGGAAAAATTTCGGAACTTGAGGATACAACACCTATCGGCGAAGAATATGACATTTCAAAATATCCCGAGATGCAAAAAGCGTTTGAAAATCCTATTGCCAATAAAAAACTTGAATGGGACAAATGGGGGTGCTGGCTTTCCGGATTTTCTCCGATTTATAATTCAAAGGGTGTTGCAACGGCAATTGTGGGGCTTGATGTTTCGGCGGAAACTATCGCACTGGAAAAAGAGAAACTCAAAAAAAGAATTTTTATAATATTCGGGTTTTCAATAATTGTTTCTTTCATTTTCTCGTTTTTCTTAGCAAATTCACTGACAAAACCGCTCCTAAAAGTAATAAAAATAACAAAACTAATTTCACAGGGCAAATATGAAAATTTTATACAAGAAAAAAGAAATAATGAAATAGGCGATTTAATATCGTCGGTTAACGAGATGGCAAAGAATATCAAAAGTACAGTTGATAAACTTAAAACGCTTTCCAGGACCTCGGAAATTCTAACATTAACGTTAGATATGGACGAGGCATTAAAACTTTCCATAAATTTGGCAATAGAGATATTAGGTTGTTCTAAAGGCATAGTGCTATTTTTGGACAAAATGGATGAAAAACTCTCGCTCGGAATAGCCAGCGGATTTAAGACGGTAAAAGTCATTGAGGACGAACTTTTTGTTGAATTTGACAAATTTTCGCTGAGAGTTGATAAAAATTCCGTTGATTTTATGAAAGCAAAACCTAAAATTTACACCGTAGGCGAACTCCAAAAAATACCGGAACTTTCTCAGCAATTGGAATGGCTCAAAAAAACGCAGACGACCAACATTGCGCTTTTAATGGTAAAACAGACGCTGCGGGGCTTCGTCTTATTTGACGGCGAAATAAAAGATGAAGGATTTGCAAAAACGCTTTTCAACCAGATATCTATGACTCTGGAAAATGCGCGGCTCTATCACGAAGCAGTAGTGGACGGGCTCACTGAACTTTATGTGAAAAGATATTTTGAGATTCAACTTGATTTGGAAATAAGGCGTGCACAGCGGTTTAATAAGTCCTTTTCGCTTCTGATGTTTGACATTGATTTTTTCAAAAAATTCAACGACACTTACGGTCATCAAGCCGGCGATTTCGTATTGAAAGAGGTTTCAAAAACAATAAAACTTTTAACAAGAACAACGGATATTGTAGCGAGGTACGGCGGCGAAGAAATAACAGCAATTCTTCCTGAAACGGATATAAAAGGCGGACAGATAATCGCGGAAAAAATCCGTTCAAAAATAGAGGAACATCAGTTTAACTGGCAGGATAAAATTCTAAAAGTTACCGTAAGCATCGGTGCCGCCGGGTGGTCTAACGAAAAACCGCTTAATGCCGATGCACTTGTATCAGAAGCAGATGTGGCGCTTTATAAAGCAAAAACTGCCGGTCGCAACAAGGTCTGCACATAATCTAAAATAATTTTGGAATATTTTTTAAGCAAAAGGACTCTAAATAAATGGAGGAGAGGGAAAGTTGAGAGTTGAGAGTGTAGAGTTTAGAGATGTTATATGGTTTTTTCAACTCTAAACTAAGTTCTCTAAACTCTAAACTGAAAAACAGGGGGTGAGTAAAATGTTAAAAAGATTTTTGAACGATGAGAGCGGGCAGGGAATGACTGAGTATATTCTTATCATCGCACTAATTGCGGTTATTTGTATCGTTGCAATCCGTCTTTTCGGTTCGCAGATTAAGGACTTGATTGTCCGTTCAACCAGAAAAATTAAGGACGAGACGCAGGGTTTTGCCGACTAATTGAAAGAGGCAGGATTAAGGATTAAGTGGTAAGGATTAAGAGATGAAAAACTTAATCCTTAATCCTGAATAATGAGGGGGTGAGATAAAATGTTAAAGCAATTTTTGAACGATGAGAGCGGTCAGGGAATGACTGAATATATTCTGATAATCGCGCTCATAGCGGTTATCTGTATCGTTGCAATCCGGCTTTTCGGTAGCCAGATTAAGGACTTAATTGTTCGTTCAACCAGAAAGATTAAGGATGAGACACAGGGCTTTTCCGACTAATGTTAGATAATTAAAGTGGTTTAAAAGAAAGTACTTGACAAAATTCACATTTTATGTTATAATAGTAGTGGAAATGGGTTAAATAAAAAAAACCCTGTTAATCCCGTCAAAAATTTCTAAATAGAGGTATCTACGATGTTTCATAATAAACGATTGTTATCGGGTTATATTGATAACCAGTTGAATGAGTCCGAAAAAATAAAATTAGAAAAGCACCTGAAAAAGTGTAGGGGGTGTTTTTTTGAATTAGAGAATATAAAAAAACTCAAAAGTAGCATAGCACATTTTGCAGAACATGAAAAAATCCCGGAGGTGTTCATCCGGAAATTGCTACTTCCCACTTCCCGCTCCCCGCTTCCGGTAGTTCCCGTGCCCGTCTACGAAACACTCGCTTATAAGTTCGGAATAGCATTTTTCCTGAACGCCTTTATGCTGAAATTTGACAGTTTCTCAAATACCTGGGTTGCGATACTCGGCTCTTATGCCTTGTTTCACCTGGTAATATACTTAAAAAGATTTTGTGTCGTCAAACAGTTAGGTCTTGTATGAAAAAACTATTCGCTATTCGCTATTCGCTATTCGCATCCTTTCTTGACGATGAAACCGCCCAGTCGCATGTTGAATATGTTTTGATAGCGGCATTTTTGCTTTTAGCCGGCTACGGCGCAATAAAGTTATTTAAGGACGCCCTCGCTTCTTCATTCAAAAAAACGGCAAGTGTCAGAAGCGGTCCCGCCGGAATGGGTCCGTAAGAGAGGCAATTAAAAATGAAAAAACTTGTCCCGCTTCAGCGGGATTCAAAATTAAAAAACTTGTCCCGAACTTGTTTCGGGATTAAAAAACTACTTGCTACTCGCTACTCGCTACTCGCTGTCTCTAAAGGACAGGGAATGATTGAATCAATGCTGATAACGGTTCTTTTTCTGACCGCAATCGTTTTCGTAATGGTTCAATTTTCCCTTATAACTTTCGGCTGGCTTCGTGCAAACGATGCCGCCCAGGCAGGAGTAAGATGCGCAATCGTTGCAAAAGGGATTTCAGCAAGCAGTGAGGCAGAAAATGCCGCACAAACCGGAATTCTTTACGTTTTGGGTGCGGGACTTCCGGCAAAAGCGACTGTCTGGGAAAAAAATCTCGGCGATGCAAAAGACCACGCAGGCAGTGCCGTCAGAATGTTTTCCGCGCATGCCTACTATATCCAGAAAATTATGTTTGCTTCAATTTTACAACCGCTTCTTGGCACAAATGACCCTTTTATAAAATCAGGCGGTATGGCAGGTTCATTTTATGGCGGCGGTTTTGGAATGCTGGATGTTTCACGCAAATACGGAATAACAGGTGCCGCACATTGCCGTATGGTGAAATCACCCGACTCTGATTACTATGAAAAAGCATATCCTGATGCTAAAAAATTCGATGAATGAATTTGAGGCAATTAAAAATGAAAAATTTAAAATTAAAAATTAAAAGGTTTTTCTCTTCACCCTTCACCCTTCACCCTTCACGAAGTAGAGGTCAGGCGATGCCCTATTTCTTTATGATGATGGTAGTGCTGGTCCTCTGCTGGGCGATGATTGTCAACATCGCAAAACTTGTCAAGGACAGGATGATGATGCAAAACGCCGCCGATAACGCCGCACTTTCCGCTGCTATACATCAAGCAAGAACAATAAATATGCTTGGTCAAATCAACAAAATGGTTGCCAAAGTATTTTATGATAGCGTTTTTTTAGGACCAACAATGGGAGCGGCTGGTATGCATCCTTTAGAACCATTTTCAGGCGCCGGCGGTGGAGTATACGGTGTTTGTGCACTTGCTCCGTTATTACCACAGATGTTTAAAGATGATGTAACAAGAGTCGGGGCTACTGTTGATGTTTATCCTATGGGGTTAACCAAATGTTCTGTAGGAACAGGTAACGGGAGTGCGAAGATAGAAATCGGTGTGAAGGCAATGAAGGCGCAAATAGATATGCTAATACCATTACAAAAAGCAATTGCACAGGTCGGTCCTTTGTATTCGGCTATAATTGCGAGAGAAGTTGCCTGGAATCAGGAAAGAAATGCCGCCGGTGATACAACGGGGGCTGATACGGGTCTTGCGGATGTTGTTATAACAAATCTTGGGTTGGGATTAAAGAGAAACGAAATAAAAATAGAATATTTTGGTGCCGAACATACTTATATAAGCATCCCACCCATCCCGATTGTTTTACCGCCCGGCTTACATGTACACTATGTTAAACCATACAAAATTGGCGAGACAAAGGATTCTTGGTATTATGCTGATGAAGATAATTTTTACAAGAAAAAAATTAAAGTTATTGTCAGGAAAAATTCAGATAGCCCATCCAATAAAGGTTATCCTTTGATAGGAAAATGGTTCGGTATAGACTGGCCCGCGGTTTATGCTACGGCATCAGCAGGATATTATAATACGAAAGGACCGTCTTTTGTGCTGAAAAGCGATGATACACCCAAATATGCAAAGATTAAAGAAAATATTGATAAATATGACGAAGCAGAAACAGGCGGCTGGGATGCGCATCTGATTCCGGTCGGCACAGGAGTGAAACACTAAAAAGGCAGAAAATAGAAATTAAGAGATTAAGAGATTGAGGATGTCATTGCGAGGAATAAAATGACGAAGCAATCTAATATAAAAAAACTATTCACTATTCACTATTCACTATTTACCCCGCCTCTGCGTGCAGGAGCGGGGTTCACTGCCTCTAAAGGACAGGCGCTTGTTGAAAACATCCTGTTTTTGCCGATTCTTTGCATTATAATATCAATGATTGTCTGGTTCTCGCGGATTCTCATTACAAGGCAGCAACTCGTAACCGCCGCAAGATACGGAACCGATATGATTGTCTATACGAAAATGGATGCGAGTGAAATAAGGCAGGAGATAAAAAATTATTTAACCGATAAGAACATAGAAGGCAGACGGCTGAACCCTGCAAAACTTCCAGATGATAAAATAAAAATTATAGGAATTGAAAATAGATTTTCCAAAATTAATGAAACAAATGCAATAAGGGTTGATTTAATAACGAATAAGAACACATCTGCCGTTGAAGTTTATTACGAATTCGGTGTACCTACAATTTTTTCTGCATGGGCGAGTTATATTTCAGGCGGAGCACTTCCAGAAAAAATTTATGTGTCCGGCCGTTCGGAAGTCCTTGCCGGCACAGGTTGCAAAGGCGATAATCATCCATAATTTTTTTTGGAATATTTTTATAAATGACTCTAAATAAATATGGAAAGACAAGTTAAAGCGAGGAGGTGAGATAAAATGTTAAAAAGATTTTTGAACGATGAGAGCGGTCAGGGAATGACTGAGTATATTCTTATCATCGCACTAATTGCGGTTATTTGTATCGTTGCAATCCGGCTTTTCGGTTCGCAGATTAAGGACTTGATTGTCCGTTCAACCAGAAAAATTAAGGATGAAACACAGGGCTTTTCCGACTAATTGAAAAAAATTCATTCGTTATATTTTTATAAACAGAGAATGTCAAGTTAAAAATTAGGGCTTGACAATTCTCTGTTTATTTTGTATAATAAATGCCGGAAGTGGGAAGTGGTTTGTAGTTGCCGAGCTTGCTCGGCTAAAAATAAGCCAACCAAGGTTGGCAACTACGACCTGTCTTTTTTGGAGGACTTAGGAAAATGAAAAAACCGCTTGTAATATCGGCTGTGTTAGGTGTCGTTGCCGCGCTTTTTATTGCGATGTACTTAAATTCGCTTGAATCAACCTACAAAAAAGGCGCCCAGAAAGTAAAGGTGCTTGTGGCAAAGGAGTATCTTGACCAGGCGACGATGCTTGATGAAACGCTTGTTGAGGAAAGGACAGTGCCGAAGGATTATCTTCAGCCCCGTGCAATTCAGTCAATAAAGGATTTGACAGATTCCGACGGACGTCGCATTTTTATGACGGTCGTTCCGGTTGAAAAAGGAGAACAGATTATAACGACGAAACTGTATATGTTGGGACTTGACACGGGTATTTCCGCTATTATCCCGAATGACAAAAGAGCCATCACTATGGTTTTTGACAAGGAAGCGATTTCCGGGGTAGTCAAGCCCGGCAATAGGGTTGATGTAATCGGTATTTTTGAATATGAAGACAAGGACAAACAGCGGCAGGAAGTTGCAACTACGATTCTTCAGAATGTCCTGGTTATTTCCGTCGGGAGATCCGTTCTTGGTGCGGTTAAACCGGTTATGACTTCAAAAAAAGATGTTGAAAAAGCAATGGTTATGGAATCGGCTGATAGCAGGGTTCCGGTATCTCTGGCGGTTTCACCGTCCGAGGTAGAAATTTTATCACTCGCGTCGGAAAAAGGAACCATAAAATTTTCTTTAAGAGCGCCCGGCGACGACAAAATTTATCTTACCGAAGGGACGAAAATGCAGGATATTTTCAAGGAAATTTCCGCAACTGCAAAAGGCAGAGCGGGCGAAAAAGCAGTTTTGCCGGATGCATACATAAAAGATATGCAGAGAAAACAGCAGGAAGCGGTAGACCTTTTGAAAAAATACCAAAAAAAGTAATAAATCGTGAAAGGTGAAGCGGGAAGGGTGAAGGGTTTAATGGCTTTGGTTTTACACTTCACTCTTTACACTTTACGCTTCACGAAAACGGAGGTGATAGCAAATGGTAGTGAACATTATTCTTATTGTCGGGGCAATTGTACTTTTTGTCGTCGTCAGCAAACGCTGGAAAAAAGCAAAAGAAAACAAACCACAGTAAAAGAAACACGGAACAGACACAGAAGTAATGAAAACCCCGATAGGCATCGGGGTAAACTCCACAGACATGGAAAAGTTCCGTGTCCAGTTCTGCGTCAGTTCAGTGATATTTATGGGTAAAGTAATAACCTTATTTGAAACAAGGGAGGGGTTAGGGCAATCGCTCATCGGAATTAATCTTGCCATTTCCATATCTTCCCAGATTAAAGAAAAAGTGGCGATCGCCGATTTCAATCTTTCAGGCGAAAACGAAATAGCGCTTCTTTTGAATTTCAAACCGAACAAATCGGCGATTGACATTATCCCGTTGCTTGATAAACTGGACGAAAAACTTATCAAGGGCTATTTATCGGTCCACCATACCGGCGTCGCCGTTTTGGGCGGCATAGACAGAACGAAAAAAGCACTTGTAGAACCGCGTCATATCTCGCAAATCATCAAACTTATTTCCTCCGCATATCCTTATACTATCGTCAGCACGTCAAAAGAATACGACGACAATATAGTTTCCGTTTTTGACTCCTCCGATTTAATACTTCTTATACTGGCTCCTCATCTTCTGTCGCTGAATCAGGCGAGAATATTTTTTGAAACATTGAAGGGCTGGCATTTCCCGCTCAATATGGTCAAGGTTGTCATAAATATGTCAAATCTGAAATCGGCGCTCCCGTCAAAAAAGATAGAGGATTATCTGGGGGTCAAAATTTTTTCGGAATTACCTTACGAGCCGGAGATTATCGTGCCTTCCATAAACGACGGTATTCCGGCTATTTTATCTGCGCCGCACAGCAGTTTTTCAAGGGGAATAAAAAATCTTGCGCAGCAACTTTTATCCGAAAAGACATTTGAAGGGATTGACAAATCGGTGCGGGAAAAAATCAGCGTAGAAACAGTCGTTTGCGATTGTGATACAAAAAAAGATACTTCCGCGGCCATATCAGAAAAGTACTCAAAATTGAAAGAGAAAATTCACAATGAACTCATATCGGAACTGGACTTAAAGAGCATTGACTTAAAGGGTTTGACCGATACTCAGAAAATGGAAAGCGTCAGGGAGACGACAAAAAAAATAATAGAGGACCTGATTTCCAGGGAAGGCGAACAACTGTCTCGCGATGAGCGGACAAATTTCGTAGAGGAATTATTAGACGAGGTTCTTGGTCTCGGCTGTCTTGAAAATTATCTGAAGGACCCGGAAGTTACCGAAATAATGGTCAACGGTCCCGACGACATCTACATTGAAAAAAAAGGCAAAATCTATCTTACGGATTCCAAGTTCACATCAACCGTCCAACTATTAACCGTGATTGACCGCATCGTCTCCCCGATAGGCCGACGGGTGGACGAATCGTCGCCTCTGGTGGATGCGCGGCTCTTTGACGGTTCCCGCGTAAATGTTATAATACCGCCTCTGTCTTTGATAGGTCCGTCCGTCACCATAAGAAAATTTGCCAAGAAGAAACTTGAGCCGGAAGATTTTGTCCGTTTCGGGTCTGTTACTCCGGCAATGGTTGAATTTTTAAGAATATGCGTCCGGTTGCGGAAGAATGTTGTTATTTCCGGCGGTACAGGTTCCGGTAAAACAACACTATTGAATATGGTTTCTTCCTTTATTCCGACGGATGAAAGAATAGTAACCATTGAGGATTCCGCCGAATTAAAACTCCCGCAAAGACACGTCGTCCGTTTGGAGTCGCGACCTTCGTCAATTGAAGGGACCGGCGAAATACCGATAAGACGGCTCGTGATAAATGCCCTGCGTATGCGTCCCGACAGGATAGTAGTCGGCGAGTGCCGCGGCGGCGAGGCATTGGATATGCTGCAGGCGATGAATACCGGTCATGACGGTTCGTTAACTACGGTTCATGCCAATTCGCCCAAAGATGCGATTTCCCGTCTGACAACGCTTGTAATTATGGCAGGCACCGAACTTCCCGAAAAGGCAATCAGGGAACAGATAGGTTCTGCAATACAGATAATAGTTCAACTCTCGCGGCTCTCGGACGGTTCAAGAAAAATTATTGATATCTCGGAAATTACGGGAATAAAAAGCGATGCCATTGAAATAATGCCGCTCTTTAAATTTGAGCAGTCAGGAATTCAAGACGGCAAAGTCATCGGAAAATTTGTCGCCACAGGCGCACTGCCTACATTTATGAATGAAATAGAAACCCACGGTCTTACACTTGATAAAAAAATATTTAATAAAGGTGAGCGGAGCGAATAAAATGATACTTATTTCAAAAATCGTAATTATTCTGGCAGTCGGCTGTCTGACGGGGCTCGTTGTGTTGAAAGTTATTGAAGGAATTTCTCGGACATTCCAAAAACTTTTTATAGATAAGAAGAAAAAGTCGGCAAAAACAACCGAAAGAACGGAACATCTGAAAGTAGCGCTCAAAACACTGGCTGAAAATCCCGCCTCCGCCGCATCCAGATATATAAAATTAGCCGCCGCGGTTTTTGTTCTTATTTTTGCTCAACTGACGATGGGAAAAATCATATTTGCCTTTCTTTTTGCTATTGGTACATTTATTTATATCGGGAAGCATTTCAAAAAACAGATTAAAAAAAAGATGGATTTATTTGAGAACCAGTTAATAGAAGCACTCGGTATGATAACAAATTCCGTCCGCGCAGGGCAGTCGCTTCTTCAGGCGCTGGAAAATATGGTTAAAGACACGAAGCCGCCAATTTCTTCTGAGTTCGGCGAGGCGTTAAGACAGATAAAACTTGGCACTCCTATAAATCAGGCGCTTTTGGATATCATAAAAAGGGTAAAGAGCAAGGATTTGAGGATTGCCGTAACATCAATTAACCTTGCGAGGGAAACGGGGGGCAATCTGGGAGAAATTTTGAGCCGTCTTGCCTCAACTATGAGAGAAAGAAAGAAAATCCAGGGAAAAATAGAGGCAATGACCGCACAGGGAAAGACGTCCGGCGCAATTATGGCAGGCGTCCCTTTTTTGATGCTGGGTATCTTGTATTTTCTGGAGCCGGAAATGATGGGTCTTTTATTTTCCGAGCCCATCGGCAACGCCCTGCTTTTCATAGCGGTGGTGATGGTATCGCTCGGAACGTTTTTTATAAATAAAATCGTGAGCATTGACATCTAAAAAACGCAGATATACGCAGATTATGGAATTTTTCAGAAATGTCTTTCTTTTTTTATTTCTGGTGATTTACGGCGTTTTGAGTGAGATACAATTACCACAATTTGGATTTACAGGAAACTCTTCTGTCATTGCGAATGAAATGAAGCAATCTCACAACATCCGTTTTCTTGGTTCAAATGGGAATCATCATCACTCTATAAAATATATTAAAGAAATAAAAAAGCCGTTCGTTCTGATACTGCTGGATGCTCATTCCGATGCCTCGCCGCAACAGCAAAACTTAAATTGCGGTAACTGGGTAAATTTTGCAATCAAAGAAAACCCGAATATTCAGAAAGTAATTGTCTTTGGGGTTTCAAAAGGACTTCAATTTGAGGATGCGTCTGAGTGGAATAATTATGAATTAATCAAATCCGGAAAACTCGTAATACTTCCCGCGAGGAAGTGCGTTTCATATTTCAAAGATAAAGAAATTCCGCAGGCGTTTAAGGGGTTGTTGACAAATTATGAGTTTGACAACATAGGGAAATTTCTGGGTTCGCCCGGCTATTACATCACATGGAACGACTATCAATCTTCAATCTTCAATCTTCAATCTTCAATCTATGTGTCTATTGACCTTGATGTTTTGAAAGATGTAAAAACACCTTACGGCAGCGGGATAATGTCAATAGATGAATTAGAGCAATTGCTTTATACATTGAAACGGAACGGAAAAATTGTCGGTGCGGACGTCTGCGGCACCGACGATAAAAGCTCCGCTGTTGCGGTTGAAAATATCATAAAATGTTTGAAGAACGGCTGATTTTGTCCATTATCGTAATTTCCTTAGGATTTATAATTTTTCTTTTAAGCAATCTGCAAAAAGGAATTTTAATAAAAATTTTTGGCTGGCTTGTTTCCGGTGTCGTAATTTTTTTCGGAGGGAGTTTTTTAGCAAAAAACGTCTGGCAAAATTTATTTGCCGGCGTGAATAAATCCAAAATAGGCGAGTCCGCCGGTCAAAAAATATACAAAAAAGCGGAATTAAATAAAATTTTTGACGAAGTTAATAAGGCATGGAAAGACAAATGAAAAAGTTTTTACTTTCTTCAATTCTCGGCGGACTGTGCTGGATTTTATGCTCTCTGTTTTTGATTTTTTTACGGAATTCAGATTTTTTTTCAATACTTATAGGTCTGCAATTCGCCGCAGGAATCGGAATAAGCACTTACACCGCAAAATTCACTTTCCCGCCCGGAGCAGGTAAAATTTTCGCCATCTATAATTTAGTGCTTACTGCTTATTTCATTCTGGTTTTATTTTATCTGGTAACAATAACTTCCGGCCGGGTCGCTTTAACCTGTATGGTTTTAATTTTAAGTTTTCTGGTTTTTCAAAAAAGTATAAATGATTGGAGGCAAAAATGCAAATAATTTTAATTTCAGTTCTCGTCTGCGCCGTAGTTATGCTTGCCGCAAATGCGGGGCTTGTTTTTTTAAGGGATATGCAACTTGAAAAACGGCTCAAGGGTAAACTTATGGATGCGGCGGAAGTCCAGCAGGAAGGTATCGGCGGAAATATTTTATCCGTGGCTTCCAATATCGGCAAATTTCTGGAGAAATCCGACGTTACTGTGTTAAAGCAGATGGCTGAAAATATAAAAATCAATCTTTCTATCCTCGGCGACCCGTTCAATAAAATTCAGCCGCACACCTTTATAGGTATTCAATTATTATCCGCCGTCGGAGTTGTCATATTTTCAATTCTTATACTTGCTTTTTATGATGCTATCACTCTGCTTGTTTTGGGCGTTTTCGGATTTTTTCTTCCGCAGATGATAGTCAAAAGCAAAGTCAAAGCAAAGCACAAGGCGATTTTCAGACAACTGCCGGACGTACTGGATTTGTTAACGCTTATGGTTGAGGCAGGGCTGGATTTCGGCGCGGCGCTGAATAAAATTATTGAATCGGAGCAGGGACCGCTTATAGACGAATTTTTTCTTTCGCAGCAGGAGATAAAACTGGGCAAATCAAGGGTTTCGGCGTTAAACGATATGGCGGAACGGCTGAACTATCTGCCTTTGAATACCGTTATTAATTCGCTTAATCTTGCATTCAAAACGGGCGGCAGCATCGCGCCGACTTTAAGAGTACTCTCGGAACAGTTCAGAGTGGAAAGAGCACAAATGGCTGAAAAAATGGCAGGCGAAGCGCCGCTGAAACTAATGGCACCTCTTATACTTCTTATATTCCCGACGATATTTATAATTATTTTCGGACCTATCGTTTTGTCTTTTCTGGGTGGCCGATACTGGTAGAAAATCTACGGAATTATAATGATTGTCCCGATAATTTCGGTTTCCCTTCCGCCGACGGTAATAATTTTAATTGTTTTATTGTTTATCACTTCTTCCAGGAGTTTATTTACATTGGCTGCTGACCGTTTAAGAACATCTATAAATTCCGGTGTTTTTATAATTTCCAGGATATGCTTTCCGGCAGGGTCTTTCTCGACGACCGACAAAAAATCTTTTGCTTTTTGATTGGCGAGTATAATCTTATTTTCAAAATTTGTGACTATAAGGCCGTTTTCAAAATGTTTAGATAACTCCTGTATAAATCTCGCCGATTTTTTTTGTGTTTCTGATAATTTTTTATGAGCCGTTATATTCTCCGTCTCAAGTTTGTTTATTATTTTATTTATCAATAACGATAACTTACCGAATTCGTCTTTTCGCCGTACATCTATTTTCTCACCGGTTCCAAGCATCACCGATTTCAATATATTCTCAAGTTTTATAAACTGAGATGTAATCTGCGAAAAAATAAAAAATGCAAAAATTGAAATCACCGCTATAAGTACCGTTATTGCCGAGTAAAAAGCATTCTTTTTTATTAAATCAAAAGTTTCATTCGTTTTTTGTTGGGATAAGCCGACACATAAAGTAGCCGAGGATGTTAAAGGGACAGAGTATAAATATCCTTTTATTTCCGGTGATTTTTGGATAAGTTCTTTTTTCGTCCCGCCGGCTTTTTTTGAGATTTCATCGCCGTAAATTTTTCCCCATTCCGCCGTCCTGTCGTGCGTAATCACTTTGCCGTCGCTATCCAGTATATAAACGGTGCTTATGTCGTCCAGTTTCATTATATTTTCTATCTGCGATAAAATAAGCAGGTCGTCCTTCGTTTCTATTGCCTTTACAATAATTGGACCCGATAAATTGTAGATAGTTTTTGCCCTGTCAAAAAGATTTTTATTCAGGAGTTTTTTCTGTGCCGGCAAAAATTGAAAGACATAAAAAAATATCAGCAGCGATGCAATTACGGCAAAAACAAACAGTATGGATTTGAAAAAAATATTCTGTTTCATAAAATACTATTATACTAAAATAATTTTTTTTGTCAAGAAATTTATTTTTTCAACCTTACCCCTAAAATTTTTTAAGTAAGTTTCCCGCCTGTGTGCATAAGATGTGAAAACGGCGTTGACAAATTCACTAAAAATTTGTAAAATGCCTTAAAAGTAAGTTTCGTGCGTAGGAACATTTTTGTTGGGGTTAGTTTGGTTTTGCTTGGGTCAGTAAATACTTGGCACAAAACATGGCACACCAAAGCAAATTACCGACGACAAGTAAAAGGTCTTAAATCCCCCTAACTTTATGGTTCATGCCGGTTCAAGTCCGGCTCCCGGCAAACCCGCAAAATTAGAAATGAAAAAACGAATTTTATTCGGAATAATAATCAGCATATTTTTTTTATATCTTGTTTTAAGAAACATTGATATTAAAACCATAGCAGAATTTATCGTACATGGGAACTATCTATGGCTTTTGCCTTGTCTTGTCATGTTTACACTGGCATTTGTTTTCCGTGCGCTCCGCTGGAAATTTCTGTTTTTACCCATTAAAAAATTTACTGCAAAACAGTTGTTCTCAAGTTTATTGATGGGTTTTGCGGCTAACTGCATTTTTCCTATGCGTTTCGGAGAAGTTGTGCGGGCATATATCGTCGGCAAAAAACACAATGTGTCCAAAAGTTCCTCGCTGGCAACTATCGTTTTAGAAAGAATTATGGACGGTGTCGGCATATTGATTTTACTCGTGCTTGCAGTTCCGTTTCTTCCCGTATTTCCGCTCTGGATAAAAAGAACAATTTTTATAGCGATTATACTTTTTATAAGTGTGCTTATTGCTGCCGGTATTCTTATCACAAAAAAGCATTTTATTGATATTTTAAAAAAAGTTCCTTTTATCAGATATGAATTAAAAGAACAGATTGTTCATAAAATTAAAAAATTCATAATCGGTTTTGAAGTTATTAAAGATATAAAAAATTTTCTGATAATTATATTTATATCTGTTTGTGTCTGGGTATGCGAGACATTTAACATATATTTTTTAGTAAAAATAGTAGGCATAAATTTATCATTTTTTGCGATAGTTTTTGTTTTGTTTGTAACTATTATAGGTGTAATGATTCCTGCTGCTCCGGGGTCTCTTGGAACATTTGAAGCGGCTTTTGTTGTCGGGATGATGTTTTTCAAAATTCCGAAAGAAACCGCCTTCGCCGCCGCTTTGATATCCCACGGTGTAGGCGGCTTTTATGTGATGTCGTTAGGCATTTATTATTTTTTCAAGGAGGGCATATCCTACAAAGAGATTTCACAGGCGAATTAAATGCGATATCTTTTGATAGCAGTGTGCCCGTTTTTTTTGAGGGAAAAATCCATTCAGTTTTTGAAAATGCAGTTAATATAAATATTCCTTCCCAAAGCGACCGAAGGAAGTCCCCGCGGGAGGCATTTCATAGTGACGACCGACTAATATCTCTTACACATAAAAAGTTTTTTAATGGTCCGAACCGGATTGTTCTTGACGGTTTTTCGGATTTAAGGCATTTTTTTTTAGGTTCTGAAAATGTAAAATTTGAACGGGATAAATTATTTTTTTCAAATGCGGTTACGGTAAATGTGAAATATTCAAAACGCTGGAATTCTTCCGTGAAAAAAATCTGTGTCGGAGAAATAGATACAACAGCAGTTTCATATTATCTGAAAAAGTACTCATTTATTAAAGCATCGTTAATTGAGAAGTTTAAAGTTGCAGTTAAATTGCAAAATAAAGAATTATTTAATTATAATGTTGACAAATTGCTCGGTCTCGGTTTCGGGCTTACGCCGTCCGGCGATGATTTTTTAGCGGGTTTTCTCTCGGCAAGTCATTTTTTTAGCGAACTTCAACCGTTTGATTTTTTTCTAAAAAATACCGAAATAAATTATTCAAAAACGAATTTTATCAGTGCTGAGTATTTAAGGTATGCCCGCGCCGGCAGGATAAGTGAGGTAATAGCAAATACCGTTATTTCAGTTTCGGAAAAAAAATCTACCGTCGAATTCTGGCTAACCAATTTGGTAAATATAGGCGATACTTCAGGTTATGACACCCTGCTCGGTATTTTAACCGCCATGGAGGTTTATAATGCTTGTAAATCTTGTTAAAAAAAATTTTTACCGCGATTCAGTTTTTTTGATGGCGTTGTCAAACAAAGTTAAATCAATAGACGGTGTTATCGACTCGTCAGTTATGATGGGAACTGACGCCAATAAAAAACTTCTGACGGAGACGGGATTTTTTAGTAAAGAAGGCGCATCGGCATCACCCAACGATTTGCTTATTTGCGTAAGTTATAACGATAAAGCCGACATCAAAAAAATTATGGCAGGCGTTGAAAATATGCTTGATGTGACGGTATCACGGGAAAATGCAGGAAGTTGCGTTTGTGAAAACCCGAAAAACATTGAGGAAGCTATTGAATTGCAGCCGGATTCCAATATGGCGGTAATATCAATTCCGGGACAGTATGTCCGTTATCAGTCGGAAAAACTATTAAAAAAAGGCGTCAATCAAATGATTTTTTCCGATAATGTTTCAGTTGAAGATGAAATTCACTTAAAAAAAATAGGAGTTGAAAAAGGGCTTCTGGTTTTGGGTCCCGATTGCGGCACGGCAATAATAAACGGTGTGCCTCTGGGTTTTGCAAATGTCGTAAGAAGCGGCTCTATCGGTGTTGTTGCGGCATCAGGCACGGGAACGCAGGAAGTGACGACAATAATTCATAAAAACGGTGAAGGCATAACGCAGGCGATAGGGCTCGGCGGTAGGGACTTAAAAAAAGAGGTCGGCGGTTTGATGGCAATTGAAGCGATAAAAATGCTGGAGAAAGACCCGGACACTAAGGTTATCTGTGTCGTCTCAAAACCGCCTGCTCCGGAAGTGGAAGAAAAGGTTCTCGGTGTAATAAAAAATTGCAAAAAACCGTTTGTGATAATTTTCCTCGGTTCAAAAACAAAACAGGATGATTACGGGAATTTGCACTTTGCCGGTACGCTTGAAGACGCTGCATTAAAATCAATTGCAGTATTAAAAAATAAAAAATATTCTCCGAAAAAGAAACTGCCGGATAATCTGGGTAAAATTGCTTTGAAGGAACGTAAATATCATTCCAAAAACCAGAAATATGTACGGGGACTTTTTTCGGGCGGAACACTCTGCGACGAAGCGATGTTTCATCTTTCCGAGTCAATCGGCGGTATTTATTCAAACATAGCGGTTAATCCTGAACTTAAACTCAAAGACAGGAATGTCTCTTTCAAAAATTCCTTTATTGATTTGGGCGACGATGATTTCACGAGGGGAGTTCCTCACCCGATGATTGATTTTACTACCAGAAATAAAAGGATGCTCCAGGAAGCAAAAGACAAAGAGGTTGCGGTGCTCTTTTTTGATATGGTTTTGGGATACGGCGCCCACCCCGACCCTGCAAATGCAATACTTCCTGCTATAACTGAATCGCAAAAAATCGCAAAAAAACAGAAAAGACATATAACATTTATTACATCAATTTGCGGGACGGACTTAGACCCGCAAGGTTTTAATAAACAAAAAGAAATTTTGGAAAATGCAGGTGTTATAATTCTGCCGTCAAACGTTACTGCGGCAAGATTTACGGAGAAATTATTAAATGGATAAATTACTGAAAATCAAATCGTCGTCTAAAGCGGTTGCTTACGAAATTTCACCGAGACAAAAAATAAAGAGATATATTGTCTCAACGCCGTTCACCAGGAGTATTCTCAATAAACCGGAAATAATCGGATTTGAGTATATCAAGAATATGCGCGCCGGTGTTTTTGAAACACTTAAACTTTTTTCAAATCAGTTTGAAAAATACGGCGATAAAAATATTTCAGTGCTTCATTTTTTAAGAGGAGGACTTAACTTCGGGCTTTTTAATATGCTGAATTCCGCTTACGGATTTAACAGAATGAACGCATCATTTATCACTTCGCAGAGATATAAAAAACACACCGACTGGTTCATCAAAGACGACCAGTACAGAAAATTCTCGCTTCCCGAAGATACCACGATTTTTATAGGAGATGTGATAGCAACAGGCACAACGCTTGATAACGGTCTTGAAATTTTAAGAAAACAATGTCTTTCCGAGGACAAAAACATTAGAAGGGTTGTAATGTTCACAATCGGATGCCGCCGCGCTGAAGAAATTCTTGAAAAATATCACGCGATATTCCAGAAAAATTTTGATTACGAAGAAACGTTCATTATCTATTTTGAAGGCAGGTTCGTCGTACCTTTAAGCAAAAATGATTTCACGATATGTCTGCCCGGGACCGACCTTGTCAAAAAAAATGCCCTGCTTACTCCCGAGTTCGCAAAATCTCAGAGCGAAAAAATCACTTACCCGTTGGAAAGATGCGTGGTCTATGATGTCGGCGCCCGCGCGTACGACTGTATGACTCATCTTGACGATGTTATTGATTACTGGCGGAAACTTTCACATACCGGAATGACGTTAAAAGAAATCTACGAGGAAAGATGGCATCCCGACAAAAAAATTCCGGATTCAACAGCGGCGCTTAAAAAAATATGTAAATTGCGGCTTGAGTTTTTGAGGGGGCTGAAAAATGGCAAATAATCTTTTTGGTCAGAAACTTAAAATTGTTAATTTAGGGCTTAAGTCATTTGCCGATTCGGTGAAATCACTCGGTGCGGATGTCGTTCAGATTGATTTTACGCCGCCCGCCGGAGGGAATCAGGAACTCATAAAAGCGCTTTCAAAACTGAATACGGAAGATGTTGACAGAGCAAACAAAATTGCGTTTGAGAAAATGACCAATGCCCAACCGGTTTTAATTGATATTGCCCCGGCAAAAGATGTAATCAAGGGGATGATGAAAGAGACGATTCTTCACGCAGGTCCCCCTATAAACTGGAATAAAATGTGCGGTCCCGTGCGAGGTGCGGTTATCGGCGCTTTAATTTACGAAGGGCTCGCGAAGGATGAAAAAGAGGCAGAGACGGTTGCTGCGTCCGGAAAAATAAAATTTGCACCTTGCCATCATTACGGTGCGGTCGGACCTATGGCGGGAATAATTTCCGCATCAATGTATGTTTTCGTCGTAAAAAACGAGACCGACGGTAATCTGGCGTATTCAACGCTTAATGAAGGTCTCGGAAAAGTTTTGCGGTTCGGCGCAAATTCCCCGGATGTAATTGAGCGACTCAAATGGATGGAGACCGTTCTTGCTCCGGCTTTGTCAAAAGCGGTAAAAATTTCCGGCGGCATCAATATTAAAAGTATAACCGCCCAGGCGTTAATGATGGGTGACGAGTGCCACAACAGAAATGTAGCCGCAACGGGGCTTTTTTTGAAAGAGGTTTTTCCGCATCTCTTGAAAACCGATTTGGATAAAAACACAATTTCAGAAGTCATAAAATTCATATCAAGCAATCCGCATTTTTTCTTAAATCTTTCAATGGCTGCCTGTAAATCGGCAACTGATACCGTCAACGGTTTGAAAAATTCCACTGTCGTTTCTGCGATGGCAAGGAACGGTACGGAGTTAGGAATAAGAATTGCCGGGCTCGGAGAAAAATGGTTCACGACACCCGCGGGCAACCCGAAAGGACTTTATTTTGCCGGTTTTTCCGAGAAAGATGCAAACCCGGATTTAGGCGATTCAACAATTTCCGAGACGGCAGGTATCGGTGCAAACGCGATGGCTGCTGCGCCCGCAATAGTAAAATTCGTCGGCGGGTCGCCTTCGGATGCACTCAATGCCACAAGAAAAATGTATAAAATCACCGTCGGCAGACATACCGGTTATCAAATACCTCAATTGGATTTTGTCGGCACACCCGTCTGCTTTGACATAAGAAAAATAGTTGAAACTCAAATCACGCCAATTATAAATACCGGCATCGCCCACAAAAAGCCCGGCATAGGCCAGGTCGGCGCCGGAATCCTGGATGCTCCCCTGAAATGTTTTGAAGACGCCTTACTTGAAATGGCAAAGAAGTAAAATAAATATGTTCAGACCAAAATATACTATAAATAATGGGGACGGAGGTAATTAAATTATGCGGACTAAAACAAAGTTTTTAAGTTTAATTTTTATCCTGCTTTTTACTTGCCCTGCATTTTCTAAAAATATTGCAGTAATCCCTTTCCAAAATATAACCGGTGACAAAGAAAAAAACTGGATAGGTGCGGGTTTTTCAGAGACACTAACCACAAAACTTGTTAAGGTAAGCGAAATAACCGTTCTTGAAAGAGAAAATCTATCAAAGATATTAGAAGAAATAAAGTTTCAATATACCGGCGCCGTTGATGAAAAAACTGCAGTTGAAAAAGGCAAACTGTTTGGCGCCGATGTAATTGTCTTCGGCTCTTTTCAGGTGAGCGGGGATAAATTAAAAGTTACCGCAAGATTTGTAGATGTCCAGACCAGAAAAATAATTGACACAGCGGAAGCGAACGGAAATATTTCCGATATTTTTAAACTTCAGGATGAAATTGCATTTAATTTATTGGATAGTTTGAAAATAGTTCTGGGTGAAAAAGAGAAAGAAGAAATAAAAATAAACCCAACCGACAACCTGACAGCATACGAGTGGTTCGGTAAAGGAAAAGAAGCATATGATTTAAAACTTTATGATAAAGCAGTTGCATATTGCACAAACGCAATTAAATTAGATTCAAAATTAATAGATGCATATTTTTATCGGGGAGGTGCTTATTATAAAAAAGGTTTATATAATAAAGCAATAGAAAATTGGACAAAAGTAATAGGATTAGATCCGATAGGATTATTTTCGGAAACAGGATTAGATTCGGAAAATGGATATGTATACACAATTCGTGGTAATGCATACTATAAAAAAGGATTATATGATGAGGCAATTTCCGATTGGAAAAAAGCCGCAAATTTAGGAAATGAACAAGCAAGACAAAACCTAAAAAAGTTTTATAATATTGATTATTAAAAATAAATGAAAAGAATATATAGAAAATGTGATGGATACAAATATAAGGATTTGCTCAAATATGGATTAGATCATCTTAGGTCAGCGGGAGTTTTATTTAAAAAAGATCCAATATGCTATGATTCTGCTGGGTATCTTGTTCAATTAGGTTTAGAACTAATATTAAAATCAATACTTCTTGACAGATTAGACGAATTTCCTGCGGAACATAATTTAAAAATTCTCTATAATTTGGTAAAAAAAGCAGGATTTATAAAATTACTTAAAGATGAAGAGCATTTATTGAAAAAAATAAGTGAATTTTATAATCTTAGATATCCCAATCCTAAACAACTTATTGAAATTGGAAATGATTATTGGAAAATGATTGAACATATTGCAAATAGTTTATTATCCTATTTCCCAGAACAAGTATTTGCAGAATTGGATTACTCGGCGTCAGGCCATGTTATAAAGGGCGGTAGAATTTTAATTGTAAAAACAAAAAAGGGGACAGGTACGATAAATTAAAAACTCTCGTCACTGGTGAGAGGAATTACGATAATTAAAAAAGGGGAGAAAAAATGGCGAAAATTCTTGTTGCTTATTATTCAAAAGGTGGAAATGTAAAAAAGATGGCAGAACTCGTCGCGAAGGGTGTGAAAGAAGAGGGTTGCGAGGTTTCGGTAAAGACGGTTGACAATGTTCTGCCGGACGAACTTGTCCAGTATGACGGACTAATTTTCGGCTCACCGACCTATTACGGTCAGATGGCGGCTCCTGTCAAAAAACTTTTAGATGATTCGGTAATTCTACACGGCAAACTTGAAGGAAAAGTCGGCGGAGCTTTCACATCTTCGGCAAATATCGGCGGCGGAAACGAAACCACAATACTTTCAATTTTGCAGGCATTTCTTATTCACGGAATGATAATTCAGGGCACATCAAAAAATGACCATTATGGTCCGGTTGCTATTGGTTCACCGGATAGTCGTGCAGAAAAACAGTGCATATCGCTCGGCAAACGGGTTGCCAAACTTGCCAAAAAACTGGCATAAAAAACTAACCTCCAGATTAAATTTATGCAAATAGGAATTGTAGGGCTTCCAAATGTCGGCAAATCAACGCTTTTTAACTCGCTTACAAATGCCTGCGCCGTCGTTGCGGATTATCCTTTTACCACGATTGAACCCAATGTCGGAATTGTCTCTGTTCCCGACGAACGCCTGAAAAAACTTGGACTTATTTACAAGCCGGAAAAACTGACGCTAACAACGATAAAATTTGTTGATATCGCCGGACTTGTCAAGGGCGCGTCAAAAGGCGAAGGTCTCGGCAATAAATTTTTGTCTCACATAAGGGAGATGGATGCTCTTGTCCATGTGGTCGGATGTTTCCGCGAAGGGAGTAATCCGAAAGATGAAATAGAGATAATAAAAACTGAACTTTTTCTTGCCGATTTAGAGGTTGTCAATAAAAAAATTTCTTCTGTTTCTCCGAGAGCAAAATGCGGAATAAAAGAAGCAAAAGAAGAACTTGAAAGTTTGTATAAAATGAAGTCGGAAATTGAAATGGGACAAATGTCCCAATTAGAAGTTGCCGATATAATATTGCTTTCCTCTATTCCCGTAATTTATGTGGCAAACGTAAAAGATACTCATTACCCGCTACCCGATACCAGTTACCAATTTATTCCAATAAACGCCAAACTTGAAGGTGAACTTTTGGAACTTTCCGACGCGGAAAAAAAAGAACTTGGCGTAAAATCGGACATGGATAAGGTTATATTGGCAAGTTATAAACTTTTGGATTTAATCACTTTTTATACGACTGTCGGAGTTGAAATCAGGGCATGGAACATAAAAAAAGGGACTTCCGCCCAAAAAGCCGCAGGAAAAATTCACACCGATTTTGAGAAAAATTTTATCCGCGCTGAGGTTTTTAATTTTTCCGAACTTGAAAAATACGGAACGGATAAGACACTGCATGACAAAGGGCTTGTCCGTCTTGAAGGTCGCGATTATATCGTCCAGGACGGCGACATATTGAGAATAAAAATCTGAGAGAAAGACACTTCTATTGACCCCATGAGATGTAAAATTATCTCACGGGGTTGACACAATAATTTTAATCTGATATAATAAAAACTAATGCTTAATATCTCAAAATATTTTAATGAAGCCGAAAAATCTATTTTTTTGGCAGGAAAAATTCTCAAAAAATACTATTTGGAAAGTTTCAAAATAGAATATAAAGGCACAAGAAATCCGGTTACCGCCGCCGATAAAAATTCTGAAAAAGCAATAATAAAAATTTTAGGCAAAAAGTTTCCTGATATTGATTTTTTATGCGAGGAAAGTTGCGGAGAAATTAACAGACGGAAGAACGGGCTTGTCTGGATTATTGACCCGTTGGACGGTACGGTTAACTTTATCCATAAACTTCCGGTTTTTTCTATTTCACTTGCTCTTTATGACGGTAATAAAGCACTGTTCGGAATTGTTTATAATCCCATAAGCGGAGAATTTTTTCACGCGATAAAAAGCAAAGGCGCGTATTTCAACGGAAAAAAAATAGGTGTTTCAAAAATAAATGACCTCAAACATTCTCTGGTTGTTACCGGTTTTCCGTACGATTATGAAAAAAGACAAAAATCGGTTGATGAAAAGTTTAGAAAATTTTGTCTTAATGTTGAAGGCCTGCGGCGATTAGGTTCTGCGTCAATTGATATGTGTTATGTCGCTTGCGGTTGGTTTGACGGTTTTTGGGAAGAGGGATTAAAACCGTGGGATGTTGCTGCAGGAGCAATAATTGTTAAAGAAGCAGGCGGTAATGTAACGGATTTTGCAGGCGAAGATAATTATTTGTTCGGCGAAACGCTTGTTGCATCAAACTCAAAAATTCATAATCAAATGGTAGAAATCACCGGAGGTAGAAAATGATTTGTCCGAGTTGCAGTAATGTTGCCGATTCAACGGAAAAGTATTGCAGTAGATGCGGACTGGCTTTGACAGCAAGAAGTCAGAAGTTATTAAGTGCCGCCGGAACTTTTAGTTGGATAATGCGTCGCGCTCTCGGCGGAATGTTTGCGGGAATTATCGGGTGGATGCTTTCTATTGCCTTGAACCGTGTAATGTCCGTGGACACTGCCCCGTCTTTGACGGTAGAGTTGCTTGTCCGTTTTGCAATAGTGGGAACTTTTTTGGGAAACGTCGGCGGAATTATTGAGCGTTCCTCATATAAAGCACTTTTGGGCGGCGTGCTCGGCTGCATCGGAGGCATTATCGGCGGGTTAATTAACAGACCAGTCTATGATTTATTTGCCAATTCCACATCTGCCTATTCCATATCACATCTGATTTCTTGGGGAGTTGTCGGTCTTTTTGTAGGAATGACCAGCGGTTTGATAGAGAAAAATAGAAAAAAAATAATAGCGGGATTGGCTGCCGGAATTGTAGGCGGTTCTATCGGCGGGATTCTCGGTTCAACACTGTATGCGGGTTTGTTAATGGACCCCAGCCGTTCCTCGTGGCTTACTTTCAGATTTATAGAGGCGCTGGCGGGTGCCGTAGTGGGAATAAACTTGTGGCTGGTTTTGGGGCTTGTGGAAAAACTTTATATTTTTCGCAGAAAACAGATTTCCGAAGGCAGCGAAAAGGTCTGTGATTTTTGCCGCACACAAAACAGTATGAGGGCTTGGTATTGTAAAAATTGCGGAAGAACTCTCCAGTTCGCCGCGGCCGTTGAGAAATTAAAAATCACGCCTTACCGTTCGCTTGAAAGGATATCAAATGCCTTTAAGTTTCTCTCTTGGCTTTCTGCCGTTGCCGGAATCGTCATAGTTGTAATAATTTTTATTTCACTTCTTTTTCAGAATATACTCTTTGCAGTTTTTGTATCGGTAGCACTTGCGATTGTAATTTACATAATTTCTGTGTTATTAAACGGTATTTCGGAAATATTAGTTAAGTTTATGAAAATAAAAGAATCCGATTGATGTATCGGAGGGGGTTGAAAATGATAAAATTCGGAACATCCGGCTGGCGCGGAATAATTGCCGACGATTTTACTTTTGATAATGTAAGAGTTGTGAGTCAGGCGATTGCGGATTATGTTAAAGCAGAGGACAGAGGACAGAGGACAGAAACTCCGCTCTCTGCTCTCCGCTCTGTTGTTGTCGGTTACGATACCCGTTTCCACTCGGAAAATTTTGCAAAAATATCCTCGGAAGTTCTCGCTGCAAACGGAATTAAAACGCTTATTACGAAAAGAGATTGTCCGACGCCGGTTATATCCTACGAAATTTTAAGACGAAAAATCGCCGGCGGTCTGAACTTTACTGCAAGTCATAATCCTCCTGAATATAACGGATTAAAATTTTCACCTTCCTGGGGCGGTCCCGCATTGCCGGAAACTACAAAAGCGATAGAAAAAAGATGCGAAGAATTAGTCAAAAGTCCGAAGTCCGAAGTCAAAGAAATTAGTTATGAAGAAGGGCTAAATAAAAATAAAATTTCCGAGATTGAACCTGAAAAAACTTATATCAAAAGAATAAAAGAACTTGTTGATTTGAGGGCGATAAAAAAATCAAATATAAAGATGGTTTTGGATGTTCTTTACGGCACGGGCAGAGGGTATCTTGATAAAATTTTGTTAGATACCGGCTGCAAAATAAAAGTGCTTCATAATTTTCGGGATGTTTTATTCGGAGGTAACCCGCCGGAGCCCGCAAAGAAAAATCTCGGAGAACTTTTACAAATTCTAAAAAAAGAAAAATATCAACTTGGGCTTGCCACCGACGGAGATGCTGACAGGTTTGGAATCATTGACAGCGACGGAACTTTTATCACGCCGAATGAAACTATCGCACTTTTACTTGACCATCTCGTAAAAACAAGAAAGTGGAAAGGTGTGGTCGCCCGCTCGGTTATGACGACGCATCTCGTTGATGCCGTAGCAAAAAAGTATAATATTGAGGTTAGGGAAACTCCGGTCGGTTTTAAGTACATCGGCGAGGTAATGACAAAAGAAAAAATGATTATCGGCGGTGAGGAATCCGGCGGGCTTACTATTATGGGACATATTCCCGAAAAAGACGGGATACTTGCCTGTCTTTTGGCGGCAGAAATGGTCGCAATTAACAAAAAACCCATAAGAGAAATTCTGAAACAGATTTACAGAGAGGTCGGAACGATACTATCGGAACGGCTTAATTTTCGTCTACCCCCCGAAAAAATGAACAGCATCAAATCCAAACTTGAACAAAACCCTCCGCCTGCGATTGCATCAATTAGAGTCAAAAATATAAATAAAATGGACGGGTATAAATTTCTGTTAGAGGATGGCTCGTGGGTCGGACTTCGGCTTTCGGGAACGGAGCCGGTTGTAAGGATATATGTTGAAGCGGATAATCGGAAAAAAATGAACGCCCTTATCGGAGCCTCGCAGAATTTTCTTAATGATTAAATGACAAAAAAAATTTCTTTTGTTTGTATTCAGATAATTGTTTTTTCAACCCCGCTCGCTTTTTATACAGGAACAAAAGATAATTTTCTAATCAAAGAAACTATTTTTTACATTTTGGGGCTTGCGGTTGCCCTGCTTCTTATACTGAAAATATTGGTAAAAAAGCAGCAGATTAAAAGCGGGTGGCTCGGGTTTCCGCTTATTTTATATCTTGCGGCGATTGCGTCGTCTTCAGTTAATGCGGTTCACCGCCAATTGGTTTTTGAATTTCTCTTTTTTTGGATTGTGATTACTTCCGTTTATTTTACTGCCAGAGAGTTTTCCGATAATGATTCAAAAAAAATTTTAGACATAATATTCGTTTCAACATTTATAGTGACTGTTTACGGAGTTTTGCAATATCTCGGACTTGACCCCGTTAAATGGCTTTATGATTTCAGCGGAAAGCCATTCTCAACATTCGGTAATCCCAACTTTTTTTCAGGTTATCTTTTGCTCGTTTTCCCTCTGATTTTTGTAAAAATGATTTCAACCCGACAACCGTCAAAACATATTTTCTGGATGGTTTTCTGTTTTCTCGTAGTGTTTAATATAGGAATTGCAAAAACACGCGGAGCGTGGCTTGCATTTTTTTTGGCGGTGGTATGTTTAACCGTCTGGCAGAAGATGTATCTGAAAGTTAGATTCATAACGGCAAAGAGAATTTTTAGAGGAACTTTCTGGCTTTTCCTTTTGTTCTCGGCGGTATTTATTATTTCAATTGACAGATTCAATATGATAAAAAGTTTTTTCGGCGAAAAAAATGTATCGGTTAACGAAAGGATTTTTAAGTGGAAAACAGGCATGGAAATGATAAAAGAGCATCCGTTCTTCGGTGTCGGCGCCGGAAACCTTAAAGTTAATTTTGCGAATTACCAGTCAAAAATTAAAAGAAGTTTCCGGTTAAAAAGCACAAGCGAATCAAATCTGCATAACGAGTTTTTACAAAGATTTTCCGAAACCGGTATTTTCGGCATCATCGCTTTCATATCGGTATTTTTTGTTTTCTTTTTCCGGTGTGCAAAATTACTGTATGACAAGATGAAATCGGAAGAGTCGGAGTTCAATCTGATTATGGGTATTTTTACCGGCGCATTTTCCGTTTTCGTATATGGTTTAACCAATTTTCCTTTTTCAATAGTCCCGGTTGCATCATCAATGTTTGTGCTTTTCGGCATCTCGGAATCATTAGAAGAAAAAAAATATCTTACGAAGACCTCTCAAAAACATCCGTCTCTTCTTTTATTTTTGGTAATTCTTACGGGTTGGATATTTCTAATTTGTGAAATAGTGATTCCACGGTTTACAAGCGATATTGCCCGACGGAAAGGCGATTTATATTTTTCTGTAAATGCCCTGCAACTCGCAGCATCAGAATATGAAAAAGCGATAAAATTGGATTATTACCATTCTGAAAGAACCGCATTTGATTTGGGCGAGGCGTACAGAAAATTTGATGAGTATGATAAAGCAATTGCCGCTTACAAAATTTCAGTCGCTTTAAGAAATTACGGCGAGGTTTATAACAATATGGGCAACTGTTACTATTTTAAAGGGGATTTTGATAATGCGCTTTTTTACTGGAAAAAGGCGACGGGAATAGGATTACCCGATGAAGAAACCCAACAACAGGTATTAAAGTCAATTGCCGTTCTTGAAAACAAAAAATGAAAACCGGAATTCCCATTATAATATCTGCGCCGTCGGGTGCGGGAAAAACAACACTTATTAAACTTCTTATGAGAAATGTGAGAGGGCTTTTCTACTCCGTTTCCGCCACGACCCGCCCGCCGTCAAAAAAGGAAAAAAACGGCAGGGATTATTTTTTTATATCGGAAAAAGAATTTTTACAAAAAAAAAAAGCGAATGAATTCATAGAAACGGCGCAAGTTCACGGGCATCATTACGGAACGCTGAAAAAACAACTTGACCAAAAACTTAAAACCGGCGATGTTATACTGGATGTTGATGTGATAGGTGCAATCAATGTAAGAAAACATTACCCGCAGTCGCTTTTGATTTTCATTGCTCCTCCGTCCATGAAAATTTTAGAAGAGCGTATAAAAAACCGGCACCGTGATACGGAAAAAGAGATTCAAAGACGGCTTAAAAATGCCCGCAAAGAAATGAGATATAAAAAATTTTATGATTATGTAATCGTTAACGATAAACTTGACAAGGCATTTAACAAGTTAAAAAAAATAATAAAAAATAGGAGGAAAAAAAATGTCAATTAAAAATAAAAACATTATCGTGGGCATAAGCGGTTCAATCGCCGCATATAAATCCGCAGAGATAATACGGATTTTGATTAAAGAAAAAGCAACGGTAATTCCCGTTATGACGAAAAATGCCGCAGAATTTGTTACGCCTTTAACAATTCAGACACTTTCAAAAAACAGGGTTTATATTGATATCTTCGCAAATAATTTTGATTGGGAGATAGAACATATAACAATAGCGAAAAAATCGGATTTATTTTTGATTGCGCCCGCCACTGCAAATGTTATTGCAAAAATTGCATCAGGCATTGCCGACGATTCCCTCACAACGCTTGTGCTGTCCGTAAGGTGTCCGGTTGTAATCTGTCCCGCGATGAACTCGGAAATGTACAAAAATCCGCTCACGCAAAAAAACATTTCTTACCTTAAAAAACTCGGATATTATTTTATAGGACCCGAAAAAGGCGAACTTGCCTGCGGCGGCGACGAAATCGGAAGAATGTCAGAACCGAGAAAAATTATATCCGAGATTAATAAAATCTTAAAATAATACTTGTCTCTGATACTTGTATATTATTACAATAAATCATTACTTTTGGATTTTGCCTGATTTCTCAAGTTTTGAACGGAAGTTGTTCAAAAAATAATTGAAAGCACACATAAATAGAAAATGTCAAGTGGTTTAATTTTCTTTGGTTTATATAGATGAAAAGAAAAATTTATTTTTATTTGTTTAGTGTGTTGTTCATAATAATTAAATACTTCCCATTGTTATTATATGCCGATGTTTCTGAAAAATGGAAAGAGAGTTATAACAAATTAAATGAAAAATATAAACTTGCTGAAAAATATATTCAGGAACATAAATATAAAGAAGCTGAATTAATATACGAAGGGATTCTGTCTGTAGAATATGACAGCAATTCACGTGTTTTTAATAATCAAAATAGCTCGATGATATCATTTTATTATAATAATTTAAAAAATTCAATAGGCACTATCAAAATATGTCAAGAATTAATTAAAAAATATCCAGAACAACATATATCTGTAATCGCAGGATTTTATCTTGGACAAGCATATGAATCTCTTAATAAAAAGGAAAAAGCGATAAACGCATATCGCGAATGTATTAAACTGCATCTTAAAAAGTTTTCATCACAAATTACACAAAATAGTTTTCCAACACAATCTACACAACGAATAGGCCTTTTACTTGGGTTAAATGAATATGGTGCTGCAGAGTTTAAAAAATTAATTAACGAAACTCCAAATGATGAAATTAATCGTTGCAAAGAAAGGAACATGGTAAATCTCATATATAATTATACGGACTGTAACAAAGAACCGCTACAATTATATGTAAAAACCATATGGGAACATCTACCAACAGAACAATTATTTACTATTTTTAACGATATATTACAAAAATATCCAAATTGTAAACTTGCTCCATATATACATTTTCGAAGAGCAGAATTGTATCATTCACGATATAATGAAGAAAAAAAACAGCAGGATTTCAAGACAGCGATGGATGAGTATAACTGGATTTTAAACAGTAGTACTGATTATATTTTCCCAGAATCAAGTTATGAAGGATTTTATTCAAGAATTATTTGTTATAAAATGAATTCATTGATGAAAGCATTAACCACATTTAGAATTGCGCAATTAGTAGAAGACATAGATTCTGAACAAGCAGAAAAAGAATATGAAAAAGTGATAAAATTATATCCTTATGCCACTGATTTTTATAATAAAAGTTTGAAAATAAGTTCTTACATTGCAATTTTAAGGATGCATCTTAATAAATATAAAGATAAAGTTCCACTACCTCAAGTTGAAAAAATCTGCAAATTGCTTATTGATAATTATGCTGATACGAAGTGGGATGGAAGATTAATTGGTAATATTGCCTTAAATTATTTGGCACAATATTACGATAGAGTTAACAAAATAACTGATAGCATAAAAATAAGGCGAATTCTTTTAAATAAATATTCTTCCGGTATAGATTGGACTGATGTAGCGATATTAAGAAACCTTGTAGAGGAAATAGAGAAGATTTATGGAAATTCCACTGCGATTCAAGAGTGTGAAGAACTTCTCAAAAAAAATATATCCAAAAGTATGAATTTATGTGCCCAATTTGTTCTCGCAGAATTAAAACTAAAAAGTGGGGCAAAGTTTTTTGATGTTGCAGATGAATACAGAAAAGTGATTAAAATTGATCCAGAAATGTGTAAACATGTGAATATATGTGGTTGTACGCCAGCAAATCTTGTTATTCAAGCGGAACATAGAGCAAAATCTTTAGAAAAATTTGCCAATTATGTAGGCGATCCTCCGAATATTGAATTGTTTAAATTTTTGGAACCTGATTATTTAAAAAGTAGCGAAGTGGAAGAATTTTTATCAGTAAGAACTGAATTTGTACTTGCCAATATAGATGAACTTGTAAATATAATTTCCGTTAGAGAAATAATACTTAAAATTGGTGAAAAATCAATATACCCAGTAATTGATTGCTATTGTAAAAATAATGACACAAGAAAAAATTATGTAATTATCGAAATAATCCTTTCTCTTGCAAAAGAGTATCCTGATAAAACAGCAAAAGAAATTATCAGTTTTTATCACAAATCATCCACTCAACTCAAACAGAAGTTGTTTTTGGTTATTTCAAAAATACCGCATCATTCGTTTGAAAATATTTTGAAAGAGAATCTTAATTCACAGAATCCAGAAATTAGACTCGGAGCGATTCAAGATTTGTATAACTTAAAATCAAAAGATCTTCCCGAAATTTTAGTAAAAACACTTTATGATTCAGACGACAATGTTAAACACACTGCTATAAAATTAATGGGAGAATCGATGAACTTATGTTTCTCAAAGATATTAATTAAAAGATTAAGAGATCAAGAACCGTGTGATACGAATAGTACGGAACATTTTATTGAAGAAGCTTTATCAAAATATGGTGATTCAATTTTGACAGATTTAGAAAAAGAATATCTATTTGAAGAAAATGAAGAAAATAGTAGCATTAGATATCCGTATATGTCAAAAAGCGGTAAGATTAGATGTTCTTGTATAAATATAGCCGGACGTATAAAAAGTCAAAAATCATTTGAGTTTTTAAAAAAATGTCTTAAGGTTTCAAGAAACCCAACTCTCCGATGGAATGTAATTTACACATTACATAAAATTAATCCGGAAAAAGCGCACCCGATTATTGAACAAATTCTTAAAAGCGACGACTCATTTAGTGAATCATTAAAAGCCGATATAAAGTCAAATTTTTTGGAACCGTAAAAAAAGAGATTAAAATGTATATACACATAAATAAAACATTGAAAATATTTTTTCTCATCTTGGTTATTTTTAGGGTAGAGTTATTTTCTAATTTACTCAAAGTTTATGCAGAAAAAAATAATAATGATGTTTTCCCAAAATTAGTTGAAGCTTTTCCAAATCCACCGTTACCTAATCTTCAAATAGGGCAAATAAAAAATGAGCAAGATTTTCATTTTTTTACAATCCAAGAAGGTCTCATATTATATCATCAACAAGAAAATAAATGGCAAAGATATAATAATTTGATGGGTTATGAGTCCTATGGATTGTTAAAAAATGTTATCAAAACAGATGAAAGAATATGGATTGTATTAGAAAAAGGTACGATTGGTATTTCCAGAAATTTAGACCCAATTTCGCTTGATTTTTCTACAGATGTAATCGGATACAAAAACCCATTTGTTTATTTTCTTATTTTAAGTGATGGGTTAAAACACCGCAAAGTTGAAGATAATTATGAAAAATATTATAGAGAAGATTTCAACGGGAAAATTACTCTTAGATGTTTTAATATAAAAAACAACAAATTATCTGATATTTATTCTGATGAACTAAAAGACACAGGATATTTTTATTCAGCTATTTTTTATAAAAACCATTTTTGGCTTGCCTTTGAGAAAAAACTTATAACAATTAGTATTGAAGGCGAAGTAAAAGATCTCAGCAGTGTAAAAGATTTTCCCAATCAAGTTGTAGATTTTCTGATTTATAATGATACTTTATATTTTTCCTCGGACGGCATATATGAATGTGTTTGTGATGATTCTTCTAACTCAATACCAAAAGTTAAAAAAATAATCTCGGATTATCGGAATGTGCAGTTTAAATCTCAAACCCCATACGATGATGGTGTTTTTATCGTTCCTGAGAATTCACCTTTGATGAATACTATTTTAAATTTCACATCAAAAAATTCGTCATTAAAACCCTTTAAACTATTTTTACCGTATCCGAAACCTTCTTCGCCTGACAAAATTTTATATTTCAATAATCATTTGTGGCTGCTCTCGTTACCATATAGGGTTGTTGCAAAAATGAATATCCAAGAGAATAAGTATTCATATTACTTGTTTGAAGAAGGGATGCCGGGAGAAATACAATATCTTGTTGAGAACAGTAGTGAGGTTTGGTTTACTTGTAGAACTCACGGAGTAATAAAGTACGAGAAAATTAAGAAATCGTGGGAACTTTTTCCGATTACATGGAAATTCCCAGAGATAAATGTGTCTGAAATTACAATGAATAGTGATTATGTATTTGTTAATAGTCATGACCGGTATGGGGATCCTATCAAATATTGTGTGATTAACAAAAAAACTGGTTCAACAGAATTGTTAAATAATGAAGATTTACAAAAAAGATTTATCCCTTCCTATATTGCTTTAAAGTATAAATATGTGTGGACCCCGTTATTATTTTTATTAAACTTGCCTCTTACTGGGATTGATATAGACCATAAAAGATACCTTATACAAAAGGAAAATTATTCATTGCTTAGCACTAATCTTGAAGATGAAAAAGGATATAGTTATGGTGCTATAGTAAAGTTTGATTATTCTACTAAAAAAGTTGAGATATTTAAATTACCATCTCATCACTTTCGTAAATATCTTAAAACTTCAGTGAGTCCATTCCAAATAACGGGTGATGAAAATATCGTTTGGGGAATAGCGAATGAAAAGGGGATATTTAAATTTGATTTAAGAAATAATGAATTTTATGAAACTGAAAAATGGTTTAATGAGTTCCAAAATAATTGGAGTATTGGAGAGGATAAAGATAGAATATTTATCGGCTGTGGAAGAAAAAATGATATATTTTTAAAAATATTAGACAAAACAAGCAAATCTATTCGATCTTTCGGCACAGAAGTCGGTATCACAAATACGCCTTCTACATATTATTTTAATGAACAATATGATTTTTTTGCAACTTCTAATGAACTTATTTATTATGATAAAAAAAATCAAAAATGGGGGAAACTAACTAAGGAATGGTCAAGATTATACCAATCAGATTATAATATTTATGTAAATACTTCCGGCAAATATTATAAAATAATAACTGAAAGAAAGTAAATATTACAAACTGAAAGAGGCAGAGAAATAGTTTCATGAAAAAAAGAAAAATCCTTTTTTTCTTTATTTGTTTAGCAATAACAGGTTGCCATAAAGGAACACATAAGTATAGTTCTTATTACGAATTTAATCAGGTCAATAATGAGCTTGTAAAAATACAACATGGGAAACCAATAATATTTAAAATTGGAAACATGTATACGCTCTCTATGGAGTTTAGCGAGCCGATGAAAGAAATTTATGCCCAGATTGGCGATAGAAATATTACATTTATTCCAGATGAAACAAGAATGAAATGGGAAGCAGTTTTTATGTTTCCCTCGGATGGTTCACTTGATAATGAAAAATTTATGAGATTTTCTGGAAAGGATTTAGCTGACACTCCCCTTATTATTACGGAATCAATCCCGGATAGTGCCTTAAATAGAGATGAAAATGGAAATTTCCCAGAAATTCAAGAGGGATAAGAGTTAATCCCATTAATAATTGAGAAATAAATACACCACATAAAGAGATAAATTGACAGTTTATATTATTGCAGATTTTGAACAATATAAGAAATATTGAACAAATGTAATGGTGACAGTTCTGGGGTTAAGTGGTGTAAGTATGATTTCTCCACTTTTCAACAATTTTGACAGTTATCATTTTGAAGTAAAAATGTCACAATTTCTTTTATAATCATCACTAAAATAGTATTGGAAATTTCAATAAAATATGAAGCAAAAAATTGTTCTGATAACGGCAGGTCCTACTAAAGAATACATTGACCCTGTGAGGTTTATATCAAATGACTCGTCGGGAAAAATGGGGTATTTGCTGGCGGAAGAGTCAAAAAAAAACGGTGCAAAAGTAATTTTGATAAGCGGTCCGACAAATTTGAAACCGCCTAAAAATGTAAAAGTTATAAATGTTGTTTCAGCCGGACAAATGTTCACTCAGGTAAAAAAATATTTCAAAAAATGCGGTGTTTTTATATCCTGCGCCGCCGTCGGTGATTATAGAATTGAAAAGTTTTCAGAAAACAAAATCAAAAAAGCCGGCAATTCAATAAATCTAAAACTTATTCCAAATCCCGACATTCTTTTTGAGATTTCTAAAATCAAGGGTCCAAGAATACTTGTCGGTTTTGCGCTGGAGTCGGAAAATATAATAGAAAATGCGCTTAAAAAGTTAAGAGAGAAAAATCTTGATATGATTGTAGCGAACACGGTTGACTCAATGAACAACGATAAGACGACAGGTGCAATCATCACAAAAAACAAAATTGAAAAATTTACAAATATCTCCAAAAAACTTTTGGCGGAAAAAATCACCAAAAAATATTATGGCTTATTTTAACGAAACGGTCCGGTTGACAGAAAAATATATTGAGCAATTGAAGGCAGATGGGGTTGACCGGGTTATTGTATCGGAAAAAGGGGAAAATATGAAGAAGATAAAAAAAACTATCACCGCCGGCAAATTAGAAAAACTTGCCCCGTTAGAGATGTCACACCGTGACACGGTATCTCTAACAGGGCTTGCCGAAGAAATTAAAAATTGCAAAAAATGTCCGCTTCATAAATCAAGAAAAAATGCCGTTCCGGGCGAGGGCAGTCCCAAAGCAAAACTTATGTTTATCGGCGAAGGTCCGGGGTTTGATGAAGACCGACTCGGCAGACCTTTCGTAGGACGCTCCGGACAACTATTAGATAAAATTATTTCGGCAATGGGAATGAAAAGGGAGGATGTTTTTATCGCCAATATAGTAAAATGCCATCCGATGATTGACCCGTTGCATCCGGATGAAAGAGGAAATGACAGAAAGCCGTCGCCCGACGAAATAAACGGCTGTATCCGTTATGTTGAAAAACAGATTGAAATTATCAAGCCGAAAATAATCTGTGCGCTGGGCAGCGTTTCGGCGACCACGCTTACCGGTATTGTGGCACCTCTCGGACAATTAAGAGGCAGGTTTCACGATTACAAAGGAATTAAACTAATGCCCACATTTCATCCCGCCGCACTTTTAAGGAATCCGAACTGGAAAAAAGATGCCTGGGAAGATATGAAAAAGATTATGAAAGAATTCAATGGAAAAGGTAAGAAATGATTTTAGAAGTTGCACTTCCTGTAAATATAAACCAGAATTTTGATTATATTTCCGATGAAAATGTAAAAATCGGATGCCGTGTTATAGTTCCTTTCGGCAAAAAAAAACTTACCGGATTTGTCGTAGATATTAAAGAAAAATCACAAAAATCACTGAAAAAAATAATAAAGGTTATTGATGATGAACCTCTGATAAACGATGAACTTCTTGAACTTGCAAAATGGATTTCCGAGTATTATCTGTGTTCTCAAGGCGCCGCCTTAAATCTGATTTTACCGTCTACAAGTAAAATTGCTGCGAAAAAAACGGAGACACTTAATCGCCGTAGTCCGTCCGAACCCTTTCTTACTCACACCTCAGAACAGAAAAACTCAATCGGCAAAATCACGGAAGCGCTTGAAAAAAATCAGTTTAAAAGTTTTCTTCTTTTCGGTCCCAATGATTCCGGGAAAACTGAAATTTACGTTCAAGCGATTGATTTTTGTATTAAAAATAATTATTCTGCTATCTATCTTGTTCCGGATGTCTCCCTGATAAGTCAGTTTAAAGAATTGCTGCGTAATAATTTCGGAGAGGCGGTGGGTGTGTGGCACAGCGGTTTATCTGGAAAGGAAAAAAATCAAGTTTTATCGCGAATTATTTCCGGCGAAATAAAAGTTGTTCTGGGCAGCCGTTCCGCAATTTTCCTTCCCGTTCGCAATCTGAAACTTTTTATTCTTGACGAAGAAGACGACAGTTTTTACAAAAACATACAGTCGCCGAAATATCATGCAAGAGATGTAGCAACCCAAAGAGCAAAAATTACAAAAGGCGTTGTTGTTCTCGGAACTGCGACACCGTCAATAGAAACATATTACAAAACGGTTACCTGCGAGATTGAACTATTAAAATTAACGGAAAGAATTGAAAAGAGGCCGCTTCCTAAAATTTCGGCGATAAACTTAAAATATACAAAAAGGTTTGCGATAACAAAGCCGCTAAAATATGCGATGACAAATGCGCTTCTACAGAAAAAACAGATTTTTTTGCTTGTCAACCGCCGTGGCTGGGCGACCACGGTAAAATGTTCCGTTTGCCAAAATATAATGAAATGCCCGAAGTGTTCAATACCGCTGGTCGCTCACAAAAAGCCGTCTGGACTTTTATGTCACTATTGCGGATACAAGCAAAATTTTTCAAGTAAATGTTCCGTCTGTTCGGGCGATATGATTTATACGGGTTTCGGCACGGAAAAAGTTGAGGAAATTGTAAAAAAAATATTTCCGTCAACTGAAATCATCAGAATAGACGCCGACTCGGAAATCCCGTATTCAAAAATGTTTCAGACGATGAGGTCGGGGAAATCCTGTATTTTGATAGGCACTCAAATTGTAGCAAAAGGTTTTGATTTTCCGGATTTGACTGTCGTAGGAATTATAAATGCCTGCTCAGGTTTGTATTCGGCTGATTTTCGTTCCGCCGAGCGGACTTTTTCGCTTATAACCCATTCAATAGGCCGCTGCGGAAGGGGTTCATCAACCGGTCAGGTAATGATTCAGACGGACAACCCGGAACATTATGCGATAAAATATGCCGCAGAGTTTGATTACGAGTCATTTTACGAACACGAAGCGGCTTATAGAAAAGAGTTTTTATGGCCGCCGTTTATAAAATTGATAAGCATAACGCTCTCAGGCAAAAATGAAAAAACGGTAATTTCCCAGTCGGATAAACTTGCCGAAAAATTGGACGGGATAACCGGTCTGACCGTTCTAGGTCCCGCTCCTAAAGTCGCATCATATCTTGCCGGAAAACACAGGTGGCAGATTATTCTTAAATTAAAAGAGAGCGATTTTCCTGATATAAGTCGCCAGTTGCAAAAAACCGTTAACTCATCCCGTTTAAACAATATCAATATCGTTTTTGATGTTGACCCTCTTGAAACTACATAAATTTTCAAAATAATGCCATTGACCGAAACATTGGGTTTAATTATGAAAAAATTTCTATTGACAAAACTGCCGGTTTGTGTTATAAATTAAAGTAGAGATGATTCATTAACGGCTGTCCCTGTTTTCACACATTGAGTGTAATTTTAAGGAGGCTAATGATGAAGTATAGAACAAGATTGGTATTTGCAATTTCATCTATAAATTTTATTGCGATTATACTATTGTCATTTATCAGTTATTCGCTAGTTAAAGATATCTTTCAAAGAAGAATTATAAACAGTGTAAATAAAATCGGTGAAATATTGAATATACAAATTTCAGATTATTGTTTTAACAAGGACTGGGATTGTTTAAAAAAATTAATAGATATTGCCGAACACCAACCTGATATTAAATTTATTTCTGTGGTGGATAACGATAATATTATCAGATTTTCTTCTGATAGAGAAATTGAAAACATATCAAATCCGCATAAAAATAGCGAACATATTAAAAAAGGAGCAAAAAATGTTTTTATAAAATCTTTTGGTTTAGATGCTAAAAAAACGGGATATAAATATATACAAATTGGTTTTTCTTTAAAAGAGTATGAAAAATATTTACGAGAAGCACTTTTTTTGTTATTAAGTATAAGCACTTTATCGTTTTTACTTGTTTTAGGCGTATCATGGTTTTTTTCCGGCAAACTTTTACAACCTTTGGTGGAAATGAAAATTGCATCGGATAAAATTGCACGGGGCGATTTTTCCGTGCGGGTGTCGGTAAAAACAAAAGATGTAATAGGGGAATTAGCACAGGCGTTAAATAATATGGCTGAGAAAAACGGCGATTTGACGGGGGACTTAATTGAAAAAATACGAACCGCAACCGCTGATTTTAACAGTATAAATAAAAAGCTTCAGGAAAAAACAATGCAACTTGAAGAGTCAAACAAAAAACTTATGGAATTGGATAAACTTAAATCGGAGTTTGTTTCTGTCGTTTCGCACGAATTAAGGACTCCGCTGTCGGGGATTATAGGATTTTCCCAGACAATGTTAAGATTAAAATTAACCGACGAGCAAAAAGAAAAGTATTTGAGAATTATTTATTCAGAGGGTAAACGTCTTTCTTCTCTGATTGAGGATTTTCTGGATATTTCCAAAATCGAATCGGGAAATTTCGGACTGCAGGTTGATTTTGTAAATATTCCCGAACTGGTGGGAGAAAGAATATCCACTTTTGAAGTACTGGAAAGAGTAGAAATTGAAACCAGTTTCCCTGCCGATTTCCCGCTTATTGACGGAGACAGCGGCAGGATTGAACAGGTGATTATGAACATTCTGAGTAATGCCATAAAACATACTCCGTCGGGCGGAAAGATAACCATAGAGGGAAAAAGTGAAAAAGATTCCGTTGTTATCAGTATCAGGAATACAGGTCCCGGCATGAAAAAAGAAGACCTAACAAGAGTTTTTGATAAGTTTTACCGGGCAGATGATGTCGTCACCCGAAGACAGAGGGGGAGCGGACTGGGGTTGGCAATAGCAAAAGGAATTGTGGAAGAGCACGGGGGAAAAATATGGGCAGAATCCGAGGTGGGAAAAGGATGCAGTTTTATTTTTATTCTTCCGAAGGAATATAAAGAAGATGCCTAAAAAAATTCTTATAATTGATGATGAGATTAATCTGGTTGAACTGGCCAGGGTGAATCTGGAAGCCAGAGGGTTTAATGTCGTTACGGCGTTGGACGGTGAGGAAGGACTTAAAAAGGTTTATACCGAAATTCCGGATTTAATTATTCTCGACGGATGGTTGCCTGGCATAGACGGCTGGCAGATTTGCCGCGAAATAAAAAACGATTCCCGGACAAAAAATATTCCGCTAATATTTCTTACGGCTGCTACCCAGAAAGACGATATTAAGAAAGCCAATGAGGTAGGATGCGGGTTGTTTCTTGCCAAACCGTTAGATCCCTTAAAGTTGGTTGAGATATGCGAAAAAATTATTAACGGCAAAATCAACAACGGCGAACATAAAATTTTAGCGGTCGACGATGATTTGGTAATAACTGAATTATTAAAAGTAAATCTGGAAAATTCCGGGTATAAAGTCGTGACTGCCAGCGATGGTGAAAAAGCGTTGGAATTAATCGGTAAGGAGAAGTTTGATCTTATAATTTTGGATATAATGCTTCCCAAAATTGACGGACATGAGATTTGTCAGAGGTTGCGGAAAAAGGAGACCACTCTTCTAATTCCCGTTATTGTTATTTCTGCAAAAGATAAACCCGTTGACAAAATAATGGGTTTAAGATTAGGCGCCGATGAATATATTACCAAACCTTTTGATTTAGAGGAACTGATGGCCCGCGTTGATTCAATTATGAAACGGACCAAACAGATTTTGTCTGCAAATCCACTGACCGAACTGCCAGGAAATATAAGTATTATGCAGGAAGTCAACCGGCGGTTAAAAAACAGTGAGAAATTTGCGCTTGCCTATCTTGATATAGATAATTTTAAAGCGTATAATGATAAATACGGTTTTGAAAAAGGCGATGATGTTATTAAATCGACCGTCACCACGATAAAAAAATGTACCGATAGGAATGATTTTGTAGGTCACATCGGCGGCGACGATTTTATTTTAATCTGTAAAACGGACCAGGCGGGAAACATTTGCCAAAAAATCGTTGAATTATTTGATGAAAGTATCCCTCGGTTTTATAATGATGAAGATAGAAAAAGAGGACATATAATTACAAAAGACAGAAGAGGACAGAGTCAGGAATTCCCCGTTATGACCATCTCAATCGGCATAGTGACAAACGAAAGTGAAGGTATGAATCATTACGGTAAAATCGTGGAAGTGGCAACCGAAGTAAAAAAATATGTAAAATTAATAAACAAGGGACAAAAGAGTTCTTTTATTCGTGACAGGAGAAAATAAGGCAAAGGAGCCGCGTCGTTATGGAAAAGAAAAAACATTGCATATTAGTCGTTGACGATGACGTTAATGTTGTGGAAATATTAAAGGTAAATCTTTTGGAATCCGGCTATGATGTAGTTACGGCGTATGACGGTCAGGATGGTTTGAAAAAATTCGCAGATAAGAAACCGGATTTAATTATCACCGACATTTTAATGCCCAGAATTGACGGCTACCATTTCTGCTGGGATATATTTTTTGAGGACGGGCTGTACGCCAATCCTTCCCCGAAAATTATCATACTTACAGGAAGGGATAAAAAATTGGACAGAGGCATCTCGGATAAAATAGGGGTTGACGCATACATTACAAAACCGTTTGACATTAATTATGTTATTGACAAGGTAAAAAAAATTTTAGGTTAAAAAATACACGCAAGGTTGACAAAGAAATATAATTTGCTATAATTCCTTTCATGGCAATTCTTCAGATAAAAAAATATCCTGAAAAAATACTTAAAACCAAAGCTGAAAAAATCACCCGTATTGACGGCAAACTCATAAAATTTTCCAAAGATATGCTTGAGACGATGTATTTTTTCAACGGAATCGGTCTTGCCGCTAATCAGGTCGGCGAGTTATCAAGTGTTTTTGTTGCCGATATAAAACCGGATGGTATTCAGAAACCGATAATACTTTTTAATCCGCAGATTTTGTCGTCGTCGGATAATTGTTATTTTGAAGAGGGATGTCTTTCTTTTCCTGGAATTTCCGCAAAAATAAAACGCGCCGGAAAAATTGTTGTGTGCGGTATTACACCCGACGAAAAAGAAATTAAAATGGAAGTAGAAGGAATTTTATCGCGTGTTTTCCAGCATGAGATTGACCACTTGAACGGTATTGTGTTTTTTGACAGAGTAAATATTTTTAGAAGATTGAAACTTAACAGGGAGTATTTCAGGAAAAAATGAAAATTGCTTTTTTCGGCACGCCTGAATATGTTGTTCCCATTTTTAAGTATTTGTTAAAAAATGACGCTACGCTAAATGTTATTTGTGCGGTAACCCGAAGCGATAAACCGTCGGGGAGGCATCTTCATCCTGTTCCTTCACCGATAAAAGAAGTCGCAATAGAAAAAAAAATTCCTGTTCTCACTCCGGAAAAATTAAAAGACAAAGATTTTCTCTCTAAACTCTCAACTCTAAAACCTCAACTGGCCGTCGTTGCCGCTTACGGAAAAATTTTACCGAAAGAAGTCCTGGATATTTTCCCATCGGGTTGCGTCAACTTGCATTTTTCTGTTTTGCCGAAATACAGAGGCGCCGCGCCTATCCAGTGGGCAATCATAAAAGGTGAGAAAGAAACGGGTGTAACCGGTTTTTTTATGGATGAAGGGCTTGATACGGGAAAAATAATTTTTCAGAAAAAAATTGAAATTGATGAAAATGAAGACACACTATCGCTGCAAAAAAAACTTATTTTTGTTGCAATTGATGTTTTAAGCGAAACGCTTGAAAAAATAAAAAAGGGTTTTAAGGGCGAAGCACAGACAGGTGAAGTAAGTTACGCCCCGCCATTGAAAAAGTCCGACGGTAAGATTAACTGGAATATGCCCGCAGGAGAAATTCACAATTTAATTCGCGGGACAAAACCGTGGCCGTCTGCTTATACAGAAATCGGAATCGCCTGCGGCAAGTCGGAAGTCGGAAGTCTAAGAATACTTGAAACAGAAGTCACATCGTTTCCCTGTCCCACGGTATTGTCGTCGTTACCAGTTGGTTTCATCGTCTCTATCCAAAAAAATGTCGGGTTTATTGTAAAATGCAACCCCGGTTTTTTACTTATCAAGACCGTTCAGCCCTCCTCAAAAAATGTTATGTCCGCATGGTCATATCTTTTAGGTCACAAACTTTCCGTTGCCGACAAATTATCTTGACAAATCAAATAAAAATTTAGTATAATCAAAAAATTGCGGAGGTAGTTTTATGAACGGATTAAAGACATTTTTACTTATGTTGTCAATGATGACGATTTTCCTTTTAGTCGGAAATGCCATCGGCGGAAAGCAAGGTATGGCTACTGCGTTTATTTTCGCGACGGTTATGAATTTCGTGATGTACTGGTTTTCAGATAAAATTGTTCTTGCGATGTACGGAGCAAAACCAATTTCAGAAAAAGAAGCGCCTGAAATATTCAAAGTAATAAGACGGCTTATAATGAAAGCGGATCTTCCGATGCCGAAAATTTTTATTCTTGCGATGGAAACACCGAATGCGTTTGCAACCGGCAGAAATCCTCAACACGCCTCCGTTGCCGTAACGAAAGGGATATTGGACATTCTTAATGAAAATGAACTTGAAGGTGTTTTGGCGCATGAACTTTCACACATATCCCATCGCGATATTTTGATAGCGACCATCGCCGCAACAATGGCCGGTGCGATTTCAATGCTTGCAAGAATGGCACAGTGGGCAGCGATTTTCGGCGGCGGTTCAAGGGATGACAGGGATAGAGGCGGAGGATTGGGACTTTTAGTGACGGCAATAGTTGCGCCGCTCGCAGCACTTCTTATTCAACTTGCAATATCCCGTTCCCGCGAATACGGTGCGGACGAAGGTGCCGCGAAACTGACGGGAATGCCGATGTCGCTCGCGTCTGCCTTAAAAAAATTGGAAGGTTATTCAAAACGGATTCCGTCCGGCGTTGAACCCTCCACCGCACATTTATTCATAATAAATCCTTTACGCGGCGATACATTTCTGAAATTATTTTCAACCCATCCTCCGATACAGGAACGGGTCAAACGACTTGAAAAAATGGCGGAAGGTCCGAGTATTATCTATTAAATGAGAAAACTTTTCCGGTGGATTTTATGGTTTTTAATAGGCGGGATTGCTTTTGTCGTCGGGATGAACCGTCTTATAGATGCGTTGATTCACAGCAAAAAAGACCGCATTGTCCCCAACCTCATAGGAATTAACATTGCCGACTCTCTGGATGTTTTATCTTCTATGAATTTGTATCTTAAAAAAGGCGCCGAGGAATTTAATTCTAATGTTCCCGCGGACTTAATAATTTCACAGTCACCGGTTGCAGGGAGCATTATCAAGGAAGGCAAAGCCGTAAATGTTGTGGTTTCCGTCGGCGGCGAAGTTATTTTTGTTCCGGATTTGACGAATCAGACGGTTCGTTCAGTCCAGCTTATTTTGAGGAAAAACGGGCTGGATTTGGGCGAGCAGGATGAAAAATATTCAACCGTCATTGAAAAAGGAAAAATAATTTCACAAAACCCGAATCCCCGGGTATCAATTGCGAAAAACGGATTGGTTAATATAGTAGTTTCATTGGGTACTCCGCCGGAAGGAGTTTTGCTGATGCCGGATTTTCTCGGAAAAAACATATCGTCGGCAGAGAGTTGGGCGGTGCAAAACGGGGTGCAAATCAAAAATGTTAACAGGATTAAAGATCCCGCGATTATTGAAAATACCGTCGTCAAACAGATGCCGGAAAGTGATATCGTACTTGGAGAAAATAAAACGGCGGAGTTCTGGATTGCAACGAAGGAATAAAAATGATTGAAATTGCCCCTTCAATTTTGTCTTCGGATTTTTCAAATTTAGCAGATGAAATAAAAAAATGCGAAAAAGCGGGTGTTAAAATTTTGCATATTGATGTTATGGACGGTCATTTCGTTCCGAATATAACGATAGGGCCGGTTGTGGTAGAATCACTGAGAAAAAAAACAAAAATGATTTTGGATACGCACCTTATGATAACAGACCCTGAAAAGTATATTGGACCGTTTGCTAAAGCAGGAAGCGACTGGCTCACCTTTCACATTGAGGCGGTAAAAAATCCGTCGGTGTTGATAAAAAAAATAAAATCGCTGAAACTTAAAGCTGGCATCTCGCTTAATCCCGCGACTCCCGTTTCCGCACTGAAAAAATATCTAAAAGAATTAGATTTAGTACTCGTGATGAGCGTCAACCCGGGTTTCGGCGGACAGGGGTTTATACCGTCGGCATTGAAAAAAATTTCAGAATTAAAAAAACTGATAAAAAATCAAAATATAAAAATAAGTGTTGACGGCGGGATAAATTTTGATACAATATCCGGTGTGGTAAAAGCCGGTTCCGATATCGTTGTCGCAGGAAATTCAGTTTTCAGGTCCGGCTTGGGAATTGAAAGAAGCATAAAAAAATTAAAAATGTTGGCAAACGGCTGAATTAAGGAGGAATAAAAAAATGGCAGTTGCAATCAAACTGAAAAGAATAGGGAAATCGCTTTATCCGGTTTATCGTGTTGTGGCGATTGATTCAAAGAAAAGAACGGGCGGACAACCGTTGGAGGAACTGGGAAAATACAATCCGCGCGACAAAAAAAATGTGTCGTTAAAAATGGAGCGGATAAACTATTGGATAAAAACAGGCGCCGTTGTTTCTGATACGGTAAGGGGTATTATCAAAAAAACCGCTCCAGCGTCATAGATTTTTTTGTTAAAGGAGACCCAAAATGAAAGAACTTGTTGAATACATTGTAAAATCGCTCGTTGATAAACCGGAAGATGTTAATATTACGCTTGACGAATCGGAAACGGGAAAAGTTATAAAAATAAAAGTTGCGGATGCAGATAAAGGAAGAGTTATCGGCAAACAGGGTAGAATTATAAAAGCCATCAGACAGGTAGTTTCTGCCGGCGCCACTAAAAACGGCGAAAGATACAGAGTAGATGTGGAAGAATAAAAATCCACAGAACATACACAGAAATAAGGAACACAGAACCGACACGGAACAGTTCTGATTCAGTTCTGTGTATAAGTTCCGAGTCAGTTCCGTGCAATGAGCAAAGCGAATGCAAATAGATATATTAACGCTTTTTCCGTCGCTTTTTGATTCCGTTTTTTCTCAGAGTATTATAAAAAAAGCGGTTGATAAAAAAATCGTAAAAATAAAAATTACAAATATCCGTGACTTCGCAGCAGGAAAACACAAAACAGTTGACGATAAACCCTACGGCGGTGGTGCCGGAATGATTATGATGGCTTTGCCGATTGTAACGGCGATAGAGTCGGTCCGAAGTCCGAAGTCAAAAATTAAAAGTCAAAGGATAATACTTCTTTCTCCGCAGGGAAAAGTTTTTAGTCAGAAAAAAGCGAAGGAGTTTTCAAAATATAAACATCTGATATTTATTTGCGGACATTACGGCGGTGTGGACGAAAGAGTTCTAAAATTTGTTGATGAGGAAATTTCCGTCGGGGATTTCGTTTTGACGGGCGGCGAGATTCCGGCTATGGTGGTCGTTGATGCGGTGGTTCGCATACTTCCGAAAGTTGTGGCAAAAAGCGACTCCGTTGAAAGGGATTCTCACTGGGCGGGCGGTCTCGCAAGTTCCGTCTATACGAGACCCTGCAATTTTCGCAACTTAAAAGTTCCCGAAGTGCTGTTATCGGGTAATCACCAAAAAATAAAAATGTGGCGGGATGAAAATGCCCGCCGGAATACTTTATTAAAGCGTCCGGAATTAATTGGAAAAATTAAAAAGCAATAGGACATTTGTCCTATAAAAATTAGCGGAGGAATAAAATGGAAAACCTTATGAGTGTTGTTGAAAGTCAGTATCAAAAAAAAGAGATACCTGTTTTTAGACCGGGAGATTCGGTAAAGGTTCACTACAAAATTGTTGAGGGTGATTCGGAAAGAACCCAGATTTTTGAAGGTACGGTTTTAAGAAAAAGGGGTGCCGGTATCAGCAAGACAATTACTGTCAGAAAAATTTCTTTCGGCATTGGTATTGAAAGAATTTTTCTTCTTAACTCGCCCCGCATAGAAAACATAGAAATTGTCAAACAGGGAAAAGTAAGAAGGAGCCGCTTGTATTATTTGCGCGGGTTATCGGGCAAATCTGCGAGAATTGAAGAAAAAAATGTGAGGCAGGGGAGCTCCATACCTCAAGAAACCGTCTTGGCGAAGAAACCTGCCGTGAGCGAAGCGTGAAAAAATTGTTTGACTTTGACAGAAAATTCCGTAGGTTTGATTTCGTTGCCGGCGTTGACGAAGCCGGCAGGGGCCCCTTGGCAGGACCCGTTGTTTCAGCAGCAGTGATATTAAAAAAAAATACCTTCATAAAAAATCTGAACGATTCCAAAAAACTTAACCCCAAAATCAGATATTCCGTCTATAAAGAAGTTATAAAAAAATGCATTGATTGGCGGATAGGTATCGTGAATCATATTGCGATTGACCGCATCAATATTTTAGCAGCGACAAAACTTTCTATGAAAATTGCGGTTGAAAAATTAAAAATTAAACCCAAGTTGGTTCTTATAGACGGCAATTGCCCGATAGATATAAAAGTTGCACAAAAAACAATTGTAAAAGGAGATTCAAAAAGCGCATCAATTGCCGCCGCTTCCGTTATTGCAAAAGTGACCCGTGATAAACTTATGGAGAAATATGCCGTAAAATTTCCGAATTACGGTTTTGCAAGGCACAAGGGTTACGGCACAAAATTTCATATAAATGCAATAAAGATATTCGGTCCCTGTAAAATTCACAGAAAAAGTTTTGAACCGGTGCGAAATTATGACACAGTCGGCTGAACTCGGGAAATCAGGCGAAGAACTTGCCGAAAAGTATCTTGCGAAACTCGGATATAAAATTCTTGATAAAAATTTTCGCACCAAGTACGGAGAAATAGATATAATTGCAAAAGACAAAAAAACAATCGTTTTTGTAGAAGTAAAAACCCGTTCCGGTGTTTCTTATGGCTCGCCTCAATTAGCAGTTAATTTTTATAAACAGAAACACCTATCGCTTGCCGCTTTTTCATTCATCAAAAAAAATTCTCTTAATTCAGATTACAGATTTGACATAATTGCCATCTGCGATGATAAAATTGAACATATAGAAAACGCGTTTGCTCCGTCGGGTTTCACGATTTAGGGAAATGAAATGAAACCACAGATGAACGCAGATGGACACAGATAAGTTCAAGAAAAAAAGGTTTATAGTTTTTAATCTGCGTAAATCGGCGTCTGCCCCCGAATGATTCTATCGGGGGTTTATCTGCGGTTACAATTATTCATAGGAGATGTTATGATTTTTTTTAAGTCAAAATTAGAAAAAGGAATTGACTTTTTGAAAACCGGAAAGTATGACGATGCAATAGGACATTTTTTGCAGATGGTATCCTGCGATTCAAAGGATTGCAATGCACAATTTTGCCTTGCGAAATCATACTTCAAGAAAAATGACATTGCTAAAACTAAAGAAAATCTTCTAAAATGTTTGGAACTTCAACCCGATGAAGAAATAATAAAAGAAATGGTTGAAATTACAAATTTTAAAAAGATTTCATCCGACCAGCATTACAATACATATCTGAATTTTTCTTCCGACGGTAAAAAAATAATTTTTACATCTGTAAGGCGGGATACCAACGGCGACGGCAGGGTAAATCACCTTGATAACGGCGGAATTTATGTAATTAATTCCGACGGTCAAAACGAAAGACAGATTGTGGAAGATAACTACATAAACTCCGACTGTTCCTTTTCTCCGGATGGAAAATCTGCGGTTTATCTTTCCCGTCGCAGGGATACTAATAATGACGGCAAAATTGACAATAAGGACTCCGCCGGTATTTATATTTTTGATTTAGAACACGGCAACGAACAACTTTTGGTAACGGATGAGATATATAACAAAAAACCGATTTTTTCGTCCGACGGACAATCCGTCGTTTTCTGCGGTTGGCGCCGTTTCGGCGGTAACTCCGGTATTTATTCCGTTGATGTAAAAACTAAAATAATTACGGAGTTGGTTCCGGATTTGTATGAAAACACTTCGCCTACTATTTCAAACGACGGAAATTATATTTTATATTCTTCCTGGCGGGACGATACCAACGGTGACGGCAAAATTGATTTCCGGGATGCGTCGGCAATTTATATGACGGATATAAGAAATAAGCAGGCGGTCCGGCTTACAAAAGACAATTTTGACAATTCCTTCCCGGAGTTTTCGCCTAACGGTAAAAAGATAATTTATCTATCCCGCCGCAGGGATACCAACGGCGACGGAAAAATTGATTCGCTAGATTTTTCGGGAGTTTATGTTATGGATGTTGGGAGCAAAATATCGGAGGAGATTGTTCCCGATAATTTTTTTAACAAGTTTATATCATTTACAAAAGACGAAGAAAATATCGTGTTTCTCGGCTCATGGAGAAGAAAATACCGTCTCAAAGGTAAAGAAATACGGGATATTTTTGAAAATAAAGGAATTTACATCGTTAACGTAAAAACAAAAAAAACTGAAATGCTTGTGAGCGATAAGTATTTTTCATCATCAATGCCGCAGGTATCTTCAAATAATAAACTTGCATATCTTTCGTGGAGAAAACACACCCGCCGCGGAATTTTTATAAGGGATATTTACAAATTGCCGTCTGTATTTGAACTCAAAGAAATAATTGAGCAGAACCTGTAAGGAGAAAAATTTATGCTTTCGCAAGTGCTTTCCGCATCCGTCTACGGAATAAACGGCTACCTCGTTACCGTTGAGGTTGATATATCCAGCGGTTTCCCTACTTTCAACATAGTCGGTCTTCCCGACACATCCGTAAAAGAATCCCGCGACAGGGTGATTTCCGCGATAAAAAATTCCGGATTTGATTTTCCGACAAAAAAAGTTACCGTTAATTTAGCCCCCGCCGGCGTAAAAAAAGAGGGTGCGATTTTTGACCTGCCGATTGCAATAGGAATTCTTCTTGCGACGGAGCAGATAAAAACCGGCGATAAAAAATATGCGTTATTGGGCGAACTGTCGCTTGACGGTTCAATAAGAAGGGTTAACGGCGTTCTTCCGATAGCCATAAAACTTAAAGAGGAAAAATTCGACGGTCTGGTCCTGCCGGAAATGAATAAAAACGAAGCGGCAATTGTGGACGGACTGAATGTTTATCCCGCATCAAATCTAAAAAAAGCCGTTGAAATAATTTCCGTCGGAACACAGTCACAACCCTACAAAATTGATTTGTTGAAACTTTTTTCGGCGGCTTCGCATTACGAAGTTGATTTTAAGGATGTCAAAGGTCAGGCATTCGTCAAAAGGGCGGTGGAGATTGCCTGCGCCGGCGGCCACAACATACTTTTAATCGGTTCTCCCGGAAGCGGAAAAACGATGCTTACCAAAAGAATCCCGACGGTGCTTCCGCCGATGTCTTTTGAGGAAGCCATTGAAACGACGAAAATTCATTCAATATCGGGGCTTACATCAACACATTCGTCGCTTATCGCAACCCGACCTTTCCGCTCGCCTCATCATACTATTTCCGATGTCGCATTAATAGGTGGCGGCTCATATCCAAAACCCGGCGAGGTCTCGCTTTCGCATAACGGCGTCTTATTTTTAGACGAACTGCCGGAATTTCACAGAAATGTTTTGGAGGTCTTGCGTCAGCCGCTTGAAGACGGCGTTGTAACCGTTTCCCGTGCGCAGGCGTCGTTAACGTATCCCGCGAGATTTATGTTAGTTGCGGCAATGAACCCCTGTCCTTGTGGGTATTACGGTCATCCGACGAAAGAATGCACCTGCACGCCGTTTGTTATTCAGAAATATATTTCAAAAATATCTGGTCCTTTACTGGACAGAATAGACCTGCACATAGATGTTCCGTCGGTAAGATTTGAGGAACTTTCCGAAGCGTCCGTTTCGGATTCATCCGCCGATATAAGAAAACGGATAATAAAAGCGCGAGAGCTCCAAAAACAAAGATTTGAAAAAGAAAAAAATATCTACTGTAATGCCCATATGGAATCAAAGCACATAAAAATTTACTGCGCAATCGGCGACGAAAGCAAGAAACTGTTAAAACATGCGATGGACAAACTCGGCTTTTCCGCCCGTGCTCACGACAGAATATTGAAAGTCGCCAGAACCATCGCAGATTTATCCGGCTCGGAAAATATCCAGACCCCTCACATCGCCGAAGCAATACAGTACAGGTCGTTAGACAGGAGTATGTGAAAAACACATTGACATTGTAGTCAAAATATACCACAATTGTAGTAAAAAGAGGCTACGATATGGAAATACTGCAAATCATCAAATCAAAATTACGGAAAGAATTATTAAGTTTATACTTCACTAATCCTGAAAAAAAATATTATTTAAGAGAACTTGAAAGAATGTTAGATTTATCAGTAGCAAACATACGTAGGGAACTGATTAATCTTGAGAAAACGGGGCTTTTTCAATCTGAAAAAAAAAAAGAAAAAGAAAAGGGAATCTTACTTACTATTTTTTAAGTAAAAAATATCCACTTTATGCCGAATTAAAAAGCATAGTTTTTAAGACCATAGGAATACGGGCAACAATAAAGTCAATGCTGGAAAAAATAGAAGGAATAAAGATATCTTTTGTTTACGGATCTTTTGCAAGAAATGAACAGAATCAGGCAAGTGATATAGATGTTTTTATTATAGGTAAAGTGGACGAGAATAAACTTGTTGAAATGTTCGGTAAACTGGAAAGAAAACTACAAAGAGAAATAAATTATTCCCTGTATGATTATAACGATTTTAAAAAAAAGACAAAAAACCCGTTCATAATAGAAGTGTTAAAACAGCCGAAAATATTTTTGATTGGAGATAAAAATGCCTTATAATAATTTGTTGCACGAACTGTTAAATAAAGGATTGATTAAGAAACAAGAAGTGGATTTTGCCCAGATGAAAAATCATCTGAATCGGGCAAAAAAAGATTTGATTGTGGCAAGACATAATTTAAAATTTGATGAAGAGGTCTCGTATAATTAGGCATATTTGGCAATGCTGAGATGCGGTAGGACTTTAATGTTCTTGAATGGTTATCGTCCGATTGACGGTCAGCAGCACAAGACAGTTATTGAATTTGCCGATGTAATTCTTGGCAAAGAGTTTAAGGAACTTATAAGGAAATTTGAAGTAATGAGAAGGAAACGCAATCAATTCACATATGAACCGCTTTCGTCAGTATCAAAAGTGGAAGTAGAAAATGCTTTAAAATGTGCCGAAGAATTCGTAGCAAAAATTATAAAAGTGGTTAAAAAAGAAAATCCGCAGTTAGAATTGGATTTTTAATGCTGTGAATTTTCTCACATCACCGAAGCGATACAGTACAGATCGTTAGACAGAAGTATGTAAAAAAGTAATTTTATTTTTATTGATTCTCGAATGTGATAAATTCAACAATGGATTTTTAATATGAGTAAAAAATGTTCACATTGTAAAGAACTGAGTCCTGATGATTTCGAAAAATGCCAGTGGTGCGGAAATATATTCCCGGAATCTGTAAAAGCAGATATAAATTCACCGGTAAATAAACAAGGATTAGGTAATGTGCAATCTTCACAAGAAGAAATTGCAATAATAGAAAATGTTCAAAATAGGGGAGGGATTTTTATGGATCATAACATGACGACCACAACATTTACTTTGGAGGGGTTTCGCATTGTTCAAACACTGGGTTTAGTCCGAGGCATTACGGTCCGATCCCGTTCTATTATAGGAACTTTCGGAGCCGGCTTACAAACACTTTTTGGCGGAAATATTACTTTATTAACTGATTTGTGCGAGACAGCCCGGCAAGAGGCATATGATATGTTGATAGAACATGCTGCTTTGCTCGGTGCAAACGCCGTAATAGGAATAAGATACGATGCGACACAAGTTATGAGTGGTGTAACTGAAGTAATATGTTATGGAACCGCCGTCAAAGTAGAACGGATTTGACACTAATCATTTTGAAGTGATTTTGCAACAATCTCTTCTCAAATCTTGAAGAATATATGAAAAAAATTAAAATAGATAAGGAGCGCTTCTATGGATAGTTTAGTAATTGTCAGTTTTGCAGTATCAATACTTCTTGCGGTTTATGAATTTATCGGCGTATTAAAAGCAAGAATTTCTGGTAAAACAAAAAATACGGGAAGAGTAATAGCCAGATTTTTCACCCTTGTCATATTGATGGTACTTCTATGGGAGTCCCTTCACTGGTATGCATACATATCGGCGCTGGAATTACCGTTAGCCGAAGATATTAAAATTAGAAATACGCCTTTTTTAATCTGTATTTTTGGGATAACAACGATTTTAATTTTTATTGTTGTTGAAATGTGGACACTGTACCTTGAAAAGAAAAAAGGTGTCGTCATAGATTTGGTCTACAGACTCGCATCAGCAATAATAATACTTTTATGTCTTATTCCTATACTTATCAAAACCGTAACAATGTGGGATACTTATAATGAAAAGTTGCAGCAACAATATGAATATCTTAAAAAAAGATAAAGGTTTTACCCTGATTGAACTTATGATTGTGGTTGCCATAATCGGAATAATATCGGGTATCGCTATCCCGAAGTTTGCCGAAATGATGAAGAGAGCCAAAGAATCGGCAACCAAAGGTAACCTGGGTATTTGCCGTACATCCGTGGCTTTTTATTATGGTGGGAATGAAGGGATATACCCGTACCGTCTCTCAGGGAATCCTCCCGCCGTATCTCTTTATGAAATCGGCGGCGGTGTGGCCGACCAGAATTGGGGGGTAGCAAATGGTAGCCCTGACGGGATATATGCAAGGGGTTGGTCAGAGGAACTCTGTACGGATTTTAGTACCTATATTAAAAACTTACCGGATAATTCTATTTCGCCTGATCCAAGCAAAGCAGTACGCAGCGGTGTTTGGAATGAACCCGATCCCGGTAATTTACCTTCAGGTAACGATAACGGCTGGTTTTATTGTTTTCGCGGCGGTAAAGTTGTTGTCAATAATAATGGTATTGATATAAAAGGTAATTCATATACGAGTTGGTAGGATGAAATATTATTAGGAGAGACGAAGGGAAAAGAAATTATAATGATATTGTTAGGTTTTTCAACGGTCTAAATATATGAAAAAAATTAAAATAAATGATAAAGTGCGGAACATTGCCATAATAGCGCATGTTGACCACGGAAAAACAACGCTTGTTGATTTCATGTTGCGTCAGAGCGGGATATTCAGGGAAAATCAGAATGTTTCCGAGCGCGTTATGGACAATATGGATTTAGAAAAAGAACGGGGAGTTACAATTTCCGCAAAAAACTGCGCCGCACGGTGGAAGGACGTGAGAATAAATATTCTGGACACCCCGGGCCACGCCGATTTTGGCGGCGAGGTAGAACGGGCGATTAAAATGGTTGACGGAGCCGTACTTCTTGTGGATGCCGCCGAAGGGCCCTTGCCCCAGACAAGATTTGTTTTGCAAAAAGCCCTGGAATCCGGACTTAAAATAATTGTGCTGATAAACAAAATTGACAGGAAAGATGCTCGTCCGAAGGAAGTACTTAACGATGTCTACGGATTGTTTATTGACCTTGATGCGAAAGACCATCAGATAGATTTTCCCGTGATTTATTCCGTCGGCAGAGAAGGCATAGCGCAGAAATCGCTTAATGAAAAAGGAAAGGACTTGAGCATACTGTTTGACACGATAATATCTGAAATCCCCGGTCCTTCATATGACCCCGACGAACCTTTTCAGATGCTTGTGTGCGACCTTGATTATTCGGATTATGTCGGGCGACTGGCTGTAGGCCGCGTATTTAACGGGCAGGTGAGCAAGAATGATAACCTCGTCTGTATAAAAGAAAATGGCGACCTTACTCCGTTAAAAACAACGAAATTGCAAATTTACGACGGTATCAGCATAAAAGAAGTAGCGTCTGCCGAGGCGGGAGATATAGTAATACTTGCCGGAATAGAAGATGTATCAATCGGCGATACGATTTGCAATAAGGAAAATCCCAAGGCGCTGAAAAGAATAGAAGTTGACGAGCCGACGATTTCTATGATGTTTACAATTAACTCATCACCGTTATCCGGCACGGAGGGAAGCGTTGTTCAGTCAAGAAAGATATTGGAGCGGCTTAAAAAAGAAACATTGCAGAATGTTGCCATACAAGTTGAGGAAATTCCGGGCTCCGATAATTTCATAGTTAAAGGAAGAGGCGAATTCCAGATGGAAATACTTATTGAAATGATGAGACGCGAAGATTTTGAACTCAGCGTCGGCAGACCGCGGGTGATATTCAAACAGAAAGACGAAAAAACTTTAGAACCGATAGAACATCTTTTTATTGACTGCGCCGAATCCAATATCGGTATAGTTATAGAAAAACTTTCAAGCAGAAAAGGAAAAATGATTAATATGGTGAACCACGGAACAGGGAGAGTGCGATTGGAATTTACCGTTCCGACGCGTGCGTTAATCGGATATAGAAGCGAATTCCTTACGGATACAAGAGGAACTGGAATAATGAATTCTTATGTTCAGGATTACGAGCAATACAGGGGTGATTTTGCGTTAAGAACAACCGGTTCTCTGGTTTCCGACAGAGAGGGAAAAGCCGTGCCTTATGCTCTTTACAACCTTGAGCCGCGCGGAATACTTTTTGTATCTCCTAACGACCCGGTGTATGAAGGAATGATTATCGGCGATAATAACCGCGATAATGATTTGAACGTGAACCCGTGCAGAGAAAAGAAACTTTCAAATATGCGCTCGGCGGGAAATGATGACAATATTGTTCTTACTCCGATCCAGCCGATGACTCTTGAAAAAGCGATTACATTTATAAAAGACGACGAACTTATAGAAATAACGCCGAAATCCATCCGTCTTAGAAAAACGGTGCTCTCGGCAACCGAACGGAACAGACACAATTCTGTAAAAGTATAAAGGAAATATTGAAGAAAAAGAGAAGGTGAAAAATATTTAAAAATTTTTACTTAAATGGCAAGAGGTTTTAATTTTGCTATTTTGATATTTTCATAGTTGCGTAGTTGCGACCGAAGGGAGTCCCTTCAGGGGCGAAAGTAGTTGAATAGGTTGATTTTACCGATGGAAAAGTCAAAAAATGAAAATGAGCGAAAATCTTATTTTTGTAGTCCATAAACACTCGGCGAAACATCTGCACTATGATTTCCGTCTGGAAAAAGACGGTGTCTTAAAAAGTTGGGCTATTCCGAAAGAGCCGTCCTCTGACTCTAAAATTAAACGACTTGCGATTGCCGTTCCCGACCACGAGATTGATTATGCGAAATTTGAAGGTGTTATTCCGGAAGGCAACTACGGCGCGGGCAAAGTTGAGATATGGGACAGCGGGGAGTATATCCCCGAAAAATTCGCCAGCGACGAGGTTATATGCAATCTCAAAGGAAAAAAGTTGAACGGCAGGTTCTGTCTTATCAAACTGAAAAAAAACAATCCTGACGGCAAGAATTGGCTTTTTTTCAAAACGGCAAAAAAACCTTGACAAACGGTAAAAAATTCTTTATAATAACTAAATAAGTATATTTTGGAGGAACTATGAAAAAAATTCTTACATTAGCGGTTAGTTTTGCAATAGGATGGGGGCTGTGTTTTTCAAAGGAACAATTAAAAGTTTATACTGTAGTGAAAGGCGATACTTTGGCCCAGATTTCGCAAAAATTTTACAACGATGTCGCACAGTGGAAAAAAATTCATTCTTACAATAAGTTTATTAAAAATCCGCATTGGATTTTTCCCGGCGACGAATTAGTTGTCCCCGTTGATGTTCCGGAAGAAAAAGCAAAAGAAGAAATTAAAGATGAAGTTCCTTCCGCCTCCGTTCCCGTTGCAGTTCCAAAAGAAGAGCCGGTTAAAAAAGTTGAAGAGGATTCCATTATTGCCGACGACAACTGGGAATTTGACGGTTATGTTTCCGGCGAAAAAGACAGAAAAATAATCATAGGTCAGGGCGACACTGTGTTTTTGGATTTAGGAAAAAAACAAAACATAAAACCGCTTGACAGGTATACCGTCTACAGAAAAGACAGAAAGATTGTTCATCCTGAAACCGACGAAAATTTGGGAAATCTGATAAGAAAAATCGGCGTGCTTGAAATTTCAACGGATATTCAGAATAACACCTGCACCGGAAGAGTTATTATGGCTCGCGAGCCGGTTTTAGTCGGTGATATGATAAAAAAACAACCGCAATAAAGGCAGGTTAAAGGTTAAAATAAAAAGTGAAAAGGTTTTTAATTTTTGTTGTTGTGGTTATTGCGATTTTTTACTGGGCGTCGGATTTCGTAAAAACAGGAAAATTGCAAAAATTTATCGACGATAACTCGGACAAATCATGGGCACCGAAAGTTCAGTATCAATTAGGAGAAATTTATCAGACAGCATCAAAATATGATACCGCCGAATTATGCTACAACAGGTTATTGGAAAAATACACAACGTCTCAAATTACCGTTGATGCAATGTATAACTTGGGTGTAATTTATGAAGATACAAAAAGGTTTGGGCAGGCAAAAGAAACTTACAAAAAAATTATTGACGAACATCCGGATTACGAAAACATAAAAAAGGTCGAGACACGGTTTAATTTTATAATGAATTATTGAATTATGAAAAAAGTATTTTTAATTTTTAATTTTACATTTTTAATTTTTAATTGCCTCTACAGTGAGCATTTCATACAGGCCGGTGTTTTTAGATATAAAGAAGAGGCGGTAAATCAACAGTTATATCTTGCCAGCCGCAATTATCCCGTTATGATTAATGTTAACGGACACTACAAAATTATCGTCGGTCCTTATGAAGATAAAGAAACGGCGGGTTTTACGGTGTCAAAATTATTATCGGAAGAAAATATTTCTGCCAGTTTGATAGACGAAACGGACACGGAAAAAATTACTGAAAGTTCAGGCGTTCAGGAAATTGAGATTTCAGATGAAGTGCTTGGCGAACTTGTAAACGTAGCGTTTGATTTTCTGGGTGTTTCTTACAAATACGGCGGAATGGATGTTGAAAAGGGAATTGACTGTTCTTATTTTATGCAGAAAGTTTATAAATCGTTAGGAACCGTTTTGCCGAGAACATCAAATTTACAGTTCAGGATAGGCAAGAAAGTAAAAAGAGACGAACTTATACCCGGTGACCTTGTGTTTTTCAGGAAATATCCCAGAAGTTCCCGGATAGGTCATGTCGGAATGTATATCGGAAACGACGAGTTTATTCATGCATCCTACGGTGCAAAAAAAGTTACAATCAGTTCACTAAACGAAACATATTTCAGAAAAAGATTTTCCGGCGCCCGCCGTCCTCTATGAGTTCAAAATCATTCGTTAAAATAATTACTTCCAGAATGAAGGAAAAAAATATGGGGGTAAGACAACTTGCCCGGGAGTGCGGCGTAGACGCAAGTTTCATATCAAAGGTTATTCAAGGAAAAAGAAACCCTCCATCCGACGAAAAAATAATAAAAAGAATAGCACAGGTGTTATCAGTTGACCCGATAATGCTGACAATATTCACAGGACATATACCGTCATCACTGCAATTAGTTTTGGAAAATGAGTCGTTTGTAAATGGTTTAGTACTTAATAAACAGCCAATTTATGGAAATGAGAAAAATCCGTCCGGAAAAAATATCCGAACTTTATCTGCACCCGTTTTGTCTCCCTCCAGGAATATCGTCTCCGCCGGAAAAACTCACCAAAAATCTGATATTACCGATGAACTACTGTAAATAATTCGCTTGCCCCATTAGATAGAGAATCTCATCTAACGGGGCTTGACTTATTTAAAGAAAATTATATAATAAATCTGTTATGCCTACCGAGTTAGAATCTTGGATTATTTTGAATCAAGTTCCCGCTATAGGACCCGCAAGGTTTAAGAAATTTCTGGATTTTTTCGGCACTGCCGGGAAAGTACTCGCCGCATCCATTGATGATTTAATGCATATTGAAGGCATTACGCAAAAGACTGCGGAAACCATAATTTCCGATAGAGAAAAGTTTGATGTCGTAAAAGAACTGGACGAAGCGGAAAAAAACGGGGTGAGAATAATCGCTTCGTATATGGATGAATATCCTCAAACATTAAAGACCATATATGATTATCCGCCTGTGCTTTATGTAAAGGGCTCGCTTGAAAAAAAAGATGCGGTTGCCGTCGGTATCGTCGGCACGAGAAAAATTACTTCTTACGGAAAAATGGTTTGCGAATATCTTGCCCGCGAACTTGTAGGTTCCGGCATCACCGTCGTAAGCGGACTTGCCAGAGGCGTTGACACAATTGCTCATCAGACGGCTGTTAACGAAAAAGGAAGAACGATTGCGGTTCTGGGAAACGGGCTTTCACATCATTATCCTCCCGAAAACAGACGTCTGGAAGATAAAATCGCAGAAAACGGCGCCGTCGTTTCCGAGTTCGGTATGCACACAAAACCGGATAAACAAAATTTTCCCAGGAGAAACAGAGTAATAAGCGGACTCTCATTGGGTGTTGTTGTAATTGAGGCGGATGAAAAAAGCGGCGCTTTGATAACCGCTAAAAGTGCGATTGAACAGGGCAGGGATGTTTTTGCAATTCCGGGCAACATTTTTTCGAAATACTCACGGGGTCCGCACAAACTAATAAAAGACGGCGCAAAACTTGTTGAAACGATAGACGACATAATCAACGAAATAAATGTTTTGAAAAATTTTGTCAAAAAAACAAAAGATAATCTTAAAATTATAAAAGAGACCAAAAATTTAAGTAACGATTCCATTTCCGTGTTGGAAACCATAACATATGAGCCGGTTCATATAGACGTATTATTTGAAAGAATTAAACTTCCGATTGAAAAACTTTCTGTAATTCTCCTGGAACTTGTGATGGAGGGACTTATTACGGAGTTGCCCGGAAAAATGTATATCAGAAAAAAATAGAGGTGTATATGAAAAATCCGCTTGTAATTGTTGAGTCGCCTACTAAAGCAAAGATGATAACAAGTTTTCTGAAAGGAAAATTTACCGTTATCGCTTCAATGGGTCACATCCGTGATTTGCCGCAGAAATCACTTGGCGTGGATATAAAAAAAAATTTTCAACCGTCGTATCAAATTCTTCCCGGTAAGGAAGATACGATGAAGAAAATAATTTCTGCCGTGAAGTCGGCGGGCGATGTATTCATAGCGACCGATTATGACCGCGAGGGTGAAGCAATCGGCTGGCATATTACCTCGGCCAGCGGCCTTGACATAAAAAAAATAAAAAGAATTGTTTTCCATGAAATTACCCAGGCGGCAATTGAGGATGCAATAAAAAATCCCCGGCCGCTTAACTTAAATCTTGTTGATGCCCAGCAGTCAAGAAGAATTTTAGACCGGCTCGTCGGTTATCAAATCAGTCCGCTTTTAGGAAAAAATGTAAGAAAGGGACTTTCCGCGGGAAGGGTGCAGTCGGTTACGCTCCGTCTTATTATTGAAAGGGAAAACGAAATTAAAAATTTCATCGGGCAGGAGTATTGGACCATTTCATCGCAACTTAATAAAAACGGTCAGTCCTTCAATGCGGATTTAATATCTCACGGTGGAAAAAAATATCATTCCTCAACCGCCTATCAGTTATTTGCCGAAAAGTATACGGTAAAAACGACGTCAATAAAAACGGAAGCAGATGCTAAAAAAATAATTGACGATATAAAAGGCGGAGAATTTGTAGTTTCGTCGGTAAAAAGAAGCGAAAGAATAAAAAATCCGCTCCCGCCGTTTATGACATCCACACTCCAAAGAGATGCGGTCAATAAATTGGGGTTCAGTTCAAACAGGACGATGTCTATCGCGCAAAAATTATATGAAAACGGGCTTATTACTTATATGAGAACCGATTCCTTGGATGTGTCAAAAGTTGCTCAAAAACAGGCATCCGAGTATATCAATAAAAATTTCGGCAAAGAATATCTGCCTTTGAAAATACGCATTTACAAAACAAAAAGCAAATCGGCGCAGGAAGCACACGAAGCGATTAGACCGACAGATGTGGCGAACACCGCCCAGACATTAAAACTTGAAAACGATGAAAAAAAACTTTATGAACTTATCTGGTTGAGATTTGTCGCCAGTCAGATGTCGTCGGCTATAATGAATTCCATTTCCGTTGACATAAAAGCAAAAGAATATGTTTTCCGCGCCACCGGTTCATCAATAAAATTTGACGGCTATCTGAAAATATATATTGAATCTGACGGTGAAAAAGAAACCATGCTTCCCGATATGAATGAAGGGGATAAACTTGTGTCGGAAAAACTCATCCCGAAGCAGCATTTTACCGACCCGCCGCCGAGATATAACGAGGCATCGCTGATAAAAACGCTTGAAGAACGAGGTATTGGAAGACCGTCAACATATGCTCCGACCGTTTCAACCCTTAAAAACAGAGGATATGTGCAAATTGAAAAAATGAAATTTATTCCGCAGGAAATCGGTTTTACCGTCATAGATATTCTAAAAAAATATTTTCCTGAAATTATTGACTTGAATTTTACTGCGGAAATGGAAGAGAAACTTGACAAAATTGCCGAAGGTAAAATTGAATGGGAGAAAATGTTATCTGATTTTTATACGCCTTTCTCTAAAACGCTTGATAAAGCAAAAGCAAATATGGAAAATGTCAAAAAAGTCATTGAGACCGACGAGAAATGTTTGAAGTGCGGCTCTCCGATGGTTATACGTGACGGCCGTTTTGGAAAATTTATGGCTTGTTCCAATTTCCCGAAATGCAGAAATACAATGTCTTTGGACAAAGAAGGTAAAAAAATTGTTCCCGAAAAATCGGATGAGGTATGCGAAAAATGCGGCAAACCGATGTTAGTAAAATCGGGCCGCCGAGGAAAATTTCTCGCGTGCAGCGGTTATCCCGAATGCAAAAATACAAAAAATATAGATAAAGGAAAAGATGACGCAAGTTCTGAAAAACCCGCAATTGCTTGAAAATATAGAAAAGTTCATACAGTTTTTGAAGATTCAAAAAAATATCTCAGAAAATACCGCTCTTGCTTACCGTCGGGATATTGAACAATTTAGCCGGTTTTTGGAGAAAAAAAAATTTAACATAAAGAACTCCGATAAGTTCACCGTCAGGGATTATCTGGCAAATGTTCTTCAGCCGGTTGAAAAAAAATCCAGCATAATAAGAAAGATTGCGGCATTAAGAGGATTTTTCAATTTCCTTGTTAAATGCAAAGTACTTAAAATATCGCCGATGGATTTCATACTTACTCCGAAATCCGAAAAACATCTTCCGAATTTCTTAACCGTCGGCGAAATTAATCTCATCCTGTCTGCGACCGATATTTCAAAAATATCAGGATTAAGAGACAGGGCAATTTTGGAATTATTGTATTCTTCGGGATTAAGAATTTCGGAACTTACGGGTTTGAGTAAAACTGATGTTGATTATATTTTAGGCACGGTTAAGGTTATGGGCAAGGGGGGGAAGCAGCGGCTTATTCCCGTCGGTGATTTTGCGCTTGATATTATAAGAAAATATCTGAAAATGCGTAATGATTCTTCCGCTGTTTTGTTTGCCGGAAATAAATTACAAAAGTTATCGGTTAGATGCATCCAAAAAATGCTGAAAAAATATCTTAAAAAAGCAGGCATCACAAAAAAAATTACACCCCATTCATTGAGACACACATTCGCCACTCATCTTCTTGATAACGGATGCGATATAAGAAGCGTTCAGGAAATGTTAGGGCATAAGAATCTTGCTACGACTCAGATTTACACTCACATTACCGCCCAGATGATGAAAAAGATTTATGACAAGGTTCATCCGCGTGCGTAAGATTAGGTAGGACGTACTATGCAGGAAAAAATAAGAATAGTTATGGAAGAAACCGGTTGCGACGAGGGGCAGGCGCAGATTGCCCTTGAGTCGTGTAATTACAACATATCAAAATCCATAACAAAGATTTTTGATTTACTTAAGGATATAGTCGTTGTAAAAGGTAAATTTTACACTTACGGCAATCATCTTTACGGAATGATTATGATAATCGTGGATATAAATCACCGTCGGCATTTAAGAACGCGCGCTCTCGTAACATATAATCCAAAAGTTTACGAAACGGATTTGCAGCAGAACTGGTATGAATACGATAAAAAACTTTATACGGCACGGCTTTTGCCGGGAAGCATTCAGGATATGACGCTGAACATAGAAAAAAAAATCGTGGAGGAAATTTTGGATGAATACAGCGAAAGTTTTTTTGCTGCGGTAAGAAAAAATAATACTATGGAAGTTGCCGATATTTTGGAGGACATTCTGAGGGAGCCGCTAAAAACAGCGGTTAATTTTGAGATTTTATCTGAGGAACTCAATCTCACGCAATTCAAAAAGATATCCGGCAGAATTTTTCCTCCGCAGATGGAGTTTGAATTTAAGGAATATGATTTCGGTTTGGTTGACCTTTTGACAATTGATGTAATGCCGGTTGCTTACGGCGATTTGATATTACAAGCCGGGGTTCTGATGCCCGGCGACGAAATCGCCGTTCTTATTAATGACACACGGGATATAGCACAATATTTAAGCGGTCTTATAGGCGGAAGAAACATTTTCGGAACCATTGCAATTCCATGTAAAATTCACGAGATTACACGTTCAAAAAACGGCGTTACAATTACGGTTCGCCTTGCCGCAGGTGTGGTAGGTCAAGCGACTGTTTCAGAGGATACGCCGGTAAAAGTTGTGAAATGGGTCAGCCGGAGCGGATTTTTCAACCGCATTTTTTTCAGATTTTACTTGATTTTTTTAAAATTATTTGAGAAAATGAAAAAACTGAGAAACGGAGGTAAACAATGAGTAATGTATCAATGAAGGGTTTGCTCGAAGCGGGTGTTCATTTCGGGCATCAGACAAGTCAGTGGAATCCCAAAATGGGAAAATTTATTTTCGGACACAGGAACAAGATTCATATTATTGACCTTGCCAAGACGGTGAAGGAGTTAAAAAAGTCATGCAAGTTTGTAAGAGATGCTGCTGCCGCAGGTGCGTCTGTTCTTTTCGTCGGGACAAAGCAGCAGGCACAGGAGATTGTGAAGAATGAGGCGATAAGGTGCGGTGCCAATTATGTCGTATCCAGATGGTTGGGCGGTACTTTGACAAATTTTGAGACAATCAAAAAAAACATTGCACGGCTTAATGATTTGGAAAAAATGAAAAGTGACGGTATTCTTGAAAAACTTCCAAAAAAGGAAATATCCGTTTTGACGAAGGAGATGAAAAAACTGTCCATCGCCCTTTCGGGAATTAAGAATATGCAGTCCTTACCCGGACTTATATTTGTAGTGGACCCCGTTAATGAAAAAACTGTGATAGCGGAAGCCCGACGTCTTAAAATTCCGGTGGTTGCCGTCTGCGATACAAACAGCGACCCCGATGCGGTTGACCATTGTATTCCCGGAAACGATGACGCTATAAAATCCATATCTTTGCTCGTAAGCGTCGTTGCGGATGCTGTTATAGAAGGTAAATCTGCTGTTAAGGGTGCCGGCGGACAGGCGTCCTCAGGCGCACAAAGTATGTCGCCGGAGGAAAAATTTTCTTCCGATGAAGAAATACCAATAACGGAGGAAAAAGAAATTGTAAAAAAAGAAGAAGAAATAGTTTCGCCGCAAAAGTGATCCCGCGGCCGCGGGCCGGAGGTAAAAAATGTCTCAAACAGTAAAAATAACAGGTGAAATGGTTGCCCGTCTTCGTGAAAAAACAAGTTGTGGAATGATGGACTGCAAACAAGCACTGATAGAAACCGCCGGTGACGAGGAAAAGGCGGTTGCAAAATTAAGGGAAAAAGGAATTGCGACTGCTCTGAAAAAATCTTCAAGGACAGCAAAAGAGGGTTTGGTATTTTCATATATCCACCCGGGGAGCAAGTTAGGTGTTTTGTTGGAGTTGAACTGTGAGACCGATTTTGTTGCCAAAACTGAAGATTTTCAAAATCTCGGTAAAGAAATTTCTATGCAGATTGCGGCGGTGGCGCCTGCGGTTGTAGGAATTGAAAATATCCACGCTGATGAACTGTCAAAAGAAAAAGAGATACTTAAAGCACAGGCGTTAAAGGAAGGCAAGCCGGAAAAAATTCTTGACAAAATAATAGCCGGCCGTCTTGATAAATTTTACGAAAGAATTTGTCTTCTTGAACAACCGTATATCAGGGATACATCCGGCAAGAAGAAAGTAAAGGAACTTATAACGGATGCGGTTGCTAAACTTGGTGAAAACATTTCAGTAAAAAGATTCGCAAGATTTAAAATAGGCGAAGAATAGTCGCTCGGGAACAAATTTCTTTGAGACGCTCGTTAGAACTCGCTCTACGATGATAGTATGTATAAAAAAATTATTATAAAACTTTCCGGCGAATCGCTTGGTAAAAACGGTGACGGGATTGATTTCTCATCAGTTGATAAAATAATCTCTGAAATAGTCCCTGTATATAAAAAAGGCGTTTCTATCGGAATTGTGGTAGGCGGCGGCAACATCTGGCGCGGGAGTGTTGACGGTAAACTTATAGACAAAACGGCGGCAGATTATATAGGTATGACGGCGACACTCATTAACGGTATGATTTTAGGCGAGAGATTAAAGTCAAAAAACATTCCCGCAAAAGTGTTCTCTTCTTTTGGTGTGGGTAATTTTTTACAGCAATTCACCCTTGAAAAAATAAATAATGCCTGGAAAAATAAAAATATCGTTATTATGGTCGGCGGCACAGGCCGTCCTCATTTTACTACGGATACCGCTTCCGCAATTTTCGCCGTAGAATCAAAAGCGGAATTGATATTAAAAGCGACTAATGTCGACGGTTTATATGACGATGACCCTAAAAAAAATCCGACGGCTAAATTTATTAAAGAAATTTCTTATGATGATGTGATAAAACAAAATCTGAAGGTAATGGATACGGCGGCATTTTCATTATGTCGTCAACATAAAATTGAAATTATAGTTTTCAATTTCAGCAAAAGCGGAAATATATTAAAAGCGGTCTCAGGAAAAAATGTCGGCTCGCTTATCCATTTGTAAGAAAGGCAATTAAGAATTGAAAATTGAAAATTAAGAATTATGGATTTTAACATTTTAATTCTGAACTCTCAATTCTCAATTTGAAATTGGTTTTTGAGGAGGTTTTTATGTCAAAACAGATTTTAGTTCAGACTGAAGAAAAAATGAAAAAGACATTAGAACATCTTAAATCTGAATTTCTGACGCTTAAAACCGGCCGTGCGACCCCTGCGATTTTGGACACGGTAAAAGTAAGATATTATGATTCTGACCTGCCTGTAAATCAGGTATCTGGTATTTCAATTCCGGAGCCGCGGATGATTGTGCTTACGCCGTGGGATAAAGGTGTTTTACAGGAACTCGAGAAAGCGATATTAAAAGCGGATATAGGTATCACGCCTCAAAATGACGGTAAGGTTATACGGCTTCCTATTCCGCAACTTACGGAGGAACGCAGAAAAGATATCATCAAGACCGCAAAAAAAATGGCGGAAGACCACAAAATTGAGTTAAGAAATGAGAGAAGGATTTCGCTGGAACTTGTAAAGAAAAGTTTTGACGAAAAGAAAATTACCGAAGATGAAAAATTTAAATCACAGGATGAAATGCAAAAACTTACAGAAAATTACATAAAAAAAATAGATGAAACACTGCTCCAAAAAGAAAAAGAGATAATGACGGTGTAAATGAATATACCCAAACACATAGCGATAATAATGGACGGAAACGGCCGCTGGGCGAAAAAAAGGGGACTCCCCCGTCTGTATGGACATCACGCCGGTATGAAAAGTGTGAGGGAAGTTGTGAGAGCAGCCAACGATACGGGGGTCGGAGTTTTGACGTTGTATGCGTTTTCAACGGAAAATTGGAACAGACCAAAATCCGAGATAAAGGGTCTTTTTGGTCTGATGAAGTTGTTTATCAAAAAAGAACTCGGCGGCCTGCACAAAAACAATGTGAAGGTTAACATAATAGGACGACATTCTGCGATGCCGATTGATGTTGTTAAATTAGTTAAAGAAGCAACGGAAAAAACATCAAAAAATACGGGTATGATACTGAATATTGCACTTAACTACGGAGGCAGACAGGAGATAGTTGATGCGGTCAACAAAATCATAACCGAGGGTACCTATAAAAAAGTTGATGAAAAAATTTTTGAGAAATATCTTTATACGATAGGATTACCTTCTCCGGATTTGATAATAAGGACTTCCGGTGAAAACCGTATTTCAAATTTTCTTTTGTGGCAGTCGGCATATTCCGAATTTTATACTACTGAAACTCTCTGGCCGGATTTCAAAAAGAAAAATCTAATGGAAGCAATCTCTGAATATCAAAAAAGAAACAGACGGTTCGGCGGTTCATAAAAATGTTTAACAGAATTTTCATTGCTTTTATTTTAATTCCGGTTGTTTTCGTCGCCGTATATCTCGGTTATATTCCGTTTCTTATTTTTATCTGCGGAATTTGTTTTCTATCCGCATATGAATTTTGGCTGTTAGTGGCAAAAATGGGGTTTGTCCCTCGGAAAACCTTTGGGAATATATCCATACTTTTGATACTCATTTCAATATTTTTCAACGGTTCTAAAATTGCATCCGGTGTTTCTAACGAGGCAACGGCTCTTATTTTTACGCTTGTAATTTTACTTTTTTTCATCTACGAAATAATCAGATATGATATCCGTACGGCAATACCGTCGTTGGCTATTACATTTCTCGGGATTATTTATCTCGGATGGCTTCCCGGACATTTTTTGCTGATAAGGGATTTTCGTCCGGACGGCTTTAAACTCATCGCACTTCTTCTTGTAACCGTTTGGGTTGCCGATTCTGCGGCGTATTTTTTCGGTTCGGCATATGGTAGCCGTCGGTTATCTTTAATCAGTCCGAAAAAATCCGTAGAAGGGGCAATCGCTTCCGTTTTTGCGTCCATAATTACAGTTTTTTTTGCGAAATTATTTTCCATGAATTTTTTAAGACCCGCTGATGTTTTTTCGCTTGGCGTTTTAATAAGCATCTCGGCGCAGTTCGGTGACCTTGCGGAATCATTGATAAAACGCTCTGCGGGAGTAAAGGATTCATCAAATTTGCTTAAAGACCACGGCGGTATTTTGGACAAACTTGACAGTTTCATTTTTGCCGCACCGGTATTTTATTATTACATAAAATTCTTTGTTATATAATGAAAAAAATTTCAGTTCTCGGCTCAACCGGATCCATCGGCACATCGGCACTTGATGTTATTACTCATCTGAATAATTTCAAAGTTATAGGGTTATCCGCAAATAAGAACAAGTCGCTTCTGGAAAAACAGTCAAGAAAATTTAAGCCGGAAATTAGTGTCGTTGGAAGTAACGGCTTAAAAAACATTTCATTAATTTCAAAAGCGGATGTTGTCCTGATTTCCGTTGTGGGTGCCGCAGGGCTTATACCTCTTATAAACGCAATAAAATTTAAAAAAAAAATTGCACTTGCGAATAAAGAAGCGATTGTTATCGCCGGCGATTTAATAACAGGACTCCTAAAAAAATATCCCGCCAAAATAATTCCTGTTGACAGCGAACATTCCGCAATTTTTCAGTGTATTGACGGTAAAAGTAAAGAAGAGATTTCAAAAATAATTTTGACTGCATCCGGCGGCCCGTTTAGAAATTACTCAAAAAAGAATCTTTCAAAAGTTAAAGTGGAAGATGTCCTGAAACATCCTACTTGGAAAATGGGAAGAAAAATCACCGTTGATTCCGCAACAATGATAAACAAGGGTTTTGAGGTTATAGAGGCACATTATCTTTTTGGTGTGCCATATCAAAAAATAGAGGTTGTAATTCATCCGCAGTCAATAGTTCACAGTGCCGTTGAGTTTGTTGACGGTTCAATTATAGCACAGATGGGCAGAGCCGACATGCGGCTTGCGATACAGTATGCGTTAACATATCCTGAAAGAAAGGCATCAACGGTTAAAAAACTGGATTTGCCATCTGTCGGAAAACTTGAATTTTTTAATTTTTCAACCGGAAATTTTCCGTGTTTTGAACTTGCATTAACTTCGGCAAAAATCGGCGGAACAATGCCTGCCGTCCTTAACGCTGCCAACGAAGTTGCAGTTAGAAATTTTTTAGAAGGTAAAATCCGGTTTTTACAGATTCCCAAACTTATAGAAAAAGCAATGAAAAAGCATAAAACCATAAAAAACCCTAATTTGGAAGACATATTAAATGTTGATGATGAAACAAGAAAATTTGTTGAGGAGATGAAATGACAATTATTTTAAGTATACTGGCAGTTGCCGTGATGTTCGGGTTTGTAATAATGATTCATGAGTTCGGTCACTTTATCGTTGCAAAAAAGTTGAAAGTAAAGGTTCTGGATTTTGCGTTCGGATTTGGTCCACCGATTTTTAAGTGGACAAAAAACGAAACGAGATACTCGGTAAGACCCATTCCTTTCGGCGGATTTGTAAAAATGGCGGGCGAGGAAATAGACGAGATCGGCGGCGCACCTGACGAATTTTTTTCAAAAAAATGGTATGAGCGGATTGCCATTGTTTCCGCCGGCGCAATAATGAATTACATTTCCGCTTTTATTATTTTCTTGTTTATTATTTCCGTCTGGGGATTACAATATCAGCGTCCCGTCGTAAAATTAGTGGAAAAAAAATCGCCTGCTTTTATCGCAGGTCTATCATCCGGCGATGAAATAGTTGCTATCAACGGCAATAAAATTGAAGATGCCGGTATTGTATCAAAAATTGTAAAAACATCGGCAGACAAAGAACTGGTTTTTTCGGTCAAAAGGAATGATAAAATTGTAGATATTAAAATCACGCCTAAGTATGACGAGAAAATAAAAATGTCGCGTATCGGAATAATTTATGATATGTCGTCCGAACCGATTGTCGTAAAAGTGGGTTTTATAAAAGCAATAAAAGAGTCATTTAACCAGATAATTTTCTGGACGGTAACGCCGCTAAAATATCTTTATATGAAATTGACGCTCTGGGAAGCGCCGTCGGAGGTTTCGGGACCCGTCGGGATTATGCAGGCGGCTTATTTTGCGGCGAAACTCGGCGTAAAAACATTTATGAATTTCATAGCGATTGTTTCGGTCGCGCTCGGGATGTTCAATCTTCTGCCCATTCCTATTGTCGACGGCGGGCATATAGCATTTTATCTTTTTGAAGGACTTTCAAGAAAATCTTTGAATAAAAAAGTTATGCAATTTGCAAATTCCGTCGGGTTTGCACTTTTAATAACGCTCGCGCTTTATGCCACATATCAGGATATTTTGAGAACAAAAAACGGTTTCTGGAAACGAGTGGAGCAAGCAAAGTAAATAAAATGAAATTATTAACTGAACATTTGTGCTTTAATACGAAAAGCAAAATTGAGTTTGTGAATATAACGGAAACGGTTGAAAAACTGGTCAAAAAAAGCGGCGTGAAAGAGGGGCTTTGCCTCATCAATGCGATGCACATTACGTCAAGTGTGTTTATCAATGATGAGGAAGAGGGTCTGAAAACCGATTTCAAAGAATGGCTTGAAAAACTGGTGCCGTATTCACCTGAGAAATACAAACATAATTTGACGGGTGAAGACAATGCTCATTCACATCTGAAAAGGACAATAATGGGAAGAGAAGTTGTTGCGGCTATAACAAACGGAAAATTGGATTTTGGACCGTGGGAACAGATTTTTTACGGCGAGTTTGACGGTCAGAGAAAAAAACGGGTGCTTGTAAAAATTATAGGTGAGTGATATGTATAAAACAAAAAAAATCAGAATTGGGAATACTTATATCGGCGGCGGCCAGCCGGTCCGTGTCCAGTCAATGACGAAGACAAAAACTATTGACTGGCGAAGCACCGTTAATCAAATAAAAAAACTTGAAGATGTCGGCTGCGAAATTATCCGCGTCGCAGTGCCGGATATGTCGTCGGCAAAGGTTTTATCGAAAATAAAAAAAAATATAAAAATTCCTTTGGTTGCAGACATTCATTTTGACTGGCGGCTTGCGGTTGAGTCAATAAATCAGGGCGTTGACAAAATCAGAATAAATCCCGGAAATATCGGTTCAAAAGAAAATATAGAAAAAGTCGTAATTGCCGCAAAAAAGAGAAAGATTCCTATCCGAATCGGTGTGAATTCCGGCTCGCTGAAAATTTTGAAAAAATCCGAAGGAATGTTGAAAATGTCTTCATTGCAAATGGCTGAACAAATGGCAAGTGAAATGATGGAGAATATAAAAATTATTGAGAGCATGGATTTTACGGATATAGTTGTTTCTCTTAAATCAAATGATGTTCAGACAACTGTGTCGGCAAATCAACTTGTTTCACAAATGAGAAATTATCCTGTTCATCTCGGAATTACCGAGGCGGGTACGGAATTTTCAGGCATCGTAAAATCGGCGTCTGCATTCGGAATTCTTTTAAATCAAAAAATTGGAGATACTATTCGGGTGTCATTGACTGCTTCACCGGAAGAAGAAGTTAAAGCCGGCTGGGAAATACTAAAAACATTAGGACTCAGAAAAAGAGGGATTGAAATAATTTCCTGTCCTACCTGCGGAAGATGTCAGACGAATTTAATAAAAATAGTTCATCAGTTGGAAAAGCAGTTATCTACTTTTCACTTTTCACTTTCCACTTCCAATGTTATTAAAGTAGCAGTAATGGGTTGTGTCGTCAACGGACCTGGCGAAGCTAGAGGTGCAGACATAGGTATTGCCGGCGGAAAGGGTTTTGGTTTGCTTTTCAAAAAAGGCAAACCCGTCAAAAAAATCCCGCAGAGTAAATGGGTTGGTGAGATTATAAGAGAGATAAAAAATGTTCAGAAAAAAATTTAAGAATATTCATTTTATAGGTATCGGAGGAAGCGGAATGTCGGGGATTGCCGAAGTGCTTTTGAATCTCGGTTTTAATGTGAGCGGTTCCGACTTAAAAGAAACGGATGTTACGAAACGGTTAAGAAAAGTTGGCGCGGAAATAAAAATCGGTCATAGAAAAGAAAATTTAGAAAATTCCAATGTTGATGTTGTGGTTACTTCAACGGCTGTAACAAAAGATAATCCTGAAGTCCTTGCGGCACACTCGCAAAAAATTCCTGTCATTCCCCGCGCTGAAATGCTTGCGGAACTTATGCGGTTGAAATATTCAATTGCCATTGCAGGGTGTCACGGAAAAACCACCACAACTTCTATGACATCTCTGATTTTAGCAAATGCCGGTTTTGACCCGACCGTTGTAATAGGCGGAAAATTCAACAATTTCGGTACCGGTGCAAAACTTGGAAAAGGGGAATATCTGGTCGCTGAAGCCGATGAATCCGACGGGTCATTCTTAAAACTTTCTCCGACATTTGCAGTTGTAACAAACATTGACAACGACCATCTTGACCATTACGGCACGATGGAAAATATAAAAATCGCGTTTATCCAGTTCATAAATAAAATTCCGTTTTACGGTTGTGCCATTTTGTGTAATGAAGATGAAAATCTGAAAAGCATTATTCCGCAAATAACAAGAAAATATTACACTTACGGTTTCAACGATTCCGCGGATTTTAAGGCAAAAAATGTTGAGGCGACGGACATCGGCAGTAAATTTGATGTTTTAGACCACGGGAGACTTTTAGGAAATATAGAACTAAAAATACCTGGCCGGCATAATGTTCTTAATGCGCTCGCAAGTGTTGTATGCGGTTTGGAGTTGGAAATTAAATTTTCCAAAATTGCAAAGGCGCTGCTTGAATTTAACGGCGTCGGCCGCCGTCTGGAAAAAACAGGCAGTTACAAAAATGTGGTATTCATAGACGATTACGGTCATCATCCGACGGAAATTAAGGCAACGCTTTCTGCGATAAGGTCTATTAATCCGAAAAAAAGATTATTTGTTTTATTTCAGCCGCACAGATATACAAGAACCCAAATGCTTAAAGACCAGTTTGGCGGTGCATTCGGCGAGGCGGATGTAATAAGGGTTCTGGATATTTACGCCGCCAGCGAAAAACCCATTCCCGGAATTTCCTCGCAGACAATAATAGATGCAATTGTAAAAAATGAAAAAAAAGATGCGGGAAAATTCTCTGATGTTAATACCGTTTCAAAAGAAATAAGAGACGGCGATGTCGTTATTACTCTCGGTGCCGGTGATGTCTGGAAAAAATCCGCCGAGATTTTGAAGGTGCTTAATGAGGTTAAACCGTTCTGAAATATCAAAAATTGTAAGCGGAAAAGTGCTTGAAAAAGAGCCAATGAACCGACACACAACATTCCGTATCGGCGGCAAATGCGATTTTTATATTGAAGTAAAAACAATCACCGAGTTGAAACAACTCATAAAACTTTGTATTAAAAAAAAAATTCCGTATCAAATAATTGGTTTCGGTTCAAACATTCTCGTTAAAGATAAGGGAGTAAGAGGAATTGTTATTCGGTTGAAGGGCGATTTAAGCAGTTTGAATTTTAATCTGCAAAAGAAAAGTGCCGTTGCCGGCGGTGGAAGTGCGTTGCAACTTTTTGTGAAAAAGTGCGCCGATAACGGTTTAAGCGGTGCGGAGTCGCTTGTCGGAATTCCAGGAACCGTCGGCGGTGCGGTTATAATGAATGCCGGCACAAAAGAGGGATATATCGGTTCTTTGATAAAATCGGTAACGGTTATGAATGAAAAAGGCGAGATGAAAAAAATGAAAAAAAAATCGCTAAAATTTTCTTACAGGGGTTCAAATATTCCACCGAAAAACATAATAATATCGGCAGAATTTTTATTGAAAAAAAAATCCAAAAGCGATATAATAAAAAATCTGAATAAATTGATGCGACATCGTGTCAAAACCCAGCCGTTTGGTTTTTATAATGCCGGCTGTATTTTCAAAAATCCGACCGGCGATTATGCCGCCCGTTTGATAGACCGGACAGGACTAAAGGGTGCATCCGTTGGCGGTGCCGTTGTGTCAAAATTACACGCAAATTACATAAACAACACAGGCAACGCAACAGCAGACGATGTCTTAAAACTGATAGAAAAAATCCAAAAAAAAGTAAAAGGAAAATTTAATAAAAATTTAGAATTGGAAATAAAAGTAATAGACAAATGAAAATAAAAAAAGTTGGGGTTATTTACGGCGGGAAATCAAGCGAACGGGCAGTTTCACTGAAAACGGGTTCTGCAATAGCGAGCACATTGAAAAAGGAGAAATTCAGTGTCGTGCTTATTGATTCCGGTAAAAAGGATTTCATAAAAAAACTTTTATTGTCAAAAATTGATTTTGCTTTTATTGCTCTTCACGGATCTTTTGGCGAGGACGGAACGATGCAGGGACTTTTGGAAATTTTAGGAATTCATTACAGCGGTTCGGGGGTTTTGGCATCCGCTCTGGCTATGAATAAAATCCATTCAAAAAAAATTTTTGAATCGGTAAATATTCGCACTCCGAAATGGCAAGTGGTTACAAATTCAACATTTAGCATTCAGCATTTAGCATTTAAGTTGCCTTGTGTTGTTAAACCTGCACTGCAGGGTTCGGCAATAGGAATTACAATCGTAAGAAAAAAATCGCAACTGAAAAAAGCGATAAAAAACGCATTAAAATACGACGATAAAGCAATTATTGAGGAATATATTGACGGCACAGAAATAACGGTTCCGATACTGGGTGATAAACCGCTGACACCGATAGAAATTATTCCCAAAAATGAATTTTATGATTTTTACTCAAAGTATGCCGCCGGTGGCTCCAGACATTTAATTCCGCCCCGGCTTTCTCAAAAGATTATTGGTAAAGCAAAACAACTCGGACTTTTAGCGCACAAATCGCTCGGTTGCCGCGCGATGTCCCGCGTTGATATGATTGTTGATAAAAAAAGCGATATTTATGTTTTGGAAGTCAACACAATTCCCGGAATGACCGCAACATCTCTTTTTCCTGAGTCGGCAAAGTATGACGGTTATACCTTCGCCGAACTTATAAAAAAAATAATAGAGTTGTCCTTAAATGAAAAAACACAGAGTTAGGGTGCGGCTCAAAACAAAAATTGAGCGAAGTAAAAAGAGAAAAAACTCGTTGATTAAAATCACGGCGGTAATTATTTTATTTGCCGTTTTAGGTTTTGCCGTGAATAAAATATCAAAATTTTTGTTGACATCTCCGATTTTTAATGTAAAATCAATAGAAGTAAAAGGAATCGGTATTACAGATAAATCGGCGGTCTTGAATTATCTGGATTTTGAAGGCAAAAATATATTTCTGCTCAAATTAAAAAGCAGGGAATTGCAGTTAAAGGAAAAGTTCCCTGCCATAAAAGATGTAAAAATAAGCAAGCGGCTCCCGAATAAAATAATCGCCGAAATTGAAGAACGGATACCGCTCGCGGAAACAAAAGTATCAAACAAGAGGGTCGGAATAGACGAAAACCTGAAATTATTTGTTCTGCCGGAGAGTTATAGAGCGCTTCCAAAAATTGCGGATAATTTAACGCCGGAAAATAAAACTGCCTGCTTGAAATTTCTCAAAAATGTTTCCGATTTTCCTATTCACAAAGAAATAAACGGAATTACGGCGGTTTCGCCGGATGACATTATTTTTTTTATAGGTGATAAGTGCAAGGTTTGTATCGGCTCGTCGCAGAATGTTGAGTCAAAGATTTCTTACCTTGAAAAAGTTATTGCCGATTTGGAAACAAAAGGTAAAAAAGCGCAGTATATAAATATGCGTGATTTTTCAAACGAGTATAAAGAAGTGATTGTTCGGGCAAAGTAAAAATTATTTGCGGGGTAGATTTATGTCGAGAGAAAAAATTGTTGCGGGACTTGATGTCGGGTCGTCAAAAGTTACCTGTGTAATTGCAAAAAAAGTTGAGTCGGATATACCGGAAATTATCGGAATTGGTTTTGCGTCTTGCCGCGGACTGAATAAGGGTTCTGTCGCAAACATAAAAGAAACCGTAAAAGCAATTGAGGAGGCAGTTGATGCGGCAGAAATTATGGCAGACGAAACAATTTCTGAAGTTGTAGTCGGAATAAAAGGACAACATATAAACTCTATAAATCATTCCACAGCAATAAATGTAGTCAGAACGGATAAGGAAATAATTCATGATGATATCACGCAGGTTATGACTTCCGCAAAAGCGATTATGCTTCCGACCGATAGAGAAATAATTCACACTATTCCGCAGGAGTTTACGGTTGACGGGCAAAAAGGCATTGAAGACCCGATAGGTTTGCAGGGTTCCCATCTTTCGGTGGATGTTCACATAGTAACAGGCGTGAAGTCGTACATAAATAATTTGCAAAAATGCGTTAACGATGCCGGTTTTGTTTGTAAAGAATTCGTGTCAAATATACTGGCTGCGGGTGAAGTTACCGTATCCCCGGAAGAAAAAAAAATCGGTTGCGTGCTTATTGATATGGGCGATCAGACGACGGACATAGCGATTTATTTTGATAAATCAAGCAGGTACATAAGAGAAATTGCCTTTGGCGGCGACGATATAACCAGCGACATATCGCACGGTTTAAGAACTTCCGCCGCTGTCGCAAAAGACATAAAGGAAAAATACGGTTCGGCAATCACTTCGCTTATAGACGCCAAAGAGGAAATAACATATTTATCCGTGGACGGCCGCACGCAAAAAACGGTAACGCGAAAAACCTTATGCGATATAATAAAACCCCGCGTGGAGGAAATACTTTCGTTTGTTGACGACGAAATTACAAAGTCGCCGTACAAAGATTTAATATCTTCCGGAGTTATTATTACAGGCGGAGCGTGTCAACTTCTCGGTATGAAGGAGGCCTGCGAGGAAATTTTGCAGCTGCCGACGATTATCGGTATTCCTCAATACATCAGGGGTTCTGTTAACGGCCTCGCTGACCCGTCTTTTGCTTGTGCTATCGGTCTTGTAAAAGTAAATTTTTCAGAATTGGAAAGGTCTTCAAGGTATATTTCTAAAAAACCCGGATGGCTTACAAAACTCAAAAAATTCTTTGAAGATGCGATATAAACGAAGTAATAAAAAAAGTGTAAAATTACGTAAAAAACAAAAATAGAAAAACCAGTTTTCAGACGGTAAAGTGAAAACTACTTTTGTAGTTTCGTAGTTGCGAAAGTAGTTGAATAGGTTAGAATTATGAAAATAAAAATTATAGATGATTTACAAACCAGTCCTGCGAATATAAAAGTAATCGGTATAGGCGGCGCCGGCGGAAATGCCGTCAATCTGATGGTCACCTCAAAAATAAAGGGCGTCCAATTTATCGCTGCCAATACTGATGCCGATGCTTTAAGTTCGTCTTTGGCAGAACATAAAATTCAACTCGGTCCGAAATTAACGAAAGGACACGGTTCCGGTGCAAACCCTGATATCGGCCGTCGAGCCGCTGAAGAAAGTGTCGGCACGGTGGAGGAAATACTCCGAGGGACTGACATGGTTTTTATCACGGCTGGAATGGGAAAAGGCACTGGTACCGGCGCTTCTCCTGTTGTTGCAAAAATTGCCAAGCAATTAGGGATACTCACAGTGGGGGTTGTAACAAAACCTTTTATGTGGGAAGGCAAATTGAAAATGAGTATTGCTGAGGAAGGCATTAAAGAATTAAAGCCGCACACGGATGTACTGATAGAAATTCCGAATCATAAATTGGTTTCTATTATTGATAATGAAATGCTTGTAACGCAAACATTTGAAAAATCCAACGAGGTATTAAAAAGAGCAGTTCAGTCAATATCAGACATAATAACATCAAAAGGTTTAATAAATGTAGATTTCCAGGATGTTAAGACAATTATGCAAAATGCCGGAGAAGCCATGCTCGGTTTCGGTGAAGCATCAGGGGATGACCGTGCATCAAAAGCGACCAAAATGGCCGTTACAAGTCCTCTTTTGGATAATGTCAGCATAGAAGGCGCCACGGGTATTTTGGTTAATATTACCGGTAACAGCAACGACCTTAAAATGGAAGAGGTCCAAAAAGCAATGTCTTTGATTTCGGATTCTATGTCTCCGGAAGCAAAACATATTTTTGGTTTGGCATTTGACGATGAACTTAACGACATCATCAGAATCACGGTTATTGCAACAGGTTTTTCCGGTGAACGAAAATCAGACCGTCAGAAAAAATTCGGATACAAAAGTGAAGAAAAAAAACAGGAAGAAAAAAATATCACTATGGATGATTTGAAAAAGCCGGCGTTTAAGCGTCGGAAAGCCAGCAAATTAAAATGATACAAAGCGTTATCTCGCTTTTGCGGGATGGAGATTATTTTTATGGAAGAACTTGATGAACTTCTTAAACTAATGGTTTCAAAAAAGGCATCGGATTTACATTTGAGGTCAAAAACATTTGCAGTTTTGAGAATTGACGGAAAACTCAAATCGGTTGAGGGTAAAATTTTTTCAGCAGAGCAGACGGATAAAATTGCACAGTCAATAATGAATCCGAAACAACGCGAACTTTTTGCTGTAAAAGGCGAGTGCGATTTGTCTTATTCACTTGCAGGCGTCGGAAGATTCAGAGGCAATATTTACCGTCAGAGAGGAAGTGTCAACATAGCAATGAGATATGTACCGGTTGAAATTCCGTCTTTTGAAACACTCAATCTTCCGCAGGTTGTAAAAAAAATAGCGGATAACCAGAGGGGATTGGTACTTGTGACAGGCACCACAGGTTGTGGAAAATCAACAACACTTGCCTCAATGATTGAGCATATAAACTCAACCCGCACCAATCATATCATCACACTTGAGGACCCGATAGAGTTTTTACACAAAGACAAACTTTCAATAATTTCTCAGAGAGAATTGGGATTGGATACAACCTCATATAGCGAGGCATTAAAGCACATAGTAAGACAGGACCCGGATGTTATTCTAATAGGTGAAATGCGAGATACTGAGACAATGGCCGCGGCACTCTCGGCCGCTCAAACAGGACATCTCGTTCTTTCAACAATCCATACTATTGATGCAATTCAGACGGTAACCAGAATTGTTGATATGTTCCCGCCGCACCATCAGAACCAGATACGGCTCCAACTATCCGATACATTAAAAGGCGTTATTTCTCAGCGGCTTCTTGCTAATATAAAAGGCGGAAGAGTTCCTGCCTGTGAAGTTTTAGTGGTTACCGCATTGGTGAAAAAATTCATTGAACAAAATACAATGAGCGAAATAATGCAGGCGATGAAGCAGGGTGCTTATTACGGGATGCAGGTATTTAATCAGTCGCTGTTGAATCTTTATAATTCCGGTAATATTTCGCTTGAAGATGCTCTTGCTGCGGCAACTAATCCCGAAGAACTTATGATGAATATACGAGGGATAAGTTCGGACAGCGGTGCAGTTGTATAAAAATGTGGAAGTTTAAAAATGGTTTATATTGTGAAAAGGCACTTGAAAAAGAAGGTGTAAAAGTTTTTTCGTCCACGGCATCTTTGGGTGATATGAAAGATGAAAAAAACAGAAAAAATCTTTTAGAGAAATATTTTGGAAGTGATGCTATAATTTTCGGTGAACAGGTTCACAGTGATAATATAAAAATTGTAACAGGCAACGATGCCGGAAAAATTTTATCCCGAACGGACGGATTGATAACGCGAGAAAAAGGAGTTATACTTGCCGTTTTTACCGCCGATTGCCTTCCGGTTTTTATTTTTGATAAAATAAAAAAAATAATCGGGCTTATTCATGCCGGACGTGCGGGACTTTCAAAACTTGTAGTTTCCAAAGCAATAGATATGTTTGTAAAAAATTTCGGTTCTAATTCTCTTGATATTTATGCGGCAATAGGTCCTCATATTTGTGAGAAATGTTACAATGTGAACCTTGATGCGCTCGCAGAAGAGCAACTCAAAAAAACCGGTGTGTCTAATGTAAGCAATTCAAACTTATGCACTTATACCGGGGCTTTCTTTTCTTACAGAAAAACAAAAACTTCCAAAAGAATAATATCTTTAATGATGATGTCTGCCTGACAGAGACAGGGAGGGATGATGATTGAAAAAATCAGGAGCAAAATAGATAGGGTAGATGAAGGAATACTTAAACTTCTAAACGAAAGAGTGAAACTTGCAGTTGAAATCGGAAAAATTAAGTCAAAGAAAAAAGAGGATATTTTTGTTCCGCTTCGTGAAAGGGAAATTATTTCCAACTTAAAAAACTTAAATAAGGGACCGATTACCGGCGAAGCATTATCCGATATTTTCAGAGAGATTCTGAATGTTTCCCGTTCTATTCAGAAAAAAATAAAGGTCTCTTACTTTGGACCTGCGGCAACATTTACTCATCTTGCTGCGATAAAAATTTTTGGAAGAAATGTTGAATATATTCCCGTTGAGTCGATAAAAGATGTTTTTACCGAGGTTGAAAAAGGTCGCGCTGATTATGGCGTGGTGCCGATAGAGAATTCAACCGAGGGTGTTGTAAATCATACATTGGATATGTTTATTGATTCCGATTTGAAGATTACATCGGAAATATTTTTAGAAATTTCTCATTATTTGTTATCCAATGAAACGTCAATACGAAAAATAAAAAAGGTATATTCTCATCCACAGGCAATAGCACAAACAAGAAATTGGATTGAAAAAAATCTGAAAGACGCTAAAATTGTAGAGGTTGCTTCAACATCCGAAGCCGCCCGTCTTGCCAAAAAAGAAAAAAACACCGCAGCGATATCTTCAGTTGTTGCAAGCGAAATTTACGGACTTAACATACTTGCGAAAAACATAGAAGATTATAAAAATAATTTTACAAGATTTTTCGTAATAGGCAGGCAAAATCCGCCGTCTTCGGGATACGATAAAACATCAATAATGTTTTCAGTAAAAGACAGGGTCGGTGCTTTACATGATATGCTTGTGCCTTTCAAAAAATATAAACTCAACCTTACAAAAATTGAATCCCGTCCGACGAGAAAAAAGGCATGGGAATACATATTTTTCGTAGATTTTGTCGGACATATACATAACAAAAATGTGAAGAAAGCATTGGCTGAACTTGAAAAAAGTTGTTCGTTATTAAAAATTCTCGGTTCTTATCCGATAGGTGAATAATATGAAAAATTTTGTAAGAAAAAATATTTTGAATTTTCAGCCGTATATTCCGGGAAAACCGATTGATGATGTTAAGCGAGAGTTCAATCTCAAAGAAGTTGTTAAACTTGCATCAAATGAAAACCCGTCGGGGCCTTCTTCAAAGGCGGTATCTTCCATAAAAAAAGTGTTAAATAAAATTAATATTTATCCCGACGGATATTGTTTTGAGTTGAGAAAAAAAATTGCCGCAATTTACAATGTCGGTGAAAATCAAATTATTTTCGGAAACGGCACCGACGAAATAATAGAGCTTATCGGGAAAACATTTCTAAATCCGGAAGATGAAATAATTGTATCCGAGCATGCATTTATCAGATATAAAATGGCAGGTGATTTAATGGGATGCAAGGTCATTGAAGTCCCGATGAAAAATTACAAACATGATTTAAATGCGATGACGGCTGCCGTGACCAGGAAAACAAAAATAATATTCATCGCCAATCCGAATAATCCGACGGGTACATATAATACAAAAAAAGAATTTGAAAATTATTTTTCCAAACTTTTAACGTTTTCCGCCAAAGGCGGACCCGCCGATTCGTGTGGCGGGAACTTTTCACCTTTAACCTTTGTTGATGAGGCGTACGCCGAATATGTTGCCGAAAAAGATTATCCGCTTGGACTTGAATATCTCAAAAAAGGACTTAATGTAATGTTTTCAAGAACATTTTCAAAAATATACGGTCTCGCAGGTTTAAGAATCGGATACGGTGTTGCCTTACCGGAAATCGTTTCATACGTTGAAAGAATCCGCCCGCCGTTTAATGTGTCTTCCGTTGCCCAAGCCGCCGCTGTTTCCGCTCTGGACGATAAACAACATATTCAAAAATCAAAAAAATTGGTTTTACAACAAAAGAAATATTTATATCGGGAACTTCAAAAAATCGGATTAGAGTATGTTCCTTCTGTTGCAAATTTCATACTTGTTAATGTGAAAATAGACGGTAGGATTATTTTTGAAAAACTTTTGAAAAAAGGCGTTATAATAAGGGCAATGGATGAATACATGCTGAAAAAATTTATAAGAGTTACTATAGGAACTCCTGCGGAAAACAGAAAATTTATCAGGGAGGTTACAAAAGTAATATGATTTTAACATTAAAGCCGAACGCGGCAAAAAAAGATGTGGATGCGGTTTGCAAAAAAATTAAGGAATTGGGTTTCACTCCGCATATTTCACGAGGCAAGGAAATAACCGTTATCGGCGTTATAGGACTTAACGCAATACTAAAAAAAGATATTTTTGATGCGATGGATGCCGTTGCTTTCATTACGCCCATTTCAAAACCGTATAAACTGGTAAGTCGTGAGTTTAAAAAAGAAAATACGGTTATAAAAATCGGCGATATAAAAATCGGCGGCGCCGATGTGATTATTGCGGCGGGTCCTTGCTCTGTTGAAACAAAGGAACTGCTTCTTGAAATTGCAAAAAAAATAAAAATTTCAGGTGCAAAAATGATAAGAGGCGGCGCATTCAAACCAAGGACGTCCCCCTATGCTTTTCAGGGATTGGGCGAAAAAGGTTTAAAATATCTTGCTGAGGTTAAAAAAATAACGGGACTTCCCGTTATTACCGAGGCGATGAATGTAAACCAGGTCGCGCTCGTTGCACGGTATGCCGACATTGTGCAGATAGGCGCCAGAAATATGCAAAATTTTGATTTGCTGAAAGAGGCGGGAAAAACAAAAAAACCTGTTTTACTTAAACGCGGGCTCTCGGCGACTATTGAAGAATTTTTAATGTCGGCGGAATACATTATGGCGCAGGGAAATTACAATGTTATTTTGTGCGAGAGGGGAATACGGACTTTTGAGACGGCAACGAGGTTCACGCTTGATTTGAATGCCGTGCCTGTTATCAAAAAACTTTCTCATCTTCCGGTTTTTGTAGACCCTTCGCACGGTGTTGGCGTCCGCGAATATATTCCGGTGATGTGCAAGGCATCCGTTGCCGCCGGCGCCGATGGTCTTTTAGTTGAAGTTCATCCATATCCGGAAAAAGCGTTTTCCGACGGACCGCAGTCACTATTGCCGGCACAATTTGATAAAATGATGAATGAATTGACAGCGGTTGCGAAAGCGGTGGGCAGGGAAATATGATAGTTTCAATAATCGGTGTCGGACTTATCGGCGGGTCTATAGGACTGGCACTAAAAAATTCAAAATTAAAAGTTAAAAAAGTTATTGGCATCGGAAGAAATCTTAAGCGGCTTAAACTCGCCAAAAAAATCGGCGCTGTTGATGAAGTTACTATTGATATAAAAGAAGGTGTTAAGAATGCCGATATTGTTTTTGTCTGTCTTCCCGTCGGACTTATCGCTCAAACTATAAAAAATATTTTCCCGTATTGCAAAAAAGGCGCAATTATTACAGATGTAGGCAGTGTTAAACGACCAATCGTCAATGGTATCGAAAAATTTCTTAATACTTGTCACTTACAACTTAACATTAACTTTATCGGAGGGCATCCCATTGCCGGTTCGGAAAAAACATCGGTGAAATATGCTTCCAAAGATCTTTTTAAAAATGCGGTTGTCGTTCTTACGCCGACTAATAAAACCGATAAGAAATCTTTGGATATAGTAAAAAAACTTTGGGAAAAAATGAAAGCAAAAGTAAAAATTATGCCTCCTGCCAGTCACGACAAAATTCTCTCTATGACGAGCCATCTGTCGCACGCCGTCGCATTCGCTTTGGTAAATTCGGCGGATAATTTTGAATTTGCCGGAAACGGTTTCAAAGATACAACCCGCATCGCATCTTCCGACCCGGAAATGTGGGCAGATATAATTTTTAATAACCGAACAAATGTTCGGACAGCGATTAGAAAATTCAAAAAAGAACTATCAAAAATTGAAAATGCGAAAACAAAAGAAGAACTCGCTAAAATTTTCAGAAAAGCCAAAGAGAAAAGAGATTACTATGTTCATAAAAGGTGAAATAGAAGTCGCACCGGACAAATCAATATCACATCGGGCATTGATGATTTCCGCAATTGCAGAAGGCACTTCCCGTATAAAAAATTTCTTAAAAGCGGACGACTGTATTTCCACAATGAATTGCCTTAAAAAACTCAGCGTAGATATTGCCGAAAAAGACGGCGAAATTATTGTTAAAGGTCGCGGTCTAAAATTAAAAAAACCTTCCGGTGTTTTGGATGCGGGTAATTCCGGGACGACTGTCCGGCTTTTATCGGGAATTTTAGCAGGACAAAATTTTACAACTAAAATTATAGGGGACGAATCACTTTCAAAAAGACCGATGAAAAGAATCATTGAGCCGCTTGAAAAAATGGGCGCAAAAATAAAATCTAACAACGGCTATTTGCCGATTGAAATTGAAGTCGGCAATTTAAAGCCGGTAAATTACGATTCAAAAATATCTTCCGCACAGGTGAAATCCTGTGTTTTATTTGCCGGGCTTTATGCCGATGGTATTACAAGTTTTACAGAACCTGAAAAATCCCGTGACCACACGGAAAGAATGCTGAAAAGTTTTGGTGCGAAAATAGAAGTTAATAAAAATACAGTTTCAATAAACGGTATTGCAAAACTTCATCCTTCCGATGTTTTTATCCCGGGCGACATTTCTTCAGCAGCATTTTTTATGGTTGCAGCAACGATAGTCAAGAATTCAGAATTAAAAATAAAAAATGTCGGTGTAAATCCGACGAGAACAGGTATTATTGATGTATTAAAAAGAATGGGTGCGAAAATTGAAATTGAAAATAAGAGGGAAATTGCAGGCGAGGTGATTGCCGATATAGTTGTAAAATCATCCGAATTGAAATCAACAAACATTGAACGAAGTGAAATACCGCTTTTAATTGACGAGATACCGATAATTGCTGTGACTGCGACGCAGGCGGAAGGAATTACAAAAATTACGGGTGCAAAAGAATTGAGAGTAAAAGAAACCGACCGCTTGAAAGCGATGTCATCGGAATTAAGAAAAATGGGTGCAGATATACAGGAACTTGAAGACGGCTTGATAATAAAAGGCCCGACGAAATTAAAAGGTGCCAAAGTTGATTCTTACAAAGACCACCGGATTGCGATGTCATTAGCCATCGCTTCACTCATTGCCGAAGGAAACACAGAAATTACGGATAAAGAGTGTGTAAATATTTCATTTCCGGAGTTTTGGAGTTTATTCAAAAAAATTAAACAATGAGAAAAAAACCGGTTGTTGCGATTGATGGGCCTGCGGGCGCAGGGAAATCAACGATAGCAAAAATCGTTGCCAGAGAACTTGGCTATCTTTATATTGATACGGGTGCTATGTACCGTGCTATAACATGGAAAGTGATGGCTAATAAAATTGACCTGCGGGCTGAAAGAAAAATCGTTGAAATGTCAAAGAAAACCGGCATTAAACTTGTCCAGTCGGATGATAAACTTAAAATTTTTGTAGACGGCAAAAATGTTTCCGAAAAAATCCGCTCCGAAAATGTCACAAAAAACACAAATACGATTGCGGCGATTCAAGGGGTTAGAAAAATTTTAAGAGATAAGCAGCGGCTTCTTGGCAGAAACGGCGAGGTCGTTATGGAAGGAAGAGACATTGGAACAGCTGTTTTTCCCGATGCAGAAAAGAAGTTTTATCTTGACGCAAAACCAAAGGAACGGGCAGTAAGACGTTGGAAAGAACTTAAAGCAAAAGGCAAAAAAGTTTCGTTAAAAAAAATTGCCGAAGCAATAAGAAAAAGGGACTATCGCGACAGGCACAGGGGAATTAGTCCGCTTAAGAAAGCAAGGGATGCTATCGTTATAGATTCAACATTTTTGACGCAAAAACTGGTTGCGCGAAAAATACTTGAAAACATCAGGGAATCCGATAGATGATATATTGGCTGAGCTGGTTAATTTCAAAAATAATTTTTAGCACAGTTTATCGTCGGGAAATAACCGGTTTGGAAAATTTGCCTAAAAACGGTCCGTATATTTTAGCCGCAAATCATCAAAGTTATGCCGACCCGCCCCTTGTGGGAAGTTGCATAAAGAAAAAAATATATTATATTGCAAAAAAGGAACTTTTTAGAATTCCTGTTTTCGGCTGGTTTATAAAAAAAATGAATGCGTTCCCGGTTGACAGGGAAGTCGCCGACGCAGGAGCATTAAAAAATGCATTAAAGATTTTACAGTCGGGAAATATACTTTTGGTTTTTCCCGAAGGGACACGATATAAACCGGGAAAAATCAGAAAATTAAAAAACGGTGCGGCGATGCTGTCAGTTGCTTCAAATTCGCCGGTTGTTCCTGTTGCCATAGTAAATTCCGACAAGTTAATAAGTTTAAAAAAATTGAAGGTAAAATTCGGCGTTCCGATGAGATTTAATTCCGACGAAGATTACTATGCCGTTACAAATAAAATTATGTCGGAGATAGAAAAGTTGAAAAATGAAGATATTAATCGCTAAAAATTCAGGTTTTTGTTTCGGCGTACGTCGTGCTATAGATATTGCTTTGGGCGTCTCAAAAAAATCCGGCAGTGTCTACACTATCGGGCCAATAATTCATAACCCGCAGGTGGTTGAGGAACTTGAAAACAAAGGTGTAAAAGTCATTCAGAAATTGTCGGACATAAAAACCGGAAGCATAATAATCCGCGCCCATGGCGTCCCGAAAAATATTTTTGATGAAGCAAAAGCGAAAGGAATAAAGGTATTGGATGCCACTTGCCCGTTTGTTACGAGGTCCAAAAATTATGCCGAAAAACTTACAAAAGAGGGTTATAAAATTATTATAATAGGAAATCCGAATCATCCGGAAATAAAATATATTTTTTCGTATCTGCCGAAGAATACCGTTATATTGAAAACAAACGAAGACATAAAAAAACTGAAATTTTTTCCGAAAATAGGCATTATTACACAAACAACTCAATCGCCGGAAAACTTTATAAAAATTGCTGCCGGTCTTCTTGGTTATTCAAACGAGTTTAAAATATTCAACACTATTTGTCCGGACGCTATAAACAGGCAGAAGGAAACAATGAAAATGGCAGGGAAGTGCGACGTTATGTTTGTCATCGGAGGAAAAAATTCCGCCAATACAAAACGGCTTGCCGCCATTTCAAAGAAAATCCGAAAAAAAACTTATCACATTGAAACGGCGCAAGATTTGAAAAACGAATGGTTGGAAAATGTTAAATGCATCGGAATTGTCGCAGGCGCTTCAACGCCGGATTGGATAATAAAAGAAGCAATAGGAATTATAAAAAAACCAGGCAATATAAATTGCCGCGAAAAAAGGAGGATAGGAAAGTAGTATGGAAGAGATGATGATGGATAAGATGCCCGATATTCAGGAACTGAAACCGGGTCAGATTGTGAAGGCAAAAGTTATCGCAGTTATGAACGGACAGGTAGTTGTGGACTTGGGTTTAAAAAGGGACGGTTTTGTGAGTGTCGTTGATTTTCAAACATTGCCGGAAATCGGCGCCGAGATAGATATATTTATAAGCCGTCTGGATTCACGGGACGGGTCCCCGGTTATTTCTTACACAAAGGCAAAAGATATTATGGTATGGAAAAATGCCGATGAAAATTTTAAATCAAAAAAAACGCTTCGGGGTAAAATAACCAAAAAAATAAAAGGCGGCTACGAGGTGGATGCGGAAGGTATCCCTGCTTTCATGCCTTCTTCCCAACTGTCAAAAAAATATTCTTCAAAACCGGTCGGGATGACCATTGATGTAAAAATCACAGAGTTTGACAGAAAAAACAAAAATGTTGTCGTATCAAATAAAATCGTAGAAAAGGAAAAAAATGAACTTGAAAAACAAAAAGTGCTTTCTTCAATTAAAGAAGGCGACATCATAAAAGGTAAAATTGCAACTATTACTGCCTTCGGGATTTTTGTGGATGTCGGCGGTATTGACGGACTTCTTCACATTAATGATGTTTCGTATAAACGGATTGAAAATCTTTCTGAAATATACAAACCCGGCGAGGAACTCACGGTTAAGGTATTGAAATTCGACTCAAAGGAAAACAAAATTGCGCTCGGCTTAAAACAACTTCAAAAAAATCCATGGGACGATGTTGAAAAAAACTACAAACCGGGAATGAAGGTGAAAGGTAAAATAACATCGCTTACTTCGTTCGGCGCTTTTGTTATGCTGGAGGACGGTGTGGAAGGTCTAATTCATGTTTCCGATATTTCATGGACGGAAAGAATAGCCCATCCGAAAGATGTTTTTGAGGGCGGACAGGAAATTGAGGCGATTGTAATTGATTCCAGCCAAGATAAGCAAAAAGTTTCGCTGAGTTACAAGGCGCTTTTTGAGAATCCTTTTGATAAGTATGAAACAGGGAAAGTAGTCCAGGGACATATAATAAAATTGATGGATTTCGGCTGCATCGCGCAACTTGAACAGAATATCCACGGGTTTATCCATGTATCTGAAATTTCCAAAACCCGAATTGACAAGCCGTCGGATGTGCTTACCGTCGGCGAGGATGTCAAAGGCATTATTGTCAAAGTGGACAAATCAAAAAAACGGATAGAATTGTCTCTTAAGCAATATGAAAAAGAACAGGATGAACAGGATATAAAGGGTTTTCTCAATTCGCAGGAGACAAAAATTAAATTTGCAGATTTGATAGAGGAAGACGAATCAAACAGATAAAAGAAGAATGAACAAAGATGAAAAAATTTCTATCGTATCTTTTTGTGTTTTTAATAATTGCTTCTTCCGTTTTTTTGACTTTTCACAAAAAAGAGGAATTTCTTAAAAGTTCCACACAATACTTGCCAGTTGAAAAACTCAACAAAATTATAATTAATGCCCGTGCACGAATTGAAGAAAATCCGGAAGATATTTTTTCTTATATTGAAGGCGGAGTCGCCCTCTATCAGAAAGGCAGAGATTATTATCCTGAAGCGGTCAACCTGATGCAGAAAGCGATTAAATTAGGTGCCGCGGATATAAGAATATTTTTTTATCTCGCAATTATGTATGACGAACTTAATCTTTCTGAAAAGGCATTTAGTTATTACGAAAAATTTTTAAGAAACCGGCCGCAGGATTTTTATATGCGTCTGCGATACGGCAATCTTTTTTTTCATCTGAACATGTATCAATCCGCCTCGGAACAGTATGAGACAGCGTTGTCAATTGAGCCTAAAAATCAAACGGCGATGATAAATCTTGCACTGTCTTACAAAGCGAGGGATATGTATGATGAGGCGTTGGAAAAATTCAAACTGGCACAGACGGTAAACCCGGTTCTTCCTCCGGAAATTTTGATAAAAATAGCAGAGACATACTTAATAAAAAAAGATTTTATATCCGCCGAAACATATTACAAGAAAGTGATTGAAAAAAAACCGAATTCCGCACCCGCACTTTTTGGTTTGGGCGAAACATATCTTAATATGAACAAAAAACCGGAAGCAAAAAATTGTTTCCAAAAAGTTCTATCAATCGAGCCGAATAATCTTGAAGCAAAAAAATATCTTTCAATAAAATGAGAAATAAAATCAGTCTGAAGTTAATGTCGGTGTTTATTATGTTGTTGATATTGGACATTGGACATCGGACATCGGACTGTCTTTATGGTGAAAACAAAGTCATAACCGATGTGAAAAAATGGGAATACATTGAGACGGAGCACTTCAAAATATATCATTACTCCGAGTGTAAAGAACTTTTGCCGGTTATTTCGGAAATATTGGAAGATACATTTAACAACACGACCCGTTTTTACGAATACCGTCCTTCAAAAAAAATTCCGTTTTTTATTTACAGAAATCATAACGAGTTTGAACAGACGAATATAGTTGACGTCGGCGAAGGCACCGGCGGAGTAACTGAGGCGTTTAAAAACAGGTTTATCGTATATAACGACGGCGGAGTTCGATGGCTGAGAAATGTGATCCCGCATGAATTCACACACGTTATGCAGTTCACAGTTCTTTATGAAGAATCTTCGCTTCTTAAAGCACTGCGTTTGGCGCGGGGGATTTTTATTCCTTTATGGATGATGGAAGGAATGGCTGAATACAATACCGTTGATATAGATGCTACTACGAGGGAAATGGTTATCAAGGATATGATTTCAAATAAAAATGTAATATCACTGAAAAATTTAAGCACTTTTAATCATCTGAAACCGCACCAGATAACGCCCGCATATAAACTTTCCGAGACGGCATATCATTTTTTGGTTGATGAATATGGTCCCGACAAACCGCAGAAAATTCTTAAAGTATTGCGTGATAAACTTGATACAACCGCTGCCTTCACCGATACAGTAAATATCACACCCGGGTTATTTATAAAAAAATGGGAGGAGTGGCTTTACGAAAAATACGAGGATAAAATAACCGGTTTTAAGGAAGCAAAGGATTACGGATTAAAACTGACGGAGGATAACGGCGACAATATTCCGGATTTCAATACGAATCCCGCAGTATCTTGTGACGGTAAATCAATAGCGTACATTACCGACGATGACGGAACGAATAAAATCGTTGTTATGGAATTTGAAACTAAAAAGAAAAAAAATATTGCCGGAGGCAACAGTTCTGAAATAGATGTGATACATAATGAAAAAATCTCTTTTTCTCCGGACGGAAACATTCTGGCATTTTCCGGAGAAAAAACACAGAAAGATTACATTTACATTTACGATATTAAAAATGAAAAATTTTCAAAAATACCACTTGGTATTTTTGATGTAAAATCACCTTCCTTTTCACCCGATGGTAAAAAAATAATTTTTGTCGGAATGGAAAGGGCATATAACGATATTTATGAATTCAATTTTGAGGATAACTCGGTGAAAAAAATAACTGATGACATAGAAAATCAGTTATCACCCTCCTATAGTCCCGACGGTAATTTTATTGCATTTTCACAGGAAGACCATGCAACATATCAGAGCGATGTTTTTTTGTTTGAACTTAAAACTAAAATAAAGACCCGTCTTACAAATTTTCCGGGCAATGAGACAGAACCGATTTTTTCTGCGGACGGTGAACAAATATTTTTTGTATCCGATGAAAAAGTAGGTTCTCCCGTTAACATTTATTCGGTTGAAATAAACAGCAAAGAAATTAAAAAATGTACAAATTTGTTAACCGGTGCGTTTAATCCGTGTCCTAAACCCGACGGTAAAAGTTTGATATTTGTAAATTATAGAAATTTCAGGAAGGATATTTATCTTGCCGATATTTCTCTGTTTGATAATGAAATATCAAAAATTAATCCGGAGAATATTCCGGTTGAATCATCAACGGAAAACAAATACTTGGTATCACCGATATTCCCGTATCGTTTTAAGCCCTCGCTTGATGTTCTGGTGCCGTTCGTTATGTATCATTCGGAGTTTGGACTTTTTCTTGCGACATACTGGCAGGCATCGGAACTTTTAGGAAATCATCAAATATACAATCAACTTCTTTATTCTTCCGGCAGCGGTGATTTACAGTATGCCGTCGGGTATTCTTATCTGAAATGGCGGCCCCAGTTTATTTTTTCTTCCATAGGGGAGAATTCAGAATATCTAACAACCTCAGAAGAGATATATAAAGAAAAAGAACACACTCAATCAATATCCGTAATTTATCCTTTGGACAGATTTAACCGTCTGGAAACGGCGGTCTCAACAAATAAATATACCGAAAAAAATAGCACCTTGGACGAATTGGTTGCCAACCAAAGAACAAACAGATATTCGGTCGCCTACGATAGAAATACCATCACCGGCAAATATCTTTATGCACGGTTCGGTTCAAATTTGCGATTACTTTTCAGAAAGGCGTTTTTGGAATATGATGGTAATATAGAATATAAAGAATATGTATTGAGGTACGAAAAGTATTTTCCTGTTTTTTCCGAAAGTGCGGTTGTTTTGGGCAATCTTTTTGTTACAAGCGATGGATTAAATAAAAGATATTTTCGTCTGCCTCTGCGCGGTTTTTCTCACGCGGATGATTTTCATATTTATAACCGTCTTATTGCAACGACCCTTGAATACAGATTTCCGATTTTAACCCTTGAAAATATCTGGCCCATATCAGATTTTTTTCTGAAATCAATAAATACATTTTTCTTTACCGATAATGGTTTTGGTTTTAATAATACAGAAGAATACCAAAACATTACAATTGACGAAATTAAAAACAGCGTCGGCAGCGGTGTTCGTTTCTATACTTTTTTGGCGGGGTATCTGTTACCCATTACGGTTGAGTATGCTAAAAGAACGAACGATTTCGGCGACAGATGGAGTTTTTCACTCGGCGTGTCGCTTGCTTATTGATTTATGTTCTCAAATTTTATAAAATCTCACAGCAAATAATTTATGCAAAATTCAGCGTTAAACATTATAATTCCCGAAAATTTCTGTTATTCGTGCCTGCCTAACTGTGCTGTTTGCTGTAAAGCCGACTGGAGTATAGATATTGATGAGGAAACATATAAAAATCTCTCAAAGGTTGAGTGGGAGAAAATTTCAAAAAAGTTTGCCTGCAAAAAAAAGTTTATTGAAAAAAATCATAAAAAATATTTTGAACTTATAGAAGGTAAATGTATTTTTTTGGATGATGACAAATACTGTCTGATACATAAAAAAATGGGATTTGATGCAAAATCCAGCACCTGTAAAATATATCCCCTTAAATTTATAAAAACCGCGGACGGTATTATTGTCCGTCTTTCTTTTGTGTGTCCGTCAATAATAAAAAATACAGGTGTCCCGCTTGAAGAACAGATTGCCGAAATAGAAAAAATCGCAGCTTTGAAACCCGAACAGATGAGACAGATAAATGAAATAGTTGCCGTAAACGAAGACATCAAAGTCAGTTGGACCGACTATAAAAAATTAGAAAATTTTATTCTTGATTTGTTGAAAACAGGCGATAATTATGAAAGTTCCCTGAAGGCCTCCGCAAAATTTTTAAGAATTGTTATTGAAGGACTGCAAAAAAAGGAAGAAATTTCCGGGATATTGGAGAAAATTGATAAAAAAATTTTATTTGTCCGGATGGACGCATTCGGGGGAAAAAAAGAAAATAACGATATATTTAGTAAAAAACAACGGTTGTATTATGCGCTTTTTGTGGGATATGAGTTCGTCGGCAGGGCGGATGCCTCAGCTTTTAAAAAGTATAGCAATCTTGTAAAACTTATTTTTAAAAAGGGAACGCTGGAGTTAAAAGGTAGAAAATTTGACGTCTCCCGTGTATACAAAACATATTTTAATATTGATAATAAAGAAAACATGAAACTGATAAAAAAATATATTGAGCATTTAATTTTTACAAAATGGCATCTTTTGCCGGCAGATTTTTCAACTCCGAATGTCATATCCGGCTATTCGCTTATACTTGTAATATATGCACTTGTAAAATGGTTTTCACGGGCATTTGCTGTGTTACGCGGCAGTTCTATCGTGGAACTTTGCGATGTGGAAAACGCCGTTTCAATTGTTGATTTGAACTACGCCGGACACATCACGAGAGAAACGCTTTTTTTGAACAGTCCGGTTTTTTCCAAAATCTGCAATCTTTTAATTTCACAAAATAATTTTGAGGAGATAATTATCTGATGTTTCCGGTTTTTTTAATCAATATAGCGGTCCCTATTATAGCAGGAGTCGTCTATTTTATGATGGCATATGAAGTTAAAAAAGTCGGAAAAATCAGACAGATTATATTCGGGGAAATCGGCTATAAAAAAGTTTTTGATGCCTTTGTTTTATTCGGAATATATTTTACAACCCGCCCTTTACAAAATATAATCGGACCATATCCGTGGCCTATGATAATAAACTGCATCCGTCAGTTTTTTCTTATGGCGGTTATTTCTCCCGCTATACTTGTCGGCATATTTTACTGGGATTCCGACGAAGGTGAACTTCCGCATGCAGTCAAAATTGCATCTTATTCTGTCGGATTTTTAATGGCTGCGATATTTATTCTTGTAAACATTGCCGCAATAGACAGTTCAAAAATCATCGCTTCGTTCAACGGCTTAAAATTATATGATGCGGTATGGTTTACCGGCGGTCCCCAAAAAATTGAATTTATATTGATTCATCTCGTATCGCAACTTATTTCGCCCGTCGGGTTTTTTGTACTTTCCGTTGCAATTGTCCGTCGCCGCCGGCATAATTATCCGTCTGACAGCATCTACAATCAAATGCCTTTGAAGTGGAGGTATCTTGAAATAGGTCTTGAGATATTTATTGTTTCAATGCTTGTTGCCGGTTTCGCCGCACTTTTGGGTCATTATTACACATATCTTTGGGTGATATATTTTGCGGGTGCCATCATATCCGGACTTTTGGAATTGAAGAGCGTAAAAATTCCGCCGCGTGAAGCACCGAATGACCTCAACTGAATTTTATTGACTGTTGAGAGAAAAAAAGGAGGAGCAATGTTTGAGTTATCGGAGTTCAAGGGGAACAAGGTTATCGTTTTGAAACGGGATGAAAATGACAAGTATCCGTTTTCTTTCGGTATAGCAAAGGCGAAGTTGATACTTCAGCACATAGAGGATATTAAAAAATTCGCTGAAGATAACGCCGGCTAATTTTTCTGAATGGCTGCCGTCTTATACTTAACCCTGTCCTTCCTGGAAAGATATTTAGGAAGGGCGGGGTTGACAAATCAAAAAAGATTTATTAAACTGAATTTGAGCGCGTGATCGTTTTGTAATTTTGAGTGAGGGAAAAATTTCTAAAGAGCCTCAATTTGCGGCTTTTTTGTTTCAGGAGCAAATTGTCCCAAAAGCGGGACTATAGCGCCGCGAGTTCTAACGAGCGTCTCAAAGAAATTTGTTCCCGAACGATTTTGGGGGTGTAGCTCAGTTGGGAGAGCGCATCGTTCGCAACGATGAGGCCGAGGGTTCAACTCCCTTCACCTCCACCAGATTGTATTTTTAGCGTAAATTAGGTCGGTTTGCTGTTGATAAACAGCAGGTTCTAACCTTAACTTTACAGCAAAAGCCATTTTTTCAATAGGTTTAAGCGGGTCTCTTAGTTCTATCGTCAGTATTCTGTCTTTTAATATGAGGTTCTGACCTAAACAAGCAAGTATCTGCCTTTTGTCTTCCAGCGTCCCTGTTTCAAATTTCTTTTTAGCATCTCCGGCAAAGTGAAATACTTCATCTGCCATATCAAGCCATTTATCAACTCTATCGCAGGTGTCTTTCAGTAGTTCTTCAAATAGTGCTTTTTCTTTTGTAGTTTCCGTCCGTTTCCTTGAAAATTCTTCCTCGCTAATTTCACCGCTTGCCCTCATATCAATCAAACGGTCTATTTTGTGGACACATCCGCTTAATGCTTTTTGTTGATTTTCTAAAATCTTATTTCTGCTTTTTGATTCTTTTTCATTTTCTAATCGGAGTTGTTTCATCGCCCATCTGTGAAATTCAAATGGAATTTCAATATTTTCAAGGACTGATAATATCTGTTTTTCTAATTCCTTCCCTGTAATACTCTGCTGGCTGCAATTCGGGTCTTTTTTCCCTGTGCAATGATAATATGTGTAATGATGGACATTTCCATTTTTCTGATGTTTAGTTTTTTCTTCGGCAGTAATCATTGCTCCGCACTCGCCGCATTTTATTAAACCTGTAAAAGGGAATGTGTGAGTTTTTGATTGTGGTTTCATTCGGTTGTGTAAAATTTCCTGTGCTGTATTAAAGTTCTGTATGGAAATCATAGGTTCGTGGTTTCCTTTATGAAGTTCCCCTTTATAGCGAAAATATCCGTAATAAAATGGATTGGTAAATGTATGGTGAAATTTACTAAGACAGGGTTTTTTACCGTTCCTTTGTGTCAGCCCGAATTTATTTATGGCAATCTGATGTAATTTTTCAATTGAATAATGTTTTTCCAAAAGCAAGTTCCATATCTTTTTAACCAATTCAAATCTCTCAGGGTCTTTTATGATTATTCTCTGTTCTTTTTCTTCAATTTTATTCAGATAACCTATCGGGGCAAGACCGACACACCAGCCCCGCTCAACCCTATTTCTGATTCCTCTTTTAATATTAACGCTTAAATCCCTTATGTATTGATTAGCCATACCAAACTCCACCGCCATCATCAAAACATTATCAGACGGATAATAACTCCGTTCAAAAGTTTGAATATGTTCAATCAATCCGTGCTGAAGCATATCAATAATTTGTCCGCCGTCAATAAAATTACGAGCCAAACGGTCAAGTTTCCAGCATAGAATACCCTTCGCTTCCTGTTTCTTTATTCTCGCAATCATTTTATTAAATATGGGTCTGCCTGACGCTTTTGCTGATTGTTCCTCTGTTAAAATATCAATTACATTTAACCCGTCCCGTTGTGCAATTTTTTTAAGTTCATCTATTTGAGAGGGAATGGACGCTACTTGTTTGTCATCCGCTTCCGAAGATTTCCGAGCATATAGAAAATATTTAATTTTTTCCATTTTGAACCTCCAAAAAATAAAGGGCAGGAGCGGACAAAGATTCGGTTAAGGAATCTAAATTCTCCTGCCCAGATTTTGGGCAATAAAAATCCTTAACCATTTGTCTTTGTCCGATAATTATTATAACCTAAAAATATGGTGTTGTCAAGATAATTTTTGTGAATTTTTCTAATCAGTTTTTTCAGATGTGTTTTTGTCGGCAGGCGGACAGCAACCATAAATAGCCTTATAAAAATTTAATAGATTACTGGCTTTACTAAAAGCCTGTTCATCCATCAAATCTTTATTAAAGACTTTTTTGTATATCTGTTTGAATTCATCTATTGATTCTTTTGATAACATAAAATTATGATATTGCCCGCCTGCCGACCTGACGAGTTAAAAATTACTCATCATCGTCTTCTTCTTCTCCGCCCAGCTCTAAAAGAAATTCGCTGACTGTTGTTTTCTTAAGGTCAATATCAAATTTCTTCGCAGCAGCGGCTACCATTTCAATGATGTCTTCTATACCGTACACAATGACGGTGCGTTTCATAACGACATCACCTCCTTTTGTAGAAAAATTTTTATTTCTGAAGTTTGATGTTTTGAATAAAACAAAAAACCTGTAGAAATAAATTCTACAGGTGAATTATATTAAATTCTTTTATTTATAAATGGGGAATGAAATAGACTTTTTTATTCCCGAATTTACTTTGCTTCTAAATCCTTTTTACGTATTTTTAGGAATTTTCTAACTGATTTACTCAAGTCATTATAATCCAATACATTTTCAGTAAACTTATTATCACATAGAAAATCACAGATTTGTAGAAAACTCAATTTGCATTTTCTATTTTGTTTGCCAATAATATACATTAAAGTTCCTACAATAACAGCGATAGCATATTTATCTTTTGAATATATTTTGTTATGCTTTTTGAGTGTAGAAGATAATTTTGTAAAAAAATAATGGTCGTTGTCTATTTCTGCTTTTTGAATTCTTATTTTTACGAATTCAGTACAGATTATTGAGGGGTCAATTTTAATCAGTTTAAAGAGTGAATCGTTATTGCCGTTTTTTGCATCTCTGTAAAGAACATTTATGTGGGTCTTGTAATTTACAATGCTTAGTATGTAATAGAAAAGATATTTTAATTCTGTAAGTAAAGTATATTTTTCATTATCCGGCGCAGATTTGATTTTAGATATATCCGATATTTTATTTAATGATTCCGGAAAGTAATTTATTGGTTTTTCATAATATAAATGCCAATCTAAAGAAATATCTTTAACCGGTTCAAAACATTCAAGATACTTTTTATATTCTTCTTTAAACTCAAGCAAATGTTTATATTTAAGTAGCTCTTTTATGTAGGGCTTGGGCAGTATTTCTTCCCAAGACTTGATTTTTCTATGTAATGGTTTTCTTTTTATTTCCATTTCTTCTTATTATATTCAATTATTTACTTATTATACAAAAATGTTAAAAAAATAAAAGTAAATTTTATGGTATATTAATGGCATTTTTCATGGTGTTATGTATGGAATTACATACGGTATTTAATATGGAATTTTTAATGGAATTTTATGCGGTATTTACTGGTATAAATAAATAGGTATAATTATTTATGTTTTGTTATTGCTAATCTTATTATTTCAAATATCCGTTTTTTTTCAGGGACAGATAATTTTTTTACAGTTTGTAGTATCGCTCTTTCTAATAAATTTTCTTCTTTGGGAAAGTTTTCTTTATGAACTGAAAACAGCTCTTCCATTGTGATATTTAGGGCTTTTGTAATTTTAATAAGCGTCATAATAGAAGGAATCGCCTTGCCTCTTTCAATCCTTGCCAAAAAAGACCAGTCCAATTCAGCTTTATCCGATAAACCTTCAAGTGTTAGACCGTGCATTTTTCTTAGTTCCCTGATTTTAGACCCTATTCTTAAATATACGCTATCCATATTAGTATACACTCCTTAATAAAAGTATATAAATATTTGGCTTGTATGACCATAGCATAAAAAGACAAAATAAGTATTGACAACAAAGCCAATAATATGTATAATTACTGACAGCAGGAAAAGGGGGTGATGATATGATTAACATATTGGTTTGTCTTTGCGTGTCGATTAGTTTCTTTTTGTCTGGCTGTGCTACACTTACCGAAGGAACATCCCGACAAGTAATGTTTAATTCAGAACCATCTGGAGCGAAAATTTTTGATTCGAATACCGGTGCTATGCTTGGTAAGACACCAACTTCTTTACAATTGTCTTCCAAGAAAAACCATTCTATCAAAATGGTAAAAGATGGGTATGAACCCTCAATGGTTAGTATTAACAAAGGAATGGGGACGAGTTATTTGATTTGGGATATTGTTCTTTGGGGTGGTGCTGGCTTAATCGTAGATGGTATAACAGGAGCATGGAATGATTTAGAGCCAGAAACAATCAATACATCTCTGGAAGCAATAAAGAAGTAAGAGATAAATTATAGAAACAAAATATCGTTTTCTATATAAAATAAAAAAGTGACCTTTTATTGGAAAGGTCACTTTTTTTAAAACCATTTTTGTCAATGCTCTTGACTTTAATCTAAAATTTGATAAAATAATATAATAGATATAGTAAGGCAATTACCAGTTGGCAACAAAACTAAACGAAGAATGACCTATAAAATTTTCCAGATAGGTTCTAATAGCGTGTAATTGTCTCCATAAAAGGCAGATAAGAGATGGGAGATAGCAGATAGGAGTAGTGTTTTTACTCCAATATCCAATCTCGTATCTGGTGTTATTATGTCCTATATTGTATTAGCAAGAAAATATCGGCCGCAGAAATTTGATGATATCGTTGGTCAGGAACATGTTACTCGTGTAATAAAAAATGCGATAAAAGAAAGAAGAGTCGCGCACGGTTATATTTTTTCCGGTCAGCGCGGGGTCGGGAAAACCACTACCGCCAGAATTTTTGCGAAAGCACTAAACTGTAAAGAGGGACCGAAAGAGGAGCCCTGTAATAAATGTGATTCCTGCCGTGAAATAGTCGGCGGCAATTCCATTGATGTAATGGAGATAGATGCCGCTTCAAACAGGGGAATAGACCAGATAAGGGATTTGAGGGAAAATATAAAATATGCTCCATCGTCATCAAAATATAAAATATACATTATTGATGAGGCGCACCAGATAACGAATGAGGCGTTTAACGCACTTTTAAAAACGCTTGAAGAACCGCCCGCCCATGCGATTTTCATATTTGCGACCACATCAACCCAAAAGATTCCTCCGACGATACTTTCCAGATGTCAGCGGTTTAGTTTCCGTCCTTTATCAATAAAAGAAATAAGCGGGCAGATAGAAAAAATTGCCGAAAAGGAAAACATTAAAATAGATGCTCAGGCGGTTGCCGTAATTGCAAGATCCGTCGGCGGTGCCTTGAGGGATGCGTTAAGCATTTTTGACCAGGTTATATCTTTTTGCGGTACGACTATAACTTCGCAGGATGTTATTTCTATTTTAGGTTGCGTCAAAGAGGACCTGCTTTCAGATATGTTTGAGTGCATAGAAAAAAATGACGCAAAAAAACTTTTGCAGATTGTAGATAAAACTGTGCTGCTCGGATATGACCCTCTCAATATCGCTACCGATTTGCAGGAGTATATAAGATGTGTAATGCTTTACAAAATTTCTCCCGATTTGGTGCGAACCCTCTCCGATACGGAAAAACTGGAATTGTATTCTCAGAATTTATCCATTGATGTTTTGTTCCGGTTGGTACAAATACTTTCCGACTGTATTGAACAGATGAAAAATGCCGAGCAGCCGTCCGTTATTTTAGAGGTTTTCTGCGTGAAACTCACTCAAAAATATGTGGGTTTGGATGAACTGATAAGCCGTCTTGAAAATCTGGAGTTATCATCTAATCCGGCAGTTGAAATTGAACTGGAAAAATCGGCGCCGAAAATTGTCCAAGTTGAGACAAAAGCAGTGGCTTCGCCGCCGTTACGCTCTCTGAAAGAAGCGGCGCCGGTAAAAATTCCTCTTGAAAAAGTTCGTTTGACGTGGAATGAAATTTCAAAAGACGGAAAAATCAGGCCCCGCGTTCTGGCCTGTTTTTCGGATGCAAAAATATCGGAGATTCAGAATGACGGGACTTTTGTCGTTGAATTCGGAGATTCCTATAAGATGGAAACTGTTTTATCAAACAAAGATGAATGGCTTCCTTTGATGGAAAAAAAACTGGGCGGTAAGTTTTCCTTTACCGCAAAAGTTGCATCTATAAATAATCCGGAAAATGAAGAAACGGAAGATGAAATTGCGCCTGCCGAAACCATTATAAGCAATGAAGACGATGATACGGAATCTTCTATTGCAATTTCTGTGCCGTCATCAAAGCCTTCGGCATCGCCCGGCGGTAAAAATAAAAAATCTGACGCAATGTCCCCGCGGAACGACTCCACCTCAGCGGTTAAAAATATTATTGATTTATTCGGAGGTAATGTTGTGGACGCGCCCGGGGATAACAAACTTTAATAAATGATTAAGCCGCTCGTCCGTCTTATTGATGCGTTCAAGAAACTTCCCGGTGTCGGACAAAAACAGGCGGAAAGATTTGCTTTTTTCATAGTAAAGAGTTCTCAGAATGACGCCGAAAATTTAGCATCGTCAATAATCAACGCAAAAAAAAGTATAAAGACCTGTTCCGTCTGTTGTTCTCTGTGCGAGGAAAGTCCGTGCGAAATTTGTTCCAATGAAAACAGGGACAGGAAAAAAATATGCGTCGTTGAAAGTTATACCGACTTACAGGTAATAGAAAAGACAGGAAAATACAAGGGGCTTTATCATGTTTTGTTGGGAGTTCTTTCTCCGTTAGACGGCGTTCATCATGACGATTTGACTCTAAAACTTCTTATGAAACGATTAGGTGCAATAGAGGAAGTTCTCATTGCCACCAATCCGACGGTTGAAGGTGATGCTACGGCAATGTATATTTCGCAACTTGTAAAACCGCACAATATAAAAATCACCCGTCTTGCAAAAGGTATTCCGTCGGGAGGAAGCATAGAGTATTCCGATGAAATAACACTGATAAACGCACTTGACGGAAGAAAAGAAATTTAATATAATAAAACAGTTATGGAAATTTTAATGGAAAATTTCCAGAAAATTTATTATCAAGCGAGCGATGATAACACAGGAATACCCTTTATAATTCAGGCGTAGCTCAATGGTGGAGCATCCGGCTGTTAACCGGAGGGTTGTAGGTTCGAATCCTACCGCCTGAGTGAAAATTTTTAGCGTCGGAGAAAATCCGTACCCCGGCTGGACTTCGAACCTAAATTAACCACTGATGGCAAATAAGTGGTTTTTTTTATTCAGCAAAAATATTATTATTGTTTTTGAATAAATAATTTGCTATAATAAAAGTGAAATATTTTTTAAGGTTATGTTATGAAAAATAAAAATGTTTACATAATTGCCGGCCCAAATGGAGCCGGTAAAACTACTTTTGCTATAAAATTTTTACCTGACTATGCAGAATGCCAACATTTTATCAATGCTGATTTAATTGCCCAGGGGTTGTCACCTTTTTTTCCTCAAATTGCTGCGATTAGAGCCGGAAGACTTGTTCTTGAACAAATTCACAAGTTTGCAGAAAAAAATGTAGATTTTGCTTTTGAGACGACATTATCCGGTAAATCATATATTCGTCTTTTAAGAACTTTAAAAAAGAAAGGTTATTGCATACATCTTTTCTTTTTATGGATTCCGACGACGGAATTGGCCCTTGCCCGTATTAAGGAAAGGGTCGCAGAAGGCGGGCATGATGTGCCTGCGCAGGATGTCCGCCGGCGTTTTCACCGTGGAATTTTTAATCTGGTTAAATTTTATAAACAACTATTGGATTCATGGATGTTGTTCAATAATTCAAAATCTATTCCCGAATTAATTGCTAAAGAAAAAGAAGGCAGAATAACAATTGTTGATAAAGATTTATTTAGACAAATTATGAAATAAAGGAGCCGGGCACTATGAAAAAACATAAAACGTTACAGGACAAAGCAGAAATAGCACTTAAAGAAGCGGTTCGCGAAGTCGTAGAACGTCATATTCAGACCGGTCGACCCCTTGCAATCTGGCAGAACGGCAAGGTGGTAAAAGTATCGCCCGACCAAATTTCGCGTATTAGCAAAAAATAACATATCAAAAGCAGCCTTTCCAAAAAATTCATTTAACTGAAACTTGTTGAGTTATAAATTTTGTTTGAGTCATATCAAAAAATAGCAAGACAATATAAAAGCCCGCCGCTTAAATATGAGAGAAAACTCATATCGCTTGCCAAAAGAGGAAAAACTTCCGCAATAAAAGAATTATTGTTTTATCAGATAAGATTTTTTATATTCAGAATAAAAACTGTTCTTTATCCGAAGATTTTAAGTCGGTACGGCGATGATGTACTTCAAAATTGTATAATGTTTGCTATGATAAAAATATCTTCATACAATATGAAGTATAAGAATAAACAGGGAAAATTACAGCCGGTGTATTTCAGGACATATTTATGGAAAGGTATAACCGGTGTTATAATAAATTCTGTAAAAAGAAAAAAAGAAATATGTTTTTCTGATTTATCCGATTTGAGAATAAAACAATATAAATAATTCGGAAAATTCGCATAGTGAAAAAATAAAATTATTCAGATCAATTTTTATGCAATACTCTTCAAAAAACTGAAGTTCAGGCGATTTTAGATGAAACAACCGCAAAATTTTGCGTATTTGCCATAAAATAGGTTCGAACGTCGTCCAGCTCCTGGAGTTTTTATTTTTTACCGATGAGCCACCGACGAAGAATGTCGGTTTTTTTATTGCTTGAAAAATTAAGGAAAAAAAGTATACTTAAAAGAGAGGAATAATAAAACAGGATTATTCCTCCGAAGGAGTCCATCCGGACAATATCAGGCCAAGATTCAATTGCATTTCGGATAATTATTGTTGAAATGAAATTTATGAGGGCAAGACAAACACAGGATAGAAAACCTAAACAAATTATCAGATTATTTAGCCGGATAAAATCCGCTAATCTAATGGAACTCCCGGAAAAAGAATTCAAAAAATTTGCCGGAGAAATTGAAAGTTCGCAACTATTTAAGAAATTGAAGGATGATAGGATTATCAAATTAGAAAAGTTATCTTCTGTAAATTCTCCTTTGTGTTTTTATGAGTTGAAAGAAGAAATTTTTTCAGGCAGGAGTTTATTAGATGTAGAATCTTTCTTAAATGGCAAAGAAAATGTTATCCGGATAATTAGACGTTTGGGAGTCGATAAATTTAAGCGATACTTTTTAAGTGAAGATTCCGTCTCTGATTCGGAAATTGCCGGTAAATGTGATTTATCAATAAAAGAAATTTACAAGATAAAAAAATTGGTTGACGAGTTGCTTATCCGGAATGAGTCGCAGATACAAAGCCCTGCTGAAAATAAAATCAATGAGATTTACTATAACAAAATTGCTTCAATCATAAAAGAAGACGGCAAATTTACAATCGGTTATTTGAATTTTCGTTTGTATCGCGGGACATATATCGTTGATTACGCCAAAATCGGACAACTAAAAAAGCAGAATTATTTTACAAACACAGAAATAGAAGAACTTCGCAAATTACTTCAAAATATAGAATTGATTAACGGACGTAAACTGGCGATACACCGGATATTAGAGAGTATTATAAAATACCAAAAAAACTATTTGAAATCCGGAGACCTTTTGGATTTGACACCGTTAACTCAGCATGAATTAAGCCGCAGAACAGGGATATCTACAAGTCATATCTGCCGTGTAATCAGATATAAAAGTATTGAAACTCCCCGGGGAGAAGAGGCGCCGTTAAAGTTTTTCTTTCCCAATAAAAAGTTAATAATAAAGAACTATATTAAAGATATATTCGGAGATAAAAGTAAAAATATAAATTCAGATCAAGAACTTAAAATCAAAATAGAAACGGAATTAAAATTACCAACCTCACGGCGGTCGGTTACACTTTATAGAAATGAATTACAAGACAGAGAGGGGGATATAAAAAATGACTAACAAACAGGACGTGCATGAGATTTTACCTCATTTAGAAAAGAAGAACGTCGGCGTTCTTGGAACAGTAGATAAAGATTTAAAATATGTCAGGTTAAGAGTTATGTATTACGGAGTAGACAGCAAATTTAATTGTTATCTTATGTCTACAAAAGGCAGTCCAAAGGTAGAACAGATTTTATCTTCCTTAAACGTATCATTCATTGTATTCGGATTAGAAAACCCTTACGATAATTCATGGGAAATTGAAATTGACGGAAGGGCTGAACTTTTGAAATCGCCGTCGGAAATAAACACTGCATTAAAAAAGTTGGAAGGGCGCAATCCGTTTGCTGATGTATCTATAGAATCAGGTATTACCGGACAGTTTGATTTAATAAAACTTACTCCTAAAGTTGTCAGGTTTAGACTCTATGGAGAGGCATTAAAGGGAACACCTCCTACGGTTTTAGAGTTGTAGGAAGTAGATGAAAAAGAATGCAACAAGAAAAGAATTTTTTAAAATGCTGGGAACATTACAAATGTAATAAAACAGAATGTCCTGCGTACCGCTCAAATGACTTGCGTTGCTGGTTGCAGTGCGGGACGTATTGTCATAACGAGATACAGGGGACTTGGTTAGAAAAAATGGAAGCATGCATTAAATGTGAGGTGTTTACTGTAAATTTTCAAGAAGAAAATTCTATAGAGACAATTTCTCTGATAGAAAGCCAATTTGAAGATTATAAACGAAAAGTAATAGAAAGAACAAAGCAACTTGAGGAAGCAAATAAAAAACTGATGGAATTTAAACTTACCAGTGTATATATTCTAAAAGAGCTGGATAAGAAGAGTACGGAACTACTTAAAGCAAGAGAAGATTTGGAGAAAAGAGTTCAGGAAAGAACCAAAAAATTGCATGAAGTTCAGACACAACTTGTCCAGTCGGCTAAAATGGCGGCTATGGGTAGATTTTCTGCCGGTATTGCTCATGAGATTAACAATCCGTTAGCAGGGATGCTCAACTGCGTGCGCAGTTTATTAGGCAATCCCGGAATTAAAGGTGAAAATAGAGGATATTTAGAATTAGTTCTAAAAGGATTGCTTCGTATTGAAAATACCATCGGCCAGACTTTGAGTTTCTCCGGCCGGCGGGAATTCAAACCTATGCTATCCGATATTAACCAGTTAATTAAGGAAGCGTTGGCTTTTATTAAACATCGTTTAGAAGAACAGAAGATTATTCTTGAACAGAATTTGTCCGAATCTTTACCTGCTATTTTAGTTGACCCGCATCAACTGCAACAGGTATTTATGAATGTAATAAGTAACGCTTTATATTCCTTATCTGCGGGAGGGACTTTAACCATCACCACTGCGACAAACGGTAAAAATATGAAGATTAAATTCATTGACACGGGGTGCGGAATTAAACAGGAAGATTTAGATAAAGTTTTTGACCCTTTTTTTACTACTAAAGAAGTCGGGAAAGGGGTAGGTTTAGGTCTTTCTATCAGTTATACGATAATTCAACAACACGGCGGTAAAATTGATATAAAAAGTAAAGAAAACGAAGGAACGACCGTAACCGTTACTTTACCTTTGAGGGATTCAATATGACAAATAAAAAAATACTGATAGTTGATGACGAAGAACTTATGCGGATTACTCTCCAGGATAGTTTAACAAAGGAAGGGTATGAAGTAAGCGTAGCTTCCGACGGCGAAGAAGGATGGAAAAAATTTAAAGAAGTATACCCGGCGCTGATTTTGTCCGACCTTAAAATGCCCGTGATTGACGGCATCACTCTGTTGGAAAAAGTAAAAGGGATTTCACCGGAAACAATGATGATTATGATGACCGGTTATGGAACAATAGAATCCGCAGTTCAGGCAATGAAATTAGGCGCTTACGATTACATTACCAAACCCTTTCTTCCGGAAGATATGATTCTATTAGTAAAAAGAGCTCTTGAAGTTTATAATCTAAGAGAAGAAAATAAATTCTTACGTCAAAAATTAAAAGAGCGGACTAAATTGGAAGGTCTAATAGGTAAGAATGAAAAAATGCAGGAAGTATATCAACTAATTACTACTGTGGCTAAAACTACCGCTACCGTGCTTGTTTACGGTGAAACCGGTACGGGAAAAGAATTAGTTGCGGAAGCGATTCATAATTTAAGCCCGCGTAAAGATAAACCGTTAATAAAAGTCAGTTGTTCCGCTTTATCTGAAACACTCTTAGAAAGCGAACTGTTCGGTCATGAAAAAGGTGCATTTACTGATGCAGTTTCCCGCAAAATCGGCCGGTTTGAAATGGCTGATAAAGGCAGTTTATTTCTTGACGATGTAGATGATATAAAACCGGAAGTCCAGGTTAAATTACTCCGTGTCTTGCAGGAAAGAAAATTTGAACGGGTAGGCGGAACGGAGACGTTACAAGTTGATGTCCATCTTATCGCTGCCGCTAAAAGAGATTTATTAGATTTAATTAAAGAAGGTAAATTCCGCGAGGATTTATATTACCGGTTGAATGTTATCCCGATGTATATGCCGCCTCTCCGGGAAAGAAAAGACGACATCCCACTTTTAGTGAACCATTTTATTGAAAAATATGCCGGAAAAAATAAAAAAGAAATTTCTCCCGAAGCACTTCAATTATTAATCTGGTATGACTGGCCGGGGAATATCAGGGAATTAGAGAATGTAATTGAACGAGCTATTACCCTTTCTGACAAAAAAGAAATTACACCGGCGGATTTACCTCCTTTCTTAAAAAAAGAGACCCCAAACATTGAAACAAAAACCATTCAGAAGGTAGTAGAAGAGTCGGAAAAAGAACATATACTTAAAGTCCTGTCACAGACCAAAGGTCACAAGAAAGAAGCCGCAAAGATATTAGGAATCACACCAAAAACCCTATGGCAAAAAATCAAAGAATACGGAATTGAGTAGACACCTCTTCTGAAAACATAAAAAAAAATCTAAAAAATAACTCTTGACAAACTTGTAAAGATATGATATAATTTAGATATAACGAAACTAATTGACTATAGGGGGGTGATTAAAAATGAAAGATAATTCTGCAGAAGAAAAAATTTATGAACTTCATTCTGAACTTTGCGGTGTTTTAGCGCATCCGCAGCGATTAAAAATTTTAAATTTGCTGCGTGCCGGCGAAAAACCGGTAAAAGAACTGCTTGAACAAATTAAAACAAGTAAAGCAAATTTATCACAGCATTTGACTGTCTTAAAAAAAGCAAAAATTGTTTCTACAAGAAGAGAAGGTCTTAATATCTATTATCAACTTACAAAGCCAAAAATGATAAAAGCATGTGATATAATCAGAGAAGTGCTATTTGAACAAATATCAGAAAACAATTTGTTATTAAAGAAATATAAGGGATAACCCATTCGTAGGAGGTGCCGGATGAAGTTAGGTATAATTATTTATTCTAATGATGCAGAGGCAATCTGGAATGCTTTCCGGCTTGCCAACTTAGCATTGACAGAGAAAAATGAAGTTAAGATTTTTCTCTTAGCAAAAGGTGTAGAATACGAGAGTTTGTCAAACGAAAAGTTTAATATCTTAAAACTTGCGCAGGATTTTGTCAATAATAATGGTGAAATTTTAGCTTGTGGGACTTGCCTCAAACAAAGACAAAAAGAAGGCACGGAACTATGTCCTCTTTCAACTTTAAAAGATTTATATAAACTTGTTGAGGAATGCGACAAGGTCTTGACATTTTAAGGAGGCTCACAAAATGAACAGTAAAACAATAATTGTTCTTGGTGGTGGAAGCGGTGGTGTCGTTTGTGCCGATGAACTTAGAAAAAAGTTGGATAAGAAACATCGGATAATACTTATTGATAAAAATGAAAAGCATCTATTTTATCCGTCATTACTCTGGTTAATTTTTGGTTGGCGAAAACCGGAACAGATTCAGCGTCCTTTGAACTTATTGAATAAAAGAGAAATAGAATTTATACACGGAGAAGTAGAAGAAATTAACCTGAAAAATTCTTTAATAAGTGTTAATGGACGGAAATTAAATTATGATTATTTAGTTATTTCTCTGGGGGCAGAACTGAATAAATCTGGACTCCCTTCGGTCGCCAAAACAGACAAAATTTTCAATTTTTATTGCCTTGAAGATGCAAAACTTGCATCCGAAGTAATTGGTAATTTTACAAATGGTAAAATTGCAATTTTAGTTTATTCTTTACCATTTAAATGTCCCGCCGCACCTTACGAAGCAGCACTTCTTTTAGATTATTTTTTTACAAAAAAGAATTTGAGAGATAAAACTGATATACAGATTTTTACTCCTGAAATTTTGCCAATGCTAACCGCGGGAGCGATGTTGGGTAATGCTGTAAAACAAATGGTTGAACAAAGAAATATTAAGTTTAACCCGGGATTGAAATTTATATCAATTGATGGAGAAAAACAGGAAATAAAATTTGAAAATAATAGAGTAGAACACTTTGACCTTCTGTTAGTTGTTCCCCCACATCAAGCCCCCAAAGTAGTAAAAGATGCCGGATTGACTGGTGAATCCGGTTGGGTTTCTGTTGACTCAAAGACACTTCAGACAAAATATGAAAATGTTTTTGCTATTGGAGATGTGACTTCAATCAAATTACCAAACGGGAAAATATTACCGAAAGCAGGTGTTTTTGCACACTATCAAGCAGAGGTTGTTGCAAAGAATATCGCAAATGAAATAAAGGGTAATGACAAAAAAACTGAATTTAATGGTAAGGGTTCTTGTTTTTTAGAGATGGGCTATGGCAAGGCAGGTTATGCAAGTGGAGATTTTTATGCATCACCTGACCCGGCAATCAAATTACATAAACCATCTAAAATCTGGCATATAGGTAAAATACTTTTTGAAAAATGGTGGTTCTGGAAATGGTTTTGAGATTACTTTTTTGTAAAACATTACATTTTGGTAAAGTTTAATTTGCGTCGGAAAAGGATGTTTTTGAACTAAAAGCATTACTAAAAAGTAACGTTTAAGACAGTAGAAACTATCAAAAAGTTTTATAGGATACCTGATTTATCGTCGGGTATCCTATCTTTTTTATAATTTGGCAAGTTTGTTGCTTATAATTAAATATAGGCAAGGCGCAAAGAACAAAATACTAAATCAGGGAGGTTTAAGGAAGTGAAATGGTTTATTCATTCGGATACATTGAAGTCAGAGTTTGTCCGAGAAATAGAGCGGGAATCTAAAACAAAAATTTTCCATTGTTACCAGTGTAGTAAATGCTCGGCTGGTTGTCCTATCGCATATGAAATGGACTATACTCCGAATCAAATCATCAGGATGATTCAGTTGGGAATGGACAAGACCGTTCTTTCTTCTAATACAATCTGGCTCTGCGCCTCCTGTATTACCTGCAGCGCCAGGTGTCCGCGGGAAATAGAAATAGCCGAAGTGATGGATTCATTAAGAAGGATTGCTTACCGGAGAAATATTTTTCCCAAACAGCACACGGATATACCGCTTTTTAACCGTATATTTTTAAAGAATATTGAACTTTTCGGAAGATTATATGAATTCGGATTGATAGGAATGTTTAATATTTTAAGCGGCAACTTTTTCAAAGATTTTGTTCATGCGCCAAAGATGTTTCTCAAAGGAAAAATAAACATTTTCCCCGTGCATATTAAAGGACTAAAAGAAATAAGAGAAATGTTCAAAAATTCAGGAAAAATGGAAAAGGTCCGCAGAAAAAAAATATTGACATTGAGGTTTATGATTAAAAGGCTCATAGAAAAATTACCTTTCATAAAAGGAGCGGCAGAAAAATGAAATATGCCTATTTTCCAGGTTGTTCCCTGCATTCAACATCCAAGGAATATGACATCTCTACCAGAGCAGTTGCTCAAGCATTAGGTATAGAATTGTATGAGATTCCTGATTGGATTTGTTGCGGCGCTTCTCCTGCCCATACAACTCTTCATTACCTATCTCTGGCTTTGCCGGTAAAGAATCTGCTTATTACTCAATCCGCCGGAGCCAATGAATTGGCGGTTTCTTGTGCGGCTTGTTTCAACCGGTTGAAGACAGCCAATCACATTGTCAAAACCGATGAAGAAAAAAGAGGGAAGATAAATGAACTCCTGAAAGACAGATATGAGGGTGAAGTCAAAATAAAACATTTTTTAGAAATAATAGTAAAGGAATACGGTCTGGAAAAAATTACTCAAAAAATTTCCCGCAAACTCACCGGATTAAAAGTCGCCTGTTACTACGGTTGTCTTCTGGTACGACCGCATAAGATAATGGAATTTGATGATGTAGAAAACCCTCAAATAATGGACCGGTTAATGACCGCATTAGGTGCGCAATCGTTAGATTGGCCTTATAAGGTGGAATGTTGCGGAGCAAGTTTTTCCCTAACCAAGACCGACATAGTGTTAAAATTGGGTAATGATATATTGCAGACGGCAAAGGATGCCGGTGCGGATTGTCTGGTTGTTGCCTGTCCTTTATGTCAATCAAATCTTGATTTAAGACAGAGAGAGATTGAAAAAAAATACAATACTAAATTTAATCTTCCCATTCTCTACTTCACTCAACTTCTGGGTTTAGCCCTGTCCATTGACCCAAAAAAGTTGGGTTTGAATAAACATATTATCAGCCCTCAAACCCTGTTAAAAGAAAAAATACTATTATGAAGATAGGCGTGTTTGTCTGTCATTGCGGCACTAATATCTCCGCTACTGTTGATGTGGAAAAAGTAGCGGGAGAAATTGCCAAATTGCCGCATGTGGTAAAATCCTGCACTTACAAATATATGTGTTCTGACCCCGGCCAACTTTTAATCAGCGAAGCGATTAAAAAGGAAAAACTTGACCGAGTTGTAGTCGCTGCCTGTTCACCCCGTCTTCACGAACGCACATTTCAAAAATGTTTGGAAAAAAATGGTATAAATCCATATTTTGTAGAAATGGCTAATATCCGGGAACAATGTTCGTGGGTGCATGAGAATAAAGAAGAGGCAACTGAAAAGGCTATTGATATAGTAAAACTTGCCGTAGCAAAAGTAAGCAAAAATAAACCTTTGTTTAAAATGAAAGTTTCTGTAGAGAAAAAAGCGCTGATACTTGGCGGTGGAATTTCTGGAATTCAGGCGGCCATTGATATCGGTATCGCCGGCTTTAAAGCAGTAATTGTGGAAAGAGAACCAAGCATCGGAGGCAGGATGGCGCAGTTTGATAAGACATTCCCTACTTTGGATTGTGCGGCATGTATCTTGACGCCTAAAATGGTTCAAGTCAACCAGGATGAAAATATTAAAATTTATACATATTCAGAAGTAGAAAAAGTTTCAGGTTACGTAGGAAATTTTACGGTAAGAATCCGTAAACGCGCCCGTTCTGTAGATATGTCTAAATGTACGGGTTGCGGAATTTGCTGGCAGAAATGCCCGGTTAAGGTTTCGTCGGAATTTGACCAGGGATTGGGAACGCGCAAAGCAATTTATGTGCCTTTTCCTCAGGCGGTACCCAATGTGCCGGTTATCGACCGGAAGAACTGCCGTTATTTTACTCTCGGGAAATGTAAAGTTTGTCAAAAAGTTTGCCCGGCAGAAGCGATAAATTACGAGCAACAGGACGAAATCATTGAAGAAAAATTCGGCGCAATTATTGTCGCTACCGGATTTACGCTCTTTGACTGGTCGGTATATGGTGAATACGGTGGAGGAAGGTATAAAAATATAATCACCGGGTTAGAATATGAGAGAATGGTTAATTCCTCCGGTCCTACCGGCGGAAAGATTGTCCGTCTTTCAGACGGAAAAGAAGCCAATACCGTTGTTTTCATTCAATGTGTCGGCTCGCGGGACGAATCTAAAGGCGTACCATATTGTTCGCGGCTTTGTTGTATGTATACCGCCAAGCATGCACTACTCTTAAAAGAACACAATCCCGGCGCCCAGGCATATATCTTCTATATTGATATAAGAGCAGCGGGCAAAAATTATGAAGAATTTGTTGAAAAGGCGCAGGATGCCGGGGTTTTATATTTACGCGGTCGGGTATCAAAAATTTTTCCTCACGGTGATAAATTAATTGTCCGCGGTGCGGATTCACTTTCCGGAGTACAGATTGAGATAGCCGCCGATTTAGTTGTTCTTGCCACTGGTTTAATCGCCCGCCCGGATGCAGTTAATGTAGCGCAAATGTTAGGTATTCCATATGACAAAAACAGATTATTCACGGAATTACATACGAAACTTGCTCCGGTAGAAACAGTAACCACTGGTATATTCTTGACCGGCGCCTGTCAATCACCGAAGGATATTCCTGATACCGTAGCCACTGCTTCCGCTGCGTCAGTTAAAGCATTGGGATTATTTACACACGATTTCTTGAGCGTTGAACCGATTGTGGCGCAGGTTAACCAAAGAATTTGTAATGGTTGTTTTGATTGTAAAGCGGTCTGTTCTTTTAGTGCAATTGAAGAAGAAGTCACCAAAGACGGAAGAACGGTTGCTAAAGTAATTGAAAGTGTTTGCCACGGATGCGGAAATTGCGTTTCTGCGTGTCGGCCGGGAGCGATTGACCTGGCTGGTTTTACTAACGAGCAAATATTTGACGAGGTAGCTGCAATTACAGAATAAAAGATGAAACCACAGATGGTCGCAGATGAACACAGATAAAAGTCAGAATTAAGAATTAAAAATTATCTGCGTAAATCGGCGACTGTCCCGCTTGCGGGATTTATCTGCGGTTACAAATAAATATGAAAAATAATCAACAAAATTGGCAGCCAAAAATAGTCGGATTTCTCTGTAACTGGTGTTCATATGCCGGTGCGGATTTAGCGGGAGGCAGCAGGTTAAAATATCCGGCGAATATAAGAATTATCCGGGTAACCTGTTCATGCAGAATGAATCCTCTGTTTGTTCTAAAAGCACTTGAAAATGGAGCGGACGGCGTATTGCTTTCCGGTTGCCATCCCGGCGATTGCCATTATACCGAAGGAAATTATTATGCCAGACGCCGGTTTGCCGTATTTAAAAAACTTTTAGAATTTATCGGTATTGACCCGCGCAGATTTCATGTAAGTTGGGTATCCGCCAGCGAAGATAAGAAATGGGCGGAAATTGTATCAAAAGTTGTTGAAGATGTAAAAGCAGCGGGCCCGAATAAACAGTTCAAAGATGCTCAATAAATTGAGTAACTACATTTCATACAATATTTGTAGTTGCCTGATTTATCAGGCGGTAAAAAATGATTAAACAATTGCAGGAAGAAACAAAAAAACTATTACAAGAAAAGAAAATAGACCTAATCATAGGGTATGAGAAAAGTCCCGATGGTTCTTCTACTCCATGTTTTGTTGAAAAAGAAGACGAAGCAGAAAAACTTATCTGGGATGAAAGTTGTGTTTATAATCTTTCTGACTATTTGCCTGAACTAATAAAACTGAGAACCGATGATCACAAACCAATCGCTGTTGTTGCCAAAGGTTGTGATGTCAAATCAATCGTCGGTCTTATCCAGGAGAATCAGATAAAAAGAGAAGATGTTTTAATTATTGCAATGGAATGTGAAAAACAAACGGTTAACGGTGATATTTTAGAAAAATGCAAATTTTGCAATGTGCATATTCCTAAAATTTACGATATTCTTATCAAAAGCCGTCAATCTTCGGCTGTAGAAAATAAATCGTCGGCCATGGATGCAGATTTTTCCGCTTTTGCTGATATTGTTGAAATTGAGTCAAAATCAGCCGGGGAACGGTGGGATTACTGGAAGAAACAGTTCGGAAAATGTATCCGCTGTTATGCCTGCCGTCAAGTTTGCCCGCTGTGTTATTGTAAAGAATGTATTGCCGACCAGAATATTCCACAGTGGATTCTTCCCTCTCAGTCTTTGAAAGGGAATGTTGCATGGAATATTATTCGTGCATATCATTTAGCCGGCAGATGTATCGGCTGCGGCGAATGCTCGCGGGTTTGTCCGGTGGGTATTCCTCTCTCAAAATTAAACAAGAAAATGGGAAAAGTTATAAAAGAGTTATTTGATTATTCTTCAGGAGAAAATTCGGAAGTAAAACCGCCGCTTGATGATTTTAAGGAGAAAGACCCTCAGGATTTTATTAAATGAATTATGGAAAAAATTATTACAAAAACAGAAATAGATAAACTAATTTCCAATCTAATGAACGATTATGAAATTATCTCTCCTGTTAAGGAAGAAGATATTGTTTTATTCAAAACGATAAAAAAATCAGAAGAGATTCTCTGGGACTACGCCAATTCTTTAAAACCGGCAAAAGAACTGTTTTTTTCTCCGAGGGAAATTCTGTTTGAATATTCCGCAGGGGGTCAATTTATTGAACCCGGATTAACAAAAAACCGGATTATTTTCGGAATTCGTCCCTGCGATGCGCACGGTTTAGTTATTTTAGATAAGGTCTTTGACGGCGACTACAAAGATAATTATTATTTAGAGAAAAGAGAAAAAACTATTCTGGTAGGATTAGCATGTGAAAACCCCGATAAGACCTGCTTTTGTTCCTCGCTGGATAAGGACGGTCCTTTTTCGACAAAAGGGTTGGATATTCTGCTAATAAAATTAAATAGTGAATTTTACTTTGCAGAAATTATTACTGAAAAAGGTGAAAAACTGCTGAAAGAATACGGTAAAAATGCCGGTGACTCCGATATAAAAGAAAAAAATAAATTGATGCAAGAAACTCAGAGAAAAATAGTTAAGGGTCTAACAGTTCCGGAAAACTTGGAAACAATATTTGAAAGTGATTTTTGGGATAAGGTATCCCGTAAATGTATTGCCTGCGGAATTTGCCGTTATCTCTGTGCTACCTGTCATTGTTTTAGTATAACTGACGAAGGAAAAGAAAGGGTAAAATACCATGCCGCTTGCAGTTTCCCTTCATTTACCAAAGAAGCGGCAGGAACAAATCCGAGAGAAAAAAAAGTTTCCCGTTATAAGCAGTGGTACTATCATAAATTCTCGTACCATAAGAAAAATCACGGTGAATATCTTTGTGTAGGATGCGGCAGGTGTATAAGGAACTGTCCGGTGAAAATAGATTTTACAGAGGTACTGAAAAATGCAAAACCCATACATTCTCAATCAGGCAAAAATTGAAAAAATTACTCAGGAAACTGAGGATATAAAAACATTTGATATAAGTTTTCTTGATGATAAACTAAAAGAAAATTTCAGTTATATCCCGGGACAGTTTGTAATGTTTTCTGTTTTCGGCGTAGGCGAGGCCCCGTTTTGCATTTCGTCATCACCTACCGTGAAAGGTTATTTTCAGTGTAGTATAAAAAAGATGGGTAAGGTTACCCAGGAGATACATAAATTAGAAGCAGGCGATATAGTCGGTATCCGCGGACCGTATGGGAACGGTTTTCCGGTTGCAGAGTTGAAAGGGAAGAATCTTTTATTTGTAGCCGGAGGAATCGGTTTGGCGCCGTTACGGTCTTTGATAAATTATACTCTTTCCAACAGAAAAGATTATCAGAAAATATCTATTTTTAACGGAGCACGTACTTCAAAAGATTTGGTTTATAAAAATGAATATAGAAACTGGGAAAAATCACCGGATACGAAACTTTATCTAACTGTTGATTGCCAGGAAGAAAATTGGGCTTGTATGGTTGGAGTTGTGCCGAAAATTATAGAACAGATTAACCCTTCATGTGAAAACGCGTTGGCGGTTGTCTGCGGCCCGCCGATAATGATCAGATTCACTATTCCGGTGCTTTCAAAATTAGGGTTTTGTGAAGAGGCAATAATTACTACTTTAGAAAGACAGATGCAGTGCGGTATCGGCAAATGCGGGCATTGTATGATTGGCGGTGTTTATGTATGTAAAGATGGGCCTGTTTTTACATATGCTCAGATTAAAAAATTTATTGAACAGATTTAAACGTAATATGATGGAAACAGAAAATCACACAGATGTACTATCGCAACCGAACACCGATAACCGAACACCGAAAATTGGTGCGGTTCTCGTTGTGGGCGGCGGAATCGCCGGGATGCAGTCCTCTCTTGATTTGGCAGAATCAGGTTTTAAGGTATATCTTTTAGAATCGTCTGACGCCATCGGCGGAAAGATGGTTCAATTGGATAAAACATTCCCTACCGGTGATTGTGCAATGTGTACTATTTCACCGAGCCTTGTTGAATGCGGGAGACACAGGAATATTGAAATCATCACCTTAGCGGATATAGAAAAAGTTGAAGGTTCGGCCGGTCATTTCAATGTCACTGTAAAGAAACATCCCCGTTATGTTGATGAAAAAAAATGTAATGCCTGCGGTGAATGCGAAAAAGTATGCCCGGTAGAACTGGACAATGAATTTGATTATAAACTCTCAAAAAGAAAGGCAATTTATAAACTTTACCCCCAGGCGGTTCCCAATCTTTATGCGGTTGATAAAAAAGGCGTTTCGCCGTGCAGGATTGCCTGTCCTGCCGGCGTTAATGCCCATGGATATATTGCTTTAATCCGCAAGAGAAAATATAAAGAAGCGTTGGATTTAATAAGAGAAGTTAATCCTTTTCCCGGAGTCTGCGGGCGGGTCTGCACCCATCCCTGTGAGTCCGAATGCAGTAGAAAAGATATAGATGAGCCGGTAGCAATCTGTGCGATTAAACGCTTCGTTGCCGACTGGGAAATAGAAAACAAGCAAGTAGGAAGTAGTAAGTTGGAAGTAGAAACCATCCACCACTCGCTACTCGCTACTCACTCAGTTGCGGTTATCGGTTCCGGTCCGGCCGGTCTTACCTGTGCTTATCATCTGGCAAAAATGGGATATAAAGTTACTGTCTTTGAAGCATTAGCAGTCCCCGGCGGTATGTTGAGGGTAGGTATTCCTGATTTCCGGTTGCCTCCGGAAATAGTAGATAAAGAAATAGATTTCATTAAAAACACCGGAGTTGAAATTAAAACAAATATCACCGTAGGAAAAGATATTTCTTTTGATGAGTTGTGCCCGCAGGGTAAACAATATAAAGCGATATTCGTTGCTGTCGGTGCTCCTAAAAGTTCACGATTAAAGATTGAAGGAGAAGACCTTGCGAGCGTAGAGGGCGGAGGGGTTCACTTCGGGATTGACTTCCTGATGGCGGTAAAATCCGGAAAGATTAAAAAAATAGGAAATAAAGTTATCGTTATCGGCGGGGGTAATACTGCTTTTGATGCCGCACGGACTGCTCTTCGTCTGGGTGCAAGTGATGTCACAATTGTTTATCGTCGTTCAAGAGAAGAAATGCCTGCTATACCTTCCGAAATTGAGCAGGCGGAAAAAGAAGGTGTTAAAATTAAATATCTAACCGCTCCGGTTAAAATCAATAGTTCTGAAGGTAAAGTAACATCTTTAAATTATATAAAAATGAAATTAGGAGAACCGGATGAAAGCGGCCGCAGGAAGCCTGTGCCAATAAAAGGCACGGAATCGTATATCTCAACAGATACAGTAATTATAGCAATAGGACAGTATTCAGACATAAATTTTTTACCTACCGGACTCAAAGATGAAAAAGAAAATATAAAACTGGACATTGATACGCTGGCAACCCCCATTCCGGGTGTATTCGCCGGCGGAGATGTGGTCAGCGGTCCTGATGTTTTAATCAAAGCCATTGCGGCGGGAAGAACAGCAGCCATTTCTATAGACCGTTATTTAAGAGGAGAAAAACTTACTCCTGTAGTTCTTCAGCCATATTTGAAAAAAGTGACCGAAGGAAATCCCTCTTTAGGGGCAGAACCACAATTAGAAGGGATAGAAAAAAAGAGTAGAATAAAAATACCTCATCTTAAAATTCAAGAAAGAAAAAGCGGATTTGAAGAAATAGAACTTCCTTTAACCGAAGAGATGGTTAAACAAGAAGCCGAACGATGTTTAAACTGCGGGGTTTGTTCTGAATGTTTGGAATGTGTAAAGGTCTGTGAACCGAAAGCAATTAATCACCATGCAACTGAAGAAATATTAAAATTAACCGTCGGTTCAATTATTCTTGCGCCCGGATTTGAAACTTTTGACGCTCATCTTAAAGGAGAATACGGCTATGGAAAATATAATGATGTAATTACCTCGGTTGAGTATGAAAGAATTTTAAGCGCTTCCGGTCCGTATGAAGGAGAAATCCGCCGGCCGTCCGACGGCAAAGTACCGCAAAAAATTGCCTTTATCCAGTGCGTCGGCTCCCGGGATAAAACAGTCAACCGTGATTATTGTTCCGGGGTCTGCTGTATGTTTTCCGCTAAAGAAGCGATAGTTACAAAAGAACACATACCGGATGCGGATATCAGCGTATTTTTTATAGATATCCGGGCGTATGGAAAGGGCTGCGAAGCATATTACGAGCGGGCAAAGAATGAATACGGCATAAAATATAAACGGTGCAGTATTTCTAAAATATACGAGCACCATAGAACGAAGAAGTTGATGATTAGATATGTTGCTGAAAATTTTGTAGTTGCTCCATTTATGGAGCAGCATATTCCCAATAAGCCTGATAAATCAGGCAACTACATCAAAGAAGAAGAATTTGATCTGGTAGTTCTGGCAGTCGGCATTGGACCTTCCAGTCAAGCGATTGAATTAAGCAAAAAGATAGGCGTAAATCTTGACCGGTATAATTTTGCAAGAAGCATAACGCAGGACGGCGCGCCGTATCCTTCCCTAACTTCCGTCCCCGGTGTTTTTGTCGCCGGAGCTTTTCAATCTCCTAAGGACATACCCGAATCGGTAGTACAGGGTTTGGGCGCGGCGTCCGAGGCGGGTAGTATTTTAAGTTCCGCGCGTCATACTTTAACGGAAAAAAAAGAATACCCGGAAGAATTAGACGTCGCGGGCATTAAAGAAAGAATAGGCGTTTTTATCTGTCATTGCGGAAGGAATATCGCATCTGTAATTGATGTAGAAGGCATATCTAAACAAGTTAAGGAATTACCTCTTGTAACCTATTGCGAAACGAATCTTTTTACCTGCTCCCCGGACGGCTTGGAAAAAATCAGAAAAGCAATCAAAGAACATAATTTGAACAGGGTGGTAGTCGCTTCCTGCACGCCGCGGACTCACGAGCCGATTTTCCGGGAAAATTTGCGGGAAGCAGGGCTCAATCCATACCTGTTTGAAATGGCAAACATACGGGACCAGTGTTCGTGGGTGCATTCTTCATCTCCTGAGAGAGCGACGCTGAAAGCCAAAAAATTAATCCGGATGGCAATAGCCAAATCTAAGTATTTAGAACCATTAAAAATGCAATCTCTACCGGTAGTTCAAAAGGCATTGGTCATCGGCGGCGGATTAAGCGGGATGGTCGCTTCTCTATCTCTTGCCGGACAGGGTTTTGAAGTTTTTTTAATAGAAAAAGAGAAAGAACTCGGCGGTAATCTGCGGAAAATTTATTACACGCTTGAAGGTCAAAATGTGCAGGAGATTTTAAAGGGTCTAATTGACAAAACAGAGAAGAATGGACTTATCAAAATTTTTACCGGCGCCGAAATTAAAGAAGTATCGGGATTTGTCGGTAATTTTAGAACACGAATAAACACGAATAAACCCGCGAATGAACACGAATTAAACTCCGGGATAATTATCGTTGCTACCGGCGGAGAAGAATATGTACCCAAAGAATATTTATATGGTAAAGATAAACGAATTATCACCCAACGCGAATTAGAACAAAAACTGTGCCTTCTACCCTCTACCCTCTACCCTCTACCCTCCGTTGTTATGATTCAATGTGTTGGTTCTCGCGATACCGAACGACCTTATTGCAGCCGTGTATGTTGTTCGGAGGCGGTTAAAAATGCCTTAAAACTAAAAGAACTCAATCCGAACATTAATGTTTTTATTTTATACCGGGACATCAGGACATATGGAATGAAAGAGATATATTACGAAAAGGCGCGTGATGCGGGAATATTTTTCATTCGTTATGATGAAAAAGAAAAACCTGTAGTTACCAACGAAAACGGACAATTGAAAATACAGGTTTTAGATCAAAGTTTGAAGCAAGAGTTAGTAATAGATTCTGATCTGGTTGTTTTAAGCGCAGGTATTATTCCGCATTCTTCAAATTCCCAATTATCTTCTTTATTAAAAGTTCCGCTCAACGAAGATAAATTTTTTATGGAGGCGCATGTAAAACTTAAGCCGGTGGATTTTGCAACGGAAGGGATATTCCTGTGCGGGCTGGCGCATTCGCCTAAATTTATTGACGAGAATATAAGTCAGGCAAAAGCGGCTGCCGCCCGTGCCGCTACGATATTATCTAAAGAATTTTTGGAAGTGGGCGGTGTAGTTGCGAAGGTTGTTGAAGAAAAATGTGCCGCCTGTTTGACCTGTGTGCGGGTTTGCCCATATGATGTCCCATTGATTAACGCAGAAGGAGTCGCTGAAATTGAACCGGCTAAATGCCACGGTTGCGGTATTTGTGCCGGTGAATGTCCGGCAAAGGCAATTCAACTCCAGCACTTCAAAGATAATCAAATTATATCTGAATGTAAGGAATTGTTCGCAGAAGCAGAAACGACCGAAGTGCCCGCATGTCCTCCCGATATGGCAAAATTATGAATGATTTTAACCCTCAAATCGTTGCATTTTGTTGTAACTATTGCGCTTATGCAGCGGCTGATTTAGCAGGTACGATGAAATTGGAATATCCGTCTAACATAAAAATAGTCCGTCTGCCTTGCAGCGGAAAAGTAGATGTAATTTATTTATTGAAAGCGTTTGAAAACGGTGCTGACGGAGTTTTTGTGGCCGGTTGTGAAGAAGGCAACTGTCATTTTTTGGAGGGAAATATAATCGCAAAGAAAAGAGTAAATTATGCGAAAGGACTGCTTTCAGAGATCGGGATAGAGAAGGAAAGATTAGAAATGTTTAATTTATCGGCATCGCAGGGAAAAAAATTTGCTGAAATTGCACGGGAATTTACCGAAAGAATTAAGAAGTTGGGAGAGAGGGCAAAATGATTGTCGTTGAGAGAAAAACAATAGAAGAAATAAAACAATACATAGCCCGTTATAAAAACATCTTGATTACCGGGTGCGGAGCGTGTGTCACGGTATGTTTTGCAGGCGGAGAAAAGGAAGTCGGTATCCTTGCAAGTCAGTTACGATTGTTATGTAAAAAAGAAGGTAAAGAAACAAATATTATTGAACAGACGGTGAAAAGGCAATGCGAAAAAGAATTCAGTATGGAATTAAAAAATAACATAGAAAAAGCGGATGCCGTAATATGTCTTGCCTGCGGCGCTGGCGTACAATTTATCGCCAAATATTTTCCGTCAAAACCGGTTTTTCCCGGCGTGAATACAAAATTTTTAGGCGGGACTGACGAACCCGGTTTATGGACGGAGAGTTGTCAGTCCTGCGGTGATTGTATTCTTGACAGAACAGGAGGAATATGTCCGGTTGCCCGCTGCTCAAAAAGTTTGCTTAACGGTCCCTGCGGCGGGTCGCAAAATGGAAAATGTGAAATTGATAAAGAACTGGACTGCGCCTGGCAGCTGATTTACGACCGGATGAAACTGCTCGGCCGCGATAATGAATTGGAAACAACCCAACCGATTAAGGACTGGTCTAAAAGTAGAGACGGCGGTCCAAGAAAAGTTGTAAGGGAAGACCTGAAAATATGAAATCAGATAGTAATTTGGAAAAATTATTGGAAACCGGTAAATTTGTAGTAACATCAGAACTTGGTCCTCCTAAAAGTGCTGACGGCGAAGCGGTTCGCAAAAAGGCACAAATCCTTAAAGGTTTTGTTGATGCCGTGAACATCACTGATAATCAGACGGCAATTGTTCGGATGTCAAGCATTGCTGCAGCAGTTATTGTAAAAGAAATCGGGCTTGAACCGGTTATTCAGATTGTCTGCCGGGATAGAAACAGAATCGCTATTCAAAGCGATATTCTCGGCGCCGCTGCACTTGGGATAAAAAATGTTTTATGTCTTACCGGCGACCATCAGAAATTCGGCAACCATCCGCAGTCAAAAAATGTTTTTGACCTGGATGCAATACAACTTATTAAAATGCTTAAAGATATGCGTGACGATAAAAAATTCCAATGCAGGGAAGAAATAAGAAACAGCAAGAAAGAACCGGTCGTTGAGCCGAAATTATTTATAGGTGCTGCGGCTAATCCTTTCGCCGACCCTCTGGATTTCAGAGTTGTCCGTCTGGCAAAAAAAATTTCCGCCGGCGCCGATTTTATTCAGACACAACCGGTTTTTGATTTTGGAAGATTTGAAAAATGGATGAATCTGGTGAGAGAAAATGACTTACATAAAAAAACAGCAATTCTCGCAGGGGTAATGCCGGTTAAATCTGTAAAAGCGCTTTTTTATATGAAAAACAATGTTCCCGGAATGAGTATTCCCGATGAACTTATTAACCGGTTGGAAAAAGCGACCGACCCGAAAGAAGAGCGTCTAAAAATTTGCGTGGAAACGATAGAAAAATTAAAAAAAACGGAAGGCATAAGAGGCGTTCATATTATGGCGGTAGAATGGGAAGAAATAGTCCCGGAAATTGTAAAGAGAGCAGGATTAAATAGAACCACGAATGCACATTCACCCCGTTAGATACGAAGTTATCTAACGGGGCAGGTAAACGCGAATAATAAAAATTGTAGGCATGAATTCATTCGTGCGAATTCGTGTTAATTAGCGGTTACAGAAAATGGGGGGGGTAAAATGGGCAGAAAAAAGATACTTTTTATTGACGATGATGCGGATTATATTGAATCAACGAAATTGTTTTTAGAAAAAAAATATGAGGTTATAACTGCATACGATGCAGAAGAAGGTTTTAAAAAAATCGGTAAAGAAAAACCGGACCTGATTCTTTTGGATGCAATGATGCCCGGAAAAGACGGTTTTATCTTTGCAAAAGAATTAAAAACTCATCCTGATTACAAAAATATTCCAATTATAATGCTTACCGGTGTCGTGCCGATTATTTTTGACACGAAATATAGCCCTGAAGACATATTAAGGTTTGAAGGAGATGATTTTGTGGAAAAGTCCGCCGGTATAGAAGAAATAATGTCTACAGTGAAAAGACATATAGGATGATTCGAATTTTTCTAAGTGAGTGAAGCGAATAGAGAAAATATTACTGTTGGTTTACAGTTAACAACCGGACTATTGTTGAGCGGAAGTTTTATACTTGAACGATTGGTTAAATAAAATGGACAAATTAAAACAAATATCGGAACAGGAAATTCAAGAAAGATTGAACCATTTTATCAATTTAAGATGGAAGGAGAAATTAAAATGGCTCGTTAATTTGCGATGGATTGCAATACTTGGTTTATTTATTGTAATCACCGGCGTACGGTATGTTTTAAAAATAGAATTACCGTTATTTCATCTCTATCTGGGGAATCTCGTTTTGTTTTTTTACAATATTTTATTTTTCTTTTATAGTCAACGATTTGAATCGGGAAACGCCGGCGGTTCCGCTTCCTATGGACAATTTTTCAAAAAGGCGAATCATTTTGCTAATTTACAAATTTCGTTGGATTTAATTCTGCTTACTTATTTGATTCATTTTTCAGGCGCCGCGGAAAATCCGTTTATTTTTTATTTTGTTTTCCATATGGTTATTGCCAGTATCCTGTTGTCAAATCAAGCGGCTTATCTTCAGGCAACTCTGGCGGTGCTTCTTTTGGGGTCAGTTATCGCAGGAGAATGTCTGAAAATTTTGCCGCATTATCACTTAATAGGATTTATCCCGATGTTGTCCGCCGGGTCAGAGTTATGTCTACATCCCGGGTATATGACGGGTATATTTTCTGTCTTTGCTACTACATTATATATAACCGTTTATTTCGCTACAACCATTGTTAACAGGTTGAGAAAAGAAGAAAAAGAAATAGTTATAGTCAATAAAAAATTAGAAGAACAAGACAGATTAAAATCTCAATATGTCCAGATGGTATCTCACGATTTGCAATCATCACTTTCCACAATTCAAAGTTGTCTCAAAGTAGTTTTAAGCGATTTGACAGGAGAAATTTCCGAAAAGTCAAGAGAGATGGTCGCCCGCGCGGAGCAGCGCAGCAGGTACTTGTTACATTTTGTCAAAGACCTTTTAGACCTTTCTAAGATGAGAGCGACTAAAGAAATGGATTCGATTTTATTGAAGAAATCCATATCACTATCTGAAACGATAGAAAATGTGGTAGAGCAACTGAAACCGGTGACAGAAGGAAAAAAACTGTTGTTATCGGTGGAAAATTCTGCCGGCAGCAGTTTAATTCCTGCCAATCCCGATGCTATGGAACAGCTGCTTGTCAATTTAATAGGAAATGCAATTAAATATACTCCATGGGGCGGTAAAATAACCGTCGCCAGCCGCCCGTCTATAGTTGACGGTTTTGTTCAAATGTGCGTCGAAGATACCGGTATCGGTATTTCCCAGGAAGATCTGCCGCATATTTTTGAAGATTTTTACAGGGCAAAAAATGCCGTGCAGATGGAAAAAGACGGCACAGGACTTGGACTATCAATCGTTAAACAAATTGTAAATAGTCACGGCGGGGAAATCTGGGTAGAAAGCCAAGTCGGTAAAGGCAGCAGGTTTTTTATCACTTTACCTAAAGCCAAAGAGTAATTTGTTATGAAAATATCGCTTTACACTAAAATATTTCAATACCTTCACTATAACGAAATTATTCAAATTGCTAAAAAATATGGTTATGCTGGATTAGAATTAGATAGGTTGCCTGAGGTTGGTGCTCAACTTCTTAAAGAAATGGTACAGACCAACAACCTTACAATTTGTTCTCTTCACAGTTGGGCTCATGTTGCTCATGGCTCTAACATTGCCAGTGGAAATGCCGATAAACGCTACGACGGTGTTAATGCAATTGAAAAGGCAATTGTTTTTGCCAAAGAAGTCGGCTGTCCTATAGTGCAGATAAAAGGAATATATTGCTGGCCTTATGCTTTACCATTTAAAGGTTTCTGGAACAGAACAGTTACAGAACTTAAAAAATTATGTAGGTCTGCGGAAAACAATAATGTTAAATTATCATTGCATATGAAACATAGTATCGCATATGTAGTGAATAGTCCGTGGGCAGCAAAAGATATGATTGAAGAAGTCGGTTCTTCAGCATTAGGAGTGACTTTTGACGCAGGTACTTTAAATCTGATGACTCCACGCGCTACTTCTTTGGTTGGTTTTGTAGAAATTCTCAAAGATAATATTTTTCATGTGCACATAAACGATAACGATGGTTATCATGACCAGAAACTTCCGCCGGGAAAGGGAAATATCAACTGGGAAGTTCTGTTAATGGCTCTACGGGATATCAATTATAACGGCTATTTATCAGTTGATTTGCAGGGTGGATTTCAGCAGAGAGACCCCCATGGCGTTGCTTATGAAAGCATTAAATTCTTAAGAAGTGTTTTAGAAAAATTATGAGCAAGTATAAACTCACAGATGCAGGAGGTTACAATGATAGAACAACCAAAAATTCTTATTGTTGAAGATGACCTGGATGTGGTTGAAGCAATGAAAGTGGTTTTGGAATCAAAGAAATACCGTGTGATTTCCGCTAATGACGGGAAAGAGGGTCTTGAAAAAGCGAAATCCGAAAAGCCGGATTTAATTATTTTGGATGTTATGATGAGGCATGAAACGGAAGGATTCAAAGTAACCCAAACTCTGCGAAGAAACGAACAGACGAAGTATATTCCTATTTTGATGGTTACTGCTATAACTCAAAAAACAGGATTTCCATTTTCACCGGAAACGGACGGAGAATTCCTTCCCGTTGATGATTACGTGGAAAAACCGGTTCAACCCGATGATTTATTGCTACGCGTAGAGAAACTTTTACAACTGCCGGAAGAAAAGATAAATATTGAAGGCAGAAAAAGTATTTTATGAAAACCAAGAAAATACTTATTGTTGAAGATGATGTTGACATGGCTGAGGCGACAAAATTGATATTGGAATCAAAAAGATATGAAGTTGATGTTGCGGTTGATTATGAAGAGGGGCTCAAAAAAATAAAAACCGGCGCCGCAAAACCGGATTTAATAATCCTTGATGTAATGTTACCGGGTAAGACGGGTTTTGATTTAGCATATAAATTGAAGGAAGATAAAACTACCTGTTATATTCCGATACTTATGCTTACGGCGATAAATATTGAACAAGCGGGATTTGACACATCTCCAAAAATTGACGGTAAGTATTTGCCCGTGGATGAATTCATTGATAAACCTGCTCAACCGGATGATTTAATTGAAAAAGTTGAAAGATTGCTTAAAAAGGCAAGGAATAGAGCATAGAGGATAGAGGACAGAAACTACGCTCTACGCTCTATTCTCTAATCTCTGGTGTTAATATGGATATAGCAAAAATTATTGGGAAAGACAAATTTGAAAAATTAAAAAAACATCTGGGCGGTAACTTAGTATGGATACCTAAAGTAGGGAATTTAGGTACCAGAGATAATAACTATTTTGAAAAAAGAAACAATTTAATCAGATATTTCAGGGCGAAAGGTTTTACAATCAGACAGATTGCAGAAAAATTTTTCTTATCGGAAAAGAGGGTATATAATATTCTCATTTCTCATAAAGACGAGAATTGACGGCAAAAAACGGATTTGTAAAGTTAGAAATTATGAGGATTATTTCGGTTGCGGAAAAATAATTTAAAGGAGGGAGTATGAAGAAAATTTCAACATGGTTGTACATCGGCTCCGGCGTTTCATTGTTTCTGGTTTATGCTGTCTGGTTCTATTTCAAAGGAACAGACATGGCTTATGCTGAAAGGTTCGGCACTTTTATCGGGCTCTGGGTTCCCACACTGTTAATTGCCGGCAAAATAATGGAAGACCGCGGCAAATAAATGGTTATTCTCGCTTCTTATAAAGACGAGAATTGACCCTGTTAGAAATTTTTCGTAAAATAAGTTGCGGTTGTAAGTTTTTCCAAGATTTTTCTAACAGGGTGACAAGAAAAAGTATGAAACAGGACAATATTCATTATGACAAATTTTAATATTCAAACTATGTTTAATTATCTTGCTCCGAGATATGATTTATTTAACAAACTGACTAGTCTTTCCTTAGATGGATATTGGCGTAAATTTGCCGTATCAAAATCTAATGAATGCAAAAACATACTGGATGTATGCACCGGGACAGGTGAACTTGCTTTTGAATTAGCAAGTAAAAATGAGCAAAGAAAAATAACCGGAGTGGATTTCTCAACTGAGATGTTAAATATAGCAAAAAATAAATTAAACGGGGAAAATATTGAATTTCTTCTGGGCAATGCAGAAAAACTTTCCTTTCCGGAGGCGGCATTTGATTGTGTAACAAGCGGATTTGCTATGCGTAATGTAATTAATAATATTGATATTGTGTTAAAGGAGATGTATCGGGTAATCAAACCCAAAGGAAAAATTATTATTTTAGAAATGAGTAAACCATATTCAAAGTTTTCAAGGCAACTCTATTACATTTATTTGCGAACTGTTATATATTTATTAGGTTTAATTATTTTTGGAAAAAGGTGGCCTTTTAGGTATCTGGTTAATTCAATTATAAATTTTCTTGAACCGGAACAATTCAGAAAAAAATTAAAAGATGCCGGATTTGAGGATATTAAATATTTTCCCTTAACTTTGGGAATTGTCGGTATTTATACGGGAGTGAAAAGATGAATAAAAAAATTAAGATTTGGTTAAAAGCAGTCAGACCGCAGTTTTTCACTGCTACTATAGTTCCTGTAACATTAGGTGCAGTAATATCTTGGCATCAATTTGGTAGTTTTAATTGGCCGTATTTCCTGCTCGCCTTAATCGGCGGACTTTTCATCCATGCAGGATTAGATTTGGCAAACGATTACTATGACCATACTAGCGGAGTTGACGACATTAACCGGTTTCCTACACCGTTCAGCGCAGGGAGTCGGGTAATACAAGAAAAACTTCTTACCCCCGGACAGGTAATTCGGGGTAGTATTTTTTGTTTCTTAGCAGGCAGTGCTATCGGTCTGTATCTGAATTTTGTTTTACCCGGAAATACTATCCTGATTATAGGTATTATCGGGGTATTTTTAGCATTCTTTTATACTGCCGACCCTATCCGAATCGGATACACGGGGTTTGGTGAACTATCTGTATGGCTGGGGTTCGGTCCGGTTATGGTTTTAGGTTCATATTATGTCCAGTGTCATCAATTATCTTGGTTGCCATTTCTTGCTTCAGTTCCTGTCGGTATTCTCATTGCTCTGGTTTTATATATTAACGAATTTCCCGATTATGAAGCGGATAAAAAAGTGAACAAAAGAACATTAGTAATAATCTTAGGAAAGAAAAAAGCGATTAAGGTTTATTATTTACTTTTAGGATTCGTTTATTTGTGGGTTATTTTAGGAGTGATTACAAAATTTTTTCCTTACTTCACTTTAATTGTCTTCATTACCGTTCCTTTATTTTTTAAAGCGGTTAAAGTCGCAAAGATGAACTATGATAAAATTTACGAATTACTTCCGGCCAATGCAGCGACTATTGGTTTGCATTTGACAATCGGACTGTTGTTGAGTGTAGGTTTTATTCTTAATAAGTTAGTTAAATAAAAGAACTATATGTTTAGCAGGAAAAAATGGAAGGTGAAATGATATGGAATTAAAAAACATTTACATGCCGATAATGGAGGATTTGACGCAAGTTGAGGCGAAAATAAGAGAGCAGATACATTTTCTAACCGCCGGGCATAAATTTGTGAATGAAATTGTAGGTTTCTTTTTTGATAACCCCGGTCAGCGTCTGCGTCCAGCGCTGGTGATTTTATCTGCCTGCGCGGCGTTTGAAAATGAAAAAAAACAGGGGAAAGAACTTCCATATTCTGAAGATGTGATAATGCTAGCGACAATAGTGGAATATTTACATAGCGCCAGTTTAATTCATGACGATGTGGTTGACGAGGCTGTTAGCCGGCGGGGAAAACCGAGCATGAATGTGCAGTTCAAGAACAAAATATCCGTGCTTGCCGGCGATATGCTGTATTCTCATGCATTTGCACTTCTTACCGACAGGTTTGACAAGAAAATAATGAAAATCCTTTCCCAGTGCGTCCAGAAAATGTGCCGCGGAGAAATAAACGAATTAAGGGAATGCGATTTTGAACAATACCTCGGAATTCTTGAAGACAAGACCGCAGTTTTTATGTCCGCCTGCTGTAATGCGGGTGCCACCGTCGCCGTAAAGAGCGGGAATCCGGGTGGGGTACGGGCGCTGGCGGATTTCGGGCTTAATCTCGGTATGGTTTATCAGATGGTGGATGATTTAAAGGATGGGGATGCTCCCATTCCCGTAACCGGTGTGTATAGGGAAAAACTGGTTAAAAAACTTAATGAATTTGTGCGCGGCGCGGAAGAAAACCTATCTGTATTGCACGATTCCGTATATAAAGAAAGCTTGGCAAATCTGTTAAGGTACATCATTGAACAGCATATAGAAATCAAAGACCTGGTTAGTTGCCGGAGTGTTAATCTGGGAGGGAAATGAAAGTGTTAAAGAATATCAGAGTTAAGTTTACCCCGCTCTTCCTTAACGGCTTTTTAGGAAGGGCTGGGTTTATTTCGTTTGTTTTACCGGTCGTTGTTCTGTTTTCAGTTTCTATTCTTTTCAGTGCGGCTGCACCGGAAAAAGGGTTGCCCTACAAACTTTTGGTCTCTACGCAAAGCCGTCTCTGGCTTGAAGGCGACTCCACATTTCACAGGTACGAGAGCCGTGCATCGGTTATATTGTTGGATACATCAGGCGAATTGGCGACCAACACAAAATCGCTCAAGGAACAGGAATTATTAAACAACATAGTTCTTGTCCCCGGATTCTCAAGGTTTATTCTAAATATACCGGTAGAAAAACTAAAATCAGGAATCCCCGGTCTTGCCGGAAAAATGCATAGTGCTCTGAAGTATAAGAAATTTTCGGATATTATTTTTACGTTATTTGATTACAAGGCTGAGCGGAAAGCAGGTAAGCCGAACGTTTTCACCGTAAAAGCGACCGGAATACTGAACGTAGCAGGACAGGAAAAAGAAATATCACTTGAATTTGAGGCAGAGACAACAGATAAATTCATTAAAGTTACAGGTGAGAAAGATATTTTAATGACCGGTTTTGGAATTAAGCCTCCGAAAGTATTGTTGATAAAAGCGGCAGACAAAGTGGATATAAAATGGGAACTTTACCTGGAGGCATATCAACCGCCGGAGAACAAATGACAGGAGGACATTTCTTATGAAAAAAAAACATAAAGCGCCGCCTTAGAAGTAAAATTGTATTTTTTTCGTATAAGAGGATAAATTTGAAAGAATTAACAGATGAGGAGGAAAGATAATATGAAAAATGTTTTGGCGTCAGTTATGCTCATCGGATTTATATCAATTTTTGCAGGAACGGTATTTGCAGTGGAGTTAATTTCTACTGCTGATGACCAATTGAGTATCGGCGGGAGAATGCAGATGCTGGGAGTTGCGGAAATCCTGAAAGATAGTTTAAATAGTACGACGGCGACATTTACGAAAAAGGACCCGCTAAGAATATTTCTTTTTCAAAAACAGGCCCGGCTGAATTTAAAAGGTAAGCACAACTCCACCGACTATTATCTGGAAATGATGTTTGGCGGCGAGGAAGTGCCTAAATCCAACACAGTGATGTCTCTTTTAGATTACTATATTGATACGCCTCTGTTTGGGTCTCACTCTATTAAAGTTGGACAATTTAAGGTGCCTTACGGCCGCGAACGGCTTACAAGTCCGGAAGTTCTGAACAATGCAGACAGGTCAATCCAAAATCTGGCTTCCGGCGTCGGCAGAGACATAGGGTTTGCCGTGCACGGAAATCATGGTAATATGATTGGTACTATAGGAGTATTCACGGGCGGCGGGATGGATGTACCGCAGAGGTATCTTCCGGAAGTTTTTGGTTTTCCGATGCTCGTCGTCAGAGCCGGTATCAATAACAAACTTGACAGGGATGTATTCACACCTTATCAGGTTGAACGGGCGGATAATGACGGTACAAGATACGCCGGTTATGTAAACGCTTTTTATACTAAAGATTCCCGCGTAGGTCATAGTAATGCGCTCGGCACAAAAGCAGGCAACTATGCCTATGACAAATCATTACTTCTTAATGCGAGTTGGAATCCATACATAAGTTCAACACTGCAAGCCGAGTATTGGCAAGCCGGGGCGGACTTCGCGGTAGAAATGCCTATGAAAGGTAAGATTTGTTCATCAGTAATTGAAATAAACTATGGGAAATATAAGAATGACAACGGAAGTTTAGAACTTTTAAGCGGGATGGCAAAAGAAAGTGTGATTATCGGCAAATATGAAATCGGGCTCAGGTATGCCGTCATAGTCCCTGATAAGAATATTGCTTACACGGATACTGCCACAAAAAAAACATACAAAATTGTTGACAGCGGCATAATCCATGAGGTTGCACCCAGTTTAGTAATCAATATCAACAAAAATATGAAAATTGTGATGGATGCACCTATCGGGCTCAATTCGCCGGTTGCTATAGAAAAGGGTAACGGCGCTTATGATTTGATGAAGCAGCCCGACCAGGTATCATATGCCAAAACCGGCAGCGGAATAATTGAACGCCAGACCACAAAGACAGGCCGTGCGATGTTCCAGTTTGTTTTTTAATTTCTGTTGTATAGGAAATTTTAATGTTTAATGTAGTTGCCGACCTTGGTCGGCACTAACTTACAGAAAAGGGTTTCGTTTGTTCAAATATCTATATTATACTATAATTGGTTTATCATTTTTTACTGCAAATTTATGTTGCGACGACATAGATATTTCAATTGATAAAGACGCCGGCGGGTTTCAAATCAACGCAACTTTTTCCACAGATGCTCCGGCAGAAAGAGTCCGTGAAGTGCTGGTTGATTACGAAAATATACCGAATTTTGCATCTTCTATTGTAAAAAGCAAAATAAAGACCAGGGAAAACGGGTTTATCTTGCTTGAGCAGATTGGGGTGCAGAAGATTTTGCCGTTATTTTCGGTAAAAGTATATCTTCTTCTAAAAATAGAAGAGAACAAAAACAGGATTAATTTTGAAGATATATCCAGAAAAGATTTTGATAGATATATCGGCTATTGGGAAATTAACGAAATTTCTTCAAGAACCGTTACCTCCTATTCGCTGACCGTAAAACCCAACTTCTATATTCCGAATTTCATCGCAAAGAAAATATTTATTAACAAATCAAAAAAAATGTGCCGGGAAATCCTGGATGAAATAAACAGGAATAAGAATATCACCCGCTGAATGTTTTATATTTTTATCGGCAATACTTGACAAACCCGGCTATTTTATATATAACTCTTTGAGAGAAAAGAGGACAGCAATTAAGAGATTTTGGATGGAGCAGGAATCAGCGGTAAAATAAGTTGATTTTTTTAAAAAAGTTTTGTATAATTTATCAGCAATATGAAAAAGATAAAAGTTTTACTTGCTGATGACCACCAGTTATTCCGCAAACCGCTGCGTATGTTGCTTGAAATGGAGGAAAACATAGAAATCGTCGGCGAGACCGACGACGGGGCGGATGCCGTCAAACTGGCAAAAAAACTGAAACCGGATGTGGTCATTATGGATATTCAACTACCTTCAATAGACGGAATACAGGCGACGCGGCAGATAATACAGGCATTAACACACACAAAAGTAATAATACTTTCAATGTATGACGATGAGCATAATATACTGAAAGCGGTTCAGGCGGGCGCCAAAGGTTATGTGGTTAAAAGTTGCGCCCCCGATGAACTTGTTAAAGTAATAAAACTTATTGCCGCAGGCGAAGTTTGCATGCCGCGGTCTCTTACCACGAAACTTCTTAAAGCAGTGGAAAAACTGGAGCCGATTACTCAACTGACCCCTCGTGAGATAGAAATTCTGGAGTTGGCAAAACAAGGACTTATCAATAAAGAAATCGCCGCTCAATTACACACCACGGAAAAGACAGTCCGCAATATATTCAACAACATTCTTCAAAAACTTGATGCGGCCAATCGCACTCAGGCAGTTGTAAAAGCAATCCAGTCGGGAATCATCTCTTCTAATAATTAAGTCCCGGATTTTCATAGGACAAAATAACTAACTTATGCCTCATTGACTTCTTATATGACATATGAGTATAATAACAGTCATATAAATTCTTTTGTGTTAATGCTATGGTAGTTATTATGAATCTGACTGAGAAAGAAAAAACCGTATTAGAAAAAATTGTAGAAGGCAAATCAAACAAGATAATTGCACAGGAACTTTCTTTATCGGAAAATACAATTAAAGTTGAACTGCGTTACATATTTTTTAAAATCGGTGCAAAGAATCGGACCCAAGCCGCCGTTCTTGCAATCCGGAACGATGATTTGATTAAAAAATTGTGAAAAAAATTCTTGTTATTGACGATGACCAGCATATTCTTGAACTGATAAAATACTGTTTTCATAAAGAATATAATGTTTATACCGCCGACACCGGTGAGAAGGGATTGAAAAAAATTGAAAATTCGGATTTTGACCTGATAATACTTGACCTCACTTTACCCGACCTTTCCGGCTGGGATGTTTTGCGGATTATACGGAGCGATAAAAAAAAACCATACATACCGGTTCTGTTGATTACAGGCACTTATAAGTCGGAGACCGACGAAATACATGCACTGCGGGATTTTGCGGCAGACGAGTATGTAAGAAAACCGTTTGATATTGATTTACTGAAAGCACGGGCGATGTCGCTTCTGCGGCTTAAAGAATTTGCAGCAAAGCCGGATAAATCGGACGGGAAAATAGACACCTTTGTATCCGGCGATTTGAAACTGGTAGTGTCGGAGCATTTAGTAATATACAAAAAGAACAGAATAGAACTTACCAAAATGGAATTCAAATTGCTGACCTGTTTTATGCGGAACAAGAACAGGTTACTCACGCATGATGAAATTATAAAATTGGTATGGGACGATTTTTACACGCATTCCGATACCCACACGCTTACCAGACATGTAAAAACCCTCCGGGAAAAATTAAATTCTGCCGGAAAAAGAATTGTAACGATTCACGGCGTAGGATATAAGTTCCTGGAGAAATAGCGCCGTGATACGACATTTATCCGACAATTTCTGCTTCCCTGCCCGACGGAAAAATATGCTCGAAAAAAAAGTTACAAATAAGTTACAAATAAGTTACCCAAAAGTTACAAAGTTTACATTATACTTTTGGTAGCAGATGTAGGCACGGTTTCAACCGTGCAAAACCGCACGAATAAATTCGTGCCTACAAGTAATTTCGTGTAATTCGTGGTTGAAAAAATGAAGAATAAAATTTCACTTTTTGTTATAATTTCAGTGTTTGTCATTGCGAGCGTGCTTGTCATTCTGAACCCTTTTGGGGTGAAGAATCTTTATGCTGCGGTGAGTTGGACGGAGACATTTGATACAGATTTTAATGATGGAGTATATAATCTGACAATGACAAGCGGGACGGGGACAGGGGCGCAACTGACATTATCGCCGTTCGGCACCGCCGCCGACGGAAACGTCACTATTTCAGCGACGAAGAACATCAACACGGATATAATAAGTTCAGGTAGGGTTACTTATGCCGACGGAATAAACTACGCTGTCACTGGTGTCTGGATAAGTTCAATAACCTGTTCAGCCGCGCCCAATGGCATCATCGCCGGCGATGAGATAATTATAATTAACCAGCAGGGCGATTCAACGAACTACGGCAATGTAGGAAACTACGAGTTTTTCAGGATAGCGAGCGTAAGCGGCAGTTTTTTGATATTTACATCAAGCATAACAAAAATTTATGGTGCGACGACTTCAAACAATGTTCTCACAGGACAAAAAATCACTGCTCAGCGGGTGCCGAACTGGGGGAATGTAACCATAAGCGGCGCGGCAGTATCGCTTACCTGCACTGCGTGGGACGGAACGAAAGGCGGCATGGTCGTCTTCCGCTCCACCGGCACAGTTACCGTCGGCAGCGGCGCGAGTGTTGATGTGAGCGGAAAAGGATACAGAGGCGGTAATGGCGGTGCAGGTGGTCCAAGCAATACATCAGGTGGCCTCGGCGGACAAGGAGGAGAAACAATTTATGGATATATGGCTTCTGCTCCGGCTGGGAATAGTGTTACTGCTGGGGTTGGTGGATTAGGACATTATATTGATGGTGTAGTTGTCGGTGGAACATCATTACCGACATCAAGTCGTGCTAATGGTTGGGGTGCCGGGGGTAGTAGCATTGACTGGGGAATCTTAGCTGGCGGCGGCGCTGGTGGTAATTCTGATATTCAGAGAACTGATTTTGCAACAGATAAAATATGCCTTGGTCCCGGTGCCGGTGGCGGAGGCGGCGGGGCTGGCGGGAATAGAAGTTTTGATGCAAGCCAAGGCGGTACAGCAGGTGGCGGTGGTGGTGGTGCAGGTGGTGGCATAGTAAAGTTTTTTGCAAATAGTATTAGTTTAACAGGAAACATAAAAGCTGATGTGGGTAAAGGAGCAGGCGGCGGCGGTTCTTCTCCTTTTTATATTGCGGCACCATCTCAAGGGGCAGGTGGTGCCGGTGGAACTGTAGGTAGCGGAGGTGTTGGAACCGGAGGAAATGGTGGAAATGGAAATACAGGGACTGGAACTGGCGGAACTGCCGCGGCTGATGGTGATCAGCCTTCTCCAGCTGGATCAGGCAGTGGCGGAAATACGAATGTAAGTGGTGGCGGCAATGGAACGAATGGAGATACAGGAATATATGATGCATCGGGTGGAGGAGGAGCCGGAGCGTCCGGCGGCGGTGGTGGTGGTGCCGGTATGGACGTTGGTTCTGCCGGTGGTGGCGGCAGAGGCGCCGGCGGGGGAAGCATTTTCTTGTGTGCCGGTTCAATGAGTTTAGGGAATTATCAAGTAACAGTTGATAGCGGTGTCGGCGGCGGTGGTGGCGGTGGTTCTGAAGGTGGTGCAGCAACTGCAGGTAATGGTGGAGGTCCAGAAAGTAGTCCAAGTGGTAAAGATTCTACGAATAATGCAGCTGGAGGTGGTGCTCAAGGTGCTCGTGGTGCGATAGGTAAAATCCGTCTTGACTATCAGTCAGTCACTGGTACAACAAACCCGGCACATTATGTAGGAACATTCCCGTCTGGTTTTGGAAATTTAGGCACCTACAAGTCCAATGTGCTGGACTGTGCAGGGAGTGTGATAGTCAGCAGCGTTAGTTGGACTCCGAGCAACCAGCCGGCTGGAACTAACGTAACAATCGGAGTGAGAGCGTCGTCCGCAAGTTTTACTGCCGGATCCTTTTCGCCGGAGTGGACAGGAGTTGCAAACGGCGGGTCACCTTCAATAACAGGCAGATACGTTCAGTATATGTCAACATATACGACAACAGTATCAACAGTAACGCCGAGAATAGAAGAGATAACGGTTTATTACGCAAAAGCGAAACCTTGGCAGGAAAAAAGTGTAGTGCGGACAGGAGCAAATTCTTATGGAATATACGGAGCAGAGAGTTTTGTGTGGGAAGTGCCTGCGAAATCAGGACAACTTGTAACAATAACTGCATACATAAGATACAACACAAATTACGGTGCAGCGAGCAAGCCTAAGATAACATTATACAATTTAGGGATAAGCAATACGGCAACGATGAGTGCCTCTTCCGATACGTGGGAACAGTTGCAGGTTTCCGGTACACCTAACAGGAACGGTGTCCTTGAACTGAAAATAGAAGGATTTTCAAACGCCCCGGGTGCAAAAGTTTATGTGGATGATATGATAATAAACCAATAACCATAACGGGCGATATTGAGTTAGATAGGGGACATCCAGGTTCCGACAAACTATGGAACTCCTGCACAGCAGGAAATAGGTTTTGGTGAACGTTAACGGCATCACCGGACTGTGTCCTCAGTCCATCTCTGCCCGGCATGCCGGGCAGAGCAATTCAATTCCCGCCCGTTATGGTCTGGTTTGCTGCTATTATGTCCTGAAGTTTATTTTGTTCGTTGTCCTCGCTGCCGCGTTTTGCAATAACCCGTGCAGCATTTAAGTCGGCATTTATTTCTGACCCGCATGATTTACATTTGAAGATACTCTGAGTAAGCCGGTTATCGCCGTCAATATGACCGCACCGGCTGCATGTTAATGAAGTATGCGCAGGGTTAATAATCAAAGTTTTTATTCCGGCTAATGTCGCCTTGTATTGAATGAAATCAAGCAGTTGCCTGTATGTCCATTTGAAAAGCGAGTTTATAAAATATTTATCTTGTTTTAGCACCCGTTCTTTGATACCGGTAAGATCTTCCAAAGCCAGATTTGCCTGCCGGTTTTGCGCTATTTTTATAATGTCGCGGCTGATTAGGTGGTTGATATAACTTATGAACATATGTTTTCGCCGGCCGGATTTTTGTTCGTTAAGCGTTTTACTGACCTGTAATTTATAGGTATTATAAAGATATTTTCGTGAAAGAAACTGTCCGGTGGATAAAACGGCGTTATGGGCGATTCCAAGGTCAACCCCGATCATGTTTGAAGAAGGTTTTATCTGATAAGGAATTTTTATGGTCATGGAAATAAGCCAGTTTTTCCCCCGGGGATAGATTTCAGCCGGTCCGGGCAAAAACGACTGATTCTTAAGATATTTAAGTATGTAAGGACGGACAATAAGCGGAAGCACAAGGTGATTTTTTCTCCCGGGGAGAAGAAGAAACTTAATCATCCATGCGCCTGCGGGTGTCTGGAAAACGGTGTAGACGTCCTGACGCAGTTGAATGGGAAGTTGTCCATTAATAACCGGTCGCGTGGTGTGTTTTCGTTTTCTCACTTTTGCCCAGAATATCCGCTGCATTGCGATGCCGCGGTCGCGCGCCGTCTGGATTACCGCCGAGCCGAGTTTAAATTTTTGTCTGGCGATGGCATTACATAACTTGTGAAGTTTGTAAGGGCTTGTAGTATTCAATTTTTGCGATTGTTCCAAAAAGAAAGCAGCGCAGCGGTTAAACTCCCGCTGCATATATTTTAATTTAAGTATTTTGGTTTTGGTTAATTTTTTCAGGGGAATGACAAGCGTTAAATGTTGTAGAAGAGATTGTTTCTCGTTTTTACGGGGGTCTTTAAAAAAATATAAAGGCATTTCTCGGCTCCTAAAAAAGATATTCTAATAAATTTTGCAGGTTTTGTCAAGGAATATTTTTAAATTTTAGATATTGGAGGAAAAACATGAAAATCGCTAAAATTATCTATCTATCTATCTATCTATCTATCTATCTATCTATCTATCTATCCTTGTAAGATAATAGGAGCAAGTATGTGGGTGGAAAGCACGGAAACAGATTTCGGTGACGGTCTTGTATCATCAGTAACAATAGCCGGCACCGGGGCAGCGGCGTATGTGAGGATTTCAACAGCCCAAGCCACAGGCGGAACAATTACTTATTCAGGTGGATATACCATTCATACTTTTACGAGTAACGGAACATTCACACCAAATAGTGCTATGAATGTTGAAGTCCTTGTGGTTGGTGGTGGAGGGGGCGGCGGTTCTGACGTCGGTGCTGGTGGTGGCGGCGCACGAGTCCGTTACGTTGGAAACATTCTGGTTACTGGAAACCAAAATGTCGTTGTTGGTAATGGCGGCAATGGTGGTTATGGTAATGAACCGGTCGGCACAAGTTTTGGTATTACTGGTCAAAGCTCTTCGTTTGGTTCTTACAGCGCACTCGGTGGTTGTGGTGGCGGTGGTCGGGGCGCAACTCAGGGTGCTCGTACAGACGGCTGGTCCGGTGGCGGTGGTGGTTACAATTCTCCAAACTCAGCCGGCAATGGTGGCGGAGCCGGTGGTGCTGGTAATGCTTCGTCAAACGGCGGTGGCGGTGGCGGCTCTGCCCCGGCAGCCGGGGCATCAGGAAATGGCATTCCTGGCACAGGCGGTGCTGGTCTTTTAGAGACCAGTGGAATGTTTTCTGATAACACTTCCTACTATGGTGGTGGTGGCGGGGGCTCTGGTTATGCAGGAGCCGCTGGCTCTGGCGGTATAGGCGGAGGCGGGGCAGGTACTGCCAGTTCATCCGACGGTAATCCTGGTATTCCCAACACAGGTGGCGGCGGTGGAGGAGGAGGCACTTCTGCCACAAACTGGGGTGGTACTGGTGGTTCAGGCATCGTCATAGTAAGATATTCAAGTTCAAGTTATCACCCCACCGGCACGTACAAATCCAATGTATTGGACAGCGGAGCAAAAGTGATTGTAAGCAGCATCGGGTGGACGCCTTCAAGCCAGCCCGGAGGAACGAGCGTCATAGTTGGTGTCCGTGCATCGTCAGCGAGTTTTACAGCGGGGTCATCCTGGCCCGACTGGGTCAGCGTCATCAACGGAGGAGCGCCGGCGATAACAGGCAGATACGTTCAGTATATGTCAACATATACGACAACAGTATCTACAGTAACGCCGAGAATAGAAGAGGTAACGGTTTATTATGCAAAAGCGAAACCTTGGCAGGAAAAAAGTGTAGTGCGGACAGGAGCAAATTCTTATGGAATATACGGAGCAGAGAATTTTGAGTGGGAGATACCCGCAAAGAGCGGGCAACTAATTACGGTAACCGCATACATAAGATACAACGCAAATTACGGTGCAGCGAGTAAGCCGAAAATAACGTTATACAATCTGGGAGTGAACAGCAATGCAACGATGAGTGCATCGGCGGACACATGGGAACAGTTGCAGGTTTCCGGAACACCAAACAGGAACGGAGTCCTCAAACTCAAGACAGAGGGTTTTTCAACCAGTCCCGGCGCAAAAATGTATGTGGATGACATACAGATAAGTCAGTGAATTGGGGACTGTCCCTAATTCACTTTTATTAAATGAGTTTAATAAATTCTTCAGGAGAGATATTCGCTGTTCGGAGGATTGATTTCAATGTTCTGCGGTCAACTTCATAATGATTGGGAACGGTTACGGATAACCGCGTGGCGTGATAAAGCCGTATGTGGCTGCCCCGCTGTCTGCGTACATAATATCCGGTTTTTAAGAGTGCTTTTACGATTTTTTGACCGGATAAAAGCGGGAGATTTTTTGTCATATATTAACGGCGATTTTGGCTATTTGTGTCCTATCACGAGGAATATTTTTTTTATCTTCCTTGTAACATTCAAGGCAAAGTTCTATCGCTTCTTTGATATTTTTCTTCGCCTCTTTAAGCGTTTTACCCTGAGAAACACATCCAGGTATAGCAGGACACTCGGCAACGATATATCCGTCTTCTCCCTTAACAAAAAACACTTTGTAATCGTAACACATAATATCACCTCCAAAATAATTATACAACAAATACAAAATTTTGTCAAGAGGAAAATGAAAATGTATCCGCAGATTTTTAATCTGCGTGATTTTGTAGTAGCAGACCTTGGTCTGCTGATGTTGTATTTGTAGGCACGAATTCAATTTGTGCTTGTAACCGGGAGGCAACAATGAAAACCAGATTTTCACGCTTCACGCTTTCAATTATCTATCTATCTATCTATCTATCTATCCTTGTAAGATAATAGGAGCGAGTATGTGGGTGGAAACAAATAAGAATGACTGGAATGACGGCTTAACAATGCAGACAACATATTATCCTGATACACAACTGCAACTTGACTGGGAAGGCAGCGGAGTAGGAGTAAGCAGCCCTACAGCGGGAGTTCCGTGGCTTGAAGGATGGAAATACCGCAGGGCGATAAACATAAATAATAGTTTGAGTTACGGATTATCAGATTATCAGGTATGGCTCCCTACAAGTGCGTTCGGTACAAACTGGACGCTAATCCGTTCATCAGCACAGGCGGATATGGATGATTTCAGGTTCACACCATCAACAGCGACAACGACAATTCCTTACTGGATAGACCCCGACACAAATACACCAAAGGGTTTATGGGTAAGGGTCTCAACGTTAACTGCTGGCGCAAACACTATTTATATGTATTACGGCAACCCTTCCGCCAGTGCAGGACAAAGTGGAGATAATACATTTATCTTCTTTGATGACTTTGGGAGTGGTCTTGGTAAATGGACAACAGGCGGCGTTGGTTATACTATTGAGACTGTTGTAAATCCTACACGCTTAAGAATATATCATCCAGCACTAGGTGCCGGCTTTGGAGGAGTAAATTCTATCAATACTTTTAGCAAAGCATCTGTTGGAGACTTTGTATTAACTTTTAATGATGTAAAATATACCATTAATAACGAGGCTGATAATTTCCGTATAGGATTAGCAGATTCTTCTTATGGCCCAACTGATAATGTAGATGGTCGGTGTGCTTATAAGAGATATGAGGTAAGTGTAAATGCTTTTACTACTCATGCTGGAGGTTCTCCTCAGGATACTAACTTGTCTCTTACTTGGGGTTCTACTTCACACGATGTAGATTTCATATTTAAAGGCACGGCTGCCTCAATGATTAGTGATGGAATTACGCAAGCAAATCATACAACAGTTGCTGATGCTCCGCTTGAGATTTATGTCAGTAATGAAGGTACCCCTGGTATAGAAGAAATTTTTGTTAATGATATTTGGATTCGCAAATATGTGGCGCCGGAGCCGGGGATAAGTTCGGTGGGGAGTGAGGAAGGGCCGTATTTCTCCACCGGCACATACAAATCTAATGTACTTGACAGCGGAGCGAAAGTGGTTGTAAGCAGTATCGGGTGGACGCCTGCAAGTCAACCCGGTGGAAGCAGTGTTAATGTAGGTTTGCGAGTATCCAGTGCAAGTTTTTCTGCCGGTTCGGCAACACCCGATTGGGTAAGTGTAACGAACGGACAGACGGTAAATCTTGCAGGCAGGTATGTGCAGTATATGAGTACGTTCACGACTACAAGTTCAACAACAACACCGCGGATAGAGGACATAACAATAGCATACAAGGTAAAACCGTGGCAGGAAAAAACAGTGACAAGGACAGGACCAAACGCTTTTGGTTTCGGCGGTGGCGAGAATTGGGAATGGGAAGTACTCTGCAAAGGCGGTCAACTGGTAACAATAATTGCGTATGTTAAATACAACACAAGTTACGGCTCTGCGAGCAAGCCGAAGATAACGCTATACAATTTAGGGATAAGCAACAGTACGCAAATGGTAGGTGGAGCGGACACCTGGGAGCAGTTAACAGTAAGCGGAACACCAAACCGCAACGGTGTTCTCAAACTGAAGATAGAGGGTTTCAGCACACAACCCGGCGCAAAAATGTTCGTGGACGACATACAGATAAGTCAATGATAAGTAAACAAATTATCAGAAATAAGCGGAGATAAACTTTTCAGGAGTGAATGACTTTATGAAAAGAGAAGAAATTTTTAATAAATCATTGTCGCGTGAAATTAATACGCTTGGTTTTTCAGAGATGGCGAATGCTAATAAAATTGCATCAAATGGACCAAGCGGGTATTCGCTCTGGAGTTTGTTTGCCAAAAGAATTACTCCTTCGTCCGGTAAAGATATGTCAAAATATGTTTTAAGTTCTTCGGCAAACCATTTTATCATTTCCTCTTTAAACATTTTCTTACGTCTTAAAACATATCTCAATTCCATCATTGAAGTAATGCAAATAACACCGTTCAATTTCCTCTGTTCGCAATATTTTACAATTCTTAACGGCGTTTCCCAAAGGTCTTTTTCCTTTGTAAGCCAATTTAACAATACATCGGTATCAATAACAACCCGTACAAATTTTAACTCACTTGATTTTTCCATAAAGAGTTTCTCTCATCTTGCGAATATAAGCGGTGCTGCTTATACCGTTTTGTATAATTCCTGTAAATTTACCGAGATATCTTGCGGCAAAGTTTTTTCTCTTTGGAATAACTTTTTGCATTTCCTTAATGGACTCGGTTATCTGTTGAAGCGTAGTCATAATATCACCCCCGGAAAAAGTATAACAAAAATGAAGAATTTTGTCAAGGGGAAAAAATTTAACCACGAAACTTGTCCCGCTTTAGCGGGATGGACATTCACCCCGTTAGATATAGAATTTTATCTAACGGGGCAGGTAAACGTGAATAATAAAAATTGTAGGCACGAATTCAATTCGTGCTTGTAACCGGGAGGCAACAATGAAAACCAGATTTTCACGCTTCACGCTTTCAATTATCTATCTATCTATCTATCTATCTATCCTTGTAAGATAATAGGAGCAAGTATGTGGGTGGAAACAAATAAGAATGACTGGAATGACGGCTTAACAATGCAGACAACATATTATCCTGATACACAACTGCAACTTGACTGGGAAGGCAGCGGAGTAGGAGTAAGCAGCCCTACAGCGGGAGTTCCGTGGCTTGAAGGATGGAAATACCGCAGGGCGATAAACATCAATAATTCGCTTTCTTATGGATTATCTGACTATCAGGTGTGGCTCCCTACGAGTGCGTTCGGCAGTAACTGGACACTAATCCGTTCATCGGCACAGGCAGATATGGACGATTTCAGGTTCACGCCGTCAACAGCGAGCACGACTATTCCGTACTGGATAGATTCGGATACTGTTACCCCAAAAGGTTTCTGGGTGAAGGTTTCAACCATAACTGCCGGTACAAATACAATTTATATGTATTACGGCAATTCCAGTGCCAGTGCAGGACAGAGTGGGGATAATTGTTTTGTATTTTTTGATGATTTTTCTACAGCAAACAGTAGCAAATTTACTTATGGTCAATCGGGAGGGTCGTATAGTGGCATGAACTATTCTATTTCACCAGAGGGATATTTAGTTGTATGGTCAAGTTCTGCTTGGCAAATACTTAGATCAGTAAAAGAATTTACTCCTGCGGATACTGTAATTTTAACTACACGATTTTCAGTAAGAAATTCTTCAGATAATTGGCATTTCCATTATTTAACCGATACCGTCAGTCCTGAAAATCAAAGATGTGGTATTCAGTGTCAGGATTCTGATGCCGATGCGATAAACGACGATATAGGTGCTCAAACATATTATAGTAGTTCTGGGGTAAGCGGCCCGTTGTCACCTAATTTCACTAATTATAATCCTTCAATTTGGTATCGCTCTAGTATCTTTAAAAAAAGTTCAACGGATATGGAAAGAAAACTGTATGATGATAATTATGTAATTCTTGGTTCAAGTATAAATTCTTATTCGGGTTGGAGTGCTACTACCTGGCGTTGGACGTGTTGGAAGAATGATGCCGATTATTCAAGCTGGTATGATTTTTTATATGTCCGCCAATACGCCTCCACTGAGCCGACGATAAGTTCGGTAGGGAGTGAAGCAGGAGCGTATTTTTCAACCGGCACATACAAATCCAACGTGCTGGATTGCGGAGCAAAGGTGGTAGTAAGCAGCATCGGATGGACACCTTCAAGCCAACTGGCTGGAAGTAGTGTTAATGTAGGGTTACGTGTATCAAGCACAAGTTTCAGCGCCGGTGATGCAACACCCGATTGGGTAAGTGTAACGAACGGAGAGACGGTAAATCTTGCAGGCAGGTATGTGCAGTATATGTCAACGTTCACGACGACAAGTTCAACAACAACACCGGTGATAGAAGATATAACAATAGCATATAAAGTAAAACCGTGGCAGGAAAAAACGGTTACAAGAACAGGACCAAACGCTTTTGGTTTTGGCGGTGGTGAAAGTTGGGAATGGGAAGTGCCTGCGAAATCAGGACAACTTGTAACAATAACTGCATACATAAGATACAACACAAGTTATGGAAGTGCAACAAAGCCGAAGATAACGTTATACAATTTAGGGATAAGCAACAGCGCACAAATGGTAGGTGGTGCAGATACTTGGGAGCAGTTGACAGTAAGCGGGACACCGAACCGCAATGGTGTGGCAAAGTTAAAGATAGAGGGCTACTCAACCGCCCCCGGCGCAAAAATGTTTGTAGATGACATACAGATAAGCCAGTGATGAAGGACAAGTTATAAATTTAAAGTATCACGGGAGGAACCATGAAAAAAACTAACGCTTTTAAGTTAACGCTTAAACCTTATCGTTTAATGATGTCCGTTATCTATCTATCTATCTATCTATCTATCTTGTAAGATAATAGGAGCAAGTATGTGGGTGGAAAGCACGGAAACAGATTTCGGTGACGGTCTTGTATCATCAGTAACAATAGCCGGCACCGGCGATGCGGCGTATGTGAGGATTTCAACAGTCCAAGCCACAGGCGGAACAATAACTTATTCAGGTGGATATACCATTCATACCTTTACAAGTGACGGAACATTCACACCACCTGTCGCTATGAATGTTGAAGTCCTTGTTGTTGCCGGCGGAGGTAGTGGTTCAATTGACCATGGCGGTGGTGGAGGCGGTGGCGGAATTGCATATCACATCTCATACGCTGTTCCCGCAGGCAACTATGCTGTAGTCGTAGGCGCTGGTGGTACTGCTGGATACGGTAGTCACATTACCGGTTCTCAAGGGGGTGGAACTGCTCGGTCATATCCAAATTCAAATAGTGGCGCTAATTCATCCTTTAACAATGTAATAATTGCTTATGGTGGTGGCGGAGCAGGAAGTTTTGGCGGCACGGCTGGTTCTAACGGAGGTTCTGGTGGCGGTGGAGGCGCCACTGGTTCTGTTGCTGGTGGTACTGCTACTCAAGGAACTGGTGGAACATCATATTGGGGTAATGCCGGTGGTGGTGGCAGTGGCACCGCAAACTATGGAGCAGGAGGCGGCGGCGCTGGCGGGGGTGGAACTTCACAAACTACTGGAACCGCTGGAAACGGCGCAAGACCGGTTACTTGGGCGGATGCTTATGGTACTAACACAAGTAATGCAGTAGGTGGCGGATATTTCTCAGGAGGCGGTGCCGGTGGTTCACACACTTTGAATGCAGTTACAAATCAAGTTAGTCAAGGTTACGGAGGTGGTGGCGGGTTTAATCCTAATATAGGAAATTACTCTACCAACCAGTATGTTGGAGCGAATGGGATGGCAAACACTGGTGGTGGAGGAAGTGGGATTGGTAACCCCGGAGACTCTTCCAATCCGTACGCAGGCAACGGCGGATCCGGCATCGTAATAGTAAGATATTTAAATTATTTTTCAACCGGCACATATAAATCTAACGTTCTGGATTGCGGAGCAAAGGTAGTGGTAAGCAGTGTGGGGTGGACACCTGCAAGCCAGCCTGGCGGAAGCAGTGTGAATGTAGGATTGCGAGTATCCAGTGCAAGTTTTTCAGCCGGCTCTGCAACGCCTGATTGGGTGACTGTAACCAACGGACAAACGGTCAATTGGGCGGGCAGATACATTCAGTATATGAGCACATTCACGACGACAAGTTCAACGACAACACCGCGGATAGAGGACATAACAATAGTATACAAAGTAAAGCCGTGGCAAGAAAAGACAACAGTAAGAACCGGTAAAAATTCTTATGGTTTCGGCGGTGGAGAGAATTGGGAGTGGGAGATACCCACAAAGAGTGGACAGCAAGTAACAATAACAGCATACATAAGATACAACGCAAATTACGGCAGTGCGAGCAAACCGAAACTGACATTATACAATTTAGGGATAATCAACAATTCGCAAATGACAGCCGGTGCAGACACCTGGGAGCAGTTAACAATGAGTGGTACACCCAACAGAAACGGAGTACTAAAGTTAAAGATAGAGGGTTATTCAACAGTCCCCGGAGCAAAGATGTATGTTGACGACATCAACATAAGTCAGTAGTCAGGATTAAGGATTAAGAAGTAATTTTACGGGGATATATGGTTTTATGTGGGAATATAATTTTTTGTCGGCGGTTATTAGCGAAGAAGATAACTTCATAGATAAAGAGGCATATACACAATCGTAAATTGAAAGATTGGTTTTCAAAGAGATATGAATAGCATAATCCATAACGGAAACGGACGGTGTAAGAAATTTAATTCGCATATCATAAAGCGATTTTACGGCGGTCTTTATTGCTGCCTCAGAAAAACATTTATTGTACCTCAAAACATTTGCCGTTTCATAAATCAAAAGGTCGGGTTCTACTATGTCAATTTCACCAAGTTCGTATTGTTTTTTTATGGCAAGGGCTTCCTTCGTTCCTTCTTCGTCAATAAACCATTTAAGAATGACGGAAGCATCAAGAATATAAATCATCTAAGTTGCACCTCACGGATTTTGCGGAGAATCTCCGTAGAGTTAAATGCTTTTTCGGATTTGCCGTACCGGTTTCTCAAATTGTCAATCACTTTACCTGCTTTGATAATTAAGTCATTGTCTTTAACTTGTGATTCAATTATTTCTCTTATAACATTCTGGTTTTCTTTTACTTGTGCCTGTGTCATAACTATTATCTCCTTGCCCGACAAGGTTTTAGTGGAGGGCGGAATAATTATACAACAAAGAAAAGTATTTGTCAAGAGGAAAAAATTTAACCACGAATGGACGCGAATAAACGCGAATAATAAAAATTGTAGGCACGAATTCAATTCGTGCTTGTAACCGGGAGGCAACAATGAAAACCAGATTTTCACGCTTCACACTTAACGCTTCACGCTTCACGACTTTAATTATCTATCTATCTATCTATCTATCTATCCTTGTAAGATAATAGGAGCAAGTATGTGGGTGGAAAGCACGGAAACAGATTTTAATGATGGAGTGTTCAATTTGACGATAGCAAGCGGGACAGGGGCAGGTGCGCAACTTACTCTCTCTCCGTTTGGCAACGCTGCCGACGGAAACGTCACTATTTCAGCGACGAAGAATATCAACACCGACATAATAAGTTCAGGCAGGGTTACTTATGCCGACGGAATAAACTACGCTGTCACTGGTGTCTGGATAAGTTCAATAACTTGTTCAGCAGCACCGAACGGAATAACAACTAACGACGAGATAATTTTAATCAACCAGCAAGGCGACGGGACAAATTACGGCAACGTCGGCAACTACGAATTTATGCGAGTAGCAAATATAACCAGCAACTTTATTATGTTCACGTCAAGCATAACGAAGATATACGGAGCGACGACTTCAAACTATGTTCTTACAGGACAAAAAGTAACCATTCAGCGGGTTCCTAATTGGAGAGATGTAACTATAAGCGGTGCGGCAGTATCGCTTACCTGCACTGCGTGGGACGGCACAAAAGGCGGAATGGTCGTCTTCCGCTCCACCGGCACTGTTTCCGTCGGCAGCGGTGCTAGTATTGATGTAAGCGGAAAAGGGTATAGAGGCGGGGGCGGTGGCACGGGAGCCACTCCGACTGGTGGAGGAAATGGCGAAAGTTATGATGGGTTTAATGGCAGTGGTGGTGATGTCGGGAGTTCCGGTTCACTTGGGGGGGGAGCTGGCAGCAGATCATCAGACAACATTGTTGTTCAAGGTAGTGCAGGTGGAACAAGAGGCGGCGGAGGTGGCGGCGGTTGTGACTTCAACACAGAAGCCGATGATGGAGCAGGTGGTGGTGGCGGCGGCGGTTATGGCTCGGGAGGAGCCGGTGGCGGTGGTGGTTGCGGTTGGGGAGGCGCGACATATAGAGCAGGCATTGGTGGAACTGCGGGAAACACGGGAATAAATGCGGGAGGTGGCGGTGCCTGTGGTAGTGGAGCCGTAGAATCGAACGGTGGTGACGGAGGTAACGGAGGTTCTGCCGGAGTGTCTACCGGAGGTGGGGCTAACGGTGGATCAGCAGGTAGTGTTTCTGTTAGTGGAGGTGGCGGCGGTTCAGGAGGAGTTTCCTATGGTGGCGGTGCTGGTGGCGGCGGCGGAATTTACGGTGCTTCCGATTTAAGTAAAATATATTTTGGTTCAGGTGGTGGTGGTGGCGGTGGTAGTCAGAATGGACCCACCAATGGAGGAGCGGGCGGAGATGGCGGAGGTATAGTAATTTTTGTTTCAAGTGCAATAGTAATAAGTGGTAATGTTAGAAGCAACGGGAATTTCGGAGTTGATACTGGTGTCAACTTTGGTGGGGGATGTGGCGGTAGCGGTGTAGGAGGGGCTGTCTATTTAATTGGGAATACCTTAAGTGTAGGGTCAAATCTGATTTTTTCAGTTGGTAGTGGGCCAACCGGACCCGGCGATGTGGCGCCAAATAGATCTGGTGGTGGAGGAGGCGGTTCCGGCCGTATCCGCCTTGACTATCTATCTCTTACCGGCACAACAAACCCAACGCATTATGCTGGAATATATCCGTCTGGTTTTGGATGTGTAGGTACTTACAAGTCTGGAGTGCTGGATTGCGGAGCAAAAGTAGTGGTAAGCAGCATCGGGTGGACGCCTTCAAGTCAACCCGCAGGCAGTAATGTTAATGTAGGGCTGCGGGTATCCAGTGCAAGTTTTTCTGCCGGTTCGGCAACACCCGATTGGGTAAGTGTAACGAACGGACAGACGGTAAATCTTGCAGGCAGGTATGTGCAGTATATGAGCACATTCACGACGACAAGTTCAACGACAACGCCGCGGATAGAGGACATAACAATAGCATATAAAGTAAAACCGTGGCAAGAAAAGACAGTGACAAGGACAGGACCAAACGCTTTTGGTTTCGGCGGTGGCGAGAATTGGACATGGGAAGTGCCTGCGAAATCAGGACAACTTGTAACAATAACTGCTTATGTGAGATACAACACAAGTTACGGCACAGCGAGCAAACCAAAACTGACATTATACAATTTAGGGATAAGCAATACGGCAACGATGGCGCAAGGAGCAGACACTTGGGAGCAGTTAACAGTAAGCGGAACACCGAACAGGGATGGCGTAGCACTTTTAAAGATAGAAGGTTTCTCAACCAGTCCCGGCGCAAAAATGTTCGTGGACGACATCAATATAAGTCAGTAAATATGTCTCAAAAAAAAGTTATAAATAAGTTACAAATAAATTACCCAAAAGTTACAAGGTTTTGTTTATACTTATAGTGGCAGAAATCAAAAAGTGGAAACGAACTAAAATAATTTTCGGTTCAAATTCAATATGAGAAGATATTTATACTATTTGGTCATTGCGTTTTTGTTTATTCCGGTTTTGCGCCGGCCTGTTTCCGCTGCGCTTGTAGAGAATGTTTTTGAAGAGACAACGGTTATAAAAAGAGGCGGTAATGCATTCAGGATTGAACTTGCCACCGCCTGCACTTATCAGGTAATAGGAACGACGGACGTCCCCGTTACCGTAAAACTCTGGTTACAATATAATTCATCTTATGATATGAATCTCGGTTCGCCGACGGTCAATCTTTACGGCTGCGGGATAAATTCAACCGCCGCTGTCACTTCGGCAGCGCTGAACAATTGGGAACTTTTAATCGTTTCCGGAACCCCCACAAGCGAAGGTGTTCTTGATTTAACAATCCGCTCATATTCCTCTGCAGCTGGTTCAAAAGTTTATTTTGACGAGGTAGTTGTCATTTCAACACTAACCGTTGATACTTGCGGCGGCGACTTCTTTGACTCAAACGACGAACCCGCCGTTGCGCTTCTCAACACCGAAACAACGCCCCGTTTATACTCCGGCAGTGCGGATTATTTCGTCTGGGATTCGTCCTCGCCGTCCGCCATGATTTTCCAAAAGTACTATGAACCGCCTCTGATAAGCACGGGTTTTGCAGCGACGACGCTTTCTACAGGTTCTATACGGTGGGATTGGGCGGATAATTCATCCGGAAAAAAAGATGAGGACGAATTTAAGGTATTCACTTCAACCGACGGTTTGCTCTCCGTCATTAGTGCGAACACAACTTACTGGTTGGAAACCGGTCTTACTCTCAATACTACTTATTGGCGATATGTTCAGTCGTGGAATGTGGTCGGTTCAAGTAATTCGCCGACAATATCAACGGTAACTTTGTGCAATAATCCGAGCGGAGTTAATTGGGGTCCGGTTTTTTTATCCTCTTTAACTGTAACATGGACGCAGGCGGAGGTCCCGGCCAACCCCGCTTCTACGGTTTATGTGGTCCAGTTATCAACAGCAATCAATTTCACCGGTCAGATATTTAGTTCCACTACTGTTCGCAGTTTGCAGTCGGCAATTGTTGACGGTCTTACAATCAACACTACCTATTATGGCCGTGTTGCAGCGAGGAACTGGGGTTTAGCGGATACGGTTTCTGACATAGCGACTTCAACCAAAACAATAGGATATCCTTCCGCTCCGAGCGGTGTCTACGGCGTAGTGAATTCTTCAATACAGATAACATGGAACTGGACGGATAATTCTTCGGGTGAATTACAGGAGACGGGCTTTAAGATATATTGTGCGACAAGTTCAACGCTTCTTTATACAACCGGAGCGGATGTAACAAGTTGGATAAGAAGCGGACTTATACCAAACACAACATATCAATTATATGTCCAGGCGTATAATATCAACGGTTCTAACAATTCGCCTAATGCGGCAAAAGTAACGCTTTGCGCCGCGCCGAATAATCCTGTATTTTCAACTGCCTTTGTTTCCAGTATGACGGTGAATTGGGGAGTTAGTGAAAGCCCTGCAAATCCCGGCAATACCATATATTTAATTCAGTTGTCAACGGTGGCCGGTTTCACGGAGACGATATATTCCAGCCAGACAGTCCGCAGTTATCAAACAGCGATTGTTAAAGGACTTACTGTAAATACGACATATTACGGCAGGGTTTTGGCAAACAACTGGGAGAATAATTCCGTAACCGCAAACATTTCCGGCTGGAAGGCGACTGTCTGCTCTAAACCGGATAATCCTGTTTGGCAGAAAGTGAATTCAAGCAGTATAACAGTTAGTTGGGGAACGGGAGAGAGCCCTGCAAATTACAATAATACGGTATATATTGCACAGGTGTCCACTGCTAATGATTTTACCGGTGATATATACAGTTCTCAAACCATTCGTTCATCGCTTGCAACTACGGTGATTGACCTTGCAGGTAGAACTACATACTATGGCAGAGTAATAGCACGCAATTGGAGCAGCGAGGATGTGTATTCTGACATAATAACTTCGACAGAGACAATCTGGTGGAGTCCGTATAAACCTGTGCTTACTGAGCCGTTAGATAATGTCTGGCAGAATTATTCATCAACCGTCTGCTGGTGGAATTACAGCGACCCCTACAGCGACCCGCAGAAAAAATATCAGGTGCAATTTTCAACTTTGGAGGCATTCGGTTTATTGTATTCCGACAGCGGCGAGGTTTCTTCTATTTACAGCAGCGCGACCGTTTCCGGCTTGGGTTCTAATAATTACTGGTGGCGTGTCAGGACAAAAAATATGTATCTTTGGTCTGTCTGGTCGTCCACCCGCGCTTTGAATGTTGATGTTGATGCGCCCTGCGGTCAGCAACTTACCTTTTTGACGGTTCACTCGTCGTCGGTTAGTTATACCTGGTCTGCTTCAACATACACGACCGTATCGGGAATGCATTCTCTTCCCTACTGGATAGAATGGTCAAGCAATAGTTTCGGCGCCATATCAGGAAATTCCGGCTGGCTTGCCGGCGCATCTTCCATAACTTTTTCCGGTGTTTTACCTAATACGAAATACCAGTTCCGTCTTAAAGCGAGAAATGCTGTTGAAAATGCGGGTCCCTGGTCAACAGTTGCAACTTCGTCATATACATATATTCAGACGCCTACGAGCATTTCTTTTGATACGCTCGGAATATCTTCGTTTATTATTTCAGGGATAACGGTTTCCGGCGGCGGAAGTTCCGCTTTTACTAATTTGACCTTAAATTTTTCCGGGTTGCTGTTTTCCGAAGCAAGGACCGGCACGAATTCAAACTGGACATTAAACAATACATGGCCAAAAGACGGCTTGACCGCCAACACGACATATAGTTTTGCATTAAAAGCAAGAAATGCAGAGTCGCCGGTTCCGGTTGAAACCGTTGAATATGGCCCCGTAATAAAGGCGACGAAGATAGAATCCGTGAATGCGGGCAGCGTGAAGTGGGAAGTGGGAAGCAGTTCAATCGGCGTTACGGCTGATGGGACATTTACGGATTTAGGCAATGGCAACAGCGGTATAAACTACACGATTTGCACGAGCAGCTGGCAGTGGACGAATACCGGTGTTTCATCAAGCGTATGGGTAAAAGACGGGGCGACATATTATTTTACTGTGTACAACGGCGCCGACCCTGCCGACCCGCTTACACCGAACAGTACTTACTATTTCATCTCAAATTCAAGGAACTATGACGGTGTATTAAACTCGTCAATAAGTTATATCACTAAAATAAGTGCGTGCAAAGTGCCCGGTGCGTCTGCATTGGATACATCCAGTTTATCATCTACACAACTAAAAGTGACAATAAACCAGAATGGTAATAATGCGGCTAATACTTATAGCAGGTATGCGATATGGGCGAGTAGCGAGTCGGAAGCAGGAAGCGGGAAATATGTCCAGTGGTCGGATATAGGTGTTGGAAGTTTTGGTAGTGTAAGTGAGGATTGGCGGACATATACCCAGTGGGGTGCCGGAAGCGGCGTGATTGTATCGGGCTTAATTGTCAATACAAGTTACTGGGTAAAGGTGAAGGCGAGAAATTTAGATGGGATTGCCACTGCTTTCGGTGTATCGGTGACAACAGCGACGCAGTCATCCGTTCCTACGAGTATTGCAATAAGTACATCAGCGGGCTTCATCGGTCGGTTTGATATTTCCTGGCTCGGTAACGGCACCGGTTATTATGTTCAGTTATCCACGGAGGTAAATAATTGGGGCGGCGGCGCAACTTCCGGCTGGCAAACAGCGAATACCTATCAACCTGTGAATTTATCAACCAATACTAAATATTACTCTCGCATAAAGTCAAGGAATATGTATTCAGTTGAGAGTTCATGGAGCAGCGGTGACGATTACAACTGGGTGCTTGCTGATACCGCTAAAAATACGCAGATTGCACAGATATGGCTTACCTCAACCACAGTTCAGTGGTCAGGCGGCACGAACCCGGCACAAATCGGTAACGGCGCCGTGAACACTTATTATCGGGTGCAGTTATCATCTGACGATTTTGCAACTATATTTGATGACAAGGGCTTCAATCAGTATGACGGTGTATTGATAGACACATTTACCGGGTTGAGTAAGAACACATATTACAAAACAAGAGTAAGAGCAAGGAGCGGTGATGGGACTGTCGGTTATGCGTGGACGGATTGGAGTGTTTCCGGTTCCAGTTGCACGCTAATAGATGCACCATCTAATATAAGTGTAAGCGGGATAACACTGACGAATGCTAATTTAACGGCAAATGGTTTGCCTGATTTAAGCGACAGCGGCGGCGACGGTAGTTATTGGGAATTAAGACAGGCGAATAATTCAAATCTTTATCTATCGGTTACTACTCCGCCGCAGGCAACGAACTGGCGGGATGGTAGTTCAGGCAGTGCGGGAGATATTTTCGGTAATAATTTTACATATGAGAGTAACCCGGTGGCGTTATTACCTAACACAACGCATCAGTTTCGCGTAAAAGCGAAGAATAAGGAAAGTAAAGAAAGCGGTTGGACTGATTGGGTGGTAATCTGTTCATCAATCCAGAAACCGACAGGAGTGGAATTAGTTTCAGCGACCAGTTGGTATTTAAGAGTGAGACCCACAGGAACATTCAGCAATCTTGGTGCAGGCGCAACCGTTTCTGCAATTTGCGTATGGAAGGAAGGCGAGGCAGAACCCGACCAGTATGAACAACCCGGTGCTATTTGGAAGACGAATACTGGTGATTACAAACAATTTGCGGCCAATTCAGATACAGCGGTATATTTTTACACAAAGAGCCGCAACCAGTACGGCAAAGAACAGAGGTTGTTGGACCCGACGACATATTATACGCTTGCTGAAGTGCCTGGCAGTGTAAGTTTTAAGGGTTCTGTTTTCACATCCACATCACACATAACAATTGACACATTCATCAGCGGCGGTGGGACACAGTATGCAGTAAAAGTAACGAGCACCAATGACCAGGCGCCGAATCTCAAATGGGTTCAGGCAGACGGGCTATTGGGCTCAACAACATATTGGGCGGTGAAAAATAGTTGGGAAAGCAAGCAGCTCGTCGGCTTAACAGCGAATACGAGTTATCAAGCGAGTGTGTGCGCTAAAAACAGCCAGGGCACGGAGACGGCATACAGCGGACAATCAAGCAAATGGACGAAGATAGAGGGAGCATCCGGTATCACTGTGCTTGAAATTTCAACTAATAGTGTAAAGTGTAAAGTGGAAAGTGTAAGGAATGATAATGCGTTCTCCAATCTCGGTTCAGGTTTAAGCGAAATTCATGTTTCAACGGGTGCGGATGCGGACACCGGGTATCATTCAGTAACCTCAACGACCGTATATCAATTTACAGGTTTAGAGTTGAACAAAGAATACACGATTTATGCGAAACCGTATTGTGGCGACGGAGCAACCGCATCCGCATCAACCGAGACAATAACAGCGACGCGGATAGAGGCGTCAACGGGCGTAGTATTCGGGACAGTAACAGAGAACTCGGTAGCGTTAAAAACGGCGAACACATTTACAGATCCAACCCTATTACAGAGCGGTTGGAGCGTGTATTGCGTAGGATTATCGTCAGAGAGCGGATTTTATCAGGATGCGACATATACAACCTGGCATACGTTTACAACTCTGTCTGCGAATTCCACCTATTATTTCAAGACGCGCAGCCGGAACCGGAACGGATTATTGAACGACTGGTCGGCTGAGTTTGCGAAGGTGACGAAAGCGAAATCGGTATCGTCTATCCAGTTGGTGGCAGTAGATAGCGGCACGGTAACGGTAACTTTTACCGACCCCGGCAATACAGCGGATACGAAGTACCGTATAGCGGTAAGTTCCACGAACTGGCTGCCAGCGGGCATAAAATACGTTCAGTCGACCGGGCTGCTTGGCAGCGCGACGGTGTGGCAGACGAGGGAGAACTGGGGCGGCGACAGCGGAAAGGACGTAAAGGACTTAAATCCGAACACGCAATATAAATTTAAGGTGATGGCGC
>JBBAAR010000006.1:0-167771 GCA_041658185.1 Elusimicrobiota bacterium
TAAGCCCTGCTGATAAAAAGAGAGTTGGCGATAATGGGGAAATGGAGGTTTATATTGCACTACAAAGGGAGTATCGGGGAAAAGGGACTCTGTTAGAAACAGATTTTGGATTCAAAGTAAATCACAATAATGAAGAATTTGAAATTATATGGTTGAATAAACATCATAATATTGGAAAGGGTTGTGATTTTGTTATAAAGAAAAACAATAATGAAATTGAATATATTGAAGTGAAAGCGAAAGTAGGAGAATCTGATGAACTAATAGAAGTTACTGGTCCTCAATGGGAGTTTGCCAGAAAACTTTATGAAAACGACGAAGGAGAAAAATATTCGTTTCACATAGTTTCTAATACTGGAAAACCATCTGCTAGAATAAAAAAATTAAAAAATCCTATAAAACTTTGGAAAGAAGGCAAACTTTATGCGGATCCTGTTAAGTTTAAACTATAAAAAGTATGGGAAGTATGGGGACGATTCTGATATTTTGATTTCTCCATATTTCAACAATTTTGACAGTAATCATTTTGAAGTAAAAATGCAACACTTTCTTTTAGAAACTGGAGTAATCAAGAAATAAAAAAGTTTTGAGATTGCCGCACCGGAGTTTATTCCACACATGTTCAGAAACGGGATTGTTTCGCTACGCTCACAATGACAAAATGTGCGGAACTCCTTGCAATGACAACAAAATGGCTGGGTTATTGACGGTCGTTTTTTTTTATTGTGTTTTTTGGAAAATTTTGTATAATTATTTTATGTTCAGAAAACTAAAAGAGGATGTTTCGGTTATTTTTGAGAAAGACCCTGCGGCGAAAAATATCGTTGAGGTTCTTTTGTGCTATCCCGGACTTCACGCTCTGTGGTTTCATCGTCTCTCAAACTGGTTTTACAGGCATAAAAGATTTACGGTTGCCCGTCTGATTTCTGAAATCGCGCGATTTTTTACAGGCATTGAAATTCACCCGGGTTCAACAATCGGTAAAAGATTTTTTATTGACCACGGGATGGGTGTCGTCATCGGTGAGACAGCCGAAATAGGCGATGATGTGCTTATCTACCAGGGCGTCGTGCTCGGAGGAACATCGTTAAGTAAAGGAAAAAGGCATCCTACAATCGGAAATAATGTTACTATCGGTACCGGTGCCGCAGTGCTCGGTCCTATAAAAATCGGCGATAATTCCCGTATCGGCGCCGGTTCTGTCGTCGTAACCGAGGTGCCGCCGAATTCAACTGCCGTCGGTATTCCCGCCCGCGTGGGCGTAGGTTTTTCACAGAAAGATATTGAAATGCTTGAGCACGGAAAACTGCCGGACCCTGTCGCCGATGCCATAAGATTTATGGTGAAAGAGCAGGAAAAAATTGAAGAGCGTCTCAAAAAAATTGAAACGCTTGAAGGTATCACCGCAGAAATAGACAAATATCTTGAAAAGAAAAAGAAGGAGATTGAGAAAGAGTTTTTCACTTCCGAAGATAAGTTTTTAAACGGAAGCGGCATATAATATACGGTTGAATATTTAAAAATTTATGTTTAATATCATAGAAAAATCAACGCCTGCAACAAGTATCAACAAGTTTGTAATAGAAGCGCCGGATATTGCAAAAAAAACGTTTCCGGGACAGTTTGTGATTTTGCGTCTTCACGAAAAAGGCGAAAGAATTCCGATAACGGTTGCCGACACAGATAGAGTCAAAGGCACAATAACACTTTTTATTCAGGAAGTAGGAAAAACCACAATTGAGATGGGAAAACTGAAAAGCGGCGATATCATACTTGATGTCGTAGGTCCCCTCGGTGTTCCGTCAGACATAGAAAATTTCGGAACAGTGATATGTATTGCCGGCGGCGTCGGTGTCGCGGTTATGTATCCCATCGTAAAAGCACTGAAAGAAAAAGGCAACAAAATTATCAGTATTCTCGGTGCCCGTTCAAAAAACTTTATAGTTCTTGAAAATGAAATGAAAATAAATTCCGATGAGTTTTATATTACAACAGACGATGGTTCATATGGAGAAAAAGGTTTTGTTTCAGATGTCTTGAAAAACCTAATCGCCCAGTCGCCCGCTCGCCCGCTCGCTAATCTTGTTTATGCGATAGGTCCGGTGCCGATGATGAGAGTCGTTTCGGAAATAACGAAACAGCATAACTTAAAGACCATCGTAAGTTTGAATCCCATAATGGTTGACGGGACCGGTATGTGCGGCGCCTGTCGTGTGTCCGTCGGCGGTGTTACGAAATTCGCTTGTGTTGACGGCCCCGATTTTGACGGTCATCTTGTCAACTGGCCGGAACTTACGAGCCGTCTTTCCGTATTTAAGCGAAAAGAAAAAGAATCGTTAGACCATTCCTGTAAATTATTAAAAATGAAACCACAGATGAACGCAGATGGACACAGATAAAAGTCAGAATTAAGAATTGAGAATTATCTGCGGTTAATAAAAAATGGAAAAAATTCCTCGTCAGAAAATGCCGGTCCAGGATGCAAAAGAAAGAATAAAAAATTTTTCTTCCGTTGCTCTCGGTTATTCCGAAGAACAGGCGGTCCTTGAAGCGAAAAGATGCATCCAGTGCAAAAAACCTACATGTATGGGAGGTTGCCCCGTTGAGGTGGACATCCCCGGTTTCATCAAAAAAATCGCCGAAAAAAATTTCCCCGAAGCAATAAAAATTCTTAAAAATAAAAATAATCTTCCTGCAATTTGCGGCCGCGTTTGTCCCCAGGAAACGCAGTGCGAAATAAAATGCGTTCTTGCAAAAAAAGGCCAGCCGGTAGCCATCGGCCGTCTGGAAAGATTTGCGGCGGACTGGGAGATGAAACAAGGCAGAGAGCAGAGAGCAGAGAGCAGAGAGCAGAGAGCAGAGAGCAGAGAGCAGAGAGCAGGTATCAAGGTGGCGGTTGCAGGTTCGGGTCCTGCGGGTCTTACCTGTGCAGCAGACCTCGCAAAGATGGGGTACGATGTTACTATATTTGAATCGCTCCATGAAACCGGCGGAGTATTGATGTACGGCATCCCTGAATTCCGTCTTCCGAAAAAAATTGTTAAGACCGAAATTGATTATATAAAATCGCTTGGAGTAAATATAAAAACCAATGTGCTGATAGGAAAAACAAAAACGGTTCAGGAACTTTTTGACGAGGGTTATAAAGCAATTTTCGTCGGAACAGGCGCCGGGTTGCCTCAGTTTTTAGGAATCCCCGGCGAAAACCTCAACAGAATTTATTCCGCAAATGAGTTTTTGACAAGGGCAAATCTTATGAAGGCATACAAATTTCCCGAATATGATACGCCGATTGATATCGGAAAAAAGGTTGCCGTCATCGGCGCCGGAAATGTCGCAATGGACGCCGCAAGGGTGTCGCTGCGTCTCGGCGCGGATGAAGTGATAATTGTTTACCGTCGGACGGAGAAGGAAATGCCTGCCCGTCTGGAAGAGATTGAACACGCAAAAGAAGAAGGGGTAAAGTTGCATCTGCTTACCGCTCCCGTAAGATTTATAGGCGATGAGAATAACAATGTTACGGGAATGGAATGTCTAAAAATGGAGTTAGGCGAGCCCGACTCTTCCGGCAGAAGAAGACCTGTCCCGATAAAAAATTCCGAATTCAAGTTTGATGTTGATACGGTTGTAATGGCAATCGGACAAAGCCCGAATCCGCTCCTTCCTAAAACAATCCGGGGTCTTCAGGTCGGAAAACACGGCAATATCATTACCGACGAAAAAACCGGCGCTACCAGTATTCCGGGAATTTTTGCCGGCGGAGATATAGCGACCGGCGCATCAACAGTAATTGAAGCAATGGGCGCCGGCAAGCGTGCCGCCCGTGCGATTGACGAATATATTAAAAATTTGAAAAGATGAGACAGATAGATTTTTATTACTTTTCCGGTACCGGAAACACGCTGCTTGCGGTTAAAAAAATGCGGGATGTTTTCGTCAAAAACGGAATAAATACTAATCTGTATAAGATTGAAAAAACTGACCCGCGAAAAATGAACCTCAATCTTACGATAGGTCTGGCTTTTCCGGTTGCATATTTTTCTACGTTCCCGTTTGTATGGAAATTCATCAAATCACTCCCGCCCGCAAAAGGGACCGGCATATTTATGGTTGATACTCTCGGCGGTACTTCCGGCGGAATTGTGGGACCCCTAAAAAGAATTCTTAAAAAAAAGGGCTATAATACAATCGGAGCGAAAGAAATCCGGATGCCGAGCAACATATTTTATATTGAGAACGATGAAATTAAAAAGAAAAAAACCTCCGCTGGTCTGAAAAGTGCCGGGGAATATGCGTTTGAGTTAATAAACGGGAAATCAAAATGGCATCGCGTGCCGGTTTTATCGGACGTCGTTTATTTTATTTCGGACTGTCTTACAAAATTGCTTAATTGGAAACCCCACCAAAAACTGTTTCTATTCAAAGTGAACAAATCAAAATGCAAAAGATGCGGATTATGCGTCAAGTTATGTCCCGAAAACAACATAAAAATGGAGAATTACCCTGTGCATCAATATAAGTGCCAGTATTGTTTGAGGTGCGTCTCTTTCTGTCCTGCGCAGGCGGTCCCCTGCTTGTTCAATTATAAAAATAAAACATACCATGCTGTCCCTGCCGGAGATTTATTGTAGACAAAATGGCTACACTGAAAGATAAAAAACATTATGCTGTCCTGATTTGGCTTTTTTTATTTTCGGTAAGTTTATTCCGATAAAGTTGCATTGTTTTATGAAATCTGTTGAATAAAAAAGATTTTTTTGATATAATAAAAATATGATACTTACGGGTGTTGATATAATTAAAATCGGGCGGATAAAAAAAATAATTCTTACAAACAAAAGATTTCTTGAAAAGGTTTATACGCCGACGGAAATCGCATATTGCAACACAAAAAAAAACAAGTGGCAGCACTTTGCGGTGAGGTTTGCGGCAAAAGAGGCGGTCTGGAAGGCTCTCGGCAAAAAGGACATCTGGCACCGCGATATTACGGTAAAAAATACGTCAGACGGCAAACCGGAAATTATTTTGTCAAAAAAATACAAAAATCTTGAAAAAAAAATTTCACTGTCGCTTTCGCACACCGAAGATTATGCCGTTGCAGTAGCCGTCTTCAATAAAAAATGATAAAATTGACATCCGAATTTGTAAAAAAACTTCTGCCGGTGCGACCTGCCGATTCGCACAAAGGCGATTACGGGCATACTCTTGTCGTTGCCGGTTCAAAACAATTTACCGGCGCGTCTATTTTGTGCTCTCTCGGATGTCTTCGTTCCGGCAGCGGGCTTACAACTATAGCGATACCTTCGTCGCTCAATGTCCAAGTGACAAAGCGGCTTCCTCCGGAGGTTATGACCATTTATTTGCCCGACGATGAGGGCTATATTTCACCCACCGCCTCAAAAATAATTTTGGATTTTTCATCCGAAAGAAAAATTACATCAATAGCGTTCGGGTGCGGAATTTCAACCGAGTTGTGCACAAAAAATTTTACGGAGAGATTTTTATTGAAGAACAGAGTCCCGATAGTTATTGATGCGGACGGACTTAACAACATACAAAAAAATGTCAAAGTTCTTAAAAAAATGAAATCGGATGTTGTAATTACTCCCCATCCTGCGGAGTTAAGCCGTTTAATGAAAATTAGTATTTCCGATATCCAGAAAAACCGCGAAAAAACCGCGAAAAAATTTGCTGCCGATTACGGAATAATATGCGTTCTTAAAGGTTTTGAGACCGTTATTTCAGACGGTAAAGAAGTTTTTGTAAATCCGACAGGGAATCCCGGAATGGCAACAGGAGGCAGCGGGGATGTTCTAACAGGAATGATTGCATCATTTATCGGGCAGACGGACAGTTTGCTTGACGCCGCCTGTCTCGGGGTCTATCTGCACGGTCTTGCGGGTGATTTAGCGGCAAGAGAAAAAACTCAGATTTCAATGTTGCCGACCGATTTAATAGAAAAAATTCCCGAAGCAATAAAGTCAGTTCAATAATTCTTGAAAGCGATTTGAAGTAAAAAACTCATAGTAGAACGCATCTCTATTAAAAAATCTTGATTTTCATATACCATCTTGACAAAAACGCAGAGATTAAGTATCATTATTTAGGCATAACTAAACAATAGAACATATATGGATATAAATTACAGCGGTCTCCAGATAAGAGAAATATTTCATATTGAGTTTCTGCGTGCTTTCGCCAGAAAATTCAAGCCGGCTTTTTATGCTCTGAAAGGCGGCGTCAATATGCGTTTATATTTTAAGAGCATAAGATATTCGGAAGATATGGATATGGATGTCAATACCGTGGATATTATTACTTTGCGGGATGCCGTGATGAAAATAATAACTTCAGTTTCTTTTACCAATGAATTAAAATCTTTCGGGATTGAAGAGATTCATCCGCCCGTCATTAAAAAAGCAAAGCAGACAAGTACAACCCGGAGGTTTAAGATACACCTTATTACTCACGGTAATGAAGATTTGTTCACGAAAATAGAATTTTCCCGGCGCAAAAATTCCGGAAATTCCATAGCAGAATCCGTTTCAACTAATGTTCTGCGTCCGTACAAAGTGTCGCCGCTGATAATAAGCCATTATGACATAAATACCGCAGTTGTGCAAAAAATAAATGCATTAGCCGGCAGAAACGTTGTTCAGGCAAGGGATATATTTGATATTTATACATTGTCAACGCAATACACTGTCAAAAATGGCAGTGGAATCGCGGGTGTCGGCTCAAAAATTTCAAAAACCGCTTGTGAAAATATTTTTTCAGTAGGATTCCGCCAATTCAGAGATACCGTGCTTTCATATCTCGCCGAAGAAGACAGGACGGCATATGATAACCCTGATATTTGGGACGAGATAAAACTTAAAGTTCACGAATTTATATGTCAAAAAACACAATAATCAAATATATAAAACAATTAGACAGTCCCATATTTACGACACGCGGGATTTCCGATATTTCGCAGAAAACCCCGTCTAACGTAACTCAGTCGCTGAATTTTTTATATCGGCAAGGGGTTGTTAAAAAACTGTACCGCGGTATTTGGACGGAAATCACTCATAAACAAATCAGTCCGTTTATGCTCATACCTCATTTATTCAAATCCAATCGTGTTTATGTATCGTTTTTAAGCGCCCTTCATCTACACGGAATGATTGAGCAAATACCTCAGACGATGACGCTTGCATCAACAACTCATACGAGAAAGATAAAAACTGCCGTCGGTACATTCATTGTTCATCAAATATCGCCAGGTTATTTTTTCGGATTTGACTGGTACAAAAAAACAGAAAGTTTCCTGATAGCGGAGCCCGAAAAAGCTCTTGCCGATTGCCTTTATTTATTTACAAGAAAGAAAAAACAATACGGTTATTTCCCGGAACTTAATCTAAAAAAACCGTTCAGCATTAAAAAAACAGAGGCATACATTCAAAGGATACCGGATAAAAATGTCAGGATGCTGGCGCAATCAAGATTGAAAGAAATAATCAAAAATCAAAAATAACATTGTGAAAAAATACGAATACCATAGTCATATATTAGTATGAAACAGGTAGGAAGAAGGTGTACATAAAAGGGGTATCAAAAAACGAGGGAGAGTCACCGTCGGGAAGCAATTTGTAAAAACGTTGTAAATAAAACGGACGTTTTATGAACAGATGATAATAATTACCATATTGGAGATGAAAAATGAAAAATGGCAAAGTACTCTACAAAAGGGAAAACAAGGGAATGGGGACGCTTCACATATTCTTGGATAATTTTGTAAATAATTTTGAAAGAAAGGAAGTATAGAGGTATAAAATGCCGAGACGTGCAAGATTTACATTTGAAGACGCAACATATCACATAATGAGTCGCGGAAATAACCGTCAGCCGGTATTTTTAGATGATGAGGATTATAAAAAGTTTTTGGAATTGTTGTTGTTTTACAAGAAAAAGAATGCGTTAAAAATATATCATTATGTCTTAATGTCAAATCACTATCATCTGATATTACAGGCGAAAGGCGGGTTCACCTTGGCATCAGCGATGAAGGGCTTGAATTTATCATATGCGAAGCATTACCGACGGAAATACGGCGGAGTGGGATATTTGTGGCAGGGCAGGTTCAAGAGTTTCGTAATTCAAAACGGCAGGTATATTTTGGAGTGCGGCCGGTATATGGAATTAAATCCGGTAAGGGCGGGAATGGTAGATAGTTGCGAAAAATACCGATGGACAAGTTACAGGTTTTATGCGTTCGGCGAAAAAAATAAAATAGCGGATGAAAACCCGGAATATTTGGGATTTGCAGAAAGCATCAGGAAGCGGCAAGCAAAATACAAGGAGTTTGTTGTTGCCGGATTAAAAGAAAAACGTCGGTTGGACAGATATTTTCGCGGTAAGGCATATGGAGACAAAAACTTTGTTAAAATGCTTTCCGATAGCAGGGGATTAAAACAGTTATGGTCACACAGCGGTCGTCCTAAAAATAGGAGTGGGAAAACTGGAAAAATGTAATGGAAATGCGAGGAGAATGTGGAAAAATGTGAAGCGTCCCCATTTCCCCTGTTGGTAGAGACACCGAGAGCCAATCTATCTAAAGGAATGAGACATATCAATGGAATATACACTCAGCAGTTTAATAGGTATCACCGGAAAGTTGGGCATGTATTGCAGGGCAGATATAAAGGAATAATAGTAGATAAAGATAATTATTTACTTGAATTGAGCAGATACATAGTGTTGAATCCGGTAAGAGCAAGAAAAGTAAAACAGGCAGGGGATTATAAATGGAGTAGTTACAGGGCTACAGTTGGTATGGCAAAGAAGCCTGATTTTTTAGATTGCAAGTTGATATTACAACAGTTTTCAGAAGATTTAAGTGTAGCACGAAAAAGATATAAAGAATTTGTATCAGATAAAATCGCAGGAGCTAAAAAGCCGTGGGATGAGGTAATGGGGCAGATATATCTTGGTGATAAAATATTTATAAACAGTATTAGTGAATTAGTTGAAGGCAAGATGTATGCAAAAGAAATCCCTAAGATTCAGAGAAATATCATAAGTCCTAAATTAGAAGAGCTATTTTCAGATATAACCAAAACTGATAGGAAAGAGAGGAATAAAAAAATAATCAAAGCACATATGGAATATGGATATACGCAGAAAGAAATATCTAATTATTTGGGATTGCATTATGCATCATTAAGCAGGTTGATAAAAAATCAATATGAGAAATGTTAAAATACAAGACCTGACCCTTTTATCTGGTCCAAAATATCTATTGGGTTACAATAGTTCGGCGCCCAGTGATTTTCACAATGGCACTGAGAATTTTACAGCAAATTTAATACACAGATGGTATGATTATTGGAAAAATCAAGGTGACACTATAATAAAAGCATGGGAAAAAACAAATAATGATGATGAAGCATTCAATGCTTGTATGATAGATACTACAGATTCTCAGGTTATTGTGTATACATATTATGACTATAATGACAGAGCATGGAAAACAACGCAATTTGCAAAATAGCAGGAGGTAACGATGTCCAAAATTTCTTATAGTATGATTGTTTTAACATTTATTTCAATATCCTTGGTGTTTTCGGAACAAAAAGAGGTGTCAAAAGAAATTCTTAGACAACAAGATCGCGATGAGATACTGAGAAAAATGCCTAAACCAAAGTATAAAAGGGTAGAATACACAAAAATAGAAAGTGAGATTAAAAATATTAAAGAAAATAAAACATTTACAAAAGACGAATTTGCATCAAATGAGTTAATCAAACTTTGTCAAAAACTGGATGACAAATTTGAGAAAGAATATGATTTAAAATTTATGTATGGGAAACCGTTTGACTATGATGAAATGATGGAATTAAATTTTTTTATTGATAAATATCCCAACACTTCAAGTGCATTAACTGCAAAAGTAAGAATTGGTATGTTATTTTTAGAACATAATGATGCTAAAAATAGGGAAAAGTCTAATATTCTTTCGAGAAAAATATTTGAAGGAATAATAAAAACAAATCCTAGTACTTGGCAGGCCATTTTATCAAAATGGTATATTTCAATAGTTATGATGAACGAATGGAAAATAGATAATAAAATTAATAAAATCAATACTGTTAATTTAACAACTGAACAAGAGCAAAAACTGCTTTCGTATTTAATTAAAAACAAAGAACAGTTATTATATTTAGATGGGGAAAAAGATACTGAATGGGAACAATTAAAAAAAAGAGTTTTAAGATTTCCTGATGGAAGTATAAAATATTTTAGTGCACTTGTATATTATAATATTGCTGCTCGGGAACGGGAAACAGGTAATCTTGACGAAGCTGAAAAAATATACAATCTTATTATTACACATTACAAAGATGATTTAAAAATGGTCAAAAAAAGTAAGTCTTCTATAGAACAATTAAAATATTTACGAAACAAGAAGAGATAGCGGAATAATAAATAAATTATGCCCAAAAATCTTTTACCGATATTCAACTTTTTCAAAATGAATAATTATGTCCTATACACCTTATAGGGAGGCAGGGGATTTGAGGAGTTAATGGAGCAAAAAATGAAAAAAATGAATGAGGCAACTACCCCATTTGAAAGTTTCCAACTTCCAACATGGCAATCAGTCAGAGTAATCTCTGTCTCTTGTAATGACAGGCGAGATTGCTTCGTTTCACTCGCAATGACAGATGAGATTGCTTTCCCGATTAAATCGGGGACATTGTCTCTCAATGCCAGAGAATATAAAAACTTAATTATCAACTATATAGGTATTCAGCGTATCAGCGAAAGTAAGCCGGGTTATTTTTCTTGGAATTATTCCAGATTCAGCTCTTGGTTTCGGGATTCCATTAAGTTTATGTATAGGGATTTCCAGATTGATTCCCTGATGAGGGCGATAAAAATTATAGTAGGTGATGTATTCACCAACGAGCCAGTTAAGATGTTTAATGCTGAAAATAGGAACTTTGTTGAGAAGTTCGGATTTGAGGGACTGAAAGAATCTTTCAATTTTACCATTGGGCAGAGGATAACGGTAAGGACAACGTAAATGTCTTATGTGCATATTTTTAAGGAAAAATATAAATTGATGAGAAATAAATTGCCCCCCATTATCAGTGCGGATTATCTTGGGTCTACAAGTTGTTTCAAAGATTTTGGAAAGGGTTTGAATAATCCAGTTCCTGTTTGGTTTAAGGGAGACCGAATAGCCGATAATCGCACGGGAGTAGTCATCAATTATAGAAAATGGGGAAAAAAATGGGGACGCTTCACATTTCCTATCAAAAACTGGGACGTCCTACATTTTTGGAGAAAATCGAGACGCTTTTAATTTTTTTGTCGGATAAGGAGAATACGATATGCCTTTTGTGAGAATTGATTTGTGGGGTTCTGGGACGGTGTTTAATTTGTTGAATTAAGCAGGGCAGAGATGCTTCACATTTTCCGGCATGGAACTTCTACGGAGGAGTCCTTTGGACAACAGACATAATATACAATTTATGACGGGAGAACGGATATGAAAAAATTATTTTCGTATTTCATGCAGGGATTGTTGTTCATAGTACCGATTGCGGTGACGCTGTATGTTGTCTACATTATTTTTGTTAAAATCGACGGCTTACTGAATATGCCTGTTCCCGGAATAGGTTTTATTACTACGCTGGCAATAATTATTTGTGTGGGATTCCTCGTCTCAAGTATTTTCAGCAGAGGGTTATTAAAGCTGATTGATATTTCTTTCAACAGGATACCTATCGTTAAAATAGTATACTCATCCGTAAAAGACCTTATAGGCGCTTTTACTGCGGATAAAAAAATGTTCGGCAGTCCGGTTCTGGTAACGCTTATACCGCAATCCAATATCCGTGCCGTCGGTTTCATTACTAAGGATGACCTGACTGCCCTGAATCTTAGCGGTGATGTGGCGGTCTATATGCCGCAGTCGTATAACTTTGCAGGGAATCTGATTATAGTGCCTAAAAGTCAGGTTATGCCGATAGACAAACCGGGTTCCGAAGTAATGGCGTTTATCGTCTCAGCCGGAATAAGCGGTAAATAATGAGGACGCTTCACATTTCCTATCAAAAACTGGGACGTCCTACATTTTTGGAGAAAATCGAGACGCTTTTAATTTTTTTGTCGGATAAGGAGAATACAATATGCCTTTTGTGAGAATTGATTTGTGGAAAGGCAGGGATAAGGAAACGAAGAAGAAATTGATTAAAAATGTAACCGCTGCTGTGGTTGAATCAATTGGATGCCCGCCGGAAGCCGTTCAGGTGGTTATCAACGAAGTTGAAAAAGAAAACTGGGGGTTGGGCGGTATGCCGGCAGATGAGAAGTTCCCGGATGAAAAATAGCGGCGGGAAAAAAAGTACTTGACAAAGAACGCATTATAGGTTATAATCTATAACAGATATAGGTTTTAACCTATAAAAGAACAATATGGATAATAATATTCGGAAAATGCAGTTAAAGGTGTTGGAGATATTTTCAAAAGCCGCTAAAACATTCGCGTTAGCCGGCGGCACCGCTTTAGAGATTTTTTACTTAAAGCATAGATTTTCTAAAGACCTTGATTTCTTTTCGCCAAACTACACGGTAAAAGAGATAGAAAACATCGTCGCACAGATTAAATCAGGGTTGAAACTACAGGTGAAATTTGAAAATGAGTTTGTTGCCACCGGACACGCGAGAGTCCGCTTTTACACTGTCGGTTCAAAAAAAACGAGAACCAAATTGAAAATTGATTTCGTAGAAGATGTTTTTTTTGAAAACCCTGTCATCAGAAAGTTTGGCAATATACCTGTATACGATGTGAAGAATATTTACACCCAGAAAGTTTTTGCTATAGCGGGAACCTACACAGCAAAAAACGGTTTTGGAAAAGAGATAGCAACCGGCAGGAATGAAGCGAGAGATGTTTTTGATATCTATATACTGTCAAAACAAGTAAAGCCGCTGCATGTATTTATTAAGAATCTGCCGAGGGTACAACAGCGGGGTATGGTTCAGTGGTGGCGTTCATTTTCAAGATTGGACTTAAAGATTGGGGTTATGGATTTAAATATCTATCAGAAAAAATTTGATATTTCGGAAATGCTCAGTCATCTTGATAATGAAATAAAGAAATTTATAGGCGAGGAGATGGAAATATGAATATAAAAAAATACTTTTGGAGTTTGAATAGTAAGGCAATCGGTGAAATAAAAAAAATATTAAAAAATCCCGACCATCCTGAATTCAGCAAAAAGATGGTCGCTATACTATCTCGTTGTGATAAACCCAAAGAAGTATTTTCTCTAATCTCAAAAAAGAAATTTACTGAAGTATGGCCAAAAATCAGACGGTACTGGATAAAAACAAATCAGTCGACTGATTTTAGAGCATGGTGGGAAACGGTTTATGAAGGGTCGGCTGGAATAGAGAAAAAAAAGACACTTGGTGATCCTTCAAAAGTTGTTGCCGGAATTGGTAAAATTATTAGAAATAATAGAATCGAAAACGGGATAAGTCAATCCGACCTGGCAAAAAGGACTGGGATTAAGCAGCCGGATATCTCGGCTATAGAAAAAGGCAAAAAAAACATTACGCTTGAAACACTTTTACGGCTATGCAAGGTATTGGGCATAAAAAATATACCTGTAAAATGATATGGGCCAGTTTGACTTAAGAAAAAGAGCTGTATCCAGTATTGAGTTGTTAAGTTGTTTATTAAATCGGGTGCCCTCCGGAAGCCGTTCAGGTGGTTATCGGCGAAGTTGAAAAAGAAAACTGGGGTTTGGGCGGTACGCCGGCAGACGAGAAGTTTTCGGATAAAAAATAGCGGCGGGAAAAAAAGTACTTGACAAAAAACGGGCAATATGTTAATATGCTTTCGGAAACAGTAATTCCAAATATGGACTGAATATGGAAACATTGATACCGAGAATTTCTACTCCGCAAAAATACAGTTATTTTCTTTTCGGCCCGCGAGGTACCGGTAAAACCACATACCTGAAACAAAACTATCCTGACGCTATTTGGATAGATTTACTTGAAGCCGATGTTTTTCGCTCATACAGTGCCTATCCGGAACGTCTTAAGGAAATCGTTCTCGGCAATCCGGACAAAAAAACGGTTGTTATTGATGAAATTCAAAAAGTTCCGGAACTGTTGGGTGTTATCCATTCACTTATAGAAAAGAAAATACATAAACAGTTTATCCTGACAGGTTCAAGTTCGCGTAAACTTAAAAGGACAGGCGCCGATTTGCTCGCCGGAAGAGTTATAAAAAAAACGATGCATCCGTTTATTGCCGCGGAATTAGAAAAAAAATTCAATCTGAACAATGCTTTGAATCAGGGCTTATTACCTCTCGTGGTGTCGGCTCAAAATCCCGCCGCTGTTTTAAGGACTTATGCATCTTTATACGTAAGGGAAGAAGTGCAAGCGGAAGGTTTGGTCAGGAACATCGGAAATTTTTCAAGGTTTTTGGAAGCAGTCAGTTTTTCGCATGGTTCAGTGCTTAATATAACCAACGTCGCCCGTGATTGTGAAGTTGAAAGAAAAGTGGTGGAGGGATACATAGCAATTCTTGAAGATTTGTTATTGGCATTCCGTCTGCCCGTATTTACAAAACGCGCAAAGAGAGCCGTTGTCGCCCACCCGAAGTTTTATTTTTTTGATGCGGGAGTTTACTGTTCGTTGCGTCCCGCAGGTCCTTTAGATAAACCCGAAGAAATCGGAGGAGTTGCGCTTGAAGGATTGGTTGCCCAGCATCTTATGGCTTGGAATTCATACGGCGGAGAAAAAAATAAAGTTAATTTCTGGCGGACAGCATCGGGTTCGGAAGTTGATTTTGTAGTCTACGGAGAAAAAGTATTTTGGGCGATAGAAGTTAAAAATACATCAAGAATACGCCCGGAAGATTTGCGTGCATTAAAAAGTTTCAAGGAAGATTATCCCGAGAGTACCGCCTATTTTCTTTACCGCGGCAAAGAGCGTATAATGAAAAATGGAATATTGTGTATACCTTGCGAAGAGTTTTTATTGAAACTTCATCCAAATAGAACTACAATATAACCGATAGAATTGGGGACAGTTGTACTATCTCAATTAATGGTGAAGCCGGGACGTTCTACGTTGAGGGAGAAGTAATTTAATAAAATCAAAAAATATGAAAGGAATTATTACTAAAAATAACGGTTATAAGTTCTTATTGAAAAAAATGCGGTTTTTAGACGGTAAAATATAATGTTAGACGGATGGAGAGGTCGCATAGCCCGGCTTAGTGCGCACGCCTGGAAAGCGTGTATACCGCAAGGTATCGTGGGTTCAAATCCCACCCTCTCCGCCATTTTTTTTAAGGAATTGTATAAAATTTGAAAAAATCAGGAATAAAAATATGGAAAGCAATGAAATAATTAACGATAAACCGGAAAGATTAAAAAATATAATTTCCGTTTTACTGCCGGCGTTCTTATTATTGTTTTTTTGTTTCTATTTTTTTATCCCGATGCAGCCCGTTAAATATTTTTTTATCAAATATTTTGACTGGCTGTTGGTAAGTTTGTTTCTGGTAGTTTTTTTAGTTATAGTGAATTTAGACTCGGCATCTTTATTCAATAAACTTCCCAAAGGACTGAATAATTATTTTAACGAAATCGGAATTAAGCCCGTAAAAATATGGTGGCCTAAATATTATTCAAGTCTACTCGGAATGCCGCCATATATGCAAGGAAGGTATAAAGACCATAAGTTAGTATATGAAATAATTTATAACGGTCCTACCCGTCCGTACATAAGAAAAATTATCTTTTTTCATAAAGAATCTTTAAATCTCGGTTTATTATTCAGATATAACACGAGTTTTTCTTTTCTTAGGGAATTAGATGATTGGGGAAATTTTTTTGAAAAAAAGTTTGAACTGAAATTATCGGAAAGAAATGTTAATTGCCGTGCAGTAGATGTAAAAAATGCCGAGGGACTTTTGAATGAATACAATACAATAAAAACTATTGAGTGCCTTGTTGACATAACAAAAAATCTGGCTGACTCGTCTTTAATATTCAATGATAGATACATAAAAGTGAGTTTTACCGGTAAGAAGCCGGGTAAAGAATTTTTTGATGCCGTTCACAATTTAAGCACTCTTTTAGAAAATTCTAAATCCGGTATTACCGAAACCAAAATTAGAATTATCGGTAAATCTGCGGTATATCTTGTATTTTTGACGGTTTTTTCTACTTTTATATTATGGCGAATGATAATTACGATTATGAGGGAATAGATTAAGTATGGACAAAAAAATTGTTACAATAAATGCAGCTCGCGCGCAAAAAATAATAAAAAACCGGCATCCGTGGATTTTTTCGGGCGCAGTGAAAAATGCACCGCCTGATGTTGAACCCGGCGATATTGTACCGGTCGCCGACGAAAGCGGTAAGGTTTTTGCGCAGGCAGCATATAATCCGCACAGTGATATCCGTTTGCGGGTAATAAGTTGGAACCCGTCGGAAAAAATTGACGAAAACTGGTTTGGCGGACATATAAAAAATGTCGCCGAAAACAAAGAACGTATTCTCGGTATAAAAAATCTTCCGGAAAACAAGAAAAACTACCGCGTCGTTTATGCCGAGTCAGACAACCTGCCCGGGCTTATCATTGACCGCTACGGACTTGTTTTTGTCGTGCAGTTACAAACGTTGTTTGCCGATAAAAACCGTGATTTGTGGGTATCAAATGTAAAAAAAATATTTAATCCGGAAGTAATTTACGAAAGAAGCGATGTTGAGGTTAGAAAAAAAGAAGGGTTAAAAACTTTGCCGGTTGGCATTTTGTATGGTACGCTGCCGGAAAATTTTCTTATTGAAGAAGATGGATTTAAAATAAAAATTAATATCGCCTCCGGTCAGAAAACGGGGTATTTTTTGGATTTGCATACGGCAAGAAAACAGATTGAACACTGGTGCAAAGTTTTAGATGTGAAATATCTGCAAAATTATTTTGGCTATACCGGAAGTTTCAATTTGTATGCAGCCCGCGCCGGTGCGGAAAAAATAGAACATATAGATTCTTCCCAGCCGGCAAACGACCTCGCAAAAGAAAACGCAAAAATAAATAATTTTGATAAAAAAATATCGGTAATCATCGCCGACGCATTCAGCCATCTGGAAAAAACGGGAAATGAAACCGTAGAAGCGATAATTCTGGACCCGCCGTCATTCGTAAAAGAAAGGGCAAAAATAAAAAATGCGCTGGAGGGTTACAAACGGTTGAATTCGCTCGCGATGAAAAAACTTAAACCCGGCGGATTATTTTTTACTTTTTCATGCAGTTCCTACATTTCCGAAGAAGATTTCCAAAAAACACTTTTTCAGGCGGCATCCGTATCCGGCTGCGAAATAAAAATAATTGAAAAAATCGGGGCGTCCCCCGACCATTCCTGTCCGCTTAATTTCCCGGAGGGCAGGTACCTGCAGGGCTGGGTTTTACAAAAGATTTCATAATTTTAGTATTGATTTTCTTTAACTTTTTGATATAATATCTAAATAAATTGTAAAATAACAGGAGGCGAAAATGGGTTTGTCAAGATTAAGATTTTTGTTGTGTACGGTTTTATTAGGCGGCAGCGTTGTTTTTCTGTCTGCCCAGAACGAGGAAAAATCTGCCGTTCAGAATTCAACGGCTTCCGCAAAAATCAGAATTGCGGTGATGGATTTTGAAAGTATAGGCAAAGAAGTGAAAGAAAACGACCTCGGTTTAAGCGTTGCCGAAAATTTACGCACCGGCTTTTTTAAAACCGGAAAATATGATGTCGTAGAGCGTAATTTTTTAATGAAACTTCTTGAAGAACAGAAATTACAGTCCAGCGGAATTGTGGACAACCAGACGGCAGTTAATATAGGAAAACTTTCCGGCGCCGAAAAACTTGCAGCCGGCAGCGTTTCAAAAGCGGGAAAAACCTTAACAATAAATGTAAGATTTATTGATATGAAAACCGGCACCGTTGAAAAAGCGGAGAGTTTGACCTGCGCCGATGAAAACGAAATTCCCCAGATGGCAAGCGATATTGTGAAACTCCTTGAAGGCGAAAAAGTTGTCCGCGAAAAATATCAGAAACCAGCGGAACCGCTCCCCCCGGCCCAGGAAGATAAAACCGCCGCAAAGAAAGAAGTTAAAGAAGTTAAGGAAGTTAAGGAAAAGCCGGTAGATATTGATATCGGCGCCAAAGCGGGAATTTTTTATCCGCTTGATAAAGATATGTCGGAAGATTATGACATCGGGTTTTTGTGGGGATGGAATGCGGCGCTGTGGATTAAGCACATAGGTTTTCAATTTGAGTCGGAAAGTTACAAAGATTCCGCAGAAAAAAAAGAGGATGTTCTAAGCAGCATAGGAATAAAAACCGGCGAAATCAAAACGGAAACGGAACTTAAAGAAACCCCGCAGTGGCTCTCGGTAATTTATCGCGGAAAATACAGTTCTTATGGTTTCATCGGTTACGGGATAGGGACGGTTAAAGCGGAGCAAACGGTTACCGTTAACAATGTTGCGCAGCCGAAGGTAAGCGACACTTTCAGCGGCTGGCAGATTTTGACCGGTGTCGGCGGTCCGCACGCAAATCTGTGTTTTAAGTACAGTAAAGTTGAAACCAAAAGCGCCTGGAACAATGTTGACTTAGGCGGTATAACGGCGACGTTAAGCATATATTTTTGATATTTTTTTCGGAGGGGGAAGTTAATATGCGCATAATGGGGTTGTTCTCAATTATTCCGGTAACGGTTTTTCTTACGGTCAGTTTTTTCGTTTTGTTTGCGGTTCAAAAAACGGAAAAGCAAGGTCTAAAACAGTTTGGTCGTGTTATAGCCGTGCTTCTATGGATTTCAGCAGCAGCAGTTCTTTCTATGGGAATTTTCGTTCTTTCAACCGGCTGCCATCCGTTATTTTCAATGCACCGTCAAATGATGATGGGTGTGCATGAAAATCACTGCGATTACGATGATGACAAGGATGAAAACGAAGCAGACGAACACAAAATGGGGCAGGTTTCCGCGCCGTGCGATACCGTAAAAGGCATTTCGCCGGTTAAAGAGATTAAAAAAGACAAAGTTAAAAAATAATTTTTTTAATATAAGTGAGGAAGAAATTTGTTCCCGAGCGATTCGGGGGTGTAGCTCAGTTGGGAGAGCGCTTGCATGGCATGCAAGAGGTCAGGGGTTCGACCCCCCTCACCTCCATTTTTAAATAAATGTTTGAAGACAAAACATTCAACGATGAATTGCATGCCGACTATTATTATTTCCCCGAGTATAAAATTCCGGAAGAAAAAAGGAATTACAAAATAAGATATTCTACCCGTCAGCGTTAAAATCTGCTGAACAGAAAAATTTTAAATATATCTTTGGAGGATTCAATGAGACAAAAAAAGTTTTTTAATTTTGTTTGCGTTTTGATATTTTTTCTAAGTTTTTCATTTAGTAAAATAAACGCCGAAAAAGTTATTCTCTCTACTTTGCCCGCGCAGGTATGTTTTACTCCTTTCGGCGACTGCACCGACCTTATCACAAAGACGATAGGTCAGGCGAAAAAATCGGTTCTTGTGCAGGCGTATTCCTTCACTTCCGACCCGATTGCGGATGCGTTGATTGATGCCCACCGGGACGGCGTGTATGTGGAAGTTCTACTTGACAAGTCCCAGCCGAAGGCGCGGTATTCCGCCATTTCGTATTTATCCGAAAGCGGCGTGCCCACTTATATTGACGACAAGCATGCAATAGCCCACAACAAGATTATCATTATAGACGGCGAGACGGTCATCACCGGCAGTTTTAATTTTACAAATGCTGCGGAGGAAAAAAACGCGGAAAACCTGATGATTATCAATTCTAAAGAACTGGCAAAAATTTACACCGCCAATTTCAAATTGCACAAAAGCCATTCCGTAATTTATGAAAATGAAAAAAAATAACGGTAAATTTGAAAAAAAATTAATTATAAAATTCCATCCAACCTTGACATAATCAGATTTTTTGGTATAATAAAAACAAATGTCGCTCAAAATAATCGCGGGCAAATTCAGAGGGCGAAACCTTGAAACGTTGCCCGGTTTTAAGACAAGACCGCTTCTATCGCGGGCAAAAAAATCGCTTTTTGATATTTTAACTCCAAATATCGGCGGTTCCATTTTTTTGGATTTGTTTGCCGGGTTCGGCTCAGTCGGAATTGAGGCGTTGTCCCGCGGCGCGAAAAAAGTCATATTTGTTGAAAGTGACGGAAACTGCATAAAAGTAATTGAAGATAATCTGGTAAAATTAGGTATGCAGGATTTTGCGGAAATAATTCAACGGGATGCGTCGCAACCGGATTTATTAGAAGGTAAGTTTGACGTAATTTTTATCGGTCCTCCGTATCAGATGAAGAAGCTTACAGAAATAATTAAAAAATCGGAAAAGTTGCTCGCAAAAAACGGATTGATTATCGGGCAACACCATAAAAAGGAAATACTTACTGAAAAACCCGGCGGGCTTTCGCTTTACCGTCAGGAAAAATACGGCGATATGCGGCTTTCTTTCTACAAAAAATTATGATTGTAATAAAATACGGCGGAAGTTTGATGGACGATAAAACTGCCGAAAAAAAAATACTAAAAAACATAAAAAAGTTTGCAAAAAAAAATCCTGTTATCGTTGTTCATGGCGGCGGGAAAGAAATCACAAATGCGCTTAAAAAATCAAAAATAGAAACAAAGTTTGTTCACGGGTTGCGTTATACCGGCGGTAAATCAATAAAAATCGTGGAAAAAGTGCTTGAAAACATTCAGGATAAACTTGCAAAAAAGTTAAAAAACGCCGTAGCAATAAAAAAAGCGGTTATAGGCGAAAGAGTTGAAGAACTTGGTTGTGTTGGAAAGTTCACATCTGCAAAATTTTTGGAAATAGAAAAAGTGCTTGAAAAAGGCAAAATCGCCGTTATTTCGCCTGTCGGTAAAAATAAAAGCGGACAGATTTTGAATTTTAATGCCGACGAAGTCGCCGGAGGTATCGCGGCTCAGGTTAAAGCAAAAAAACTTATATTTTTCACGGATGTAAAGGGTGTGCTTGACGCTCAGAAAAAAACTATTACCGCAATAAAAATCGGGAGTATAAAAAAGTTAATGGATAAAAAGATAATCACGGGTGGAATGATACCAAAAATTATGGGTTGTATTCAGGCAGTAAAAAAAGGCGTGGGAGAAGTAGATATATTGGACGTAAATCTGGACGGAACAAAAATTTTATGAACTATTTTGAATTAGAAAAAGAAAATATTTTTCAGACATATAAAAGAAATCCTGTTCTGTTTGTCAGGGGAAGCGGAAAATATCTCTGGGACGATAAAGGAAAAAAATATCTGGATTTTTTTTCTGGTATTTCCGTTTCATCCGTCGGGCATTGCCACCCTAAAATTGTAAGAGCAATTAAAATACAGAGCGAAAAACTCATTCACGCCTCAAATCTTTATTATACAACTCCGCAGATAGAACTTGCGCAATCGCTATCGGATTTATCTTTAGGCGGGAAAGTTTTCTTTTCCAATTCCGGCGCCGAGGCGAACGAGTGTGCGATAAAACTTGCAAGAAAATTCGGGAATAAAGCCGGCAAATATGAGATAATTGCTTTTAAAAATTCTTTTCACGGAAGAACGCTCGCAACGCTCTCGGCGACGGGTCAGAAAAAATTTCACGAAGGATTTGCGCCGCTTTTGGGCGGCTTTAAGTTTGCGGAGTTCAACAATTTATGCTCGGTAGAAAAACTTATTTCTCCAAAAACCTGTGCTATAATAGTAGAGCCGATTCAGGGTGAAGGCGGGGTTTATCCTGCTGAAAAGAACTTTTTAAAAGGACTCAGGGATTTATGCGACAAAAACAAACTGCTTTTGATTTTTGATGAAATACAGTGCGGTTTAGGAAGAACCGGAAAATTTTTAGCGTTCAAAAATTATGGTGTAGTTCCCGATATTTTAACGCTTGCGAAGTCGTTAGGCGGAGGGCTTCCGGTTGCCGCAACAATTGCAAAAAAAAAGGTCGCCGAAATATTCGGTTTCGGTGACCACGGCTCCACTTTCGGCGGCAATCCCGTCTGTTGCGCCGCCGCCATTGAGGTTTTAAAAATCGTAAATGATAAAAAATTACTGAAAAATGTTGAAGAAGTCGGAAATTATTTTATGTCGGAATTAAGAAAACTTCAAAAAAAATACGGTATTATAAAAGAGGTAAGAGGTCTCGGTTTGATGCTCGGCGCCGAACTTAATTCTGAGCTTATTTCAGAAAACGGTAAAGAAATTGAAAGCAAGTGTCTGCAAAAAGGACTTCTTATAAACTGTACGCAGGACACCGTGTTAAGATTTTTGCCGCCGCTCAATATAAATAAAAAAGATGTGGATACTGCCGTTTCCATTTTGGCGGATGTTTTGAAAAATTACAGATGACGACAGTTTTTTTGGGGCTCGGCTCAAATAGGGGAGATAGAAAAAAAAACATTTTGAAGGCAATAAAACTTCTAAAAGAAAGCGGTCAAAAAGTGTTGCGGTTATCCTCGCTGCTTGAAACAAAACCTTACGGTTACAAAAAGCAGAAAAAATTTCTGAACGCTGTCGTAAAGTTAAGAACAAAACTATTGCCGTCGGAACTGCTTGAACTCTGCAAGAAAATTGAGAAAAAAACCGGAAGAACTAAAAGTTTCCGCTGGGGTCCCCGTGAAATAGATATTGACATTTTATTTTTCGGTAAAGAAGTAATAAAAAGTAAAAAATTTACAATTCCGCACAGTGATTTGCATAATAGAAACTTTGTTTTAACTCCGCTTGTGGAAATTGCCCCGAATTTTGTGCATCCTGTATTGAAAAAACGGGTTTCAGAAATGTATTCCATCATCCAGGGTGAAAAATGAGGTTGAAAAAAATATGAATTTGCCTTATTGGTCGTATATAGTTATTATTATTTTTGCGTCGGCTTCAATAGCCTACCTTCTGTGGATTTCGGTGCTTTTTTTCAGACGAAAAACAAAGGAACTTGAACGGCTCAACTCCGACATGAAACTGATACAGGATATTTCTAAGGACATCACCGCTACGCTTGAAATGAGAGAACTTCTTCCTCAAATAATGGATGCGTTTGCGAAATCGGTTAATGTTTCCAAGGGCTCTATTATGCTGATGAATGAGGATACTCAGACGCTTGAAATAAAAGCAGGTATCGGACTTTCCGCCCGCGCATATGAGGTTGTCAGACCGAAACTTGCCGAGGGCGTCGCCGGCGTCGTTGCCGCTACCTGCGAATCGGTTCTTATCGACGACACCAGCAAGGAAAAATATCTGTATCTTGATTTCATTTCAGACCCGACTAAATCCCGTCCGAAAGAAACGCTTCTGTGCCTGCCTTTGATTTTCAAAGGACATGTTTTAGGCGTCGTTTCACTTGACAAAAAATTCGGCGGCGGAAAATTTTCCGAATATGACAGGAGGATTGCCTCAATTCTTGCCAATCAGGCGGCGGTTGCCATACAAAATGCAAAATTATACGAGAATGCGATTACCGACGGTCTGACCGACCTTTACATACACAAATACTTTCATCACCGTCTTGAAAAAGAGATGGAGCGGGCAAGAAGATTTGACCAGACGCTTTCGTTGATTATGTTTGATATAGACCATTTCAAAAATTTCAATGATGATTACGGTCATCAGGTCGGAGATGCTGCCCTTGTGCAGTTGTCAAAAATATTGAAAAATACGATGCGCACGACGGATATTCTAGCGAGATACGGAGGCGAGGAATTTGCGGTGATACTTGTGCCGGATCCGAAATTTGAACAGACGCCGGAAATTGTAAAAACGATCGCCGAGCGTTTGAGAAAAAATATTGAAAACACACCGTTAGAATTAAAAGGCAAAAAACTTAAAATCACAATTAGCGTCGGCATTGTCTCGTGGCATGGCGAAAGAAAAATTGATAAAGACAAACTTATAAAAATGGCCGACGATGCTCTTTACAAGGCAAAAAGAGACGGCAGAAACCGTGTATGCGTGTGGGAAGAAAATTTTCCTCAGACAATTAACTGACAGTGTTTTGTGAAACACTCTATTTTTTCGCTTGACATTTTCCCGTATTTTTAATAAACTACAATGCTAAATATCAAAAAGAAAATTTTTACGTATCGGGATATTCTTGATGCGATAAAAAACGGTAAATTACCGACGGTAGAGGAGAATTTCTTTGCCGGACCTGTCGCAAAAGAATATTTTCAGATGAAAGGAGTTAAAATGTCAAAAAGAGTTTCTTTAATTGCCGGCAATTGGAAAATGAACAAAACGGTTGAGGAGTCGGTGGAATTGATAAATGCCATCAAACAAAAACTGTCGGATGGCAGCGCAACATCAGACCGCGAAGTACTTGTATGCCCGCCGTTCACTTCGCTTGTCGTGGTAAAAGAAATTGTTAAGAACTCCGTCATAAAATTAGGCGCACAGAATATGTATTTTGAAAAATCCGGCGCTTATACGGGCGAGATTTCTCCTTTGATGCTGAAAAATGCCGGTGTAGAATATGTAATTATAGGCCATTCGGAAAGAAGGCAGTACTTCGGCGAGACGGACGAAAGCGTTCACAAAAAAATGAAAGTTGCGTTTGAGAATTCTATTATACCGATTGTCTGCGTCGGTGAAACATTGCAGCAACGCGAAAAAAACGAGGCATTTTCGGTGATTGAAAAGCAGGTAAAAATCGGCGTTGAGGGATTATCGGCAGAACAATCAAAAAAACTTGTTATTGCATATGAACCCGTTTGGGCAATAGGCACAGGCAAAACAGCCACCCCCCAGCAGGCAGAGGAAATCCACGCATTCATCAGAAAAATTTATACTGAAATGTACGGAAAAGATGCTGCTGAAAGCATTCGTATTTTGTACGGCGGCTCCGTTAAACCGGACAATGTTTCTGAAATTATGAGACAACCGGACATAGACGGCGCTCTCGTCGGCGGAGCATCTCTTAAAGCAGATGATTTCATAAAACTTGTGAGGTATTGAGATGGACGAAATTACGGAAAGGATAACCGAAAAAATTAAATTGAGGGAAAAACGGGCAAAGAAACCGGTGATAGCAAATGTTTCAGCAAGGCATCTTCATATTTGCGCCGCAGATTTGGAAAAACTTTTCGGCAAGGATTATAAACTCACAAAAGATAGAGACCTGATGCAGCCGGGTGAATTCGCTTCTAAAGAATCGGTTACAATAAAAGGTCCGAAGGGTGAAATCAAAAAAGTCCGCGTGCTCGGTCCCGTAAGAAAAGCGACGCAAGTGGAGATTTCAAGAACGGATTCATTTATGCTCGGTATAAGCGTACCTGTTAGAATTTCCGGCGATACAAAAAATTCTGCGCCGCTCAGTGTAATTGGTCCAAATGGACTAATTGAAATTAAAGAAGGTTGTGTCGTTGCAAAAAGGCATGTTCATATGACGCCTGCCGATGCGGAATTTTTTCAGTTAAAAGACGGCGAAACAATTCGCGTAAAGTGCGAAGGTGAAAGAGGGCTTGTTTTTGACAATGTTGTTGCCAGGGTCCGTCAGGATATGACACTTGAATTTCATGTTGATACCGACGAGGCGAACGCCGCAGGAATTAAAAACGGCGACAAGGTAATAATTTTGTAAAGGAGGACAGTGTGATGGAAGCGTTAGGAATGATTGAGACACGCGGTTTGATTTCTCTGATTGAAGCGGCGGATGCTGCCGTTAAATCGGCGAATGTTAAAGTGGTCGGATGGGAAAAAATCGGTTCGGGACTCGTTACCGTTTTATTTCGCGGAGAAGTTGCCGCTTGTAAATCGGCATGTGAAGCCGGAGCAGCAGCCGCCCAAAAAGTCGGCGAATTAGTTGCGGTGCATGTTATTCCTCAGCCGCATTCAGACCTTGAAGGGACGCTGCCGATTTCTCTATCGGAAGGCAGAAAGAAATAGTCGCTCGGCAGTAAATTTTTTCAGACCTGCCTGCCGGCAGGCAGGCACGCTTAGCCGACCACCCTGTCGGCTTCGCTCTAATTGTCGCTCTTGAAAGCGAAGTCGCTCCTCAAGGGTCTGATAAAAATTTCTGCCTCGCTCTCGATAAAATGGAGATATTATGCAATTTGCTCGTATAATCGGCAATGTTGTCTGCACGCAAAAAGATGATAAACTTGTAGGCACAAAACTTTTGCTGGTCCAACCGGTTTCGCTTGACGGTGAACCGAAAGGTAATCAACTTGTTGCCGTTGATGCCGTCGGCGCCGGTGAAGGCGAACTTGTGCTTATTGTAGCCGGCTCATCCGCCCGTCAGACAAAACGGACGGAAGGCAATCCGGTGGATGCTACAATAATGGCAATCGTTGATTTTATTGAAAAAGACGGCAAGGTTGTTTTCAAAAAGAGTGCGGACAGGTGAGGCAGTAGATAGAGCGTAGAGAGGAGAGCGTAGCGAATAGTTTTCTATGCTCTGTGCTCTATGCACTATGCTCTGATTTACTTATGGAACTAAACGAAAAGGATGTTTCACTAATCGTCGCCGAAGTAATGAAACGGCTTAACGACCCCGACGAAAAAATAAAAATCACGCCGTCCTATTCCGCAGGTCCTGTTTTTAATAATTTAGATGAATGCATATCTGCTTCGGAAATCTCTCAGAAAATTTTTTGGGATTTAGGACTTGAAAAGCGAAAGATAATTATTCAGGCGATGAGGGACGCCTCTGTTAAAAACGCCGAGCGTCTCGCTAAAATGATCCCCGCCGAAACCAAAATGGGTCGGTGGGAAGATAAGGTTAAAAAAAATATTCTTGCCGCAGAAAAAACGCCGGGTGTTGAGGACTTGCAGCCGGTTTCCTACACGGGCGATCACGGACTAACGCTTGTGGAAAATGCGCCTTACGGAATTATCGCTTCTGTAACGCCGTCAACAAATCCTGCATCAACAATAATCAATAATGCGATTTCAATAATCGCCGCCGGCAATTCCGTAATTTTTGCGCCGCATCCCGCAGCAAAAAATTGTTCTCACGAAACCATAAAAATTTTGAATGATGCAATCGTATCTGCCGGCGGTCCTTCTGCCCTTATATCAACGGTAAATCCTCCGTCTGTTGAATTCACGCAGGCGTTATTAAAACATCCGAAAATAAAAATGAATATAGTTACAGGCGGTCCTGCAATCGTAAAAATTGCGATGACTGCAGGTAAAAAGACAATCGCCGCTGGTCCAGGAAACCCGCCGTGTGTAGTTGACGAAACGGCGGACATAGAAAAAGCCGCCATAGATATGGTGTCCGGAGCGAGTTTTGACAATAACGTTTTGTGCACGGCGGAAAAAGAAACTCTGGTCGTGGCGGAAGTTTTTGAGCAGTTTTTATATGCATTAAGAAAAGACAAAAGAGCGTTTGAACTTTCAACAAAGCAGATGGACGAACTTGCAAAAATCGTCATAAAAGAGCCGGGCGGGAAATGTAGAGAAGGTGTTATGAACCGCGATTATGTCGGAAGAAATGCATCCGTTATTGCAAAAGCAATCGGATTAAATATCTCAGAAGATGTCCGGCTTTTGTGGGGCGTTGTTGATAAAACCCACCCGTTTGTAGTGACCGAACAACTTATGCCGGTTATGCCGGTTGTGAAAATGAAAGATGCCGACGAAGCGATAGAATTTGCCGTTGAAGTTGAAGGCGATAATCATCATACATTTATAATGCACTCGTTGAACGTTGCGAACCTGACAAAAATGGCCCGGCTGTGTCAGGGTTCAATTTTTGTTAAAAACGGTCCCTCATATATGGGGCTCGGAATGGGTGAGGGCTATGCCGCACTTTCAATCGCAACCCCGACGGGCGACGGTCTGGTTAAAGCCAGAAATTTCACAAGACCGCTCCGCTGCGTTTTGGTAGATTATTTCAGAATAGCGTAATAATTTTTGCGATGTTTGATAAGGTAAGTTGAGGGGGTATTATGTTCAGAGTGATTGTAATGGCTTTTGCTTGTTTATCAATTGTGGGTTGTAATAAGTCAGAGATTGATAGATTACAAAAAGAAAATGTTCAATTAAAAGAGCAGGTTCAATCACTTCAAACAGAGATAACTAAACTGAAAGAAACTGCTGATTTTCATTTTCAATCCGGTGTTGATAGTTTTAATTCTGAAAACTACACAGAAGCAGAAATAAGTTTTAACAATGTTGTTGAAAAATATCCCACAAGTCCGTTGGTCATTTCTGCTAAACAACAGTTAACAAAAGTAAAAACTGAACTTGCTAAAATTGAAGCACAAAGGATTGCAGAAGAAAAACGATTGGAAGCACAGCGTCGTGTGGAAGAAAAAGAAAGAAGAATTGCTGAAGAAAGAGAGCGTAGAAAAAGAGAAGAATTAGAAAGATTACAAGGCACGCCTATTAATTATGTTACTTTTTACAGTAAAGCAGGGAGTGGCGGTTTATCTATAGGGAAAAGGTATAGATTTAAAGCGGGTATATGGAGCTATGGTGGCGACGACTTGGCATTAGCTTCGTTTGTTAACGATGGGATACTTTCAACGAGCCATAGGATGGTAAATATTGAAAAAGATTTTGATGATATTTTACAGTTAGAACATTTTTTAAAATATGGTAGTGATGCATGTTATAAAACTATAACAGCTTCAATGGGTTGGAATGGTAGGGTTTATATTCATCGTATTGAATAGTAAAAAAGATATGGATAACAAATTGAATTGGGTGTCTGATAATGATGATACTGAATATTGGGCTGAAAAAATAACTTTTAAGGATTTTTTAGGATGTGACCCAAAAGCACCGTCTTCCCAGTATGGTGAAAGAGAAGGTGAAAAAGTAATGGGCTTGAACAAAGAAAATTGGAAAAACAAAAGAGGGATAGAAAACTTTCCTTCTTTTTGTGATTTTCCTGGAAGAAAAGGTGTTTCATTACCAAATCCTTGCAATATTATTAGATGTTTTGACCAAGATTATTATTTACAAGGAATGGTGTTGGTTATTATCTGGGGTAATATGCGTAGAAAAACCAATGAAGTATTTAATCCCAAAAATAAACCACGAAATGAGAACGAAAATATTCAAAATATTTTGAAAGAGGCAAAGAAAAAAATCGTCGTAGATTGTCCAATAGATGATGCTTGGTATTTATTGGAAAAAAATTTAGGTTGGAGAAATGTTTTTATATCAAAAGTTCTCCATTTTCTTTCAAGGTCTGCGGGGTTTGTAAATAATCCACCAGTTCCAATAGATAATGCTATAATATTTGATAGGGTTTGGCAGAATTTTATAAGAAGAGTTGAAGAGAAGAAAAAAGCAGGTGATAAGCACGATAAACCAAAAAGTTGGAATTCAGGCGGTATCTGTGGCTATTTGAGATATATGACTTTAATAAACATTTGGGCTAAACAAAAAAATTGGTCAACAACGGATATAGAAACCACTTTATACCAAAAATTTAGCGAACAATAAAAATGAAAAATTATTCTTTCAAAGCCGAACTTAAAAAAGCGATTGAAATTGCAAAAAAATATAAAATCGGCAGGTTGTATCTTGTCGGGTCGGCGCTTCACGGCAATCCCCAAAAAGCAAATGATTATGATTTCGCAATTGAGGGGCATACTGCAGGGACTTTTTTTCAATTTTATGGAGAACTGTATATGGCAATGTCTAAAGAAGTGGATTTAATAGACCTTTCGGGTGAGCAAACATTATTTAAGAGTATTGTTAGAAAAGAGGCAAAACTTATATATGAAGATAGAAGAATTTAGCAAGTACTTTGAAGCGGAAGTTGAAGATATTAATAAGGTCTTGAAAGAAATTGAAAGACTTATAAGTTTAATGCCGATAGAAAAGGATAACATTAAACTTGCTGCGGCGGGTACTTTTCTTCATAATTTTTATAATGGAATAGAAAATATTCTTAAACGAGCACTTCTTGTAAAAGATATTAAAATTCAAAATAGTCCAGGATGGCATAAAGAAACTCTGTTAAAAGCGAAAGAGTTAAATATTATAGATACTGAAATACACATAAAACTGATTCCATATTTAACTTTCAGACATTATTTTATTCATGGATATAGTTTTAAACTTGTGTCAGATGATATTCTTTCATTACTAAAAGAAACCGATATTATTTTTAATAAATTTAATGATGCGATAATGAAGTTTATCCGGGAAGAAAAGAAGAAACATTAAAACAATTTTATGAACATCGTTGAACTTGTAAAAAATGCAGGCGTTGTCGGCGCCGGAGGTGCCGGTTTTCCGACTCATATTAAACTTCAAGCGAAAGTTGATACAGTTATTGCCAACGGCGCCGAGTGCGAGCCGCTCTTAAGAGTAGATCAGCAAATGATGGATATTTATGCCGCACAGGTCGTCCGCGGACTCCAGTTAGCAGTTGAATCAACCGGCGCAAAAAACGGCATTATTGCCTTAAAGGAAAAATACCATAAAGCAACGGAATCATTAGGGCAGGAAATTTCAAGACACCCGCAAAAAAATATTTCAATTTTTCATCTCGGTAATTTTTATCCGGCCGGCGACGAGTTCGTTTTGGTCTATGAAGTAACCGGAAAAATTATTCCGGAAAGCGGGCTTCCGTTAAATGTTGGTGTGGTTGTTGATAACGTAGTCACCCTAATGAATATAGCAAATGCCGTTGACGGAAAACCTGTTACCGATAGACCTCTCACGGTTTGCGGCGAGGTACAAAATCCTTTCACGGCGTTTTTCCCTGTTGGAACTTCTGTGTCGGAAATAATAAATTTTGCCGGCGGTTCGCCGCTTGCAGAATACACGGTTCTTGACGGTGGTCCGATGATGGGAACAATAATTCCGGAAAATGCTTCAATTACGAAAAAAACTTCCGGAATACTTGTGCTTCCGTCGGATAGCGAGGTTGTTTATCAGAAATCAAACAGGCATGCGGTAAAACAAATTAAATCTGCCTGCGAGCAATGTCAGGACTGCACGGAGATTTGCCCGAGGTTTTTATTGGGGCACGAGTTTGAATGCCATAAAATTCAGCGTTCCACCTCGGCGGGATTAGCGGACAACATTACGCAGGCGTTTATGTGCTGCGAGTGCGGACTTTGCGACTGGATATGTCCGGTAAAACTTTTGCCTCGCCGCGTAAATCAAGAAGTAAAACAAAATCTTATCAAACAGAATGTAAAAAATCCGCATAAAAAAACACCGACAGCAGTTCATCCGATGAGGGAGTACAGGAGAGTCCCGATGGAAAGGGTTTTAGGTCGGCTGGATTTAATTAAATATGACAAGCCCGCACCGTTTACAGATAAAAAATTTGATATTTCAAAAGTTGCTATTCCGCTTCATCAAAATGTCGGTGTGCCTGCGGAATCCATAGTCAAAGTTGGTGATGTTGTAAAAAAAGGACAACTCATCGCGAAAATTCCGGAAGGAAAATTATCTGCGAACATTCACGCATCCATAGACGGAAAAATTACGGAAGTAAACAGTTCCATAAAAATTGAGAGGTAATTATGATTCAGCCGGCGATAGGATTTATTGAAACGAGTTCAATTGCAAAAGGGATAGAGGCGTCCGATGCGATGATGAAAGTCGCGAATGTGGAACTCATAGATGCTTATCCCATCTGTCCGGGTAAATATCTGGTTTTTATAACCGGTCCGCTCGCCGATGTGCAACCGTCGGTGGAACTCGGCGCAGAAACCGCCGGCGTTACGCTGATTGACAAGTTCATAATACCGAATGTTAATCAGCAGGTTGTCCCCGCGATTTTAGGAACTTCCAAAATAGAAAATTTTGAAGCGGTCGGCGTAATAGAAACATTTACTGTTGCAAGTTGTATCCGCGCATCCGATGCCGCTGCAAAAGCCGCAAAAATTTCTTTGATAGAAATCCGTTTGGCAAAAGGTCTGGGCGGGAAATCATTCGTTACACTTTGTTCCGACGATGTCGGCGCTGTCCGTTCCGCGATAAATGCCGGCTGTGAAATCATAAAAGATGAAGGCGTGCTAATCAGCCGTGTGGTAATTCCAAAAGCCCATCAGGAATTAAAAAGGACATTGTTGTGAAAAAATATTATTTTTCTATTTTGATTCTCATTATGTTTTATCAAGTTGCTAATTCATTGGAAAATACTTCGTACAGAATTCAAACACTCGGCAGTGATTTTCAGGGAATTATTGATGACGAATATACTGATATTTTAGCTAATCCCGCCCGGCTAAGTACGCTTGATAAAAATCATGTATATGTAAAATCGACTACTCCGCTTTCAATTGGTTATCTAACAAATAGTTTCGGTTGTGTTGCTGAAGGAAAAGGTATTTTTACTAAAAATTTGTATTATGATTGGCTGCAGGAAACATGGAACTGGCAGATAGATGCTCTCCTTATGAAGAGTTTTGGCATAAAAAAAATTCCTTTTGGTGTTGGTATTCAAAATTCTTATACTGGAAATATTAGTAAATATACTCCCTCGCAGTCCGAGTCTTTTAACAGAGAAAGTATATCAAAAGATTTTAGTGCTAATTTAAGGGCGGGTTTTTATTTGCAGAAAGAAAATAAAATCAAGGAATTTATATTCAGTTCGGATATTTCTATACCGAATGCGAAAATAACTAAAGAGATCTATCAAGATTATTATTATTCATCGGATAGAAAGATATTTGAAAAAACTATGAATAGGGTAGGAAGTATCGGAAATGGTATTGAATATCACAATCGGAATAAAAAAAACAATAATCAGACGGGTTTTATAGTCGGATATACATATAAACCAATAAAACTGAAAACTGATAAATATTTGATATTAGGAACAAATGTTATTTATTCTTCTACCACTGTCAGCGAAGGTTTTGATTCAAGTTTATATACCGGAGTTGGTAAAAGTATCAGTTTTCTAGATAAAAAATTGTTTTTTGCTTTTGCCGGTCGTTTAAATGCTGATTATAAATTTGTTGAAACTGAAAACGCAAATATCGGTAATGAAAAAATTGAGAGAACCCAAAATGGTGTGATCGGTATTTCAGCACCTTTAGGTTCGGAATACCTTATCTCTAATATAATAACTTTAAGATTTGGAATAACTTATAATATAAATTTTACTAAAGATAGAATTACTTCTTTTGAAAGTGCCTATGTACATGACAATGGTTCTTTTACGCAAAGTACAAACTATCGCTTTGGATTTGGTCTTAAACCGCTTGATGATTTGACGGCAGATTTTACAACTTCAGGCGATATTTTAGATGTAAGTTCTTGGAAAGCGCAGGCAAAATACAGTTTCTAAAAAATATTTGTAAGAAGGAAGACCTGAAAAATGAACATCATTATCGGTTCTGACCATTCGGGATTTAAGTTGAAAGAAAACCTGAAAAAGTTTTTGCAGGGGTTGGGGCATACCGTTTTTGATTTCGGTTGTTATTCTGAGGAAGCCGTTGACTGGCCTGATATAGCGTTCCTTGTAGCGGAAGCGATTGTGAAAAAGGACTATGAGAAGGGTATTTTGATAGACGGAACCGGCGGTGCAATGCCGCTCGCTGCAAACAAAGTGCCGGGTATCCGTGCCGTCTGCGCCTATAACGAACTTACCGGAAAGTTTGCGTCCGAACATGATGACGCGAATATTTTGTGTCTCGGTGCGAGAATGGTCGGCGATTTGGAATGCCAGGAAATTGTGAAGGTTTGGCTTGAAACGAAATATGCCGGAGGAAGACATCAGCGGCGTCTGGATAAAGTCGCTGAAATAGAAAAGAAATATTCAAAATGAAAATTGCAATCGGCAGTGACCATCGGGGATTTAGACATAAAACAGAACTGATAAAATATCTCTCAAAAAATAATACTATTAAAGATTTCGGGACTTTTTCAGAAGAGTCCTGCGATTATCCTGATTTCGCTTATAAAGTCGCAAAAACAGTAGCATCAAAAAAATTTGAGAGAGGAATTTTAATCTGCGGTTCCGGCAACGGTATATGCATTGCTGCGAATAAAGTAAAAGGTATCCGCGCTGCCTTGGGTTATTCAACAAAAGCGGCAGAATTTTCCGTAAGGCATAATAACGCCAACATAATCTGTTTTTCAGAAGATTTCCCGCTTGCAACCGTAAAGAAAGCGGTTAAAAAATTCCTTGCGGCAAAGTTTGAAGGCGGTCGTCATTTAATGAGAATTCAAAAAATAAAAAAAATTGAGGAGGAGAGTTTATGAAGAAAAGGATTTGGCGTTTAGTTTTAATTTCTCACTTTCTCATTTTTCCACTTTCTCACTTTCTGTTTTCCCAAGATGTAAATCAACTTGTTGCGGAAGGCAATAAACTTATAAAAGAAAAAAAGTATGATGAGGCGGTTAAAGTATTGTTTGAAGCAAAAAAGTTGGATGAAAAATCGCCGTTGCCCGATATATCGCTCGGGATGATGTTTCTGCAAAAAAACAGTTTATGGGAAGCCGAAACCCATCTGAAATCCGCCGAAAAACTGAGCCCGGAATTGAACGGAGTTCAGTATACGCTCGCACTTCTTTACGAAAAAAAGGGCGAGAAAGAAAATGCCGTCAACTATTGGAATAAACTTGCTAAAAACCCGGATTTCAAAGAAATAGCAAAAAGGCACCTCCTGTTTTTGGGAGGTGAGAAGTGAGGCAGGTTAAAGGTCAAAGGTTAAAAGTTAAAAGTTTTGGATTTTTATTTATCATTTTTAATTTTACATTTTACATTTTTAATTGTTTCTTTTCCGGTTGTGCCGCAACAAAAACGGCTGTCAAAAATGGCTTTAATTTTTCCGGCGTAAAAAAAGTTGCGGTGTTAAAATTTTCAGGTAACGGAGGAGAAGCGGTAAGCAATGAATTCATAAGAGAGTTCCTTGCTTCCGGCGTCATCGTTATAGATAAAAGTAACATAGAAACGGTTGATATAAAATCACTCGGCGTGGATGCGGTTATTTCGGGAAATGTCGTTGAGTTTAATCCGTCAAACAAACTTCTGATATTTAAGGAAAAAGGCGATATTGTAATTTCCGACAGGGTGTATCCGATAAGCGGAACAACTGTTCTTCCTGCGGGTTCTGCTTTCGGATTAGAAGATGCGAATGTTTTCAGTGTTTCTGCATCCGTTTCGGTTTCGGCAAAAATGACGGATACGGCAACAGGCGAGGTCGTTTGGAGCGATTCAAATTCTTACGAGGCGCTGGATATAAATACGGCGGTAGGACTTATCACCTCGTCGTTTAAGAAATCGCTTAAAAAGTATTGGAAGGAACTTCAATAATGTTTGCGGGAAAAATTATAGGAAGGGTTGTTGCAACTCAAAAATACGAATCGTTGAAAGGGAAAAAACTCCTTTTGGTTCAGCCGATGAGTTGGGATAAGAAGCCGAAAGGCGAACCGCTTGTTGCGGTTGATGTCGTAGGGAGCGGTTCCGACGAGTTTGTTTTTTATGTCGCTGCCCGTGAGGCTGCAGTTGCCTGCGGCGGGACATCTCTGGCGGATACTCCGCCTATTGATGCGGCAATAGTAGGAATAATTGACGGAGTTAATTTATGTTCATAGCAAAAGTTGTCGGAAATGTCTGGGCGACCAGAAAACATAAAAATCTTGAAGGTACAAAACTTCTTCTGGTTAGAAGAATTGACGGCATTTCCGGAAAATTTTTAGACGAAGATGTTATGCTTGCGGTGGATAAATACATTGACGCTGGTGTCGGCAATACCGTTTTGATTATGGACGAAGGCAACTCCGCTCGCCAGATATTAAACGACAAAAAAGCGCCCGTGCGCACCGTCATCTGCGGGATTGTTGACACGGTATTCGCCAAAGGTCAAACCAAAAAATGGCATTAAAAAAAAGTTTTATTGTATTATTTTTGTTTATCAGTTCGGCGTTGATTTCCCAGGAAGTTGACTTGACCGTCTATAATCAGAATCTTGGGCTGGTGAAAGACCGGCGGGAGATAAAAATTGATAAGGGTGTTCAGAAAATTGAGTTCACGGATGTTGCCGCACAAATTGACCCGACGAGCGTGCATTTTAAGTCACTGTCGTATCCGAACAAATGTTCGGTTTTGGAGCAGAATTTTGAGTATGATTTAATTTCGCGTGAAAAACTTCTTCAAAAATATATCGGAAAAGAGATTGAACTTGAAAGACGATTCGGAAAAGACGGCGAGAAAAAGGAAATAATAAAAGGAACGCTTTTATCAACTTCGGGTGGGCTTACCGTAAAATCCGGCGATAAAGTTCTTATTAATCCGTCGGGCGAGATTTCGCTTTCTAAATTACCGGAAGGGCTTATATTAAAACCGACGCTCTCTTGGTTTTTGGAAAACGAGGTTTCCGGTGAGCATAAAATAGAAGTTGATTATCTGACAAACGGAATAAATTGGAATGCGGATTATGTGATTGTTTCCGATAAAGATGATAAGAATCTGGATTTAACCGGTTGGGTTACTATTGATAATAAATCCGGAGCAACATATAAAGATGCAAAGTTGAAACTTATTGCGGGCGATATTCACCGTGCGTCCCCGCCCGGCGTTATGAGAAATGACATGATGTATGTAACAAAAGAGATGCGTGCTCCTCAACCGCAATTTGAGGAAAAAGCATTTTTTGAATATCATCTTTATACTTTACAACGCCGAACAAATGTTCGGGATAACGAAACAAAACAGATAGAATTTGTTTCCGGGACAAATGTCCCGGTAAAAAAACTTTATATTTATGACGGTGCGGCACAGAAATTTTACGGTTATAATCAATGGTCGCGTGCGGACAGAAATTACGGAGTTCAATCAAATAAAAAGGTCTATGTAATGCTTGATTTCAAAAATTCAAAAGAAAACAATCTGGGCATTCCGCTCCCGAAAGGCAAAATGCGTGTTTATAAAGAGGACTCCGACAAGTCATTAGAATTTATCGGCGAGGATTTTATTGAGCATACGCCGAAAGATGAAAATGTAAGAATTTATCTTGGCGATGCATTTGATATCGTCGGCGAAAGAGTTCAGACGGACTTCAAAAACGGAGATGACTTTGCCGATGAATCATTCAAAATTACAGTAAGAAATCATAAAGAAGAACCGATAGAGGTTCGTGTCGTTGAAAAACTTTACAGGTGGTCTAACTGGAAGATTGCGCAGAAATCACAGGACTATGAGAAAAAAGATGCGCGGACGATTGAATATAAATTAAAAGTGCCGAAGGACTCTGAAAATATTATTACATACACAGTTCATTACTGGTGGGACTAATAACGGCAATTAAAAATTAAAAATTGTGAGGATAAATATGGACAAAAACATGGTTGAAAAAATCACGAAAGAGGTTGTGGCTAAGTATTCTAAAAAAGCGGATGCGCTTGCCGGCAGGCAAAAAATCCTTGCGATTTTTATGGGCGGTGACAGAAATCTGACCGATGTAATTTCCGCCGTCAAAAAAATCTCCGAAAATTATGAGACGAAAATTCTTTTAACGAAAAGCGCGGAAAAAATCATCGGACTTGAAAAACTCTCCGGTATAAAAGCGGAAATAATCAAAGATGACGGCAATCAAAATCCGACGGTGATTTCTTCATGGCCTGATATGTTAATTATTCCGGTTCTTACCCTTAACGGTCTTACAAAAATTGCGGGGCTTGTCCCGGATTCTCTTAACTCCAACATAATCGTCGGCTGTCTTGAAAGAGGAATACCGATTATCGCAGTGCGTGATTCAATCTGGTGTTCCTGCTACACCCCGCCGCCGTCAAACAGTCCGCTTTACAGAAAAGTTGAGGAATATATCACGCAGATTAAAAGTTATGGGGTTAAAGTTATATCGGCGAATGAACTGGCAGGTGAAGTATTGGGTTCGCCGTCCTCCGCCAATGCGTCCAATCGTGAAATAAAAATTACGATGTCTTCTGCGGGAAAAACATTTGACAACAAATTTAAAATCGGCGGGCCATCTTTGGAAACAAGTAAATCATCTTTCAAAGTCAAAACGATTACCGGCGACGAGTGTCCTGCATTCACAAAACCGGAGATAGAATGTGAGGAATGCGGGAAATGTGTGGAAAAAAAGTCGGGTTCTGTGCAGACAATCGTTGCCGCCGGTGCGGATAGAATTTCGGCGAAGGATACAAAAAACATCGGCGAACAGTTGGCGCCGATGATTGACCATACATTATTGAAAGCAAATGCCACGCAGGAAGAAGTCGGAAAACTCTGCGAGGAGGCAAGAAAATATGGTTTTGCGTCAGTTTGTATAAATCCCGGATATGTTTCTCTGGCAAGCAAACTTCTTGCCGGCTCATCCGTTAAAGTTTGCACTGTTATAGGTTTTCCTCTCGGTGCTACGACTCCGACTGTGAAATCTATTGAGGCACGCGATGCGATTGCCAACGGTGCGGACGAAATAGATATGGTTATAAATGTGGGTGCGTTAAAAAGCGGGAATTATCAACTTGTGTTAGATGACATAAAAGCGGTCCGTGAGGCGACCCGCGGGAAAGTTTTGAAGGTAATTCTTGAAACATCTTATCTAACATCCGAAGAAAAAATAAAAGCATGTCAGTTGTCAAAAGATGCCGGTGCGGATTTTGTAAAAACATCAACCGGGTTCGGCCCTTCGGGTGCGACTGTTGAGGACATTCAACTTATGCGTGCAACGGTAGGACCTTTGATGGGTATCAAGGCGTCCGGCGGAATTAGAACTCAGGATGACGCAAGAAAAATGGTTGAGGCGGGTGCTACGAGAGTCGGCGCATCGGCGTCTGTTGCAATTGTTTTAGGACAGGATGCAGGTAAAGGAAAATATTAAAAACAGGAAGTGGGAAGTAGGAAGTGGGAAGTAGGAAGTGGGAAGTGGTTTTTGATTTGACTACTTGCTACTTGCTACTATCTACTCACTGACTTTATGGGAGGTTCAGATGGCAGAAGTAAAAGATGCATTGGGGATGATTGAGACGCGGGGACTTATCGGTATGATTGAGGCATCGGATGCGATGGTTAAGGCAGCGAAGGTTCGTCTTGTCGGGTTTGAAAAAATCGGCACTGGACTTGTTACAACAATGGTCAGAGGAGAAGTCGGAGCAGTCCGTGCCGCAGTTGAAGCGGGCGCCGCCGCCGCTCAGAAAGTCGGTGAACTTGTGGCAATTCATGTAATTCCGAGACCGGACGAGCAGTTGGAAAAAGTTCTCAAAAAAATAGAATCTAATTTTTAATAAAACAGATGAAGACAGATAGAAAACGGATTCAGACAGATTGAAGTCCGTTTGCATCCGTGCTTTTATCCGTTTGGATTGTTGTTAAGATGATTACCGAGAAAGAAATTATTGATGTGATAGCGGACGAAATGGCTGATAAAATGTCAGGCGGAAGCGTTGCGTTGTACAAAAGCGGTTTTTTCACAAAAGATAAGTGGATAAAATCGCATTCTACTCTTACAACAAAAAAAAATCTTATTACGGAGTTTGAAGTAAGAAAAATAATTATTGCGGGAGCGAAAACATTAAGAATTTCTAAGGATACTATTATTGGCCCGCTTGCTCTTGAAATTATTCAGGAAAAAGGAATTAAGATAGTAAGGGAGTAATTTTTAACATAGTAAAAAGTTATAAATTAACCACTAATGAACACTAATGAACACGAAAGATTTAAGATAAAGAATTTGGACTAATTCGTGTGTATTCGTGTTAATTCGTGGCTATGAAAATTTCTTGAGGAGTTATTATGAATGTTCCTGAACTTTTGCAAACAATGCTGAAAAAAGGTATTTCGGACATACATTTTAAGGTCGGCAGTCCGCCTTCAATAAGAATTAACGGAAAACTTGTGTCCACCGGTTTTGAAAGTTTTACTTCCAAGCATATAGAGGAAATTGCATTCGGACTTTTAAATAAAGAGCAGAAAGAGATATTTGATGCCGAAGACGAACTTGATATGTCTTACGGTGTTGAGGGCATTTCAAGATTCAGGGTTAATATCTACCGTCAGCGCGGGACGGTTGCACTTACGCTTAGAGTAATTCCGTTAAAAGTAAAAACATTTGAAGAACTGAATCTTCCCGCTAACATATTAAAAAAACTCGCGGAAGAACCCAGAGGTCTTATTCTATTCGCAGGTATAACCGGCGCCGGAAAAACCACTACTATGAATGCGGTATTAGATTACATAAACGAAAGTTTTGCCTATAAAATTGTAACCATTGAAGACCCCATAGAATATTTTCACAAAGACAAAAAATCATTTATTTCTCAGAGAGAAGTCGGCGCTGATACGAAGTCATTCGGGCGTGGATTGAAATATGTATTGAGACAGGACCCGGATGTTGTTTGTATCGGTGAAATGCGGGATTTTGAGGCGATATCAGCAGGTCTTACCGCCGCCGAAACAGGACATCTTGTTTTGTCAACGATTCATACTATGGATACCGTTCAGACGATGGACAGAATAGTTGACGCCTATCCGCCGCACCAGCAGCATCAGGTAAGGATTGCCCTGTCAAATGTAGTAAAAGGCATCATAGCCCAGCGGCTTATCCCTACCATCAAAGGGGATGTTCGCATTCCTGCCACAGAAATTCTTATAGGAACTTCACTTATAAGAAAAAATATCTCCGAAGGTAAATCGTCCGAAATTTACAAACTGATGGAGCAGGGCGAGTATTACGGTATGAGGACATTTGACAATGATATAATTAAACTTTACAAGGATAAAAAAATTACGCTTGAAGATGCTCTTGAAAATGCGACCAATCCCGATGATTTAATGCTGAAGATAAAAGGGATTGACAGGGATGAAAAATAGTCGCTCGCAAGCAAATTTCTTTGAGACACTCGTTAGAACTCGTTCTGCAATTTGCTCTTGGAAAGAATAAGTCGCAAATTGAGGCTCTTCAGAAATTTCTTGCTTCGCTCCACAATAGAAGTAGGTGAAAAAATGGCTGATAATAATTGGACTATACTTCCGGAATTTGACGAAGGTCATCAGAATAGGTATATTGTTATGGTGTCCGACCGGCCCGTTGCCGACGATGTCGCAAAAAAATTTCCAAAAATTTGCTCTGAGCCGTTTGAATTGAAAAACGACAAATACTCTTGGGGACTTTATGTTGATAATTCCACCCGTGACGATAGAAAAAACATTTACAAATTTTTTTTAGGTGAAACGGATAGCGAACAGGAACTGAAAAAAGAGGAAGAAATTAAAGAGGTTATTTCGGAGCTCAACAATATTTTTTCTACTTTAACAAAATCCGAGCAAAGACATATAGAAGAAGAACTTCCGGCAAAAATAGAAAGTATAGAAAAATTTTCCGAAAAAAAATCGGAGGAAAAAAACGCTGCGGTGACAGCCGATGTAATATCTGCTGGAAATATTTCTGCTATCAAAAAAGAGGAAAAGCCGCAAGATGCTGCGATTGTCATGCCTGCTGTTATCAGTCCTGAAGTACCAATTTTAGCGCCTGAAACAAAAACTGAAATTTTACCGCTTTCCGTATCCGTAGAAACAAAACAGGAAACACCGAAAGATTTGAAAATTGAGATTGAACGCTTCAGCGAACCCGAATCTTCATCGGTATCGTCTTATCCTGTGAAAAAAGAAGTATCGGTTGATGCTGTCGCTTCGGTCGCTTTAACCGCTGAGTCAATAAAAGTCGGCTATTTATATCCGTTGCCATTTCCGGAGACGCTTGAGAAATTTATCGGACAGTTGAAGACCGTAACCGAAAAATCAATGAAAATTCCGATTTATCTTGAAAAAGTGTCAGAAACCGGATATAACACTACCGGACCAAATGATTTTAATTTAATTATCTCCGCCGCAAAATTAAAAAAAGCGGACATTATTTTAGCCGTTATCCCCGACGGTATTGATGATATACGGCTTTTTATAGATACCGCCTGCAGGAGAAACGAAATTTTGTATATGGTTGCCCAGCAGGGCCAACTTGATAAAAAATTTTTATTTGTGGATATGGCGATTGAATTGCTTCTTATAAAGAAAAAGTTGCGATAAAAACGCGGAACAAACACGTACAAGTTCCGAGTCAGTTCTGTGTATTCGCGAAGCGAATAATAATGATAATAAAATGGGAAATAATTCCTTATCCGTCGGAAAAATATCCGGACAGATACAAAGTTAACATCAAGTGCGATTATGTCGACTTAAAAAAAATCATGGATTTTTACGGGAAACGCTGTGGTTTACCGTGGAAATCAAAATCTGCTGAGTTCAGTTTTTCATTTTATATCTACAAGATGTCTCCGAAAGGAGTTGAAGAGTTTGAAAATAAAATCAAGGAATTACAGTCCGCCTCGGTTTCAGTGTCGCCGCCTCCGATAACGGGAGAAATAAAAGTCCCGACCTCAAGTCGGGATGTATCGCCGGTCGTTCAAGCATCAGAGGACCAGGGCAGTTCGGGAAAATCTAAAATATCCCCCGCCTGTGAAAAACCGGACAGTTTTTTTTCGCAGGGTCATACAGGGTTATCTGCCCACTCTGAACCGAGGGCTTCCGTTTTTCCTCCGCGCTCCTCGAAAAAACAACCGACTAGCGAGGAGCTAAAAATAGCAAAAGAAATTTCTGCAATTATTGATTTTGATGTTTTTGAACCGGAAAAGTTAGAAGCTATAGAGATAAAGAAGGAAACAGGTGTTACACCGTCTTCAACAAATATAGAAGCGGAAATAAAAAAGGATTTACCGTCTGAACAAAAGACAATATTAGTCGGACTAATTTTTCGCAGCGGGCAGGAGGAATTCTCAAAAATTATTGAGGACAATCTTTTAAAGAGCGTTGCCGGCAAAAAACTAAAATATAAAATTAAGGTCATATTCGCAAAAGGGTTTTTGGTTTTTTCAAAGGATGATATAAATGATGCGATTGCGTTGTGCGAAGAGAAAAATGTGTCTTCGGTAATTATAGCGGGGGAGTCAAAACTTGCCGAGGTTTTGCACGAAGCACTGAATTCCGCCGGTATTTTTACCGAGCACATAAACACAACGGATGTGAATAAAAAATCGCTTTATTTTAACATAGCGACAAGTATTATTTTGTCGGAAAGCGGGAAAAAATAAAATTATGATTAAAAAATGGGATTTGATGCCGTCACCATGCGACCGCGATAAAAACAGATATAAACTTTTAATATCCTGTTCTGATAGTGACCTTGCCGAGATTGTTAAACTTGCAGGCAGCGACGCCGGGAAACCTTTCACGCCGCTTTCCCAGGAATACAATTTTGCCATTTATATTTATAATCTTTCGGATGTAAAAAAATCGGAAGCGGAAAAATTTCTCAGAGAAAAATGTTCCGTAGGAAAGGTTGATATCGCCGGCACCGGAAGTGACCTTGAGGAAATTTTGGAAAAGGTGGCTGGAACAACCCTGCCAGCATCCCCCCCGCCGATTATTCCGGCCGAAGAGATTCAGACAGTTCAAAATCAACCGTCAAAGATTAATGAAGAAAAACCTGCCGTTCCCCCTACGGAAAAAAAACAGATATCTGAATCACCCGCGCCGCCCGCAGCGACCGCAGGAAGTCCCATTGGGAGGAGTCCCGTAGAAAAAACGGATAATTTCTGGAAACCGAAACTGAATATAAGATATATTTTCGACGAGTTCATCGTCGGTTCAAACAACCGTTTTGTTCATGCCGCCGCCTGGGCCGTTTCTCAAAATCCCGGCAAAACGTATAACCCGCTTTTCATTTACGGCGGCGTCGGTTTGGGAAAAACCCATATAATGCAGTCAATAGGAAACACAATAAAAGACAGAAATCCGTCGGCAAAAGTGCTTTATATCACAACCGAAAAATTTACTGCCGAAGTTATTGAGGCGGTAAGAAACGGCACACTTCTGGAATTCAGAGAACATTACAGGTCATTGGATTTACTTCTTGTAGATGATATTCAGTTTTTATCGGAGGCGGAATCCACCCAGGAGGAATTTTTCCATACTTTCAACATACTGCACGAAAATCAGAAGCAGATAGTTATGACAAGCGATAAACCGCCGAAAAAACTATCAAGCATAGAAGCCCGCCTGACATCCCGGTTTGAGTGGGGTCTTATTGCCGATATAAAACCGCCGGATTTGGAAACGCGTGTCGCGATTCTTAAGAAAAAAGCTCAGAACGAGCAAATTGAAGTGGACGATAAAATTCTTATTTATATTGCCAGTAAGTTGAAATCAAACATTAGAGAACTTGAAGGTTTCTTAAAAAGAATTAAAGCATATTCTGCGATGACCAATCTTCCGATGAATATGGAGTTGGTAAAAGAATTTATAGGCGAACTTCTTCCCGAAACGGAACTGGAAGCATTGGAATCGTCTCCGCCGTCAAAATCTGCTATTCCGGTGCAGCCGGTAAAACCCGAACCGGTTGTGCCGTCGTCGGAGGCAATAAAAACAATTCCTCCCGCTCCGCCTCAATCTGTTTCGTCAAAACCTGTCGTTAAGGACGAATATGATTTGCTTAAACCGGTAGAGGTCGCTTATTTTTATCCCGAAAAACATGAAAAAGATTTTGAAAAAATGAAAGAGCAGTTCAGGGAAGTAATAAAAAAACATAAATTAAAATTCCGTCCCGTCGGCGTTTTTGAGAAAAGTTATGATTTTGATAAAAAAATAAATTATTCTTTTTTTGCGCAACTTTGCAAAACAAATAATGTGTCTATTATGGTTCTGCTTGGTCCTCCGCCTGGATTTATTGCCGAGGATGATTTTACCAATATGCTTACCGAGACATGTGATGCCCATAATATCTCGGCGGAAATAGTTCCGTTTGCCGATTTGGCGAAGCAGTATAAATACTTAAATATCGCGCTGGATATAACGCTTATAAAAAATACAACGGAAAAATAACAAAAGCAACCACAGATGGGCACAGATGAACGCAGATAAAAGTCAGAATTAAGAATTATCTGTGTAAATCGGAGCCTGCCCCCGAATGATTCTATCGGGGGTTTATCTGCGGTTAAAAACAACAAATGAAAAAAGGATTCAATTTTAGATTAATATTTTTTATCACGGTTGTTGCCGTATTTTTGATATTTGCAAAATTTACCGCGGTTAATCCCATTATCTACTATTTATTTTTTGTAGTAATTATTATCTTCGGATATATGTTTATTTTTAGACCGGTTGTTTTTATTGAAAAAATGGTATCTTCGGCAGTAAACGGTGATTATTCAATAAAGAAAGACATCTTAGGTAAAGCGGGAAGACTCGGCGAAGAACTTAATCTGCTTTTCAACCGTCAAATGGTTTCGCAGGAATCACTGAACATTTTATTCGCCGCATCAAAAACGATTACTTCGCGTATAGAGATTGACGATGTTGTGAATATGCTTTTGGATTTAGTTCATCAGAAAATGATGCTGCCTTCAACAAGCATAGTGTTTTTGGATGATGACGGACTTTTGCGGATTAAGGCGTCCCGCGGGTTAACCGATGATTTTGTAAGAAACATTCATCTCCGGCCCGGCGAGGGTTTTGTGGGCAGGGCATTTTCATCAAAAGAGACGATAATAATAAACGATGCCACGAAAGAAAAAAATCCCGAAACTTTTAAAATTGAGGAAAAAGAAGGCATAATGTCATACGTGCACATTCCTATTATAGTTAACGATAAGGCGATAGGCGTTTTTAATGTCAATTCAAGAACCAAAAGATTTTTTGATACCAATCTTGTCAAAACGCTCATCACGCTCGCCGACTATCTTGCGGTTGCAGTAGGAAACTCAAAAATGTATCAAGAGATGCAGGAATTTAACAGGCGGCTTGAATTAGAAGTAGAGTCGACAACGGAAGAATTAACCAATACGAATCTCCGCCTGATATCAAAAGTAAAGGAAATGAAAGCGCTCAACGACATAATCTTTTCCGCTACCGGCAAGTTTAACATAGACGAAATGTTCGCAACGGTAATTGACAAAATTAAGTTTGTTACCAGTGTTTCAATTGCCGGATTTATGATTTACGACGAACAAAATGATACGCTGGTCGGCGTCGGCGATTTCAAGGGTTTTGAATTGGCATTATCAGACGAAACTCCATCCATACTGGCAAAATCATTCAAAAATGTCTCAACATTTATTTCCAACGAATTATTTATGGAATCGTCGCCGGATATTCAGAGGTTATATAAAGATTACGGTGCGACATCAATGATAGCACTTCCCCTGGTGGAAAAGAAACCTATCGGACTTTTTGTTTTGGGCAACAAAGTAACGGGAAAATTCTCTCACGATGATTTGAGATTTTTATCGGTGGTTGCATCACAAATAGCGGGGCTAATAGACCGCGCGAAAATTTACGAACAACTTGCGCAAAGGGTGAACGACCTTTTGACATTGAGGGACATATCAAATACAATAAAGACGGAACCGCAATTGGATGAAATAATTGAAGTTCTTGCCGATAAGACCATAAGGGCATTGGAGTCGGATTATGCGATATTCTGGCTTGTGGATGATGAGGGAGAAAATCTTACGCCGCTGTTCCCGCCGGAGTACGCCGGAAAAGATATTATGAAAATCCCCGTAAAATCGGAAGCGCTCATCACCAAAATATTCGCCGCAGGAAAAGTACAAACAGCAAATGCGCTGGAATTTCAAAATGAAGCATATAATAAATTGCAGGAAACATCCGGCATTAAGTCGCATCTTTTTGTTCCGTTAAAAGTGGAGGGAAAAAATATAGGGCTTTTCTGTTTTTGCTCCAAATCTCAGAATTTTTTCAATGACGACAAAATACGGCTCGCAGAACTTATGGCGGGGCAGACGGCTGCTATCGTTGAAAATGCCAGGATTCACAATCATCTTAAAAAAGTAAATGCAGAGCTGGAGCGGCTAAATTCAGTTAAAAATGATTTTGTGTCTATGGTTTCGCACGAATTGAGAACCCCCCTTACCGCCATAAAAGGTTTTGTTCATGTTGTCTTGAACGAAGAGGCGGGAAAAATTAATGAACAGCAAAAAAAATTTTTAAGCATAGTGGACCAGTCAAGCAATCACCTGAACCATCTCATCGGAGACCTTTTGGATTTGTCAAAAATTGAAAGCGGACTTATAACACTTAAACCGGAACAACTTGATTTGGCTGATGTCATACGAAAATCGGTTGAAACAAACATCAATCAGATTAAAAACAAAGATATAGAATTTCAGATGGAAATTGATAAAGAACTTCCTAAAATTAACGGCGACCATTCGCGGTTGATGCAGGTCTACAACAATCTTATTGCAAATGCCGTGAAATTTACCGACCTCGGAGGACAAATCACGATTACCGTGAAAGAGAAAGGTGATTTTATTTGTTCTTCCATTACAGATAACGGTATAGGAATTTCTAAAGAAGAGCATAAAAAGATATTTGACAAGTTTTACCAGGTTGATTCAACGCACACTCGTATTGTCGGCGGAACAGGTTTGGGGCTTTTTATAGTAAGAACAATTGTTGAATTGCACGGCGGAAATATCTGGCTTGATTCAACGCCGGGTTCCGGCTCAACGTTTTCATTTTTACTTCCTAAAATAAAAAAAAAGAGATTAAGCACCGGAGACATCCCGCAAGCGGGACAGGCGCCGTTCACAGAGAAAAATTAGAAAAGAAACTAAAATTAAACTCTGTGCCGTAGGTCTGCATCTCTGTGGCAAAAAATGGAGGGACCGTGTCAAAAATATTAGCGATAGACGATGACAATACAACTTTGCAGTTATTGGATTTTTTTCTGACCAAGCACAAGTATGAAGTTACGGTAGCATCTAACGGCGTTGACGGGATTAAAAAAGCGCAGGAAATTATGCCTGATTTGATTCTTTTGGATGTGATGATGCCAAATATGGACGGCATTGATGTCTGCAAAAAATTAAGAGCCGATGAAAAGACGGCAAAAATTCCTATTTTATTTTTGTCGGCGTTAAGTCAGGATGTAGAAGTTATGCGGGGACTTATGGCGGGAAGCGACGGCTACATAGTAAAACCGTTTGAACCGGATAATTTACTGAAAAGCATAGAAAAACTTGTAGAAATCGGAGGTTGAAAATGAGAACAGCAATCAGGATGTCGCGGCTGGGCACGGAGACGGCGTTTGAGGTTTTGGCAAAAGCACGGGCTCTGGAGGCAAAAGGAAAAGAGGTTGTTCATCTTGAAATCGGCGAGCCGGATTTTGATACTCCTAAAAACATCAGGGAAGCGGCAAAAAAAGCAATTGATGCCGGCTACACCCATTACGGTCCTTCAGCGGGACTTCCGGAGTTAAGGAAAACTATCGCCGAGTATATTTCCAAAACGAGAAATATGAAGGTTGACCCCGACGAGGTGGTTGTAACTCCCGGCGCCAAGCCGATAATATTTTTCACAATTTTAACATGGCTGCGTCCCGGAGATGAGGTGATACTTCCTTCGCCCGGATTTCCGATTTATGAGTCAATGGTTAATTTCGTCGGCGCCAAACCGGTATTGCTTCCGTTGAGAGAGGAAAACGATTTTTCTTTTACTGTTGACGATTTCAAAAAACTGGTCACACCCTTAACGAAAATGGTGATACTTAATTCGCCTCAAAATCCGACCGGCGGAGTTGTTGACGCCCAAACGCTGAAAGGTATCGCCGAAATTATCGGCGGCGACGATGACATACTTATTCTATCGGATGAGGTTTATTCCGAAATAATTTACGAGGGAGAACATCACTCAATCGCATCAATTCCCGGAATAAAAAACCAGACAGTTCTGTTGGACGGGTTTTCAAAAACTTTTGCGATGACCGGCTGGCGTGCCGGCTACGGTGTGATGAACAGGGAACTTGCTCAGCATATTGCGCGGCTTCAAACAAATTCTAATTCCTGCACTGCATCTTTCACGCAGATGGCCTGCATTGAAGCGTTGACAGGTCCACAAGACGATGTCAAAAAAATGGTTGCGGAGTTCAAAAAAAGAAGGGATGTTATAGTTTCCGGCTTAAACGAAATTCCCGGATTTTCATGCAAAAAACCGCACGGTGCTTTTTATGTTTTCCCGAATATAACTAAAACAAAAAAATCATCAAAGGAACTTGCCGATTATCTCTTAAATGAGGGCGGCGTAGCGGGATTATCCGGCACATCTTTCGGTGCTTACGGCAAAGGATACCTGCGGTTTTCATATGCCAACTCCGTTGAGAATATCAAAAAGGCGCTGAAAAAAATTGATGATGCGGTAAAGAAACTGTAATGAGCGAAGTGAAATTGGAGGTTGAAAATGCAAGAAAACAAAAAGTTGGTTAGGTCGTCTGTTTTGGTTAATGAGAAAGAATTGTATACTGAACAGGACAACCGGATGATGGAGCGGTTGTTTATAGCGTACCGTGCTATTGTAATTACCCTGTTTAATTTTGTACAGTCGGGTCATCCCGGCGGCTCTATTTCTGCCGGCAAAATTATTTTGAATCTCCTCTTCAACAAAAACACAAAAATGGATATTACGGATTTGAACCGTTCCGATTCGGATATTATAGGAATGGCTGCAGGACACAAGGCGCTCGGCTTATATTCGTATCTTGGGTTGTTGTTTGAAATAGTAAAACTTAAAGACGAAAAACTTTACAATTCAATAAAACATAAAATGCGGTTTGAGGACCTGCTCGGTTTCAGAAAAAATCCTGCGACTGTAACGCCTTTGATGAAAAAATTTAACTCTAAACGTTTAGACGGTCATCCGACTCCCGAAACGCCGGGTGTTGTTGTTTCAACCGGCGCATCAGGAGTGGGTTTTGGGGCGCTCGGCGGTTATGCTTTTGCGAAGAAAGAATATTTTGATTCTCCGCCGGTAATAAATATTATTGAAGGTGAAGGAGGTATGACCCCCGGCCGTGTTCACGAGAACCTTGCTCATTTCTGGGCGGTTTCTTTGCATAATCTGATAGTTCATGTTGATTGGAATAACGCAAGTATTGATGCCGATAATGTTTGTACCGACGAGAAATGCACCGGTCAGTATGTTAATTGGAAACCATATGAACTCGGACTTTTGCACGGACATAATGTAGCATATATAGAAAACGGTTCCGACAATAATTATATCAAGGTTGCGCAGGATTTTGCTTTTGATAATTTTGTCTCGCAAAAAAATGCTCCTAATATGCTTGTGTATCGCACTATAAAAGGCGAAGGTTACTGGGAAGGCAGAAAATCGCACGGAGCCGGATATAAGATGGATTCCGACGAGTATTTTAACGCACAGAAAATTTTTGAAACGACCTTTAATGTGAAATTTACCCCGTTAGATAATAAACATCTAACGGGGCGAGTCAAAACTCCTGCTCCGGTCACTGCCGAAACCAGAGAAGAATATCTTTACAAAAATCTGCTTATCATTGAGGAAGCGTTGCGTACCGACGGAAAACTGCTTGATTTCTGTTTTAACGGTTTGATGTCGTCGCGTGACAGATTAAATGCCGCCGCCCGTAAACCGAAAAAAGAACACGCGGATTTATCCGTTTTGTTTGAAAAACCGGAAAAATTAGATATAAAAAATCCGCCGGAAGTTGTTCATAATAAACCAGGCAGTTCAGTAACATTGCGTGAGTCCCTCGGCAGAACTTTACATTATATTAACAAAACTACAAAGGGCGGGCTATACGGTTTTGCGGCGGACTTAGTCGGTTCAACAAGCCTGAATCTTATGTGCGATGACTTTCAAAAAAAAGGTTTTCTTTCCTGCGATAATCCGTTTGCAAAGATTATTCCAACAGGAATATGTGAAGACGGCGGTTCAAGTTTGATATCCGGTATTTCCGCCACCGGACATTATATCGGTGTGGGGAGTTCGTATGCGACATTTATGAGTCCGATGGGTTTTACCGCCGCCAGATTATTTTGTATAGCTTTTCAGGCGAAGCACGGGAAAGATATGTCGCCTATGATACTGATAAACGCGCATGCCGGGCTTAAAACCGGCGAGGACGGCCCGACTCATGCCTGTCCCCAGACGCTGTCTCTCTGGAAGAGTTTCGGAAAATTAAAATGTAAAGTTATCACGCTGACACCGTGGGACGTTAACGAAATTTGGCCGCTTATGGCCGCAGCGTTAAAGAATAGACCAGCCGTCATATTGCCATATGTCACGCGTCCGGCAGAAATCGTAATTGACAGAGAAAAACTCGGTTTTCCGGATGTTTCAACTTCGGCTGACGGTATTTATTGCGTCCGCCGTGCCAAAAAATCAAAAGCGACCGTTATATATCAGGGTGCGGAAGTAGGTATAGAACTGCCGACGGTAGTATCGGAACTTAACAAGGAAAAAGTTGATGTCAACATATTGTATATTTCCAGTTCGGAGTTGTTTTCATATCTGCCGGAAAAAAAGCAGGAAGAAATTTTACCGGAAGAACTGAAACGCAATGCGATGGCGGTAACCGGATTTACGATAGATACTATGTACGAATATCTGCTGACGGAAAAAGGCCGCGATTTTTCTCTTCACCCGTTCAGGAATGGAATTTTTCTCGGAAGCGGCCCCGGCGGTGAGGTTTTAAAACAGGCCGGGCTTGATGTTAAATCCCAGGTTGCATCTATTAAGGAATTTGTAAAGAACATAAAAAGAGGCAATTAAGAATTGAAAATTGAAAATTAAGAATTATGGATTTTAACATTTTAATTCTTAATTCTCAATTTGTAATTGATTTTATTATGGATATCAGAGAAATTATCAAAGCGGCTAAAGGTGAAGTTGTTGTTGACCTTTTGTTAAAAAACGGAAAACTGATAAATGTTTTTTCCGGTGAGATTCGCAAAGAAAGTGTTGCTATCCATAAAGGTTTTGTCGTCGGTTTCGGAAATTACAAGGCAAAAAAAGTTTTAGATTTAAGCGGGAAATACATTGCTCCTGGATTTATTGACGGGCATGTCCATATTGAATCGTCAATGGTTTCCGTCTCCGAGTTTGCCCGCGCGGTTGTCCCGAAAGGAGTCACATCCGTTATCACAGATGCGCACGAGATTGCCAATGTTCTTGGAATTGACGGTATAAAATACATGCTGGAATCTTCAAAGAACCAGCCGCTCAATGTTTTTTTTATGCTGCCATCCTGCGTACCGGCGACCAATATGGAGACTGCCGGCGCCCGGTTAACCGGTTTTGATTTATATCCGTTCCTCAAGGAAAAATGGGTCGTGGGTTTGGGCGAGGTTATGAATTTTCCCGGCGTTATATCTGCCGACGATGACCTATTAAATAAGATGAAAATTGCATCCGGAAAAAGGGTTGACGGTCATTCCCCGGGGCTGACGGGAAAAGCATTATCGTCATACATAACATCCGGCATTGCATCCGACCACGAGTCAACAACAATGTTGGAAGCAAAAGAAAAACTTGAAAAGGGAATGTATGTGATGGTGAGAGAAGGAACTTCCGAAAAAAATCTTAAAGATATAATTCCTCTTGTCAATGAAAAAAATTATTCCCGCTTCTTTTTTGTAACTGACGACCGGCATCCTCAGGATTTGGTGAAAGAGGGTTCGGTAGATTTTATAGTAAGATATGCAATTTCCCTCGGTCTTGACCCCGTTATTGCGATAAAAATGGCAACGATTAATACTGCCGAGTATTTTCGTCTGCCGAGAATCGGTGCTATTGCTCCGGGCTATCAGGCAGATATTGTTATACTAAATAATCTGAAAGACATAAAGCCCGTTATGGTTTTCCGCCGCGGCGACTTGGTTGCAGTCAACGGTGAATTCGTAGCAAAAAAGGTGAAACTTACCGGGATGCTCCGCGGTTCAATAAATGTCAGGTGGCTTCGCGATGACGATTTCAAGATTCCCGTCCCACCTTCGCGAAAAAGCATTCTTGTTATAGAAATTGTTCCGCATCAGATAATTACGAGGAAAAAAGTTTGTCCCGCAAAAATAGATGCTACGCACAAACTTGCTGTCTCCGATATAAAAAATGACATATTGAAAATGGTTGTAGTGGAAAGACACCTTGCAGGCGGGAACATCGGGAAAGGTTTCGTGAAAGGGTTCGGTTTGAAAAAAGGCGCAATTGCATCATCGGTGTCGCATGATTCTCACAATATAATCTGCGTCGGCGTTGACGATAAGTCAATTTTTACCGCTTGTGTTGAAATTGTAAAAATGGGCGGCGGACTGTGTGTTGCTGACGGTGAAAAAGTTCTCGGGCATTTGCCTCTTCCGATTGCCGGGCTTATGACAGACAAGCCGCTTGAAGTAGTTGTAAAAGAACTTGAAAAACTTGTCGCTGTGACGAAAAAGCTCGGCTGTAAATTAGACGACCCGTTTATGACGCTTTCGTTTCTGGCGCTGCCTGTAATTCCCGAGTTAAAATTAACCGATAGGGGACTCGTAGATGTCAGTAAGATGAAACTCGTGGAACTTTTTGTATGAAAATTATTCTTATCGTTCTTGATTCTGTTGGAGTGGGAGCGTTGCCGGATGCGGAAAAATATAACGATGCCGGTGCCGACACGCTCGGTAATATTGCAAAATCGGTAAAGGATTTTAATCTTACGAATTTGGCAAAATTAGGTCTTTATCATCTTCTACCCTCTACCCTCTACCCTCTACTTTCTACCTTAATAGGAAGTTACGGCAAAATGTCCGAGGCGTCAAGCGGAAAAGATACTCCGATAGGCCACTGGGAAATGACGGGACTGATAACAAAAAATCCGCTTCCGACTTATCCCGCCGGATTTCCAAAGGACTTGCTCGCAGAATATGAAAAGGCAATCGGCACAAAAACGCTCGGTAATTACGCATCTTCTGGAACTGAAATAATAAAAGCACTTGGCGACGAACACTACAAAACCGGTTATCCGATTGTCTATACTTCTGCCGACAGTGTGTTTCAGATTGCCGCCCATGAGGACGACAAAATTTTCGGTCTAAAACGGCTTTATCAAATTTGCGAGCTCGCCAGAAAAATGCTTGTCGCTCCGTATAATATAGGAAGGGTAATAGCGAGACCGTTCATCGGAACTCCCGGAAATTTTAAGCGGACATCAAACAGGCACGATTATGCTATTGACCCTGCGGCTGAAACTTTACTTGATAAAATTAAAAATTCCGGCGGTGAGGTAATCGGCATCGGAAAAATAAAAGATATTTTTAACGGTCACGGAATCAGCAATTTTGCGACTACAAAATCCAATATGGATGGTATGCAAAAAACATTAGAATATATAAGAGCAGAGAGCAAAAAAAGGTCTACGCTCTACGCTCTACGCTCTACACTCATATTTACCAATCTTGTTGATTTTGATATGCTTTGGGGCCACCGCCGCGATGTTCAGGCGTATTACAACGGCTTAAAAGAGTTTGATGATTTTCTGCCGATTTTTTTTGATGCTATGGCTGATGACGACATTCTTTTTATTACCGCCGACCACGGTTGCGACCCGACTCACACCGTGCACACCGACCACACCCGGGAATATGTCCCGCTTTTTGTATTCGGAAAAAAATTAAAAAAAGGCGTGAACCTCGGTGTCAGAAAAACTTTTGCGGACGTAGGACAAACAATCGCAGACATTATGGGTATAGAAAAACTTGAAAGCGGGACAAGTTTAAAAAAGGAGATTTTTTAATGGACACGTCTATTTTAATTGCCGGTGTTGTTGTAGTCCTCGCGTTATTTTTTGATTTTACAAATGGTTTTCATGACAGCGCCAATCAGGTCGCTACGGTAATTGCTTCCCGCACTCTTTCGCCGGAAGTTGCATTAATTTCTGCGGCAGTAGCTAATTTTATAGGCGCATATTTTTTGGGAACTGCTGTTGCGGAAACAATAGGAAAAGGAATCGTTGATCCAACAAAAATGGTAGGCATATCCGGTTCCGTTGTTATTATATCGGCATTAGTCGGGGCAATTCTATGGAATCTTATAACCTGGTATTTTGGCATTCCGTCCTCCTCTTCCCATTCTTTGATTGGCGGTCTTATCGGTGCTTTCTTTTTTGGTTGGGGTCCCCAGCCCATCAATTGGAGTAAGGTCTGGCATATAATTTTAATAATGATTGCGTCGCCTTTTGTCGGACTTATTATCACATATATTTTTACACGCCTTACGCTGGTTTTTTCCCAATGGTCATCCCCGAAAGCAAATGTGGTTTTTAAGAAATTGCAGATAGTGTCTTCTATAACTCAGGCACTTTCGCATGGAACAAATGACGCTCAAAAGACAATGGGTGTTATTGTATTTGCATTGATAATACTTGGGCTTTATAAACCGCCCGAGGGCCATATAATTATTCCGCATTGGATAGTTATTTCCTGTTCAATTGCGATGTGCCTCGGCACCGCTATCGGCGGCTGGCGCATAATAAAAACGCTGGGGTCCGGACTTTATAAAATAAGACCGATTCACGGTTTTGCTTCCCAGACGGCTTCAACTTTAATCATTTATTTTACTGCAATGTTCGGTTATCCGATTTCCACGACACAGGTTATTTCATCGTCGGTGATGGGCGCCGGCGCCGCATTCCGTCCTAAAATGATAAGATGGCAGGTCGCCCAGGATATGGCGGTTGCATGGTTGATAACAATACCTGCAAGCGGTTTGATAGCGGGTTTGATGTTTTTTGTTTTGAAAAAAGTTTTTGGATAAAATTAAAAGGAGGATAAAGAGTATGTGGCCATTTCCGAAGAGAAGAGATTTCTTCAAGTTATTGAAGGACCAACTGGCGGCAGTAGAAGAAGGGCTTGGGTTGTTCGTTGAGTTCGTTAACAATCCTACGACTGAAAACGGAAAAAAAGTGAATGATGCAGAAGAGGAAGCGGACGAAGTAAGAAGAATTCTTGTTGATGAACTGAACCGCTCCTTTGTCACGCCTATTGACCGCGAGGATATTTTTGCGTTGTCCCGTGTTGTGGACGATATGATGGATTATGCGAAATCCACCGTTGAAGAGATGACGCTTTTTGAAATAAAATCCGATGGCTATATAAAAAAGATGGTTGAGGCGTTGCATGCCGCAGCAAAGGATATTTCTTATGCGGTTAAAGAAATGACAGACCATCCGAGTATTGCTGCGGAACATCTTGTCCGCGCCCGAAAAGCGGAAAATTTTGTTGAACACCGGTATCGTGAAGGTTTGGTTGAACTTTTCAAATCAAATGATTTCATAAAAATTTTCAAAACAAGAGAAATTTACAGGCATCTTTCTAACGCTGCCGACAGGGCTGCCGAATCTGCCGATATAGTAAATGATATTCTGGTAAAAATTACATAGTAAAGGAACGCAGATAATCGCAGATAGTTGTAGTTGCCCAATCCCCTGAAGGGGACAAGTTTTATTGGGCGCCGTTATGCTTGATAAATCAAGCAACTACAATAAAATACTAAGATTTCGAATAAAAGGAGTTATATGTCTCTTCTTGAAAAATTGGAAGAATCAAAGAGGTTTATTGAGAGTAAGTCGACATTAAAACCGGAAGTCGCTTTAATTCTCGGTTCGGGTTTATCGTCTATTGCCGATGCAGTTTCGGATGCCGTCCGGATTTCTTTCGGAGAAATTCCCCATTTTGCAAAATCAACGGTTGAAGGTCATAAAGGCGAACTTGTTATCGGTAAATTATCCGGCAGGAATGTTATGATTATGGCGGGTCGCATTCATTTTTATGAAGGTCATACAATGAAAGACATAACTTATCCCCAACGGCTGATGAAACATCTCGGAGTTGAAAAACTTATTATCACATCCGCTGTCGGAGCGGTGAACAAAAAATTCAACCCCGGCGATATTATGCTTATTGTTGACCATATCAATTTTATGGGGGAAAACCCGCTGACCGGTCCGGAAGGCGCTTTACAGGGTCCCCGTTTCCCCGATATGTCGACGGTTTATAAAAGCGAGTTAATTAAAAAAGCAGAAAATTGCGCGGAAACGTTAAAAATTAAAATTCAAAAAGGAGTATATTTTGCCGGTACGGGTCCATCATATGAAACGCCGGCTGAGGTGAAGATGGCCCGGATTTCGGGTGCGGATGTCGTCGGGATGTCAACCGTCCCCGAGGCGATTGTCGCCAACCACTGCGGAATAAAAATACTCGGCATTTCCTATATTTCCAATATGGCCGCCGGCATTTTGAAACAGCCGCTGAATCATCAGGAAGTGATTGAAATCGGCAAAAAAATTGAAAAACGATTGAGCAGTTATATCAAAGAAATAGTAAAAGTTATCTAATTGAGCAAGTTTTTTAGACGACAGAATGGAACATCTGTTCCATTTTTCTCCAGGTAAAATTTTATGAAACAGTGGAAAATTAAACAATCCGATATCACGTTAATAGACGAACTTTCGGCAAAAACCGGTTATTCCAAAATAGTTATTTCTATTCTTTTACAGAAAGGGATAAGCACGCCAAAGCTTATAGAAAAATTTATTCATCCGCGGATATCAGATTTACATAATCCGTTTTTATTTGCGGATATGGAAAAAGCAGTTAACAGAATCCGTCTCGCTATAGACAAAAAAGAAAAAATTCTTATCTACGGCGACCGCGATGTTGACGGCATCACTTCAACCAACATCGCTTATTTGTATCTTAAAGACCTCGGTGCGGATGTAATGTGGTATATACCGTCGGACGAGGGATACGGTTTGCATAACGAGTTAATTGAAAAATATAAAAAGGAAGGCGTCGGTCTAATAATAACTGTTGACTGCGGGATAACCGCCGTTGAAGAAGTTAATTTTGCAACCTCGCAGGGCATTGATGTAATAATTACCGACCATCACGAGGCACCTTCTAAACTCCCGAAAGCATTTGCAATAATTGACCCCAAATGCCCGAATGAATTATACCCTTTTAAGGAACTTGCAGGCGTAGGTGTCGCATTCAAACTTTTCCAGGCGGTAGCATTTTCATACTCGGATTATTTTGCAAAAGATATCGTCGTTCTGGATATTGAGACGACGGGTCTTTCGCCGTTGATGGATGAAATTGTTGAAATCGGCGCCGTAAAAATTCGTAATTTTATTGAAATTGAAAAATTTACTGCACTTGTCAAACCTAAATGTTCTATTCCTAAAAATGTCAGTGCCATCCACGGTATAACAGATGACGACTGTAAATTTTCCCCGGATATTTCCGAGGTTATGAAAAAGTTTTTGAATTTTATCGGCGAATCAATTCTTGTCGCCCACAATTCAAATTTTGATATGGCATTTCTATACCGTGCTGCAAAAAAAATAAAAAAGGAAATTCCCAATGTTGTCATAGACACGCTTGAATTATCGCGCAAATTATATCCTTTTAAGTCGCACGGTCTTGACGCCCTCGCAAAAGATATGGACATAGAGATATCACAATATCACCGTGCATTAAGCGATGCCGCAACCGCCTCAAAAGTTTTTGAACGGCTTGTAATATTTACGGAAAAAAAACAGCGGAAATTTATTGAGGAGTATCTTTATCTCGTGTCTTTGGGCACGGTCGCCGACATAGTCCCGCTGGTATCGGAAAACAGGATTTTTGTAAAATACGGCGTGCCGCTTTTGTATAATTCCAAAAAACCCGGTATATGTGCAATGATTGATAACCTCCTGATTGAAAAAAAATCGTTCACCGCTAAAAAGGTATCGTGGTCAATAGTTCCGCTTTTGAACTCCGCCGGCCGCTACGGAAAAGCTGCACTATCGGCGGAATTGCTTATTACCGACGATAAAGCCCGCGCCGCTCTTCTGCTTGATGAAATCCTTGAAATTAACGGGGAAAGAAAGGGCTTACAAAAAATCAACATAAAAAGTTTTATTGATGAAACCGTTAAACAAAACGATATTGAAAACGATAAAATTTTTATTACGGTAGTTGATAACTTAAAACACGGCGTTACCGGAATTGCCGCTAACCAGATAATAAGAGAGTTTGGAAAGCCGGTAATACTTCTAATTTTGGAAAATGATGAGGCAATGGGTGCGGCAAGAAGCATCAAGGGGTTTGATATAGTATCTGCAATTGAAAAATGCAAAGATATCGTCGTAAAATACGGCGGGCACAAGGCGGCAGCGGGTTTAACCGTCGCCAAAAAAGATCTGGAAGAATTTATAAAGCGTATAAAATTTGTGGCAAATAGTTTAATAACTGATGAAATGCTTGTGCCGCATCTTTCAATTGATACAACAATTTCCGTTTCGGATATTTCCGTTGACCTTATAAAAGAACTTGAACTTTTGGAACCTTATGGTTTTGGCAACGAGCATCCGATTTTTATTGCCAATGATATAGTATTAGGTGATTTTTCAAGTGTCGGAATTGACGGGGCACATTTGCGTGCTCGTTTTAAGAATGATAAAATGGGTGTCGGCGGTATCGGCTGGCAGTTGGGTCGTCGCGCCGCAGATTTCAGAAAAGGCCAAAAGGTTGATGTTGTATTCCATCTTGAAATAAATGTGTGGCAGTCAAGAGAATCGGCGCAAATTATGATTTTGGATATAAAATCATCCGACGTGCTGTCGTAAATTTTTCCGAACCTATTCAACTACTTTCGCAACTACGAAACTACGAAAGTAGTTTGTGTTTTACCGTCGGAGTATATATTTTTCAATATTGTAAAAAGGGGGGATTTTATGAGAATGTACGATTTGATTTACAAAAAGAGGAACGGGGCGGAATTGTCAAAAGAGGAAATCAATTTTATTATCAGCGGTTTTACAAAAGGTGAGATTCCGGATTACCAGATGGCGGCATTTTTGATGACCGTTTATTTCCGCTCAATGACGGCGCGGGCATCAACCGATTTAACAATGGCTATGGTTAACTCCGGCGAGCGTGTGGATTTATCCCAAATAAAAGGTTTCAAAGTTGACAAACACTCAACCGGCGGCGTCGGCGATACAACCTCGCTTGTGCTTGGTCCGATTGTTGCGGCCTGCGGCGGTAAAGTTGCAAAAATGACCGGGCGCGGACTGGGACATACCGGCGGAACAATTGATAAACTTGAATCAATTCCTGGCTTTACCTGTTCATTGTCAAAAGAAAAATTTGTTGAAAATGTAAATACTATCGGGCTTGCGCTAATGGGGCAGACCGCAAAACTTGCTCCTGCCGATAAAGTTATTTATTCGTTAAGAGATGTTACTGCGACGGTGGATTCAATTCCTCTTATCGCCGGAAGCATTATGTCAAAAAAACTCGCTGCCGGAAGCGACGGGATAGTCCTTGACGTAAAAACCGGTTCAGGCGCATTTATGGAAAAATATGAGGATGCCTTAAAACTCGCGCAAGCGATGGTGAACATCGGAGAAGGTGCGGGTAAAAAAATGGTTGCCTTTATTACCAGTATGGAAGAGCCGCTGGGATTTGCTATCGGAAATTCAATTGAAGTTAAGGAAGCGATTGATACTTTAAGCGGCGCGGGCCCTGCGGATTTAACCGATTTGTGCGTTGAACTCGGAAGCAATATGCTTCTGATTTCGGGGCTTGTTAAGACGGTTGATGAGGGTAAAGAAAGATTGAGAGAAGTAATTGCGACTAAAAAAGGCATTGAAAAACTGAAACAGATGGCGAAGGCGCAGGGCGGAAATCCCGAAGCGATTGATAACCCGTCATTGCTTCCGCAGTGTAAAAAATTAGTTGAAATTAAATCGGAGAAGTCAGGATATGTGGAAAAAATAAATGCCCTTGAAGTAGGGATTTCATCTTTGATTTTGGGCGCCGGCAGAACCAAGAAAGAAGATATTGTTGACCTGTCGGTCGGGATTTACTTAAAGAAAAAAGTCGGCGACAAAGTTGAAAAAGGCGAGTCGCTTGCTATTTTCCATACCGATGGCGATGAAAAAAAATTCAATGAAGCAAAGAATAAATTCCTGAACGCCTACACCATTGGAGTTAAAAAAGTCAACCCGCCGAAATTCTTCTATGCGAGAGTAACAAAAGATAAAGTAGAAGAGTTTTAAGTTATATGTCATTCTGAGGCGAAGCCGAAGAATCTCGTATCCGTCATTGTGAGTCCCGATGAACATCGTGACGAAGCAATCTGAAAATGTAGTTTCAGAGTCCATTCGGTCATGAGACATTAGGGTCAAAAGATTTATTTTGCGTCTTTCATCGGAGGGATTTATAGTAACTCAGTATAACTCCAAACTTAATAGTGATAAAATTCCAATTTACCGTCAAGGAGTGGTGGTTACAGATTTTTTATCTATATTTGGTTCTAATTTACGCGAGACAAGACTTTCGGCTGCATTGGGATATGTTATTTCCAAGATTCCGATGCCATTTCTTAAGGCATTTAAAATTAGAGGCGAGTTAAAGCAAATTTCAATTGAATACGAGGAGTTCCGCAAAAGAGTTGATGTCCTCATTGAAACAGAGCGTGAGTATTTCATTATTGAAACTAAAGTTGCAGATGTTGATCCGGTAAAACAAATTTTGAATTATGCAAAAACATTAAAAAAAGAGAAACCCGTAAGAGGACTGGGAGTAGTTCCGTATAATCCTAAAGAAAGATATGTTCGGAGCATTCGGATTATTGGGTGGGATGGTATTGATGCCATATTAAAGGAAATTCTCAAAGGTAAAGTTAGATATCAAGACAAGTTTTTAATACAGGAGGTAAGAAATCATATGCTAAAACATCATTTGATTGCGGAAAAAGATTTTAATGAGATTTATGCACGTGAAATCGGCAACATTGAGACACTACAACTTTTTTTAAAATGCGGAATCTATCAGTGCAGTTATGAACAATCCGAGAATATTTACTCGGTTCGTTACTTTGCTCCTCATTTTTCTGGCTCTTTGGCTAAAATATATCCAGGTGTTAGGCAAGGCATAAGTTATATCGCTAAAATTGAGGATATCGTAAGAGCTAAGGATAAAAAGTCGTATGTTGATGAGATTTGCAAACATAGGGGTAGATCTTGGTACAAAAAAGAGAAAGACCTGCTATTGTGCCCGTTTAAAATATGGGGTGAAGCCGACAGAAACATTGTTTTTCTTGAGCCACCTAAACTGGTGTTCAATCCGACAATAAAGAAGGAGAATCTTCAAAAAGGTTCTGGGTGGCTGAGCAAGAGGTTTTTTTCGTTTGATGATTTATTTAAAGCCATGAACAAATAGTAAAAACAGTTCTGGTATTTCAAAGGAGAAAGAGTAGGGTATCTCGTATTTCAGTATTTTTATGACAGATATTGTCAAGCAAAACATTATTGAGAAAAAGATATTTTTGATTAGAGGTCTGAATGTGATATTGGATAGAGACCTTGCTGAACTTTACGGCGTAAAAACAAAATCGCTTAATCTTGCAATAAAAAGAAATGCAGACAGATTCCTATATGATTTTATGTTTCAATTAACTAAAGAAGAATTTGAAAACTTGAGGTTTCAATTTGAAACCTCAAGATGGGGCGATAGGTGTTCCCTTTAATTAAAAACTAACAGGAGGATTGAAACATGAAACTGAAGCGGTTTGCTTTACTGATTTTGTTTTGTCTGGTTTTTGTCTCATTTGTCAATGCGAATGAGAAAGTTCAATGGACCGAAAATTTTCCGGAAGATGCCCGCGATTTCTCGTCAAAAGGCAGTAACACCTTTTTCATTTTGGAACCCGGATTTCAATCGGTATTGGAAGGCAAGGAAGAGGGAAAGGATGTTAAACTGATTATCACGGTTCTTGATGAGACGAAAAAAATCGGAGATATAGAAACCAGAGTAGTTGAAGAAAAAGAATCAAAGAACGGTGAATTGGTTGAGGTTTCCCGAAATTTTTTTGCAATCAGTAAAAAAACAAACAATGTTTACTATTTCGGAGAGGATGTGGATATTTATTCAAAAGGAAAAATTGTTTCACACGACGGTGCATGGCTGTCAGGGACCAACGGAGCAAAATTCGGGTTGATTATGCCCGGCTCAATTCTTTTGGGTGCCAGATATTATCAGGAGGTAGCACCGGCTGTGGCGATGGACAGGGCAGAAATTATCAGTATGACAGAGACAATGGAAACCCCGGCGGGAGTTTTCAAAAATTGTTTAAAAACTGAAGAAGGCAGCGCATTAAATGAGAGGGAAATCGCCTATAAATTTTACACTCCGGGGATTGGACTGATAAAAGACGGCTCGGTCAAATTGGTAAAATACGGATATAGCCAAAAGGAAAGGAAATAAAGTTTGCGGAAAAAAAACCGGCTAATTTCCGTCTTGTTTTTCGTTAGATTATCATGCATGAGTTGGGGATTGCGAAGGATTTATTAGATATTGTATTATTAAAGGCGAAAGAGAATGGTCTCAAAAAAATCACAAAAATTTCCGTGAAGATAGGCGAGGCATCCGGAATTGAAGAGGATTTTTTGAGACATTCTTTAGTTGACCATCTTTTATCGGGAACGATTGCTTCGGGCTGTCATCTTGAAATCTCAAAAGAAGAAGTTAAAGCAAAATGTAAAAAATGTTCCGCCGAATTTTTACCGAAAGAAATGATTTTTGACTGTCCCTCCTGCCAAAGCAAAGAAATTGAAATTCTCTCCGGGAAAGATGTTTATGTCGCCTTCATAGAAGGCGAATAGTTGGGAATAAAAGAAATGCTTTCAGTTAAAATGAAAAATCTTGCCACAGATGAACACAGATAAACACAGAAAGAATTAAAAATTCAGAAGTTAAATCTGTGTAATCTGTGTTTTTAATCTGTGTAATTTGCGTTAAAAAAATGAAAAGATATAAAATTACAGTTGCCGGCCGTGTCCAGGGCGTCGGTTTCAGACCGACCGTTTATCGCTATGCATTATCGGAAAAACTTGTCGGTTTTGTTTCAAATACCGCAGAAGGTGTTTTTATAGAAGTTGAAGGTGCGGAAAAAAACATCAAAAATTTTTTAAGAAAGTTGAAGTTGCAACCACCCCAACAATCAAAAATTACGAAAATTGTAGTTAAAAAAATCCCTCTGAAGTTTGAAAAAAAATTTATCATAAAAAAAAGCACAGCCCGTCCCGACGGAAAAACTTCCTTGCACATATCGCCCGACATTTCAATCTGCGATGATTGCCTGAAAGAACTTTTTGACAAAAATGACAGGCGGTATTTGTATCCGTTTATCAACTGCACAAATTGCGGTCCGAGGTTTACCATTATAGAAGATATCCCCTATGACAGAAAAAAAACTGCGATGAAAAAATTTAAAATGTGCGGAAATTGTCAAAAAGAATACGAAAATCCGTCGGACAGAAGATTTCACGCACAGCCGGATGCCTGCTGGGATTGCGGCCCGGATGTAAAACTAATTAAAAATGAAAAATTAAAAATGAAAAATTTCTGCGTAGGCAAAAATGCAATCCAAAAAACGGTAAAACTTTTGATGTCGGGAAAAATTATCGCAGTAAAAGGTATCGGCGGATTTCATATTTGCTGCGATGCGGCAAATGATGAAGCGGTAAAAAAACTTCGTATTCGGAAAAATCGTCCCGATAAACCTTTCGCGGTAATGATGCCGGATATTGAAACGGTCAAAAAATACTGCTATGTATCTGAAGAAGAAAAAAATATTTTGCTCTCACCTGAACGCCCGATTGTTTTGTTAAGAAAAAGATTGCAAATCTCTGAACTTATTGCTCCGAATAACAACTATCTCGGTGTGATGCTTCCATATACGCCGCTGCATTATTTATTAGTACAGAAATTTGATGTCCTGCTGATGACATCCGGCAATAAACAGGATGAGCCGATATGTTGTGACAACGCCGCCGCGATAAATGAACTTTCCGGAATTTGCGATTATTTTCTTGTTCATAACAGAGATATTTTAAACAGGTGCGATGATTCTATTGTTCAATTGCAAAAAAATGATATAAAAATTCTTCGTCGCAGCCGCGGATACGTACCTAATCCGATTTCTCTATCCTCTACCCTTCTACCCTCTATATTAGCGACTGGTGCCGAATTAAAAAATACATTTTGTCTGACTCGCGGGAATGAAGCATATCCATCTCAATATATCGGTGATTTAAAAGATGCCAGAAGTTATGAATTCTACAAAGAAGCAATAGAAAAAATGAAAAATCTCCTGAAAGTTGAGCCAAAAATTATCGCATACGATTTACATCCCGATTATTTTTCTACCCATTACGCTAAACTACTCGCTACTCGCTATCGCGCCTCGGCGGGAGTACTCGCTATTCCCGTTCAGCATCATCATGCTCATATTGCATCTGTCTGCGCAGAGCACAAAATTAATAGTAAAGTCATCGGTCTTGCATTTGACGGCACCGGTTACGGGACCGACGGAAATATTTGGGGCGGCGAGTTTTTAATAGTTGACGGAAAAACCGGCGGAACTTTTGAAAGAAAATTTCATCTAAAATATGTTGAACTGCCAGGAGGCGATAGGGCGACTAATGAGATATGGCGAATGGGTTTTAGTTATCTTTATTCAGTTTCCGGCGATAAAGCGATAAAATATTATCCGAACAAAAAAATATCTATTATTAAAAAGATGATTGATAAAAATCTAAATTGTCCGTTGACCTCTTCCATCGGCCGGCTTTTTGATGCGGTTGCCTCAATTATAAATTTAAGGCAGGAAATTACTTACGAGGCACAGGCGGCGATTGAATTGGAGCAGATAGCGGATTTGCAGATTACAGATTTATATGATTATGAAATTGCCGATGATGAAATTGATGTAAGAAAAATGATTTTGGGAATCGTCAATGACTTGAAAAATAAAACCTTAAAAAGTAAAATTTCGGCAAAATTTCATAACACGCTTGCAAAAATAATTTTGGATATCTGCAAAAAATTGAAAAAAGAGACAAAAATCAATAAAGTTGCATTAAGCGGAGGTGTTTTCCAGAATTCTGTTTTGCTTGAAAAAGCGGTTAAATTACTTAAAAATGCGGGTTTTGAGGTTTTTACAAATAGTCAGGTTCCATCAAACGACGGCGGGATTTCATTAGGTCAGTCGTGGATTGCGCAAAAATTGTTGACAAGCGGTAAAAAATTTAATAAAATAAACTAAATTGTGTGCGGGCTGTTAGCTCAATTGGCAGAGCAACTGACTCTTAATCAGTAGGTTACAGGTTCAATTCCTGTACAGCCCAAGGTTCGCTCGTAAGCAAATTTCTTTGAAACGCTCGTCTGTTACTCGTCCCTGAAGGGACTCCCTACGGTCGCTCTGCAATTTGTCCCTAAAGGGACTTCCTGTGGTCGCTTCTGGAACGAAGAAGTCACAAATTGAGGTTCTTCAGAAATTTCTTACTCGCTCAAAATCAAACAGAAGCCGCGGTGGCGGAACTGGCAGACGCGCACGGCTTAGGACCGTGTCCTTTTAGGGTGTGGGTTCAACTCCCTCCCGCGGCAAAATCAAAACGAAGGAGATACAATGACAATTGATGTTTTTGAACAAAAAGGTTGTTCGGTTGAAATCAAGGTTGATATTCCCGTGGAAGAAGTTAAAAGCGAGATGGAGTCGGTTTTTACGGATATTCAGAAAAATGCCGCCGTTGACGGGTTCAGGAAGGGTCATGCTCCGATGGAATTTGTCAAAAGGGAATTTGCCAGAACTGCGGTTGAAAAAACGATTCACAATTTAATGACATTTTCAACGGAAAAAATTATCAAGGAAAAAAATCTTCATCCCGTAATTACGCCTATTGTTGAACCGCTTGATTTTGCCGACGATAAACCGTTTTCTTTTAAGTTAAAAATTGAACAGGCGCCGGAATTTGAACCGAAGGACTATAAAAAAATAAAAATCACAAAAAAGGTTAAAAAAATAACGGACAAAGAGATAAACGGCGTGATAAAAAATCTTCAGGACAGGCAGTCAACTTTGGTGGATGCCGGAGATGTCGCCGCCGAACAGCATCATTTTCTCGTTGCCGATTATGAAAGTACAGTGGACGGAAAGAAGATGGAAAGGCCCGCCGAAAACCAGATAATTGATTTGTCCCATGAATCGCTGCCCGCCGGTTTTGCAACGGGGCTCATAGGAATGAAAATAGGCGAAAGTAAAACGATAGAAACAAAAATTTCAGAGAAGCCGGCAAAATTTGACGTAAAAGTAAAAGCGATAAAAAAGAAGGTGTCGCCGAAAGTCGATGACGAGTTTGCCAAGGATTTAGGGCATGAAAACATCCAACAGTTAAAGGAAAAAATAAGGGTTGAACTTGAAACTGCCGAGGATGAAAAATCAAGACAGGATACGGAGGGTCAAATTGTTGAGTCACTTTTGGCTAACAATAATTTCGCCGTTCCCGAAACTCTTGTCGGTGAAGAAACCAATCATATGATAGAAAGAACGAAACAGTATCTTGTAAGCAACCGCAGTTTCAACGAAGAAGAATTCAAAAAATCAATTCCTGCGATGAAAGACAAATATAAGCCGGATGCGGAAAAAACTGTCCGTATTTCGTATCTTTTATCAAAAATTGCAAAAAGTGAAAACATAACCGTAACCGACGATGAAATTAACGGAAAAATAGCGGAAATATCCGCCGGCGATAAAAAGGTCGCCGAAAATTACCAAAAATACCGCGAGTATCTTTCGCTTCAGATTAAGGAAAAAAAACTTTTTGATATTATTCTCTCGTACGCAAAAATAAAAGAAGAACACGTTAAATGAGGAGGCAATAAATGTCTATTAGACATGCAACAGCAAATCTCATACCGATGGTGGTGGAGCAGTCGGCTCGCGGCGAGCGGGCATATGATATTTATTCTAGATTATTAAAAGACAGAATTATTTTTATCGGCTCTCCTATTGACGATGACTTTGCAAATATAATTATCGCCCAACTTTTATTTCTTGAGTCGGAAAGCACCGAAAAAGAAATTTCTCTGTATGTCAACAGTCCCGGCGGTCTTGTTACTGCCGGTCTTGCGATTTACGACACGATGCAGTTTATAAAATCAAAGGTATCCACAATTTGCATAGGTCAGGCGGCATCAATGGGCGCGATTATTCTTGCTGCCGGCGAGAAAGGAAAAAGATTTGCCCTGCCTAACTCCAGAATTATGATTCACCAGCCGTTAGGAGGTGTTCAGGGGCAGGCGACAGATATTGGAATTCAGGCAACCGAGATTTTAAGAGTGAAAAAACGGCTCAACGAAATACTTGCGCAACACACCGGTCTTGGGCTGGATAAAATAGAAAAAGATACAGACCGCGATTTTTTTATGACGGCGGATGAGTCAAAAAAATACGGTATTATAGACGAGGTTATTAAAAAGAAAATATAATCTTTTGAAGGAGTTATATGATACAAAATAACAAAAACAATTTAATTCCAAAAACACTTCCGCTTTTGCCGGTAAGGGATGTAGTAATTTTTCCGTTTATGGTGCTTCCTCTCGTCGTTGGCCGTGAAAAATCGCAGAAAGCGTTAGAGTCGGCTATGTCCGGCAACCGTATGATTTTTCTTGCCACACAGAAAAAATATCAGACGGAAGACCCGACGGTGCAGGATATATACGAAATAGGAACTATTGCAGAGGTTCTTCAATTATTGAAAATGCCGGACGGCAGCGCCAAAATTCTTATAGAAGGAATAGTCAGGGCAAAGTTCAGCGATTTCAAACTTGTAACCGGCAAAAATTATGTTGAAGTTAATGTGGAAAAGATTGAGATAACCGTTGAAAGAACGCCGAATGTTGAGGCATTAATGAGACAGACGATTCATCTTTTTGAGCAGTATATCGGCTTAAATCCGCGGCTTCCTTTTGAGACGATAACTGCGCTAAATTCAATTGAAGAACCCGGCCGTCTTGCAGATATGATAGCAGCTCACCTGATAGTAAAAAATGCTCAGAAACAAACGATTCTTGAAACCATTAATCCCTCGGATCGTCTCGAAAAAATGATTGAAATACTTAACAGTGAACTGGAAATCTTGAACATTGAGAAAAAAATACAGTCAAGGGTGAGAGGTCAGATTGAAAAATCACAGAAAGAGTATTATCTTACCGAGCAGATGAAAGCGATTCAGAAGGAACTCCGTCAGAAGGACGAGAATGCAAAAGAAATTGATGAACTTCGCACAAAAATAAAAGAATCAAAAATGCCGAAAGATGCTGAAACGGTTGCGATAAAAGAACTCACACGGATGGAAAAAATGATGCCGTTTTCTCCGGAGGCAACCGTCATAAGAACTTATATTGACTGGCTTATCGCACTTCCATGGGCGATAAAAACTGATGACAATCTTGATTTGAAACATGCCCAAAGTATTTTGGACGAAGACCATTACGGACTTGAAAAAATCAAAGAAAGAATTGTTGAATATCTCGCCGTCTGTAAAATGACGAAAAAACTGAAAGGACCTATTTTGTGTTTCGTCGGCCCGCCCGGCACCGGTAAAACATCTATCGGGAAATCAATCGCCCGTTCTCTCGGCAGAAAATTTGTTCGCATTTCTTTAGGCGGCGTTCGTGATGAAGCGGAAATAAGAGGTCACCGCCGCACATACATTGGCGCACTTCCTGGGAGGATTTTACAGTCGTTAAAAAAAGCGAAATCAAAAAACCCGGTTTTTCTTATGGATGAAATAGACAAATTGGGCATGGATTTCCGCGGCGACCCGGCATCCGCTCTATTGGAGGTTTTAGACCCCGAACAGAACTCCACATTTTCCGACCATTATTTAGAAGTTGATTTTGACCTTTCGGATGTGATGTTTATTACGACCGCGAACACGCTTTATTCAATCCCGCCGGCTTTAATTGACAGGATGGAAATTTTGCGTTTTGCCGGTTACACGATGGAAGAAAAAATTCACATAGCGAAAAAATTTCTTATTCCAAAACAACTCAAAGAACACGGGTTGACCGATAAACAATTAGAAATTACCGACGAAGCGATAAAATTCACCATAAAAGAATATACCCTTGAAGCGGGAGTAAGAAATCTGGAGAGGGAGATCGCTAACATCGTAAGAAAAGTCGTCAAGGAAATCGTATCCGAGAAGCAAAAAGAGGTTATCACGGTAACTGAAAAAAATGTCAAAAAATATCTCGGAGTTCCGAAATATCACGCCGATAAAAAATCGGAAAATCAGGTCGGCATTGCGACGGGTCTTGCGTGGACCGAAGTCGGCGGCGATACATTGTCAATTGAGGTCTCCGTGATGAAAGGCAAAGGTGTGCTTACTCTGACCGGAAAACTCGGCGATGTGATGAAAGAGTCGGCGCAGGCGGCACTTTCATATATTCGCTCCAACGCGAAAAAATTCAGAATAAAAGAGAATTATTTCAAGGATAAGGACATTCACATTCATGTTCCCGAAGGTGCAATTCCCAAAGACGGTCCGTCGGCCGGAATAACGATGGCAGTTGCGATGCTTTCCGCCATAACTAACAAGCCGGTAAAAAAAGACATTGCAATGACCGGCGAAATAACGCTTCGCGGTCGGGTTTTGTCCATCGGCGGTCTTAAAGAAAAAGTTCTCGCGGCTTACAGGAGCGGAATAAAAATAATTATAATGCCTTTTGAAAATCAGAAAGATATGGAAGAAATACCTAAAGAAATTGTGGGCAAAATAAAATTCATAACAGTAAAAACGATGGACGAAGTAATAGAAAAAACACTGGGAGTATAAAATGATTAAAAAACAGTACTTGATGATTCCGGGTCCAACGATGGTGCCGGAGAGGATTTTGCGGGCGATGGTCCGGGAAATGATAAACCACAGGGGACCGGAGTTCACAAAAATTTTGACGGATGTTACCGTTGGAGTAAAAAAATGTTTCAAGACAAAAAATGATTTATTCGTAATTCCGTCGTCGGGTTCAGGCGGTATGGAGGCGGCTGCGGTAAATGTTTTGTCGGAAGGCGATGATGTGCTTGTCTTAAACATCGGCGCATTCGGTTCCCGTTGGGCAAAAATATTAAAAGCGTTCCGCGCTAATGTTGACGAAATAAAATTTGAGCGCGGCAAATCGGCGGATGTTAAAACCGTAGAGAAAAAATTGAAAGAGAAAAAATATAAAGCGGTGTTTTTTCAACAGAATGAGACATCAACGGGTGTCTTGAATGATGTAAAATCACTCGCAGAAGTAATAAAAAAATATGATGCTTTAATAGTTGTGGATGCGGTCTCCGGACTTTTAACCGCGGATTTAAGAACTGACGAGTGGGGGTTGGACGTCGTCGTTGCCGCTTCACAAAAAGCGTTTATGCTTCCGCCGGGGCTTTCGTTTATTTCATTTTCAAAAAAGGCCTGGCAGTATTATGAAAAAGCAAAAATGCCGAGGTTTTACTGGGATTTTAAATCAATGAAGGACTGGGCTGATAAAGGTCAGAATCCATTTACCCCTCCTGTATCACTTTATTACGGGCTTGAAGAGTCACTTAAAATGCTTGAAGAAGAAGGTCTTGATAATGTTTTTGAAAGGCATAAAAAATTGCGAGATTTAACAAGGGACGGTCTTAAAAAACTCGGCTTGAAACTTCTATCTACCGACGATGTCGCGTCCAGTGCCGTTACGGCTGTATTTCCTCCGGCAGGTGTTGCCGCCGATGATTTAAGAAAAAAAATCAAAGAAAAATACGGTGTTGTTTTAGCCGGCGGTCAGGAGGACTTGAAAGGCAAAATCTTCCGCATAGGACATCTTGGCTATTGCTCGGAAACGGATATAATGGTTTCTTTGGATGCAATACAAAATTGTCTTAAATAAAAAAATTACAATGGTTTTATCTGTGTAATCGGTGTTTAATATGAACGCAATTGAGATGAAAAATCTTACGAAAATTTATATAAAAAAACGGCTGCTGAAAAATAAAAAATTTTTAGCGGTTGATAATTTAAGTTTTAATGTTGCCGAAGGAGAGATTTTTGGCTTTTTGGGTCCCAATGGTTCCGGAAAAACTACAACTATAAAAACACTTTTGGGACTTCTATATCCTTCAGCCGGCGAATGTTTTATTTTCGGAGAAAAAGTTCCGTCCCTTGCATCTTTGTCAAAAATCGGCTATCTTCCGGAGATACCTTATCTCTACAAGTATCTTACGGCAAAAGAGATTTTATCGCTTTATGGTTCCGTCTCGGGCGTTCCCGAAACAGTTCTTGTTAAACGCATTAATGAAGTTCTTGAAACCGTTAAACTAAAAACGGAAAAAGATACTCGTCTCGGCGAGTTCTCAAAAGGAATGCTTCAGAGAGTAGGCGTCGCACAGGCGATTATCCATCAACCGCAACTTTTAATTCTTGATGAGCCGTTCACGGGTCTTGACCCTATTGGTCTTAAGGATATGAGGGATGTTATATTAAAACTTAAAGCCGAGGGTAAAACGGTGTTTTTTTCATCACACATAATTTCTGAAGCGGAAAAAATCTGCAGCCGCGTTGCTATAATTCACAAAGGAAAACTTTTAAGAATAGTTGAAATTACCAGGATTAAACCCGGTTCGCTTGAAAATATTTTCATTGACGAGATAAATAAGGCGGAAAATTGATGAAAAACATATTTCAAATAATGCGTTATACGGTTAAAGAAAATATAAGACACAAGATTTTTTATGTGCTCATTCTTTTTGCGTTCGCCATCATAGGTGCAGATATACTTTTCGGCGTTCTTGCCGGCGACGAACAGGTCCGTCTGCTTCTTGATATGGGAATGGTTGCTATTGAAATATTCGGATTGCTTGTTGCTATTTTCGTTTCAGTTTCTCTTGTGCTCGAGGAGATTGAGTCAAAAACTATTTATCTTTTATTGTCCCGGCCCATAAAAAGGACCGAATATATTTTGGGCAGATATTTCGGTATGATTTTGACCGTAGGCATCGGTCTTTTGATTATGGTTGTCGTGCATCTCGGATTTTTACTTGCTATCGGATGGAAAAGCGAACTTGCTTATTTTTATTCCATTTTCGGAATTCTTTTGAAAATCATACTTATCTCTACCGTTGCACTTTTTTTCTCGCTTTTTTCCACATCTAGCGTTGCATCAATTGTTTTTACGATATTTTTCTGGATACTTGGTTATCTCGGCACCGAGATTAAATTTTTATCTTCTAAAATGGTCAACATTTTTTTGAAAGCAGTCATAAAGTTTTTCTTTTATATAATTCCCAATTTCCAGTATCTCAATTTCAGAGACCGGTATGAAAATATTGACTATCTGATGCTCGTTCCGATAACATACACTCTTGTCTATTCAATTGTCTGTCTTATTTTGTGTTCAATACTTTTTTCCAAGAAAGAATTTTAATTCGCAAAGCGAAGGGGGTGATAAAAGTGGCTGAAACAGTTGTTGTTGTTTCAAAGATTAAGAAGATGGGAAAGGCCGCGGGTTTAAGAACCGGCAAGGACTATATTGAGGCGTTATCCGCAAAAGTTGACGGCATGGTTAAGGCATCCATTGAGAAAGCAAAGGCGGACCCAAAAAGAAAAACGATAGGTGCGGAAGATTTGATATAGCACGTGGCGAGTGGTTTGTAGTTGCCGAGCTTGCTCGGCTGAAAATAAGCCAACCAAGGTTGGCAACTACTACTCGCTGGTTTTATTATGGTTTGTACTCTTTTATTTCCGTTTGATATGGGGCTGGATTTGGATTTTTCCGACGACGAATTGCGTGCTGTCGCCAAGACGCTTTATCGCCAGAAATTATCTTCATTAACTTTTTTCGACGCCGTTTACGAAAATGCGGAAGTTGAATCCCGTATTTATAAATTCGGAAGCGGTTTGATTTCTGTTTCGTTTTCGGTTGACAAAAATCTTAAAGTATGCACACAGATATCCTGCATGTCGTCGCAAATAAAAATAAACGGAACGGGAATAATTGCCTATTGCCAAAAACTTTCTGAAGACATTATTGTTAAGGCACAGCAGTTCGCCACCCACAAATATGACCGTCGGCTGATGGATACTGAAATTTTCCCAGTTTTTACTATGGATAAATTAACCTCAACGGCCGATATATTTATCACAAAAAATCTGAAGACCCTCTACGGAATTGTTTCAGCCGAGAGTAACTATGAAAAGCTTTCCGGGTTTGTGTTAGACCAATCGCCGCTTGCAAATTACGGCTACTACGAGGACGAAATAATTCTTATTAAAAGATTCGGGGCGTTTATATCGTCGGACGAATCGGATGCAATCAAAGATGTAATAAAACTGGCGCTTGTCCAGTGGTGGACTCTTAAATCTTATGATTATATTCTGCAAAAAGAACTTGACGATGCACAGAGACATCTCGCCGAGATCCCGTCGGGCATAAAGATACTTAAAACATTTGCACAATACAATAAATTCAGCAAGGACTCATTGGATTTTGACAGGGATAAACTTGAAATTATATCCAGCATTCACACCGGCGTCCCCGAGATAGAAAATGACTGGCATTTGAAAATGCTTCATACGAATATAAATAAAATTTTTAACACCGACGACATAGAAAAATGGGTGGAGACAAAAATCACAAGAATTGAAGATTCCTACGAAAATGCCCGTGATTTTTTGTCAACAAATTTTTTTATACTTCTGGATATTATATTTTTTCTGTCGTTGGCATGGAGTATTTTTGACACATACTTATTATGGAAAATGTCTGTAAAATGAACAGCACGGAATAGGCACGGAAGCCCGCTAAAGCGGGACACGGAACAGGCACAGAACCGTTCCGAGTCAGTTCCGTGTATTAAGTCCTGTGTCAGTTCTATGTTTTCTTGGAGGTAAAATGTTTGAATCACTGGATTTTTTTCAACTTTTAAGTAAGGGCGGATATACGATTATCGTTCTGATGATGTGTTCTGTGATTTCCGTTGCGGTTGCCGTTGAAAAGTTTATTGTTCTGTCAAAAATGAAAAACATGTCAAAAAAAGAAATCGACGCAATTCAGTCCGCCGTCGCTTCGTCCGATATAAAAACCGCTTCGGAAATTTCTCAAAAAAGCAAAACGTTTTTAGGGGACGTATTGGCGGAAGGGCTCAAAAATAAAAACGGTGTTGCTGTTAAAGAATCCGTTTTAAGAAAAATCTCGCAAAAAGTTTTTTCTCTTGAAAAATATCTTGCTGCCGTCGGAACAATCGGTGCCATTACGCCTTTTATCGGGCTTTTGGGGACCGTTGTGGGCATTATGCGCGCTTTTCATGATTTGGGAAAATACGGAGTCGGAAATCCTTCAATCGTCTCCTCCGGAATTGCCGAGGCGCTTATCGCCACCGCTACCGGACTTTTGGTTGCGATTCCGTCCGTTATACTTTACAATTATTTTTCAAAAAGAATAAACCGTATGGCGGCTGATGTGGAAAATACGGCTTTTGAAATTTTGAATCCTTTAATTTATGGCAATATCGGATAATAATTCAAGAAGAATAATGTCGGAGATAAATATCACGCCTTTTACGGACGTGGTGCTGGTGCTTTTAATTATTTTTATGGTGACAACTCCTTTGATTATGCAGGCGGGGATTCCGGTAAAACTTCCCAAAACCCAGACGGTAAGCGATGTCTCGGAAGCGGGACTTACCATTACACTGACATCGGACGATAAAATGTATTTTAATGATGTTGAGATAAATAAAAATCATCTTGAAAATTCGCTGAAAAACCGACTCCTGAACGACCCGAATTTGCTTGTGATAATAAAAGCAGACACGCACACTTATCACGGTAATGTCGTTGAAATTCTTGATATGGCAAAATCATTAGGAGTGAAGCGTCTGGCGATTGCTACCGAGGCCAAGGGGATGAAAAAATGAAAATACTTGTAGTTGATGATGATGCCGAGATAAGAGAATTATTGAAGATTTTTTTAGAGTCCAACGGACATACCGTTGTTTTAATTGACAAAGGCGAGCCGGTGATTAAGACGGTTCTTAACGAAACATTCGCACTGGTTCTGTTGGATGTAAATCTGCCCGATATAGACGGAATTGGAGTGCTTAAAAAAATTCATAAGGTTGATGCGGAACTTCCGGTTGTGATGATAACAGGTTTCAAGGATGCCGAAAAAGTTATTACCGCTTTCCGGGAGGGGGCAGTTGACTGCGTGTTAAAACCGCTCAATTTTGAATATCTGAAAACAAGCGTACTTAACCGTGCAAGAAAGGTGTAATATCACGAGAGCGATATCCAAGATAAGAGTTAAATATACCAAGGGAAAACCGCTGAGATTTCTGACGCATCTTGAAGTTGTGTCGGCAATTCGTCAGGCCGTCCGCCGCGCTTCTTTACCGGTGTGCATATCTTCCGGGTTCAGTCCCCAGCCAAAGGTCTCGTTCGGTCCTCCTCTTGCCGTCGGATATACTTCAAACTGTGAAATTTTTGATATGGAAATGTTCCGCAGAATTGGAGCAGACGAAGTTGAAAAATCCTTATCTTCAAGTATGCCGCCCGCCCTCGGTATTATATCAGCGTCGTCTGTTCCGGTTGTTTCCAAATCCGTAGAATTGCTTGTAAATGCGGCAAAGTATTCGGCTGAGATGTCTTTACAAAATGAGGTTGCGCAGATAAAAATAAAAGATTTTTTTTCAGCGAAAGAATTTTTAATAGAAAGAATTACGGATAAAAGCAGAAGAACTATTGATGTCAGGCCGCTAATGGTTTATATGAAATATGCCGCCGGTAAAATTGAAATGCTTTTGAGGTTCGGTCCCCAAAAAACCGCCAAACCGGATGTAGTAATTCAAAAAGTTTTTGGTTTATCCGACGCTGAAAAATCCGAGTTAATAATAAACAGGGACGAGTTTTTTTACGAGACGGCAAACGGAGAATTAATAAAAATATGAAAGAAATTTTAGCGAATTGTACTGAGGATGAAATAAGGGTTGCTATTGTAGAGGACGGACATCTTACTGATTTTTTTATTGAGCGTCTCGGCGAGGAAAACATAGTCGGCAATATCTACAAAAGTAAGGTTGTATCGGTTCTTGACGGTATTCAAGCGGCTTTTGTTAATATCGGCGTTTCAAAAAACGGTTATCTTCCATACTCGGAACTTACGGTAAATAAATCAGAATTGCCGAAGGCGAAATTTTTACTCACTCAGGTAACCAAGGGTCCGCTTGGCACAAAGGGCTCAAAACTTACTCAGCAGATTTCTCTTCCGGGGCATTATCTTGTCTACATACCGAGTTCTCTTCACATAGGTGTTTCCAAAAATATCACCGACGAGAAAGAACGGTTCCGGCTTAAATCAATAATTGAGGAAATCAAATCGTCAACCGGCGGGTTCATAATAAGAAGCGAAGGCGCGGGAAAAGAAAAAGATGTTTTTAAGCGGGAGATAAAATATCTGGTTCGTCTTTGGGAAATAATAAATAAAAAATTTGAGACAGCCGCTGGTGTTGCACTTTTACACAGGGATTTAGGGCTGGTTTTTAAGACGGTGCGGGATTATCTCAACGAAGATGTGTCTGCATTTTTTATCGATTCAAAAGACGAATATGAGGACACGCTGAATTTTGTAGAGATGGTTTCACCTAAGTTCAAAGAAAAAATTCATCTTTATAAAGGCAAGACGCCGATTTTTGAGATGAACCCTGCTTCGGAAATCAGAAGCGGTGCAAGCAACATTGAACAGCAGGTAACAAACATTCAAAAACAGAAAATAAAATTACCGTCGGGCGGATACATAATAATTCAGGAAGCGGAAACGCTCTGCGCTATTGATGTCAACAGCGGAAAATTCACAAAAGCCGGTTCATTAGATGAAATAATTTTAAGAACCAATTTAGAGGCACTTTATGAAATAGCGGCACAATTGCGTTTAAGAAATATAGGCGGCATTATCGTTATAGATTTGATTGACATGCACCGCTCCAGCGACAGAAAAAAAGTGTTCAAACTTCTGCTTGAACTGGTAAGAAAAGATAAAGCAAAAACTGAGGTTCTTCCCGTCACCAAACTCGGGCTTATTGAAATGACCCGGCAGCGTAAAACGGAGAGTATGGTTAATTTTCTCTCGGAAACCTGTCCTTATTGCGAGGGCAGCGGGCAGGTATTATCAAGGGAGACGATGGCTATAAAAATCAAAAGAGAGATATTAAAACTTGTCACCCGCGGCGGAGAACAGCCGGTCCGCCTGATAGTTCATCCGGATATCGCTGAAGTTTTTGACGAGGAATACACAAAAAAAATAGAAAACAGAATAAACAGAAAAATAGTTGTTGAGGCAAACTCACAGGTCCATCGCGAGGATTACAGGATAATTTTAGGAAACTGAAAAAGGCAGGTTAAAGGTATAAATTAAAGGTTTAAAATTTTAACCGTTAACCTTATTTATATGACACCGGAAGCAAAAAGAAAAATATCACACTGGTTTATACTTTTAGTGCCGTTTTTTTATATATTTTTTCTTTCCCAAAAAACGGTGCTTTTACTTTTGGCGATTGTGATGTCAACAGTTATAATTTTTGAATTACTTCGTCTAAAAAATGAAAAATTGAACCAAAAATTACTGAAATTTTTTGACGGAATCTATCGCGAAACCGAAGCAAAAAATGTCTCAACGCTTATTTTCACTCTGTCCGGCATATTTTTTACTGTTCTTTTTTTTGAAAAAGAAATTGCTCTACTTGCTATATTTTTCCTTACATTCGGCGACGGTTTTGCCGCCCTTGTTGGCGAGAAATACGGGAAACATAAAATTTTCAGGAAAAAAAGCTGGGTAGGAGTTGCAACGAATCTTTTAACCTGTTTATTTGTCGGTATTATATTTTCCTTTTTTACCGATATAAAATTTTCGCAGATTTTTTTCGGCTCCCTTGCCGCAACAGTTATAGAACTCCTTCCCGTAAAAGATAACTTTGTAATCCCAATAATTTCTGCTTTTGTTGTAAAATTATTGAAATGATAAAACTTACCAATCTTACAAAAAAGTTTAAAGATAAAATTGCTGTTGACAACATGAATCTGGAAATTTCTTCCGGTGAGATTTTTGGTATTTTAGGACCTAACGGTGCCGGAAAAACCACGACGATAAAAATGATTTCCGGACTTCTGAAGCCGACGACGGGGAACATTAATGTCTGCGGTTTTGATATTCAGAAAAATGCAATTTCCGCAAAAAAAATCATCGGACTTTTGCCCGACACTCCTTTTGTTTATCAGAAACTTACCGGGCGGGAATTTTTGGAATTTATCTGCGGGATTTACGAAGTCGGTTGCCAAAAAATAGACGAGTTTCTGGAATTGTTTGAACTTAAAATTGTCGCCGATGAACTTGTTGAATCATATTCCCACGGGATGCAGCAGAAACTTGTCTTAGCCGGCATTTTAATAAGAGACCCAAAAGTAATTTTGTTGGACGAGCCGCTTGTAGGTCTAGACCCGAAATCAGCCCGGCTTGTAAAAAATATCTACAACGAGCAGTCAAAAAAAGGAACGACCATTTTTCTGTCAATCCATATTCTTGAACTTGCCGAAAAATTGTGCTCACGTCTTGCGATAATAGATAAAGGAAAAATAATAGCACTCGGTACATTGGATGAATTAAAAAAGCAGGCATCTACGGAAAAGGATTTAGAGAGCGTTTTTTTTAAATTAACTGAAAATGTTTAAGAATTTTTTACGGCTTGAAATCAGAAGTTTTATTAACAGAATAAAATTCGTTTCCTGGACGGATTCCTTCAAGTCATCTTTTTTACTTCTGGTCGGTTTTATTTTTTTATGGCTTCTTTATCAGGGGTTTTTCAGAATCCTTGTTTATCTGAATACTGTTGAATTTATCGGCGGGCTTCTCATAATAAAACTTATGTCTATGATTATGCTTACATTTTTTGTGATGTTGATTTTTTCAAACATGATAATTTCGTTCTCAACCATATATTTTTCAAACGACCTTGATTTTCTCGTCGCGCTGCCATTACCCGTAAAAAACATTTTCATTTATAAATTTATTAAAACAACTTTTTTTTCATCGTGGATGGTGCTTCTTGTCTTTTTACCGTTTTTATTCGCCTACGGTAGAATAAAATTCGTCAATGCCGGTTTTTATGCGTCGGTTCTGTTGCTTCTCATTCCTTTTTTTTTGATTGCTTCATCAATAGGCACTCTAACAAGCACCGTTTTTATGCGGGTTTTCCCGTCGCAAAAAATGAGGGATATTATTATAATTTTGGGAGTTGTTGCGGTAGGTGTGGCGTATCTTTTCGCGAGATTTATCCAGCCGGAGGATTTCTTAAAAGCGGATAAATTAGAAGAGGTCGTTCAGTATATTTCCGTCGTCCAGATGCCTACTGCAAAATATCTGCCGTCGTGGTGGATTACATCGGCGATATTTTTATATGTTTCAAAGCAGTGGAGTAATTTTTTTATTTTTTCATCCTTACTAATTGTTATTTCAAGCATTACTATAATTATTGTTATTTATATTTCCGATAAACTATATTACGATGCGTTGGCTTCTTCCCGCGAGTCAACCGGTTATAAGTTTCTTCCGAAATTAAATATAAAAAGCAGAGGAATTTTTTCCGTATTTGTAAAAGACATAAAAATATTTTTCCGTGATACGGGGCAGTGGTCTCAATTGCTTCTGCTTCTGGCACTGGTTATCGTCTATCTTTTCAACATTTATAAACTTCCGCTGGATACATTTTTTCTGAAATCTCTTATTTCGTTTTTAAATATAGGTCTTGCGGGATTTGTTCTCGCTGCGGTTTCTTTGCGTTTCATTTATCCGCTGGTTTCTCTGGAGGGAAAAAGTTTTTGGCTAATTAAGGCGGCACCGCTCACGGTTAAAAATTTTTTATGGGAAAAATTTTTTATGGCGATAATTCCGCTTGCTTTTTTCGGAGGGTTGCTTATTGGCGTGTCAAATTACATGCTTAACGTTGAAAAGTTTTTAAGTTTTCTGTCTTTCGCGACAATCATTTTTATTTCAATAACGCTGACGGGTATGGCTGTCGGTTTCGGTGCTCTTTTTCCGAGATTTAGGGTTGAAAATATTTCGCAGATAGAAAGTTCCGTCGGCGGGATGATTTATATGATTTTTTCGCTGTTTTATGTTTTTTTGACCATTTCTTTACTTGCGGTTCCGGTGCGGTTATGGTTTTTGTCGCGGCTTTACAATAAAAATGTTATGCATTCGCATCCGGGAATTATTACGATGGTTGTTATATCGTTGATTGCTATTAACTTGGTCGCTGTTTTTGTGCCTATGTATCTCGGCAGAAAAAATCTGGAGGGATTGGATGTCTGATAAAACTATAGCAAAAATTATTTTTTTCTGTGTTTTTATAAGTTTGAATTTGATGACAAGTTGTAAAAAAGCAAAAACTGCGGTCATCCCATGCGAAACTGAGAAAAAAATTGACTACGGTGCATTTTATACCGACGGTCTGTCATCAAAAAAATGGGTTGCTTTGACTTTTGACGACGGTCCGAAACCCGGAGTGCTTGACAAAATTTTTGATACGCTCAAAAAGGAAAATGTAAAGGCGACATTTTTTCTCGTCGGTTCTAATGTTAAATTTCATCCGCAATATGTAAGCAAATACTTACAATTGGGCCACGAAATCGGCAACCATACTTATGCTCACAGAAATTATTATCAACTGAAAGAGAAAAAATCAATGGAAGAAATAGAAAAAATTCTTACGGAGGAACTTACTGCTTCAGAAAATGTAATTAAGGAACTCACCGGAGTAAAACCGTTTTTCATGAGAATGCCTAACGGTTATATTTCGCCAATGGTAAAGAAAGCGGCAAAAGAAAAAAAATATGTTATTGTCAACTGGACATTCGGCTGCGACTGGCATGGCTATACAAAAGATGAACTTGTAAAAAAGTATTTAAGAAGCATTGAGCCCGGTGCAATTTTTCTGTTTCACGAAAAAAAACTTACCGCTGAAGCACTTCCTGAAATAATTGCCGGGATTAAGAAAAAAGGTTACGAGATAGTAACTTTAAGGGAAATTTTAGGGCTAACTTCTGTGAAGTGATTTTTGCCGGAGGAGGGAATTGAACCCACACGACTCCATAAGAGCCGGCAGATTTTGAGTCTGCTGCGTCTGCCAGTTTCGCCACTCCGGCGATTGCTGAAATTATACACAAAAAAGAAAAAATGTCAACCCTACATAATAAGTCAAATATGAAAAAAACAAAAGAGATTTTAATAGTGTCGTTAATTTTACTAATATTAGTATTTATTTTTTTCTGGAAAGCAGCTATATTACAAGGTATTTTTTTTGTTGGAGATAAAACAGGAAATGATTTGATGGAAATAAATTATCCATTTAAAAATTTTCTATCGGAATCTTTGAAATCTTTTTCATTACCTTTATGGACAAAAGATATTTTTAATGGTTTCCCAATTCATGCCGAGGGCGAGGGCGGATTTTTCTATCCGTTGAATTTAATTCTTTTTTGGATTTTACCGTCTTGGGTCGCTTTTAATTATAGTGTTGTTCTAACATTTTTTTTGGCAGGGTTATTCACTTATTTGTATACGCGTTCTTTAGAATTATCAAAAATCGGTGCATTCATGTCGGCGGTTACTTTTATGTTCTCCGGTTTTTTTGTTACACATCTCATACACCTCAATATGATAAATGTCGCGATGTGGATACCGTTGTGTTTCTTTTTTGTTGAAAAGTATTTTAGAACAAATAAGTTTTATTATGGGTTGTTAGTGGGCATTATTTTCGGAATGCAGGTTTTATGTGGTTTTCCCCAGTTGGCATATTATTCTATTCTTGCGACAGCATCGTATTTTATTTTTAGATTATTTTGTAAGACATCCGGGCAAAAAGTTAATATAAAAAAACAAATATGCGTTTTAATTTTAATTCTCACTATCGGCATAGGATTAAGTGCCATTCAATGGATACCAACTTACGAATTTGTTAGATTTTCAAGTAGACAGAAAGGTGTAACTTTTGATTATGCTAATTTAGCTCCTTACAGAATTAAGGATTTAATTATGTTTTTAAGACCTAATTATTTTGGAAGCCCAATTAATGCAACATATAATCAGCCAAATAGTATTTACGGGGAAAACTGTGCGTATATCGGACTTTTATCGTTATTGTTGGCAATAATTGCCATTATTTTTTGCCGGAAAAACCGGTATGTAAAATTTTTTACAGTTACAATTTTTACAATCGTTGCTATTCTTTTAGTGGAACCGGTTTATAGATTTTTGTGGCAATTTTTCCCGGGATTCAAATTTTTCAGAATGCCCCACCGACTTTTAATATTTGTTATATTATCTTTATCGGTTTTATCAGGTATTGGAATAGAAACTGTTTTTAAGAAAAAACAGATATTGCTCAAAAGTATAGTGATAGTACTGGTGACAATTGATCTATTTATTTTTGGTATAAAATACAATCCTACATACAATGTAGATAAGTGGTTTGCTAAACCCGAAACCGTTAAATTTCTTGAAAAAGATACAGATATGTTCAGAGTTTTGAGTCTTAGTTCTTATGAATCCATGTATCAATATGTAAAAGGTTGGTCACGAGATACAGATATTTACTGTAGTTATAGAGAAATGTTATATCCTGATTTTAATATGTTGTATCATATACCAAGTTTTGTTGGTAATGGTTCTATTCTGGTAAAGAGGACAAAAGAAATGTACGATATTCTCATCGGAAAATATTTTTCGCAACAAAAAGAAGGAGTGATTATACCATTAGAGGGGGCAAAGATATTGGGTTTTCAAAATGTAAAGTATGTATTAAGTTTAGTTAATCTTGCGGGTGAACATTTTAAATTAGTAAAAGAAATAAATTTTTATCCCCGTTTACCAAACATAAAATTGTATGAAAACAAAGAATTTGTTTCCAGGGTTATTATAGTGCCAAAAGCAAAAATAGCAACTTCAGAGGAAGAAGCAAAAAATATGTCATTTCAAGATAAAGAATCTGTCATATTAGAAAAAAACACAAATTATGGCTCTAATTCTACAAAAGGGTCAGTGATGAAGATAGAAAAATATGAAAACACTGAAGTAATAATAAATGCAAAGATTACAAACGATGGATTTCTTGTGTTAAATGACACTTATTATCCCGGCTGGAAGTGTTTCGTTGACGGGAAAGAGGAAAAAATTCTGCGTGCTAATTATTTGTTCAGAGCGGTTGCATTAAAAAAAGGTAATCATAAAGTAAGATTTATTTATAAACCCAAAAGTTTTGAAATTGGGAAAAATTTTACAATAATGTTTCTTATTATTACTGTTTTTTTGTTGTCGGCAACTTATTATAAAAATAAAATTAAAAGAAATACTATTTAATATGCGACTGGGATTCCATTGTTCGGTAGGAAAAGGATTGAAAAATACAATAGCGGAAGCGGTTGCTCTTAAATGCGAGACAATACAGATTTTTTCCCGTTCTCCCCGCGCGTGGTATCGCCGGGAATTTGACGAAAAAGAGCTCGCCGAATTTAAAAAATCCCTCAAAGAAAAAGATATATATCCTTTGGTCGTCCATATGCTTTATCTGCCGAATCTTGCATCTTGCGATAAAAAACTTTACAAAAAATCTGTTGATGTCTTGATTGACGAACTGAAAAGATGTAGAATTTTAGGTGCGCAGTATCTTGTAATTCATCCGGGAAGATATTCAACGGGCGATTTTGAAACGGGGATAAAAAACATTATTGCTGCAATAAATTTTGCTTTTTCAAAAGTTCCATCAGGTAGAAATGAAGAGATGCTTCTTCTGGAAAATCTTGCCGGCGGAAAAACTGATATCGGCTGGCGGTTCGAGGAACTCCGGCGAATTATTGATAACATAAAAGAGAAAAAACGGATAGGAGTTTGCCTTGATACCTGTCATTTATTTGCCGCCGGTTATGAAATTTCTAAGAATGGATTTGATAAGACGATAAACGAATTTGATGAAATAGTCGGACTTAATTATCTAAAACTTTTACATTTTAACGATTCAAAAAATATACTCGGTTCAAAAATTGACAGGCATACGCATATTGGTGCGGGTGATATTGGACTTGAAGGTTTCAGGGCAGTTGTAAATCATCCTAAAATTAAAAATCTTCCGGGGATTCTTGAAACTCCGCGAGCTAGTTTATCGGACGACTTGAAAAATATAAAAAAACTCAGGGATTTAGCGAAGTAAAAAAGGAGGTGGGCTATGGTTGATTTTAAGAAGGTTTTGAAGAGTGCGGAAAAGGGCGTTTTGAATTTGCTGGACATATTAAAAGAGGACCCTATCTACGGCGGCCGTCTGAGAAATTTGAAAGCAAAAGAGATGGGATATGAGAGAAGAAAATTCCATCTTATAATTGAACTCGGGCGAAAAACATACCGTCTTTATTTTCAGAAAAAAATCACAGACCCGGAACTTCTTGATATTTGTAAAAAACTCCGGGCTATTGACGACCAGTCAAAAATTTATCACGGCACCGAAAAAAGATTTAAAAAAAGAGATTAAATTTTAGGGAGTTTAATTATGATTGTCTGGGTGGTAGCGGCATCCTTAATTGTATTTATAGCGGCTTATATTTTTTACGGCAGTTTTCTTTCCAAAAAACTTCAACTTGATGATTCCTGTCCGACACCCGCCTGCCTTATTAACGACGGAGTTGATTATGTCCCTGCGAAATCGTCGCTGCTTTTAGGACAACATTTTTCAGCAATAGCAGCAGCCGGACCCATCGTAGGACCGATTTTAGCCGGAATATGGTTCGGCTGGGTTCCTGCACTTCTCTGGATTATAGTAGGAACAATTTTTATCGGGGGTGTGCATGATTTTACATCTCTTGTTGCTTCAATAAAACACAAGGCGGCTTCAATCGGTGAAATTGTAAAAGCAAATATGTCGCATACTTCGCATATTCTTTTTCTTGTTTTCGTCTGGATTGCTTTGATTTATGTGATAATTGCTTTTACGGACATTACCGCACAAACATTCAAAATTGTTTCCGATGGCACTGCTTTTGGAGGTGCTGTCGCTGCCTCTTCTATTTTATATCTCGTTGCCGGACTTTTGATGGGTGTTTTATTGTATAAGTTCAAGTCAAATCTTACAGTTACAACTATTATTTTTGTGCCGCTTATTTTATTTATTATCTGGCTTGGTCCGAAACTACCGCCGTGCGTACTTTCTTTTTTCAGTAATATTTCCGTAAAACAATGGGACGTATTTTTGCTGATTTATTGTTTTTTTGCATCGGTGATACCCGTCTGGTTGTTGCTTCAGCCGCGCGGATATTTAGGCGGATGGCTTTTGTATCTTACAATAATTGTCGGCTTGATTGGAGCGTTATTCGGCGGTTTCCCAATAGAGTATCCCGCATTTAATACGGAAGGGCTGAAGAGTTTGGTTAACGGCAAATCACTTTTTCCGATTTTATTTATTACGATTGCCTGCGGCGCCTGTTCGGGTTTTCATGGAATTGTCAGTTCTGGAACTACGTCAAAACAACTTTCAAAACAATCCGATGCCCGCATTGTCGGATATGGTGCGATGCTTCTTGAGGGTCTGGTGGCCGTTCTCGCATTAGCAACCGTTATGATGCTCCCCAAGGGTTCCGATGTGCTTAAAATGGACCCGAACCTTATTTATGCAAGAGGACTTTCCGATTATTTAGGTCTTGTCGGAATCGGTTTTAGTATTGCATTTCCTTTTGCGTTACTTGCTTTTTCTACTTTTGTCTATGACACACTTGATGTCTGCACACGACTTGCCAGATACATTTTGCAGGAACTTTTGAATTGGAAAACACTGATAGGCGGTTTTTTTGCGACATTGCTTACACTTATAGTGCCGTTGATTTTTCTCCTTCTAACAAAAGAAAAAGGATATCTGGTTGCCTGGCCGATTTTTGGAACAAGTAATCAACTTTTGGCAAGTTTAACGCTGCTGGCTTTATCTGTGTGGCTTATAAAATGCGGTAAAAACGCTATGTTCACTATCCTGCCGATGATTTTTATGCTGGTAATGACGCTGTGGTCATTGGTAGTGCAGATTATTTCCTTTGTGAATGTTTTACCCGACATTTTCTCAGGCATTTCTGTAAAACCGGATATAGTGATTTCTGGCGTGTGCGGCATTATTTTATTTTTGTTAAGTATATTGCTTGTTTATGAAACAATAAAAGTGTTGGTTTTAAGAAAGAATCGAACATTTGTTAGAAAGGAAATAAGAATATGAAAAAACTATTAATCTTCGTCTTAATTTTTCTCTCTACTTTTGGCTGTAAGGCTGAAGTTCAAAAGGAATTAAAACATTCATTTGGAATATATCTGATCAAAGAAGGCAAATTTACCGAAGTAGGGAAAGACCCTTACTATCTAAAAAGCATAAAAGTAGATTTGCACAAAGCAGAACTCTTAAAGAAACCGATTATTTCAGATAAAGACATTGTTGAGTATGATTGGGAAAATCATACCCTGACTGTCAATGCAGAGGCAGTAGCACGAATTCCACAACCTAGTTCTTTTGGAATTCCCTTTGTTGTTGTTGCAGATGGTAACAGGTGCTATGTTGGAGGGTTTTGGACAATGGTATCATCTGTCGGTTGCCTCCACCCCATAATTGAAGTCAATGATGCTAAAGACGGAACTTTTAGAATCCGAGCTGGTTATCCGCGTGATGTTAATCTACTTAAAGAAAATGATCCTCGTTTTGATGAACGGATCAAAAAATCATTAAAAGGTCTCGGGAAATTAAAGGCAAATAAAAAATAGCTTCTAACCAAATCATCCATCCGCCCTCAAAAAGCGTGCCGGCTGATTATTATGTTCGATTTATATATCTGGCATTGAAATGTTAAAAAAAAACTCTTTTCTAATTTTGATTTTTTTTATTGTTAGTTGTATTTTTTCTCAAGATTTTCGTAAATACAACGAAGTAAATCCACCGCCGAAAGAAGCGCAATTTTGGGAAAAACTTCCGAACGATTTTGTGAAATGCGGTCTTTGTCCGTGGAGATGTACAATCGCTCCGGCTCAGAGAGGACTGTGCAGAACGCGAGAAAATATAAACGGCAAACTTTACTCATTAACATATGCCCGCCCCGCTACTATCAATATAGACCCTATAGAAAAAAAACCATTTTTTCATTTTTTACCGTCGGCGCAGGCATTTTCAATTGCGACCGCCGGTTGTAATGTCGGATGTAAATTTTGCCAGAACTGGCAGTTGTCAAAAATCACTCCGGAAGAAAGCGACGCGCTGTATATTCCGCCGGAAGACATAGTAAGAGTTGCCAAGAAATCAAAAGCGAAGATTATTGCGTATACTTATGCCGAGCCGACGATTTTTTACGAGTATATGATTGAAATTTCGTCACTGGCAAAAAAAGAAGGACTGAAAAATGTTGTGGTGTCCTGCGGTTATATAAACCCCGAACCGTTGAAAAAATTATTAAAATATGTTGATGCTTACAAAGTGGATTTGAAGTCATTTAATGAAAAATACTACGAAGATGTCGTCGGTGCGAAACTTGAACCCGTTCTGGAAACAATAAAAATCGTAAAAAAATCTGGGGTGCATCTTGAAATCGTATATCTTGTTGTGCCTACGCTTAATGATAATCCCGATGAAGTAAAAAAAATGTGCAGGTGGATGAAAGAAAATATTGGGACAAATGTTCCGCTTCATTTTACGAGATTTCATCCCGACTATAAAATGCGAGAGTATCCATCAACGCCCGTTTCCACCGTTGAGAATTTGAGAAAAATCGCACAAGAAGAAGGTTTGAAATATGTTTATGTGGGCAATGTACCTTCGGGAAATGCCGGCGAAAACACATATTGCCCGAAATGTAAAAAACTTTTAATCAAACGGCTCGGTTTTGGCGTGGTTGAAAATAATGTTACCGTCGGCAAATGCAAGTTCTGCGGACAAAAAATATACGGCGTATGGAAATAGATATAAAAGTTTTTGTAGAATTATTTATTGCAGGGCTCACGCTTGGTGTTGGTCCCTGTTTTTTATTTTGCGTTCCCATATTATTTTCGTATATTCTCGCCAAGGGTACGACGGCGAAAGAGGGCTTCAGGAATACTGTGGTTTTTTCGCTGGGACGGCTCATCGCATATGGTATATTAGGATTTGCTGCCGTTTATTTGATTAATACATTAAATATACAAAATGTATACTTTAAAAAAATTACGGGGCTTTTTATAATTCTTATTGGAATTGCGTATATATTTAGCAGAGCAGAACATAAAATCTGCGGCTTATTGAACAAATTTTTTATTGAAAAACTGCGTTTTAATATGCTGATTCTGGGTTTGCTTGTCGGTCTGTCTCCTTGCGCCCCGCTTGTTGGCATCCTCACATATATTTTGGTTAAATCAACGACGCCTTTTACAGGTTTGCTTTATAGTGTTTCTTTTGGACTCGGAACATTTTTTTCTCCGCTGTTAGTTGCGGGTTTCATTGCTGGTGGTCTCTCCGAACTTATAACAAGACACCGCCGGCTGTTTTTATTTATGAAAATTTTATCGGGCATTATTTTGGTTTATTTTGGGCTAAAACTAATAATATGATTTTTGTTTTCCTGTTTTTACTTGGTTTTGTTTCACTTGGTTTTCAGACATTACTTCTGAGGGAATTTTTGGTTATATTTTCCGATAATGAACTGATAATAGGCATATTTCTTTTTAACTGGATGCTTACTGTAGGAATTGCTTCTTATATCGGTGAAATTTTCGTAAAGCGAATTGGAAACATAAAAAAAATTTTTGAATACTTGGTTTTTTCTGCCGCATTTATTATTCCTGCAAACATATTTTTAGTCGGATTTTTAAGAAGATTTTTTCAGAAAATCCCTACCGAAATGCTCGGATTAGTTCATGCATTTTCATTTTCCTTTTTTGCTGTTTTTTTGGTTTGCCTGGTTTTCGGATTATGGTTTGTTTATTCTGTGAATATGTTTTATTTGAACGGTAGTCCTGTTGTTTTGCCAATCAGTAGATTATATGCTGTTGAAGTAGCAGGATGTGTTTTCGGCGGTTTTTTGACAAGTATTTTGTTAGTTAGATATTTTAGCCCGTTTCTGATAAGTTTGATTTTCTCTGCTTTGATTTTTCTTTCACTTTCAGTTTATTTCTCAAAAAGATATTTATTATTTTTGATTTTTTTTGTGGCGATATTTTATAAATCAGTCGGGCTGGAAAAATTTTTAATAGCATATCAATGGAAGCCGTTCAATGTCGTTGAAACAAAGTATTCTATTTACGGTAAAATCACTGTTTTGAAAAATGAGGATGCGATTGATTTTTATGAAAATTCAAACAAAATTTATTCGACCGTTTCATCTGCTAAAAACGAAGAGATAACCCATATTCCGCTTTTATTATCTTACGGATGTAAAAATATCTTATTATTAGGCGGTGGTTTGAATGATATAAGAGAAATATTGAAATATCCCGTTAAAAAAATTGTTTATGTAGAGCAGAATCCCGCCCTTGTGGAATTGTTAAAAAAATATGCCGATGACAGGATTTGGAGTTTATTAGAAAATCCAAGAATAAAAGTTATCTCGACAGACGGCAGATTTTTTATAAAAAGAACGACAGATAAATATGATTGCGTTATTTTGGATGTTTCCCCGCCCTTAACCGGTCTCGCCAATAGATATTTCACAAAAGAGTTTTTTTTGGAAGTAAAAAATATTTTATCGGAAAAAGGACTTTTTATTTTTCCGCTTTTATCGTCGGAAAATTATATATCGGATGAACAAAAATATCTTACCGCCTCTGTTTTTAAGACGGTAAAAAGTGTTTTTAGTTATTGTGAGGTTATTCCTGCATCAAATAATTATTTTATCTGTTCTTCGGTAAAACATAACATAAGTTCCGAGATGATAAAAAGAAAAATTGCCGAAAAAAATATTGAGTTAAAATATCTGACCCGTTTTTATGTGGATTATATTTTAAGATGTGACAGATTGGAAAAACTTGAGGAATGGGTAAATGAAAAACAAAAAGAGGTTCCGTATAATACCGATTTTCGTCCTGTGAGTTATTTATACGGGTTAAAATTGTGGCTTTCTTTTTTTGGTGAAAAATTATTTTCAAAAATAGATATATATTCCGCCGCAAACATCATATTTGTTCCCATGATTTCTTTGTATCTTTTTTTGATTTTATTATTTGTAAAGATAAAAAAACGCCTTTATGAGTCGGTTGTTGTCATAGTCAGCGGTGCTTCTATGATATTGGCGTTGGCAATGATTTTTGCTTTCCAGTCGGTATACGGATATGTATATCAAAAAATCGGAATTCTATTATCGGTTAATCTTTTAGGAATAAGTGCAGGGAGTTTTTTGTCAGAAAATTTTATTCCAAAAAATCGTAATAATATAGTTGCAATTAAACTAACAATAATTTTTATGGCGATTTTTTCTTTAATTTTGATTTTTATGTCTGAAAACCAATTGTTTGTATCTGCGTATCTTTTTTATCTTTTTGTTTTAATATCAGGTTTTTTTATAGGATTTATTTTTCCGCTTGCAGTAACTGAAAATAGAATCGGGAAATTTTACGCTTTGGATTTGTTAGGGGCACTTATCGGTTCTGTTTTAGTAAGTTTAATTTTTATTCCTTTGTTCGGCATTACCACCACATGTTTTTTTGTGGCGTTATGTTTATTCTTATTGATATTTTTTATTTTTTTTGTAGAATAGTCCGTAAAGGGAGGTGAGATAAAATGAAAAAGATGATTTTGGTTCTTCTTCTGGCAACAATAGTAATAGCTGGCTGTAAAAAAGCAGAAGCGCCCGCAACACCGGAAACTCCTGCAGCACCTACAGCTCCGGAGACACCGGCGAAGTAATATATTGCTCAACAAAAAAAGGCGACGGATTTTTTTTCTCTCGCCTTTTTTCTTGACAAAATATGGCACTTTTGTAAAATAACGCCAACTGCCTGCTTATAACAAAATAGCATTTACCATAAATTATATGAAACTCATAGACAAATTCGGAAGAACTATTGATTACCTTAGAATTTCGGTTACAGACAGGTGTAATTTGCGGTGCGTTTATTGTATGCCGGAAAAAGGCATTGAAAATATACCGCACGGTGAAATTCTACGCTATGAAGAAATTCTGAAAATTGTTGATGTTGCAATTTCCCTCGGAATAAAAAAAATTCGCATCACCGGCGGTGAGCCGCTTATAAGAAAAGGAATTGTCAAATTTCTTTCTGAATTATCTCAAAGAAAAGTTGATTTTTCTATTACTACAAATGGGCTGTTACTTAGCGATTTCGCAGATGATTTGAAAGGAGCGGGTGTCGGAAGAATAAATGTAAGTCTGGATACATTATCGGAAAAAAAGTTTTCTGAAATTACCCGCGGCGGTGTTCTTAAAAAAGTTATAAACGGAATTGTAAAAGCAAAAGCCCTCGGTTTTGAACCGGTAAAAATAAACGCCGTTGTCTTGCCGGATACATCCGAAGAGGATATAAAAACTTTTATTGAATTTGCGCGTGCGGATGGCATTGTTTTGAGATTTATAGAACACCTCCCGTTTAGCGATTACAGAACAAAACAACTGGTTGATATCGAAAAAAGTTTTCAGGAAAAATATAATTTAATTCCGTCGGATGTTGAGGGTTTCGGGCCCGGCAGGCACTATAAAATAAACGGCGCAACGATAGGATTTATCTCGGCGTTAACTTTGCCGTTTTGCCGAAAGTGTAATCGCTTGCGGCTTACTTCAGACGGTAAATTAATGCCTTGTTTAAGTTCGTTATATGCCGTTGACGTAAAAAAAGCGGTCCGTAATTGTGTCTCTGATGAAGAAATAAAACATCTTTTTTTTGAAGCGGTGAAAAATAAACCGGAAAAACATACTTTTGAAAATCCGCGGGATTGCATGAATATAAAAAGTATGGTTAGTATCGGGGGATGAATTATGAAAAATTTTTCACATCTTGATGAAAAAGGCAAAGCGCGGATGGTTGATGTTTCTCAAAAGACGGCGACTTTAAGGTATGCAAAAGCGGAAGCAACTGTAAAAATGTCGGTGTCAACGGTTGAAAAAATCAAAAAAAGCGAAATAAAAAAAGGAGATGTTTTTACTACGGCAAAACTGGCGGCAATAATGTCGGCAAAAAGCACAAGCAGTTTAATTCCGCTTACCCACCCGATAAAAATAACACATAGTGATGTAAAATTTTCATTCACAAAAAACGGGATAAAAATAATTTCTGAAGTCAAAGTATTTGATACGACAGGATGCGAAATGGAGGCTCTGACGATGGCTGCGGTTGCCGGGCTTACTATTTACGATATGATAAAAGCGGTTGACAGGTCGGCCGAGATAACAGACATTCGGTTAATTTACAAAAGCGGCGGGAAATCTGGAATATGGAAACGATGACAGGGAAAATAATTTCAATAAATATCAGCGTAAAAAAGGGAACGGTTAAAAAACCGGTTAAAACGGCGTGCGTAAAAGAAAATTTTGGTATTGTCGGCGATGCGCATTCGGGTTCCGGCCGACAAGTCAGTTTTATCGGCTGGGCTGCGGTTGAAAATTGGCTGAAAAAGAAATCAGAAAAGATAAAAATAAATTACGGGGATTTTGCGGAAAACATTACAACCGACGGAATTGACTGGAATAAAGCAAAAGTCGGAGATAATATTATAATCGGCGAAACAGTAAAGTTGAAAATTACTCAAATCGGTAAGGAGTGTCATTTTGGATGCACGATAAGAAAAGCCGTCGGTGATTGCATAATGCCGAAACAGGGTATTTTTGCAAAAGTATTAATCGGCGGCGGCATAAAAATTGGGGATAAAATAATTATTTGATAATGTTGGAGACATTTATGATTAAAATTGGAATTCTTACATGCAGCGACAAGGGTTCAAAGGGCGAAAGGGTTGACACGGCCGGCGTTGCAATTAAGGAAATTGTGAAAGAAATCGGCGGAGAAATTATAAAATACGAAATTGTTCCCGATGAACGAAAAATTATTTCTGAAAAATTAAAAAACTGGTCGGATGAAGTGGCGCCGGATTTGATTTTTACGACCGGCGGTACCGGTCTTGCCCCGCGTGATATTACGCCGGAAGCAACGGAAGAAGTCATTGACAGATATGTTCCGGGGTTTTCGGAAATAATGCGTTTTTCCGGTTTTAAGAATACCAAACACTCAATTTTATCGCGGGGTGTGTCCGGATTAAGAAAAAAAACGCTCATCATCAATCTTCCCGGCTCAGAAAAAGCGGTCCGAGAAAGCCTGAAAATCATTTTGCCGTCAATCCCTCACGCGATAGAAATTATTCACGGCAAAACAGAACATAAATAATATCAGCGAAATAGTTTTTTAAGTATTCTTAAGGCGAGTTCTTTGTCGTCCTCTTTTTTGTCTTTGAGCAGTCGAATTACTTTTTGTAACATAACATCTTTATTTCTTACGGAGTATTTTGTTTTTCTTTCCTTCATTATTTCAGGCCTTAATCCCAGAAGTTCATCAACGGATATATCCAATGAATTGCAGATTTTGGAAATAGTCATTAAACTGGGAATACGCTGCCCTCTTTCAATCATCCCCAAAAAACTCGGCGAAATTTCCGTTTCTTCCGCAAGTTCCTCCTGAGTAATTTTTTGTCGCACTCTTGCTTCTCTTATTTGTTTGCCAATCCGTTTTATCAGTTCATTTTCCATAACAACCCCTAAATATAATAGCAAAACCTAACCCGGAATTTAATAAACTAAAAGAGTTAAAATAATACTTGACAAAAAGAGTTATTTTCATTATAATTAAAAATAGTGAAAATGCCAGTCGGATAAAAAATCAACAAGGGCAATATAATCAAAAAAATATTTGCCAAAGGTGGATATGCGACCGGCATGAAAATCAAGGCAGGATGCAGATAAACGTAGAAAAAACATACCGCAGATGATACAGAGAAAAAAAATTAGCGTATTAATTGTAGATGACACCCCAGGTATAAGGTTGTTTCTTAAACAATTGTTTTTGAGCGAGGGCTGTGATGTCGTAACTGCCGAGACCGGCGAGGAAGCCGTTGAGAATTTCAAGAAGCGGGTTTTTGATGCGGCATTTATTGATATCCGGCTTCCCGGGATGAACGGTCTTGAAACATATAAAGAGATGCTTAAAATAAATCCAAAAACGAAAGCAATTATGATGACTGCTAATGCAACTGATGAAATTGTGGAAGAAGCGGTGAAATTAGGCGCTGCGTGTTGTCTCTCAAAACCATTTGGAATTGACGAGGTATTGAAAGAATTCAATAAGTTAAAAAAATAACGGACAATGCGGCAATGAGATTTCTCCATTAATGGGTTCTTCAATTTCATTTCCGAAAACATAAAATGGCCTGGCGAATGCCCGCCATTTTTTTATTGCAATTTTTTTGATATTTTATATAATAAAACTGTTATGTCAGATGAAAAAGAATATATTGAAAAAAAACTTGAACAGTCGGCAACACAGATAAAAAACATGGTTTCATCCGAGTTCAGGGACATTCTTGATTTTGTAAAAAAACCGTGGAAACTTATTTGGGTAAATTTTCTTATCGGTATTGCAAGAGGAATCGGGCTTGTTATCGGTATGACGATTTTTGGTGCTGTTATCGTCGCATTGATATTTTTTGTTTTACGTAAGATGGTGGATTTGCCGCTTGTAGGAAGTTATGTTGCACAAATTATTACGGAAGTTAAACAGCAACTATCAAATATGCCCCGTTAATAATTAAAAATAAAATGGAAAAAGTAAAAATCAATTCCGAAAAATGCAAGGGCTGTCTTTTGTGCGTTTCCGTCTGTCCGAAAAAATGTATAAAACCCTCCGGCAAAATAAATAAATTGGGGCACAAATTTGTTGTATTTACCAAGAACGAAAAATGTAAGTCCTGCGGTTTTTGTTTTTTGATGTGTCCGGATGTTGCGATAGAGGTATTTAAGTGAGCAAGAATAAAATTTTAATGAAAGGGAACATTGCGGTTTGTGAAGGTGCAATAGATGCCGGCTGCGACGCATATTTTGGCTATCCAATAACGCCGCAGAATGAAATTCCCGCCTATATGTCAAGAAGAATGGTTGAGTTGGGAAGAGTTTTTATTCAGGCAGAGTCGGAACTTGCGGCAATAAATATGGTTTTCGGCGCCGCTGTATGCGGCAAGCGTGCAATGACATCTTCATCTTCGCCGGGGATTTCGTTAAAACAGGAAGGTATTTCATATCTTGCCGGTGCGGAACTTCCCTGCGTTATTGTAAATGTTCAACGCGGCGGTCCGGGTCTGGGAAATATTTCGGGAAGTCAGGCGGATTATTTTCAGGCCACGAAAGGCGGCGGTCACGGAGATTACCGTCTTATTGTGCTCGCGCCGTATTCAGTTAAAGAAATGTATGATTTAACTTTTTTAGCATTTGATTTGGCGGACAAATACAGAATTCCGGTTATGATTTTGACAGATGGTATAGTCGGGCAGATGATGGAGCCGATTACAATAAATTCAGAATTGAGAATTAATAATTCAGAATTAAAAAAGGATTGGAAGTTGGACGGATGTAAAGGCAGAGGACCTCGTTTGATGCGGTCGCTTATTATGGAAGAAGGCGGTCTTGAAAAACACAACTGGCATCTCAAAGAAAAATATGATGAAATAAAAAAAAATGAAATAAGATATGAAACGGATTTTACCGACGATGCGGAAATAGCGGTTGCAGCGTTCGGCATTGCCGCGAGAATTTGTAAATCGGCTGTAAAGAAATTAAGACAGGAAGGATTTAAAGTCGGCTTGATAAGACCGATAACGCTATGGCCGTTTCCGGAAAAAGTAATTTCCGATGTTGCGGCTAAATCAAAAAAAATTCTTGTTGCCGAGATGAACATGGGACAGATGGTTGAAGATGTAAAACTTGCCGTAAACGGAAAATGCCCTGTTGAATTTTTGGGAGCGCCCGGCGGTGCAGTTTTCTCAGAAGACGAAATAATAGCAAAAATAAAAAAATTATGAAAAAAGTTTTTTCAAAACCGGAAAGTTTACAGGATAAAAACAATAGTTACTGTCCCGGTTGCGGTCACGGTATAATTCACCGTATTATAGCGGAAGTTATTGACGAGCTGGGAGTTAGGGAAAAAACAATCGGAATTGCTCCCGTGGGATGCGCCGTTTTTGCATATTATTACTGGAATTTTGATGTAACGGAAGCGGCGCACGGAAGACCGCCAGCGGTTGCGACAGGAATTAAAAGATGTTTGCCGGACAGGGTTGTTTTCACATATCAGGGCGACGGCGACCTCGCTGCGATCGGCACTGCGGAAATAATTCATGCGGCGAACCGCGGTGAAAACATTACAACAATTTTCGTTAACAATGCGAATTACGGAATGACGGGCGGGCAGATGGCACCGACGACAATTTTGGGACAAAAAACGACAACTACGCCAAACGGTCGGGATGCCAAAAGAGATGGGTATCCGTTAAAGGTGTGTGAACTTCTTTCATCGTTAGACGGTGTCTGTTATATTGAACGGGTTTCTGTTTCAACTCCCAAAAATGTTTTGAAAGCAAAAAGAGCAATAAAAAAAGCATTTGAGAATCAGTTAAATAATCGCGGGTTTTCATTGGTTGAGGTTTTATCACAATGTCCCACCGATTGGCAGATGACGCCGGTTGAGTCAGTAAAATGGGTGGATGAGGTTCTGGCAAAAACATTTCCGCTCGGAGTGTATAAAGAATGTATGAAGAAATAATTATAGCCGGTAGCGGCGGCCAGGGGATTATGTTTTTAGGTAATCTTTTATGTAATGTCGCCGTTTCGCAAAATAAACATACGACTTTTTTCCCGTCTTACGGTGCCGAGATAAGGGGCGGTACTGCGAACTGTTCCGTCATAATTTCCGACGATGAAATAGGGTCGCCTGTTATCGCCGAACCTTCAATTTTAATTATTATGAATGAACAATCGTATCATAGATTTTTACCGAAATTAAAAAAAGGTAAGTTGTTATTTGTTAACTCTTCCCTAGTTTATTCTAAATCGCCGGAAGCAATTTATGTTCCTGCAACGGAGATAGCTTCTCAAATCGGTGATGTTCGCGCGGCAAATATGGTTATGATGGGCAAATTTATCAAAGATACAAAAATTTTTCCGGTTGCCATCGTCAATGATATTATCAAAAATGTTTTAAAAAATAAAAAAAATCTTTTGGAGATTAATTTATCCGCATTTATGAGAGGAACAAAACTATGATGAGAAAGGCGAAAATTTCCGATGTCAAAGAAATCCAGAAACTTATCAATCAGTATGCCAAAAGCGGTGAGATGCTGCCGCGGTCGTTAAACCAGATTTATGAGCAGCTGCAAAATTTTTATGTTGTTGAGTTGAACAGGAAAATTGCGGGCAGCTGCGAACTTTTTATAACATGGGAGGACCTGGCCGAGGTAAAAGCACTTGCCGTAGCACCGGCTTACACGGGTAAAGGTTTAGGTTCGGCACTTGTAAAAAAATGTATATCAACCGCAAAACAGTTAGGCATAAAAAAAGTTTTTGCCTTAACTTTTAAACCGGAGTTTTTTCTGAAATTAGGATTCAAAATCGTTTCCAAAGATGTTATGCCTCATAAAATCTGGTTTGAATGCGTGAAATGTCCGCTGTTCCCGGATTGCAACGAAGTGCCGGTTATGAAAGAAATTTCTTAAAATAATAAAGTAGTCCGATAAGTGTTTTTGCATCCTTTATTTTACCAGACTCAATCCATTCAAGTGCTTTTGTATAGTCAATTATTACGGGCTCTATAAATTCGTCTTCATCCGGCTGCGCCTTAACTTTTTTAAGATTTTTTGCAACAAAAATGTGAAGTTTTTCCGTTGAAAATGCCGTTGACGGATAAAAAGAAATCAGTTTTTTTATATTGTGCGAAGTAAAACCGGTTTCTTCTGCGAGTTCCCTTTTTATACATTCAATTGCCTTTTCACCGTCGTCCAATTTTCCTGCCGGTATTTCATATGTTACTTTTTTTATCGGGTATCTGTATTGTTTAACAAGAACTATTTTTTGACGGGAAATTATCGGTATAACTGCAGCAGCCTGCGGCTGACGAATATATTCTCTTTTTGCAATTTTTCCATTCGGAAGAGATACATCGTCAACATAAAAGTTTAGAATTTTACCGCCGTAAATTTTTTTTGATTTAATTAATTTTTCTATCATAGGGAGATAGTATACAAAAAAAATTGACATTTTGCCATATTTTTTATAAAATAATTTGTAAGAAAAAAGGAGGAGGAAACTATGGTTACCATAAAACTTATTTGCGGAATCGTACTTTTATTTTTAGGTTATATCTATTTTTATAAACCGAAATTAGTTATGAAAATAAATTTTTATGCGAAAGAGTTTTTGTTTAACGATGCATATGTGCTTCTCCGTCGGAAAAAAATCGGCGTAATTTTTGTACTGCTTGCCTTAATTGCATTTTATATGGTTTGGACATTGCTGATAAGATGACTGATAAAAATTTTTTCAGGGATATTTTTGTAAAAGCACAAAAAACGGCCGGTACCGCTGCCGGCATAGAAATTTTTGCCGATAAATCTGCCGATACAACTATTGTCTGGTCGGATAGAAAACTTGAAGATTTTTATATTTCGGAATCACAGGGCGTAGGAATTAAAATTATAAAAAATGGAAAATCGGGATTTGCATACACAAATAATTTTAATGAACAGGCAACGGATGATTTAATTTCGTCAGCACTGAAAAACTCGGAGTTTTTACAGCAGGATGAATATGTATCCCTTGCAATTCCTTCAAAAACGCCCGGACGTTCCGAACTGGATATTTGCGATGACTCGTTCGGCAAAGAGCCGTTAGAAAAAAGAATCTCACTAATCAAAAAAATGGAAGACATAGCATTGGCAAATAATAAAATAAAAAATGTCGTAAGGGCGATTTATTCCGAATCATTGGGCGAAACGCACATCATTAACAGTAATGGTCTTGAACTTTCTGCCCGCGGAACAGTTTTTTCATATGGAATTTCCTGCGTTGCTTCCGACGGTAAAGAAATACAGGTCGGCGGCGAATCGTCGGTAAAACGGATTTTTAAGGGAATTGATTTTGAAACTGTTACAAATGATGCGGTAAAAAATTCTGTTGACCTTTTGGGGGCTAAAAAAATAAACACCGGTAATTATTCCGTTGTATTTAATCAAAATGTTGCCTGTGAATTCCTGTCGCTTTTAGATTCCTCATTTTCCGCATATAGCGTGCAGAAAAATGTATCACTTCTTAAAGAAAAACTTAATAAAAAAGTATGTTCCGATAAATTGGACATTATTGATGACGGAACGCTTTCTGGCGGCGTGGCGACCTCATCTTTCGACGATGAGGGTACTCCATCGCAAAAAACAGTGCTGATAGAAAAAGGAGTGCTTAAAAATTATCTTTACGATTTATACACGGCAAACAGGGATAATGTAAAATCAACAGGAAATTCTTCAAGAAGCTATTCCGGAATTTCCCGTCCCGCTCCTACAAACATTTATATTCAAAAAGGAAATCTTTCTTTTAACGAACTGCTGGAAAGCATCGCCGGCGGAGGACTTTTGATAACCGAGACGATGGGAATGCACAATGCGGATGCCGTTTCCGGCGAGTTTTCCGTCGGTGTTAACGGTTTTTTTGTGGAAAACGGCATTAAAAAATTTCCTATTCACGGCATAACGATTGCCGGAAATATTCTGGATTTGTTCAGCAGTATCGTCGGCGTGGGAAATGATTTAAGGTTTTACGGAAATATGGGAAGTCCGTCACTGCTGGTGAACAGATTATCGGTTGCCGGAGAATCCTGCGTATTTTCAACGGATGCGGATAAATTATGAGGTATTCTGTATGAAACGCGTGATGATTTCGTCAAAAACAAAAATTCTGGGAATATTCGGTTATCCCATAAAACATTCGCTTTCTCCTTTGATGCACAATGCGGCGATAGAAAAGATGGATATAGATTTTATCTATCTGCCGTTTGAGGTGAAAACGGACGGTCTCCCGGATGCCGTAAGTGCTATTCGTATTTTTAACATTACAGGTGTTAATGTTACAATTCCTCACAAGGAAAACATAATAAAATATCTTGACGAAATTTCCGAGGAGGCGAAAAAAATCGGTGCGGTAAATACAATCGTCAATAAAAACGGGAAACTATCCGGTTTTAATACGGATTATTACGGTTTTCTTAAATCAATATCCGAAAAAATCAGGCCGAGAAACAAAAATGTTTTAATGCTGGGATGCGGCGGTGTTGCCAGGGCAATCGCCCTTTCGCTTATTGATTCAAAAATCAACCGGCTTACGGTAGCCGATATTGACACGGAAAAAGCAAAATATTTTTTAGAAGGTTCGTTCCCGCAAATTAAAGTTGTAAAAATCTCGCAAATTCCGGATGAAATAAAAAGTGCCGATATTTTTATAAATGCCACACCTGCAGGGATGAAAGCCGGCGAGTGTTCCCCGATTGATAAAAAATATTTAAGGAAAGATTTGTTTGTGTATGATGTCGTCTATAACAGAGAAACGCAACTTTTGAAAGATGCAAAAAAAATAGGTGCGGAGAATTCCTCCGGTTTGGATATGCTTATTTATCAGGGAGCGAAGTCCTTTGAATTGTGGACCGGAAAAACTCCCCCTGTTGATTTGATGAAAAAGGTTTTGAGGAGGACATTAAAATGATAAGATATGCAACCAGCGGCGAATCGCACGGGAAATGTCTGACAGCGATATTAGAGGGCATTCCTTACGGGCTTGAATTGGATGAGGATTTCATAAACATTGAACTTGCCCGCCGTCAAAAGGGTTTCGGCCGCGGCGAAAGGATGCAATCAATTGAGAGTGATAAAGTTTCCATTACTTCCGGCGTTCGTCACGGCAAAACTCTCGGCTCACCCATTGCGTTGACGATTTCAAACAAGGATTGGGAAAATTGGAAAACAATAATGTCCACGGAAGCGGGTGATGCCGACGAAGAATTCAAATTAACGCGTCCTCGTCCGGGTCATGCCGACCTTCCCGGGATTTTAAAATTCAATACTGATGATATGAGAGATATTCTTGAAAGGTCAAGCGCTCGAGAAACCGCCGCCCGTGTTGCCGTCGGTGCGATTTGTAAAAAATTTTTAAAAGAATTCGGAATAAAAATAATTTCTTTTACAAAAGAGATTGCAGGTATCCGCGTCCCGTCATCCAGAATAAAAATTGATGATATAGCCGCCCTTGTTGAGAAATCACCTGTGAGATGTTTTGATGAAAAAACAGCCGAACAGATGATGAGAGCGATTGAAAAAGCAAAGGAAAACGGGGATACCGTCGGCGGGATTTTTACCGTTGTCGTCGGAGGTATGCCTGTCGGACTTGGAAGCCATACCCAATGGGATTTGAAACTTGACGCCCGTCTTGCTTATGCGGTGATGTCAATTCAGGCGGTAAAAGGCGTTGAAATAGGCCGCGGATTTGATATATCAAGAAAATTGGGCTCACAAGTTCACGACGAAATTTTTTACGATAATTCAATCGGTTATTGGCGTAAATCAAACAATGCCGGAGGCATTGAGGGCGGGATTTCCAACGGCGAGCAGATAATAGTCCGTGCTGCGATGAAGCCGATACCGTCGTTAAAAAGACCTCTGCAATCGGTTGACATAAAAACAAAGGAAAGCATAAAAGCGCAGATTGTCCGTTCAGATGTCTGTGCGGTTCCTGCCGCCGGCGTTATAGGCGAAGCAGTCGTCTCAATTGAAATAACAAAAGCATTTATAGATAAGTTCGGCGGCGATTCAATATCTGAAATTAAAGCGAATCATTTGAATTATATTAATATGCTTAAAAGCAGGTGAGCAAAATTATGCCCGATAAAAAAAAGATAATCCCGCTGTGCGGGACTATCTGCTTATCCGTCTTTCTTTTTTGTTTTTCTTTTGCCGTATCCTCGGTAAAAACGGTTCATATAATAAAAGAAAATTCAATTTTTTCATCCACTCCGCTTTTTCTTGTTCAGGGGATGGGTTATTTGTCAACCGACGACATCGCAAAAATTTACGGTGCAAAAACCAACTGGTTTCCTTTATCAAAAAAAGTCATTCTAACCCTGAACAATAAAGAAATAATTTTTCAGATTGGTTCAAAAAAAGTTATTGTAGATAAAATTGAACGGCTGATGAATAAGTCGGCGTTATTGGAAGACAGCAAACTTTTAATACCTCTTGAGTTTGTGCTTACAAGGTCGTTCGCGGATGTAACCGGTTTTTACAGCGAGTGGGATTACCGTCGTCTTATTTTGCGCATTTCGCCGGTGCCGGATATTTTTCCTCCGAGATATTATTCTTACAAAGATAAGACCCGTCTGGTAATTCAGGCGGTTGAAAAAAAAGAAATTCAAATTGATTCGTCAAAAGAAAAAAAAATTGCTGTAAAAATTTACAGAAGCAAAGTCGGAGATGTTGAAAAGTCATCAATTGTCATAAACGACGGTGTTGTTGACAGTCTTGATGCGACAAATTTGGAGCGGGATGTTTTGTTCGTAGTAAATCTCGGAACTTATTCGGGGAAAAGTGAAACATTTACTTTATCGTCGCCGTTTCGGTTTGTGATTGATGTTGAAAGAATCGGCGAGATGTCTGCTGCATTACCAGGTTTATCTTCAGTGTTGGCGCCTTCATCCACCGGTTTTTTGGAAACAAATATACCGTCAGACATTCTTCCGCCGCCGCCCGAAGAAGAAATCCCAATTATTGAGACCAACGAAATAAAAAAATCAAAGCCAACAAAAGCGATTCATAAACTTAAAAAAATTGTTGTTGATGCCGGCCACGGCGGAGAAGATCCAGGTGCAATAGGGCCCAAAGGAACAAAAGAAAAGGATATAAATCTGATAATTGCACAGCGTCTTAAGGATATATTAAAGAAAAACGGATACGAGGTTTTTTTAACCCGCGCCGACGATACATTTATTCCGCTTGCGGACAGGACGAGATTTGCCAATAAAGTTATGGCTGACCTGTTTGTAAGTATTCACTGTAATGCCTCTATTTCCGACGATACACGTGGGTTTGAAATTTATTTTCTATCGGATAAGGCGACCGACCGAGCCGCAGCAGCAGTCGCAAACATGGAAAATTCAGTGATTGCACTTGAGAAACCCTCGCTTTCCGGAAGAAGAGATATCGAAAAACTCCTTTTATCTATGGCAGTCACCGAGTTTATGAACGAGTCGGCAACTCTCTGCGGAACCATTAACCGGCAGGTCTGCGACAATTTTTTAAATTTGGATTCCCGCGGCGTCAAGCAGGCAAATTTTTATGTTTTAAGGGGTGCAACAATGCCGGCCGTTTTGGTTGAAGTCGGATTTTTATCAAACGTTAAGGAGGAAAAACTTCTCAACCAGAAAAAATTTCAAAAAAAAATAATAGAAAATGTTTTTAACGGGATAAAAGAATATGAAAAACGGCTTAAATAATAATCCTATCGGCATATTTGATTCCGGTCTCGGCGGTCTTACCGTTTTGAAGGAATTGATAAGGATTTTACCGTCGGAAAATATAATTTATTTTGGCGACACCGCGAGAGTGCCGTACGGAACAAAATCAGAAAATGCGGTAAAGAATTTTTCAAGGCAGATTACGAAATTTTTAATCGGGCATGATGTAAAACTTATATTGGTTGCTTGTAATACCGCATCCGCACTTGCCCTTGACGACATAGAAAAAATCGCAAAAAAGATACCGGTTGTAGGAGTAATAAAAAGCGGTGTCCGTGCTGCAGTTTCCGAAACCGTTAATAAAAAAATCGGCATCGTCGGAACGTCAGCCACGATAAAAAGTAAATCATATCAAAATGCCGTTAAAATAGCGGACGGAAAAATTAAAATTGTCCAGCAGCCGTGTCCGCTTTTTGTCCCTCTGGTTGAAGAGGGCTGGACTGACGGTAAAATTACGGAAGATATCGCAAAAATATACCTGCAGCCTTTGAAAAAAGCCGGTTGTGATGTTGTAATTTTAGGATGCACTCATTACCCGATGCTAAAAAAAATTATTCAGGAAGTTGTCGGAAGATACATAAAACTTATTGATTCCGCGCAGGAAGTTTCCAAAGATGTCAAGAAAATACTATCTAATAAAGGTTTAATCAGACCTTCGCACACCCGCGGGTATTTAAGATTTTATGTTTCAGATGCTCCGGATAAATTTTCTAAATTGAGCAAAATTTTTTTAGGAAAAATTATATCTGAAGTAAAAAAAGTTGATATAGAGAGGTATTAATGTATATTGTAACGGTTGAAGATGATTTCGCAGCGGCGCACAATTTGAGAAATTACAATGGCAAATGCGAAAAATTGCACGGGCATAATTACAAAGTTCGTCTGACTGTTTCAGGTGAAACACTTGATAAAAGCGGGATGCTTATTGATTTTACCGTCCTAAAAAGTATTTTGGAAAATGTGTTGTCTAAATTTGATCACGGTTACCTGAACGACATTTCGCCTTTTGATAAAATCAATCCTACCGCGGAAAATATAGCGGAACAGATTTACAAACAGATACAATTCAAAATTAAAAAATCCACGGTGGCAAACCTTCGGTTTCCTTCGGTGCAGGCAAAATTAAAAATTAAGGTTTCTGTCTGGGAGACCGAGAAAAATTTTGCAACATACTATGAAAAGTAAAGCCGTAGTTTTATTGTCAGGCGGATTGGATTCCGCAACGGTACTTTATATCGCAAAAAAAAAATTCCAGAGGTGCAGTTGTCTGATTTTTGATTACGGGCAGAGGCATAGCCGTGAACTAAAAAGTGCTAAAAAAATTGCCGCTTGTGCCGGTGCAGATTATAAAACGGTAAATTTTTTTTTCCCTTGGAAAGGCAGTTCGCTTATTGACAAAAACAAAAAAATTCCGTACAATAGAAAAATCGGCAGTGGAATACCGTCAACATATGTTCCGGGCAGAAATACTATTTTTTTAAGTTATGCCCTTTCTTTCGCCGAAACAATAGACGCGAAAAAAATTTTTATAGGTGCAAATGCGGTTGACTTTTCGGGCTATCCCGATTGTCGTCCGCAGTATTACAAAAATTTTAACAAACTGTTATCCGTCGGAACAAAAAATGGGGATATAAAAATTGAAACCCCGTTGCTTTACAAAACAAAAAAAGAAATTGTGGAATTAGCGGTAAAGTTGGGAGTTCCGCTTGAACTGACATGGTCCTGTTATTCCGGAGGTAAAAGACCTTGCGGGAAATGTGATTCTTGCATTTTGCGTGCGAAAGGTTTTGCGCTCGCGGGCAGGAAGGATCCGGGTATATGATTGGAAGAATTTCGGAAATTTTTACATCTGTCCAGGGTGAAGGTATCTACGCGGGGATACATATGGTTTTTGTAAGGTTTTCCGGATGTAATTTACAGTGTGATTACTGTGATACTCCGTTGAGCCGTCCCGCCGTTGCCGGAAAAATTAAAACAGTGGCTGAAATTATAGAAAATATTGAAAAAGAACTGTCCGCGACAAAAAAAGTTTCCATTATTTCTTTTACGGGCGGGGAACCATTGCTGCACGCCGAGACAATTTTGGAAATTATTCCGCATTTCAAAAAAAGAGGCATAAAAATATATCTTGACACCAACGGCACGCTTTATGAAAAATTTTCTAAAATTGCCGATGACATGGATTATGTGGCAATGGATATAAAACTTCCGTCCGCATGTTCACAGGATTATTGGCGGGAACACCTTGAGTTTCTGAAAATAGCAAAAAAGAACGTATTCGTAAAAATCGTCGTAACTTCAAAGTCCACCGACAATGAATTTAAAAAAGCCGTTGAGACAATTGCTGCCGTTGATGTCTCTATCCCGCTGGTTATTCAGCCGGTAACGCCGGTTAGGAATGTAGATACAATGCCTTTTGAAAGAATCCGCGCATTAAAAAAATTTGCCGAGACAAAACTTGAAAATGTTTCAATAATTCCGCAGTTACACAAAAAACTGGGTATAAAATGAAAAATAAAATATCTCAACCAAAGTTTGATAAAATCAATCCGGAACTTTTAGTGGCGATGGATTATGAATATAGAGGGAAAAAAATTGAAGTTACAATTGAAACGGATGAATTCACCTGCCTGTGTCCGTGGTCACACCTGCCCGATTTTGCAAAACTTACAATTATTTATGTGCCGGACAAACTCTGCGTTGAATTAAAATCGCTGAAACTTTATTTACAGAGTTTCAGGAATGCTGGGATTGTTCATGAAAGCGTTGTCAATAGAGTCCTTTCCGATTTAACAAAACTAATCTCGCCGAAAGAAATGCACATAGAAGCAACCTTCAACCTCCGCGGCGGAATAAAAACTACGGTAAAAGCCGATTATAAAAAATAGATTTTTATTTTCAAGCGAGTGCTGAAAACAAAGGGTTTAATACCATTTATTCTTCCGAATCCGGAATTATTTCTTCGCCGAATTCGCCGGGATGGTACTTACCTTTGTAAGATGATTTTGAGGAACGCAGAATCCGGATTCCTTTTGCACCTGCTTCCTGTGCTGCCGTGATATCCGAGTCGGAATCGCCGTAAAAGATAGAAATGTTTAATTTTTTTATCAGTTCCGCTTTTCTATTTGAAAAATAAGCATTTTCTTTTTTTATCCCGAATCTTTCATTCAAAAAATCCTTTAATGCTCCTCCACCTATTTTATCTCTCGCAGTAATTATAAAAATCTGGTCGCCTTTTGCTTTATGTTCGTTAAGAATTTTTTCGGCAACTTTTTTTATGATGCTGTTTCCCTTGTCGCTTTTATTGACGATAGCCCACCATTCTTCGGAATATTCCGAGTATTCGCTTTTACTTGCGATATTAAAAGCCGGCGAAGAAAACAAAAGCGTGTCATCAACATCAAACCCGACATTTATGCTGCTTTGTAAAGATGCCGCAGAACTTGAAGGTGCAACCGATTTCTGCGTCGTTGAACAACCGAAAAATGCAGTAAGTAGTAAGTAGTAAGTAGTAAGTAGTAGCGGTCGCATTGCCATGCGACTGACTTTACTCAATTTTCTAATCATTTTTTTCCTCCTTTAAAGATTTTTATCGCACAAAAAAACATAAGTGTTATTATGAAAAGCCACGATACCGATAAAAAAATCCAGCCGGAAAAGTTCATCTGATAACCTCGCGTTTACGATTCCATGCGATTTTGACGAGAAACGCAATCAAAAGAAAAAGTCCTGCCAGCAGTATCCTCGTCAAAATCACAAAATTTAAATTTTCTGCCGTTACATTTTTCATTAAAATTACCGGCATTCCTTCCTGCACAAACCAAAAAACAAGAATCAAAATCAAAAATAACGGAGTAATATATTTTATTATGAATTTGTAAAATTTTGGAATTTTGATGTCCGCACCGATGTGCATTTCATCCCACGCCTTGTCAATCCCGAAAACCCAAGAAAATAAAATCGCTTCAATAGTGCCGAATAAAACAAGACAAAATGTTCCGCCCCAGAAATCCAGTTCATCAACAACACCGTTTCCCAAAAAGAAAATTGCCGGCTGACATAAAACAAAACACACGACAGCAAAAATTCCTACTGACTCTGAGCGTGCGAGATTGAACTCGTCTTCAAGAAATGCAACTGCCGGCTGCGCCAGTGAGACGGAAGATGTAATACCTGCGAGAAAAAGCAGCAGAAACCACAATGTCGCAAAAATTATTCCGAACGGGATTTTTCCAAAAATCAAAGGCATTGTCACAAAACCGAGATTGAAAGAACCGCTCTGTGCAATCGGAATTATATTTTCCGGCCCGAAAAAAATAAAAGCAGCCGGAATTACAATAGAGCCGCCCAGAATTACTTCCGCGAACTCGTTGGTTGTTGCAGCGGTAAGTCCCGATAGCACCACATCATCCTGTTTTTTAAGATACGAGGCATATGTAAGAATTACGCCGATTCCGACGGAAAGCGTAAAAAAAATCTGTCCTGCCGCCGCCATCCAGACCTTCCCGCTTAACAATTTGGAAAAATCAGGATTCCACAAAAATCCCAAACCGTTTTTAAGATTCCAGTCGGGTTTTGTAATATCGGGTGTTCCGAGAGTAAGCACCATTATCGCGAGTAACGTTCCGCAGACAAACAAAACCGGCATTGCCCAGTTACACAATTTTTCAATACCGCCTTTTATTCCGTAATAGACGACGGTAATGTTCAATATAAAAGTAATCAGAAAAAATGTATATGCCGTTCCAAGTCCGCCGAAATACTCGTTTTTGACAAGTCCCTGGTAACCCGTCAGAAATGATTTCATCGCCTCGGGAGTTGTCGCCGATGAGTATTTGCCCGTCAGTGAAAAAAACGTATAACCTAATAGCCACGACTCAATATATGTGTAGTAGATAAAAATAACAATCGGTCCGAAAATTCCTATAACGCCGAAATATTTTATGAAACGGTTTTTCTTCCACATGGAGTGAAAAATTCCGGGACCCGTGCCGTGCTCAAATCCCCCGCCGAACCTTCCGAGTGTCCACTCAATCCACATTAGAGGAATACCAAGTAAGAGGAATGAAACAAAATAAGGAATCATAAATGCCCCGCCGCCGTTTTGCGCCGCTTGAACGGGAAACCTCAGAAAATTTCCCAAGCCCACGGCGCTTCCGGCAACAGCCAGAATGATTCCTAACTTTGAGCCCCACGATTGTCTTGTTTTAGCCATCGCAAAAAATTATACAAAAAAAGATGAAAAAGTCAATTGATTTATCCTGAAATTTAAGTATAATAAAACTTATGCAACCAAAAGGTGAAGAAAAAAGGGATTATGTAAGGGTGCTTTTGGATATACCGTGTAAATTTTCTTCGGTTGATTATCCGACGGATAACGCCGACGGGAAAATCGTCAACCTGTCTGTCGGCGGTTTTGCCGTGGAAACGAACAACGAGGTCAACCTCGGGGAAAACCTGAAATTTAACATTTTGCTTCCGAACGGGTTTGAATGCGGGTTATCCGGACAGATAGTCCGTGAAATGGGAAACAACAGGTATGGTCTGAAATTAACCCAGATAAACATGCTTGACAGGATGAAACTCGGCGATTTCATAATGTCGCAACTTGAAGAACAGAATTACTTAATAAAAAAATTCCTGCAGAGAAAAGATGCGGAAAATTAACGCTCGCAAGCAAATTTCTTTGAGACGCTCGTCTGCCACTCGCTCTGCAATTCGCTCATGGAACGAAGAGGTCGCGAATTGAGGCTCTTCAGAAATTTCTTGCTCGCTTGGAGTAAAAGGGTAAATTTATGCATACTGAAATAATCTGTATCGGTTCGGAATTGCTTATCGGTTCTATAAATACAAACGGGACATACATTTCGGAAAAACTTGCAACTATAGGGCTGAAAGTCAATCGTGAAATTACTGTCGGAGACGATTTTTCGGAACTTGAAAATGTTTTTGCGGAGTCGTTTAGCCGTTCCAATATTGTCGTTGCAACCGGCGGGCTGGGACCTACTTTTGACGACATTACCCGTGAAGCCGTTTCAAAAGCAACAGGCAAAAAACTTGTTCTGAATAAAAATGTACTAGAAACAATTTCGGAATTTTTCGAAAAAAAGAAGATAAAAATGCCGAAAGACAATGAGAAACAGGCATACATCCTTGAAGGTGCAGAAATTATTTCCAATGATTTAGGCACCGCCGCCGGCCAGATTTTGAAGATAAACGGCAAAATTATAATTCTTCTGCCGGGACCTCCGAGAGAAATTAGACCGATGTTTGAAAATACCGTTCTTCCGTATCTAAAAAAAAGATTTGAAAGAGGATTGTTAAAAATAAAAGTTTTGCATACCGTAGGACTTGCCGAGTCCGTCGTCGACGAAAAAATCAGAAAAATTGTTGATATTGAGAGAAAACTTGAGGGAAACGAAGTTTCATTTTCTATTCTTGCGAAACATACCGGTGTTGATATAAAAATAATCGCTTCCGGTACCGATGAGATGCTTATTGACAAAACGATTCAAAATCTGAAAAAGGAATTTTACGGCGTGCTTAAAGACGCTATTTTCGGCGAGGATAACCAAACGCTTGAAAGTGTCGTCGGTGAACTTCTTCTCAAAAAAAGAAAAACTCTCGCCGTCGCGGAAAGTTGCACGGGCGGGTTAATTTCTCACCGTCTTACGAACGTTGCAGGAAGTTCAATGTATTTCAAAGAAAGTATTGTGACATATTCGGATATCAGCAAAAAACTGCTACTCGGCGTTAAAGATGAAACGCTCAATAAATACGGCGCGGTATCAGGCGAGGTCGCACAAGAGATGGCGGAAGGAATAAAAAAAACATCCGGCACAAATTTCGGAATTTCTACGACGGGTATAGCGGGACCAAAACCTTCGTCTACGGGAAAACCGGTCGGACTTGTTTTTATCGCGATTGCTTCCGCCGACGGGACAAAAGTTCAGCAGTTCCAATTTACGGGTTCAAGAGCAGAAATCAAAGACAAAATTGCGACCGCAGCCCTTGACATTTTAAGAATAAGTTTGATATAATAGTAAAAACAATTAAGAATTGAGAGTTGAGAATTGAAAATGTTAAAATTTATAATTCTTAATTTTCAATTCTCAATTTGTAATTGTCGCTATTGGGGGTTTTATGTTGAAAGTAAAAGATGTAATGACAAAGAATGTCGTTACGATTAAGGCGGATATCCCTCTGAAAGATGCAATAAGGATTTTAGTCGGTAAAGGCATAAGCGGCGTTCCCGTTGTGGACGATTCCGGTAAGGTCACAGGCATTCTTTCCGAAAAAGACATTATGAATTACATGTTCAGCGGGAATTTAAGCACGGCGGTTGTCTCTGAAGCGATGACAAAAAATGTTGTCAGCATGACAAGCGAAACCGATTTAGACAAGGTGGCACTTTTAATCAGTGAAAAAAAATTCAGAAGAGTTCCCATAATTGATAACGGAAAACTGGTCGGGATTATTTCGCGGCGCGATATAATCCGCTCTTTACTTTCCGAGTAATGCGACTGTTTATTGCCGTTAATATCAAAGCTGAAACCAAAAATAAAATTGCCCGTATCCAGTCGGTTCTCAAAAAAAATTGCGACGATGTAAAATGGACTTCGCCGGAAAATCTGCACCTGACATTGAAATTTTTAGGTGAGGTTGATGCCAGCAGAAAAGATTTAATTTCGAAAAAATTAAGACAAGCCCCGTTAGATAAGATTCTCTATCTAATGGGGCAAGCCATTATCGGCATAAAAAAGTTTGAAATTGATTTTGAGAAAATTGGTGTTTATCCGTTTGAAACAGCCCCGCGGGTCTTGTGGTTAGGTGTCGGCGAAGGAAAAATAGAGTTGGAAAATCTTGCTCAAAAAATTGAAAGTTTATTGCCGGAAATCGCTGACCTTGGTTTTGAAAAAGAGAAAAAGCCGTTTTCGGCGCATTTGACGCTTGGAAGATTCAAAAGTCCGGCGAGCGCTGCGGATAAAAAATTATTTGATATCGTGAAAAAACCGCCCATAGAAAAAATATCCGACGTCGTTGAATCCGTGTATCTTATGAAAAGCACCTTAACGCCCCGCGGCCCGGTTTATGAAGTTGTTGAAAAATTTCAGCTGGAGGAAAAGTGAATAAAGAAAGATGGAAGACAAAAACGATTTTTTTGCTTTTACTTTTTACTTTTTACTTCTCACTTCTACCTGCCCTTCATTCCGATGACAAAATAATTTCTCTGACATTTCACGACGGGCCCAATCCGAAATCCACGCCGCAATTATTGAAAATACTTGACGATGCCGATATAAAAGCGACATTTTTTGTTGTCGGTAAAATGGCGGAAAAATATCCGGAATTAGTAAAAGAAATACATAAAAGAGGGCATCAGATCGCCAGCCACACCTACAATCATAAAAATCTTACAACACTTTCAATAACTGAAGTTATATCGGAACTTTCCATGACCCGGCTTCTTATAAAAGACATAACCGGCGTTGATACTTATCTGTTTACTCCGCCCGGCGGTCATTACAATTCACAGATAATAAAAGAAGCAAATTCCTGCGGGTATAAGATGGCGCTATGGTCGGTTTTCCCCGAGGACCACAGGAATCCCTCGCCGGTAATTTATGAAAAAGTTATCACCACCAGCCGCGACGGCAGCGTTGTTGTTCTTCATAACGGTCCTCCCGACACGCTTGACGCCCTCCCCAAGATCATAGAAAAACTGAAGGCAAGGGATTTCAGGTTCACGACGCTCTCGGAATTGCTCGCCCAGGGAAAAGGAAAACACATTGTCTATCCTCGCGATTGATTACGGGAAAAAACGAATAGGACTTGCGGTTTCATCAACATATACGATAGCTACACCTCTTGAGCCGATTTCAGCGGACATTCTGTCCGAAACTATGCTGGCAAAAATTTCTGAAATTATAAAAGAGTATGCTGTCGGCAAAATAGTGCTCGGACTGCCTCTTAATATGAATGGAACCGAAAGCGAGATGACAAAAGAAGTGCGAAGTTTTGCGAGCGTAATTGAAAAAAAGTTACAGATTAAAGTTGATTTTGCGGATGAACGGCTGACATCAAGGGATGCGGAGTCCAAGCTGGCATTGTCGGAAAAAAACTGGCGTAAAAGAAAGAAAAAAATTGACAGCGCCTCCGCCTGTCTTATTTTGCAGAATTATCTTGACAGGAAAAATGATAATAGAAAATAAAGGTCATAGGATTGGAGTTTGGACTTTTGCGATTGTGTTTATTACTTTCGCGGTAATTCAATATTTTATTATACCTAGTAAAAAAATATTTATAAAAATTCCCGCCGGTTCAACACCGAAACAGGTTGCGAAAATCTTAAAAAACGAAAATATAATAAAAAGTGAAAGCATTTTTTTAACACTCGTTTGGCTTTCAAGAACTGAAAAAAAATTCAAGTCCGGAACATATAAATTCAACACAAAAATGACTTCGTTTGCGGTTCTGCGGGATATAATAAATGAAAATACTTACAGGATAAAAGTTACGATTCCGGAAGGATTTACAGTCGTAGAAATTGCGGAACTTTTAGAAAAAAAAGGCGTATGCAACGGTAAAAAGTTTTTGGAAATCGTAAAAAATAAAAAACTGGACGGCTACCTTTTTCCAGAGACATATTTTTTTGAGCCCGATTCTTTAGAAGATAAAGTCGTACAAATGCTCAACGGTCAATTTGAAAAAATTTTCAGTGATGATTTCGTAAAAAGAACGCTCGCCTTAAAAATGTCAAAAGAAAAAATCATAATTCTCGCCTCAATAATAGAAAGGGAAGCAAAAAAAGACGAAGAGAGACCGCTTATATCCGCCGTGTTTCACAACCGTCTCAAAAAGGGTTGGAATCTTGAATCCTGTGCCACGGTTTTATATGCACTCGGCAAACACAGGGATTTTTTGACATACAAAGATACGAAAATTGATTCGCCGTTTAATACATATATTCATCCGGGACTACCGCCGGCCCCGATATGTAATCCCGGAGTTGCCTCAATAAAAGCGGCATTGTATCCTGCCGAAACAGTTGATATGTTTTTTGTCGCGGATGGCTCAGGTACCCACAAATTTTCAAAATATGTTCAAGAACATATAAAAAATAAAAAATCAAGAAAGAAAAACTCGGGCGAAAGTTCATTGGGAAACCATTGACTAATTTTTAATTCTTTGATATACTTTACATAGAAAAAACAACTAAATTTTTAGGGAGATATGTTTTATGATTTGGAAAATATTTTTCTTTTTCAGTTTTGTGTTCTGTTACTTTTTTTCTTTCTGTTACTCGCAAGATTTTTCCGGCGAAATAGGCGAGATAAAAGGCACTGTTGAGATTTTGAAAGCCGGCGAAGAGGAATGGTCCCCGGCTGTTTCCGAAATGCCGGTCCAATTAAAAGACCGTCTGAAATCCGCCGAAAATTCATCCTGTAATTTGGAATTTGACGACGGCTCGGTTATTTTTATCGGCGAAAATACTGAGGCATCGGTTGAAATGCTTGAATTGACCGCAGAAAAGCACAACTCAAAAATTTCCCTGTGGTTCGGAAAAATTATCGCTAACATTTCAAAATCAAAAAATACAAAAATGGAGGTCCATTCTCCGACGGCCATTGTGGCGGTAAGGGGTACTGAATTTGCGGTTGAAACGAATGTCCAGAAGACGGACGTAGGTGTTTTCGACGGCGAGGTGGGCGTGAAAAATACCGAAGGCGCCGAAATTTCCGAGGTAACCGTAAAGCCCGATGAAGAAACCTCGGTTCAGAAAGGAACCCGTCCGCATCCTCCGTCGCGCCTTGTTCTGATGCAGAAATACAAAGAGAGAAATCTTAATATCAGAAATAGAGTTGCACAACTTAGAGAACGGCTAAAACGGCTCCCGCCTGAAAAACGGGTGAAAGCCAGACAGATTGCATTTGAAAAATTCCAAAAGTTAAGAGAACAACGGATTGAACGGATAAAAAAGAATCAACAAAAAAGAAGGGCGATTAAACGTGAAAGAATAAAGAGGGAAAAGCGGGACAGCAACCGTCATTAACGCCGCGCAAAATTTGGCAAAATATCAAAATATGAAAAAACATTTTCTTACCGGACTTGTCATAATTATTCCGTTTTTTCTTACCGTTTATATCGTTTTAATCGTCTTTAAACTCGTAGGCAGATTTTTTACTCCGGCGTTTACAAAAATTTTTGAGGCATTTGTTCCGGTGCATATCCCCAATTTCGCCGTCATATTCGTCAGTGCGGTTGTTACACTTTTGCTGATATGGTTTATCGGCATTCTCGCCTCAAATTTCATCGGCAAAAAACTTTTTCACATAGCAGAAACGCTGCTTCTGAAAATTCCCATGGCAAGCGGTATTTACGATGCGATAAAAAAACTGATGCGGGTTTTCTTTATGGATAAATCCACTTTCCAAAGAGTCGTTCTTATTGAATGGCCTCGCAAGGGGATTTATTCCGTCGCATTTATGACCGCGGAAGCCATGGGCGAAGTCCAGGAAAAAACGAAAGAAGAGGTTGTAAATGTTTTTATGCCGACGACTCCCAATCCGACCACCGGGTTTCTGGTGCTTGTCCCGAAAGACGAAATTATCCAACTTGATATGTCCGTAGACGATGCAGTCAAACTGATAATCTCAGGCGGCATTGTTGTCCCTCCAACAAATCCAAAATGACCCGATTAGATGATAAATTTTTGCTTCTTTTAGATGCCAACCGGATACTAACCTCTACCTTTGACATTAAAAAACTGCTTACCATTATTATGGAACTTGCCGGAAAAGTCGTGGACGCCGAGGCGTCATCGCTTCTTCTGCTCGATGAAGATACCAGCGAACTTTATTTTGATGTAGCGCTCGGTGAAAAAGCGGATGAGATGAAAAGGGTCCGTCTTGCGCCCGGCGAAGGCATCGCCGGCTGGTGCGCCGCTCACAACAGGTCTTTGGTAGTTGAAGATGTTACAAAAGATGCAAGGTGGACAAAGCGTTCCGACGAAAGTTCCGGGTTTAAAACAAAATCAATAATATGCGTTCCGATGAGGTTCAAGGGCAAGATATTGGGTGTGGTTGAGGGGATAAATGCGCTCGGCAGGGAATTTTTTACCGACGACGATTTGCCTCTTTTTGAGGCGTTTGCAAATCAGGCGGCAGTTGCTCTGGAAAATGCGCGTCTGTTTATGAAATTGATTCAAGAAAAAGAAAAAATTTCCGCCGCCTTTGACGGAATGAGCGAGTCGGTTTTTGTGACCGATAAAAACGGCGTAATTACGCAGGCGAATAAATCGGCGTTTAATCTAACAAATTCAGAAAATATCTCAGGACTTGGGTTATCAAAAATTTTAAGCGATATAGGATTTGAAATACCCGACAGGTTCCCTAATCCTGCAAGCGGGACAAAAATCTCTGAAATTGTGAAAAAAACCGTCCCGCAAATTTTTCTTAATTGCGTTGCTACAAAAATTACAGGTAGAGACGACGAAATCGACGGGTATATTTTTGTAATAAAAGACGTCACTTCCGAGAAAAAAGAAGAAATTTTAAAACGTTCTTTTTTATCGCTTATTTCACATAAACTCAAAACCCCGCTTGTAAGTATTATCGGATACCTTCCAATTCTGGCGGAGGAAAAACTGACGTCCAATCAGCGGAAAGCGATTTCTGTTTTGCAAAGTCAGGGCGAACGGCTTTCCGAACTTGTGGAAAGTTTGCTGAGATTTACGGTGATTGAATCCGAAACGCTTGAACTTAAAAAGGAAAAAGTGCGGGTTTCTAAAATTGTTTCCGAAACAGTTAATAGTTTAAAAGAAAAATTAAAAGAAGTTGCGGTTGAGGTTTCGGATTTATCCGTCCTCGGCGAAATTTTTGCGGATAAGGAAAAAATAAAAGAGGCGTTGAGATGTATTTTAGAAAATGCAGTCAAGTTCAATAAAAGTCCGAAAAAATCGGTGAAAATTACAGGCGAACTCCAAGCTGGCGCGGTGGCTGTCAGCATTGAGGATAACGGCGCGGGATTTCCGCTTTCCGAAAAAGAAAAAATTTTTGAGAAGTTTTATCAGATTGAAGAATCGTTCACCGGTCAGGTAGCCGGCGCCGGTCTCGGGTTGCCGCTTGCCAAAAGAATAATTTCCGCCCACGGCGGCAGTATTTCGGTTGCCTCAAAAATAAACGAAGGTTCAAAATTCACAATAATAATTCCAGAAAAATAAGGTAAAACAAATGTTATACTTTTGACACGGTGGAATTTTTATGGCAGAAAATGTGAGCGCCGACAAATTACTACAAATGTAGTAATTATTAGACGGCAAAATATTTTGAAAATGGATATTATAAAAAAAACAGATATTGATTTAATACTTAAAAAGATGCTTCGGACCGGCGGCGAGTTTGCCGAAATATATTTTGAGGAAACAGAATCCGCGGGGTTCACATTTATTGACAAAAAGGTTGATGCTGCGTCTTCGGGAACCGCCAGCGGCTGCGGGCTCCGGCTTATAAAAAACGAAGAAACATATTTTGCCTCTCAGTCGGCGCCGTCCGTTGCGACTATGCTTGCGCTTGCCGCAAAACTTTCAGGGAGTTCCGTTGAACCGTCAGATTCCGCTCAACCGATAATAATTGAAGCCCATTCAATTTCCGAACGGACATCAGATTTGCAGCCGTACTTAAAAATCATAGAAAATATTGATAAGAATCTGCGTGAGATGTCATCGCAGATAAAACAGATTTCATTTCAATTATCAACAGGGCGAAAAAACTTTTTCGTAGCCAATTCGCAAAAAACACAGATAACAGGCAAAAGAAATTCCGCAATTTTTACGGTAGCGCTCGTCGTATCCGACGGTAAAATTACCCAGACCGCGCACGAAGTTATAGCGGAGAACTCACTCAAAAAAATAAAATTTGAGAGCATAGAAAAAATGTCTGAAATTGCGTTCAAAAGGGCGACAGATTTGTTGAATGCGGCGATTCCATCGCCCGCCGGTGAAATGCCGGTTGTGATTTCTTCCTCCGCGGGCGGCACTATGATTCACGAGGCGATAGGGCACTCGCTTGAAGCCGATGCGGTGCAAAAAGGAATTTCTCCTGTCTATCTCGGCAAAATAGGAAAAAAAGTTGCGAATGAAAAAATCACCGTTTTGGATAATTCCACGCTTGAAAACGCCCGCGGTTCATACCAGTACGACGACGAGGGCACGCCTTCGCAAAAAACCGTTCTTGTTGAAAACGGAATACTGAAAAATTATCTATATGATTTATTCACCGCAAAAAAAGACAACACAAAATCCACTGGAAACGGCCGTCGCGAGTCGTATCATCACAAGCCGATTCCGAGAATGTCAAACACGTATATCGCACCCGGTAAAGACAATCCCGAAGAAATTTTGAAAAGTGTTCCTAAAGGAATTTTCGTAAAAAAAATGGGCGGCGGGCAGGTCAATACCGCAAACGGCGATTTTATCTTTGAAGTTGAAGAGGGCTACGAAATTATAGACGGTAAGTTAGGAAAAATGTTAAGAAACGCATCACTCATAGGAAACGGTCCGGAAATATTGAATTCTATTGATATGGTCGGAACCGACATCGGCTGGCAGCCCGGCACCTGCGGAAAAGACGGCCAGGGCGTCCCCGTTCTTGACGGCCAACCCACCTTGCGAATCCCCAAAATCACCGTCGGCGGCACATAAAAAAGAAAATGTAAATCGCTCCCATTTTTTCCATTAACAATTGACAAATTACTAAATTTCTGGTACACTAAATTCTGAAGAATATAAAAAAATGAATAATGAATTAGTCAATAATGACCAGTTGCAGTATGATGTTTTATTTAAAAAACATTCTTGGTTGATACAAAAAAACCAAAAAACAATTATTAGCCCGGATGTTGATGGAATTCTGTGTGCTTTATTTATGTCAAACTATTTTAACTGGCAAGTAGTCGGTTTTTATGATGGGAAAGATTTAGCAATAAAACAGCATACAAATATTGATGATTGTATTTTTCTTGATATGGACATTTACAGGGAAAATATCAGAAGTTGCGGACATCATATGGTTCTATATAACAAGAAAAACATACCGCCAAATTGGAATAATTATTCAAATTGTATAAACCCAAATATAATTCGTGGTTTTGATGCTTACAGTAATTTTCAAGAAAAATACCCGTTTGCAACTATTCATTTTTTGCTCTGTGCAATTAGTTCTTATAAAGAAGTCAAAATTGTTTTACCAAAAACAGCAGTTTCACCTTTGCTCTATGTCGACGGAACATTTAAAAATTTACTGAATTATCCTGAAAATTGTATAAGTTGGTTAAAATTTTTTAATGCAAAGGATGCCAATAGTCCGATGTATCCGATATATATTTTATTTGCCAATAGAAAAATAGCGGATATGATTCACGATTTAGAAAATATTTTCGGAAAATTTAGAGAAATTGTGGACGGTAAGAAAAGGGGCGGGGACAAAATAAAAATCGCCGATATTATTAATAATGCTTTTTCTAATGAATCTATGTTAAAAATTGATAAACTATTAAATTTGTTATCTGAATTTACCGGTTGGAAATATGACAAACAAAATTGGAATTTGACTGGATTAAATGTAATAAATTTTAATAAAGGAATTGAGGAAAATTTGAACAAAGGAAATTATACGGAGATACTTAAAAAAAATCCGCTTTCAATGGCTATAACTGCGGGGAAACGTATGGAGTATACTTTAGAAAAATAAAATAATTTAAGATTATGTTAAAAAAATGGATTAATACAATTCAAAATATAGACTGTGTGGAAGGTATGAGATCCTTACAGGATAATTCTATTGATTTAATCGTAACTTCTCCCCCATATGACGGTATAAGAAAATATAATGGTTTTACGCTGGAACTATCTATGGTCGGTAAAGAAGCATTTCGTGTCCTGCGAGACGGTGGAATTGCCGTGATGGTTATTCAGGACCAAACGGTAAATTTTGCCAAGTCGTTAACATCTTTCAGAACAATTATTGACTGGTGTGATAACGGAGGATTTCGTCTTTTTGAATGTTGTCTTTACAGAAAACATGGGACAGATGGTGCTTGGTATTCAAAACGATTCAGAGTTGACCATGAATACATACCAATATTTTTAAAGGGTGAAAGACCGCATTATTTTAACAAAGAATCGTTAAAAATACCTTCAAAATGGGGCGGAGTAACAATGACTGGAGGCGCAACTCGTTGTACAAATGGAAAAACGTTAGAGTCCAGACCTATTACAATAAATGCAATGAAATGTCGCGGCACCGTTTGGGAATATCTAACTTGCGGAGACGGAGATAAACTTAAACACCAGCACCCGGCAACATTTCCCGACAAATTACCATATGATGTAATTCAATGTTTTTGTCCGGAAAACGGAATTGTTTTAGATCCTTTTATGGGAAGTGGGACAACGGCAATTTCTGCATTAAAATTAAACAGAAAATTTATTGGTTTTGAAATATCAAAAGAATATTGTGATTTAGCTACTAAAAGAATTGAAAAAGAAGCAGGTTTACTGTTAGCTTAAACAACCTCACAGTGCCCATTATTTTAATCTTGAATTTTAATTTTCGCCTGAGTACTCAAGATTTGAACAGAAATCAAGTATTTGAATTTAGTAAGAAAAACTGTAACTTTTATACTATTTTTGGGGAAATAACAATGAATAAAATGGATATTATTACAATATTCAAAGATAAAATTATTTTAACAAATTTATTTATATGGATTGTAGGTGCATTGTTTGCATTAAAAGTTCTATATAAAAAGGGTATTAATATATGTTCGTGGAATTTTTTATGGCGAATTGTTTTTGCCTTTTTATATATTTTTGCTATGTGTTTTTCTGGATATCAAACGTATAGAAATCAAAAAAAACAATCAGAACAACAACAAAAAATTTATACTGAAATCCTCCAATCTAGACAAGAATTAAAAAAATTCAAACAGAGTGAATATTCTAAAGATTACATTATTTCAACATTAAAGATGGAGATAAAAGAAAACATTTTAATATTGGATAGAGGGTTAACAATTCTAAAAAAGGAATTAGAGTTTCCTAATGAGAGTGATGTAACGTTCGGTAATCCACAATTATTAATTACTTCAGGTTGGGATAAAATAAAAGTTAATGCTGAAAAAACATTTTCTAAAGATTTGTTTAGTTATGTTTTTAACACATATCATCTTACAAAGCAAGTTAATAACTCACTAAATAATAGAGAATTATTAAAGTACAGTGACCAATTTTCAAATGATAGTTTAAAAAAAATAGATGCCGGTTTAATAAAAATATTTGCCGGTCAAAAAAATACTTTAGAGAATACATTAATAAAGATAAACACTATAGATATAAAATAAAAAGATTAATATTACTTTAAGGTATAAACAGGAATGTAAAAAACGTCTTACATTTTTCTTATATTTTTTAAATTTAAAAACCTGTAAATGTTTTTTTGTTGTTAAAAAATTGACTGTTTTTGTTGATAACCTACCTTCCATTTTTGCTTGACTTTTCCTGCCTTTTTTTATAACATATCCGGATAAATGAAACGAACGCATAATTGCGGACAATTGCGCAGTTCCGATATTTCTAAAAAGGTAATTCTTTGCGGATGGGTGCATACCCGCCGGGACCACGGCGGAATTATTTTTATTGATTTGCGCGATAGATACGGCATTACACAGGTCGTTTTCGGCGGCGGCGATGTACTTTCCAAAGCGAAGGATTTAAAGCCGGAATATGTGGTTTCAATTGAAGGAACCGTAAGCATTAGACCCGAAGGCACCGTCAATAAAAATCTCCCCACCGGCGAAATAGAAATTGCCGCTGAAAAATTTGAAATACTGAACGCATCAAAAACCCCGCCGTTTGAAATTGACTCGGCGAACATTCCGTCGGAGGAGGTCCGCCTTAAATACAGGTATATTGACCTCCGCCGCCAGGAGATGAAAAAAAATATTCTGCTGAGGCACGAAATAATTTTTGCAGTCAGAAATTTTTTAAGTAAAAATGATTTTATAGATGTGGAAACGCCGCAATTGACGAAGTCCACTCCGGAGGGTGCCCGCGATTTTCTTGTTCCTTCCAGATACGAGCCGGGGAAATTTTTCGCCCTTCCGCAGTCGCCCCAACTTTTCAAGCAACTTTTAATGGTTTCCGGATTTGACAGATATTTTCAGATAGCAAAATGTTTCCGCGACGAGGACTTGCGTTCCGACAGACAGCCGGAGTTCACGCAGATTGATATTGAGATGTCTTTCATTGACGAGGATGATATAATTTCCGTCACCGAAAAACTTATTTTTGAGATTTTCAAAACCGCCGGTATTGAGATAAAAATTCCGATTGAAAGAATGTCTTACGATACGGCTATGCTGAAATACGGAGTTGACCGTCCGGACACGAGGTTTGCTCTTGAAATTTCCGATTTGACGGAAACGCTTAAAAATACCGGTTTCAAGGTTTTTGCGGAAGCGATAAAAAACGGCGGTGTGGTCAGGGGGATTTGTGCACCCTGCGGCGAAAAGTTTTCCCGTCAGCAGATTGACAATCTGACGGAATTCGTCAAAAAATTCGGTGCCAGAGGGCTCGCATGGATGAAAATGACGGAAAAGGGTTTTGAATCCAATATCGTAAAATTTTTTACGCCCGCCGAGCTTGAAAATATCGGGAAAACGTTTAATTCAAAGCCGGGCGATATTGTGTTTTTTGCCGCCGACAAGGAAAAACCGGTCTGCGATGTTTTGGGCGCTTTGCGGATTCATCTTGCGGAGTTGCTTGGTATTATTCCGAAAGACAAATTTAATTTTTTATGGGTAGTGGATTTTCCGCTTTTCGCGTACAATTCCGATGAAAAAAAATGGGATGCGGTGCATCATCCGTTCACTGCGGCTAATGAAGATATTTTACAACTATCAACTGACGACCCCCGCCTGTCGCATCTAAAATCCCGCGCATATGACATTGTCTTAAACGGCACGGAACTCGGCGGCGGTTCAATAAGAATTCACAAAAAAGATGTACAGGAAAAAATTTTTGATATACTGAATATTACAAAAGAAGATGCTGATGTGAAATTCGGATTTTTACTTTCCGCGTTTGAATACGGCGCTCCTCCTCACGGCGGAATTGCACTGGGGCTTGACAGGATTCTTGCTATGATTACAAAATCGGAGTCAATAAGAGATGTCATTGCATTTCCCAAAACCCAGTCGGGCAGTTGTCTTCTTACCAATGCGCCGTCGGAAGTTTCCGAAAGACAGTTGAAAGAATTAAAAATAAAAATTGATAATATAAAAAAATGAAAAGATTTTTTGTGTTTTACTTTCTTACTTTCTCACTTTCTCACTTTCTCACGCCCTTACATTCCCAGCAGAAACCAAAAACATATAATGTGTGGGTTTGGCAGGAAAACGGGGATTGTCTCTGGAAAATCGCGGAAAAGTTTTACGGCGACGGGAGAAAGTGGAAAATTATTTATGAAGCGAACAAAGACGAGATTAAAGACCCGCGAAAAATATATCCCAAACAAAAACTTATAATTCCATGATAGATAGAAAAATTCACATAGGAACATCCGACGATGCGCTGTCGCTTTTTGGTCAATATGATGAAAATCTGAAACTTTTGGAAAAAAGGTTCAATGTAAAAATTTTTGCGCGCGGAAACGAAGTGACCGTAAGAGGCCGCAAGAAAAATGTGGACAATGCCGAGTATGAGTTAAAGAATATCATGATGAAACTGAAACAAGGAACCGACGATATCGGACAGTTTATTTCTGTGACTCCCGCCGATGCAATTATAGTTACCGACAGAGGCAAGCCGATAAAAGCGAGAACTAAAAATCAGGAAAAATATGTTGAAGCGATGAACGAATACGATATGGTTTTTGCGGTCGGTCCCGCCGGCACCGGTAAAACATTTCTTGCGGTTGCTCAGGCGGTGAAATTACTGAAAGAAAATAAAATTTCAAGGGTTGTTTTAACGAGGCCGATAGTTGAAGCGGGAGAAAAACTCGGATTTCTTCCGGGCGATTTTTATGAAAAGGTCAACCCGTATTTAACGCCTCTTTTTGACTCATTTTACACGCTTGTCGGTCCCCATCATTTCACAAGATATAGAAGTGAGGGGATTATTGACATAGTTCCGCTTGCCTATATGAGAGGCAGGACACTTGACGATGCTTTTGTAATTTTAGACGAAGCGCAGAATACTACGCTTGAACAGATGAAAATGTTTCTGACCCGTCTCGGAAGCGGTTCAAAAGCGGTGATTACCGGCGACATAACCCAGATTGATTTTGAAAATAAAAAGTCATCGGGACTTGTTCTGGCGACGGAGATTTTGCGTTCTATTACCCAGATAAAATTCGTGAATTTTACCGAAAAAGACGTTTTAAGACACGGGATAGTCAGAAAAATCGTCGGGGCGTTTGAAAAGTGGGAAAAAAGACATGCTTAATTTTATAAAGAAAATCATAAAAGGACCGATTAAAAAAATTCTTCTGTGGACGGAAAAGGCCACCCCGTCGGGAAAAATGAAGTTCAATCCGGAGATTTTCAAAAAGGATATTCATATACCGACCAGCATAATAGCCGTTTTTATTTATGTAAGTTTGGTCCTGACAATTTCGTTTGAACTCGGGTTAAATTTAACCGGTGTTTCGGGACTTGTGATATTTCTTGCGGCAATTATGTCGCTTTCCGTAATTTACATAAGAAAATCACAGACCGACTTTATTAACGACGATGAAAGCGTAATGCTTGTCGGGTTTATTCTGATATTCGTCATTTTTCTGTCTGGCGCGATGAAAACTTACGGTTTTCCTGCATGGGCTATACCGGTATCGGTCGTCGCAATTTTGATAACGCTACTTGTGTCGCCGGCGGTTGCAGTGGTTAGCAGCTTGATAGTAAGCATTTTTTCCGGAATTTTATTTAATTTTTCCATCTCGGCATTTTCGGTTTCATATATCGGTTGTATCGTAGGGATTTTTTCATCGGCGAAAGTTAGAAACAGACATGACCTCATCAAAATCGGCTATTACATAATTTTGACCAATATCATCGTTATTACTTCCGTCGGACTTCTTGAAGGTTGGGCTGCAAAAATGTTTCTGCCGTCGGTAATGTGGGGCGCCGCCAGCGGCGTTTTTTCCGTTATGCTCTCATCCGCATTTCTTCCGTATCTTGAGAAATTTTTTTCCAAAACAACATCAATTCGTCTTTTAGAACTCGGAGATTTCAACCAGCCGCTGCTGAAACGTTTAATGCTGGAGGCCCCCGGAAGTTATCACCATTCTTTGATGGTTGCTTCACTTTCCGAAACCGCTGCCGATGATGTCGGCGCCAACCCGCTTTTATGCCGCGTGGGTGCGTACTATCACGATGTCGGAAAGATTACGACGCCGGAGTATTTTATAGAAAACCAGTCGGCAATTATTTCCAAGCACGAGGATTTGAAATCGCAGATGTCGTCTTTCGTGGTTATTTCGCATGTAAAAGAAGGCGAGCGTCTTATGAAAGAATACGGGATTGACAGAGTTGTTATTGATATTGTCCGTCAGCATCACGGGACATCTTTGGTCCATTATTTTTATATGAAGGCACTTGAAAGCGGCGTTGCGGATTCTGAAAAATCCGTCTACAGGTATCCCGGTCCCCGTCCCAAAACGAAGGAGTCGGCTATTATAATGCTCGCCGATTCTGTGGAAGCGGCATCGCGTACGCTTGAAGACGCAAGTTTTTCCCAATTGCAGGACATGGTTCATAAAATAATCAACAATAAGTTTATAGACGGTCAGTTGCAGGATGTGGAATTAACGCTTGCCGATTTGAGTAAAATATCTGAAAAGTTTGTAAGCGTTCTCGCTGGGATTTATCATTCAAGAATAGAATATCCGTCGGAAACGGAAAGCGGAAAAGATATAATGTAATGCCGATAAAAATTTTTAACGAACAGCATAAAATAAAATTAGACGTCCGCAAAATCCGTAAGTATTTGCCCCTCGTTGAAAAAAAAATGTTTCTGCCGAAAGATGACGGCTATAACATAATTTTTTTAGACGACAGGGGAATCAAAAGACTCAATAAAGATTTTCGCAAAACCGCTCGACCGACGGACGTTCTGTCGTTTAAAAATTCGCCGGCAAGCGCCGACATTTTCATATCCGTTGAGACGGCAAAATATAACGCAAAGTTTTACAAGCAGGATTTTTATACGGAAATTTTACGATTGGTAATTCACGGTATTTTGCACGCCGTGGGGTTCACCGATTATACGGAAAAAGCAAAAAAAATTATGTGGGAAAAACAGGAGAAGATTCTTAAATGTTTGCATTAATTGAAATATTTTTTATGGCAGGGCTTTTTTTGATAGCCGCCGTTTTTTCTATGGTTGAGTCGGCGTTGGTATCGCTTTCAAGAGTTAAAATCAAAAAGTATCTTTCGGAGTATCCCCAAAAGGCAAAAGGTTTTAAAATATGGCTTGAAAATCCGAATAGATATCTTACGACGCTTCTTCTGGGAAACGATGCGGTGACGATTATAGGCACTGCGGTTGCCACATCTCTTGCAACTGAGATAAGCAGAAGATATCATATAAGCGAATCGCTGTTAGTTGCGGTTACTGCCATTCTCGTTTGGGCAGTTTTTTTGGTTCTCGGCGAGATAGTGCCGAAAGTTTTAGGAATACGCAACTCGGAAAAAATTGTTCTTTTCTTTATAAATCCCCTGTATTATTTTAACAAATACACTTCCCCTGTATCAAAATTATTTATGTGGCTTGCAGGTTTGGTTACGGGAAAATTAGGAAGGAAAGAAATCCCCGTTTTGACGCACGAGGACATAAAAACTACTATAAGCGTCGGATATGAGTTGGGGGTTTTCGGAACCGAAACAAAGCAGATGATGCACTCCATTCTTAATTTTTCGCAGATAACCGCCAAAGCCATTATGACACCGAGAAACAAAATAGAAATGGTGAATTTTGACACGGAACGGGAAAAATTTGTTGACCTGATTGTTGAAACAGGCCATTCCCGTGTCCCTATTTACAAAGACAATTCCGACAATGTCATAGGGATAATTTATGTCCGCGACCTTTTGGATATGTGGCGCGGCGGCGCCGTTTTTACCGTTGATGATTTATTGCGTCCGGTAATATTCGTAGATGAAGAAAAAAAAGTCAGCGAACTAATGAGGCAGTTCAAAAAGGGCGAGACGCATCTTGTGATTGTAAAAAATACCGGCGGAAACATCGCCGGTTTAGTTACGATTGAAGATATTATTGAAGAAGTTTTCGGCGAAATTTTGGACGAGTACGATGTGGCAGAGTTGTTTAAGGAATGAAAATATGAAAAAAAATAACATTCAGCCATGGGCGTTGTTTCTTCCAGAGTTAAAAGAACTTATTGAAGATAAGAATTTCAATGAGTTAAAAAAACTTCTTAAAGGACTGCATCCCGTTGATTTGGCTGAGGGCTGGGATAAGTTCTCTCCTACGGAAAAACTGGTTGTTTTCAAACTATTGGATATAAAACGGGCGATTGAGATTTTTGAGGAGTTGGATTTTAATGAACAGACATATATTTTGAATAATCTTGAGGACACTTCCATTTCGGAATTGTTAACCGATATGGCGTCCGACGAAAAAGCAAAACTTTTCAAAAATCTTCCCGATAGAATCCGGAAAAAAATGTCTGCGCTTCTTAAAAAAGAGGATTTTGAAGTGGTCAGAAAAATTGCCGAATATCCGGAGCATACGGCAGGAAGATTGATGTCGACCGACTTCATAACTCTCGCGCCGCACCTGACTGCAAAACATTCGCTTGAAAAAATTCAGGCCAGCGCCCGGCTTCACAGGATTGTTACGATTTATGCCATTTATGTGCTTGATGAAAAAAATTCTCTTATTGGCGGCGTTACATTACGCCGTTTGATTTCCGCCCCGCAGGACATAAAAATTTCAGAAATTATGTCACCCGTCCAGTTGATAAAAATAAAAGCGACTGCAGACCAGGAAGATGTTGCAAAACTTTTTTCAAAATATGATTTGACCGCTGCCCCGGTTGTTGACGATGAAAATCATTTAATCGGCGTTATAACAATTGATGATGTTGTGGATGTCATAAATCAGGAAGCGACGGAAGATATGACAAAGATGGCAGGTACCAGCCCGAAAGAACTTACGAAACTCTCAGCTTTTGGTGTTACAAAACTCCGTTTTCCATGGCTAATCGCTACATGCTTCGGCGAAATTTTAGTTTCACATGTGATTAAATATTACAATCCGACACTTCAAAGTATCATTGCCCTTGCTTCATTTTCACCTTTGATTGCCGCGATGGGAAACAATGTCGGCACACAGTCATCAACAATATCGGTTCGTGCCCTCGCAACCGGCGAAGTAAAGGATAACGAAATTTGGCGGGTAGGGTTTCTTGAATTGAAAGTCGGAATTTTTATGGGATTGTTCTACGGTGTTTTTGCCGGAATTGTATCTTTTTTTATGTATCCGGCTCTCGGATTGAAATTTGCTTTAGTAATCGTTATGGCAATGACCGCTGCTCTGACGGTTGCCTCAACCGCCGGCGGTATTGAACCGTTTTTGTTTAGGAAAATCGGTGTTGACCCTGCTACCGCGACAGGTCCGCTTATAGCGACATTTACAGATATAGTCGGTGTTACCACATATCTTGGTCTTGCGACCTGGTTACTTATATGATTTACAATGTGCAAGCAATTGTTATTAAAAAAACGGATTTTCACGAATACGACCGGCTGCTTACGCTCTATACTAAAGATTTCGGAAAAATAAAAGTGCAGGCGCGAAGCGTGAAAAAACCGCGTGCAAAATTGACATCCCTGACGGAACTTTTTGTCGTTGCGGAATTCCGGATTTTTTTGAGAGAGCATGCTGCATTTGGAAAGATTACGGGCGGCGTGATACTTGATTCTAATCCGTTAATTCGGTACAATGTACAAAAATATTATGAGGCGTGTTATATCTGCGAAGTCCTTGATGCCTTAACGCCCGACCGCCAGCCCAACGCCGAAAAATTTTTTTTATTAAAAGAAAAACTATCGCTTCTCAATAAAAATGTCCTTAACCAAAAAGACGATTTTGCTGAAAAACTTTTGCATCTTACGGGTTTCGGAGTAAAAACGGATATGCCGATAGAAAAAGTTTTACAAGAGCATCTCGCGTATCCGCTCAAAACGGGAAATATATGAATTTTCAGGAAATTATTTTATCGTTGACGAAATTCTGGGCTAAACAGGGCTGCGTGATTGTCCAGCCGTACGATTTGGAAAAAGGAGCAGGGACTTTTAATCCCGCTACTTTCTTACGATGTCTCGGCGAGAAACCCTGGTCTGCCTGTTATGTGGAGCCCTCCCGCCGTCCTACCGACGGCAGATACGGCGAAAACCCGAACCGTCTCCAGCACTATTATCAGTTTCAAGTTGTGATAAAACCTCCGCCGAAGGATATTCAAAGAATATATCTCTCGTCGTTAAAAATAATCGGGCTCAATCCGGAAAAGCATGACATCCGTTTCGTTGAGGACGACTGGGAAAGCCCGACTTTAGGTGCATCCGGTCTCGGTTGGGAGGTCTGGTGCGACGGGATGGAGATAACGCAGTTTACATATTTTCAGAATATGGCGGGGATTGAATTGAACCCGATAACGGTTGAACTTACCTACGGGCTTGAACGGATAGCGATGTATGTTCAGAGGAAAAAATCCGTCTATGAAATAATGTGGAACGACGAACTGACTTACGGAGATATTCATCTTGAGGACGAAAAGCAATTCTCAAAATATAATTTTGAAGAAGCGGATGTTGATTTACTGCGGGAACTTTTTGAAAAATATGAAAAAGAATGTAAGCATTTACTTACGAAAAATTTGGTCTTGCCTGCATATGATTTCGTTATGAAGACATCGCACATATTTAATCTTTTAGATGCAAGGCGCGTGATCTCCGTCAGCCAGCGGGTTTCATACATAACAAGAGTCCGCAATCTGGCATCAGAGGTTGCAAAAAAATATTTAGAGAAATAAAAATAAAATAAAAAAATGAACAATGACATTTTATTGGAAATAGGCACTGAAGAAATTCCTGCAGGGTATCTGCCTTGCGCAATTGAACAGTTAAAAAAAATTTCCGAAGCGGAATTAAAATCTGCGCGGCTTCCGTACAAAAATATAAATGTTTGGGCAACACCCCGACGACTGATTTTATATTGTGAAGATGTTGCCGCACAGCAAATAAACACAGAAACGGAAATTTCCGGGCCGCCGACCATCGCTGCTTTTATCGACGGCAAGCCAACCGCCGCTGCTTTCGGTTTTGCAAAAAAATACGGTGCAGATGTGTCGGAATTGATAGTTAAAAACGGCAAGGTATATGTAATTAAAAAAGAGCCGTCGTTAAAAACTGAGACGGTGCTGCCGGAAATTTTCAAAAAAATAATTTCAACGCTCAATTTCCAGAAAACAATGGTTTGGGAGTCATCCCGTTTTAGATTTGTCCGGCCGATAAGATGGCTACTTGCGGTTTACGGGAAAAAAACGATAAAGTTTCAGATAGCGGATGTAAAATCATCAAACTTAACCTGTGCCCGCTATTGCAAGAAAATCAAAATTACCGAGCCGAAAAGATATGCCGATGTTTTAAGAAATAAAAGTGTATTGGTAAATCAGACCGCCCGCCTTGACGCTCTCAAAAAAACGGTTGCTTCATCTATAAAAAATGTAAAAGACGGCGAGATTTCCGCCGGCGATGAACTTTTTGAGACGGTGAATAATCTGGTAGAATTTCCGACTGCGATTTTGTGCGAGTTTGATAAAAAATTTCTCAACTTACCGGAAGAAATAATCAAAAACACAATAAAAAAACAGAAAAACTTTATAATTGTTGACTCTAAAACAAAAAAAATTCTGACATATTTTATAGGGGTAAAAGACGGAATTTCAACAAACATAGAAACAATCAGAGACGGTTACGAAAAGGTAATTACCGCCCGCATGGAAGATGCTGAATTTTACTTTAAAAACGATACAAAAACAAAACTTGATGAAAAAATTGAGCGGCTGAAAGGGATTGTCTTTCAGGAAAAGTTAGGAACTGTTTATGACAAAGTATTGCGGATACAAAAACTATCGCAATGGCTTGCTGAAAATATTTCTGCAGCAATTGTTCAACCGGACAAATCAACGATTGAACGCCTCTGTCTTTTATGCAAAGCCGATTTATCTACGGAAACGGTGTCGGAGTTCCCGGAACTGCAGGGTGTCTTCGGAAAAATTTGCGCAATGAAGGACGGCGAAACGGAAGGCGTGTCCGACGGTATTGAGCAGCACTGGTGGCCTACAAATTATGAGGGGAAAATTCCCGTTTCAATGGAAGCATCAGTTGTTTCAATTGCCGATAAAATAGATACGCTCGCCGGTGATTTTGTCCTTGGGCTTACGCCGACCGGTTCAACCGACCCTTACGGTTTGCGCCGCGCTGCCTTCGGAATCGTGAAAATCGCAATTGAAAAAAAAGTTTCTTTTTCAATTAAAGAGTTGATGATTCAGGCGCTCACAAACCTGCCGTTAAAGGTAGAAGACCGGGCAAAACTTATTTCGCAGCTGGAGGATTTTATAAAACAGCGGCTTGATACGTATCTTAAAGAAAGAAATATTTTACAGGATGAAATAGATTCGGTTCTGTCCGTTCGTCCCGTTGATATTCTTGATGCGTTTAATCGTGCCGTTGCGGTTCATTCCATAAGAAAACTTCCGGATTTTGAACCGATTGCAGTTTTATTTAAACGAATAGGTAACATATTGAAACAGGCGGAAAAAGAACAGAGATTAGAGAATAGAGAATTAGAGATTAGAGAGGAACTGCTGAAAGAACTGGAAGAGAAAGAACTCTATCAAAAATTTTTAGAAACAAAAAATAAAATTGAAGACGCTAAATCGCTCAAAAACGGTGATTATCCGGCGATACTCAATGAACTTGTTTTGTTGAGGAAACCCGTGGACAGTTTTTTTGACAAGGTTCTTATTATGGATAAAAATGAAGAGATAAAAATAAACCGTCTGGCATTGCTTTCCACGATTTACAACCAGTTCATAAAAATCGCCGATTTTTCTAAAATAGTTGTTAACCCAAAAAACGTGTAAAAATTCACATTGACAAAATGCTAATGATTTGTTATAATTACAAATGGCGAGGCGATGAAATTGCCGAAGTCGTGTAATTTCATCGTAAGATATAATTTTGTTAGAAGTAAAAATCGGAGGTGTTTATGAAAAAGTTTTTATTGTCGGTTTTACTTTCTACCTTTCTACCTCTCTACCTCTTTTCCCGCATTTATGGCGATGTAAAAATCAGTCAGTTGTTCGGTGATGTTTCCGTCTATCAAAACCAGAATTGGTCCCTCGCAAAATTAGATATGGTTTTTTCGCAACAGGATAAGATTAAAACATCTAAAGGAAGCGGTGCGGAATTGCTTATTGATGGAACAAGTAAGATTTGGGTTAATGAAAACTCCGAAGTTGAGGTTAATTCACTCGGCACAGAAAGTATGTTTTCTATTTTGGTCGGCAAAATCCGTGCTAAAATAAAACTTGTTCAAGGCGGCAAGTTCACCGTAAAAACGCCTGTATCTATCTGTGCGGTAAGAGGGACCGAGTTTATCGCAACCGATTCCGGCGAACTTTATACATTAGAGGGTGTTGTATCGTTCGGAACCGGGGATGGCGGCGGGATATTGATTGATATTGACGCTGGATATTATGTGATGATTGATGCTGAAGGGAAAATGTCGCAACCTGTGCCAATATCTGTTGACCAGCAAAACTCAATGAACAGCGAGTGGTCGGGTTTTTCTGATGAAATAAAACAGAAAAAAGACCAATCCGGCGAACAGGATGGGAAAACAAAAAAAAATCTGAAAGAAGCATTTGCGGACTTAAAGCAGGAACTCAGAGAAATTGTCTCAAATATCAAGACGGATGTGAATGTAACCCGCGAGATAACCAATGAAATAAAGGAAACGGACTTTGCAACAGGAAGAAGTTTAAAAGATATTCATGGTAACCTTGTCCGTGTTGAACAACTTCTGCTTCGCCCGGATAGCCAGACGGTTCTTTTCTTGAACCTCACAAAAAGAAATAGTTATACCTATAACGGAAAATTCAGATATGACGGCACGAGCAGCAGCCGGTTAGATGTTCTTCAAACAAAAATAACATTCAACAAAAATCTGCCCGAACAGTTAACAGCGTGGCCCGGTTTTATCGCAGGGCAGGAAGATGATTCTTTCTATCCGCAAAAAATCTACTGTCAAATTAGCAATCAAAAAGACAAATTGGAGTTTATCGGTGTTTCAAAAGATAAAGGTGAGTTGGACGAAAAGGGCAATGTGTTGACTGAAAGAAGCATTGTGATGGATGGTTATATCAACGGATGGAAAGTAGATCCAAATTATGATGCCGGTGATACAGATATTTCGGCAGATGGCTCCGAAAATGGCTCGCTATGGGCAACAAATATTTCGCCGAAAATGAAAATTGACATGGCGGGGCAGCCAACAAGATATGTGTATCTATTCTCCGAGTCATATGGGATAAATAATGACGGTAAATTGCTGAATTTGAACGATTTTACAAATACATCGGAAAATCCTTTTACCGTATTAAAACAGGTTGCAGTTGAAAATATTTTGAATGTCAGAGAAGGCAATACCGTTTCCTCGACTGACTTTTTTACTCGCGGGAACATTGACCTAGTGGTAACACCCGATATTGTTGTTTCTATTGCACAAAAATTAGCGACGGAAGCGGGCAACATAGCGGATTCTATAAAATGAGACCTCCGATAGAATCATTCGGGGGCCGGCTCCGTGTCACCCTGAGCGATAGCGAAGGGTCTCAGACTAATAATGAATAAAAAAATTAAACTTTTAACGGCACTCTTATTTTTGTTATTGTATCAACTTAATTCTCTTACTGCAAAAGATTTTACAGAGACCGCAATTGGTAAAGAACTGATAAATCTGGGCTTAAAATTCCTTGATAATCCCGGTGATTTTTTCTTCAATATCCATTCTAACAGCGAGGATTTTTCACCTGTACCCGCTGACAAAAACGGTGCGATACGGTTCAATCTATTCCCCGCACTTCTTCCTTTCACATGGGCGAATCTTAATCTAAAAGTAAAATTGTTTAACGAGCAGAAAGTCATTCCGCAGATTGATTTGGTAGGTCAGTATGGCGATATGCTTGCCCTCCGGTTCATTTCCGGCGATGTCAAACCAAGTTTCATTGATTATTCTGCGGGTGCGGTCTTTACAAAATCAGCGACGGATGAAACAAAACTTTTTGGCGGGGTAAAATACTCAAATGTCAGTATGAATATAAAATTATCTTCTTCATCTGCGGTAGAGTTCGGCGAATTCAGGGTGGATGAACTCAATTTCAAGGTGTCGGATGTATTTGTATTTACAGGACTTACCCATCAAAAAAATATAAATATACCGTCAATACTTGTTGTGCAGATGGGATATGGTTTTAATAATAAAAAAATTGTCTCCAGAATAATGCTTTCTAAAAAACATCTGGATTTAGGGTTAGATATTTATCCGGAGGGACTTTTTGTAATTCATCCGTTTGTGGCATACCACTGGAATTTTTGATACACAGATTACACAGATGAAAAAAATTATTTATTTTTTACTTACTCACTTACTTGCTTACTCGCTTACTCACTGTCTTTATGCTGAAGTGAAAGTTGCGCCGTATTATTCATTGCAGTTTGCCGAAGGCGCTTTTGTTCCCAATGTAGGCGAATGGAATTTTTCTGTCAATCTTTTAAGCGATTTTGGGGTAATAGTTAAACCCGAAGGGAAACATTCATATGTCGGATTTTACGAGTTAAAATATACGGGTCCGGGTCTTAAACGGCAGGAAGGCGAAAAATTCACGGACAGAACGATGGACCACCTTGTTGTATTGAGACACAATTATAACATATTTGAAAATTATTTTTTGAAAAGTCAGGTTGATTATATGAAAGAATATAAAAGGACGGGCAGCAACGAAGTGTGGGGAACAGGGCTCTATGATTTCAGTCGTCTCGGCGGGCTGGTTTTTTTTGAAAAAAAATTCTCCGATGAATTATCTTCAAACATTTCTTTGCAGTACCATTTTCTGAATTTCCCCAATTATACCGACCTGCTGGCTGAGTATCAGGCAGGCGGCGAAAATATAGAAAGTTCTACCGGCAAACAAAACCATTCTCTTTATCAGACGGGTTTTTCAGTTGATTATAAAGCCAATCATTTTACAACAGATGTATTTTTCCAAAATTACACCAAGCAGAAAATAGCGGTGAAAACGGTTCAGCCCGACGGTACTTATTACAGTTCTGACCTCCAAAAAGATACGATAATAAGTTTTTCAATAAGACACGATGAAAACCTTTGGGAAAGGGTTTTGTTCTCGCCGGAAATATCTTATAAGATAAAAAATTCAAACCAGAATTATCTGCGTTTCACCTCAATCGGTTCTACAGAAACACCCTCCTATTTTGCCGATTACTATGATTACAATCAATTTACTTTTTCATTCCCTGTGTCATTTATCCTACAGGAGAAATGGGAGGTTTCTACAGGGCCCGAGTTTGATATCAAGACATACACGAAAAGACCCCCGCAGAATGATGACGGCAATTTCTTAATTAGTAAGAGACAAAAAAACCATCAATTCATTTTAAACTCCGGTATAACCTTCAAACCAAATGCGGTTACCCGTACAACCGTTTTTTATGTTTTTCAGAATCAAACATCTAATATGGAGTTTGAAAAATACCTGCCGTATAACTATACCGGGAACTATTTTGGCATCAAATTTGAGTATACATATTAATGTGTAAAAATTCACAAAGCCGTATTTTACCGACGATAAAAATATACAGTTAACAACCGACTACGCATTCGTGCCTTATGGTGACTTGGGGAATACCCACAGAGTCAGTTTTTCAGTGAAATTTTAAGAAACTATATACCTCCGAATCCACTACCGTCGGTTTTCCTTAATTTTCATAAAATAATAATGTCAAATATGATTAAAAATTTCTGCTGGAAAGGCAGACGTTTTTTTTATTGCATTTTTGCCGTTTTTTTAGTAAAATAACTAAATTGGAGGATAGTTATGAAGATAGTTCTTGCTTATTCCGGCGGGCTGGATACATCGGTAATGATAAAATGGCTGAAAGAAAATTACAATGCGGAGGTTATCGCCTGCATTGTTGACGTCGGTCAGACCGACGAGGATTTATCAAAAGTTCACCAAAAAGCATTAAAAACCGGCGCATTAAGGGCATATACCATTGACGCAAAAAAAGAATTTGTTGAAAAATATATTTTTCAGGCGCTCAAGGCGAATGCGATTTACGAGGGGAAATATTTTCTCGGAACTTCACTCGCGAGGCCTTTAATTGCAGAAAAAGTTATTGAAATTGCCAAAAAGGAAACAGCGGATGCGGTTTCTCACGGTGCCACCGGAAAAGGCAACGACCAGGTGAGGTTTGAACTCACATTTAAGTCATTGATGCCGTCTATAAAAATAATTGCGCCTTGGAGAGAGTGGAAGTTGAAATCCCGGCAGGAAGAAATCAATTATGCGAAAAAGCACGGGATCCCGCTGCCTGTTTCAAAAGAAAAACCGTATTCATCAGACGCAAATTTATGGCATATTTCCTACGAAGGCGGTATTTTGGAAAACCCCGCAAATGCGCCCGACGATAAAATGTTTCAAATGACCGTTTCGCCGGAAAAAGCGCCCGGCAAAGCGATGGTAATAGATGTTTATTTTGAAAAAGGCGTGCCGACAAAAATCAACGGCAAAAAATACGGGCCCGTTGAGATAATAGAAAAATTAAATGAACTTGGCGGAAAAAATGGTATCGGCAGATGCGATATCGTAGAAAACCGGCTGGTGGGAATGAAATCGCGGGGCGTTTATGAAGCGCCTGCTGCGACCATACTTTATATTGCTCACAGAGAAATTGAATCGCTGGTTTTAGACAGAGAAACCTCTCATTTTAAGGAAATTCTGACGGTAAAATATTCAGAACTGGTCTACTACGGTTTGTGGCAGTCCCAATTGAAAAAAGCGATTGACGGCTTCATCAACGAGACACAGAAAAATGTCACCGGCTCGGTGAAATTAAAACTTTACAAAGGCAGTTGTACCGTTCTGGGGAGAAGTTCGCCGAAATCGCTTTATTGGGAAAAACTTTCAACATTTGAAAAAGAGGATATTTACAACCAAAAAGATGCCGAGGGTTTTATAAATCTGTTCGGATTGCCGTTAAAAGTTGAAGCAATTTTGAGACGGCAAAAATAAAAAAAAGCAACCACAGATTAACGCGGATAAGTTCAAAAAAGATTTTATCTGTGTCAATCTGTGTGTATCTGCGGTTAAAAATAAAAAAGAGGTTTTTATGAACTTTAAAAAATTTGTTTCATCCATTGATTACGATGTTAAACTTACAAAGTATGATATTTTTGGAAGCATCGCGCATACAAAAATGCTTGCCGAGTGCGGAATTATTCCGCAAAGCGATGCTAAAAAAATTATCAACGGGCTTAACTCAATCAAGAAAGATTTTGAAAACGGCAAATTGAAATTTACCGGCGAGGATATTCATACTTCAATAGAAACCGAACTCAAAAAAAGAATAGGCGATGTCGCCGGAAAAATGCACACCGCAAGAAGCAGAAATGACCAGGTGGTTCTCGCCGAACGGCTTTATTTGAAAGACGAGATAAAAATAATCATTGAAAAAATAGACACCACAATTGATGCGATTAAAAAGGTTGCCGGGAAAAATTTATCCGTAATTATGCCGGGGTTCACCCATTTGCAAAATGCCCAGCCGGTATTATTCAGTCACTGGTTTTTATCTTACGGTTGGATGTTAAAAAGAGACAAGGAAAGATTTCTGGACTGTTATAAAAGGGTTGATGTTATGCCTCTGGGCAGCGCCGCTTTTGCGGGAACGGAATTTCCTATAGACAGAAATTTTGTCGCGAAAGAACTCGGTTTTTCCAAAATTTCAGAAAACTCCGTAGATACCGTTTCCGACAGGGATTTTTTAATTGAATTTTTGTTTGACTGTTCACTTGTGTCAATGCATCTGTCACGGCTTGCGGAAGAAATTATAATCTGGACATCTGCACAATTCGGATTTATAGAATTGTCGGAACAGTTCACTACGGGTTCATCTATCATGCCGCAGAAAAAAAATCCGGATTTTGCGGAACTTATAAGAGGAAAAACAGGCAGGACTTACGGCAATTTAATTTCGCTTTTAACCGTTATGAAAGGACTCCCGTTGTCTTACAACAGGGATATGCAGTTGGATAAAGAACCGCTTTTTGATTCCGTTGAGACAATAAAAAATATGCTTGATGTTTCCTCGGAAATGATAGTTACCGTTAAGGTTGATTCCGAAAAAATGATGTCCTCCTGCAAAAACGGCTTTATTCTTGCGACCGATGTTGCCGGCTATCTCACATCCAAAGGCATTCCTTTCAGAACGGCGCATAATATCGTCGGCAAAATTGTGAATTATTGCATTAAAAATAAAAAATCGTTTAATAATTTGTCAATTGTAGAATGGAAAAATTTTTCAGCAAAATTTGAAAAATCCGTTTTTGATGTGTTGGATTTTAGAAAATCGGTTGAAAAAAGAAAGTCAAACGGAGGAACGTCATTATCGTCGGTAAAACAGCAACTGAAAAAATTATGAGGCAGACATTTTTAATTTTTAATTTTACATTTTTAATTTTTAATTGTCTTTATTCCCAGCAACTTATGGAAAGAACTCTAACGCTTGAAGAGAGCGTAGGGCTTGCCATATCAAACAGCCAGCAACTTCTGTCGGCGGCTCAGGATATACAGATTGCTAAACAGCGTCTTAAAGAAGCGCGGGCCATAATGTATCCGCAACTTGAATTCAATGCCAATTATTCTAAATTCAACACCGAAAGTCCGCTGTTCCTTTCCCCTCTTTTGGGAAATACTATTTTGCCCCAGAAAACCCTCGGGGAACTTGACAATATAGAAAATTACTATACAACCAAAATTTCATTAACCCAGGTATTATGGAGTGCCGCGAAACTGAGTTCAACGAAGAAATTTGCCGAGACGGAATTTAAGACGGCCGAAAGCGATTACGGCGCGATAAAAAACAAAACGGTTGCAACTGCCGCAAAAAATTTTTATAAACTTTTGTCTATGCAAAAGAAACTTGATATATGCAACGCATCGCTTGAAAAATTAGCAGGTAGAAAAAATGATAATGCAAATTCCAAGAACAAGTTTTTAGCAGACAGGAATACGGGAAAAATTAAATCCTGCGGTGAAAAAATAAAAAAGGACTTGGAAATAGCAAGGATTGATTTTCTGGATTCTATCGGCATTGAATTGAACACCATATTTGCTATAAAAGGCGAATTGGAATATAAAAAAGTTCCCGCCGACCTCAATAAATGTCTTGCCTGGGCGATGGAATACCGTCCCGAACTTAAAAAAACCCAGTTGCAGGAACAGATGGACGCTCTCTCTGTTAATCTGTCGCTCTCCGGACGCTATCCGACTGTTGCCCTCGGAGGGAATTATCAACTTGAAGATAAACAGTGGCCTTTTGAAAAAAAATCATGGAATGCCACCGTTAATTTAACGCTTCCTATTTTTGACGGGTTCGGACAATTCGCCAGGATAAAGCAAAAAAAATATCAGTATAGGAAGGCGCAGATTAACAGGGCAAACATCTCGGACACGATAAAAGCGGAAGTGAGAAAATCGTTTATTGAGTACGAGTATGCAATTGAGAAATATGAAAAGAAAACCAAAGAAGCCGAAATGCTTACCGATACTTCGGAATTATATAAAAACATTTCATTCTCGGAATATGTAGAAATTTCCGAAGCGGTTATGCAAATGCAGTTGGAATATATTGATACTGTGAGAGATGTCATTCTCGCAAAAATTGATTTAGAAACCGTCGTCGGCAAGAACCTTGAATAAAAATGTATTTAATCGGTTATCGCATAAAATTTTTTTTACTTACTGCCCACTTCTTATTGCTTACCCCCTATTTTCTCAATTGCCAAAATGAGGAACTGTTAAGAAATTTACTGTGGAAGGATTTTTTAGCACTTTCCGGTAAAAGACCCAAAATTGCGCTTGTTTTAGGCGGCGGCGGCGCCCGCGGGCTAGCCCATATCGGCGTATTAAAAGCACTTGAAGAAAAAAAAATTCCCATTGATATTATCGTCGGTACCAGTGTCGGTGCTCTTGTCGGCGGGCTTTATGCATCGGGGATGAAAATTTCCGATATAGAAAGGATGGGACATAACATCGGCTGGAACAAAATATCTAATCTATCTACGCTAAAACTTTTTACTCTTATTACGGCGGAGTCGCTTTTAAGTACCGAAAAACTTGAAAAATATCTTAAAAAATATATCGGCGATAAAAAATTTGATGAGTTAAAAATTCCGTTTGCCTGCATTGCCTGTGATATAAAAACAGGCGAGAGAATTGTTTTTAAGGACGGTGAAGTGGCGTTTGCTATGAGGGTTTCGGCAACGATTCCGGGTGTTTTTAATCCGGTTGAATACAGGCACCGGCTTCTTGTTGACGGCGGTGTTGTTGACAATCTGCCAATTGACATCGCGAAAGTTATGGACGCCGATTTTATAATTGCCGTCTATCCGCAGGCGGACATTTCAACTTTTGAGATAAAAAATGTGATGACAACGCTTTCGCAGGTTATAAACTTACAGGGCGCATTTCTGACGGAAAAACAGATGAAAGAAGCCGATTTTTTGCTCATTCCGAATGTTAAAAATGTCAGTATGATAGAACTTGACAAATCTCAGGAGTGCATTGAAGCCGGCGTTATTTCTGCCAGAAGCAAGGTTAATGAACTCAAAGACAAAATTTTAGAGCGATTTATTGATAAAATTGTTTTAGAAAAATGAAAAAAGTTGTTTTTGTAATTTTTAATTTTACATTTTTAATTTTTAATTGTCTCTATTCCGATATGGAGAAAACAGCGGAAGAAAAAGCGGCAATTAGATACATTACAACCGCCAAATCCAAAAAGGAAAAGATTGATTTTTATATTTCAAAGGGTGATGAACGGCTGCTCCGCGGTGAATACAGTTATGCTATTGATTACTATAACGAAGCGGCAACACTTAAGAAAAAAAATCCGGATGTTCTTTTACGACTCGGCGAAAGTTACCGTCTGACAGATATGAAAGATGAGGCGATTGATTCATACAGTAAAGCGTTAAAATACGGTTCCAAAGACATAAGGATTTTTCTCGGGTTGGGAATTGTTTATAGAGCAAAATATCTTTATGAACAGGCGGAGGAATTTTACAGGAAAGCGTCGGAACTTGAAAAAAACAACACAATGGCATTAACGGGTCTTGCAGATATTTATAGTGAACAGGGTAAATATGCACAAGCAATTGAACTTTACGAAAAAGTATTGTCTATAAGTCCGACCGACGGAGTAAAATTAAAACTTACGATGTTAAATATTCTTGTAGGTTATGATGAGGGTGTTAAACAATATAATACCGCCATAGACGCTTCAAAAATCTTAAACGGTTATATTAATCTTAAAAAAAATCCGGATAATGCGATTTCTGATTTTATCTCTGCCGACGAGTATTTTTTGAGAGCAGTCGCTTATCTGAAAAAAAACGATTTGTCAAACGCAAAAAAAAGTTTAGATATTTTAATTAACCGTAAAGAGGAATCACTTTCTAAAAAACTATCAATCGCCCTCATTAGACATATTCAATGAACAAAAATTTTATTTTTGCTATTTTAGCGACGACACTTTCCATTTCCGGTATTGATATATTGATTCCGATTCTGCCGGTTAATTTTTTAAGGATAACGAACAGCCCGTTCTTGATGGGTGTTTTAATGGGCACGACCTCGCTGGCTGCTGTTTTATTGCGTCCTATTTCCTCTTCTTTTATCGGTAAAATAGGTCTTAAAAAATCAATGATTTTTGGGGATTTAATTCTTTCAGTTACGGCGTTTTCATATTTTTTCACCGGTAGTTTTAAAACTCTTGCGGTATTGAGAATTTTTTTCGGCGTAGGTATTATTTTATTTTTTGTCAGCGTTTGGTCTCTTATAGGCGTAATTATCCCGTCTGAAAAACGGGGTTTTGCGTTGAGCATTTATACGGTCGCTTTTTTGTTCCCGTGTTTCTACGCGCCGTTTATAGGCACAAAATTGAATGTGGAAAGTTTCACTCCGTTTTTAATATCGGGAATTTTATTTTTGATTGCCGTAATTTCCTGTTTTTTTATAGATGATAGAGGACTGCGATCCTTTGACGGGCACGGATTTTTTGCAACACTTTTCCGTCGTGATTTATTTATCCCCGGAATTATAATTTTTTCCGTAATTCTCGCAGATGCATCGGTCACAGTCTTTTTGCCGCTGATAGCATTAAAAAGGTTTATAGGCAACTACGGATTATTTTTTACTATTTTTTCCGTCTCAACCGTATTTTTCCGGCTTTATCTCGGCAGATATTATACGGATAACAACAGGAGCAGATTTGTAATCTGGGGAATGATTCTTATGTTCTTAAGTTTTATTGCCGTCGGTTTTGCAAAATCGCTCCCGCTTCTTTTAGTTTCCGGGTTTCTGTACGGCACGGGTTTTGCACTGACAGACCCCAACCTTTTCGTCCTTATTATAGAAAGACGGAAAGATTTTTCCATGACGCAGGTTATGGCGGGATACGGCGGATTTTTTGATTTCGGCTACGCTGCCGGACCTTTGATTATGGGACTAATTTATAAAAACTTCGGCGAATCCGGGCTATATTTTTCAGCGTCTATTTTTGTATTTATCGGATTTTTAATTTCAATAATATATTTTAAGAGTTGCCGATGTGACCGAATAGGAGAATTATGCTGAAATACAAAAACAATCTTTTATTTATTGACGATGTTTCCGTTTTTGATGCGGCGGTTAAGGTAGGCACGCCGTTTTACCTCTACGGGAAAAAGAAACTTTTGGAAAACTACAAAGCCCTTGACGGCGCATTTTCTAAAGTAAAGCACATAATTTGTTATGCGGTAAAAGCGAATGAAAACCCGCATATATTAAAAATTCTTGCCGATAAAGGCTGCGGCGTAGATATCGTTTCCGTCGGCGAATTAAATCTTGCCGTCTCCTGCGGCATTAGTCCTCAGAAAATTGTTTTTGCGGGCGTAGGCAAGACGGATGAAGAAATCACAGAGGCGATAAAAAAAGATATTTTGATGTTCAATGTTGAGTCAATCCCCGAACTTTACAGAATAGATAAAATTGCGAAATCACTCGGCAGGACAGCGGGAATTTCTTTCAGGGTAAATCCCGACATAAATGCAAAGACACATCCTCATATTACAACCGGGCTTCCTCACAATAAGTTCGGGCTGTGTTTTGAGGAAGCGTTTGAGGGCTATCTTTTAGCGTCGGAACTCAAAAATATAAAGCTCGTCGGACTCCATCTGCACATCGGTTCGCAGATAACCGGCAAAGGTTCGTTTGAACTTGCATCAAAAAAAGTTTCCGGATATATCAAAAAACTTTCCGATGCAAAAATAAAACTTAAATATATTGATATGGGCGGAGGTCTCGGAATAAAATATAAGGACGAAAAAATAATTACTCCGGCGGAATATGCCGGAGCGGTTATGTCAAATCTTCCGAAAAATCACACAATAATTTTGGAGCCGGGCAGATTTATCGTCGCCGAAGCGGGTATTTTAGTCACAAAAATAATTTACATCAAAAAAACATCAAAAAAAAACTTTTTGATAGTTGATGCCGGTATGAACGATTTAGTGAGGCCCGCTATCTACGGGGCATATCACGAGATTATTCCGGTTGCATGGAGAGAAGGCGAAAAACGCAACTGGGATATCGCAGGACCTATCTGCGAATCGTCCGATATTTTTGCGAAAGACAGACAGATGCCGAAAATTTCAGAGGGTGATTACCTCGCTATTTTGTGCGCCGGTGCTTACGGCTATTCAATGTCGTCAAATTACAATATGCGCCCTCGTCCGGCGGAAGTGCTGGTTGAAGGTAAAAAATGGAGAGTAATAAGATGCAGAGAAAAATTATAAATTTTGTAAAGATGTCCGGCAGCGGGAACGATTTTATAGTTATTGATAACAGAAATAAAATTGTCAAAACTGCATCCGCTTTTGCCAAAAAATACTGTAACAGGGAAGGTGTGGACGGGCTTCTGTTTGTTGAAAAATCCCATCTCCCGCATACCGATTTCAGAATGATTTATTATAATTCCGACGGAAGCCGTGCCTCTTTTTGCGGTAACGGCGCCAGGTGTATCTCGCTTTTCGCATATCTTAATAAAATTGCTCCGTCAAAAATGAGTTTTAAGTCGGATGCCGGCTTGATAACTGCGGAAATAAAAAATGATTTGGAATGTCATTACGAGAGCCGACTTGTCGGCTCGTGGCAATCCCAAACAGTAAAAATAAAAATGCCGGTCCCGAAAAATTTTAAGCTGGACTTTGACCTGACCGCCTCCGGCAAAAATTTTGAAGCATCTTTTGTTCACACCGGCGTACCGCACACCGTAATTTTTGTCAAAAATATTAAAAATGTTGATGTGAATAAACTCGGTCGGCTCATCAGGTTTCATAAAAAATTTGAACCTTCCGGTACAAATGTCAATTTTGTAAAAGTTTTAGGCAAAAACAAACTCCAGGTCAGAACCTACGAGAGGGGCGTGGAAGCCGAAACTCTCGCCTGCGGAACGGGAGTTGTAGCATCGGCGATAATTTCAATTATGAAAAAATATGTTTCCTCACCCGTCAGCGTTCTAACTCAGGGCGGCGAAACCTTAAAGGTATATTACGACGGCAAAACCGCCTTTTTTGAAGGTAAAGTGTCGTTAGTCTTTGAGGGAGAAATAAATTTGTAACAAGAAAAAAAATGCCAATAAATTTTGTAGATTCTTGCAATCATTGTGACATTTTAATTTTGAGTTGATTACTCCAACTTTGAATGGAAGTTGTCCATTTTAAATATATGAAAAAAATAATTTTAATGATGGTGATAAGTTTAAATATTTCTTTAAACTGGCAGGCGGTGTGGGGACAATCCGCGCCGACAAATTCCACTACTCCCGCAAAGGCGGATATGCAAGGTGGACAGGACAAAAATGCTAAGTCAACCATTTCAACTCCGTCCCCTAATACAAGAGCACAAATGATAGAACACAGAAAATTAACTCTCCGCGAGATAGCAAATGAATTATCAAGTGAATTAGAAATTCCAATTTGTTCTGAGATTTTCCCAACAAAAAAAGGTGAACAAGAACAGAAAAAATATTTCTATCCTGATAAAAAAGTAATTCAAGAAAAGTTGCATAATCTTATGAAACAAGACAAAGATTATTACATGGAAGAAGAACAAGGAATTTTCAATATTATTCCTGTAGCATATAAAAATGATAAAAACTATCCATTAAATCGTAAAATTAAAAAAATAACCATTAAAAATCTATCTTTCCTAGAACTTATTAGTAAAATACGTGAATTAACTAATATGTCAATAGGTGAATTTGGATTTGCAGTGGGTATGAGTGCACCATCACTTGAAGCAATTGAAGAAAGAATGAGACCATATAAAAAGGAATATGTTACTATAGGTACTCTAAAAAATGTTACTGTTAGACAAGTGATGAATTCTTTTGTAAGAAAGAAGAAAAATTGTCATTGGATATATTTTGGGACAGAGGGTTTTCGTATTATATACTTAGAACCATGGCCAATTTCAAGAGAGAAAAAATTACAAGAATTTCTGATAACCCATCCTGAAGCAGACCAGAACAAAGATCGTATATTAACCGAAGAAGAAAGATCACAATATCTAAAATGATTGAGAAAGAATAAAAAGTAAAATTGGGGAATGTTGAGTATAAATTATGAAGAAACATATATATGAAATTCTTATTATTATGATATTTTTAAGTCTAATTGCTGTATTGAAAAGTGAAGAATTGCCGAAGTATATTTTTCAAATACCAACATATTCGGGTACAGAGTTATTCCGAAGTGAGCAACCCGACCTTATTGAGTTTCGTTATCCTTTTGCAAATATATTAAAAATCTATAAAACCAAAGATGGCAGTGCATTAAATAAAAATGAAGTAATAAATTTCTATGAAAAGTATTATAAAGAAAGGGGATGGAAAGATGGAATTTTCAAGAGAAATGGCGATGATCCTTATTTAAGTTTAATGGTTGATTTTTATTCCCCTTCAAAAAGTGAACCTGAAATACACATTGCAGGTTATTTCTATTTATGGGTATCGCCAAAAGATGGAATGTATACAGTTTTTATGAAACAATGGAGACATGTGATGTTGGGTCAAAGGACTTCTGATTTAATTTATAATATTACTCAAATTCTCCCAACAGTCGCAGATGAATCAGGCTATAAAATTCAAAAAGCAGAAGAATGGAGTGGTTGGGAAGGATATTATCAAAATGAATATCTTGTTGAACATATTTTATACACACTGTTTAAAAACGATAGCGATCAATCCAGAAATGATGATCCAACACGGTGCTTTGACCTTTTGATATTAACATATAAAAACAATGAAGTTGCCAAAGTAGAAGCTGGCAGAATAAAAGAGAAAATTGGTATAAGTATAAAAGGACATACAATTCTCATAATAGATAATATTATGCTACATTTTGACGATCGTTTCAACAAACACGAGAAAGCAATCAATAAAATAACTACTTTAATTGAAAAATTAGTGAAACAAAAATAATGGAAGTATGGGTGGAAGTATGGGGACGGTTCTAATACTTTGATTTCTCCACATTTCAACTTTTTTAACAGTTATCATTTTGAACTGATTTTGCCAGTTTATCTTTTAAAGGCAAGAATAATCAGAGACAAAAGTTTTTAAAAAATTATTTTTCACGTTCTTGCATATAATTACACTTAAACGATATTTTTATAAAGAATTACAAGACGGATAAAATAGCAGGGAGAAAAAATATGAACGGAAAATTGCGTAAGCGTATTGCAACTCACCCCGAAGAGGTGAAAAATCAAAAAGAAGGGCGCATACTTGATTTGATTAACAATGCTGAAGTCATCATCACATCGGAAGATGAAGGTCATCCCGTTGATAATCTGGTTGACGGTAGCCGCGGCAGAGGGAGTTCTCAATGGATTGCCGGCACTTCCGGCCCACAGGTTCTCATTTTTAAGTTTGACACACCGCAACATATCACGGAAATCGTCTATGAAATTGAGGAAACCAAAGATACCAGAACCCAGGAGATACTAATAGAAGCATCAAGCGGCGTGGGAGAAAAGTACAGGGAATTGGTGAGGCAGGAATATAACTTCAGTCCGTCGGGCAGCACATTTCAAAAGGAAGTCGTAACTGTAAATATTCCCGGTGCAACCAACATCAAAATGACTATAAAGCCCGACAAAGGCGTTACCGCTTTCAAAGCCAAACTGAACTATATTGAATTCAGGTTACCCTGAATAAAACAGCAGTATAATACTCCGGAAAAAAATATTTAAAATGGTAATATAGAGTATCAACTATCAGATCATAAAGGTTTGCTAAAATGTCAGGGGGAGCGAGGAGGAAGAGTGAGTATTTATGTAGGGAACATGTCCAGCGAAGTAACGGAAGAGGATTTGAAAGAGGCTTTCAAGGCGTTCGGCGAGGTAACGAGCGTAAACATTATCAAGGATAAGGCTACCGGCCTGCCGAGAGGCTTTGGTTTTGTTGAGATGGTATCTGATGAAGCAACCAAAGCGGCAATTGCCGGTATGAATGGCAAGGAATTGAAAGGTAAGCCGCTCACAGTAAATGAAGCCCGTTCAAAAACCAAAAAGTGATAGCGGCAAAAGAAGAAACCGCAGTGGTGGATGACGCGGCGGCGGTAGAAGTCCCCGCCGGTAATCCCGCTAAAAGCGGGACGGAGCCTTCTGTTAAATCGCTTAAGGAATAACAATTGCAGTAAGATATTCAGGTTTGTTAAATTTTGCCTGAATGTTAAACTATTTACACCGTTGCTCTACTCAACATCAGAAATCTTGCCTGGAAATTGGAAATAAAAAGTAATGCTTATCTTTACATACGAGAGTAATCAGAGATAAAAATTTTTGAAAAATTATTGGTCAGTTAAAAGCAATAAATCATTACTTTGAAAATTAGGCTGTTTACTGTAACTCTCACACTTTTTTAACATAAATCACAATGAAAAAATAGACCGTATTTTTATGAAAGATATATTACAAAAACATTTTGGCTATACTGATTTTCATCCTCTACAGGAAGAGATTATAAATGATGTTCTTGAACATCGGGATGTTTTAGTTTTAATGCCGACCGGCGGCGGAAAATCATTATGTTATCAACTGCCGGCTGTTATGAAAGACGGGCTCACGGTTGTTATTTCTCCGCTGATATCTCTTATGAAAGACCAAGTCGACGACTTGCAGTCAATAGGTATTTCTGCAACTTCCATCAATAGTACCATGGATTACGGCGAAATAGCCGAGATAAAATCGCGGTTAACTGAAAAGCGTATTAAACTTTTATATGTCGCTCCGGAGAGGATAATGCTCCCCGATTTTTTTTATTTTCTGCAGCAGTTGAACGTAAATTTAATTGCCGTAGACGAGGCGCACTGCATTTCGGAGTGGGGGCATGATTTTCGTCCGGAATACCGGAAACTGAATCTATTAAAAGTAAATTTTCCGAAAGTTCCCTTGATAGCACTTACATCTACTGCAATTCTTCAGGTTCAAAATGATATAGTCAAGCAGTTAAATATGTCTTGCCCAAAAATTTACAGAGGGAGTTTAAATAGAAAAAATTTATTCTATCAAATTAGACCCAAAAAAGAAATGTATCCGCGCTTGTTGCAGTATATAAAAAATCATCCTAAAGATTCGGGAATTATATATTGTCAGAGCAGGAAATCAGTTGATAATTTGGCCGATAAATTAAGGAAGGACGGTATCCGCGCCTTGCCTTACCATGCGGGATTAACTTGCGAAGTCCGCAATGAAAATCAGGAAAAGTTTATCAGAGACGATGTTGAAATTATCGCGGCGACCATTGCTTTCGGGATGGGAATTGATAAATCCAATGTGCGGTATGTAATTCATTGTGATATGCCTAAAAGCATTGAGGGATATTATCAGGAAACGGGCAGGGCCGGCAGAGACGGGCTTAAAAGCGATTGTATTTTGTTTTTTAGTTATGGCGATAAGTTTAAGCACGAATATTTTATTAAACAAATTGCCGACGAGAAATATCAGGAAATTGCCTATAAAAAAATGTGGGATATGATTAATTTTTGTACGGGTAATAGTTGCCGGAGGAAAACTTTATTGAATTATTTCGGTGAAAAATATGATATTCCCAACTGCGGTATGTGCAGTATATGCGTCCCTCCGGAAAAAATAGAAGTTGCGTCATATCAGAAACCGGAACCGGAACCTGTAATTTCAGAAACTCAAAAAACAGTTGAGAGTGATTATTTCAGATGTGACCGCAAATTATTTGAAATATTAAGGGTACTGCGAAAAGAAATCGCAGATAAAGAAAGAATGCCCCCGTACATCGTATTCTCGGATGTGGCTCTGAAGGAGATGTCAACGTTATGTCCGCAAAACCTTGAAAGTTTTAGAAAAATTAAAGGTGTCGGCGATATAAAACTAAAAAAATACGGTAATCTTTTTTTGGAGAAAATCACCGTCTATTGTAAAAATGATAATATTAAACCGAAACCATATTTTGTTGACGATTTAAGGGAAAGACATCCAAGTGCATATAAAAAATGGACAAAAGAAGAAGAGCAAAGATTACTCAGCGAATATAATAATGGTAAAACAATTAGGGAACTTGCAGAACTTTTAGGAAGACAACCGGGCGGGATCCGTTCGCGACTTAGAAAATTAAATATAATTTTGTGAATCTTAAAATGATTCAAGTACTGAATTACAACTGGGTTGATTATTGTTTTCGGTTTGAAAACTTGAAAAAAATATATTTGGTTTTGTTAACCTTACCGTTAATTGATATTCTAAACCTTTCGTATAATCTATATTTCATATAAGATTTTTACTTGTCATAAAAATATTCCTTGATTTTTAACTCTCTAAAAGTATAATGATTTTATGAAAAAATGTCCTTTTTGTGCCGAAGAAATTCAAGACACCGCGATAAAGTGTAGACATTGCGGGGAGATGTTAGAAGATAAATATCCGGCGGCCAAATGGTATTTTAAGACATATATATTACGGCAGATAAACTTGAAGGTATGATAATTGCTAAAAATATTTATAAAAGGTTTAAGGATATCGTTGCAGTAAATGGCGTATCTTTCACCGTAGAAAAAGGTGAGTTCTTTGGTATTATTGGTCCAAACGGTGCAGGGAAGACATCTACATTGAGAATATTATGTTGTCTATCACCGTTAGATGAAGGTCTTCTTACTGTTATGGGGCGAGAGGTAAAGGTTGATGACAGGGTAATAAAGAGTAACATCGGTATAATTCCGCAGGAGAGTGATTTGGATATTGATTTGACTGTCTATGAGAACTTATATCTATTCTCTAAATTTTACGGGATTGAGAATAAAAAATCTCTTAAGTTGATTGAAGATGCGTTAATATTCACCGAGTTAAAAGCAAAATCAAATTCTAAAATTAACGACCTGTCTTCGGGTATGAAACGGAGATTATTAATAGCGCGGGCATTGTTGAATAATCCGGAATTAATTGTGATGGACGAGCCGACTATCGGGCTTGACCCTCAGGCGAGACATTTTATATGGCAGAGGTTGCGGAGATTAAATAAAAGCGGTACTACGATGCTTCTCACAACTCAATATATGGAGGAAGCAGAACAGTTATGCAACAGGATTATAATAATGGATAAAGGGAAGGTAATTTCGGAAGGTAATCCGAAAGAAATGATAAAAAAAGAAATAGGAAGCGAAGTGATAGAGGTAAGGGTTGAGGACGCAGAAGCGTCTATTATTTCCCAGATTGAAAAAAATCTTCAGAACATAAATTACAAAAAAGAAAAAATTGGCGATACTATTTACATACATAGTCAGAATGATAACGGCAGGGATATTGTGAATAAATTAACCGGTATGAACCATCTCTATATCCATTACCGTCCTGCAACACTTGAAGATGTATTCTTAAAATTAACAGGACGAGGGTTAACAGAATGATGAAATTTTACGAGTTGCCGAAATTAAGTCACCGGGTATATTATGTATGGTTAAGAAATCTCTATTCACATAAACGGTTTATTGTGAGTACTCTCGTCGGTAATTTGGGTGAGCCGGTAATTTATCTGCTCGCTATGGGTGTCGGCATCGGTTCGTATATGAAATTGACGAGCGGCGAGCCGTATCTGAATTTTATAGCGCCGGGATTAATAGTATCGTCGGTTATGTTCGCTTCTATTTACGAGTGCACATTCGGTTCATATCTTAGAATGATTCACGAAAAAATCTACTCATCTATTGTCTCAACACCTATAAATACCGACGAAGTTGTTATGGGTGATATACTGTGGGGAACGACTAAAGCAGTTATAAGCGGACTGATTATGTTTCTTGTAGTAATGTTGTTTGGTATCGGTAGTTTTATAAAATTGCTCCCGATTATTTTTTTGATGTTGTTAGTCGGTTTTGTATTTTCTTCAATGGCACTTATAGTTACGGCACTTGCACCTAATTTTGATTTTTTCACATACTTTTTGACGCTATTCATTACGCCGATGTTTTTCTTTTCCGGGATATTTTTTCCGTTAGACGAATTCCCGAACGCAGTGAAAATTGTATCTTCTTTCCTGCCGCTGACAAAAGCGGTTAATATATCCCGTTTTATGATGCAAGGTTCTATTTTAAACAGGAATGTTTTATACGATGTATTCATCTTGTTTGTGTGGGGACTGATTCTTTATTGTCTTGCCACATTGCTGATAAGGAAAAGATTAATTAAATGAATAAAAAAACGCTGTTCGTCTTTTTCGGTTTATTATTCGCAACCGGTTTCGGGCAGTTATACGGTAGCGGCCTGCCCAAACCTGCCGGTTGGGTTGCGGATTATGCCGGTGTAATAGATGCTTCATCGTATCAGCGGATGGACGCGGTAATACGGGAACTGGAGCAAAAGACCGGCGCCGAAATTGCGGTTGTAACAATAAAAAATACAGGGAATGATTCTATTGATGACTTCAGCGTGAAACTTTTTAAGGAATGGGGCATCGGAAAAAAGGGGAAGGATAACGGCGTGCTGCTCATTTCTTCAATTGAGGACAGGAAGGTGAAGATAGAAGTAGGTTACGGATTAGAAGGGATACTGCCGGACGGGTTGTGCGGCGAAATTCTTGATACTTATGTCGTTCCTTATTTCAAAGATGATGAGTATGGCAAGGGGATGGCTGCCGGCGTTATTGCCATCGTTTCCGTAATCGCAAAAGATGCCGGCGTTGAACTTACCGGCGGAACCGTTGAGGTAAAACAAGGCGGCCGGGTGAGCATACTCGGTATGTTCTTCCAATTTTTATTTTTAATCATCATTGCATATGTTTTTATCCGGAACCCGTTTCTGTTCCTGTTATTTTTAGGAATGTCTGGTGGCGGTCGCGGGTCGGGTGGCGGCGGTTTCAGCGGCGGGTTTGGCGGTTTCGGCGGCGGTATGAGTGGCGGCGGCGGAGCCGGCCGCAGTTGGTAGGGTTCTGTAAAGTAAAAAATGGCACCACAGATGAACGCAGATGGACACAGATAGAAATAGAAATTTATTGTTTTTATCTGCGGTTTCAAATTACAGAACCGTTGGTAGAGGAGGGCAAATGGCGGATATTTTAAATAAGTTTGTTGAGCAAGTAAGGGTCATATACGGCCCGAATCTGAAATCGGTCGTCCTCTACGGTTCCAAAGCCAGCGGCGAGGACACGAAGAAACATTCCGATTACAACCTTCTTTTAATTCTCGGCGACATAAAGTTCGGTGATTTGAAATCGCTTAACAAAATAATTAAATTCTGGATAAAGGGAGGCAACCATCCGCCTTTGCTTTTCACGACGGAACGGCTTAAAAAATCTGCCGATGTTTTCCCGATAGAATTTTTAGATATGAAGGACAACCATAAGGTATTGTACGGCGAGGACCCGTTTGAAAACCTGGAAATAAATAATACGCATCTGAGACACGAGTGCGAATTTGAACTCAAGGGCAAGTTGCTCAAATTGCAGCAGGGTTATGTCGTTTCCCGGAATAAATCGGACATAAGGAATCTGCTGATTAAATCCGTCACAACCTTTTTAATCCTGTTCCGTCACATAGTCCGGCTGTTTAACGAAGTCCCGCCAGTGAAACGGCTTGACGCACTGAATATATTATCAGGTAAAACCGGGCTGAACCCGTCCGTTTTTGTTACTATATTCAATATGAAACTGGGGGATAAAGAGGCGCTGAAATTAGACCCGGAGCCGGTTATGGAGGAATACCTGAAAGAGATAGAAAAAATGGTTGATGTAGTTGATAAATAGAGGCAATTAAAAATTGAAAAATTAAGAATTTATGGATTTTAACATTTACAATTCTCAACTCTTAATTCTCAATTCTTAATTGATTTTAATGGAGGGATTATGAAAAAAGTGTGGATTGTCTTGGGGATTATCGTAGTTTTGGTGCTGATGGTAGTCGGGACGTTTGTAGGGAATTACAATAAATTGGTTACACTCAGCGAAAGTATTACCGGGCAGTGGGCGCAGGTGGAGAACCAGTTGCAGCGCAGGAACGACCTTATCCCGAACCTTGTAAAGACGGTCAAAGGTTATGTGAAACATGAAAAAGAGGTGTTCACCCATATCGCAGATGCGCGGGCAAAATTGGCAGGCGCAAAAACGATAAGCGAAAAAATCAAGGCGAACCAGGGACTTGACGGCGCCATTTCCCGCCTTCTTGTTATTGTTGAAAATTATCCCGTCTTAAAAGCCAATGAGAATTTCATCCGCCTGCAGGACGAACTTGCGGGTACTGAGAACCGCATTGCTGTTGAAAGGATGAGATACAACGACGTAGTCCGCGGTTATAATATTCTCATAAAGAGATTTCCCAGCAATATCGTAGCGTCCTTTACCGGTTTTGAGAAGAAAGACGCTTATTTTAAAGCCGAAGAGTCCGCAAAAGAAACCCCGGAAGTAGAGTTTTAGTTTTCTGTTTTGTGATAGGTATTTTACTTTCACGCCGATATTATGTCGGCGTGACAGATATAATAGGGTTCGTTTAAATATTTTTAAATTTTTTTTAATCACCTTCCTGATATTCATATTATCTGCGGCAAATACTTGTGTTGCGGAACCGCATGTTTTTTCTCAAAAAATAACAAACCAAAAAAATTTCAGCATAGACATTTCCGAACTGCTTTCTTTTTATGAAACCCTTACAGTAGATGAAAAAAATGAACAATTGCTGGATTGGGCATTATACGGATTGGCGGCGCAATTGAACATTCCGTCGGATAAAGCAGCTGGTATTCTGCAAAATAACCTGCCGATGAGATACCCATACTTAGAGGATAATATTAAAAAAGAGATTTCGCCCGGCAGGCTCAAGCGTATTGACGGTAACGACTGTATAGTTATCGTGCCGCGCGGCAAATCCGATGAAAAATCGCTTACCGGGAACATCATAGATGAAAAATTTGCCGGAACAAACTCGGTCCCAAAATCCGTCCATATATTTGAATACTCCGTTGATTTTTCCTCGGGTTTATTGAATATTTTTTATAGTAGAACGGTTTCCGGCAAACAGATATTTTCCGGCGAATATAATTATTTTGAAAAAGAAATAAAGACGCTTGACGATTTTAAAGATTTCGCCGGAGGTAAAATAGACGACATCACAAAAATAGAGTGGAAAGAAAAAAGTATTATTTTCGGCGGTCGGAAATATTCCGGCAATGTTACGAGAGCGCTGTTTTTGGAGGACATAGCGGCTTTATATCAGGCATATAATATGCCGGTCAGCAAAGAAAAGGAGAAACAATACAGGAATGATTATGAAAATTTTATAAACCGAAAGTATGAAGAACTTACCGGAAATGACAAAAAATTAAGAAAGGCGCTCTCGGCAGGCACCATCGCAAAATCGCAGATATTAGGCGACATTCGCAAGAAAATACCGTATATAAAACTATCGGAACAGGAATCCCATATCGGTTTTTCGCTGGACACGGGAGTTAATTATGCCGGCATATCGGATGATTTATTGAAGGTCTCAAAAAAAGATGCGCAGTTTGTTAATCCGCAGGATAAAGAACTAAACGCTTTAATAGATTCTTATTCCGACAATATTATTTCTTCCGCCGAAAAAATAAAAAAACAGTTCACTCTTGAACCGTTTTTGATTATACGCAGAAAATTTGCTGCCTCCAAAGAGCCCGTTGAGCGCCGTTTTGACGACCTGCTTCAACATATTGAAATGAAGAATTCCTATCAATATTCCCGTTACGACGGCTTGCTTCAAGGTACCCTTCCGGGAATGATACTGTTTTACACCGACTTAACCGCGAAACTATGGGCGCTTGATTACAAAGGTCTGGCTCCGAAAAATTACATCACCGGGTTTAGGACTATGTCGGAAATAAAAGTTCCGAAACTTTACTGGGCTGATTTTGTAAAACTTTCCAAGACGCGGCTGTGGTTTGGATTAAGACAGGAAAGTTTTGAGATTTACGGCGACAAACTGTTATTTGCTCCGACGGCAACACGGGTTTACGCTGCTTCGTCAAATCCGCTTTTTCCAGGCAAAGAAACAAAACCGAACTTCCAGAGCGCCGGATTCCTCGGCTGGTGGGATATGCATTATCCGGCAGTAGCGGAATACGAACCTCAATACCATAAACTCAATCAGCTCCAAAAGTGGGGCTGCATTTTCACCGTGCTGAAAGAGGAGAATTCGCACCTGCTGGATTTCCTGTTCCAGGTACCGGTTACACGGAATCTGAATTTTGAAACATGGTATAAAAACACCGGTTACATAAAAGTCAAAACGGACATTCCTTTTGAAGACAGAACCCGGCATAACAAAAAAACGGAGTGTTTGGAGTTGCTGGCTTCCCGTGATTATCCTCTTATGGGACAGCGTTTCTTTTTGTACGGCGGGGTTTCGCTTGCATCAAGAAAAGATATAATCGGCAAACTTTCCAAAAAACAAACATCATACAAAACAGCAAAAAGTAAGACGAAAAAACCGGTTGAAAAACCGGCAGCGGCGCAAAAGATTACAGCGGCGGATGTTTCTAAAATCAAACAATCCGGCAGAGTCGCTGTTAATCGGACAAAATCGGAATTAAACTACAAATTTGAGAATTTAAATTACGGTAATTTTTCCGCAGAAAAACGGGATAACGGAATCAAACTGAAATGGGAAAAGGGAACATACATAATACTCAACGATATTGTCAGGATGCTCGTCTCAATTCAGGAAAAAAGACAACCGGGTTACAAAGATGAAAATATTTTCGGTTCGTTGTCAAACATAGAAAAAGTTATCCGGCTTGAACAATGGGCAAAATACCTGCTCAAAAGCAAGGACATAAAAAACAGTTGGCTCTACCTGAAAATAAATGACCCGGAAAAAGAATTCAAATGTATTGTTAAGGCTTCTGCGACGGAGCAGGACTCGGATATATTTTACGCTTATCTGCTTACCGACGACCAAAAAAATAAATTGGTTTCCGGCAAAGGACAAATTGATATTATTTTTGAACGATAAAACTATTGACAGGATTAAAGTTTTTTGTTATACTTTTACCGTAAGTAAAAAAATGTTTAATAACGCCGGAAAATAAAGTCACAAAAAAGTTACAAAAAAGTTACCCAAAAGTTACAATAGATTATGTATAATAAAAGTGGAAACAGAGACAGGGGAGGAACTTATGAAAAAAACTATTGCTTCTAACTTAATGCTTAAACCTTATCGTTTAATAATGTCTGTTATCTATCTATCTATCTATCTATCTATCCTTTATGGATAATTAGCGAATTATTTAACTTATTTTGTCATAAGATTAGCCCGGTTAGAGTCAAAACACAACCGGGTTTTTTATTTACCTGTTTCCTGAGGTGTTTAACCCTGTGTCATTGCGAGAACCGGCGTAATGTCGGCTTGTGTCAATCGTTCGTTATCCTCTTAACCATGCTCACTTTTGCTCCGACATCCGTAGCCGCCGCACCGCTGGAACTTGATTATATGGAGTATAATTCAGACGTTAACGCACAAGCGGCGTATGTCAGTAATGCCGGTGTTTCTGCTACCGGCGGAACGATAACGGAGGTCGGCGGTTACCGCATTCACACCTTTACGAGCAACGGAACATTCACAATAAACGTTGCTACGAATGTTGAAGTGCTTGTTGTCGCCGGTGGTGGTGGCGGCGGTTACGAAACTGCTTCCAATAGCGGTGCTGGTGGTGGTGGTGCTGGTGGTTTAATTTATAATTCTGCCATTGCTGTTACTGCACAATCTTATACAGTTACAGTCGGGGCAGGTGGTGCAGGTGCCACAAGTCTTACAACTATAAATGGTTCTAACTCTGTATTTGGAAGCATTATTGCAGCCGGAGGAGGAGGTGGTGGTAGCACTTACGGACCTACCAATGGAGCGGCTGGAGGTTCAGGCGGTGGTGCAGATGGTGATGGTGGAACATACGGTGCAGGAAATACCCCATCTGTCTCTCCATCTCAGGGCAATAGAGGTGGAATACCTGAGGCTGCTCAACATTCGTCAGGTGGTGGTGGTGCTGGTGCAGTTGGTGGGGATGGCACGGCTTCAGCTTCTGGTGCTGGTGGTGCAGGAATTGTATCTTCTATTTCAGGTTCACCTGTAACTTACGCAGGTGGTGGTGGTGGTGGTGCAAAACAAAGCAGTGGTACACCAGGTGCTGGTGGCTCCGGTGGTGGGGGTGCTGGGGGTAACGTTGCAAATGGAAATCCTGGTATGCCAAATACTGGCGGCGGTGGTGGAGGTGCTGGAAGTACATACCCGGCTACTTCAAACGGCGGCGCCGGCGGTTCCGGCATCGTGATAGTAAGATACCCTATTCCCTCACTATTTGATTTTTCCGAATCCACCCTCAAAACCCAGGGCTCTTACGCACTAAAGTCCACTTCAACGCTCACCACATCACTCAACAAAACCCTCACTCGTACAGTTTCACCGACGATAAATTTATCAGATAGGACACAAATCAAATTTGATGTCCGCTCTTCAAGAACGGGGAGCAATATCAAAATAGGCATCCACGACTCCGGCGGAACAACTACGGAGATAACGCCTAACATCACACCGGCAGATACTTATCAGACAGTAACCTGGGATATATCAGCGGTATCCAACGCAAACAAGGATGCGATAGACCGGATAATAGTTACTATTGTCAACGCAGATGCAGCCAATACTTTTTATATTGATAATCTTTTCACACCCGCCGTCACTCCGAGTGCGCCTGTGATAAGTTCTGTTACGGCAAACACGTTCACGAAGATAACCTGGTACTGGACTGACAATTCATCCGGAGCATCGCAGGAAGATAATTTCAAGATTTACACATCAACAGGCGGCTTGCTCGCGACATTAAGTGCCGACACGATAAATTATGAGGAAACCGGCTTGACAAGGAACAAGCAATACGGCAGATATGTTCAAGCAATAAACGCAGCAGGTTCAAACAATTCGGCGGCTGTAAGTTGGCGGACAAAACCGGGGACGTATCAGGAGAAAACAATCACAAGAACCGGACCGAACAGTTTCGGATTTGTCGGAGACGGTTTGTGGGAGTGGGAAGTTGCTGCGAAATCAGGACAACTTGTAACAATAACCGCTTACATAAGATATAACACAAGTTACGGAGCAGCGGGCAAACCCAAACTGACACTGTACAATTTAGGAGTGAACAGCAATGCAACGATGAGTGCATCTTCCGACACGTGGGAACAGTTGCAGGTTTCCGGCACACCCAACAGGAATGGAGTACTCAAACTGAAGATAGAGGGCTACTCAACCGCCCCCGGCGCAAAGATGTTTGTTGACGACATCAGTATAAGCCAGTGAATTAGAGAATTAGAGAATCAGAGAATTAGAGAATTAGAAATAAAAAAACGTTTAACTAATCCTCTAATCTCTAATCAACTAATTCTCTGTCGTAACAGGAGGTGATGAAAAATGGCGTTAACGGAAACGACGAAGCGTGAGTTTTCAAAACGTGCGTTTGATATTCTTAACTCAAATGCCGATGCGCTTAAGAAAACCGGTGTTGACATCAAGGCGAAATCGGATGAGTTGAAGAAACTTGTTGACGATGCTTTTTCTGCGGAAGAGAAGCAACTGAAATCGCAGACGGAGGCAAGAAAATCAACGGAGGTATCTACGAAAGCGACTGCGGATGCCTACAAAAAAGCGTCGGACGTAATTGAACTGATTGTCGGCGCGCTTGGAAAAGGCGACGCTCTTTCAAAGCGGTTGAGAAACCTGCGGGACGAGATAGCAAACGAAGCGTTGAGAGGGAAAAGACCGGAGCAGTAACGATATTCCCTGCCTGTCCGGCAGTCAGACCTGTCGCCGCAGCGGTGTTCTGAATAGAAGAAGACACATTCCTTAAGTAATATCCGGTATTCTAAAAGGAATGTGTCTTTTTCGTTAGGTAATCGTCTCGCCGCATCGCGGAATACTCTGTCTGCAACGTGTAATAAGTACCGTGCGGTAAAGAATTATTGTCCCGCATTGCGGAAGAAACGATTTGCGGTTCGGAATCCGCTCCGTGCGGAAGCGAATATCGGCGGTTGATTTTTTTGTTTTTTTTGTTATAATTGTGCTCGTCGGAAAAGTCATCGCACCGAAAGTATCGGGACGTCCTATATTTTTTCGGAAGGGAAACATCTTGTCCAAGTGAACAATAAACACTGGGACAGATGTCCATTTATAAAATATGAAAATTCTCGTAGTTGATGGCTACAATGTAATAAATAAAATTGGGGATTTATCGGAAATTGCAGACAGAAACCTGAAAGATGCCAGAGATGCAGTTACTAAACTGTCAAACGAATATAAAAAGAGAGATGGCGGCATTTCGGAAGTGTATGTTGTTTTTGACGGGCAAAATCAATATAGAGATTTAGACATACCCCGCCGGAAAGAGCATATATTTTCAGATACAGGCGAGGGTGACAGAAAAATAATAGAAACAATAAGAAGAGCATCAGTTAAAGGCACCGTAATCGTTGTGTCTGACGATAATCAAATACGCAATAATGCCCGCGCCTATTCCGCAACCCTAATGCGTCCCATAGATTTAATTGAAAAATGATACTATGGAAAAATGGGGGGGGGCATTACATTAAAAAATTTATTATAATTTACATGGTCTTAATTTCACCGTTTTTTGCTTCCGGGTGCAATGGCGAAAGGAGAGGCGATATGAATGTAAAAAAGATGCTGATATATGATGCCGTCACGGGTAAGACGGTGTCGGTGGATAAAATATATAAAACGGATGAAGAGTGGAAGAAACTACTCACTGCCGAACAGTACGAAGTCACAAGGAAGCGCGGCACCGAGAAACCTTTCGTTTGCGAATTAAATAAACAAACAGCAGAAGGTATTTATAAATGTGTCTGTTGCGGAACAGATTTATTTATCTCAAGCGCAAAATTTGATTCCGGCACCGGCTGGCCCAGTTTTTGGGAACCGGTATCAGAACACAATGTCGGTTATAAAATTGACAAAAGCAATTTTATGGAGAGGGTGGAAGTGCGATGTTCAAGGTGCGATGCCCATCTCGGTCATGTTTTTGATGACGGTCCTCCGCCTACAAATAAGCGGTATTGCATAAATTCCGTTGCAATGAAATTCATCGCCGGCAGTTCTTTCCGCAAGGAAAAGGACGTGAAGACGGAAAAAGCCACTTTCGGCGTCGGGTGTTTCTGGGGAGTTGAGGACATTTTTCGCGGTGTAAAGGGTGTCGTTTCCGTCGCTGCGGGGTATCTCGGCGGTACGATGAAAAATCCGACATACAGCGATGTAAGTTCCGGGAGAACAGGTCATGCTGAAGTCGTGGAAGTAATTTATGACAGGTCGCAGGTTTCGTACGAAGAACTTTTGAATGTTTTTTGGGAGAACCACGACCCGAGCCAGTTTAACCGTCAGGGACCTGATGTAGGAAACCAGTACAGGTCTGCCGTATTTTTCCATAATAAAATTCAGGAGCAGATAGCAAGAGCGTCAAAAGAAAAACTGGAGAAATCAGGCAAATACAAAAAACCGATAGTTACCGAGATAACACCAGCTTCGCAATTTTATCGTGCGGAGGAATATCACCAGCGGTATCTTGAAAAACACGGTATGTCAGGTTGTCACTTAAAATAAAGGGGATGAAATACGATGAATATCGGGACTGATTTAGACGGTGTTATCGCAGACAGCGACCCCGTCTATCGTTTTTTCATTAAAAAATTTTTGGGAAGAGAATTGAAAAGAGAGGATGTAACTTCCTTTTTTTACGAGGATTGTCTCGGTATCAGCGTTGAAGAAATGAACCGGGTCTGGGATTTTTTTAATGAGGAAAAGGGCTGGGAAAAAATAGAACCTGTAGCCGGAGCGATTGAATGTTTGAATAAATTTGCAAGTAAAAATAAAATTTTTGTGGTTTCATCAAGACCGGTTTTTTTAGAAAAAGTTACCAAAGATTGGCTTGATAAGTATAAAGTTAACTATGATAAATTGATTTTAACCGACGGACAACCCAAACTAAATGTTATTAAAAATTTGAATATAACCCATTTTATAGAAGACCGGCTGGATTATGCGCAGGATATGGCAAAAGCAGGAATCAAGGTTTTATTGTTTGATTATCCGTGGAATCAACATAGTGAAAAACAGTTAAATCTTTTCAGGGTAGAAAACTGGGGCGATATAAATGAATTTTTCGGAACTTGTTAAGAAAAGACAAAGTGTGAGAAAATATTCGGACAAACCTGTGCCCAAAGACGTATTGGAAAAATGTCTTGAAGCGGCGCGGCTGGCACCGTCGGCATGCAATTCTCAGCCGTGGAGTTTTATTATTGTTGATAGTCCGGAATTAAAAAACAAAGTTGCGCCCGCGGCGTTTTCCGGAATTTATTCGTCTAACTCTTTCGCAAAATCTGCACCGGTTTTGGTTGTGGTTATCACTGAACATTCAAAATTCATCGCAGCGCTCGGCGGATATTTCAGAGGGACACAGTATAATCTTATAGATGTAGGAATTGCAGCAGAACACTTTATTTTACAGGCGGCGGAAGAAGGGCTCGGCACTTGCTGGCTCGGTTTTTTCAACGAAAAAGAAGTAAAAAAAGTTCTCAATATTCCCAAAGATAAAAAAGTTGACATCATAATAAGCGTCGGGTATCCCGCCGACGATAAAATAAGGGAAAAATCAAGAAGCCCGATGAAAGAAATTGCAAAATTTGTATGAAAATTATCTATTCGGAAAAAGCGGCTGAATATAATATTCCCGGTCATCCCGAAGCGCCTTTCAGGGTGTTAAAAACAAAAGAGTTTTTGGAAAAAACAGGTATGAAGTTTGTTAAACCAAATTATGCAAAAGAAAAAGATATTCTGTCGGCGCATACTGAAGAACTTCTGAATCTTGTCAAGTCGGAAAATTTTTCCGATGAGGACACTCCGGCTTTTGACGGTATTTACGAACATGCCCTGCTTTCCGCGGGTTCTGCTATTGATGCTTCTGATTATGCGATGAAAAATGAATTTGCTTTTTCACTGATGAGGCCGCCGGGGCATCATGCAGGCAGAAATTCTTTAGGCGGTTTCTGTTATTTTAATAATATAGCCGTTGCCGTTAAAAAACTTTTAACCTCGCAACAAAAGGTTGCAATTCTGGATATTGATGTTCATCACGGCAACGGCACTCAGGATATTTTTTTTGGCGTTGAAAATGTAATATATGTTTCATTGCATCAGATTCCGCTTTATCCGGGGACCGGGCATAATTCGGAAAAAAATTGTTTCAACTTTCCGCTCCCGCCCGGAACGGATGAAACAACATACTTAAAAATGCTTGATATGGCGATAGAAAAAATAAAAAATTTTTCTCCGGAAATTGTCGGGATTTCCGCAGGTTTTGATACATATCAGGACGACCCGCTTGCAAATCTTAAATTGAAAAAAGATTCCTATAAAAAAATCGCAAAAAAAATCAGCGAAATAAAAGCGGGAAAGTTTGCCGTTTTGGAAGGCGGATACAGTCAGGATTTGCCGGAGTTGATAGAAAATTTTTTAGAGGGTATTGAACAATAAGAAAAATTTAGTAAAATGGAAATAGGAGGTTTTATGTTTGAAGGAAGTTATGTGGCATTAGTTACGCCGTTTAAGAACGGAAAAGTTGATTTTGAAAAATTAAAAGAACTTGTTGAGTTTCACGTTAAAAACGGAACTAACGGACTTGTCCCGTGCGGAACAACCGGCGAATCGGCGACGCTCAATTACGAGGAACATGAAAAAGTTATTGAGGTTGTCGTTAAACAGGTTGCAGAACGGATAAAAGTTGTTGCCGGAACCGGTTCTAACAGCACCGCCGAAACGATTGAGATGACGGCCTTCGCAAAAAAGGTCGGCGCCGACGGAGTGCTCATAGTTGCGCCTTATTATAATAAACCGACCCAGAAAGGACTTTATCTTCACTTCAAAAAAGTGGCGGACGAAATTGATATTCACATTATGATTTATAACATACAATCAAGAACCGCAGTCAACATAGAGCCGGAAACAATTGCGAAACTTCACGCTGAGTGCAAAAATATCGTTGCAATAAAAGAGGCAAGCGGGTCGTTGGAGCAGATGGCGAAAATAAAAATGCTTTGTCCGAAAATGGATATGCTTTCCGGCGACGATGCCCTTACACTTCCTTTGATGTCTATCGGCGGCGTTGGCGTGGTTTCAGTCGTTGCTAACATTGTCCCGCGGGATGTTTCCGAGATGGTGTGGGCTTACTTGAAGGGTGATGCGGAAAAAGCAAAAAGAATACATTACAAACTTTTCAATTTGATAAAAGCGATGTTCATTGAGACAAATCCGATACCCGTTAAAACTGCGATGGGTTTAATGGGTTTGTGTTCCGACGAACTTCGTTTGCCGATGTGCGCGATGGATGAAAAAAACAAAGAAAAACTTATCAAAGAAATGAAAAATTACGGTATGGAGGTAAAAGGACAATGACCAACATTCAGGTTGTATCGGTAATAGTTTTTTTGGCGATGTTTATCGCGATAATGGCGGAGAAATGGCACAGGTATATTTCCGCCGTGGCTGGTGCAATTCTAACGATGATTTTTGTTTTAAGAACTCCTGATGCAATATCTTGGGTTCTTAACCTGAAAGAGATTTTCCACTCGTCTTTCTGGATAATAAGAGGCGTCAAAGAAGATGCCTCGCACGGAATCAACTGGCAGACAATAATTTTTATCGGCGGTATGATGACGATGATTGAAGGTCTTACCCGCGTCGGGTTTTTCAGGTGGCTGTGTCTTTATGTTGCCAAACTGATGAAATACAAGGTTATTCCTATATTTATTGCGTTTATGCTGCTGTCCGCCTTTCTTTCTATGTTTATTGACAGTATCACCGTCCTACTTTTTCTTGCGTCGGTTACGATAGAACTTGCTAAACTTTTAAAATTTGACCCGGTGCCGGTTATTATAGCGGAAATTTTTGCCGCGAACGTAGGCGGCAGCGCTACTATGTGCGGCGACCCGCCCAACATCATCATCGGAACGGCGTTCGGTTTTACATTTTTTGATTTTCTGAAGAACACAGGTCTGGTTGCCTGGATAGGAATGCTGTTTGTACTGGGGTTTTTCTATGCCGTATTCAAAAAACAGTTAACGCCTAAAACGGAAATCCACATAGATAAATATCCCGACCCGAAAAGAGCGATTGCACACAAGCAATTATTTGTAATTTATTCAGTGATGTTTGTTTTTGTGATTATTCTGCTGGTCACTCACGGCTGGACCGGTCTTTCGGTGGCATTCGTAGGCGTTATCGCGGCGTTTCTTACTTTGCTTTTCGCGTATAAATCGCATCAGAAAATTATCAGACGAATTGATTGGAAAACGCTTTTATTTTTTGTCGGGCTATTTATCTGTGTCGGCGGACTTGAATATACCGGTGTGCTGAAAATACTTGCCGCATGGATAGGCGAAATTTCCAAAGGGAACGCATTCGTTATGGTTTCAATAATTTTATGGACATCGGCGTTTGCATCCGCGATAATTGACAACATCCCGTTTGCGGCGACGATGGTGCCTGTGGTCTTTAATCTATCAAAAACAGGCATTTCATTAGAAACATTAAGTTGGTCGTTGGCACTGGGAACCGATATCGGTGGCAATGGCACACCGATTGGTGCCTCTGCGAACGTCGTAGGAATTGCCATCGCCGAGAAAAAGGGCTACAAAATTGGTTGGTCAAGATATTGCAAGTATGCATTTCCCGCGATGATAATTGTAGTTGCAATATGTAACTTATATCTGTATTTGAGATATTTTTAGAGGAGAATTATGTTAAAAATTATCGTCTGCGGTGCAGCAGGAAAAATGGGAAAAATGGTAGTTTCAAGAATTCTTGCGGACAAGGAACTTGTTTTGTCCGGTGCGATTGAATGGCGAGAACATCATGCTATCGGTCAGCTGCTTGATACAATAAATATTACGGATAATTTTTCAGAAGCGTTAAAATCATCTGACGTGGCTATTGATTTTACAAATACGGATGCGACATTATATCATTTGGACATTGCAAAAAAACAAAAAAAACCAATAATTATAGGCACGACCGGCATCACGGCGGAAGGAATTGAAAGAATAAAAAATGCTTCAAAGGAAATCCCGATTATACTTGCTGCGAATATGTCCGTCGGAGTTAATCTTTTATTCAAACTTGTTGAAGAAGTTGCGGTGGCTTTGCCGAGTTATGATGTTGAAATAATTGAGGCGCATCACAACCAAAAAAAAGATGCTCCGTCCGGCACGGCGTTGAAGATTGCCGAAATAATTTCGTCAAAACTTAATTTGGAACATATTTACGGCAGACACGGTAATGTCGGAGCAAGAAAAAAAGAGATAGGGATTCACGCTGTCCGTGCGGGCGATATTGTTGGGGAACACACGGTAATTTTTGCAGGAGAGGGCGAACAGATTGAACTTATTCATCGTGCGCACACGCGTGATACATTTGCCGCAGGTGCAGTAAAAGCAGCAAAATGGATTTTCGGCAAAAAACCCGGGCTTTACACGATGGGTGATGTTTTGGGTTTATAGAGGTTCTTATAGATGGAAAAAGCAATAAAAGTTATAAATGAATTGCAGGAAAAAGGGATAATTAATGATTATGCAATTGGAGGCGGAATTGCTGTTATCTTTTATGCAGAGCCTATTCTTACATATGATTTGGATATATTTTTTACGCCCGTAGAAGAAAAGAAATTAGTTACACTTTCACCGATATATAATTACTGTCGGGAAAAGGGTTATAGTATGGATAAAGAACATATTATTATTGAAGGGATTCCCGTCCAGTTTATCCCTGTATATAATGAACTTGTACAAGAAGCCGTTAAAAATGCTGTTGAAAAAAAATATAAGAAAACGAAGACAAAGACACTTAAGCCGGAATATTTGATAGCAATAATGTTACAGACCTTCAGGCCAAAAGATAAAGAAAGAATGATGAAACTTATAGAAGAAACGAAGATAAATAATAAGTACTTAAAAAAAATTCTACAAAAACATAAATTAGACGGGAAATATAAACAATTTGTAAAATTGTATTATGGAAAAAAATAAAGTTAACAATAAAATTAAGAAATTATTTAATGCAAAAGCGCGCTTCCATAAAGAACTTGCTAAAATTCCAATTGAAGAAAAAATTGAAATGCTTGTAAAACTACAAGAAATAGCAGATGATATAAGAGCAGCAACGGGACGGATAAAAACAAATTTAAGGTTTAAGATATGATACTAAGAAAAACAGGGCGTGTTCTGTTAAAATTGCAAGATTATTGACTTACTATATATAGTCAAGAGGAAAATTTAAAGAAAATATTTTTTTTAAATGAGTCAGAAATCGAAAAACCATCTAAAAATTAATATATACACGATAAAAACACAAGTTCTTTGAC